>NZ_JBPAFV010000017.1:0-239 GCF_050880365.1 Serratia sp. BFP-2025 | reverse complement strand
AATTAGGGGTTGCGGCCCGCCGAGAACTCCCTATAATGCGCCTCCACTGACCGGGAACAACGACTGACAAGCCGCCGGGTCAGCGAGAGAAAAGCGAAATAAACGCTTGACTCTCCGGGTGAAAAGCGTAATATACGCCACCTCGAGTTAGCAAGCGAAAGTGCCTAACTCACTGCTCTTTAACAATTTATCAGACAATCTGTGTGGGCACTCCACAAGACGATATCCAGCATCTTCGG
>NZ_JBPAFV010000016.1:0-306 GCF_050880365.1 Serratia sp. BFP-2025 | reverse complement strand
CATAGCAAAAAGCCCTGAACGTCAGTTCAGGGCTTTCGGCTTTGTTTGATGCCTGGCAGTTTATGGCGGGCGTCCTGCCCGCCCCCCTTCGGGCCGTTGCTTCGCAACGTTCAAATCCGCACCCGGCGGATTTATCCTACACCATTCGTCTCAGAATGCCCATGCTCGGGCAGAACGCCAGATAACAGACAAAATAAAAAGCCCCATGCTTTCGCATGAGGCTTGTTGTTTTATTTGATGCCTGGCAGTGTCCTACTCTCGCATGGGGAGACCCCACACTACCATCGGCGCTACGGCGTTTCACTT
>NZ_JBPAFV010000015.1:0-349 GCF_050880365.1 Serratia sp. BFP-2025 | reverse complement strand
CGCGGGGTGGAGCAGCCTGGTAGCTCGTCGGGCTCATAACCCGAAGGTCGTCGGTTCAAATCCGGCCCCCGCAACCAACCGATGCCGCATTGGCGGTATTTTTCGTTTGGTTTCGATAACAAAGTATTACACGGACGCGGGGTGGAGCAGCCTGGTAGCTCGTCGGGCTCATAACCCGAAGGTCGTCGGTTCAAATCCGGCCCCCGCAACCAACCGATGCCGCATTGGCGGTATTTTTCGTTTGGTTTCGATAACAAAGTATTACACGGACGCGGGGTGGAGCAGCCTGGTAGCTCGTCGGGCTCATAACCCGAAGGTCGTCGGTTCAAATCCGGCCCCCGCAACCAAC
>NZ_JBPAFV010000014.1:0-408 GCF_050880365.1 Serratia sp. BFP-2025 | reverse complement strand
TAGGGGAACCTGCGGTTGGATCACCTCCTTACCTAAAGATATTAGTTCGAGTGGCGTGCTCACACAGATTGTCTGATGAAAAGTAACGAGCAAAGCGCTACCTGTTGATGCCATGAGTTATTCATGCTGATACGAACCGATTAAGTTATTCAGTTTAATCGGATTTTCGTGTCCCCATCGTCTAGAGGCCTAGGACACTGCCCTTTCACGGCTGTAACAGGGGTTCGAATCCCCTTGGGGACGCCATTCCGATAATGAGTGAAAGACATTATCACCGGTCACGACAGGCCGAAAAAATCTTAAAGATGACTTGCGAGTCATGTTTAAGATATTGCTCTTTAACAATCTGGAACAAGCTGAAAATTGAAACATGACGGCTGAAATTTATCCCTCCGTAGATGTATTGGG
>NZ_JBPAFV010000013.1:0-431 GCF_050880365.1 Serratia sp. BFP-2025 | reverse complement strand
TAGGGGAACCTGCGGTTGGATCACCTCCTTACCTAAAGATATTAGTTCGAGTGGCGTGCTCACACAGATTGTCTGATAGAAAGTAACGAGCAGAAATACCTTTATAGGCTTGTAGCTCAGGTGGTTAGAGCGCACCCCTGATAAGGGTGAGGTCGGTGGTTCAAGTCCACTCAGGCCTACCACTTCTCAGAAGTGGAAAAGGTACTGCACGTGACTGTATGGGGCTATAGCTCAGCTGGGAGAGCGCCTGCCTTGCACGCAGGAGGTCAGCGGTTCGATCCCGCTTAGCTCCACCATATAGTCCGGTATTTCAATACTTCAGAGTATATTGGCGACAGTATGCTGCGAAGTATTTTGCTCTTTAACAATCTGGAACAAGCTGAAAATTGAAACATGACGGCTGAAATTTATCCCTCCGTAGATGTATTGGG
>NZ_JBPAFV010000012.1:0-515 GCF_050880365.1 Serratia sp. BFP-2025 | reverse complement strand
TAAGTGGCGGAACGGACGGGGCTCGAACCCGCGACCCCCTGCGTGACAGGCAGGTATTCTAACCAACTGAACTACCGCTCCACCGATTCTTTTACGTTGCATCTGTCGATGCCGGCAAAATCGCGCTCTGCGATTTGCGCATTACCAGCCGTCACGCTGATAACGTTTATTTGATGCCTGGCAGTGTCCTACTCTCGCATGGGGAGACCCCACACTACCATCGGCGCTACGGCGTTTCACTTCTGAGTTCGGCATGGGGTCAGGTGGGACCACCGCGCTATTGCCGCCAGGCAAATTCGTTTTATTCCAACCGCTTCACTCTCGTGTCGCCATCAGAACCAATCTCGGAACTTCGCTGAAAATTATTCGTATCATCCTGATACTCACCCCTTCGGGGCCAACGCTCCGCGTTGTTCAAAATCGTTCCCGACGATTTTGTCTCTCTAAAAACACCTTCGGTGTTGTAAGGTTAAGCCTCACGGATCATTAGTACTGGTTAGCTCAATGCATCGCTG
>NZ_JBPAFV010000011.1:3183-4948 GCF_050880365.1 Serratia sp. BFP-2025 | reverse complement strand
GCCTAACTCACTGCTCTTTAACAATTTATCAGACAATCTGTGTGGGCACTCCACAAGACGATATCCAGCATCTTCGGATGCAAAAAAATATCAAGTCTTGAAGAGTGACTAACTGAAGTAAAATTCATGCAGTAAATCTTTGAGCATCGCTTCTCGAGTGGAAGCAAATCAAGCTTTTAATTGAAGAGTTTGATCATGGCTCAGATTGAACGCTGGCGGCAGGCTTAACACATGCAAGTCGAGCGGTAGCACAGGGGAGCTTGCTCCCTGGGTGACGAGCGGCGGACGGGTGAGTAATGTCTGGGAAACTGCCTGATGGAGGGGGATAACTACTGGAAACGGTAGCTAATACCGCATAACGTCGCAAGACCAAAGAGGGGGACCTTCGGGCCTCTTGCCATCAGATGTGCCCAGATGGGATTAGCTAGTAGGTGGGGTAATGGCTCACCTAGGCGACGATCCCTAGCTGGTCTGAGAGGATGACCAGCCACACTGGAACTGAGACACGGTCCAGACTCCTACGGGAGGCAGCAGTGGGGAATATTGCACAATGGGCGCAAGCCTGATGCAGCCATGCCGCGTGTGTGAAGAAGGCCTTCGGGTTGTAAAGCACTTTCAGCGAGGAGGAAGGTGGTGAACTTAATACGTTCATCAATTGACGTTACTCGCAGAAGAAGCACCGGCTAACTCCGTGCCAGCAGCCGCGGTAATACGGAGGGTGCAAGCGTTAATCGGAATTACTGGGCGTAAAGCGCACGCAGGCGGTTTGTTAAGTCAGATGTGAAATCCCCGGGCTCAACCTGGGAACTGCATTTGAAACTGGCAAGCTAGAGTCTCGTAGAGGGGGGTAGAATTCCAGGTGTAGCGGTGAAATGCGTAGAGATCTGGAGGAATACCGGTGGCGAAGGCGGCCCCCTGGACGAAGACTGACGCTCAGGTGCGAAAGCGTGGGGAGCAAACAGGATTAGATACCCTGGTAGTCCACGCTGTAAACGATGTCGATTTGGAGGTTGTGCCCTTGAGGCGTGGCTTCCGGAGCTAACGCGTTAAATCGACCGCCTGGGGAGTACGGCCGCAAGGTTAAAACTCAAATGAATTGACGGGGGCCCGCACAAGCGGTGGAGCATGTGGTTTAATTCGATGCAACGCGAAGAACCTTACCTACTCTTGACATCCAGAGAACTTTCCAGAGATGGATTGGTGCCTTCGGGAACTCTGAGACAGGTGCTGCATGGCTGTCGTCAGCTCGTGTTGTGAAATGTTGGGTTAAGTCCCGCAACGAGCGCAACCCTTATCCTTTGTTGCCAGCGGTTCGGCCGGGAACTCAAAGGAGACTGCCAGTGATAAACTGGAGGAAGGTGGGGATGACGTCAAGTCATCATGGCCCTTACGAGTAGGGCTACACACGTGCTACAATGGCATATACAAAGAGAAGCGACCTCGCGAGAGCAAGCGGACCTCATAAAGTATGTCGTAGTCCGGATTGGAGTCTGCAACTCGACTCCATGAAGTCGGAATCGCTAGTAATCGTAGATCAGAATGCTACGGTGAATACGTTCCCGGGCCTTGTACACACCGCCCGTCACACCATGGGAGTGGGTTGCAAAAGAAGTAGGTAGCTTAACCTTCGGGAGGGCGCTTACCACTTTGTGATTCATGACTGGGGTGAAGTCGTAACAAGGTAACCGTAGGGGAACCTGCGGTTGGATCACCTCCTTACCTAAAGATATTAGTTCGAGTGGCGTGCTCACACAGATTGTCTGAT
>NZ_JBPAFV010000011.1:0-3083 GCF_050880365.1 Serratia sp. BFP-2025 | reverse complement strand
TTGCTCTTTAACAATCTGGAACAAGCTGAAAATTGAAACATGACGGCTGAAATTTATCCCTCCGTAGATGTATTGGGATGAAGAGTAACCTGTCATAGAGTCTCTCAAATGTTTGCAGCACGAACGATGGAAACATCTTCGGGTTGTGAGGTTAAGTGACTAAGCGTACACGGTGGATGCCTAGGCAGTCAGAGGCGATGAAGGGCGTGCTAATCTGCGAAAAGCGTCGGTAAGGTGATATGAACCGTTACAACCGGCGATACCCGAATGGGGAAACCCAGTGTGTTTCGACACACTATCATGTCATGAATACATAGTGGCATGAGGCGAACCGGGGGAACTGAAACATCTAAGTACCCCGAGGAAAAGAAATCAACCGAGATTCCCCCAGTAGCGGCGAGCGAACGGGGAGGAGCCCAGAACCTGAATCGGCTTGTGTGTTAGTGGAAGCGTCTGGAAAGTCGCGCAGCAAAGGGTGATAGCCCCGTACACTAAAATGCACAGGTCGTGAGTTCGATGAGTAGGGCGGGACACGTGACATCCTGTCTGAATATGGGGGGACCATCCTCCAAGGCTAAATACTCCTGACTGACCGATAGTGAACCAGTACCGTGAGGGAAAGGCGAAAAGAACCCCGGCGAGGGGAGTGAAATAGAACCTGAAACCGTGTACGTACAAGCAGTGGGAGCACCTTCGTGGTGTGACTGCGTACCTTTTGTATAATGGGTCAGCGACTTATATTTTGTAGCAAGGTTAACCGTATAGGGGAGCCGTAGGGAAACCGAGTCTTAACTGGGCGAATAGTTGCAAGGTATAGACCCGAAACCCGGTGATCTAGCCATGGGCAGGTTGAAGGTTGGGTAACACTAACTGGAGGACCGAACCGACTAATGTTGAAAAATTAGCGGATGACTTGTGGCTGGGGGTGAAAGGCCAATCAAACCGGGAGATAGCTGGTTCTCCCCGAAAGCTATTTAGGTAGCGCCTCGTGAACTCATCTTCGGGGGTAGAGCACTGTTTCGGCTAGGGGGCCATCCCGGCTTACCAAACCGATGCAAACTCCGAATACCGAAGAATGTTATCACGGGAGACACACGGCGGGTGCTAACGTCCGTCGTGAAGAGGGAAACAACCCAGACCGCCAGCTAAGGTCCCAAAGTCATGGTTAAGTGGGAAACGATGTGGGAAGGCATAGACAGCCAGGATGTTGGCTTAGAAGCAGCCATCATTTAAAGAAAGCGTAATAGCTCACTGGTCGAGTCGGCCTGCGCGGAAGATGTAACGGGGCTAAACCATGCACCGAAGCTGCGGCAGCGACGCTTAGCGTTGTTGGGTAGGGGAGCGTTCTGTAAGCCGTTGAAGGTGGCCTGTGAGGGTTGCTGGAGGTATCAGAAGTGCGAATGCTGACATAAGTAACGATAAAGCGGGTGAAAAGCCCGCTCGCCGGAAGACCAAGGGTTCCTGTCCAACGTTAATCGGGGCAGGGTGAGTCGACCCCTAAGGCGAGGCTGAAAAGCGTAGTCGATGGGAAACAGGTTAATATTCCTGTACTTGGTGTTACTGCGAAGGGGGGACGGAGAAGGCTAGGCTAGCCGGGCGACGGTTGTCCCGGTTTAAGCGTGTAGGGGGTGTGACCTGGTAAATCCGGTTGCATATCAACCCTGAGGCGTGATGACGATGCACTACGGTGCAGAAGTAGTTGATGCCCTGCTTCCAGGAAAATCCTCTAAGCTCCAGGTAACATTAAATCGTACCCCAAACCGACACAGGTGGTCAGGTAGAGAATACCAAGGCGCTTGAGAGAACTCGGGTGAAGGAACTAGGCAAAATGGTGCCGTAACTTCGGGAGAAGGCACGCTGGCATGTAGGTGAAGTCCCTTGCGGATGGAGCTGAAGCCAGTCGAAGATACCAGCTGGCTGCAACTGTTTAATAAAAACACAGCACTGTGCAAACACGAAAGTGGACGTATACGGTGTGACGCCTGCCCGGTGCTGGAAGGTTAATTGATGGGGTCAGCCGCAAGGCGAAGCTCTTGATCGAAGCCCCAGTAAACGGCGGCCGTAACTATAACGGTCCTAAGGTAGCGAAATTCCTTGTCGGGTAAGTTCCGACCTGCACGAATGGCGTAATGATGGCCAGGCTGTCTCCACCCGAGACTCAGTGAAATTGAACTCGCTGTGAAGATGCAGTGTACCCGCGGCAAGACGGAAAGACCCCGTGAACCTTTACTATAGCTTGACACTGAACATTGAGCCTTGATGTGTAGGATAGGTGGGAGGCTTTGAAGCGTGGACGCCAGTCTGCGTGGAGCCATCCTTGAAATACCACCCTTTAATGTTTGATGTTCTAACTCTGCCCCGTGATCCGGGGTGAGGACAGTGTCTGGTGGGTAGTTTGACTGGGGCGGTCTCCTCCCAAAGAGTAACGGAGGAGCACGAAGGTTAGCTAATCACGGTCGGACATCGTGAGGTTAGTGCAAAGGCATAAGCTAGCTTGACTGCGAGAGTGACGGCTCGAGCAGGTACGAAAGTAGGTCTTAGTGATCCGGTGGTTCTGAATGGAAGGGCCATCGCTCAACGGATAAAAGGTACTCCGGGGATAACAGGCTGATACCGCCCAAGAGTTCATATCGACGGCGGTGTTTGGCACCTCGATGTCGGCTCATCACATCCTGGGGCTGAAGTAGGTCCCAAGGGTATGGCTGTTCGCCATTTAAAGTGGTACGCGAGCTGGGTTTAGAACGTCGTGAGACAGTTCGGTCCCTATCTGCCGTGGGCGTTGGAAGATTGAGAGGGGTTGCTCCTAGTACGAGAGGACCGGAGTGAACGCACCACTGGTGTTCGGGTTGTCATGCCAATGGCATTGCCCGGTAGCTAAGTGCGGAAAAGATAAGCGCTGAAAGCATCTAAGCGCGAAACTTGCCTCAAGATGAGTCTTCCCTGGACCTTTAAGGTCCCTGAAGGAACGTTTAAGACTAAGACGTTGATAGGCTGGGTGTGTAAGTGCAGCGATGCATTGAGCTAACCAGTACTAATGATCCGTGAGGCTTAACCTTACAACACCGAAGGTGTTTTTAGAGAGA
>NZ_JBPAFV010000010.1:0-5175 GCF_050880365.1 Serratia sp. BFP-2025 | reverse complement strand
ACCGCCACCTCGCCGCCGCCGATCGTCGCCGAGCCGCTGCTCTGGATCCGATCGCTCTGGCCGTTCGGGCCCACTTCTACCGCGTAGCGCGACCCCGGCTCGAAGCTGACGTTGCCGGCCACGTTCAGGGTGCCGATCGAGTTGCCCGGCGCCACGGTGCCGCCACTTCGTGCGGTCAGCGAACCGACCGTGCCGCTGCCGCCGACGATGCCGCCGTTCTGCACGCTGACATCCGAGGTGACCGAGCCGTTGACTGCCAGCCGCCCCTGATTGACCAGCGTCGGGCCGGCATAGGTGTTGGTGCCGGTAAGGATCAGCGTCCCTTCGCCGGATTTGATTAAACTGCCCTGATAGAGCCGCTGCTGATAAGCCATCTCACGCGCTACGCCAGTCGTGTACTCCGATTGTTCCTCTACGCTGGCAGTGGCCGCCAATCCATGTTGCCACCCTTTTTCCTGCAACGTTTTCAGCCAGGCATCGTGTTCAGCACCATCCTCCAGCCGACGCTGTTGCAATGCCGTATCGCTGATGTTGTTGCTCCAGGTATCGGTGATCCCCGACGGCAGATTGGCGTCAAAGCGGCCCAGCAGCTGCCCCGGCCCCCCCATCGCATTTTTCAAATTAGGCAGTCCCCAGCCGGTAGCGGCAATCGGCGCGGCACTCATTTGCCCGGCGATCTGTTCGGCAGTGGTGAACAGCACCGACAACGCCTGCTCATTGGTCATATAAGGAAAACGCGCCATGATCAGCGCCAGCGCGCCGGTGGCGTGCGGTGCCGCAGCAGAGGTGCCGTTGAAGGAAGAATAGGTGCCATTCAAACCGGTACTGGTGACAATTGTCGGTGCCGCCACGCACCAATACTTCGCGACGCCACATTGGTTGTAGATCTGTGTACCGTTCTCACGCATGCCGCTTACCGCCAACCAGTGACCTTCCAGCTCCGGTCGAAAATAAGGCAACGCCGAACGTACGCTGGCATTTCGGTAACCGCTGTTACCGGCGCTAAAGACGTTGATTACCCCTTCGCGCGATACCTTCGCCGCCGCATCCAGCCAGGTGATCTTCCCGAAATGCTGGGCATAAGCCGCCTGCAGGCCTCCCAACGTATCGTAAGAGACATCTTTAGGTTGGCTGCCCCAGCTGTTGTTAATCATTCGCACGCCAGCATCCTGCAGTGCGTTATATACCGCAGTGAAATAGTTAGCGTCCGGTTTAGGGCCGAACAGGAAGCTGTCGTTCTGATTAGTATTGCCGACATAAATTTCCGCGCCGTAAGCCACACCGTGCATACCAACGCCATCTCGACTGGCGCCGATAACACCGCTCACTTTGGTGCCATGCGAATCATTGTTATCGTTTTTTAGGCCCGACACGCTAAAAACCGCACCGTCGAGATAATGGCCGTTGGCGGTGACCGAATGAAAACGCGCTGGATCGAATTCGGGGTGTACGCTGTCAAAACCGGAGTCCAGAATACCGACCTTCACTCCGGCGCCGTTGACCCCCAACGCATAGGCATCTTCGGCATGCATGCCGCCCAGCCCCCATCCCGTCTGAAATTCCGGCGTACGCCAACTGGCCGGATCGCCCGCCTGGCCGTTCTCTATATAGGATGCAGCCTGCGCATACCCCGTCAGCGCCATGCAGCAGACCAGCGCGTTCAGCCGCCACGGTGAGCGACGGCCGCTCCCTTTGTAACCCGAATTCACAGTTGCCATTCTCTTACCTTTTTTTATCGGCCGCAGCCCTGCCAAAAGCCACGGCACGTGATGAGCAGGAAGCGAAAAAGGAACCGCCCACAGGCGGTTCCATCGCAAAAAGTGAGATGTCTGGAATCAGAAGCGCCAGGTGAAGCCGGCGTTGACGCTGTTGTCCTGATGGCGCTGCGACAGCAGCCCGCCGTAGCCCAGCGACAGCGTGGCGTTCTCGTTCACCGCCACTTCCGCCCCCGCCTTCAGCACCATCCCGTCGCGCGAGACCGGCACGCTGTCCACCACGAACGGCGCGTTGCCGCCGTTGAACCGCAGACCCGTGCCACGCTCCACTCCGCCGTACTGGTGTTGCCACCCCAGCTCGCTGCGCAGCGCCACCGTCGTGCCCGGGTTCACCTGCCATGCGGTGTCCGCGCGCAGGCCCAGCGTCGACACCGTCGCATCGGTATGCTGCTTGTCCCCGCGCAGCGCCGCCGCGCCGCCGCTCTCCCCGATGCCGTTGTTCTCGAAGTTCACGTACGCCAGGTTCACGAACGGCTCCAGGTTCAGCCACTCCCCTTTCACGCTGTAGCCCGCTTCCGCGAACAGCTGCTCGGTGCGCGCGCTGTACTTCGCCGTGTCACGGTCCGACTGCATTCCGTAGTTCACCGACCGTTTGGTGTCGATGCGGTGCCAGGTGTAGCCCGCACCGCCGCGCAGCGCCAGCGCACCGAACTGCTTGTCGCCGTACGCCGCCAGGTGGTAGTTGTCGCTGTCCGCCTTCGCCCCGTACCCGCCGTGCAGCGAGGTGCGGGTGTAGCCGGTCGCTACCCCCAGCCGCCCGTCGTCCGCAACCGCCGAGTCCAGCCCGACCAGCACCCCGTAGGTCGAGGCCTGGTAACCCGTAGCGTTGGCGTCGCCCGACGCGTGGTCCCACGCCCCCAGCAGCTGCGCCCAGGCTCCGCCCTCGTCCGCCTTGATGGCCGACGAACTCGCCAGCCCTTCCGCCTGACGCAGACGCCCGTTCAGCGCCTCACGCAGGTAGCGGCTGTCGTTCACCAGCGCCGACGCGATGTCCGCATGGATTTGCCCCGACAGCTGACGGAACGCCTGCCGCGCCTCGCCCGCCGTGCCGCTGTTGAGAATGCTCTCGTAGACCGGGTTGCCCGCCGCCAGCGCATCCGCCGCCGCCGCGACCGCCCGCTCGTTCGACGTCTGCGCCACGCTGGCGAAGCTCGTGCCGTTGCGCCCGACGCTCAGCGTCACTCCGGTCGGCTGGTAGCTCAGCCCGGTGCCGAGGAACAGGTAGTTCGGTGCCACCGCATCAAACTGCCCGCTCACCCCCTGCTGCGCCGTCAGGATGTTGTACTGCTGGCCCAGCAGGCTGCGCACCTCGCTCTCCGTCAGCAGATTGGAACTGTTCTCCAGCGTCACCGCCACCTCGCCGCCGCCGATCGTCGCCGAGCCGCTGCTCTGGATCCGATCGCTCTGGCCGTTCGGGCCCACTTCTACCGCGTAGCGCGACCCCGGCTCGAAGCTGACGTTGCCGGCCACGTTCAGGGTGCCGATCGAGTTGCCCGGCGCCACGGTGCCGCCACTTCGTGCGGTCAGCGAACCGACCGTGCCGCTGCCGCCGACGATGCCGCCGTTCTGCACGCTGACATCCGAGGTGACCGAGCCGTTGACTGCCAGCCGCCCCTGATTGACCAGCGTCGGGCCGGCATAGGTGTTGGTGCCGGTCAGCTCCAGGGTGCCCGCGCCCTCTTTGGTCAGGCCGCCGTGGCCGGAGATGTCGTTGGAGTAGGTTTCCCATCCACAGTGGAAGTCATCACATTTCCTGGCGTGCAGCGTACCGGCATCCACCTCGGCGCCGATCCCCGGAATATTGGCGACAAACTGGGTCGAGCCATAGGCCACGCCCGTCGGATCCGGGATGCGGAATTCTGCGGGAATATCCTCAACGGTATAGAACATGCCCGGGCCTTTGATGGCCTTGCCCAGGTTGATCATCCCCCAGCCGTAGAGCGCGTCGATGCCCGGCGCCCCCATATCGGTGGCGGTGGTTTTCAGCACGTCGGCAATCTGCGCCGAGGTCATGTACGGGAAGCGCTGCAGCAACACCGCCACCGCACCGGTCACGTGCGGCGTCGCCATCGAGGTACCGTTTTTATTGCCGTAGTCCGAAACCAGATGGGCCGGATCGGAGCCGTTGGCCACGGTGCTGTAGATTTTGCTGCCCGGTGACGACACGCAGAAGCTGGCGGTATAGCCGCAGCGGGAAGAGAAGCTGCTGATGGTGTAAGGCACGCTGTTGCTCGATGCCGCATCCTGCGCCACGCTGGCGACCGACAGCCAGTTCGGCGCGATATCCGGCACAAAGTAGGCCAAGCCGCTGATCACGTCCGGCTGGTTGTAGTTGCCGTCGTTGCCGGCGGCGAACAGCACCAGAATATTCTTGCGCGCGGCGTCGATAGCGCCCTGATAACCTGCGCCGGCCAGGCTGCCGAGCAGCGGTTTGACCTGATCGAACTGTTCCTGCGCATCCTTCAGCTCAAAGTGCAGCGCATTAGGATCGCGGCCGCCGTCGGACAGAAAGTCGGGAATGCTGACGCCCCAGCTGTTGTTGATCACCCGCGCGCCGCTCTTGATCATCGCCTGCCAGCCGGCATTGGTGACGGCGCCGTCCAGACCGAGGAATTCTCCGTAAGCCGGGCCGTCGTTGTCGTTATCGACGCTGATCACCTGCGAATCGAAGGCCACGCCGTGCATGCCGGTGCCATCGCGGTTGGCCGCGCTGATCCCCGCGACGTGCACCCCGTGGTTGCTCAATGTCGCCCCGCTATAGAAATGGAAGGTGCCGTCGAAGTAAAAGCGATCGCCGGCGTTGATCCCCGGCCGGTGCGGGTCGGTATAGGCGCGGTAGCCTTCGGTGACGACGTTGATCAGTTTGCCGTCGCCGGCGAACTCGGGATGGTGGTTAACCGGGGTGTCGAAAATGCCCACCTTCTGCCCTTTGCCGGTATAGCCGGCGGCGTAGGCCTCATCGGCATGGATCGCCCCCAGCCCCCAGTTGGCATTGAACTCGGCGCTGCGCCAGCTGGCCGGATCGCCCGCCTGGCCGTTCTCTATATAGGTTGCGGCCTGCGCATACCCCGCCAGCCCCATGCAGCAGACCAGCGCGTTCAGCCGCCACGGTGAGCGACGAGCCTTTCCTTTGCTATCAAAACCCATTGTTGTTGTCATTTCCTTACCTTTTGCTTGTTATTGGCCGACGCCCCAGGTGCGTCGGGTTCTCATTAGCAGGATGTGAAAAAGGAACCGCCCGCAGACGGTTCCCGTACAAGGATTGAGAAGAAGCGTCTTAGAAGCGCCAGGTGAAGCCGGCGTTGACGCTGTTGTCCTGATGATGCTGCGACAGCAGCCCGCCGTAGCCCAGCGACAGCGTGGCGTTCTCGTTCACCGCCACTTCCGCCCCCGCCTTCAG
>NZ_JBPAFV010000009.1:0-32759 GCF_050880365.1 Serratia sp. BFP-2025 | reverse complement strand
ACCGCCACCTCGCCGCCGCCGATCGTCGCCGAGCCGCTGCTCTGGATCCGATCGCTCTGGCCGTTCGGGCCCACTTCCACCGCGTAGCGCGACCCCGGCTCGAAGCTGACGTTGCCGGCCACGTTCAGGGTGCCGATCGAGTTGCCCGGTGCCACGGTGCCGCCACTTCGTGCGGTCAGTGAACCGACCGTGCCGCTGCCGCCGACGATGCCGCCGTTCTGCACGCTGACATCCGAGGTGACCGAGCCGTTGATCGCCAGCCGCCCCTGATTGACCAGCGTCGGGCCGGCATAGGTGTTGGTGCCGGTCAGCACCAGGGTGCCCACGCCCTCTTTGGTCAGGCCGCCGTGGCCGGAGATGTCGTTAGTCCAGAAATCCAGGCCACAAAGCGTATCGCTGCAGACGCGCTCGGTCGGCTTGCCTTTGTCCAGCACCGCGCCGACGCCCGGCAAATCCACCACGAACTGGGTCGGGCCGTAAGCCACGCCCGTCGGATCCGGGATGCGGAATTCTGCGGGAATATCTTCGACGGTCACCAACATACCCGGACCGTTGATGGCCTTGCCCAGGTTGATCATCCCCCAGCCGTAGAGCGCATCGATGCCAGGCGCTCCCATATCGGTGGCGGTGGTTTTCAGCACATCCGCCACCTGCGCGCCATTCAGATACGGGAAGCGTTCCATCAGCACCGCAACGCTGCCGGCCACATGCGGCGCCGCCATTGAGGTACCGCTGTATTTGGCGTAGTCGGTAGTCAGATTCTCTACGCTGGTACCTTCAATCACCGAGCTGTACACCCGGGTACCTGGCGCCGAGACGCATAAACTGGCGGTGTAGCCGCAGCGGGAAGAGAAGGTGCTGATGCTGTAGTCGCCGGTATTGGTCGGATCCTGCAGGCTGGCGACCGACAGCCAGTTCGGCGCGATATCCGGCACAAAATAGGCCAGGCCGGCCATGGCGTCCGGATTGTTCAGGTTGTAATCGTTACCGGCAGCAAAGATGGTGACCACGCCGCTGCGCGCCGCATCGATCGCGCCCTGATAGGCGCCACCGGGCTTGGTGCCGAGGATCTGTTTGATCTGATCGAACTGCTTTTGCGCATCGTCAACGGTGAAATGCGGATAAGCCGGGTTCTTACCGCCCTTGGCGAATTTATCGGTAATGCCGATGCCCCAGCTGTTGTTGATAATGCGCGCGCCGCTGGCCACCAGCGCATCCCAACCGGCCTGATACACCGCGCCGTCGTTGCCGAGCACAATGCCGTCTTCCGGGCCGGGGTCGCCGTTCTCCGCGCTGATGATCTGCGCGTTGAACGCCACGCCGTGCATGGCGCCGCCGTCGCGGCTGCCGGCGGCGATGCCGCCCACGTGGGTGCCGTGCGAACCGAGCGTGCCGTCGGAATCCACGCTCGGCGTGCCGTCATAGCGGAAATCATCGCCTTTTTTCACCGGAATATAGGGATCGGTGTATTCGCGAATGCCATGCGTAACCAGATTGATCACTTTATCGGGGCCGACGAACTCGGGGTGTTTGGCGTAGACTGGCTGATCGAAAATGCCGAGTTTGATGCCTTTTCCGGTATAACCGGCGGCGTAGGCCTGGTCGGCGTGGATCGCCCCCAGCCCCCATTCTGCATTGAACTCGCTGCTGCGCCAGCTGGCCGGATCGCCTGCCTTGCCGTTCTCTATATAGGTTGCGGCCTGCGCCCCGCCAATCGCCGTCAGGCAGATCAACATTGCGCTCCACTGCGCGCGATGAACCCCGATCTCAGGCCAGCCGAAGGCCGCCCGAGCGGATTTGACTCCTCTAAGTTTCTTCTCCATCCCAGATACCGTCCGTTGTTGTTTGCAAATGTTTTATAAGATTTTTTGTGTAACAGTTTGGTAACACCAAATAAATAAAGCACAACAATCTCAAGTGCGCTTAATGTGTCATTCGGTAGTCCAGGGGAAGGAGAGAACGTTTCAAGGGTGAATCAGGTGAGCAGCGATAAGAAAGGACAATGATATTGCACGGTGTCTAAGTGGCGTTCGAAAGCGAGAAGATTAAATTTAACAAATTGATAAATAAAGATATAAATCAGATAAACCGAAGGGGGAGATCGCCTGAAAAGTGCTTAACAGGCGTCTTTTATCACTTTTAATTATAAATTTTGCCAATATTCACTCAGTGAATTATGCTGGTTTATCACTCGGCCATCGGCAAAAATTGGATTATCCTGCTGATGTTTTTTTGCTGTTCATCGCATCCTCTTCCGCCTGACGGAGGATAGCTTTAGCCATCCACTGCGTGACGTCCTGAATACCCTCCAGCTCCAGCCCCCAGATATCTTTCAGCACCAAGAACACCTCCGAACCGTAAATCAGCGAGAAAGCATAAATCACTCTCTGTAGAGAATCCGGCGGCAGTTTGCCCTGCAACGGTTCTACCGCCAGCTGCAGCAGCCGCTTACGGTTACCACGCACGAATTTTTCGCCCGGCGTCGCGTTCGCCCACTGCTGTAGAGAGAGCTGCAGCGCTGCGCGTAATGCGCCCTCATGTCGCTCCATCTGGGGATAGGCGAAGGCCAGCAACTGCTGAATGCGTTTCAGCGCATCGTTATCTTGCGGGCGCCAGGCCAGGATCGGCCCCAGGCTTTCCGTCACCACGGCGGTAATCAGCGCACTTTGAGTGGGGAAATAGCGGTAGGCAGTTGCACGTGAAACCTGCGCGTGCGCCGCCAGTTCGGTGATCGAAGGGAACGCCCCTTCGTCATACAGCGCCATCGCGCTCCCCAGCAGCAAACGATAGGTTTTAGCCCGGGCGGAAGTCAGTGAAAGATCGGACGGGGCGGGAAAAGCATTTATCGGCACTTAAACCTCATACATCTGAACATGCTTGCGCGACCGGAGATACGCCACGGCCGACCGGTTGGCGGTGAAACCTCGGCCGCGCTAAAAAGCTCAAAAATGAGACAGGAGTCCCATTTTTCATTGAGCTGCCCTTGCAAAAATGATACTACCGTCTCATTATATAAATACATTAATCAATTTAACTTAAAAGCCAACACCAGGGAACATCAAAAAACATAACATAATGTTTTTAATTAAAAATTAGAAATCCCTTCGGAAAAATGCATGAAAGATACTTCAAATTTTGTCTATATTGCTACCACAGCAGATACCAAAGGACAAGAGTTGGAGTATGTGCGGCGGCTGATTGCCAGCCTGAATTTGCCCACGCTAACCGTCGATCTCTCCACCCGTAGCTTGCCGTTTAACTCCCCGGCCGATATCGGCCCAGAAGAGGTTGCCCGTCACCATCCGGCGGGCGCAGGCGCGGTCTTCTGCGCCAACCGCGGCCAAGCGATCGCCGCCATGGCGATCGCTTTTGAACGCTTTATCCTGACGCGGCGCGATATCGCCGCCCTGCTTGGCCTGGGCGGTTCCGGCGGCACCGCCATCATTACGCCGGCCATGCAGCAGCTGCCGATTGGCATGCCGAAATTGATGGTCTCGAGCATGGCGGCGGGCGACGTTTCCGCCTATGTTGGCGCCAGCGACATCAACATGATGTATTCGGTCACCGATCTCGCCGGCCTCAACCGCATCTCACGGCGGGTACTGGGCAACGCGGCGCGTCAGATAGCCGGGGCGGTACGCTTCGCTGCCGCCGATCATCTCGAAGACAAACCCGCGATCGGCCTGACGATGTTTGGCGTTACCACTCCCTGCGTTCAGGCGCTGGTCGCCAACCTTGCACCGCAATGGGATTGCCTGACGTTTCACGCGACCGGCAGCGGCGGTAGAGCGCTGGAAAAACTGATCGATAGCCGCCAACTGCACGGCGCCATCGATTTAACCACCACCGAAGTGACCGACTACCTGTTTGGCGGTGTGCTGCCCTGTAATGCCGATCGTTTCGGCGCCATCGCGCGTACCGGCCTCCCGTGCGTGATCTCCTGCGGCGCTATCGACATGATCAACTTCGGCGCGCCGAATACGGTACCGGCTCACTACGCCGACCGTCTGCACCACCATCACAACCCGCAAGTCACGCTGGTGCGCACCAGCGTGCAGGAAAACGCGCTAACCGGGCGTTGGATAGGCGAAAAAATCAACGCCTGCACGGGCGAAGTGCGCTTTGTGATTCCGACGGGCGGCGTGTCAGCTCTGGATGCGCCCGGCCAACCGTTCTGGGATCCGGCGGCGCTGGCCGCCTTTACGCAAACGCTGGAGGAAACGGTGCACGCCACCGACAGGCGCCGATTGATAAAAACGCCTTATCATATTAATGACCCGCGTTTTGCGCAGGCCGTTGCTGAACAGTTCCGACAAATTGGCGGCGGGAAATGACGATCGCGCAATACAACATCGAGCGGCAATCATGCATGAAAAAGGCCAGACATTTCGTCTGGCCCTTATTATTCACTGCGAACGCATATTACTGACCGGAGGACATCTGCTCCTTCATTTTATTCATGTGGTCCATCATTTTTTGTTCGCGTTTCTGATAATTCTCATTGTATTGTTTTTTCTGCTCAGGAGTCAGCAGGTTATACATTTTATTTTCTGCTTTGGCGCGCTCCAGCATGCGTTCGGATTGCGCTTTATTGATCGTGTCAATTTGCGCTTTCGCCTTCGCTTCATCAAAGCTGTCGGAAGCGACCAGATTATGCAGCGCCTGGCGTTCCTCTTTCATGCCCGGCCCGCGTTTTTGGTGCGAATCTTTCATGATGTCGCGCATTTGCTGGCGCTGTTGCTCGGTCAGGTTCAGCCCAGCGAACGGGCCGCCTTTGCCTTCGCCCTTGTGATGCATCATTTTCATCGGTGCCGCATCCGCCGCCGGAGCGGTTGTCGTGTCGGCGGCGAACGCCGCAGAAGCAGAACCCAGGGCCAGCGTGGAAGCAATAAATAAAGCCGTCAATTTACGCATAATCATTTCCTTAAAAATTTTTCTTCATCAGGAGCGCTGTACGTTAACAGGCTCATTCGTCGTCGGAGATAATAATAGGCTGATAAAATTCAAGTAATGCGAGGGTGTGTAAACTTTTTAAAACCCATCATGGGTTTATTCACCAATTATGAGAAAAGTATGAAGATGGCGTTTATTCGGCGGAAATTTTAATTTCCCGGCGCAAATCCCCTCGGCGGAGTTATTTTTCAGTCTCACCCTCAACGCTATAATTTACTCGCGTTCACGGCAACCTTACGTCAACCGTTTTTCGCTAGCGAGAAGAATCTGTACAAACTTCGCGCGGCCCGATGTTCTCCTCCTACACTTTAAGACAACCGGCCGTCAGGTGCCGCTTACGCCGCAAAACCAATCATTGCTTATATAATAGTTTCCATCACCCGCCCCGCCTGTGGAAACCTGTTATATGATGCACAGACGCGCACGGCGACCACTTTCGGGCCAACAGGCTGCCCGCCGGTTCTTCGTGCTGACCGGCCGCCCGTGCTCTTTTGAGGAATCATCATGTCCGCAGACCAAGGCCCTGAGCTTCTTAACGCCCACTTCGGCACCCAGAGCCCCCATTGGCGGCTGGCGTTTGACAGCAATGCTTTGGAGCTGTCCGCCGTTAAGGGCAAAGCCCACATCGCGGTGGCGCTCAGCGCGATGGAAGCGGCGAAAATTCGCCGCCTGACCGGCGTCACCGCCAGCCTTGAACTGACCATTACGCTCGCCGGTGAACCGCTGCATCTGCATCTGGTCGGGCGACGCGTCAACCATCTCGAATGGGCGGGCACCGCTTCAGCCTTCAGCGACACCCAATCCGTGGCGCGCGATCTGGTGCACGGCCTCTCCTTCGCCGAACAGGTGGTGTCCGAAGCCAACTCGGTGATCGTGATCGTCGATCAACACGGCCGTATCCAACGCTTCAACCGGCTGAGCGAGGAGTACACCGGGCTGCAAGAACACGAAGTGATCGGCAAAAACGTTTTCCAACTGTTCATGAGCCCGGAAGAAGCCGCCGCCTCAAGGCGCAACATCGCCGGCTTCTTCCGCAACGGTTCATCGTATGAAGTTGAACGCTGGGTAAAGACGGTCAAGGGAGAACGGCTGTTCCTGTTCCGCAACAAGTTCGTGCACAGCGGCAGCGGCAAGAACGAAGTTTTTCTGATCTGCTCCGGTACCGACATTACCGAAGAACGCCGCGCGCAGGAGCGGCTGCGGGTGCTGGCCAACACCGATCTCATCACCGGCCTGCCGAACCGCAACGCCATCCAAGACAAGATCAATCATGCCATCGCCACGCGCGGCGAAGAGAGTTTCGGCCTGGTGTACCTCGATCTCGACAACTTCAAGAAGGTCAATGACGCCTACGGCCATATGTTCGGCGATCGGCTGCTGGTCGAAGTCGCGCTGGCGATCCTCGGCTGCCTGAGCCCCGATCAGGTGCTCGCCCGTCTGGGCGGTGACGAATTTTTGGTGCTGGCGCCGCAGACCGACCGCGAGCGCCTGCAAACGCTGGCGCAGCGCATCATCGATCGGCTGAAAACGCCGTTCCGCATCGGTCTGATTGAAGTGTATACCGGCTGCTCGATCGGCATCGCGCTGTGCCCGGAGCACGGCAACGATCTCGACAGCCTGATCCGCAGCGCCGATACCGCCATGTACGTCGCCAAGGAGCACGGCAAACGCACCTATACCGTTTTCTCGCCGGAGATGAACAAACGCGTCGCCGAATACATGTGGCTCGATACCAACCTGCGCAAAGGGCTGGAGCAAAATCAGCTGGTGCTGTACTACCAGCCTAAAATCGACGCGCGCAGCGGTGAAGTGCACAGCGTGGAAGCGCTGGTGCGCTGGGATTCTCCGGAGCGCGGCCTCATCCCGCCGCTGCAGTTCATCTCCTACGCCGAGGAGTCCGGCCTGATCGGTCCGCTGGGCCAATGGGTGCTGCAGACCGCCGCCGGCCAGGCGGCGCAGTGGCAAGAACAGGGGTTGAATCTGCGGGTGGCGGTCAATCTCTCCGCCCGGCAGCTGGCCGATGACAGCATCGTCAACGATCTGCTCGGGGTGCTGCGCCATCATCGCATGGCCCCATGCCTGCTGGACTTCGAATTGACCGAGAGCAGCCTGATTGAAGACGAAAATCGCGCGCGCGTGCTGATCACCCGGCTGCGCGAACTGGGTGCGCAGGTGCATCTCGACGACTTTGGTACCGGTTATTCGTCGTTGGCGCAGCTGGCGCGTATTCCGCTGGACGCCATCAAGCTGGATAAAAGCTTCGTGCGCGGGGTGAATTTCAACCCGGTTTCGCAATCGCTGGTACGCGCGATCGTTGCGGCGGCGGAGGCGTTGGCCTTCAGAGTGATCGCCGAAGGCGTGGAAACCGAGAGCGAAAACCACTTCCTCGACGAGGTCGGCGTGGACGAAAAGCAGGGCTTTCTGTTCGCGCGGCCAATGCTCCCGGAACAGCTGGAGCATTGGCTGCAGTCTTATCGCCCGCCCTCACCTTCCGCATGAGGCGGGCGCGTTAAGGTTAGCCGGCACGACGCAGGTTCAGGGTGTGGCGATCCTGCAACATCACCAGCCGCTCGATGTAGGCACGGTCCTTTTCCTCAATGGTAAAGGCCGAGTGCACCCAATCTTCGGTAATGTCCATCAGCTCGGAGCGCGTCAGCTGCAACACGCGCTGCCGCGCCCGCAACATGGCGCGCATGCCGTTGAGCTTCGGCCGAATGGTATCGATAAAGGTGCGCGTCGCCATGTAGGCGTCGCCGGGCTGGAACAGCTGATCCACCAGCCCGCGGCTTTCGAACCACTCTGCGGTGTGCGACTCGCCGCCCCAAATCAGCTCCTCGGCCAAGCGCATGCCCGCCTTGCGCGCCACCAGCGAGTAACCGCCCATGCCGGGAAACAGGTTGAACGCGATCTCCGGAAACCCCATGCGCGCATTGTTCTGCGCCAACACGAAGTGGTGCGCCAGCGCCGCTTCAAACCCGCCGCCCAGCGCGCTGCCTTCGACCATGGCAATGCTGACCGCGCCGGTGTCGAAACCGCGCGCCGCCGCATGCACGCAGTCAATGCAGGCACGCGCATAGGCCATCATCGCCTCGCGTTTGCGGTTTTTGATCGCGTCGGCGAAGAATTGCAGATCGCCGCCGACGTTGAACATGTTCGGCACCAGCGAGCCGGTGACCCAGAAATCGAACCGCAGCGAAGACTCTTTCGCCGCCTGCGCCAGCGTCATGATGTCCTCGATCAGCGCCTGATTGAAACAGGGGCGCGGCGCAGCGCGCAGCAGCATCCACATGATGTGTCGCCCCTCTTCATAGTAGGCGGAAAGCTGCGTCAGGTTGCCCGCTTCGGTAAACGGACGACAGGTGGGATGATTAAGTAATTTCATAAGACCTTCCAGTTTTTCTGTTGATGACGGATGAGACCGTTTCAGCCCCTACGGCTGCAGCGGAGCGGCGGTCGGCAAAGCGCGACGCCACACCATGAGTAAACGCTTTCTCACCGACGAAACAGATAAAAATTGGAGGTAGGGAAGTGAAAAAAACCGAGGCACCACGGGGTTTTCATAGGAATTTTACCTATCGGACTCTCCCCGGCATTTCATGCCGGGCGCTAACGCGTTAAGCTCGGAAAATGACCGTCCGCCTGCCCGGCGCGCAAACCGCCGCGGAGCTTTGGCTATAATCACTGCTGAAACATGCCATTTAACGTTAAGGAAATCGTGAAGTAATGCCTACAGGACCAGACCAGGAACACCGCCAACCCGCACAAGACACGCCGCCGAAGCCGCTTATCGCCATCAAGACCGGCCATGAGACTCTCGACCGCCGCATCGGTGGTTTTTCACGTCTGATTGAACGCATCAAAGCCTGGCCGAGCGTGGCGCACCTGCTGCGCGCCGCCGAACGCTTTAACGATCGGCTCGGCAGCCAATTCGGCGCCGCCATCACCTATTTTTCATTCCTCTCGCTGATCCCGATCCTGATGGTGTCGTTCGCCGCCGCCGGTTTCGTGCTGGCCTCCAACCCGGATCTGCTGGCCAGGCTGATCAACAGGATCGTCGGCAGCATCAGCGATCCGACGCTGGCCACCACGCTGAAGAACACCGTTAACACCGCCATTCAGCAGCGCACCACCGTGGGGTTGACCGGCCTGGCGCTGGCGCTCTATTCCGGCATCAGTTGGATGGGCAACCTGCGCGAAGCGATCCGCGCGCAGTCGCGCGACGTCTGGGAACGCAATCCGCAGGATCAGGAGAAAATCTACTTCAAATATACCCGCGACTTCATCTCGCTGACCGGCCTGGTGGTCGCGCTGATCATTACGCTGTCGTTGACCTCGGTCGCCGGATCGGCGCAGGCGGCGATCGTCAACGCGCTGGGGCTAGACGGCATCGAATGGCTGCGGCCGGCGCTGACGCTGATCGCGCTGTCGATCTCGATCTTCGCCAACTATCTGCTGTTCCTGTGGATTTTCTGGATGCTGCCGCGCCACAAACCGAAGAAAAAAGCGCTGCTGCGCGGCACCTTGCTCGCCGCCATCGGTTTTGAGGTGATCAAATTCGTGATGACGATGACGCTGCCGCAGGTGGCGAAGTCACCTTCGGGGGCGGCCTTCGGCTCGGTGATCGGGCTGATGGCGTTCTTCTACTTCTTCGCCCGCTTGACGCTGTTTTGCGCCGCCTGGATCGCCACCGCCGACTACAAAGGCGACAAAGCCTTGCCGGAACGCGAGCCTCCGGCGCGCTGAAGCCATGCATCGTGCCGGTGTTTCCGCACACACCGGCACTTTCCTCTGGTTATCAGGCAAAAAACCAGTCAATTTCTCTGAATCTTGCGGCGCGCCATCCAGAAAACCAGCATAACAAACTACCCAGTCACTTTTCTTTCCCCTTTTTGTAGCTATTCCCTCTGTGTGGAATCCATTTCTCAACGTTTAACGCTGCAGAAAAGATGATGGATAAAACATTAGTCTTTTTAACCGGTTAGTGACGGCACTGGCCAAAGTTCCGCCGTTGAAAAGGCCGAATGCTGTCACTAAGATGGATTTTTACCCCTCCTAACGATAAGAAAAATTATGCAAGCCACCATCGCACCCCCACTCGACGCCGGCGACGCGCCCACACCGGTAAACTCCCGCGGAAAAGTCATCGTCGCCTCGCTGGTCGGCACCGCCATCGAGTTCTTCGATTTCTACATCTACGCCACCGCCGCGGTGATCGTGTTCCCGCATATCTTCTTCCCACAGGGCGATCCGACCACCGCGACGCTGCAGTCGCTGGCCACCTTCGCCGTCGCCTTTGTCGCGCGCCCTATCGGCTCTGCGCTGTTCGGCCACTTCGGCGATCGCGTGGGGCGCAAGGTGACGCTGGTCGCCTCGCTGCTGACCATGGGGATTTCCACCGTGCTGATCGGCCTGCTGCCGAGCTATGAAACCATCGGCATCTTCGCCCCTATCCTGCTGGCGCTGGCGCGCTTTGGCCAGGGCCTGGGGCTGGGCGGCGAATGGGGCGGCGCCGCCTTGCTGGCGACGGAAAATGCGCCGGCCAAAAAACGCGCGCTGTACGGTTCCTTCCCCCAACTGGGGGCGCCGATCGGCTTCTTCTTCGCCAACGGCACCTTCCTGTTGCTCTCCTGGTTGCTGAGCGACCAGCAGTTTATGGAATGGGGCTGGCGCGTGCCGTTTATCCTTTCCGCCGCGCTGGTGCTGATCGGCCTGTACGTTCGGGTGTCGCTGCATGAGACGCCGGTATTCGCCAAAGCGGCCAAGGCCGGCAAACAGGTGAAAGTGCCGCTCGGCACGCTGCTGAGCAAGCATCTGAAAGCCACCATCCTCGGCACCTTCATCATGCTGGCGACCTACACGCTGTTTTATCTGATGACGGTATATTCGATGACCTACGGCACCGCGCCGCAGCCGCTGGGCCTCGGCTACTCCCGCAACAGCTTCCTGTGGATGCTGATGGTGGCGGTGATCGGTTTCGGCGTGATGGTGCCGATCGCCGGCCTGCTGGCGGACGCGTTCGGCCGCCGCAAGACCATGATCGCCATTACCCTGTTGATGATCGGCTTCGCGTTCCTGTTCCCGAGCCTGCTGGGCTCCGGCAACCAGGCGCTGGTGATGGGCTTCCTGCTGTGCGGCCTGAGCATCATGGGGCTGACTTTTGGCCCGATGGGCGCGCTGCTGCCGGAGCTGTTCCCGACCGAAGTGCGCTATACCGGCGCCTCGTTCTCCTACAACGTCGCGTCGATCCTCGGGGCGTCCGTGGCGCCGTATATCGCCACCTGGCTGGCGGCCCACTACGGGCTGTTCTACGTCGGCATGTACCTGGCGGCGATGGCCGGGCTGACGCTGCTGGCCCTGCTGCTGATGAAAGAAACCCGCCACCAGTCGCTGTGATCCCCTGCGGCCCCTCACTGCGGGGGCCGCACGCGTTGTGCGTTTCCTGTCATAAAATCGGGCTATGCTGGTCGTTTCTCTCGGTAACAGGATCGGCCGATGTCTCTGCGTCGTGGGGTATTTGTCTGCGTTGCGCTGCTGGCGGCGCTCGCCATCGCACTCTATTACGGGTTGAAACCCGACCATCCCGATGCGCTGTGGCGCATCGTCAGCCAGCAATGCCTGCCCAATCAGCAGGCGCATGACAACCCGGCACCCTGCGCGCAGGTGGATGCGCAGGCCGGTTTCGTGGTGTTTAAAGACCGCAACGGGCCGCTGCAATATCTGCTGATGCCCAGCGCCAAAATCACCGGTATCGAAAGCCCGGCGGTGCTGGACGCCGCCACGCCGAATTTCTTCGCCCAGGCCTGGCGCGCACGCCACGTGATGGCGGAACGTTATGGCAAGCCGATCGATGACGGCGATATTTCGCTGGCGATTAACTCGGAATATGGCCGCACGCAAAACCAGCTGCACATTCATATCTCCTGCCTGCTGCCGGCGGTAAAACAGCGGCTGACGCAGATCGGCCCCGATTTCATCAATCAGTGGCAACCGCTGCCCGGCGGTCTGTTGGGGCATGACTATCTGGGGCGGCGGGTGACCCCTGCCGAACTGGAACAACAGGGCGCCTTCCGTCTGTTGGCTGCCGGCCTGCCGCGCGCCGACGGGCGCATGGGCAGCTTCGGCCTGGCGATGACCGCGCTGCCGGACGGCGATTTCCTGCTGCTGGCGACCGAGCGCAGCCTGCTGCCGTTCACCCTGGCCTCGGCGGAAGAGCTCCAGGATCACGACTGCCGGCTGCTTACGCCGCCGCCGCGCGCCTGACTATTTTTTGCCTTTCATCTCCCGCAGGATCTGCCCGCACTGGTTCTCCTCGCCGCCTTCACTGGGCGAGACCAGCGCCAGCAGCGCCGCCGCCGGCGTCAACACCGCCCCCAAGGCCACCGCCGCCGCACCGCGAGCAATCAGCGGCCCGGCTTTGACCCCGGCGTCCGGGTGCTTGAAGGTGCCTTTCACATACAGCGGCGAGCGCAGGGTCAGCACGCGCATGCCCTTGCTTTGCGGATCGATGGACAAATCCAGCCGTTCGGTGGCGAAGTTGGTGTTGCCGGTGATGTTGATCACCGCATTCTCGGTGTCGAACACGAACAGACGCGGCGCGGCGACGCCGCTGCGGATGCCGACGTCCGCCGCCGCGCAGTTGATGCCCACCACGTCGTCGCCGAACAGCTGCGCCACCAGATAGTTGCCGACGTTCAGGCCGAGGATCTCCATCAGGCTGCGGCTGATCACCCCGTTATTGATCAACAGGCGCAGATCGCCGTTGCTGGTCGCCAGCAGTTCGGCCACCGAATTGCCGCTGCCCGCCAGCCTGGCGTCGCCGTTCATCTGCCCGAGGCTGCGCTTCATCGCTTCCACGTTCGGCAACAGCTGTTTGAGCTGAAGTTTGCGCGCATGCATATCCACCTGGCCGCGCATCGGCTTTTTACTGCCGTCGAGGCGCACGACGGCGTTCATACTGCCGCCCGCCATGCCGAAGCGCAGCGGATCCAGACGCAGTTCGCCGTTGTTCAACTTCAGATGCGTAGCCAGATCGCTCAGCGGCAAATCGCTGCCGCGCTCGATGCGCGCGGCGGCGAATTTCACGTCCGCATCCATCTTGCGCCAGCTTTGCGTATCGAACTGTTCAACCGGCAGCACCTTGTCCGCCGGCTGGCGGCTCTTCTCGCCGCGCCCGGCTTTGGCGGCGTTGGAGTCCGCGCCGATCAGCGGCGCCAAATCCGCCAATCTCAGCTGCCGGGAGTTCACCGCTCCGCTCAGCGTCGGCCGCGGTTTGCCGGCAACGTATTTCAAATCGCCGTGAATATCGCTGTCGCCGATTTTGCCATCGAATTTCTGATACTCGAACACGGCGCCGCCCGGCTGATGCAGACGGGCGCTCAGATGGCCATCGGTCGCATACGGCGGCGTATTCGGCAGCAACACGCCGGTCAGGCCATACAGGTTGCCCAGGCTTTCGCCGGAAAATTTCAGCTGCACGTCCAGGCCGCCGAGGTTCAGCGGATCGGACAAGGTGCCCACCACCACCACCCGGGTGCTGCCGGAGCGCACATCGGCCTGCAGCGGGAACGGCAGATTGGCGCTCTGCAACGACAGCATGCCGCCTATCTTGCCGCTGCCGCTCAACGGCTCGCCGTTATATTTGCCTTTCACCTGCCAGCCGAAAACGTAATCGGGTGTAGCGGCCTTGCCGCCGTCCTGTTTGCCGGTCACTTCACTGAACGGCAGCGGTTTGCCAAGCGGATCGATAACGGCGCGGAAATCCGCCTTCAGGATGGCGTCTTTAAAGGCGATCTGCCCCTTGTCGAACACGATGTCGTGAACGGTGAACGACCAGTCGGAAGGCGGCTGCTGCGGATCCTGACCGGCAGCCAGGTCAAACGTCCAGTTATTGTCGCCGTTGGCCAGCCGTTGCAACGAGGCATTCGGCTGTTTGAGCCAGATGCGCGGGATCAGCAGTTCTTTCCCCAGCAACGCCAGCGGTGCAATGCTGGCGTCGACGCGCTGCAGCGTCACCATGCTGTCGCCGGGCATGTTTTTCGGATTACCCAGCCACACATCTTCGGCATGGATATGCGGCCAGGGCACCCAGGCGCGCCAGCCGCCCTCATCCGGATTGCGCGACCAGTCGACGCCCAGCTCGCCCCGGATGGCGAATGGCCGCCGCAGTTCGGCCGACACTTTGTCGTTGATGGTGGGCTTGAGTCGATTCCAGTCGAAGGTGGCGATGAAGATCGCCAGTGCGGCGATCGCCAGCAGCACAATGCCGCCCAGCCAGCTGAAAACCTTTCCTGTTCTTGTCATAGCGGCTCCCTCAGCGCATAAAACGGGCTGCCGAATGAAAGGAAAAGGTATTAGCAGCCCCGTTTAAGCCTAGCTGAGGATAGGCCGGAGTTCACGCCGACGCGCCGGGCGCGGCGAACAGCGTCGGTACGCTGTGCAGGGTTTCAAAACACGCCGGGCGAGAGAGGTAGTAGCCCTGCGCGGCCAGCGCGCCGGAACGCTGCACCAGCCGCCACTCCTGTTCGGTCTCCACGCCTTCGACGATCACCCCATCGCTGTGCTGGTTCATCATCTTGATCAGGGTGCCAAGCAGTTGCACGCCCTCTTCCGACTGCTTGAGCAAGGTGAACAGCTCGCGCGCCACCTTGATGTATTGATAACGCCAGGCGCCAACGGCGGAGAAGTTGGCCAGCCCGCTGCCGAAATCGTCCAACCACAGCCGTTCACCGCCGACGATCTGCTGCAGCGGGCGGTTTGATGCCGTTTCGGCGTGCTCCACCAACTCGAAACGCAGATAGGGCATCTCGGCGATCTGCCGTTGCAACGCGCTATGGCGCTGCAACGCTTGCAGCGCGATGCCGTCGATATTGACCGACACCATCACCGCGTGGCGAATGAACAACGCCTGCCAACGCTGCAGCAACGCCAACTGTTCCTGGATCACCCGCAAACGCTGAGCGACGTCGAGCGAGGCAAAATAGTGCTCCGGGGATTGCCGTTTGTCCGGCTCATTCGGGTGATACACCGCCGTCAACAGTTCCACCGCCAGCAGCGCGCCGCTGGTGCGATAAATCGGCTGGAAGGTATACAAGCGCCGGCATTGCCGCCAGTAGCGCCGCGATTTAGCGCAGGCATAGAGGGCAAAACAGGGCGCCAGCAGACCAGAGATCAGGTTGGTTATCATCGGTACTATCGCCGTGGCGGGGAAATGAGAGCGCTGCCGCTATTTCTTTACCCAGCTTATCGGCAGCGCGGCGTAAAACTTTAAGCACGAATTGCCGTGCACTTCTCCCTCGCCCTGCCGGCGCTAGCCGATCGCGATCATAAAAAATTAAAACACTGTTTTAATTTATTGACTCCCTCACCGCCTTGCGTGGAGACTGACGGCTGTTGCTTCTTGTTTAGCCAGGGCTTATTGACGATGACTATCCGAAATCTCGCCGTGATCGGCGAATGCATGATCGAGCTGTCGCAACAGGGCGCGCAGCTGACGCGCGGCTTTGGCGGCGATACCCTCAACACCGCCGTCTACCTCGCCCGCCAAATGCCGGAACAGGCGTGGCGGGTGCATTACGTCACCGCACTCGGCACCGACAGTTTCAGCCGCGAGATGCTGCAGGCCTGGCGGCAAGAGAAGATCGAGACCGGGCTGGTTCGGCAGTTGGAAAACAAACTGCCGGGCCTGTATATGATCGAAACCGACGCCGCCGGCGAACGCACCTTTTACTACTGGCGCAACGACGCCGCCGCCCGGTATTGGCTTGCGGGACCGCAGGCCGACGAGCTGTGCGCCCGGCTGGCGCAGTTCGATTACCTGTATCTCAGCGGCATTAGCCTGGCGATCCTCGCTCCCGCCGATCGTACCAAGCTGCTGGCACTGCTGCGCCGCTGCCGCGCCAACGGCGGCAAGGTTATCTTTGACAACAACTACCGTCCGCGTCTGTGGCCAAGCCGTGAGGAAACGCAGCAGGCCTACCGCGAGGTGCTGGCCTGTACCGACATCGCTTTTCTGACGCTGGATGATGAAGAGTTGCTGTGGGGTGGGCAGCCTATCGAACGGGTGGTCACACGTACGCAGGCGCTCGGCGTCGGCGAGATCGTGATCAAACGCGGTGCAGACGCGTGCCTGGTGTTCAGTGCAGAGGGGGAGCGGCTTGAGGTGCCGGCGATCGCGCTGCCGCCGGAGCGCGTAGTGGATACCACTGCGGCGGGCGACTCTTTCAGCGCCGGTTACCTGGCGCTACGCCTGAACGGCGGCAGCGCCCAACAGGCGGCGCAGCGCGGCCATCTGCTCGCCGCTGCGGTGATCCAACACCGTGGCGCCATCATTCCCGCAGTGGCCATGCCGGCATGACCAATAAGGCGGCGGCGAGATTATCTCGCCGCCCTCGCACGGGATCCCAGAAGCATTGATAAGAGAATGAGTGAAAGAATTTCCCTGGCGTTGGCTTATTTTCGCCCATAGCTGTTAAGCTCGGGTCTTGGCATTGCCGCCTTTTTGAATTTATTAGCCGAGTATAAATTTCAATCCGCCGCACTGACTAGCTGGACTTTGGTGCAGGTCGGGCTGAACCGCCGAACGACAGGGAGGTTACCGATGGCCGTCGCATTCGCCAACGCCGTCGCCGCAAGACTGCATCTTGACGGCCAACTGCACGCCTTCAGCAGATTCAAATACGCTTATTTGACCTTCAACAAACACCATCCCGATCGCCATCTGCTGGTTTCGAGCTACCCGCAAGAATGGCTGAATATCTACAGCGCCAATCGCTATCAGCACATCGATCCCGTCGTCCGCGCCGCCCATGGCCGCTGCGCGCCCTTCATGTGGCATGACACCCCTCTCACCACCGAGGATCGGCATTACCGGAAGATCTTCAATCAGGCGCGGGAATACGACATCGTGCACGGTTGCAGCTTTGTTTTGCACGATCACGACAACAATCTGGCGATCTTGTCGATCAGCGCGACGGCGGCCGATGACGCCGAACTGCGACAGTTGATGGCAGACGAGCGGGCCAACCTGCAGATGGTCTTGGTCGATACCCACCAGCATGCGCTGGCGTTGGCCAGTGCCGGAACAAGCCGGACGGATCGGCTCTCGCCGCGCGAAGGAGAAATTCTCTATTGGGCCAGCCAGGGCAAAACCTACCATGAGATCGCGTTGATCCTGGGGATCAAAACCGGCACGGTGAAATTTCACATCGGCAATGTGGTGCGTAAGCTGGGGGTGACGAACGCCAAACACGCGATCCGGCGCGGTCTCGAGCAGCAGCTGATCGCGCCGCCGGAGGCATAAAAAAAGCCGGCATCTCAGCCGGCTTTTTGTGCTTCATCTTGCGGACAATCAGCCCGCAACGGCGATGCGTTTCATGTCGGTCATGTAACCGCGCAGTTTGCGGCCGACGGTTTCGATTGGGTGGCTGCGCACCGCTTCGTTCACGTCACGCAGCTGCGCATTGTCTACCGCCGTGCCCGCCGCGGCTTTACCCAAATCACCCGCCTGCAGGGTGGTCATAAAGTCCTTCAGCAGCGGCACCGCCGCGTTGGCGAACAGGTAGTTGCCGTACTCCGCGGTATCGGAGATGACCACGTTCATTTCATACAGACGTTTACGTGCAATGGTGTTGGCGATCAACGGCAGCTCATGCAGCGACTCGTAGTAAGCCGACTCTTCGATGATGCCCGCATCGACCATGGTTTCAAATGCCAGCTCAACGCCCGCTTTCACCATCGCCACCATCAGCACGCCGTGATCGAAGTACTCTTGCTCGCTGATCTTGCCTTCAAACTGCGGCGCATTCTCGAACGCGGTTTTACCGGTCTCTTCGCGCCAGGTCAGCAGTTTCACGTCGTCTTCCGCCCAGTCGGCCATCATGCCGCTGGAGAACGCGCCGGAAATGATGTCGTCCATGTGCTTCTGGAACAGCGGCGCCATGATGGTTTTCAGCTGTTCGGACAGCGCATAAGCGCGCAACTTGGCCGGGTTGGACAGGCGATCCATCATCAGCGTGATGCCGCCCTGCTTCAGCGCTTCGGTGATGGTTTCCCAGCCGAACTGAATCAGTTTCTCGGCGTAAGCCGGATCGGTACCTTCCGCCACCAGCTTGTCGAAGCACAGCAGCGAACCCGCCTGCAGCATGCCGCACAGAATGGTTTGTTCACCCATCAGGTCGGATTTCACTTCGGCAACGAAGGAAGACTCCAGCACGCCGGCGCGGTGGCCGCCGGTCGCCGCCGCCCAGGCCTTGGCGATCGCCATGCCTTCACCTTTCGGATCGTTTTCCGGGTGAACCGCAATCAGGGTCGGCACGCCGAAACCGCGTTTGTACTCTTCACGCACTTCGGTGCCCGGGCATTTCGGCGCGACCATCACTACGGTGATGTCTTTGCGCACCTGCTCACCCACTTCAACGATGTTGAAACCATGGGAGTAACCCAGCGCCGCGCCGTCTTTCATCAGCGGCTGCACCGCGCGCACCACGGAAGTGTGCTGCTTGTCCGGCGTCAGGTTGACCACCAGATCCGCCTGCGGGATCAGGTCTTCGTAGGTGCCGACCTTAAAGCCGTTTTCGGTCGCCTTGCGCCATGAAGCGCGTTTCTCGTCGATCGCTTCTTTGCGCAGGGCATAGGCGACATCCAGGCCGGAGTCGCGCATGTTCAGCCCCTGGTTCAGGCCCTGGGCGCCACAGCCGACAATCACCACTTTTTTACCTTTCAGGTAGCCGGCTTCGTCAGCAAATTCGTCGCGCGCCATAAAGCGGCATTTACCCAATTGCGCCAACTGCTGACGCAGGTTCAATGTGTTGAAATAGTTAGCCATGGTGGTACTCCGGTTTGATGTTGTCTTGCATTGTTATTTTCATTCCCCGCCCTGTCTGTGCGGAGATTCGTTAAACTCAATGTATAACAGGAAATGCGTTGCTTAAATTGATATATTGAGAACGTGATATTGCAATTTATGCAACACTCCAACTGCGAGCGTATCGATATGGATTTACGTGATTTAAAGCTGTTCCTGCATCTGGCCGAAAGCCATCACTTCGGGCGCACCGCCAAGGCGATGCACGTCAGCCCGTCGACGCTCTCCCGCCAGATCCAGCGGCTGGAAGAGATCCTCGGGCAGCCGCTGTTCCTGCGCGACAACCGCACCGTGCAGCTCACCGACGCCGGCGAACAGCTAAAAGAATTCGCCCAGCAAACGCTGCTGCAATATCAGCAGCTGAAGCACTCGCTCGGCCAGCACGGCCCGTCGCTGAGTGGCGAACTGCGGCTATTCTGCTCGGTGACCGCAGCGTACAGCCACCTGCCGCCGATCCTCGACCGCTTCCGCGCGCAGCACCCGCTGGTGGAGATCAAGCTGACCACCGGCGACGCCGCCGACGCGGTCGACAAGGTGCAGTCCAACGAGGCCGATCTCGGCATCGCCGGCCGGCCGGAAACGCTGCCCGCCAGCGTGGCGTTCACCAAAATCGGCGAAATTCCGCTGGTGCTGATCGCGCCGGCGCTGCCCTGCGCGGTGCGCAGCCAGGCGTTCGCCGACAAGCCAGACTGGGCCGAGATCCCTTTCATCCTGCCGGAACACGGCCCTTCGCGAAAACGCATCGAGCTGTGGTTCCGCCGCCACCGCATCAGCAATCCGCTGATTTACGCCACCGTCGGCGGCCACGAAGCGATCGTGTCGATGGTGGCCCTGGGCTGCGGCATCGCGCTGATCCCGAGCGTGGTGGTGGACAACAGCCCGGAGCCGGTGCGCAACCGCATCTCGCAGTTGGATAACATCTCGATGGTCGAACCCTTCGAGCTGGGGGTTTGCGTCCAGAAAAAACGCCTGAGCGATCCGCTGATCGACGCCTTTTGGCGTCTGCTGCATCCCCGCTGACGCGAGGTTTACAGATCCGCCGGATCGATCTGCTTCATCGTCTCTACCTGCATCAGCCAGTGGTAGAGCGGCTCAAGCTGCAAAAATGCCCCGGCCAGCAGCGGCACCAGATCGGCGCTGAACAGCTTTTCCACTTCGCTATCGGTCACCATCACCGCGAACGATTTGCGGTTGTACCAGGTGGCGATCTCCGCCGCCTGCTCCTTCACCAGCGGGCGCTTGTAGCTCTCGCCCACCAGCTCGAACGGCGGCCGACAGCAGGCGGCTACCTCAAGGAAAGGCTGCGGCCGCTGCCTCAGCGTATGGCGGAACAGATCCATGGTCGGCTTGTTGGCGCTGTAGTAGCCAAGGCCATAGCGCAGCATGTCCGGCCCCAGTTCGAAAAAGTACACCGGCGCGTCTTTCCAGTCTTTGCTCGGACGCTTGAACGTCAGCCACATGCGGCTGCGGTAGCGCGACTTGTCGTGAGAAAAACGCGTATCTCGATGAATGCGCGACAGCGTTTTGCCGATCGCCGGGCGAGTCTCGAACTGCGGATCGATCGCCAACATGCCGGGAGCCAACTGCTCCACCAGCGCGCGGAACGGCGCCAGCAGCTCGCGATCGTAGATGTCGCGGTTGCCGTCGAACCACGCCTTATCGTTTTCGATCCGCACCTGCTGCAGGAAATTCAAGCCCTGCTGGCTGAAGCCGGAGAAAGGTTGCGTCATAAGTTTTTCCGTTCTGACGGTTTATCGGGTGTTACGCAGATCTTCCCTCTGCCAACGGCGTTTGATAAACACGCGCCGACGCGTGCGAAAATAAGCGACGTAGAGGTAGAACGCCGCCCGGTTGCTGGACAGCGCGCCGCCAACCGCGCCCCCCAGCAGCAAGGCACCGGTGGCGATGCCGGTCATCCCTGCGGCCCACGCCGCCGCGGCGCCGAGGCAACACAGGCCGAGCATGCCAAGGTAATATTGCAACAATACCACCCCGCTGTTTTTCCCCTGCACCAGCTGGAACAGGATCAGCGTCATCCACACCGCCACGATCGCGCCGCTGCCCATCAACACGGCGGCGGAGGTCTTGCCGCTCCAGGCGGCCGCCACATCCGTGGCCAGACCCATCACGCCCGCCAGCCCCATCATCAGGCATACCATCAGCAACATGACGTTGCCGACGCCCGGCGGCGACAGCCGCTGGCCCGGCGTGAGGAAATGCTCCTCGAGCTGCGCATCCACACCGACGAAAAGCGCGCCATCGCGCGCCGCGATTTGTTTTTCCATCTCCCGACCGTCTACCGCTAAGCGGGACAACCGGCCGGATAAACACACCGGACTCACCCCTGCAAAAAGAAGCGGAACGCCGGGTTGTCGGTTTCGTCGTGGCAATCGTAGCCCAGCGCCTGCAGGTGCCGCTCGAATTCCGGCTCGGATTGCGCCAGTTCGAAGGCCGCCAACACCCGGCCGAAGTCGGTGCCGTGGCTGCGGTAATGGAACAGCGAAATGTTCCAGTGCGCGCCCAGCGTCTGCAGGAACTTCAGCAGCGCGCCCGGCGACTCCGGAAACTCAAAGCTGTACAGCCGCTCGCGCAGCGGCTTCGACGGGCGCCCGCCCACCATGTAGCGCACGTGCAGCTTGGCCATCTCGTCGTCCGACAGATCCACCACCTGATAACCGCCGGCGTTGAGCTCGTCGATGATCTCCCGCCGCTCGGCGTGGCCGCGCGTCAGACGCACGCCGACAAAGATGCAGGCGTTGTCGGCATCGGCGTAACGATAGTTGAACTCGGTCACCGAGCGGCCACCCAGCAGTTGGCAGAACTTGAGGAAGCTGCCCTGCTGTTCCGGAATGGTCACCGCCAGCAGCGCTTCGCGCTGTTCACCCAGTTCGCAGCGTTCGGAAACGTAACGCAGGCCGTGGAAGTTGAGGTTGGCGCCGGACAGCACATGCGCCAGACGCTCGCCCTGAATGTTGTGCTGCTGGACGTACTTTTTCAGCCCCGCCAGCGCCAGCGCGCCGGAAGGTTCGGCAATCGCACGCACGTCCTCGAACAGATCTTTGACCGCCGCGCAGATGGCGTCGCTGTCCACGGTGATCACGTCGTCCAGATATTCACGGCACAGGCGGAAGGTTTCTTCGCCGATGCGCTTCACCGCCACGCCTTCGGCGAACAGCCCGACGCGCGCCAGATCCACCGGATGGCCGGCATCCAACGCCGCGCGCAGGCAGGCGGAGTCTTCCGCCTCGACGCCAATCACCTTGATCTGCGGCATCAGTTGCTTGATCAGCACCGCCACCCCGGCGGCCAGGCCGCCGCCGCCGACCGGCACGAAGACCCGATCCAGATGCGCGTCTTGCTGCAGCAGCTCCATCGCCAGCGTGCCCTGCCCGGCGATCACCGTCGGGTGATCGAACGGCGGCACGAAGGTCATGCCCTGTTGTTGGGAAAGCTCGATCGCCTTCGCTTTAGCCTCATCGAAATTGGCGCCGTGCAGCAGCACTTCGCCGCCGAAGCCGCGCACCGCATCCACCTTGATATCTGCGGTGGACACTGGCATTACGATCAGCGTTTTGATCCCCAGCCGTTTACCGGAGAAGGCAACGCCCTGCGCGTGGTTGCCGGCCGAAGCCGTCACGACGCCGCGCGCCTTCTGCTCTTCGTCCAGCCCGGCGATCATCGCATAGGCCCCGCGCAGCTTGAAGCTGTGCACCGGTTGGCGATCTTCGCGCTTCACCAAAATGGTGTTGCCGAGGCGCGAAGAGATTTTGCTCATGGCCTGCAACGGGGTGACCTGCGCCACCTCGTAGACCGGCGAGCGCAGCACCGCTCGCAGATATTCCGCGCCGCACGGGGCGCTGGGTAGGGGTTGAGAGACCGCCATGCGTTTATCCCCCCAGTTTGCTCTTGTCGCGCACAGCGCCTTTGTCGGCGCTGGTGGCCAACGAGGCGTAGGCGCGCAGCGCGAAGGACACCTGACGCTCACGGTTTTTTGGCGTCCAGGCCGCGTCGCCGCGCGCCAGTTCCGCCTCACGCCGCGCCGCCAGCTCCTGCTCGCTGACATCCAGCTGGATACCGCGATGAGGAATGTCGATCGCGATCATGTCGCCGTCCTGCACCAGGGCGATCAGGCCGCCGTTAGCTGCTTCCGGCGAGGCGTGGCCGATGGACAGCCCGGAGGTGCCGCCGGAGAAACGCCCGTCGGTGATCAGCGCGCACGCCTTGCCCAGCCCCATCGATTTCAGGTAGGTGGTTGGGTACAGCATTTCCTGCATGCCCGGCCCGCCTTTCGGCCCTTCGTAGCGGATCACCACCACGTCGCCCGCCACCACTTTACCGCCGAGGATCGCTTCTACCGCATCATCCTGGCTTTCGTACACCTTGGCCGGGCCGCGGAAGGTGAGGATTTCTTTGTCTACACCGGCGGTTTTGACGATACAGCCGTTTTCCGCCAGGTTGCCGTACAGCACCGCCAACCCACCGTCCTGACTGTAGGCGTGTTCACGGGTGCGGATGCAGCCTTCCTTGCGGTCGGTGTCCAGCGAATCCCAGCGGCAGTCCTGAGAGAATGCCTGCGTGGTGCGGATGCCGGCCGGCCCGGCGGAGTACATTTTCTTGACGCTTTCGTCGCGGGTCAGCATCACGTCGTAGGCTTCCAGCGTCTGCGGCAGGGTCAGCCCCAACACGTTGTTCACCTCACGGTTCAGCAAACCGGCGCGATCCAGCTCGCCGAGGATGCCGATCACCCCACCGGCGCGGTGCACGTCTTCCATGTGGTATTTCTGCGTGCTCGGCGCCACCTTGCACAGGTGCGGCACTTTGCGCGACAGGCGATCGATGTCCTCCATGGTGAAGTCCACCTCGCCTTCTTGCGCCGAAGCCAGCAGGTGCAGCACGGTGTTGGTCGAACCGCCCATGGCGATATCCAGCGTCATGGCGTTTTCAAACGCCGCCTTGTTGGCGATATTGCGCGGCAACGCGCTGGCGTCGTCCTGCTCGTAATAACGTTTGGTCAGCTCGACGATGCGTTTGCCGGCGTTGAGGAACAATTCCTTGCGATCGGCATGGGTGGCCAGCAGCGAGCCGTTGCCCGGCTGCGACAGGCCCAGTGCTTCGGTCAGGCAGTTCATCGAGTTGGCGGTGAACATGCCGGAGCAGGAACCACAGGTCGGGCAGGCGGAACGTTCTATCTGCTCGCTGTCGGCGTCGCTGACGTTCGGGTTGGCCCCCTGGATCATGGCGTCCACCAGATCCAGTTTGATGATCTGGTTGGAGAGTTTGGTCTTGCCGGCCTCCATCGGGCCGCCAGAGACGAAGATCACCGGAATGTTCAGGCGCAACGCCGCCATCAGCATGCCCGGGGTGATTTTGTCGCAGTTGGAGATGCACACCATCGCGTCGGCGCAGTGGGCGTTCACCATGTATTCAACCGAATCGGCGATCAGCTCGCGCGACGGCAGGGAATAGAGCATGCCGCCGTGGCCCATGGCGATGCCGTCATCCACCGCGATGGTGTTGAACTCTTTGGCCACGCCGCCGGAGGCTTCGATCTGTTCAGCAACCAGCTTGCCCAGATCGCGCAGATGCACGTGGCCCGGGACGAACTGGGTGAAGGAGTTGACCACGGCGATGATCGGCTTGCCGAAATCGGCGTCGGTCATCCCGGTCGCGCGCCACAAGGCGCGGGCACCCGCCATATTGCGGCCGTGGGTGGTGGTGGCGGAACGGTACTTAGGCATGCTCTTTTCACTCCAAATGTATTTATGACAGGCGGCGAACGAACCGCCTGGATATTCTTATCTTGTCTGTCTTGTCGTCTGCCACGCTGCGCGGCGAGCCTTGTCGTTAAGGGTTTACCGGATCCAGCCAGCCGTACTTGTCTTCCGTCTTGCCGGTGAACAGGCCGAAGAACGCCTCCTGAATCTGTTTGGTCACCGGGCCACGTTTACCGATACCGACCTGAATGCCGTCCACGCTGCGCACCGGCGTGATCTCCGCCGCGGTGCCGGACATGAACACTTCATCGGCCAGATACAGCGATTCGCGCGACAGCACCTGCTCGCGCACTTCGAAGCCCATGTCTTTCGCCAGCTTGATGATCGCATCGCGGGTGATGCCCGGCAGCGCCGACGAGGTGAACGGCGGGGTGTAGATCACGCCGTCTTTCACCTGGAACAGGTTCTCGCCCGCCCCTTCGGAAATGTAACCGTGCACGTCGAGCGCGATGCCTTCCTGATAGCCGTGGCGGCGCGCTTCGCTGCCCACCAGCAGGGAGGAGAGATAGTTGCCGCCGGCTTTGGCCGCGGTCGGGATGGTGTTCGGCGCCGCGCGGTGCCAAGAGGAGACCATCGCATCGATACCTTGCTCCAGCGCCTCTTCACCCAGGTACGCGCCCCAAGGAAACGCCGCGATAATCACGTCCGTTTTATAACCGGCCGGCGGGTTGACGCCCATGCCGACATCGCCGACGAACACCAGCGGGCGAATGTACGCGCTGACCAGGTTGTTCTTGCGCAGCGTGGCGCGGCAGGCTTCCATCAGCTCGTCGACGCTTTGCGAAACCGGCATGCGGTAGATTTTCGCCGAGTCGTGCAGACGCTGCATGTGCTCGCGATGGCGAAACACCACCGGCCCCAAGTGCGAGTCGTAGCAGCGCACGCCTTCAAATACCGACGTACCGTAATGCAGCGCGTGCGACATCACGTGCACTTTGGCCTCGGCCCAAGGAACCATCTCACCATTGAACCAAATGTAATCGGCTTTCTTTGTCATTGTTATTTATCCTTCTCGGCGCCTCAGGCGCGTATTTGTTGTGATGTTGGCTGCTGGATCTCGACGCAGGAGACGTCCATCAGCTTGCTTAATTGAGATGACAACAAGGCGACCGGACGCGGGCTGGCAACGGTCAATTCGATATTGATGCTGTCGGCGTTGGCCGGGGAAACCATATTCATAGCACAAACCTGAAAGCCGCGATGACGCACGACCCGCAATACGCGCTCTAACATTTCGGGGCGAAAACGCGCCTGGATCGAGAGTTGATGCTGCATCATGATATTTCCTCCAACATGGTTTCGTTGCCGGCGCCCGGCGGCACCAGCGGCCAGACGTTTTCGAGTTCGTCGATAGAGACCTGCAGCAGATAAGGGCCTTCGGTGTTGAACAGCGCCTCGAGCGCGCCCTCCACCTGATCCTTGCGGCTGATGCGCTGGCCGGGAATGCCGAAGGCGGCGGCCAGCATCAGGAAGTCGGGGTTATCGGACAGGTTGGTTTCGCTGTAGCGGCCGTCGAAGAACAACTGCTGCCATTGACGCACCATTCCGAGGCGCTGGTTGTCCAGCAGCACGATTTTGAGCGGCAGCTGCTTGCGCTTGATGGTGCCCAGTTCCTGCACGTTCATCATGAAGGAGCCATCGCCCGAGACGCAGATCACCGTATCTTGCGGGCGGGCAATCTGAGCGCCGACCGCGGCCGGCACGCCGAATCCCATGGTGCCGAGGCCGCTGGAGGTGATGAAATTCTCCGGGCGCTCGAACGTCATGTGCTGAGCGCTCCACATCTGGTGCTGACCGACGTCGGTGGTCACTACGCTGTTGGCCGGCTTGCGGTCAGACAGCTGGCGCAAGAACAGCGGCGCAAAGATCGGCTGGCCGGGGTGATCGTAGCGGCAGGCGTGCTCGGCTTTCAGCGCCGTTACCCGCTGCTGCCAGGCGGCGATGTTCAGCGGGCGCTGCAACGCCGGCAACAATGCTTTCAGATCGCCCTGCAGAGCCACATGCGCCTGGCGCAGTTTGCTCATCTCCGCCGGATCGATATCCATGTGGATCACTTTGGCATGCGGCGCGAAGGCGTTCAGTTTGCCGGTCACGCGATCATCGAAACGCGCGCCGACGGCGATCAGCAGATCGCACTCCTGCACCGCCAGGTTGGCGGCCTTGGCGCCATGCATACCCAGCATGCCGAGGTACAGCGGATCTTGCGCATCCGGCGCGCCCAGCCCCTTCAGGGTGGCGACGTTCGGCATGCGGGTCACGGCGATGAACTCGCGCAGCGCCGGCACCGCCTGCGCCATGCCCACGCCGCCGCCGACGTACAGCATCGGTTTGTGCGCCTGCGCCAGCAGCTCGGCCGCCTCCGCCAACGCCGCCGCCGGGAACGCCGGCGCTTCATCGACCGGCATCAGGTGCGGATGCAAGTCGCCCTGCGCCAGCTGGATGTCTTTCGGGATATCGATCAGCACCGGGCCAGGGCGGCCGCCGGCGGCGATGGCGAACGCTTCCGCCATAATGCCCGGCAAGGCGTCCAGCGACTCCACCAGGAAACTGTGCTTGGTGCAGGCCAGAGACAGGCCGAGAACATCGATCTCCTGAAAGGCATCGGTGCCGATCAGCGCGGAACCCACCTGACCGGTGATGGCGACAACGGGAACGGAATCGAGCAGCGCATCAGCCAGGCCGGTGATCAGGTTAGTGGCGCCGGGGCCGGAAGTGGCGATGCAAACGCCGACGTTGCTGGTGGCGCGGGCGTAGCCGATGGCGGCCATGGCGGCGCCCTGTTCATGGCGGCACAGCAGGTGTTCCACACCACCGTCATACAGCGCATCGTACACCGGCATGATTGCCCCACCCGGATAGCCGAATACGGTATCCACTCCCTGCGCACGCAACGCTTGAACTACCCACTGAGCGCCATTCATAGTTATTTCCCCGCCTTACTTCGACAACTACAGGATTTTGTTCTGTTTTTCATCTTCCGCCCCTTGCTCCACTTTTCTCTTGCCAATAAAAAACCCCCGGACCTGACGGTGCGGGGGTTCTCTTGCGATTCCGGCTTGTTTGCTAAGCCTTTCTTCGTCCAAGTGCAGCCCCGCACGGTGGGATAATAATCACCACCACGCTAATCACGACTAGGCTAATCACTTGGGCAAAGGCTTTCATAATGGGTTTGTTCACTGTGCTCATTCAGAACTAATGCTTACAGAGGTACCACAGCCGCGCGCGACATGACAACACTTTTTTTGCGTTATTATTCGGCGCAATCTGGTCATACCTCATGCGGATCGCCCGGATTTCATACGTTGGCGCGCATGCCCGGATTTTTCACCGCGCCGGTGATGGCCTTGCCGCGCGTATCCTTGCCGAAGAACACCAACAGGGCGATCGCTACCGCTACCGTGCCGGCGACGATCGCCATCGCCAGGCCGTAATTATGCCCATGATGCTCGGCGATGCTGGCTTGCAACGTGGCGTTGACCGAGGCGATCAGGTTGCCCAGCTGATACACGAACCCCGGCAGCACCGCGCGGGTGTTGGCCGGCACCAGCTCGGTCAGGTAGGTCGGCACTACGCCCCAGGCGCCTTGCACCATGAACTGCATCAGGAAAGCGCCGAGCCCCAACATCAGCGAACCGCTGGAAAACGCCCACAGCGGGATCACCGGCAATGCCAGCAGCGCGGCGATGATGATCGCTTTTTTCCGGCCGATTTTTTCCGACAACGAACCGAAGAATACGCCACCGATAATTGATGCGATATTGTAGCTAATGGCAATGATACTGACGGTTTTAGGATCGAAACCGTGCTGAACTTTCAGAAACACCGGATACAGATCCTGGGTGCCGTGGGAGAAGAAATTGAACGCCGCCATCAGCAACACCAGATAGCAGCACAGCTTCCAGTGGCTCTTCAGCACCGGCAGCAAGGCGGTGCTCTCTTTACGCTCACGTGCCGCCAGCCACACCGGCGACTCGTGCACGCAATAATAAATAAACGGCAGCAGCAGGATCGGTGCCGCGCCGATGACGAACATGCCGCGCCAGCCGACCGTTTCGAACAGCAGGCCATAGGCCACCGCCGCCAGCAAATAACCGAACGGATAACCGGCCTGGAAAATGCCCGACATCAGCCCGCGCGAGCGGTCCGGTATGGTTTCCATCGCCAATGACGACGCCACGCCCCAGATACCGCCCATCGCAACGCCGTACAGCACCCGCAACAGCAAAAAGACCGTCAGCGAAGGTGCGGCGGCGGAAAGCAGTTCAAACACCGAGAAGAAGACGATATTCAGCATCAGGATCGGCTTGCGGCCATATTTTTCCGCCGCTCGCCCAAAGATCAGCGCGCCTATTGGCCGCACCGCCAGCGTGAGAAGAATGGCCAACGTGACCTGCTCCAGGCCGACGTGAAAGGATTGTGCGATATCGCTGAGCAAGAATACCAGCACGAAAAAATCGAAAGCGTCGAGCGTCCAGCTTGAAAAGCTGGCGATTGCCGCGTTGCGTTGCAGCGAGGTCCAACCAAACATAGTGTTATCCCTACCGTAGAGTACGAAGTCAGGAGATTTAGCGGCTGCCGGGCGGAATGCGGCGGCGGTCGGAGTGTGTCAAAGAAGTGATTTTTCTTTTAATCAATTGTTAAATACACCCATTAAGCCTATGGGTGCAATGCGTCTGGGCCGCTAATGTGTTGCAGGCTTCAGCGAATTGTTAATGGGTATTGCCGCAGGCTGCGAGGCAGCTCGCACAATCTTATTCGCTTCGATGAAAATCGGTGATTAGGCTGCGAACATCATGGAAAAATTACCAATAACGCCGCGCGCCGCCAGGATGAATCGCGCATCATGTCGCCCTCAGCAAGGAGAGCAATATGTCACTGGCGGTAATCTATAGCCGCGCCATCATCGGCGTTCAGGCCCCTTCCGTCACGGTAGAGGTGCATATCAGCAATGGCCTGCCCGGCCTGACGTTGGTCGGTCTGCCGGAAACCACGGTGAAAGAAGCGCGCGATCGGGTGCGCAGCGCCCTGATAAACAACGGTTTCACCTTCCCCGCACGGCGCATCACCGTCAATTTGGCGCCCGCCGATCTACCGAAAGAAGGCGGGCGTTACGATCTGCCGATAGCGCTGGCGATCCTCGCCGCCTCCGAGCAACTGCCCCTCGCCCCCCTGGCGCGCTATGAGTTTCTCGGCGAGCTGGCGCTGTCCGGCTCACTGCGCGCGGTCAAGGGCGCTATCCCGGCGGCGCTGGCGGCAGCCGAGGCCGGGCGACAACTGATCCTCTCAACGGATAACGCCGCCGAGGTCGGCCTGATCGCACAGTCGCACTCCCATACCGCCCGACACCTGTTGGAAGTCTGCGCCTTTCTGCTCGGCCAGGGCGAACTGCCGGTGGCGACCACACCTCCCGCTGCGGACAACGTCTGCGAAAGCGCCGACCTACGCGACATCATCGGCCAGGAACAGGCCAAACGGGCACTGGAGATCGCCGCCGCCGGCGGGCATAACCTGCTGTTGATCGGGCCGCCTGGCACCGGTAAAACCATGCTGGCCAGCCGTCTCACGGGCTTGCTGCCGCCGCTCGCGGAGCATGAAGCGCTGGAAAGCCTGGCGGTCGCCAGCTTGCAGCATCATGTTCCCGCCGCTCTGCTATCGCGCCAGCGGCCGTTTCGCGCGCCGCATCACAGCGCCTCGATGGCGGCATTGGTCGGCGGCGGCTCACTGCCGCGCCCGGGCGAGATCTCGATGGCGCATAACGGCGTGCTGTTTCTGGATGAGCTGCCGGAATTCGAGCGTAAAGTACTGGATGCGCTGCGTGAACCGCTGGAATCCGGCGAGATCGTGATTTCACGCGCCAACGCCAAGGTCTGCTTCCCTGCAAGGGTACAATTGATCGCAGCGATGAACCCCAGCCCGACCGGGCATTACCACGGGTTGCACAATCGCGCCTCACCGCAGCAGGTGCTGCGTTATCTGGCTCGGCTATCGGGGCCTTTTCTCGACCGTTTCGATCTGTCTATCGAGGTGCCGCTGCTGCCGCCGGGTACGCTCAGTCAGCGGCAAAGGCATGGAGAAAGCAGCGAGCAGGTGAGAGAAAGAGTGTTACTGGCGCGCGCCCGGCAGCTCGAACGCGCCGGCAAAATCAACGCGCTGTTGAGCAACCGCGAAGTGGAACGGGATTGCGTTTTGCAGGCGGCGGACGCCGAGTTTTTGGAGACGACATTGAACGCGCTGGGGCTATCGGTCCGCGCCTGGCAGCGCATCTTGAAGGTTGCACGCACGCTGGCGGATTTGGCGGGAGATGCTGAGCTCAACAGGCGCCACCTCAGCGAAGCGCTGGGCTATCGCAGTATGGATCGTCTGCTGTTACAGCTGCATCGGAGTCTGGAATAGAAAATGGGGCCCGCAGGCCCCATCGTCTTTAGTCGTCGCTGTCGCTGTAATCTTCTACTGCGTCAGCCTGCGGTTTACCGCCGGACAGAGTATGGAATTTCTTCGGGCGACGTGTGCGCGCCAGATATTTAGCCCATACTTTTTCCTGCTCGGTAGCCGCTTCGCGCTCACCGCGGCACACTGCGACGAACAGCTGTTCTTCTTCAGTGACCGGCTGGCGTTTACCTGAGTCCAACTCGTTAAACGCGTAGCCGAAGCGCTCTAGCAATTGCGCCTCTTTAATGGTGAAATCGCCGTGACGGGAGAACCCGCGAGGGTAATGTTTATTATCAAAAAAACGATTGGTCGTGGTGAAGCTATCCGCCATCTGACACGCTCCTAATTCTCTTATGGCCGTGCTGTTTATGGCGCGGAGTATTAGATAGGCTTGACAGCGTGTAAAACAAAACATTTAAATCTTAACGACAAATTTTTTTGGAGATAGGTGTGGATACCGAATTACTGAAAACCTTTTTGGAGGTCAGTAGAACGCGTCACTTTGGCAGAGCCGCAGAATCTTTGTACTTAACGCAGTCCGCGGTCAGTTTCCGCATCCGTCAGCTAGAAAACCAGTTGGGCGCAAATTTATTTACCCGTCATCGCAATAATATCCGCCTGACACCAGCTGGTGAGCGGCTTCTGCCCTATGCAGAGAGCCTGATGAACACCTGGCAGCTGGCGAAGAAAGAGGTCGTGCGTTCGCTGCAACACACCGAGTTATCGATCGGCGCTACCGCCTCGCTGTGGGAGGCCTATCTGACCCCGTGGCTACAGGCGCTCTATCAACAGCGGGAGGCGCTGCAGCTCGAAGCCAGGGTGGCATTAAGGCACTCTTTGGTAAAACAACTGCATGAAAGGCAGCTCGATTTACTGATCACCACAGAACCGCCGAAGATGGATGAATTGGCCAGCCAGCAACTGAGCAATTTCTCTTTACGCCTGTTCTCATCCGCACATCGCGACAAGCAGGCCCCGATGCCCTATATCAAGCTGGAATGGGGGGCCGACTTCCACCAACAGGAAAACCGCATGTTGGAAGGCGATAACGTGCCGGTACTCACCACCACCTCCGCTCATCTCACGCGCCAGCTGCTGGAAACCACAGGCGGCTGCGCCTTCCTGCCCAGCCAATGGGAAAAAGAGTACCCGCAATTGGTTGCCGCCGCCGAGATCCCGCCGATTATTCGCCCACTGTATGCCGTCTGGTTGCAAAACAGCGATCAACAGCCTTTGATTCGACAATTACTTAAAATACCTTTAAATACCGCAGCCTAACACGTTATGGCGGCCTTAAATGCCGCCATCGTGGTCGTGGCTGTCTATCGAGTTAAAATGCGGCTATCGCCTTCTGAGAGAAGATAACGCAAAACGGTGCGACACTCAGGGGGTTAAGGGGGGATTGGAAGTACACGCGGCAGCCGGGAGAGGGCAAACATTGCCTATGGCGTCTAATGCGCTTTTTTCCGCAGCCGTAATGCTCTAAGACAGAGGAACCGTAGGCAAAAAAAAACCCTTTGCTTTCGCAAAGGGTTCTTAATATGGCAGGGGCGGAGAGACTCGAACTCGCGACACCCGGTTTTGGAGACCGGTGCTCTACCAACTGAGCTACGCCCCTAAATCTCGCTTAACATTATGCCTGCTAAGAAAGCAGGCATAATTAAATAAGTGGCGGAACGGACGGGGCTCGAACCCGCGACCCCCTGCGTGACAGGCAGGTATTCTAACCAACTGAACTACCG
>NZ_JBPAFV010000008.1:0-36888 GCF_050880365.1 Serratia sp. BFP-2025 | reverse complement strand
TCGCTTGCTAACTCGAGGTGGCGTATATTACGCTTTCCTCTTTCAGAGTCAACCCTAATTTTCAGGATTTTTTCTCTGCGACCCCCGGATACTCTGTGAAGTTGTTCACATGTTCCGTGTCGATGGAGGCGCATTATAGGGAGTTCCTCGCAGGCCGCAACAGGTATTTTCAGCAAAAACGATCGTTCGCTGCATTCCACAGCAAAACCCCGCCTTATACCCACTTGCACACAGTGTTATCCACAGATGCGATTTGTACGGAAAATTTACGAGCGCCACGCAAACGTTTTCGCTACAATTCCCCGCGACGAAACGATCCCCCTTTTATGGGGGCGTTACCTGAATTTGTGCCTGTCCCTCCCTTTATAAGGCAAAAAACCGCGCTTTATAGAGAGAACGAGGTGGACATTCACGTAACGCTCTTTAATTGCGACTCAAAGCCAAGGGATAAAACCATGCAACAACCTCGTCCAATCCGCCGGGCCCTGCTCAGCGTGTCTGACAAAACCGGTATCGTTGAATTCGCCGAAGCGCTTTCCCAGCGCGGCGTTGAACTGCTCTCCACTGGCGGCACCGCCCGTCTGCTGGCAGACGCCGGTCTGCCCGTTACCGAAGTTTCCGACTACACCGGTTTCCCGGAAATGATGGACGGACGAGTCAAAACCCTGCACCCGAAAGTCCACGGCGGCATTCTCGGCCGCCGCGGCCAGGACGATGCCGTCATGAATCAGCATGACATCAAGCCTATCGACATGGTGGTCGTCAATCTGTACCCGTTCGCCCAAACCGTGGCGCGCCCGGATTGCTCGCTGGAGGATGCGGTCGAGAATATCGATATCGGCGGCCCGACCATGGTGCGCTCCGCCGCCAAGAACCATAAAGACGTCGCCATCGTAGTGAAGAGCAGCGACTACGCCGCCATCATTACCGAGATGGACAACAACGACGGTTCGCTGCGCTATGCCACCCGTTTCGATCTCGCCATCAAAGCTTTCGAACACACCGCCGCCTACGACAGCATGATCGCCAACTACTTCGGCGCGCTGGTGCCGGCGTACCACGGCGAGACCGAGCAGCCGTCCGGCCGCTTCCCGCGCACCCTGAACCTCAACTACATCAAGAAGCAGGATATGCGCTACGGTGAGAACAGCCACCAGCAGGCCGCCTTCTATATAGAGGAAGAGGTAAAGGAAGCGTCCGTCGCGACCGCCGAACAGCTGCAAGGCAAAGCGCTGTCCTATAACAACATCGCCGATACCGACGCCGCGCTGGAATGCGTGAAAGAGTTCGCCGAACCGGCCTGCGTGATCGTCAAGCACGCCAACCCTTGCGGCGTGGCGATCGGCGACGACATCCTGGCCGCCTACGAGCGTGCTTACCAAACCGACCCGACCTCCGCCTTCGGCGGCATCATCGCCTTTAACCGCGAACTGGACGCCGCCACCGCACAGGCGATCATCAGCCGCCAGTTCGTGGAAGTGATCATTGCGCCAAGCGTCACCCAGGAAGCGCGCTCCCTGCTGGCCGCCAAACAGAACGTGCGCGTGCTGGCCTGCGGCCAGTGGCAGCAACGCGTGGCTGGGCTGGACTTCAAACGCGTCAACGGCGGGCTGCTGGTGCAGGATCGCGATCTGGGCATGGTGACCGCCGGCGATCTGCGCGTGGTATCAGAGCGCCAGCCGACCGAACAGGAACTGCGTGACGCGCTGTTCTGCTGGAAAGTGGCCAAGTTCGTGAAATCCAACGCTATCGTGTATGCGCGTGACAATATGACCATCGGCATAGGCGCCGGCCAGATGAGCCGCGTTTACTCCGCCAAGATCGCCGGCATCAAAGCGGGCGACGAAGGGCTGGAAGTAAAAGGCTCCGCCATGGCCTCCGACGCCTTCTTCCCGTTCCGCGACGGCATCGACGCCGCAGCGGCGGTTGGCATCACCTGCGTGATCCAGCCGGGCGGTTCGATCCGCGACGACGAAGTGATCACCGCCGCCAACGAACACGGCATTGCGATGATCTTCACCGACATGCGTCACTTCCGCCATTAATTCCTTTTGCCGCGTGCGCTCCGGCGCACGCCATTCGTGGAGCCCCTGATGAACATTTTGATTATCGGCAACGGCGGGCGCGAGCACGCGCTGGCCTGGAAAGCCGCCCAGTCTCCGCTGGCGGATAAAGTTTATGTTGCGCCGGGCAATGCCGGCACCGCGCTGGAAGCCAATCTGGAAAACGTGGCGATCGCCGCCACCGACATCCCCGCCCTGGTCGCTTTCGCCCAGAGCCATGACATCGGTCTGACCATCGTCGGGCCGGAAGCGCCGCTGGTGATCGGCGTGGTCGACGCCTTCCAGGCCGCCGGTCTGAAAATTTTCGGCCCGTCACAGGCCGCCGCACAGCTCGAAGGCTCCAAAGCCTTCACCAAGGATTTCCTGGCGCGCCACCGCATCCCGACCGCCGAATATGAAAACTTCACCGAGGTGGAGCCGGCGCTGGCCTACGTGCGCCGCAAAGGCGCGCCGATCGTCATCAAGGCCGATGGCCTGGCGGCCGGTAAGGGCGTGATCGTCGCGATGACGCTGCAGGAAGCGGAAGAAGCGGTGCGCGACATGTTGGCCGGCAATGCCTTCGGCGACGCCGGCCATCGCATCGTCGTGGAAGAGTTCCTCGACGGCGAAGAAGCCAGCTTCATCGTGATGGTCGACGGCGAGAACGTGGTGCCGATGGCCACCAGCCAGGACCACAAGCGCGTCGGCGACGGCGACACCGGCCCGAACACCGGCGGCATGGGCGCCTATTCTCCGGCACCGGTAGTGACCGACGAAATCCACCAGCGCGCCATGGATCAGGTGATCTGGCCGACGGTGCGTGGCATGGCGGCGGAAGGCAACACCTACGTCGGCTTCCTGTACGCCGGCCTGATGATCTCCGCCGACGGTCAGCCGAAGGTGATCGAATTCAACTGTCGTTTTGGCGATCCGGAAACCCAACCGATCATGCTGCGCCTGCGTTCCGATCTGGTGGAGCTGTGCCTGGCGGGCGCCGAAGGCCGCCTGAACGAGAAAACTTCTGACTGGGACGAGCGTCCTGCGCTCGGCGTGGTGCTGGCGGCCGGCGGTTATCCGGGCGACTACCGCAACGGCGAGGTTATCCAGGGGCTGCCGCAACAGGAAAGCGCCGAGGGTAAGGTCTTCCACGCCGGTACGCGCCTGCAGGGCGATGACGTCGTCACCAGCGGCGGTCGCGTGCTGTGCGTCACCGCATTGGGCGACACCGTGGCGCAGGCGCAGCAACGCGCCTATCAGCTGGCGGAAGGCATCCACTGGCCGGGCAGCTTCTGCCGCAAAGATATCGGTTATCGCGCGATCGCGCGCGGCAAATGATTTGACCTTTCACGGTCATGACAAGAGGCTCCGCAGCGCGGGGCCTTTTTTATAGCTGGTCTTCTTTCGGTTCCCAGCTGCAGAAGTCGTCGTTAGCCACCAGCAGCAGCTCGCTGCCTTCCGGCGCTTCCAGCCAGGCGACGCTCACCGGCCGGCTGCTGCTGCGAGCGCGCTTCTCGATCCAGACGATGGCGGCGGCATCCAGCCCAGGTTTTAAGCGCTGGCCGTCGCAGGTTTGCACCTGGCCCTGCATCCAACGCCCCTGCAGCAATTTGACCTTGCCGGCGCGCAGCGCATTGCTCACTTCGAGGATACGCCGCGCCTGATATTGGTACAGGGCGATTTCATCGCTGGTCAGCGGTTCGCGGCGCGTCGCCAACTGGCGCTGCATAAAGCTCACCGTGCCGTCGTCGGCAAAGCGCAGCTGAATGGAATCTCGATCGCCGTCAGCGTCGTTGCGTTTGATTTGGCGCAGCACGTCGCCCTGATAGGTGTACAGCGTGGTGATGGTGCCCGGCCCTCGGTAAGGGCTATAGACGCTGACCAGCACCTGTGGGCGGTGTTGCTCATCGTCTTTACGCCACAGGCGTATCACGCCCTGATCGGCCACGAAGCCGCTGGCGGTAAAGCTGGGGATATCGGAATGGAAACTGCAGGCGCTCAGACCGAGGGCAATGCCGGCGGCCATGAACGCCCGACGAGTAAACAAAAGGGGCATCATCGCCCCCCTGTTTAAACTTTTCACCGAGGCGCGGTCTTATTTAACAGCGTCTTTCAGTGCTTTGCCAGAAACGAACGCAGGCACGTTGGCTGCTGCGATTTTGATTTCTTTGCCAGTCTGCGGGTTGCGGCCAGTGCGCTCGCTACGATGGTTTACTTTGAAAGTACCGAAGCCAACCAATTGTACTGCATCACCTTCTTTCAGAGACTCAGTAATAGCAGCCAGGGTCGATTCCAGAGCCAGTTTAGCTTGTGCTTTGGAAAGGTCAGCCTTGTCCGCGATTACATCAATCAGTTGAGTCTTGTTCATAAGTTATCCTTACAGTGTGTTTATCGTTTGCAAAGCATCGAGTGCGACGGATATGCCGATTGACAGCACTCTCCTGCATACACGCACCGATAGCCACTTTTTTTACGCCCCCCAAATGTAGACCAGACAGGGTGCGGATGTGAAGCCTTAAGGCATGACAAATCAGGCGTTAAATCACGTTTTGTTGCCTTATTGCGCTAAATTTATCCCGATGTTGCTGACACCGGCCTCTCGCAGGTCGGATCGCAGCCCCTTGATCAGGTCTATATCGCGCTCTTCACAGGCGTCCAACAGGCGGAAAATTTCCCATTGAATGTCCCATTCTTCCTCTACCGCCGGCAAACTTTCCAACTCTTCGTCGGTCATTTCCTTACCGGCTTGGGTCATTTCCAACATCGCCACGGTGCGAATCGATGTTTCGCTGATGGCGATGGCGTGCTCCAGCGTCTCCCCGCCGAGCCGCGAATGGATCAGTTCCCCTAATGCGATACAGGCATCAATTGCCGGGTAAACGCCGTAAAGATCGTAATCTTCCGCCGACGGAATCGCCTCTTCCAACTTCTCGAGCTGGCTGTCGAAGTTGACCTTGGCATCCTTCACCACCAGCGTTTCCCACACCAAATCCAGAATGCGGCGATAAACCGCCGGATCGCCGAACTCGGTCTGTTTGCAGAACATCTGGTAATTCGGGTACATACGCTCGCACAAACTGGCCATAAAGGTCAAATGTTGCCAGGCCTCGAGCCGTTCCAGGCGTAAATGAATCGGGTTACGTAGCATGATTTACTCTCTTACGCGTTATCTGCGGCGCAGTGTACCCGAAATCGCTCATCGCGACACCTCCGGATGCTGCTGCAACCAGCGCTGAAACGCCGGGCGACGCGATGCGATGGCGTCGGCCCAGCGGGTCGGCTCCGGTAAACGGTAGCCTGCCATACAGCGTTGCACCCACGCCAGCGCGCTGTCGGCGCCCACGCGATGCCCGGTAGAGATGAACAGCGGGTTGCAGCGCGCCTTGCTGCGCCACACCCAGCCCAGCTGTTCGCCCTTATCTTCCAGCGGCGCCAACGCGCCGACGGCGGCGTCCAGCGGGGCAAATTTGCCGCACAGGCGCTTCTTGGCCACGCCGATGGTCGGCACATCGACCAGCAGGCCGAAATGGCTGGCGACGCCAAGGCGCCGCGGATGTGAAATGCCGTGCCCATCGACGAAGATCAGCCCCGGTTTCTGCTGCAGCTGCCCCCAGGCGGCCAACAACGCCGGGTATTCGCGAAACGACAGGAAGCCCGGGATATAAGGCATGACAGTGGCGATGCGCGCCACCTGATACTCCACCAGTTCCAGCGACGGATAGCGCAGGATGGCGATGGCGGCGCGCGTCACCGCCCCCTCTTGTTCGAAGCCCACGTCGGCGCCGGCGATGAACGCCGGCGGTTCGGCCGGCAGATCGTCATAGCGAATGACTTCAGCGGCGCGCCGCAGCTGTTCGGCGCGCAGGGCCTGCATATCGGTCACCTCAGATCCTCAGCGGTGGTATTTCGCCGACTGCGCGTGCACCGCCTCGACGAAGGCGCCGGCGTGCTCCGGCGGCACATCCTGATGGATGCCGTGGCCCAGGTTGAATACATGACCGTTGCCGTGGCCGAAACCGGCCAGAATGGTCTCCACTTCTTCCGCGATGCGCGCCGGAGAAGCATAGAGCATCGACGGATCCATATTGCCCTGCAGCGCCACTTTGTCGCCTACGCGACGGCGCGCGTCGGCGATGTCGGTGGTCCAGTCCAGCCCCAGCGCGTCGCAGCCGGTGGCGGCCATCGCCTCCAGCCATTGCCCGCCGCCTTTGGTGAACAGCGTCACCGGCACGCGGCGGCCGTCGTTTTCACGCAGCAGACCATCGACGATCTTGTGCATGTAGTGCAAAGAGAACTCGCGGTAGTCGCGCCCGGTCAGTACGCCGCCCCAGGTGTCGAACACCATCACCGACTGCGCACCGGCCCTGATCTGGGCGTTGAGGTACAGAATCACGCTGTCCGCCAGCTTGTCCAGCAACAGGTGCAGCGTCGCCGGTTCGGCATACATCATCTTCTTCAGCTTGGTGAAGGCCTTGCTGCTGCCGCCCTCGACCATGTAAGTCGCCAGCGTCCACGGGCTGCCGGAAAAGCCGATCAACGGCACTTCGCCCTTCAGCTCGCGGCGGATGGTGCGCACCGCGTTCATCACATAGCCCAGCTCCACTTCCGGATCGAACACCGGCAGTTTGTCGACGTCGGCGCGGCAGGTGACGGGTGAGCTGAAACGCGGACCTTCGCCGGCTTCAAAGTACAGGCCAAGCCCCATGGCGTCAGGAATGGTGAGAATGTCGGAGAACAGGATGGCGGCGTCCAGCGCATAGCGGCGCAGCGGCTGCAGCGTGACCTCACAGGCCAGCTCCGCGTTCTTGCACAGCGACATGAAATCACCGGCCTGGGCGCGGGTTGCCTTGTACTCCGGTAAATAACGACCGGCCTGGCGCATCATCCATACGGGGGTCACATCCACCGGCTGACGCAACAGCGCGCGCAGGTAACGATCGTTCTTCAACTCAGTCATTTATGGGGCTCCCTTAATAATCTGCCGGCCATTGTACATTATTCTGCCCGGCACAGCGCCACGGTGTCCTCAATCAAGCGGCGTGCCACGGTGCCGGGCGGCGGCAACAGCGGCAATTGGTCGTAACGATACCAGCCGGCGTTGAGCAACTCTTTGGGATCGTGACGGATTTCGCCCTGATGGTAATCGGCCATAAAGGCCATCATCAGCGAGTGCGGGAACGGCCAGGGTTGCGAAGTGACATAGCGCAGGTTTTTGATTTCAATGTTGCTCTCTTCCATCACTTCACGCGCCACCGCCTGTTCCAGCGTTTCGCCCACTTCGACGAAGCCGGCCAGCACCGTGTGAATGCCGCCGCGATGGCGCACGTGCTGCGCCAGCAGGATCTGATCCTCGCGCCGAATGGCGACGATCACGCAGGGCGCGATCTGCGGGTAGTAGCGCTCCTTGCAATGGCCGCACAGGCAGGCGCTTTCGGTGCGGCTGAGGTGCATCTCATGGCCGCAGTAGCCGCAATAGCGATGGGAGCGGTAGAAATCCGCCAGCTGCACGCCGCGCCCGGCTAGCTGGAACAAGCCGCGATCCTGATCCAACAGCTGACGCACCGAGCCCATCTCCCGCGGCATCGCCTGGCGCACCAGCCAAACCGGCGCGCCCTCCCATTCACCGATGGTGCGCGCCATGTGGCCCTGCAGCCCGAGGGCGGCGGCCGTTCCCGACGGCAATTCACCGTTCGGTAACCAAAGTTTGCTTTCATGGCTGACGATCCACCAGCCGTTTTCATTGCCCGTTAATGCAAGTTCCATATCGTTGTTGCACAACCTCAGCTTCACTGGCACTCTACGAATCGGCTTTGTTACATTTTAATAACTTACCGGTTACTTTTATTACTTACACGGAGTCAAACATGCTCAACCGTTTGGAAAGGCTGACTCAGCGCGTTGGCGGTAGTAATGAATTAGTTGATCAATGGCTTCAGGCCCGCAAGCAGTTGCTGGTCGCTTACTGCACGCTGGTAGGCCTCAAACCGAATAAAGAAAAGCATACGCCGCTGAATGAAAAAGCGCTGGAGAACTTTTGCCACAACCTGGTGGATTATCTCTCCGCAGGGCATTTTCATATCTATGACAGAATTATCAAACAAGTGGAAGGCGCGGCCAGTCCGAAAATGTCGCTGGCGGTGAACATCTATCCCAAGCTGTGGGCCAATACCGAACAGATCATGGCGTTCCACGATCGCTATACCGAAGTGGATATCGATCAGGAGGTTTGTCTGGAGTTCCATCAGGCCCTGTCGGATATCGGCGAAACGCTGGCGGCGCGCTTTGCGCTGGAAGATAAGCTGATCCTGCTGGAGGCGGAAGCCGCGCAGCAACCGCTGCCGGACCAGGCGCTGGATCCGGCGCGTTAAAATTTTATAGTTTTTTTTCTTATCCCTCCTATACTGGGGGGCATCTTGTCGGAGTGCCTAGCGCCTGATTTGTTCATCGAATCAGCCAGGCTGAGACCGTTAATTCGGGATCCGCGGAACCTGATCGGGTTAATACCCGCGAAGGGAACAAGAGTAATCTATCGCCACAGGCACGACCCTCTTTTTGCGGGCGCCCTGCCTTATCGGCCACCATCATTACTCCCTCCGAACTCCAGACAAGCAACTTTCCCAACCCAACACACTGGTAGGAACTTGCTATGTCTAACGTTAATCCACCGCGCGCCCGCAAAGCGCAACGCGAAGCCGCCCAGCAGTTTATCGACACGCTGCAAGGTATGGCTTTCCCTAACTCACGCCGCATCTACCTGCAGGGCTCGCGCAGCGATATCCAGGTGCCGATGCGTGAAATTCAGCTCAGCCCGACCCTGGTCGGCGGCAGCAAAGATAATCCGCAGTATGGACAGAACGAGGCGATCCCGGTGTATGACACCGCCGGCCCGTATGGCGATCCGCAAGCCGAGCTCGACGTGCACGCCGGCCTGGCCAAGCTGCGCGCCGGCTGGATCGACGCGCGCGGCGATACCGCCACCCTGAGCGGCGCCAGCTCCGGCTTCACCCAACAGCGGCTGGCGGACGAAGGCCTCGATCACCTGCGTTTCGAACACCTGCCGCTGCCGCGCAAAGCGTTGCCGGGCAAGTGCGTCACCCAATTGCACTACGCCCGTGCCGGCATCGTCACCCCGGAGATGGAATTCATCGCCATCCGCGAAAACATGGGGCGCGAGCGCATTCGCGGCGAGGTGCTGCGCCACCAGCATCCGGGCCAGAGCTGGGGCGCCAACCTGCCGGACAACATCACGCCGGAGTTCGTGCGTCAGGAAGTGGCCGCCGGCCGCGCTATCATTCCCGCCAATATCAACCACCCGGAGGCGGAGCCGATGATCATCGGCCGCAATTTCCTGGTGAAGGTGAACGCCAATATCGGCAACTCGGCGGTCACGTCGTCGATAGAAGAAGAAGTGGAGAAACTGGTGTGGTCCACCCGCTGGGGCGCAGACACCGTGATGGATCTCTCCACCGGCCGCTATATTCACGAAACCCGCGAATGGATCCTGCGCAACAGCCCGGTGCCCATCGGTACGGTGCCTATTTATCAGGCGCTGGAGAAGGTCAACGGCGTGGCGGAGAACCTCACCTGGGAGATGTTCCGCGATACGCTGCTGGAACAGGCTGAACAAGGGGTCGACTACTTCACCATCCACGCCGGCGTGCTGCTGCGCTACGTGCCGATGACCGCCAAACGCCTGACCGGCATCGTGTCGCGCGGCGGCTCGATCATGGCCAAATGGTGTCTGTCGCACCATCAGGAAAACTTCCTCTATCAGCACTTCCGTGAAATCTGCGAGATCTGCGCCGCCTACGATGTCTCGCTGTCGCTCGGCGACGGCCTGCGCCCCGGATCGATTCAGGACGCCAACGACGAAGCCCAGTTCGCCGAACTGCATACGCTGGGCGAGCTGACCAAAATCGCCTGGGAATACGACGTGCAGGTGATGATTGAAGGGCCGGGCCACGTGCCGATGCAGATGATCCGCCGCAACATGACCGAAGAGCTGGAACACTGCCACGAAGCGCCGTTCTACACCCTCGGTCCGCTGACCACCGACATCGCCCCGGGCTATGACCATTTCACCTCCGGCATCGGCGCGGCGATGGTCGGCTGGTTCGGCTGCGCCATGCTGTGTTACGTCACGCCGAAAGAACACCTCGGCCTGCCGAACAAAGAGGACGTCAAACAGGGCCTGATCACCTACAAGATCGCCGCTCACGCCGCCGATCTGGCCAAAGGCCATCCGGGCGCGCAGATCCGCGATAACGCCATGTCCAAGGCGCGCTTCGAATTCCGTTGGGAAGATCAGTTCAATCTGGCGCTCGATCCGGCCACCGCGCGCGCCTATCACGACGAAACCCTGCCGCAGGAGTCCGGCAAGATCGCCCACTTCTGCTCAATGTGCGGGCCGAAATTCTGCTCGATGAAAATTTCGCAGGAGGTGCGCGACTACGCCGCTGCCCAGGAGGCCGCCAAGCCGATCGAAGTGCAGCTGACCGGCATGGAAAAAATGTCCGCCGAGTTCCGCGCCCGCGGCAGCGACCTGTATCACAGCGCCACCTCGCTGCAAGAGGAGACCAGCAATGACTGATATCACTACCCCCTTCCCGGCAACGCCTCACAAACTGGGGCTCTACCCGGTGGTCGACAGCGTAGAGTGGATCGCTCGCCTGCTGGAGGCCGGCGTCACCACGATCCAACTGCGCATCAAGGATCTGCCTGACGAGCAGGTTGAACAGGATATCGCCGCCGCCATCGCGCTGGGCCGGCGTTATCAGGCGCGGCTGTTCATCAACGATTACTGGCGGCTGGCGGTCAAACACGGCGCCTACGGTGTGCATCTGGGCCAGGAAGATCTCGATACCACCGATTTGGCGGCCATCCATCGCGCCGGGCTGCGGCTGGGGGTCTCCACCCATGACGACGCCGAGCTGGCGCGCGCGCTGGCGGTGAAACCTTCCTACATCGCGCTGGGGCACATCTTCCCCACTCAGACCAAAGACATGCCTTCGGCACCGCAGGGGCTGGCGGAGTTGAAACGCCACATCGCCGGCTTGGCGGATTACCCGACGGTGGCGATCGGCGGGATCAGTATCGATCGCGTTCCGGCGGTGCTGGCGTGCGGCGTCGGCAGCGTGGCGGTGGTCAGCGCCATCACCCAGGCGCCGGACTGGCGCGCGGCGACGGCCGAGCTGCTGCGGCTGATCGAAGGCGAGGATCCGAACGATGCTTAACGATCGGGAGTTTTTGCGCTACAGCCGCCAGCTGCTGCTGGAGGACGTCGGCCCGGAAGGCCAGGAGAAACTCAAGCGCGCCACAGTGTTAATCGTCGGCCTCGGGGGGCTCGGCTCCCCGGCTTCACTGTATCTGGCCGCCGCCGGCGTCGGCACGCTGCTGCTGGCCGACGACGACCAGCTGCACGTCACCAATCTGCAGCGACAAATCCTTTACCGCAGCGCCGATACCGCCACAGGCAAGGCGGCGCTGGCGCAGCGCCATTTGCAGGCGCTGAACCCTTTGGTGGAGCTCATCCCGCTGGCGCAGCGGCTACAGGGGCAAGCGCTGCGCGACGCGGTCGCCCGCGCAGATCTGGTGCTGGACTGCTGCGACAATATGGCGACCCGTCATGAGGTCAATGCCGCCTGCATCGCCGCCGCCAAACCGCTGATCAGCGGCAGCGCCGTCGGTTTCAGCGGCCAGCTGCTGGTGCTCGAGCCGCCCTACGTGCACGGCTGCTATGCCTGCCTGTACCCGGAGCAGGAAGAGCCGCAGCGCAACTGCCGCACCGCCGGGGTGCTTGGCCCGGTGGTGGGCGTGATCGGCACCCTGCAAGCGCTGGAGGCCATCAAGATGTTGGCCGGCATGCCTTCCCCCCTCAGCGGCAAACTGCGGTTGTTCGACGGCAAGCAACAAAGCTGGAGCACGCTGCAACTGAGCCAGGCCCGTGCCTGCCCGGTATGCGGAGGCGCGGCATGAAGATCCGTTTGAACGATCAACCGCTGGAGCTGGCGCAGCCGCTCAGCGTCGCCGCCCTGCTGAGCCAACTGGAACGCCACCAGCCGGGCACCGCGCTGGCGATCAACCAAACCATCATCCCGCGCGCCGACTGGGCCAACCATTTGGTGCAGGACGGTGACGACATTTTGCTGTTTCAAGCGATCGCCGGAGGCTGACATGCTGAAAATCGCCGATACCACTTTCTCTTCTCGTCTGTTCACCGGCACCGGCAAGTTCGCCACGCCGGCGTTGATGCTGGAGGCGCTGGCGGCCTCCGGTTCGCAGCTGGTGACCATGGCCATGAAGCGCGTCGATCTGCGCGGCGGCAATGACGCCATTTTGGCGCCGCTGCAGCAGTTGGGCGTCAGGCTGTTGCCCAACACCTCCGGCGCTAAAACCGCCGCCGAGGCGGTGTTCGCCGCCCGGCTGGCGCGCGAAGCGCTCGGCACCCGCTGGGTGAAACTGGAGATCCATCCCGATGTGAAATACCTGCTGCCGGATCCGATAGAAACGCTGAAGGCGGCGGAAACGCTGGTGGAAGACGGGTTTGTCGTGCTGCCTTACTGCGGCGCCGATCCGGTGCTGTGCAAGCGGCTGGAAGAGGTGGGCTGTGCGGCGGTGATGCCGCTCGGTTCCCCTATCGGATCGAATCGCGGTCTGCGCACCCGCGACTTCCTCGAGATCATCATTGAACAAGCCAGGGTGCCGGTGGTGGTCGACGCCGGCATCGGCGCGCCTAGCCACGCACTGGAAGCGATGGAGCTGGGCGCCGACGCGGTGCTGGTGAATACCGCCATCGCCGTGGCGCGCGATCCGGTGCAAATGGCGCGGGCGTTTCGCCTGGCGCTGGAGGCCGGTGAGCTGGCGCGCAGCGCCGGGTTAGGCGCGAGCCAGCGCGGCGCGATCGCCTCCAGCCCGCTGACCGCCTTCCTCAGCCAACCCGAGGAGGCGCAGTGATGGCCGACGACTTCAGTAGCCGCTGGCAACAGCTGGATTGGGACGACATTACGCTGCGCATCAACGGCAAAACCGCGCGCGACGTGGAACGTGCGTTGAACGCCGACAAGCTGACGCGCGACGACTTTATGGCGCTGATCTCCCCCGCCGCCGCGCCGTACCTGGAACCGCTGGCGCAGCGCGCGCAGCAGCTGACCCGGCAGCGGTTCGGCAACGTCGTCAGCTTCTATGTGCCGCTGTACCTGTCCAACCTGTGCGCCAACGACTGCACCTACTGCGGCTTTTCGATGAGCAACCGCATCAAGCGCAAAACGCTGGATGCGGCGGAGATCGCCCGCGAATGTGCAGCCATCCAGGCGTTGGGGTTCGAGCATCTGTTGCTGGTCACCGGCGAACATCAGACCAAGGTCGGCATGGACTATTTCCGCCAGCACATTCCGGGGATCCGCCGCCATTTCAGCTCGTTGATGATGGAAGTGCAGCCGCTGGCGCAAGAAGAGTACGCCGAACTGAAAACGCTGGGCCTGGACGGCGTGCTGGTGTATCAGGAAACCTACCATCCGGCCACCTATCTGCAGCACCACCTGCGCGGCCAGAAGCAGGATTTCCATTGGCGCCTGGCCACGCCGGATCGCCTGGGGCGCGCCGGGATCGACAAGATCGGCCTCGGCGCGTTGATCGGCCTGTCCAACAGCTGGCGCACCGACTGCTACCTGCTGGCGGAACATCTGTTCTACCTGCAGCAAACCTACTGGCAGAGCCGTTACTCGATCTCGTTTCCACGCCTGCGCCCCTGCGCCGGCGGCATCGAACCGGCGTCTATAATGAGCAAGCCTCAGCTGGTGCAACTGATCTGCGCCTTCCGGCTGTTCGCGCCGGATGTCGAGCTGTCGCTGTCTACGCGTGAATCGCCGTACTTCCGCGATCATATGATCCCGGTGGCGATCAACAGCGTCAGCGCCGGATCCAAGACGCAACCCGGCGGCTATGCCGACGACGTGCCGCCTGAGCTGGAACAGTTCGAGCCGCACGACGGCCGCACGCCGCAGCAGGTCGCCGAGGCCATCAGCAACGCCGGGCTGCAGCCGGTGTGGAAAGACTGGGACGGTTATCTGGGACGCGGCGCGCAATAAACGGCAACGTTTGCCGCCGTGTGAAGAAAACGCTGGAGCGGCCACGCAATGCCGAACGGTGGTGCTGGCGTCGACAAACGCGCCGATTATAGTGGCGTTGCCGGCCGCCAAACCCGGCGCCGGCCGGGGCCGTTACCCTCTCGATGGCCCCGCCTTATCCCACCCCGGATCGCGCGGAGATTCTCTGCGCGACTCCGGTTCCTCACCAACGGCGACGCCGCATTCTCTTTTGAATTTGTGCCGGTGGGGCATGTGGACAGGCAGTTTTGGCGACTCGGCTGACAGGAGTAACGGCGTTCTGCAATAACTCAGAGTGAGATGCAAAGGGCGGCGGTTACCACAGACACTGGAGAGCGTGGAAAAAGAAGGCACAGCAAAGAAGGTACGGCGACAAGAGAAGCTTGAAGGATAATCCCCGGTGCTGCCAATGGCCCTGGTGTTGGCCGCGGATCTTTTTGCCGCCTGCTCCCTGCTTACGGACAAGAGCAGGCGGTTTATTTTGTGAGACTGGCACCCCCCCAGGACGCGAATCACACAGTATGTGCGCTAATTAATCATATAAACGATTAAATGTGAATGTCTTTTGAGTGTTTTTTTATTTGATATCGAGTGTGTTTTGAGTTTGCCAAGGAAAATCAAACTGATATCACCGCAATACCCGAGGCTTCATCTATAATCCAGCACGGGTCCTCGCGCAGATTTTGCAACGCTCGCGGTCAACATCAAAAAAGCCAGGGTTGTCATGAAGAAAACGCCAAATTACATCGATGCAATCAGCGCGTTGCTCACTCTGAAAGGAGTTGGCGACAGAAAACATGCCTCCACGATAGCCAACATACTGAATCTTCAATACAACAGCGCCAAACAGAAACTGGATGGCAAAAGAGGCATCACCCTCGACGAAGTGAAAAAGGTTTTTCAGTATTTCAACGAGCCGTTTGCCGGCCAAAGGACGCATAACGGCGTCTTTATCATGAACAGCATTCACAAGCGCTGTAACATTGAGGTCGACCAACACCCGGTCACACACGCAAACGACGACGAAACCTACGCCTGCAAAAAAGACGATCTTTTCATCATCAATACCAGCCGAGATACGCAGGCCGAATTACCGCTGTATAGAGTCAACAAGATAGACTTTCTGCCGGCCCCGCGCATCGCCATCCTGGATAATGACAGCGATATCCTCGAACTTCTGAAGAAGATCGCCAGCCGATACGGCATTGAGACCGAAACCTTCCAAACGGCGGACGCCATGCTGGCCGCGCTGGAGCAGCAGTCCTTTGAGGCGTTTATTTTGGACTGGCTGTTGGACTTCGGCGAGACCTCCGAACGCGTGGTGAAGAAAATTAAAGACGCCCTCGATCCGCACGCCCGCATCATTATTCTCACCGGCCAACTGAACCACTACGAGAAGAACATCGGCGACATGATCCTGCACTATGACGTGCACCTGGTGGAAAAACCGACCAAACCGCTGATTATCTCCTCACTGCTGCTGTCGAACCTATTCTTTAATTAGCTTGACCGGAATGCGAATAAAAAACGATGAGCCAACGCCTTCGACAGATTTAACCCTGATGGTGCCTTTCATCGTCGTGACATAATTTTTGATAATGGTCAGCCCCAGCCCCAATCCCTGCCGCGTTTCTTTTTCTACGCCCTGGTTAAACGCCTTATATAACCGATCCAGATTATTGACGTTAAACCCAATGCCATTGTCTTTCACCCGTAAATACAGATGGCCGTGGCACACCTTCACATTGAGGCTGACCACGCCGTGGTGCGTAAACTTGTCCGCATTACTGAGCAAATTGGCCATTATCCGGTAGAGCTTGTACTTATCGGAGCCGATAGACGCACGATAAGACGAACGGTGGATCTCGAGGCGGTTGCCGCGCCCGGTGCCGATACCGGTCACGGCATCGTCCACCACGTCATTCAGCCGGAAGGTGGAAATATTGACTTTGACCTCCCCCATCTCAAGCCGCGAGTAATCCATCACCTCGCGCGTTTGTTCGGCTATCTTATTGCCGTGATAGGAAATCAGGCGGGCCTCTTTTTTCAGCTCCTCCTGCGCCAGCTCATGCTCCATGATGTCCGCGGCAATGACGATAGCCTGGGTCGAGCCGGCGATCTCGTGGTAGATGGAAGAGATGAAAATGTTCTTGTTCTTGATGATCTCTTTTAACGAGAAGGCGTTTCTCAACACCAGGAACATCATCAGGAATACCAAAATCAGCGAAAAGAAGGCGAACATCTCGGCTTTACTCGAATTATCCTGGATGATGCCTTTCACCTCGGTAAAGTTTTTGATCTGTATCCGATAGATAATCTCCTGGATATCGACCAGCGTGCCTTCGATATCATCCATATAGGCGAGAATATCCGCCTTGCTTTTCTGCCCCGCCAGCAAGCCGGCGGAGAGACCGTCTAACGTGCGGTACTGTTGCTTCAGCAGTGCAACATTCTTGATAAATTCGTCGTCGTAATAAAATGAGTCGCTGAAGGTCGAGCGGCTCTCCAGGATCTGGATCTTTGAGTAAAAGATTTTCTTTTTGATCAAGAAGGCGTCGTAGTCGCTATTTTCACTGAGCAGCAACGCGGTTTTGCTCCTTTCGAACGCCAAAAAAAGGATCTCGGCCACCGAGTAATTGTCCAGATTGGGTTCGATCTGCTTATAACGATCTTTTACGCCGCCAAAATTAATGGCAATCAACAAAATTAATAGGGAGAAGATGGCAACCAACGCGATAAGAGTACCGATCAGTTTCTTGCTCATCTTACTTAATCTCCAACCGTTTGACCTGCCAGACGGTTTTCGCATTCACGTCCAGATTATTCAACTCGGCATATTGATCGCGCGGATAGATAATGGCGAACGGTCCCAGCTCCCCAACGTCGATCGGCTTACCGCCGCGCTGATAGGCGACGATCACGCGATATTTAATCATCTCGTCAATCGGCATTGAGTAGGAATAATCGTCCCAGGCGAAAGCACGCACCGCCTGACCTTGCAGATGATAGGCTTTCACCAGCTCCGCAAACTCAACGCCGGTGAACGTATCTTCCGGGGTGAAATTGGTCGAGGTTTTGATCGTGTGCGGCGGCATCGCCTCCAGCATCTGCCGGGTTATCTTGATCTTCTCGCCATCGAGCGGTTTCAGGTAAAAATAGTCAACCGCCGCATACAGCGGCGCGCAGAACAGCGAAAACAGCAGCAGCGTCATCAATCCTTTGATTTTCATTATTCACCCTCTTTGCGTTTCACCAGTTCGGCCTGGCCGAATTCATCCAGCCCGACCACGACCCAGCCATGATGTTGATAAAAGCCTTCGGCCCTGGAGCCCGGATCGGTGGTTAAGTGGATCGCCTCGGCGCCGTGCTCAAACATCCAGGCGGTGACTCGCGCCAACAAGGCGGAGCCGATCCCCAGCGATTGGTATTCCGGCTTCACGAACAGGCCGCCGATCAGCGGTTCGGGGATGAACAGCCCGAATCCCACGCCGGCATAGTCATCGCCATGCTTGCAGATCCAGCCGCCGCCCTGATTGATGTCCTCCAGCGCCTGTTTGCGCTGCAGATACTGAATCTGATGCGGATGCAGCAGGTTTTCTTCGACGGAAAAACGGATTTCATACAGGTAAGGCAGGTGTTGCGCCGTCAGTTTTTCGAAGGTGAGGAGGCTGTCCATGTTTCGCACTGTCCTTGGTTGTCAGATAAAAAGCGCAGGTCAATTCTGCTGTAACCATAGTAGCAAAGTTTGTCATAACCCGATGCGAGGCGAAAAAAAACCGCCCCCGAAGGAGCGGTTTATCTGGCGATGGGGCCCGGCATGCCGGGCCCGCGGCGCGGATGACGATTACTCGTCGTCGCTGCCGCCCAGGCCTGCATTGAGCAGTTCGGCCAGGTTAGCCGTCGCTTCTTCCGCGCTGACTTGCGGAACAACCGGCGTTTCACCCTGAGCACGACGACGCATGCGGTCCTGATGATAAGCGTAACCGGTACCGGCTGGGATCAGACGGCCCACGATGACGTTCTCTTTCAGGCCACGCAGTTCATCACGCTTGCCGGCTACGGCAGCTTCGGTCAGAACGCGCGTCGTTTCCTGGAACGATGCAGCGGAGATGAAGGACTCGGTCGCCAAGGATGCCTTGGTGATACCCAGCAGATCGCGCGAGAAGGTTGCCGCGATTTTACCTTCAGCTTCCAGCTGACGGTTGGCAATCTTGACGCGAGACACTTCAGCCTGCTCGCCTTCCAGGAACTCGGAGCCACCAGCGCTAACGATAGTGCCTTTACGCAGCATCTGACGAACGATAACTTCGATGTGCTTATCGTTAATCTTAACGCCTTGCAGACGGTAAACTTCCTGCACTTCGTTGGTGATGTAGCGGGTAACCGCATGCACGCCACGCAGACGCAGAATGTCGTGCGGAGACTCTGGGCCGTCGGATACGACGTCGCCACGTTCCACCACTTCGCCTTCGAACACGTTGAGCTGACGCCATTTCGGAATCATCTCTTCGTAAGCGTCGCTGCCGTCCAGCGGAGAGATCACCAGGCGACGTTTGCCTTTGGTCTCTTTACCGAACGAGATAATCCCGCTGATTTCAGCCAGGATTGCCGGCTCTTTCGGACGACGTGCTTCGAACAGGTCGGCAACGCGCGGCAGACCACCGGTAATATCCTTGGTACCGCCGGATTCCTGAGGAATACGCGCCAGGGTATCACCCGCACCGATCTGAATGCCGTCTTCCAGCTGAACGATCGCTTTGCCCGGCAGGAAGTATTGAGCAGGCATATCAGTACCTGGGATCAATACGTCTTCGCCCTGAGCGTCAACGATTTTCAGTGCCGGACGCAGGTCTTTACCGCTACCGGTACGCTCTGCGCTGTCCAGAACTACCAGAGAAGACAAACCGGTCAGTTCGTCGGTCTGGCGAGTAATGGTCTGGCCGTCAACCATGTCTGCGAAGCGAATGAAGCCGCTGACTTCACTGATGACCGGCATGGTGTGCGGATCCCAGTTAGCAACGGTTTCGCCGCCGTTAACTTCTTCACCGTCGCCTTTGCCCATCACGGCGCCGTAAGGCACCTTGTAGCTTTCTTTGGTACGGCCGAATTCGTCGATCAGTTTCAGTTCGGTGTTACGCGAGGTGATTACCAGCTTGCCTGCGGCGTTCATAACGAACTTCGCGTTGCTCAGCTTCAGGCTACCCTTGTTTTTCACCTGGATGCTGGATTCAGCAGCCGCACGAGATGCCGCACCACCGATGTGGAACGTACGCATCGTCAGCTGTGTACCCGGCTCACCGATGGACTGTGCCGCGATAACGCCGATGGCTTCACCTTTGTTGATGATGTGGCCACGTGCCAGGTCGCGACCGTAGCAGTTTGCACACACACCAAAGTCGGTTTCACAGCTCACCACGGAACGGACTTTAACGCTGTCGACAGAGTTCTCTTCCAACAGGTCACACGCCTTCTCGTTCAGCAGGGTGTTGCGTGGCACCAGAATGTCCGCCGTACCCGGCTTGAGGACGTCTTCTGCCGTCACACGGCCCAGAACGCGTTCACGCAGCGGCTCTTTCACGTCGCCACCTTCGATAACCGGAGTCATCAGGATGCCGTCGTGGGTGCCACAGTCGTCTTCGGTCACCACCAGATCCTGCGCCACGTCAACCAGACGACGGGTCAGATAACCGGAGTTCGCGGTTTTCAGTGCGGTATCCGCCAGACCTTTACGAGCACCGTGGGTGGAGATGAAGTACTGGAGTACGTTCAGACCTTCACGGAAGTTCGCGGTGATTGGCGTTTCGATGATGGAGCCGTCCGGCTTCGCCATCAGACCACGCATACCGGCCAGCTGACGAATCTGAGCGGCGGAACCACGCGCACCGGAGTCGGCCATCATAAAGATGCTGTTGAAGGAAACTTGCTGTTCCACTTCGCCGTCACGGTTAACCACGTCTTCAACCGACAGGTTTTCCATCATCGCTTTCGCAACGCGTTCGTTCGCTGCAGCCCAGATATCGATCACTTTGTTGTAGCGTTCGCCGGCGGTAACCAGACCAGACTGGAACTGCTCCTGGATCTCGGCAACTTCGGTTTCCGCTTCTTCGATGATCTCCGCTTTCTTGGCCGGGATAACCATGTCGTCGATACCTACGGAAGCGCCGGAACGGGCTGCGTAAGCAAAACCGGTGTACATGATCTGGTCAGCAAAGATAACGGTCGGCTTCAGGCCCAGGATGCGGTAACAGGTGTTCAGCATCTTGGAGATCGCTTTCTTGCCCAAAGGCTGGTTAACGATCGCGTACGGCAGACCTTTCGGTACGATCATCCACAGGATGGCGCGGCCGATGGTGGTGTCGATGATGCTGGTCTGAGAGGTCCATTCGCCTTCGGCGTTCTTGACGTCTTCGGTGATACGCACTTTAACGCGCGCATGCAGAGACGCCAGGCCGGCGCGGTAAACACGCTCAGCTTCTTTGGAACCGTTCAGCACCATGCCTTCGCCTTTGGCGTTAACACAGTCGCGGGTCATGTAGTACAGACCCAGTACAACGTCCTGAGAAGGAACGATGATTGGCTCGCCGTTCGCTGGGGACAGGATGTTGTTGGTGGACATCATCAGCGCACGCGCTTCCAGCTGGGCTTCCAGCGTCAGCGGTACGTGAACGGCCATCTGGTCACCATCGAAGTCGGCGTTATAGGCCGCACAAACCAGCGGGTGCAGCTGGATCGCTTTACCTTCGATCAGAACCGGTTCAAACGCCTGGATACCCAAACGGTGCAGGGTTGGTGCACGGTTCAGCAGTACCGGGTGTTCGCGGATCACTTCGTCCAGGATATCCCAAACGACGGCTTCTTCACGCTCAACCATTTTCTTGGCGGCTTTGATGGTGGTGGCCAGGCCACGCAGCTCCAACTTGCCGTAGATGAACGGTTTGAACAGCTCCAGCGCCATCTTCTTAGGCAGACCGCACTGATGCAGACGCAGGTATGGACCTACGGTGATTACGGAACGGCCGGAGTAGTCAACGCGTTTACCGAGCAGGTTCTGACGGAAACGACCCTGCTTACCTTTGATCATGTCGGCCAAAGATTTCAGAGGACGTTTGTTGGAACCGGTGATCGCACGACCGCGACGGCCGTTATCCAGCAGGGCATCTACCGCTTCTTGCAGCATACGCTTTTCGTTGCGCACGATGATGTCAGGCGCAGCCAGATCCAGCAGGCGTTTCAGACGGTTGTTACGGTTGATCACGCGGCGATACAGATCGTTCAGATCCGACGTCGCGAAACGGCCGCCATCCAGCGGAACCAGAGGACGCAGATCCGGCGGCAGTACCGGCAGCACGGTCAGGATCATCCACTCCGGCTTGTTACCGGACTGTACGAACGCTTCCAGCAGCTTGATACGCTTGGTCAGCTTCTTGCGCTTGGTTTCGGAGTTGGTTTCGTTCAGCTCTTCACGCAGCTGCTCGCACTCGGCTTCCAGATCCATGTTTTTCAACAGGGCCTGAATAGCTTCCGCACCCATCTTGGCGTCGAATTCGTCACCGAACTCTTCCAGCGCGTCCAGATACTGCTCTTCGGTCAGGATCTGACGACGCTCGAGGTTGGTCATACCGCCTTCGACCACCACATAGGATTCGAAGTACAGTACGCGTTCGATGTCACGCAGCGGCATATCCAGCAGCAAACCGATGCGGGATGGCAGCGATTTCAGGAACCAGATGTGCGCGGTCGGCGAAGCCAGCTCGATGTGGCCCATGCGCTCACGGCGCACTTTGGTCTGGGTCACTTCAACGCCGCACTTCTCACAGATCACGCCGCGGTGTTTCAAGCGCTTGTACTTACCGCACAGGCACTCGTAATCTTTTACCGGCCCGAAGATACGGGCACAGAAAAGGCCGTCACGTTCAGGTTTGAACGTACGGTAGTTAATGGTTTCCGGCTTCTTAACTTCACCGAACGACCACGAACGGATCATGTCTGGCGAGGCCAGAGCAATCTTGATCGCATCAAACTCTTCGGTCTTAGTTTGCGCTTTCAGAAACTTCAATAAGTCTTTCACGGATTGGCTCCTGTCGGAGTTAAACCTGTTGGGTACCCACAACCGCAGTAGGTACCCGTGTGACCTGAACAACCACCCTCAGGCTCCCTTAGGCGGGGAGCCTGAGCCGGCATGACGATTACTCGTCTTCCAGTTCGATGTTGATGCCGAGCGAGCGGATTTCTTTCAACAGTACGTTGAAGGATTCCGGCATGCCTGGCTCCATCCGGTGATCGCCATCCACGATGTTTTTGTACATCTTGGTACGGCCGTTAACGTCATCCGACTTAACGGTGAGCATTTCCTGCAGGGTATAAGCCGCGCCGTATGCTTCCAGTGCCCACACTTCCATCTCACCGAAGCGTTGACCACCGAACTGCGCCTTACCACCCAGAGGTTGCTGAGTAACCAAGCTGTAAGAACCGGTTGAACGGGCGTGCATTTTATCGTCAACCAAGTGGTTCAGTTTCAGCATGTACATATAGCCGACAGTAACCTGGCGCTCGAATTGCTCACCGGTACGGCCATCGAACAGCGTGATCTGACCGGAGGTCGGGATTCCGCCCATTTCCAGCAGCTTCTTGATTTCAGTCTCTTTCGCACCGTCAAACACCGGCGTTGCGATCGGCATACCTTTTTTCAGGTTCTCTGCCAGACGCAGCACTTCGTCGTCACTGAAGGTGTTCAGGTCAACTTTCTGGCAAACGTCGTCGCCCAGATCGTAGGCCTTCTGGATGAACTCACGCAGCTTGGCCACTTCCTGCTGCTGCTTCAGCATCTGGTTGATCTTCTCACCAATGCCTTTCGCAGCCATACCCAGGTGGGTTTCCAGGATCTGACCGATGTTCATACGTGATGGTACGCCCAGCGGGTTCAGTACGATGTCTACCGGCGTGCCGTTTTCATCGTAAGGCATATCTTCGATCGGGTTGATCTTGGAGATAACACCCTTGTTACCGTGGCGGCCCGCCATCTTGTCACCCGGTTGGATCTGACGTTTAACGGCCAGATAAACCTTGACGATTTTCAGCACGCCCGGCGCCAGATCGTCGCCCTGAGTGATCTTACGACGCTTGGCTTCCAGCTTCTTCTCGAAGTCGGATTTCAGTTCGTCGTACTGCTCAGCCAGCTGCTCCAGCTGGTTTTGCTTCTCTTCGTCGGTCAGGCCCAGTTCCAGCCAGCGATCGCGCGGCAGTTTGCTCAGCTTGTCGGCTTCGATGCCACCGGCAACCAGCACCGCGTGGATACGTGCGAACAGGCCGGCTTCCAGGATCTGCAGTTCTTCAGTCAGGTCTTTCTTCGCCTGCTTCAGCTGCATCTCTTCGATTTCCAACGCGCGCTTGTCTTTTTCCACGCCATCGCGGGTGAAGACCTGCACGTCGATAACCGTACCGGAAACGCCGTTCGGCACACGCAGAGAAGAGTCTTTAACGTCAGACGCTTTCTCACCGAAGATCGCACGCAGCAGTTTCTCTTCCGGCGTCAGCTGGGTTTCGCCTTTAGGCGTTACCTTACCGACCAGAATGTCGCCGCCAGTCACTTCAGCACCGATATACACGATACCGGATTCATCCAGTTTGGAGAGCGCAGCTTCACCCACGTTAGGGATGTCGGCAGTGATCTCTTCAGGCCCCAGCTTGGTGTCGCGAGACACGCACGCCAGTTCCTGGATGTGGATGGTGGTGAAGCGATCTTCCTGCACCACGCGCTCGGAGACCAAGATGGAGTCTTCGAAGTTGTAGCCGTTCCAAGGCATGAACGCTACGCGCATGTTCTGGCCCAGTGCCAGTTCGCCCAGGTCTGTCGATGGGCCATCCGCCAGCACGTCGCCGCGCTCGATTGGCTCACCCAGATTCACACACGGCATCTGGTTGATGCAGGTGTTCTGGTTAGAACGGGTGTACTTGGTCAGGTTGTAAATATCGATACCTGCTTCGCCCGGGTACATCTCGTCTTCGTTAACTTTGATAACGATACGGGAAGCATCCACGTACTGGATCACACCGCCGCGTTTGGCAACGGCGGTTACGCCGGAGTCAACCGCTACAGCGCGTTCCATACCGGTACCGACCAGCGGCTTGTCAGCGCGCAGGGTTGGTACGGCCTGACGTTGCATGTTCGCACCCATCAATGCACGGTTGGCGTCATCGTGTTCCAGGAATGGAATCAGTGAGGCACCAACGGAAACAACCTGTTGGGTGGATACGTCCATGTAGTCAACCTGGTCGCGGCTGAACAGGCTTGATTCGCCTTTGCTACGACAGGTGACCAGGTCTTCTACGAAGCGGCCTTCTTCATCCAGGTTGGAGTTCGCCTGGGCGATAACGAAGTTGCCTTCTTCAATAGCAGACAGGTAGTTGATTTCATCGGTCACCACGCCGTCACGCACGCGGCGGTACGGGGTTTCCAGGAAGCCATACTCGTTAGTCTGTGCGTACACGGACAGGGAGTTGATCAGACCGATGTTTGGACCTTCCGGCGTTTCGATTGGGCACACGCGGCCGTAGTGGGTCGGGTGTACGTCTCGAACTTCAAAGCCGGCGCGCTCACGGGTCAGACCGCCCGGGCCCAGTGCGGAGATACGACGCTTGTGCGTGATCTCGGACAACGGGTTGTTCTGGTCCATGAACTGGGACAGCTGGCTGGATCCGAAGAACTCTTTCACCGCCGCCGAAATCGGCTTGGCGTTGATCATGTCCTGAGGCATCAGGGTATCCAGATCGCCCAGAGACAGGCGCTCTTTCACCGCACGCTCAACACGCACCAGACCTACGCGGAACTGGTTCTCGGCCATTTCGCCGACGGAGCGGATACGACGGTTGCCCAAGTGGTCGATATCGTCCACTTCGCCCTTGCCGTTACGGATATCGATGAGCTTCTTCATCACTTCGATGATGTCGTCTTTGCTCAGGATGCCCGAACCTTCGATCTCGTCGCGCAGCAGAGAACGGTTGAACTTCATACGGCCAACCGCGGACAGATCGTAGCGGTCTTCGGAGAAGAACAGGTTCTCGAACAGGCTTTCGGCAGCTTCGCGCGTTGGCGGCTCACCAGGACGCATCATGCGGTAGATTTCTACCAGCGAGCTCAGACGATCGTTGGTCGGATCGACACGCAGCGTTTCAGAGATGTACGCGCCGTGGTCCAGATCGTTGGTGAACAGCGTTTCGATGCGCTTGTGGCCAGACTGGCTCAGCTTGGCCAGCAGATCCAGCGACAGCTCCATGTTGGCTGCGCAGATCAGTTCGCCGGTATTGGTATCGATATAGTCTTTCGCGACCACTTTGCCCGCGATGTACTCTACCGGTACTTCAATGCTCTGAATGTCGTCTTTTTCCAGCTGACGGATATGACGAGCGGTGATGCGACGGCCTTTCTCTACGTAGATCTTGCCGTTGGCTTCGATATCGAACGAAGCGGTCTCACCACGCAGGCGCTCAGGCACCAGCTCCATCTGCAGCTTGTTGTCGCGGATTTCGAAGACGATCTTGTCAAAGAACAGGTCGAGGATCTGTTCAGTGGTGTAGTTCAGCGCGCGCAGAATGATGGTCGCAGGCAGTTTGCGGCGACGGTCAATACGCACGAACAGGTTGTCTTTCGGATCGAACTCGAAGTCCAACCATGAACCGCGGTAAGGGATGATGCGTGCGTTGTACAGCACTTTACCCGAGGAGTGGGTTTTACCCTTATCGCTGTCGAAGAATACGCCAGGACTACGGTGCAACTGAGATACGATAACCCTCTCAGTACCGTTGATCACAAAGGTGCCGTTTTCGGTCATGAGCGGAATTTCGCCCATGTAGACTTCTTGTTCCTTGATGTCTTTGACCGTACCTTCAGGCGCTTCGCGCTCATAGATAACCAGGCGCAGTTTTACGCGCAGCGGTGCAGAGAACGTCACACCACGGATCTGGCACTCTTTGACGTCGAAGACCGGCTCACCAAGACGGTAGCTAACGTATTGCAGCTCCGAATTGCCACTGTAGCTCTGGATAGGGAAAACAGAACGGAATGCGGCTTCAAGGCCGTACTGCCCTTCTGGATCTTGCTCGATAAACTTCTGGAACGAGTCAAGCTGGATAGAAAGGAGATATGGTATGTCCAGCACTTGTGGACGTTTACCAAAATCCTTACGAATACGTTTTTTCTCGGTATAGGAGTAAACCATAGGGTTCCTCAGCTCGCTGATCAGTGACCCAATCTGTCCGTCCGATTAGGGACAGTTCATGCAACACCGTTTTGTCGACCGGAAAGCGGGAACACTTTCCGCAATGTCTCTTGCTATCACGCTTAAACCATTTCATCGCGCCTTCCCCCAGAACTCCTGGTAGTGCAAAGACCGCGGTATATTAAGTCGTCAATAGAAACAAACATTGGGAGGCGAAACCAGCAGCCAAACAGTGTGAAACGCTACTGGCGCCCTACAGCGCAAAAAGGCTGGTGACTAAAAAGTCACCAGCCATCAGCCTAAAAGACTAGGCTGCAACCGGAAAGGTTGGCTTATTTAACTTCAACTTCTGCGCCAGCTTCTTCCAGAGATTTTTTCAGAGCTTCTGCGTCATCTTTGCTCACGCCTTCTTTCAGAGCGGCTGGAGCAGATTCAACCAGGTCTTTAGCTTCTTTCAGACCCAGGCCGGTAGCGCCACGTACTGCTTTGATAACAGCAACTTTGTTAGCGCCTGCAGCTTTCAGGATAACGTCGAATTCAGTTTTCTCTTCAGCAGCTTCAGCTGGGCCAGCAGCTACAGCTACAGCAGCAGCAGCAGAAACGCCGAATTTTTCTTCCATAGCGGAAACCAGTTCAACAACGTCCATTACGGACATAGCGGCAACTGCTTCCAGGATTTGGTCTTTAGTGATAGACATAACAATTGTTCCTAAAATTCAGAAATAGTTTAAATACGTTAGCAAAGGCTAAGAAAGAGGGGCTTACGCCGCTTCTTTCTGATCGCGTACTGCAGCCAGAGTGCGAACCAGTTTGCCGGCAGCGGCTTCTTTCATGGTTGCCATCAGGCGTGCGATCGCTTCTTCGTAAGTTGGCAGCGTCGCCAGGCGGTCGATTTGCGCCGCTGGGATCAGCTCACCTTCAAAGGCCGCAGCTTTAACCTCGAATTTTGCATTCGCTTTCGCGAACTCTTTGAACAGACGAGCAGCAGCGCCCGGGTGTTCGTGAGAGAATGCAATCAAGGTTGGACCGACAAACGTGTCTTTCAGGCATTCGAATGGAGTGCCTTCAACTACGCGACGCATCAGGGTGTTGCGAACAACACGCATGTAAACGCCAGCTTCACGACCTGCTTTACGCAGTTCAGTCATTTTATCTACGGTAACGCCGCGGGAATCCGCAACAACCGCAGACAGCGCGCCTTTGGCTACTTCGCTGACTTCAGCAACAATCGCTTGTTTGTCTTGAAGATTTAATGCCATTAGCTTTTTGCTCCTGGATTAGCCGGGGAAAATCCCCGGAACTCACTTCACTCGGCGCTTTGTAAAACGCCACGCCGAGCGGCTTAACACGGTGAGCAGAATCCAGCAAAGACATTCTTTTATAAAAAAGAAAAATTTTCTTAGGCTCTGTCACCGTCTACGCAGGAAGGATTAAGTATCTTGCGATACACCTGCGGTCTTGGACGGAGGCCTGGATAGGCCAGGCTCCAACCGAAAAATCTTTGTTTTGCTTACGGCATCGCCAATAGCAAAACCTTGGGGCATAAGATTCTAGACAAATCTCGGCCCCAAGTCAAAGCGATAATCGCAAGTGCGATTAGTTCGCTGCAGCAGACAGACCGCTCTGATCGATAGCAACGCCAGCACCCATGGTGGTGGAGAGGCTAACTTTCTTGATGTACATGCCTTTCGCCTGAGAAGGTTTTGCTTTTTTCAGCGCAACCAGCAGGGCTTCCAGGTTTTCTTTCAGTTTGTCTGCGTCGAAATCAACCTTACCGATAGTGGTATGGATGATGCCGTTTTTGTCGTTACGGTAGCGAACCTGACCTGCTTTAGCGTTTTTCACAGCTTCAGCAACGTTCGGAGTAACGGTACCCACTTTCGGGTTTGGCATCAGGCCGCGTGGACCCAGGATCTGGCCCAGTTGACCGACAACGCGCATTGCATCCGGAGAAGCAATAACAACGTCGAAGTTCATTTCGCCTTTCTTGATCTGGTCAGCCAGATCGTCCATACCTACCAGCTCTGCGCCAGCAGCTTTCGCTGCTTCAGCGTTAGCGCCTTGGGCAAATACGGCAACGCGAACGGAACGACCGGTGCCGTGTGGCAGAACGGTAGCGCCACGAACGTTTTGGTCAGATTTACGAGCGTCGATGCCGAGGTTCACGGCAACGTCAACGCTTTCTACGAATTTAGCGGTGGCCAGCTCTTTCAGCAGAGCAACAGCTTCAGTGATGTCATACTGTTTAGTAGCATCAACTTTGTCACGGATCACGCGCATGCGCTTGGTCAGCTTAGCCATCTCTTAATCCTCCACTACCAGGCCCATGGAACGAGCGGTACCTTCGATGGAGCGAGTCATCGCTTCAACGTCAGAACCAGTCATGTCCGCAGCTTTGGTTTCTGCGATTTCACGTACCTGAGCACGGGTCACTTTACCTACTTTGTCTTTGTTCGGCTTACCGGAACCAGACTTGATACCAGCCGCTTTTTTCAGCAGTACTGCTGCTGGCGGGGTTTTGGTAACGAAAGTGAAGGAGCGATCAGAATAAACGGTAATAACAACCGGAATCGGCAGACCTTTTTCAATGCTGTCAGTCTTAGCATTGAACGCCTTACAGAATTCCATGATGTTAACGCCTTGCTGACCCAGAGCTGGACCAACTGGCGGGCTCGGGTTAGCCATACCAGCTGCAACTTGCAGCTTAACGTAGGCTTGTACTTTCTTGGCCATTTAAATTTCCTCGGTTTGGGTAGTATCGCCTCGTGAGAGGCTCCCCGTGTTTAACCTCGCCGAACAAACGTCAGGCAAGGCATCTAAAAACAAAAGGCGCGAAATTGTAGTTCAATTTCGCGCCTTTGACAAGCGGCAACGGACCGCTTACTGCTGATTATTCGATCAGCCTTTTTCAACCTGGCTGAAGTCCAGTTCCACCGGCGTTGCACGGCCGAAGATGGAAACGGAAACTTTCAGGCGGCTCTTCTCGTAATCGACTTCTTCGACCACGCCGTTGAAATCGGCAAACGGGCCGTCGTTGACGCGCACCAGCTCGCCCGGCTCGAACAGCGTTTTCGGACGCGGCTTGTCACCAACCTGCTGCAGGCGGTTCATGATCGCATCAACTTCTTTATCGCTGATCGGCGCAGGACGGTCAGAAGTACCGCCGATGAACCCCATGACGCGCGGTACGCTGCGCACCAGGTGCCAGCTGGCGTCATTCATTACCATTTGCACCAGCACATAGCCAGGGAAGAACTTACGCTCGCTCTTGCGACGCTGGCCGCCACGGATTTCAACCACTTCTTCCGTAGGCACCATCACTTCGCCGAACAGCTCTTCCATATCGTGCAGTTTGATGTGTTCACGCAGCGATTGCGCTACGCGACCTTCAAAACCGGAAAACGCCTGAACGACGTACCAACGTTTTTTTGGAGCTTCAGACATTTTAGAACCTCAGGCCAGTAATAAACGACACCAGACGGACCAGAATACCATCCAGCCCCCACAGAATCAGTGACATCACGGCGGTTACCGCGGCAACGATCAACGTGGTGTGTAGCGTTTCCTGACGAGTTGGCCAAATCACTTTACGTACTTCGGTACGCGCTTCGCGGGCAAACGCAACGGTGGCTTTGCCTTTGGTGGTCATCAGAGCCACTGCACCAGCAACGGCGATGATCAGCACAACTGCCAGCGCGCGCAATGGCAGGCTTAAATCACGGTAGTAATAGTTACCGACAATAGCCACAACCAACAGAACGGCGACGATCAGCCACTTTGCCGCTTCCAGGCCGCGTCCGCTCCCTTGAGCCTCGGTATTCGCACTCATAAACCAACCTGTCACAATGATGATTCAGAACAAACAACTTTGCCTCGCATTGCGAGGCAAACCAAACCGATCGGATACCGCACTAGCGATATCCCGGTGTTTTACGCTATGACGTATTTCAGTCAATACGGTTTAAGAGCCCATCTCACCAATGATTATGACTGCAAAATCGCTGATGAGATAGGTTCTAGTTCACAGCGTAGAAAAAGGGCATCAAATGATGCCCTTTTACCGCGTGTCGCGTCAAACTTTATCAGCGATTAAGCGATAACTTTGGCAACAACACCAGCGCCAACGGTACGGCCGCCTTCACGGATTGCGAAACGCAGACCGTCGTCCATCGCGATTGGGTGAATCAGGGTTACAACCATGTTCACGTTGTCGCCTGGCATTACCATCTCTACGCCTTCTGGCAGTTCGATGGTACCGGTCACGTCAGTAGTACGGAAGTAGAACTGTGGACGGTAGCCTTTGAAGAATGGAGTGTGACGACCACCTTCATCTTTGCTCAGGATGTACACTTCAGATTCGAACTGGGTGTGCGGCTTGATAGAGCCTGGCTTAGCCAGTACCTGACCACGTTCGATTTCTTCACGTTTGATACCACGCAGCAGAACGCCTACGTTCTCACCAGCACGGCCTTCGTCCAGCAGTTTGCGGAACATTTCAACGCCAGTACAGGTAGACTTAACGGTGTCTTTGATACCAACGATTTCAACTTCTTCGCCAACTTTGATGATACCGCGCTCAACACGACCGGTAACAACGGTACCACGACCGGAGATGGAGAATACGTCTTCGATTGGCAGCAGGAACGGCTTGTCGATTGCACGCTCTGGCTCTGGGATGTAGCTGTCCAGGGCTTCGGCCAGTTCGATGATTTTCGCTTCCCACTCAGCTTCGCCTTCCAGCGCTTTCAGCGCGGAACCGCGGATTACTGGCAGGTCGTCGCCTGGGAAGTCGTAAGCGGACAGCAGTTCGCGAACTTCCATTTCTACCAGTTCCAGCAGCTCTTCATCATCAACCATGTCGCATTTGTTCATGAATACGATGATGAAAGGAACGCCAACCTGACGACCCAGCAGGATGTGCTCACGGGTCTGAGGCATTGGGCCGTCAGTCGCAGCTACTACCAGGATCGCGCCGTCCATCTGAGCAGCACCGGTGATCATGTTTTTCACGTAGTCGGCGTGCCCTGGGCAGTCAACGTGCGCGTAGTGACGAGTCGGGGTGTCATACTCAACGTGAGAGGTGTTGATGGTGATACCACGAGCTTTTTCTTCTGGTGCGTTATCGATCTGGTCGAAAGCACGTGCAGAACCGCCGTAGGTTTTAGCCAGTACGGTGGTGATCGCTGCAGTCAGGGTAGTTTTACCGTGGTCAACGTGGCCGATAGTACCGACGTTAACGTGCGGTTTTGTACGTTCAAACTTTTCTTTAGACATCGATTGTCCCTCTAAGACACGGATAAATCGGTGGTATCACCACATCAACCAAGCATTTGCTCGTTGAATCCAGAACAGAAAGAAAATCAGGGGGCGAGAAATTAAGAAGTGGTGCTGATAGGCAGATTCGAACTGCCGACCTCACCCTTACCAAGGGTGCGCTCTACCAACTGAGCTATATCAGCACATCTTGGAGCGGGCAGTGGGAATCGAACCCACATCATCAGCTTGGAAGGCTGAGGTAATAGCCATTATACGATGCCCGCATCCTGGAACTCGGCTACCTGATTTTTCTGTAGAATTTTGGGATGGAGCAGGATTGTTCATCACTCGGCTCGCATCCTTCGGGCCGGCTGCGCCTTGCGCTGCACAGCTCGAACCTTGACGAAGGCTTTCGCCTTCTCCTCCCGCCATCAACCGCTGCGGTATTTATCGCATCTCAGTTAATCGCCGAAGGCAAGATTTGGTGGTGGGGGAAGGATTCGAACCTTCGAAGTCTGTGACGGCAGATTTACAGTCTGCTCCCTTTGGCCGCTCGGGAACCCCACCAGATTTTAACTACTTGTGACTTGAATGGTGCCGGCTACCGGAATCGAACTGGTGACCTACTGATTACAAGTCAGTTGCTCTACCTACTGAGCTAAGCCGGCATCAAGTGCAGCGCATTCTAGGTAGAGCGGGCGACCTATGCAACAAAAAAATTGCTTTACGCGCACTTTCGCTCACAAATCAGTCAATTTTGCATGCTGTCATGCAATTCGCAGCCTGCAGCGTGCAAACATTCATCACCCGCAGCAATCATTCTCTACAATTTTATCCACTTTTGGCAAGCCTTGAGCGCCCCTTTCTCCGTGTCGGGCTTCTCATAACGCTTAACCCACAGCGGTAAACTGTGAGCGGGATCGATGCACCAAAAAGAAGATAGCTGCCCCGTGGTGCGGCATGGACTACATTTATTCCTCGCCCTTTCGCCGGCGTCATACCTTTCGCCGCTCTGGCGCAGTTATTGCTTATCTTCATTACCCCCATCCTGGAGGAATGACCGATGAAAATAGTGCCTGTCAACGCCGCTACGCTCCCAATTTACCGCGACGAGTTGGCCCACCTGTTGACCGATGCCATCACGCACGGCGCTTCGGTGGGCTACGATACCTTAATCCCCCATGAAGATGCCGAAAGTTACTTCCACAGTCTTCGTCCTGCTCTGGCTAAGGGTGAACGGCTGTTGTGGATTGCGCGCGATGAGCGCGGCGTCGTTGGCACCGTGCAACTCGAGCTTTGTCAGAAGCCGAACGGCCGCAATCGTGCGGAGGTGGTGAAGCTGCTGGTTCACAGCCGAGCTCGTCGCAACGGCGTCGGCCAGGCGCTGATGAAGACGCTGGAGCAAGCGGCATTGCAACAGCGGCGCGGGCTCCTGTACCTGGATACGCAGACAGGTTCGGCGGCGGAGGCGCTTTACCGCAGCCTAGGCTATCGCTGTCTGGGAGAAATACCGGATTATGCAGCCGGGCCCGATGGCTATTACCACCCGACCATCATTTATTACAAACGTCTGTTCATCGTGACCCCCTCTTCGCGCGCTATTGCCAGCTAGCCTCGAGGCGGTATCCTGACTCAATGATGCCGCCTTGCAACCCCGCTTTATCAACTGCGCGCCGCTTCGCACAATTGACATAAACTGCTGCCTATCGACAACTTTTGCGAAAAAAGTCTACGCCAAAAACGAAGCTGTCTATAATATGCAGCTTGTTTATTCTCTGGAGTTGGCGTCCGGCGCCTTTCCCAACCTGCGTTAACAGGCAGAATTTGGCTTATGATAAAAAGAGATCAATCTTTAGCAACGCCTTACCTACAGTTCGATCGTGCCCAGTGGGCTGCGTTGCGAGATTCGGTGCCGCTGACGTTGTCGGAAGAAGAGATCGTTAAACTGAAAGGGATTAACGAAGATCTCTCGTTGGAAGAAGTTGCGCAGATTTATCTGCCGCTGTCACGACTGTTGAACTTCTATATCAGTTCCAACCTGCGTAGGCAGGCGGTGCTGGAGCAATTCCTCGGCACTGACGGGCAAAAAATTCCTTATGTCATCGGCATCGCCGGCAGCGTAGCCGTCGGCAAGAGCACGACCGCGCGTCTGTTGCAGGCCCTGCTGAGCCGCTGGCCGGAACACCGCAGCGTTGAGCTGATCACTACCGACGGTTTCTTGCATCCTAACAAGGTGCTGAACGAACGCGGTTTGATGAAGAAAAAAGGCTTCCCGCAGTCCTACGATATGCATAGCCTGGTGAAGTTTGTGTCGGAAGTAAAATCCGGCGCCAAACGCGTCACCGCCCCGGTTTATTCCCATTTGATCTATGACGTAGTCCCCGAAGGCAATAAAGTCATCGAGCAGCCGGACATTCTTATTCTGGAAGGGCTTAACGTATTGCAAAGCGGTATGGATTATCCTCACGATCCGCATCGCGTATTCGTTTCCGATTTTGTCGACTTCTCTATATATGTCGATGCGCCGGAGACGCTATTGCAAAGCTGGTATATCAATCGTTTCCTGAAATTCCGTCAGGGCGCATTTTCCAATCCTGATTCTTATTTCCATAACTATTCAAAATTGCCTGAGCCGGAAGCGATTAATATTGCCACGCAATTATGGAATGAAATTAACGGATTGAATTTACAGCAGAACATACTGCCTACCCGCGAACGCGCGAGCCTGATTATGACCAAAAGCGCCAACCATGCCGTTGAAAGCGTGCGCTTAAGAAAATAAACCAACCGATCTAACAAGGGGGCGTTATCGCCCCCTTGTTTTACTTCACTATTCCGCGCTGCGCAGCGATATTTCCCCGCCGATAAAGGGTTTGATTTCCCCATCCTGCTCCAGCAAAAGCGCACCTTGTGAGTCGATACCCCGGGCGATACCCACAATCTGCCGCTCACCGATCAGCAGTTTGACCGGTCTATCGATAAAATTATCCAGAGCGCGCCAGCGGCCAATGAATGGCGCCAGTCCATCTATCTCAAACTGCTTTAACGACTGCCGCAGTTCATTGAGCAGAGTGGCGGTCAACTCATTACGATCGATGTTAATGCCGGCCTCTTGCAGGTTGATCCATCCCTGATTTATTCCGCCGGCATTGGTATCACGCATCGCCAGATTGATGCCGGCGCCAATAACCAGTTGGGCCGCATCGCCGGTTTTCCCCGTCAATTCAACCAGGATCCCCGCCAGTTTACGATCGTTCAGGTAAAGATCGTTGGGCCACTTCACGCGTACGTCTGCCGCACCGAGACGCTGCAGAACTTCTGCCATCACCATACCGATCACCAGGCTGAGCCCCATCGCTGCGGCCGGGCCTTGTTCCAATCGCCAAAACATCGACAGATACAAATTGGCACCGAATGGCGAGATCCACTGACGCCCACGACGCCCTCGCCCCGCCTGTTGATATTCAGCCACGCAGGCATCGCCCGAGTTCAATTCGGCAATGCGATCCAACAAATATTGGTTGGTGGAATCAACGACTGGCAACACGCTCACGCGCTTGTCTTCCAGCAGACTGAGAATGCGTTCGGCTTCCAGCAGCTGAATGGCGCCAGGAAGGCTGTAGCCTTTGCCTGGTACGGTAAAGACATCCAGTCCCCACTCGCGAATGGTCTGGATATGCTTATTAATTGCGGCACGGCTCATGCCCAATGACTCACCGAGGTGTTCTCCGGAATGGAACTCGCCGTCGGCCAGCAGTGCAATCAGCTTTAATGGGACCTTGGTATCTTTCATGACAGCACCGCCACAGCATTCAGCTCACCGGTCGCGCCAATAAAGCGCACCTCAGGTTCCAGCCACACGCCAAATTTATCGGCCACCGTTTTGCGTACATGGCGCGCCAGCGCCACCACATCCTGACTGTGCGCATTGTCGAGGTTCACCAGCACCAGCGCCTGCTGGCGGTGTACCGCTGCGCCACCGATACGATATCCCTTCAGTTCGCACTGATCGATCAACCAACCGGCAGCCAGCTTCACCTGGTCCCCCTGCTGCGGATAATGCGGCATGCCGGGGTATTGCGCGATGAGTTCAGCGGCTTTCCCCGCGTTTACCAGCGGATTCTTGAAAAAGCTGCCGGCGTTGCCGGTTTCACGCGGGTCTGGCAACTTACTGCGGCGCATCGCGCATACGGATTCAAATACCTGAAGCGGTGTCACCGTGGCGGGATCCAGTTTGGTCAGATCGCCATAACTCAGTTTGGGTTGCCATTGCTTGCTCAGACGCAGACCGAGTCCGACAATGACATACCCGGTTTGGAAACGGTGTTTGAAAATGCTTTCCCGATAGCCGAAACCACAATCGGCTGCCGGAATGCGATCGATGGCGCCGGTGGAGAAATCCAGTAGATCGACATACTCACAGACATCTTTCAATTCGACACCGTAGGCGCCGATGTTCTGGATAGGGGCGGAGCCGGCCAAGCCGGGAATCAACGCCAGGTTCTCCAACCCGCAGATGCCTGCCTGGAGCGTATATTGCACCAGATCGTGCCAATTCTCACCGGAACTGACGTGGAGATACCAGGCGCCATTATCTTCCCGAACATCGATGCCCTTTAGCTGATTAACCATCACCGTGCCCGCAAAATCTTCCAGGAACAGCACGTTGCTACCTTCACCGAGAATCAGCAGCGGCTCCTGACGCTTGCGCGTTTGTTGCCAAACTTTGAGCATCAGCTCAATTCTATCGGCCATGATCAGGTGCGCTGCGTTGACCGGGAGCGCAAAAGTATTGTGGTTTTTTAAAGACGCGCTTTCAGTAGACATAACGTTCAGTACTCATCCGGAAATAATCTGTTGCCTAGTCTACTCGATTCGAGGCGTCTGGCTAATATTTGTTTTAATTAACGTGAAATTTATCGAGGAATGCGCGGAAGAATTAAGACTTATCTTTGATATAACAGGAAAACTCTTATCTACATGTTCATAAATAGACATTTTTATTATTTAAATAATAATCTGGAGCTATCAATTATATATTGAGCTGAAAATTTACCTCATCAAAAACATTATGCATGCTTATGAGAGAATGGACATGCGCCCGAAATTGGCATTTTTATAAACAATAAAGACAGTCATGACATTATTTTACGCATAGCAAAAAGCCCTGAACGTCAGTTCAGGGCTTTCGGCTTTGTTTGATGCCTGGCAGTGTCCTACTCTCGCATGGGGAGACCCCACACTACCATCGGCGCTACGGCGTTTCACTTCTGA
>NZ_JBPAFV010000007.1:0-72004 GCF_050880365.1 Serratia sp. BFP-2025 | reverse complement strand
GGATTTTTTCTCTTTCTTCCCGGCCGCTGTGTGAAGTGAATCACTTGCGCCGTGTCGATGGAGGCGCATTATAGGGAGCCGGTTCAGAATGACAAGCGATAATATGCTTTTTTTATCTGACCGCTCACTATTCATTCGTAACGCCTATTAAACCCGCTTTTTGATGGCTGCCGGCAGGTCCGCCAGGCTATTTAGCACCCAATCGGCCAACTTTTCGCCCTGCTCCGTCACCGGCTTGCCGGTACGCACCAGCACCTTGGTGCCGACGCCGGCCGCGATCGCCGCCTGCATGTCTTCCGGTTTATCGCCCACCATATAAGAAGCGGCCATATCGATGTTCAATTCCTGCTGCGCTTGCAGCAGCATGCCCGGCTGCGGTTTACGGCAGTCGCACACCTGACGATACTCTTCTACTACCGCCTCCGGATGATGCGGGCAGAAATAGATGCCGTCGAAGTCAACGTCGCGATCGGCCAGCGACCAATCCATCCACTCGGTCAGGTACATAAACTGGTCTTCGCTGAACTTGCCGCGCGCAATGCCGGACTGATTGGTCACCATCACCAGCGCGAAGCCCATCTTTTTGAGTTCGCGACAGGCGTCAATCACGCCGTCGATAAAGTGGAAGTTGTCGATTTCATGGACATAACCATGGTCAACATTAATCGTACCGTCACGATCGAGAAAAATTGCTGGAACGCTTTGTGTCACCGCTTTGCTCCTGAGGGCCTGTATACGCTGACAGTATCGCATGTTTTACCCCACGCTGAGAACGCCGGAGAACGTCGTTGGCCGTTGACTTAGACGTCTAGACGCCTTAACATCTGATCCATACCTTGGTTCCACGCCGAGGTTTACTTTTATCTAGCCACGGGCAACCACGCTAAAATAAGAAGAATATGATTAAACTTTCTAACATCACTAAAGTGTTCCAGCAGGGTTCGCGCACCATTACCGCGCTCTCTGACGTGACCCTTCACGTCCCTGCCGGGCAAATCTATGGCGTTATCGGGTCTTCCGGTGCCGGCAAAAGCACGCTGATCCGCTGCGCCAACATGCTTGAGCGCCCCACTTCCGGCCAGGTGCTGGTCGATGGTCAGGATCTGACGTCCCTGTCGGAAAGCGAACTGACGCGCGCCCGCCGCCAAATCGGCATGATCTTCCAGCACTTCAACCTGCTCTCTTCCCGCACGGTGTTCGGTAACGTGGCGCTGCCGCTGGAGCTGGACAATACGCCGCGCGCCGAGATCAAAAAACGCGTGACCGAACTGCTGGAGCTGGTTGGCCTGGCGGACAAACACGACGCCTACCCGGCCAACCTGTCCGGCGGCCAGAAACAGCGCGTGGCGATCGCCCGTGCGCTGGCCAGCAACCCTAAAGTGCTGCTGTGCGACGAAGCCACCAGCGCGCTGGATCCGGCCACCACCCGTTCCATCCTGGAACTGCTGAAAGACATCAACCGCCGTCTGGGTCTGACCATTCTGCTGATCACCCACGAAATGGACGTGGTGAAACGCATTTGCGACCAGGTCGCGGTCATCAGCCAGGGGCAGCTGATCGAAAAAGACAGCGTCAGCGAAGTGTTCTCACACCCGAAAACCCCGCTGGCCCAACAGTTCATTCAGTCCACGCTGCATCTGGATATCCCGGACGACTACGCTGCGCGCCTGTCGCCGGAGCGTCAGGGCGGCCGCCAGCCGCTGCTGCGTCTGGAGTTCACCGGCCAGTCGGTCGATGCGCCGCTGCTGTCTGAAGCCGCTCGCCGCTTCAACGTGAACAACAACATTATCAGCGCCCAGATGGATTATGCCGGCGGCGTGAAATTCGGCGTGATGCTGGCGGAGCTGCACGGCAGCGACGAAGACGCGCTGGCGACGATTAAGTTCCTGCAAGAAAATCAGGTAAAAGTAGAGGTTCTGGGTTATGTCTGAGGCAATGATGTGGTTGATGGCGCGTGGCGTATGGGAAACCGTCATGATGACCTTTGTCTCCGGCTTCTTCGGTTTCGTGCTCGGCCTGCCGGTAGGCGTGCTGTTGTATGTCACCCGCCCGGGGCAGATCATCGCCAACAATTCGCTGTATAAAATTTTGTCCGGGCTGGTGAACATCTTCCGTTCCATCCCGTTCATTATTCTGCTGGTTTGGATGATTCCGTTTACCCGCATGATCGTCGGCACCTCGATCGGTCTGCAGGCGGCCATCGTGCCGTTGACCGTGGGCGCCGCGCCGTTCATCGCGCGCATGGTGGAAAACGCCCTGCTGGAAATCCCGTCCGGTCTGGTGGAAGCCGCGCGCGCCATGGGCGCCACGCCGATGCAGATCATCAAGAAAGTGTTGCTGCCGGAAGCCCTGCCGGGCCTGGTTAACGCCGCGACCATCACCCTGATCACCCTGGTGGGTTACTCGGCCATGGGCGGCGCAGTCGGCGCCGGCGGCCTGGGGCAAATCGGTTACCAATACGGTTATATCGGTTATAACGCCACAGTGATGAATACCGTATTAGTATTACTGGTAGTTTTGGTTTATCTGATCCAGTTCTGCGGCGATCGCATCGTCAAAGCCGTTACCCATAAATAGTTTCACAGCATATTAATGCGAGTCTAATGAGGAAGGGATATGTCGTTAAAATTTAAATCCATCGCGGCAATTGGCGCACTGATCGGCACTCTGGCTCTGACGGGCTGCGGCCAGGATGAAAAGAATCCAAACCACATCAAAGTCGGCGTGATCGTCGGCGCTGAGCAGCAAGTCGCCGAAGTGGCGCAGAAAGTGGCGAAAGAGAAATACGGTCTGGACGTCGAGCTGGTGACCTTCAACGACTACGTGCTGCCTAACGAAGCGCTGAGCAAAGGCGATATCGATCTGAACGCCTTCCAGCACAAGCCTTATCTGGATCAGCAGATCAAAGACCGCGGTTACAAGCTGGTGCCGGTCGGCAACACCTTCGTTTACCCGATCGCCGGTTACTCCAAGAAAATCAAATCGCTGGACGAGCTGAAGGAAGGTTCGCAGATCGCACTGCCTAACGATCCGACCAACCTGGGCCGTTCGCTGCTGCTGCTGCAGAAAGTTGGTCTGATCAAGCTGAAAGACGGCGTTGGCCTGCTGCCGACCGTGCTGGACGTGACCGAGAACCCGAAAAACCTGAAGCTGGTTGAGCTGGAAGCGCCTCAGCTGCCGCGCTCTCTGGACGATCAGCAGATCGCGCTGGCGGTGATCAACACCACCTACGCCAGCCAGATCGGCCTGACCCCGGCGAAAGACGGTCTGTTCGTGGAAGATAAAGACTCGCCTTACGTCAACCTGCTGGTTGCGCGCGAAGATAACAAAGATGCGGAAAACGTGAAGAAATTCGTTCAGGCCTATCAGTCTGACGAAGTTGACGCGGCCGCCAACAAAATCTTCAACGGCGGAGCGGTGAAAGGCTGGTAAGCGCTTATTCACCCATTTTATTCCTATAATTGCAAGACGGGCCAAGGCCCGTCTTGTTATTTCCGCCATAGCTTGCTTCAATAGCGCCACTTTCATTAAGGCAGAGGAATCTCAATGCGTGTTTTACCTCTCTGTTTGTTAGCGCTCGCGCTGGCCGGATGTTCATCGCAGCGTATCGCGCCATCCTCAACAAGCAGCACCAGCAAGCCGACCACCACCGCTCCGGCCAAAACCACGCCGGCCGCCCGCCCCGCTCCGGTAAAACTGTATAAAAGTGCAGAAGAACTCGTGGGCAAGCCGTTCCGCGATCTGGGTGAAGTGTCCGGCGAATCGTGCCAAACCACCGTGCAAGACTCTCCACCAAATCTGGCCACCGCCCGTAAACGCATGCAAATCCGTGCGTCTTACATGAAGGCCAACGCCGTGCTGCTGCACGACTGCCAGATTGTCAGCGGCGTCGCCGGTTGCTATCAGCAGGCCGTTTGTCAGGGCTCGGCGCTTAACGTCTCGTCCAAATGACCGAATTCGTTTTCGAGCAGATCGGCGTGATCCGCTCGCCGTATAAAGAAAAATTCGCCGTTCCCCGCCAACCGGGGCTGGTCGAAGACGGCGGCGGTGAACTGCTGCTGCTGCCGCCCTACAACCAGGCGGAAGCGGTGCGAGGCCTCAGCGATTTCAGCCATCTGTGGGTGATGTTCATCTTCCATCAAACCATGGAGGGCGGCTGGCGGCCAACGGTGCGCCCACCGCGCCTGGGCGGCAATGCCCGTATGGGCGTGTTCGCCACTCGATCCACCTTTCGCCCCAATCCGCTCGGCATGTCCCTCATTGAACTGAAAGGCGTGCGGGTAAAAAACGGCGAAGTGGCGCTCGAGCTGGGCAGCCTCGATCTGGTCGACGGCACCCCAGTGGTGGACATCAAGCCTTATCTGCCGTTCGCCGAGAGCCAGCCGCAGGCCCGCGCCGGTTTTGCCCAGGCCGCGCCCGCCGGCGATATGCCGGTGCGTTTTGCTCCGCAGGCCGAGCAGCAGCTGCAGCAACATCAGGCGCGCTACCCGCAATTAAGGCGTTTTATCAGCCAGGTGCTGGCGCAAGATCCCCGTCCCGCCTATCGTAAAGGAGAGGACGTCGAACGGGATTACGCCGTCTGGCTGCTGGATTTCAACGTGCGCTGGCGCGTCGTGGACGGTCACACCGAAGTGCTGTCGCTCGACCCGCGTTAAAATTCCGCCGCCTCTCTTTTGGCGACCCGCTCGCGCTGGTAAACTAAATCACTTTTTGGCCGCCACTCTGGCAGCCCGATGCAATTTGCAGTTCTAACGGAACCAAAACACCATGCGTACTAGCCAATATCTGCTCTCCACTTTGAAGGAGACACCTGCCGACGCCGAAGTGATCAGCCACCAGCTGATGCTGCGCGCCGGGATGATCCGCAAGCTGGCCTCCGGTCTTTACACCTGGCTGCCGACCGGCCTGCGCGTTCTGAAAAAGGTTGAAAACATCGTTCGCGAAGAAATGAACAATGCTAACGCGATCGAAGTTTCCATGCCGGTGGTTCAGCCTGCCGATCTGTGGCAGGAAAGCGGCCGTTGGGAGCAATACGGCCCCGAGCTGCTGCGCTTCGTCGACCGCGGCGATCGTCCGTTCGTACTGGGCCCGACGCATGAAGAAGTGATCACCGATCTGATCCGCAACGAGATCAGTTCGTACAAACAGCTGCCGCTGAACTTCTTCCAGATCCAGACCAAGTTCCGTGATGAAGTGCGCCCGCGTTTCGGCGTGATGCGTTCCCGTGAGTTCCTGATGAAGGATGCCTACTCCTTCCACACCTCACAGGAGTCTCTGCAGGAGACTTACGACGCAATGTACGAAGCGTACAGCAAAATCTTCAGCCGCATGGGCCTGGATTTCCGCCCGGTGCAGGCGGATACCGGCTCGATCGGCGGCAGCGCCTCGCACGAATTCCAGGTGCTGGCGCAGAGCGGTGAAGACGATATCGTGTTCTCCACCGGTTCCGATTTCGCCGCTAACATCGAGCTGGCGGAAGCGGTCGCTCCGGCAGAGCCGCGCGCCGCAGCCAGCGAAGAGCTGCGCCTGGTGGATACGCCGAACGCCAAAACCATCGCCGAGCTGGTCGAGCAATTCCAGCTGCCGGTGGAAAAAACCGTGAAGACGCTGATGGTGCGCGCCACCGAAGAGAGCGGCCACAAGCTGGTCGCCCTGCTGGTGCGCGGCGATCACGAGCTGAACGAAGTCAAGGCCGAGAAGCTGGCGCAGGTTGCCGCGCCGCTGACCTTCGCCACCGAAGAAGAGATCCGCGCCATCGTCGGCGCCGGCCCAGGCTCGCTTGGCCCAGTCAAGCTGCCGATGCCGGTGGTTGCCGATCGCAGCGTAGCGGCGATGAGCGATTTCGGCGCCGGCGCCAACGTTGACGGCAAACACTACTTCGGCATCAACTGGGAGCGCGATCTGCCGCTGCCGCAGGTGGCCGATATCCGTAACGTGGTGGAAGGCGACGCCAGCCCGGACGGTCAGGGTACGCTGCTGATCAAACGCGGCATCGAAGTGGGCCATATCTTCCAGCTCGGCACCAAGTACTCGGAAGCGATGAAAGCGACCGTGCAGGGTGAAGACGGCCGCAACCAGGTGCTGACCATGGGTTGCTACGGCATCGGGGTTACGCGCGTCGTGGCTGCCGCCATCGAGCAGAACCACGACGAACGCGGCATCATCTGGCCGGACGCCATCGCGCCGTTCCAGGTAGCGATCCTGCCGATGAACATGCACAAGTCATTCCGCGTGCAGGCGCTGGCGGAAGAGCTGTACAACACCCTGCGCTCCCACGGCATCGATGTGATCCTCGATGACCGCAAAGAGCGTCCGGGCGTGATGTTCGCGGATATGGAACTGATCGGCGTGCCGCACTCTATCGTTATCGGCGATCGTAACCTCGATAACGAAGAGATCGAGTACAAGAACCGCCGCGTCGGCGAGAAGCAAATGATCAAAACCGGCGAAATCGTTGATTTCCTGCTGGGCCAGATCAAACGCTAAGCGCCGATCGCCAGAGAATAAAAAACCCGCCTAGGCGGGTTTTTTTATATCCGAAACGCGTTACTTGCTGCTGCAGCTTTTGCTGCGGTCGAACGCGATCTTGCCGTCCGGCACCACCGCTTTTTCAATCTGCCCCTCTTCCATCGACGGCTGCACGCTGAAGTGCGCGTTGAAGGTCAGGAACACCGGCTCGCCGGCAGTCTTGTTGGCCTTGGCGTAACCTTGCTCCAGCGCGATGTTGTTATCCACCGGGAAAGTGATGCCGGTGGCGCAATCTTTGAACACCGCCGCGTCGGCCATATAACTGTAGCTGCCTTTCATCACCATCGGGGTTTTAGGCAACGGCTTTTCGACCGGCTCCAGACGGTAATTCAGCTTGGACTCGATCGGCGCGCCGCTGCGGTCCAGCATTTCCAGGCTCTTGCCCACCGGACGGAAGTAGCGTTTCTCGCCGGTGCTGTCGGTCAGCACCAGCTTATCCGCGGTGCGCGCCCATTTGCCGTAGTCGGCAAAGGTCTGATCGCCGTCTTTGCTGCCGCGATAGGTTTCCTGCAGCACAAAAGTGCCGTCTTCATCCAGGAACAGCGCCGTATCCAGACCGCCGCAATCGGCGCAAGGCAACACCCCTTGATAACTCTGCGGCATCGCCTGCAGCGGTTGTTCCTTCGGCTGATAATGATTGTTGCATCCCAACAACGAGAGTGCGCCTGCCGCCAAGAACAGGGCTATCGTAATTTTCTTCACAGTTATTCTCCTACTGTGTTCATGTATTCCTAAGTGCGAACCTTGCCACGCAGCGCCTTGGTGGCGCCTTTGCGCGTCTTGCCTTCCAGGCGACGCAGTTTCGCTCCTTTCGTCGGCTTGGTCGCCTTGCGCGTTTTTTCCACCACCATCGCCTGCTGAATCAACGCGACCAGCCTGGCCAACGCCGCTTCGCGATTCAATTCCTGACTGCGATACTCTTGCGCCTTGATAATCACCACGCCATCGGCGGTAATTAAATGGTGATTCAGCGCCAGCAGCCTTTCCTTATAATACTCTGGCAGGCTGGATGCCCGGATGTCAAAGCGCAAATGGATCGCCGTTGAGGTTTTGTTCACGTGCTGGCCGCCCGCGCCCTGCGCGCGGATCGCCGTCAATTCCAGCTCATTATCCGGTATGGCTACGTTTCTTGACAGTTCCAGCACCGGTCACACCTGCGCCTGCTGCCACTCGGCAAACTGGATTTCCAGACTATTCTGAGCATCGGACAACCAAATAGTTCCCTCCTGCAGCGTCGCCTGCAGCGTCATGGTGCGGCTGGCCAGCGCCGTCAGCCGCGCCAGCTGCTCGTCGTCGAGGAAGCGTACGCTCAGGTTCTTGTAACCGGCCACTTTGCCCTGCATCGCCTGCCACCAAACGTGTGCGGCGCGCTCGCCGTAAGCGTACAACACCACGCGCGGCGACTGGTTGCAGGCCTTGCGAATGCGCTTCTCGTCGGGCAACCCCATCTCGATCCACATTTCCAGCCCGTTATGGTCGTTGCGCTGCCAGATCTCCGGCTCGTCGTCGGCGCTCAGCCCTTTGGTGAACACCAACCGTTCGTCGGCATGGCAGATCCAGGCCAGCAGGCGCAGCATCATGCGCTGTTCGTTTTCGGACGGGTGTTGCGCCAGCGTCAGCGCGGCGTCGTGGTAGAAATGACGATCCATATCAGCGATATTGACCGCGGCTTTATAAATGGTTGCTTTCAGCGCCATGGGTGACCTCGTAATTATCCGGCGACAGTGTACTTGATCAGGGCCGAACGCCGCCAGCGCAGCCCGGCCCGGCGCAGAGCGAAAGGCGTGTCGGGGTGCTGATAACTCCATAACAGCTGTGCTATAGTCGTCTAGGATAGGATAAAACTCCGAGAGCCTGCGCCTCATCGCGAGAGCGGTCTTGATGATGCAGAGGTTCTTAAGGGAGGAAACTGTGCAACAATACTGTGAGTTAGTACGCCGTACTTACGCCGAGATTGGCAGTGGAGATCTTGGCTACGTGCCTGATGCGCTGGCTTGTGCGTTAAAGGCATTGGACGATGTCGCAGCGAACGACGCGCTACCGTCCTCCGTTAGGGAACAGGCGGCCTTTGCCGCCGCTAACTTATTGGTGAGCGACTATGTTGATGAATGATGAGTACCAACCCATCAATTGCGATGACTACGACAACCTGGAACTCGCCTGTCAGCATAAACTTATTCTGAAGCTGGAGTTACGCGACGGAGAAGTGATCGAGGCCAAGGCGATCGACCTGCTGCAAAAGAAACGCGTTGAGTATCTGACCATCGAGCAGAACGGCCAGCAGCGCGACCTGCGTCTGGACCATATCAGCAGTTTCAGTCATCCGGAAATCGGTACCGTGGTCGTCAGTCTGTCAGACTGAGTAGCGGTAACCCCATCCCAACAGGGCAGCCTACCGGCTGCCCTCGTCATTTATGGCTTCAGGCTGGCGTAATAGGTCGCCAGATCGGCGATATCATCCTCCGACAGGCCGGACACATAGGCCTTCATCACCTCGGCCTGGCCGCCGTTGCGCTCTCCTTTCTTGTACGCCTGCAGCGCGTGCTGCAGGTACATGGCGTTCTGCCCGGCCAAATTCGGGTACATCGGCACCGTCACCTTGCCCTGTGCGCCGTGGCAAGCCGCGCAGGCAGCGGCTTTCGCCTGACCGGCGGCCGCATCCCCCGCCGCCAACGCCGGCAGGCTGAACAGGACGGCGGCCAACAGCGTGATCCCCACAAACTTCATCATTGCTCCTCACGATTATGATTTTTTTCCCAGCGCAGTCGCCACGGGCGTTCGTCTTCCGCCACTTGCCCCGCCTCACAGACGAATGCGCCCAGGGCGGCGATCAGCTGCTCATCATAATAAATCAACGGGATGCGATCACGCAGCCAGGGAGGAATCCCCAGCTCCTGCCACAGTTTTTTTATCGGCCGCGAATGGGACCGCCCCACGATGCGCACGGCGCCCTGCACGCCGCCGAAACGAATGCTGATCCGCTGCGCTGGCTGCGGCGCGCGCAGCGTCAGTTCGCCCTCGCCGGCGATCAGGCGCCCCAGCCCGTCCGGCAACGCCAGCGGCTCGTCAGGCCGCCAGGGCAGGTGCACACCGCGCAGCATCGCCAGCGGCGGCAGCAGGTGCAGTCGGCCACGGAAACGGCGGATCTGATAGGCGCCGAGCTGCAGCTGCGGTTCAGCGTCTTCCCGGCTGAGCGCCACCTCCTCCCACAGGCGCTGTAGCTGCTCACGTGCCGGCATAGTGACGTTAAACAACGCGATCCAACGCCGCAGCAAGGCGAAACGCCGTACCGGCGAACAGTCCGTCAGGCCGTCGATCGCCAATGAGCGATCTGCCGCCAACAGGCTTTGCAGCGGTTCCGCCAGCAGTTCGTCCAGCAGCTGCTCCTGCTCGGCGCACAGGCTGGCGCTGCGCGCCACCGCCGAAGCGAAGTGCGGCCAGCGCTGGTTGAGCTGCGGCAAAACCTGCAAACGCAGGAAATTGCGATCGAAGCGCGTGTCCTGATTGCTGTCGTCATCTATCCAGCTTAAGGCGTGGCGCTGCGCATAGCTTTCCAGCGTCTGGCGCGAACAGCCCAGCAATGGCCGCAACAACAGATGCTCACCCAACGTGGTGCGCGCCGCCATCGCCGATAGCCCCGCCGGCCCGCTGCCGCGCTTGAGCGCCAACAGGAAAGTTTCGCTTTGATCGTCAAGGTGTTGAGCGGTAAGCAGCGCTTCGCCCTCCGCCAGGGCGGCGCTGAAGGCGGCATAGCGCGCCGCACGCGCCGCCGCTTCGATGCCGCCCTGGCGGGCGTCCACCTGCACGTGCGTCACCGTCAGCGGCACCTGCCAGTCGGCGCAGCGGCGGCGGCAATGCTCCACCCAGCGGTCGGCGAAGGCGCTCAGGCCGTGGTGCACGTGCAATGCACGCAGCTGCAGCGCCGGACGTTGGCGGCGCAATGCCGCCAGCAGATGCAGCAGCACGCTGGAGTCCAGACCGCCGCTGAACGCCACCAGCAGCCGCTGCTGCGCGCCCAGCTGGTCCGCCACCAGCGTCGTTAATTGATCAGTATCCATCGGTAGGCTTTGTCACTTCTACATAGCTGCACGTTAACTCCGCCTACCGTCATCAATCAAGCATTAACCGTCCGGGCCTGGCGTCGCGTCAGCAGCCACCAGCCGCCCAGCACCGCGATCACCGCCAGCGAGCACCCGGCAGCTCCCCAGCCGATCTGAGCGAAAATGCGGCCATACGCCTGCATCGCCGCCCCTTCGATATGATCCTCGGCGGTCTGATTGGCGATAATGCCCGCCAGATAGTTGGCTATCGAGCCGGTCGCCAGCATATAGATGCCGGTCAACACCCCGGTGGCGCCGGGAATGTTCAGCCGGGTGATCTGCGCCATCGCCACCGGATCGATAAACAGTTCGGCGAAGCCCATCACCGCCAGGCCGGCGATCATCAGCCCCATCGATCCCGGCCCGTGCAGCCGCGTATTGAGCGCCATCAGCGTAAAGCCGACGCCGATCAGCAGCAGGCCAAAGGCGAACTTGCACCAGATGCGCAGCGTGCGATCGCCCGTACCGTCGCCGCTCGCCAGCCACGCCAGCGCCACGCCGCCCAACATCACCGCGCAGGCGTTAACCGACTGGAACAGCGCGGTCGGCACCGTCCAGCCGAACCAGCGCCGATCGACGAAGTGATCGATAAACAGGCTGATGGAGCTGCCGCCTTGTTGGGCAAAGGCCCAGAACAGCGTACCCAGCAGCATCAGCGCAACGATCTGCCACAGGCCCCGGCGCTGGCCGGCGTCCGCTCGCAGCATAATACGCGCCACCAGCACCACCGCCGCCACGCACACCAGCCCGAGCAAATAACCGGCCCAGTCGCGCACAAACAACAGCGTGAAGAACAGCGGCGACGCCAGCAACGCCGCCAACAGCCAGCCCCAGTGCGGCAAGCCCAGGCTTCTGGCACGCATCAGCGGGGCATTCACGCCGCGAGTGTGGCGGAAATGACGCCCGCCCAGCAGGAAGATCACCAGGCCGGCGAACATGCCGATCCCGGCCAACGCAAAGCCGACGTGCCAGCCATAGCGCTCGGCCGCCAACCCACAGGCGATCGGCGCCAAAATAGATCCGACGTTACCGGCGGCGTACAGCAGCGAGAAGCCTCCCTCGCGGCGCGAGTCCTGCGCCGGGTACAGCTCGCCCAGCAGGCAGCTGATATTGGATTTGAACAGGCCGTAACCGCAGATGATGATCGCCAGCGCCAGATAGAGCGACTGGGCGGAGACCGCGCTCAGGCCGAGCACGATATGCCCCAGGGTCATCAGCGCCGCGCCGGCGATCACCGCGACGCGGCTGCCCAGCAGGCGGTCGGCGAGCCAGCCGCCCAAAATAGGAGTGACGTAAACTAACGAAGCGTAAGCGCTGTAGAGATCGATGGCGCGGCTGTCGGTATAGCCGAGTTGGTGGGTCAGATAGAGAATCAGTAACGCACGCATGCCGTAAAAGCTGAAATATTCCCAAATTTGTATCGCTACGACATAGTAGATTGCGCGCGGCTGTGAGGGTGTTTTCATGTTGGTCTCCCATCAGTCGGTGAACGACAAAGGGGAAGCGCGAGCGCCTCCCCTGTTTTTGGCTGCGGTTATTTCGCCTTCAGCACTTTCACCCGATAACGTCCGTCCGCCTGACGATAGGCGCCGTGAATGTCGGTTTCAAAGCCCGGATAATGCGCGCCGATTTCGCACAGCATCTGCAGGAACTCCAGCACCGGCCGGCTCTCCTCAGTCAGCATTTCGCCCGGCATCACCAACGGCACGCCCGGTGGGTATGGCAGGATCATATTGGCGTTGACCTTGCCGACCATGTCCTCCAGATAGACCTCTTCCACTTCGCCGTGCAGCTCTTTCTGGAACGCCTGGTACGGGTTCATCACCATGGTTGGCAGCACTTCGAACGCGCGGTACATCAGATCCGGCAGGTTGTGTTGCTCCACCAGGCGGTGAATGTTCTGCGCCAGATCCTGAATGCGCATGTTTTCATAGAAATCAGGCGCTTCCTGATACAGCGAAGGCAGCATGTTTTTCACCCGCAGGTTCAGATCGAACGAGCGTTTGAAGTCGGTCATCGCGCGCAGCAGGCTGAGCGCCTTGGTTTTGTCGATGCCGATGCTGAACAGGAACAACAGGTTGTACGGCCCGGTTTTCTCGACGATGATGCCGCGTTCATCGAGGTATTTCGCCACGATGCTGGCCGGGATGCCGAACGGCTGCATCTCGCCTTCCTTGCTCATCCCCGGCGTCAGGATGGTGACCTTGATCGGGTCGAGGTACATGTGTTCATTGTCGATGTTCTTGAAACCGTGCCAGGCGCTGTCGGAACGCAGCGGCCAGCATTCCGGCTCATCGATATGCTCCGGCTGCCAGACGTCGAAGAACCAGCCGTCGGATTCGACTTTCAGGCGTTTGATCTCTTTACGGAACTTGATCGCGCGTTCGATAGAGCCGTGGATCAGGCGCTTGCCGGCGTTGCCTTTCATCATCGCCGCGGCGGTTTCGGTAGAGGCCACGATGCCGTAGTGCGGCGAGGTGGTAGTGTGCATCATGTAGGCTTCGTTGAAGGTCTCTTCGTTGATGTCGCCCTTCACGTGGATCATCGACGCCTGCGAGAAAGCCGCCAGCAGTTTGTGGGTGGACTGGGTTTCATAGATCACCTTGCCCTCCACGCGGCCGCCGCTCATGCCGCACTTGCCTTTATAGATCGGGTGGAAATTGGTGTAAGGCACCCAGGCGGAGTCGAAGTGGATAGATTTCACGTCCAGGGTGTTCTTGATAAAGTCGGTGTTGTACAGCAAGCCGTCATAGGTGGAGTTGGTGATCACCGCGTGCACCGGCCAGGTGGCGTTCGGGGTGTCCTTCACGCGTTTGGCGATGGTGGCGCGCTGGAACTCGCTCTGCGGAATGCCGCCGAGGATGCCGTAAGCGTTGCGGGTCGGGCGGAAGTAGATCGGCGTAATGTCACTCATCATCATCAGGTGAGTCAGCGACTTGTGGCAGTTACGGTCAATCAGCACCGTGCTGCCCGCCGGCGCCGAATACATGCCGACGATCTTGTTGGCGGTTGAGGTGCCGTTGGTGACCATGTAGCTGCGTTCGGCGTTGAACACGCGAGAAATATACTCTTCCGCCTCTTTGTGCGGGCCGGAGTGATCCAGCAGCGATCCCAGCTCGGACACCGAAATCGAGATATCCGACTTCATGGTATTCGGGCCGAAGAAATCGTAGAACAGGCTGCCGACCGGGCTTTTCTGGAACGCGGTGCCGCCCATGTGGCCCGGCGTACAGAAGGTGTACTTGCCTTCGCGCACGTATTTGAACAGCGCCTTGGTCAGCGGCGGCAGGATGGTGTCGATATATTCGTCGGTATTCTGTTTGATCTTGGCGGCGATGTCGGTTGCCGCGCCGAGCGCATATTCGAAGAAGCGCACCTGCATGCGCAGATCGTTCAGGCTGACGTCCAGCGTGGAATAGGTGTTGGCGAACGCGTACAGCGGCATGTACTCGTTCAGTTGGCTGATCTCTTCGCACAGCTCCAGGTTGTATTTGTCCCAGTCGAAGATCACCCCACACAAGCGGGCATTGTTCTCGATCAGTTTCAGCAAGTCTTCGCGATCGTTAGGGTAAACGATGCGGAAATCCAGACTTTCCAGCGCCTGATGCAGTTCACGGATAGGCTCTTCTTTGAAGTAGACACCCATGTGATTCATGATGGCGATAACGTTCATATGCATTTCTCCTGGCAAAGCAAGCCCCTTCCCGTCGCGGCTGACAGGTCGGAAAGAAAGGGGCTGGGTAAATTCAGTCGGTCAGCGGACGCGAATCAGTGCGCTTTGGCCGTGGTGTTTTCATCGACCGCCGCTGCGCTGGCAGCCTGGCGGGTATTCATTTTCCGGGCGTAGAACATCAGGATAATCAGGCTGATGATAAAGGTGCCGGACAGTTCGAAAGAGTTGGCGCCCATCAGCGCGATGAAGCAGAAGCCGCAGCCGCACACTGAAGCGATCAGGCTCAGCAGGTTGCGTACGTTGACCCCTTCAAAGCGGATCAGGTCTACGCAGGAGTAGAAGTAAGGCAGCATGGTCAGCAGCACCGCGATACCGGTCAGCTCGCCGAACAGGTCGGACGCTTTGCCGCCGGCGGAGCTCATCAGGGTGATCAGCACCATCAGCGCGGTCATTTTGCAACCGGCCAGCAGCAGGCCTTTCTTCGGAATGCCGTTTTTATCCAGCTCGCCGTACACTTTCGGGAAATTGCCGTCGTTGGCGGCGCGTACCCCGGCCTGGCCGACCAGCATCATCCACGAACCGAGCGAGGTCAGGCAGGCGAAGGCGGTGAAGGCAGAAACCATCGGCGCCGCCCAGTTACCCATAATCGCCGAGGCGCTGATGGCGAACGGCGCGCCGCTGGCGGCCATTTCAGACGCCGGGAACATGCCGCTGATCACCTGGGTGGCGGCGATATAGATGATGCCCGCCAGACCGGTGCCGAGCATGGTCGCCAGCGGTACGGTGCGTTTCGGGTTTTTCACCATGCCGGTGCTGACCGCCGCGGATTCCACGCCGATGAACGCCCACAGGCACAGCAGGATACTTTTGATGACCGCATGGCTGTCGGTGGTGCCGGAGGTGTTCCAGTTAGCCTGGTAGGTAGCGGCGTCAAACCAGTGCCAGCCGATGGTGGCGGTCACGATCACCGGGATCAGCACCAACACCAGGCCCAGGGTGGTCAAACGGCTGACCCAGGTCCCGCCCAGCATGTTCACGAAGGTGAAGATCCACACGATGGCGATACAGGCAATACCGGCGGGCACCGGGTTGTTCAGCGCCGGGAAGAAGGTGGAGAGATAAGAAACGGCGGTAATGCCGATGGCCAGGTTACCGATCCAGTTGGCATGGTAATAAAGCACGCCGGTCTGGAAACCGAAGGCCGGAGAAATTTCACCGGCATAGGCGATAGGGCCGCCCTGCTGCGGGTTTTTGGTGGCGAGGCGGGCATACACATAGGCCAACGACATCGCCCCGATAATCGAGATCACCCATCCCCAGATGGCGATGGATCCGAGACTCGCCAGGTTGGCGGGCAATAAGGCAATCCCGCTCCCCATCATATTACCGGCGACGACGCCGGTGCAGGCAATAAGCCCTATTTTCTTGGGTGAAGCCATGGTCAGTTTCTCCTGATTTACGTTTCTTATAAGCCACACCCATAAATAAAATATTTTAATGAGCCGGCTTGATAGTCAGGATGCTAACCATCGACGGGAATAAAGTCCTAAAGATAAAGTGAGATTACGCTCATGATCATACAAATGATAATTTGAGGTTTTTCATTAACACATCAAGATAAAAAGGTAAGCTAAAGAAAAGATAAACATCATTTCAAAACAATAAGATGCAAAGGTTAAAAGCGAATAACAAACGGCAAAAAAGAGATAATATCGCGCAGCAAAATAATACATTCATGCAACATGCCTTCACCAATAAATAACGCCACCATGATCCCCAAAGAATAATGGCGGCGTGATATCGGTTAATTATTGGCGCTGATAGTTATTTAAATAAGGCACGACGTTGGTCAATGACGTCTGGAATACGCCGTTGGTGATCCAATGCAATGTATCTTCGCCGGGACGCAGGTTGAAGGCAGTGATATAAGAGTCCGCCGCCAAATGGTTCTGCCCCTGCATTTCATACACCTTGCCCAACAGCACATAGTTCAGCCACGACATTTGCAGCTCAATCCCCAGATCGATAGCCCGGTGCGCTTCGTCAATGCGCCCCTGCGTCAAGGCATCTACCGCCAGAACCTGCTGCATAATCGGCGTGTTCTTCAATTCGGGGAGCGTCGCCAGATGGCTGATATCGGCCCGCAATTGCGCCAATGCCTGGCTGTCGAACGGTTGATAAGAATTGCGCAGCACATCCACCAGCGCTTTTTCCGCCAGCAGGTAGTGGAAATTCGGCGCGCTTTTAATCAGATCGCTCAACTGAACGCTGGCGCGGGTCAACGAATCGGCGTCACCGTGGATCAACAATTGATGTGCCTGGTAGAAACGCTGCAGCAGCGGTCCGTTGTCGGGCAACAGCTGCGCCAGACGCTGCTCCAGCTGCGGCGGCCAGGGCTGTTTCAGCGCCGCGGACAGGCTGGAGAGGAAGTCGCTTTGGATCTTCAGCTGGTTATCGGCGGTGATGAAGTAACGCTTGTCCAACATGATCGAACTGTCGGCGTTATCCACCAGCCGCACGGACAGGAAACACTGCTGGGCGCGGTAGTGGCGCTGATTAACGAACTCGATATACAGCGACTTGCCCGAATTGCTGGGGCCGGAATAGTTGTAGTTGGTCTGGTCGTGCACCAGGAAGGTCGAGTAAGTGTTCAACGAATCGGTAATCAGCTCGCTGACGCCCACCACATAAGAGAGCTGCGGCATCCAGTTGCTGCAGCTCTCGCCGCCCTGAATGCGGATATCGATATCGCGCGGGTTGAGCAGCACCGGCATGCTGGAGACCGGCACGCGCTGCGACAGCGTGGCGATGCCGACAAACGCCACGCAGACGCTTAGCGCACTCAGAAACGCCAGCCACACCCAGAACGTCGAGCGGCGATAAAAACGCGGCTTCTTCTCGCCGGGCGCAGCAGCCGGCGCGCTCATCCGGCGCGGCGGCACATACGGCGTATCCTCTTCATCATCGCTGCCGTCTTCCGGCTCATGCATGATCACCGCGATCTGCGGCGCCTGAGCCAAAGCGGGCTGCGGCTCCTCTTCTTCACACCAGATCACCGAAGCCGCCAACTTATAACCGCGTTTGGGCACGGTAATAATGTATTCCTGACTGTCGCTGTCGCCGTCTTTCAGGTATTTGCGCAGTTCTGAAATGCATTGGGTCACCACGTGGTTGGTGACGATATTGCGCGTCCAGACATTGTCGATCAGCTCGTCGCGGCTCAGCACCACGTCAGGATGCCGGGCGAAATAGCACAGCATGTCGATCAGGCGCGGTTCCAGCGTTTTTTGGCGGCCGTCGCGGCTGATAGTGTTGTCGGCAGGGGTAACCAGCCACTCCCCGACGCGAAAAGCAGGCTCTTGCATGGCGGAAATAACTCTGTAGGCATGTAGGGCAAGGGCGCGATCATAGCATAACCGCCCCCGGCTGTGGCCGCCGGGAGGCGATTAAGCCGTTAACTCTCGTATAATTCTAACGGTAAACCATCGGGATCGCTGAAAAAGGTAAAGCGAGATTGGGTGTAAGGATCGACGCGCAGCGGTTCACAAGCGACGCCAGCCGCCTGCAGATGGGCGATAGCCTGCTCGATATCGTCAACGCTGAACGCCAGATGGCGCAGGCCGCAAGCCTCCGGGCGGCTGACCCGGGCCGGCGGCGAAGGGAAAGAAAACAGCTCGATGGTGTATTGCCCGTTGAGCGCCAGATCCGCTTTCCAGGAGTCGCGCTCCGCACGGTAGACTTCGCTCAGCAGGGTAAACCCGAGAATGTCGCAGTAAAAACGCTTGCTGGCAGCGTAGTCCGCGCCAATGATCGCGATGTGATGCACCTGACGTAACGCCAGCATAGAAACCCTCTTCTGTTCGTTTTGGTGGGGCACGGTATCCGGCGGCGGCAATGCCGTCAATGAGAAAGCCCGGCGCATCTTGCCAAACCGCCGGGCGCTTTATGCCATTATGGCTGCGGCGCTTTCAGCACCTTCACCAGATAACGCCCGTCTTCCGTCAGTTTGGCACCGTGGATGTCGGTTTCAAAGCCGGGGTAACGCTCGCCGATCGAACACAGCATCAGCAGGAAATCGAGTACCGCCCGGCTCTCTTCGGTGATCATTTCCCCCGGCATCACCAGCGGCACGCCCGGCGGATAAGGCAGGATCATATTGGCCGCCACCTTGCCCACCAACTGATCCAGCTCGCAAGTTTCCACATTGCCGCGCACCTGCTCCTGGAACATCTGGTGCGGCGTCAGCTTCATTTCCGGCAGCACGTCGAACGCCCGCTGCATCAGGCGCGGCAGATCGTGTTGGCAGATCAGGCGATGGATGCCGGCGGCCAGATCCTGAATGCGCATATGGCGATAAAAATCCGGATCTTCGGCATACAGATCCGGCAGCATGTTCTTCACCCGCAGGTTGAGATCGTAGGCGCGCTTGAAATCGGTCAGCCCGCGCAGCAGGCTCATCGCCTTGGTTTTATCGATGCCGATGCTGAACAGGAACAGCAGGTTGTAAGGCCCGGTCTTCTCCACCACGATGCCGCGCTCGTCGAGGTACTTCGCCACCAGCGCCGCCGGGATCCCCTCCTCCTCCAGCGCGCCCAGCTCGTTCATGCCCGGCGTGAGGATCGTCACCTTGATCGGATCAAGATACATATGATCGCGATCGGTCTGGCCGAAACCGTGCCAGTTGTCGTCGGGATCCAGCGGCCAGCACTGCGCCTCATCGATCTCTTCCGGCTGCCATATATCGAAGAACCAGCTGTCGCTCTCCTCGCGCAGCCGCTGTACTTCACGGCGGAAATGCAACGCGCGCTCCACCGAACGGTTGATCAAACGCCGCCCCGGGTTGCCGCGCAGCATGGCGGCAGCGGTCTCCATCGACGCCACGATGCCGTAGTGCGGCGAAGTGGTGGTGTGCATCATGTAGGCTTCGTTGAAGGTGCTTTCGTCGTAGTCGCCCTTGATATGAATCATCGAAGCCTGCGAGAAGGCCGCCAGCAGCTTGTGCGTCGACTGGGTTTCGTAAATCACCTTACCGGGCACCCGCTCGCCGCTCATGCCGCTTTTGCCGTCGTAAATCGGGTGGAAGTTGGTGTAAGGCACCCAGGCGGAATCGAAGTGGATCGACGGCACCTCCAGCGTCTGCTTGATGTAGTCGGTGTTGTACAGCAGGCCGTCATAGGTGGAATTGGTGATCACCGCGTGTACCGGCCAGGTGGCGTTCTGGGTCTCCTGCACCCGGGCGGCGATGCTGGCGCGGGTGAACTCGCGCTGCGGAATACCGCCGAGGATGCCGTAGGCGTTGCGCAGCGGGCGCAGGTAGATCGGCACGATATCGCTCATCATCAGCAGGTGGCACAGCGATTTGTGGCAGTTACGGTCGATCAGCACCGTGCTGCCCGCCGGCGCCGAATACATGCCGACGATCTTGTTGGCGGTGGAGGTGCCGTTGGTGACCAGATAGCTCTGCTCGGCGTTGAAGGTGCGCGCGATATACTCTTCGGCCTCGAGGTGCGGGCCGGTGTGATCCAGCAGCGAGCCGAGCTCGGTGACCGAAATCGAAATGTCGGCCTTCAGGGTATTGGCGCCGAAGAAGTCATAGAACAGGCAGCCCACCGGGCTTTTCTGGAACGCGGTGCCAGCCATGTGGCCCGGCGTGCAGAACGTGTACTTGCCTTCGCGCACGTAGTTGAACAGCGCCTTGGTCAGCGGCGGCGTAATGGTGTCGATGTATTCCGCCGTGTACTGCTGGATGCGCTGCGCGATATCGTCCGCCGCATTCAGACCGTACTCGAAGAAATAGAGCACCATGCGCATTTCATGCAGGCTGACGTCGAAGGTGGAGTGGGTATTGATAAAGGCGTACAGCGGCAGGTATTCGTTCAGCTCGTTGATCTCGCTGCACAGCTCCAGGCTGTAGTCGTCCCAGTCGAAGATCACCCCGCAGATGCGGGCGTTGGCTTCGATCAGCTTCAGCAGGTCACCGCTGTTTTTAGGATACACCAGCTGGAATCCCATGGCGGCCAGCGCAGCGTGGAGCTCGCGAATCGGCTCATCTTTGTAGTAGACGCCCGTCGGGCCCATGATGGCGATGATATTCATCGGCAGCTCCTGTCAGTTAACGGCCAAGTCTCTATAACACCACGAAAATCCGGCGGTGTGTAGCCAAAAAAAAACCGCCCGAAGGCGGTTTCTTGCAGCGAACAACAGAACTCAGCAATAGCCGTAGTTCATCAGACGCTGATAGCGACGGTTGAGCAACTCTTCGTCGTTCAGACCGTCCAGATCTTTCAGGTCGGCCAACAGCTGCGCTTTCAGCGCGGCCGCCATCGCCGGCACGTCGCGGTGCGCGGAACCCAGCGGCTCCGGGATCACCGAGTCGATCAACTTCAGTTCTTTCAGACGCGGCGCAGTGATGCCCATCGCTTCTGCGGCCAGCGGCGCCTTGTCGGCGCTCTTCCACAGGATGGAGGCGCAGCCTTCCGGCGAAATCACCGAATAGGTGCTGTACTGCAGCATGTTCACCTTGTCGCCCACGCCGATCGCCAGCGCGCCGCCGGAGCCGCCTTCGCCGATGACGGTGCAGATGACCGGGATGTTCAGGCGCGACATCTCGCGCAGGTTGCGCGCGATGGCTTCCGACTGGCCACGTTCTTCCGCACCCACGCCCGGATAAGCGCCCGGGGTATCGATAAAGGTAATGAGCGGCATCTTGAAGCGTGCGGCCATTTCCATCAGGCGCAGCGCCTTACGGTAGCCTTCCGGCGCCGGCATGCCGAAGTTGCGGCGGATCTTCTCTTTGGTTTCGCGGCCTTTCTGGTGCCCGATGATCATCACCGGACGACCATCCAGGCGCGCAATGCCGCCGACGATCGCTTTGTCGTCGGCGTAAGCGCGATCGCCCGCCAACTCTTCGAAGTCGGTAAAGATGTGTTTGATATAATCCAGGGTATAAGGACGGCGCGGGTGGCGTGCCAATTGGGCAATCTGCCAAGCCCCAAGATCGGCAAAAATCTTGCGCGTCAGCTCAACGCTCTTTTCACGCAGGCGCTGAACCTCTTCGTCCAGATTAATATCTAATTTTTCGTCTTGACGGCTGACTGCAGTCAGCGAGTCAATTTTCGCTTCCAGCTCTGCAATCGGCTGTTCAAAATCAAGAAAATTCAGACTCATAGCATTCCTATTTTAGTCAAATTCCAAGTCCACCTGCTCATTGCCTACCAACGTCCGCAAGTCTATCAACAAGCGGTCGGTGGGCGTCACGCGCCAGGTTGCGCCAAAACGCAGCTTGGCTCGCGCATCTTCCCGTTGATAGTAGAGATGCACTGGAATCGTCCCCGAGCGATGGGGTTCCAACGACTGACGGAGACGGTTCAAAAGCTGGTCATCAATTTGCCTGTCAGTCAGCGAGATAGCAAGCCCGCGAGCATATTTTTCCCGGGCTTCACTGATGTCCATTACCTCGCGGGCCATCATTTTAAGCCCGCCGCTAAAGTCATCAAAGCTGACCTGTCCACTGGCGATAAGGATACGGTCTTTTTCCAACAAATGCTGGTATTTTTCTAACGCTTCGGTGAATAGCATCACTTCCAGACGGCCCGAACGGTCATCCAGCGTGCAGATGCCGATACGGTTGCCGCGCTTGGTCACCATCACCCGCGCGGCGACCACCAGCCCGACGGCGGTAGTCATTTTGCCCCGGTCCGTCGGGTGCATGTCTTTCAAACGCTGGCCACCGGCGTAACGTTCGATCTCCTTCAGGTACTGGGTGATCGGGTGGCCGGTGAGGTACAGCCCCAGCGTCTCCCGTTCACCGTCCAGCACCACCTGCTCCGGCCAGGGCGCGATATTGGCGTAGGATTGCTCCACCTGCTCCGGCGCTTCCGCCAGCACGCCAAACATATCCACCTGGCCGATAGCTTCGGCTTTCGCATGCTGATCCGCCGCTTTCAACGCATCGCCAAGCGAATTCATCAGCGCGGCGCGGTGCGGCCCAAGGCGATCGAACGCCCCGGACATGATCAGTTTCTCCAGAATGCGGCGGTTCAGTTTCTTGATGTCGGAGCGCGCGCACAGGTCGAACAGGTCTTTGAAGTAACCTTGCTCGCCGCTGTTGCGCGCCTCGATAATCGCCTCGATCGGCCCTTCCCCCACGCCCTTGATGGCGCCGATGCCGTAAACGATCTCGCCGTCGTCGTTAACGTGGAAGTGATAAAGGCCGCTGTTGATGTCCGGCGGCAGGATCTTCAGCCCCATACGCCAACATTCGTCCACCAGCCCCACCACTTTGTCGGTGTTGTCCATATCGGCGGTCATTACCGCCGCCATAAACTCGGCCGGGTAGTGCGCCTTCAGCCACAGCGTCTGGTAAGAGACCAGCGCATAGGCGGCGGAGTGCGATTTGTTAAAGCCGTAACCGGCGAATTTTTCCACCAGATCGAAGATCTTCACCGACAGTTCGCCGTCGATGCCGCGCGATTTCGCGCCGTCTTCAAAGCCGCCACGCTGCTTGGCCATTTCGACTGGGTTCTTTTTACCCATCGCACGACGCAGCATGTCTGCGCCGCCCAGGGTATAGCCCGCCAGCACCTGGGCAATCTGCATCACCTGTTCCTGATACAGGATGATGCCGTAGGTCGGTTCCAGTACCGGCTTGAGCGACTCGTGCTGCCACTGGATATCCGGGTAGGAGATCTCTTCGCGGCCGTGCTTGCGGTCGATGAAGTTATCTACCATGCCCGACTGCAGCGGCCCCGGGCGGAACAGCGCTACCAGTGCGATCATGTCTTCGAAGCAGTCGGGCTTCAGACGTTTGATCAGGTCTTTCATGCCGCGCGATTCAAGCTGGAACACCGCCGTGGTTTCCGAGCGCTGCAGCATGTCGAAGCTTTTCTTGTCGTCGAGCGGAATGGCGGCGATGTCGATCGGTTCCAGCCCGGTCTTGGCGCGCCGGGCGTTGATCATCTCCAGCGCCCAGTCGATGATGGTCAGGGTACGCAGACCGAGGAAGTCGAACTTCACCAGCCCGGCGTATTCCACGTCGTTCTTGTCGAACTGGGTCACCGGGTGGTGCCCTTCGGCGTCGCAGTACAGCGGCGCGAAGTCGGTGATCTTGGTCGGCGCGATCACCACGCCACCGGCGTGTTTACCAGCGTTGCGCGTTACCCCTTCCAGCTTGCGCGCCATGTCGATCAGCGCCTTGACCTCTTCGTCGGCCTCGTAAATTTCAGGCAGCTGCGGTTCGGCGGCGAAGGCTTTTTCCAGCGTCATGCCCGGATCCGGCGGCACCAGCTTGGAGATGCGATCGACGAAACCGTACGGGTGCCCCAGCACCCGGCCCACGTCGCGGATAACCGCTTTCGCCGCCATGGTACCGAAGGTGATGATCTGCGATACCGCTTCGCGGCCGTACATCTCCGCCACGTGCTCTATCACCTGATCGCGCTTCTCCATGCAGAAGTCGACGTCGAAGTCGGGCATCGAAACACGTTCCGGGTTCAGAAAGCGTTCAAACAGCAGGTCGAACTCCAGCGGATCGAGGTCGGTGATTTTCAACGCATAGGCCACCAGCGAACCGGCGCCGGAGCCGCGCCCCGGGCCAACCGGCACATTGTTGTCCTTCGACCACTGGATAAACTCCATAACGATCAGGAAGTAGCCGGGGAACCCCATCTGGTTGATCACCTTCAGCTCGACGTCCAGACGCTCGTCGTATTCCGGGCGGCGCTGCGCGCGCACTTCAGGATCGGGGAACAGGAACTCCAGACGCTCTTCCAGCCCCTCTTTCGATTTGAGCACCAGGAAGTCCTCGGTGCTCATATCGCCGGTCGGGAACTGCGGCAGGAAGTATTCGCCAAGGCGAATGGTGACGTTGCAGCGCTTGGCGATTTCGACGCTGTTCAGCAGCGCTTCCGGGATGTCGGCGAACAGTTCGCACATCTCGTCTTCGCTGCGCATGTATTGCTGCGGGCTGTAGTTGCGCGGCCGCTTGGGATCGTCCAGCGTGAAGCCGTCGTGGATGGCGACGCGAATCTCATGGGCGTCGAAGTCATCTTCCACCAGGAAGCGCACGTCGTTGGTGGCCACCACCGGCAAACCGCGCTCGGTGGCCAGCGCCACTGCCGCATGCAGGTAGTTCTCTTCGTCCGGGCGGCCGGTACGGATCAGTTCCAGGTAGTAACAGTCAGGGAAGTGCTGCTGGTAGAAGTCCAGGCACTGATCCACCTGCGCCTGGTTGCCGCGCAGCAGAAACTTGCCGACGTCGCCCTGGCGCGCACCGGAGAGCAGGATCAGCCCTTCGCGGTGTTCGATCAGCCAGTCGCGATCGATGGTCGGGCCGGCGGCGCCATAGCCACGTTGATAGGCGCGGGAAATCAGCAGCGTCAGGTTCTGGTAGCCTTCATTGTTGCTGGCCAGCACCGTCAACTGAGCCAGTTCATCGCCCAGCTCTTCGCTTTGCACATGGAAATCCGCGCCGATGATCGGTTTGATCCCGGCGCCGTGCGCGCTGCCGTAAAATTTCACCAGCCCGCACAGGTTGGTGAAATCGGTGATTGCCAGAGCAGGCATGGCTAACGCGGCGGCTCTTTTCACCAGCGGCGCCGTCTTGGCCAATCCATCAATCATGGAGTAGTCGCTGTGGACGCGCAGGTGAATAAAACGAGGTTCGGCCATCTCCAGATACCTGATTGAAGGGGTTCAGCAGGCTGAACCCGGGTTAATGCTATCGTCGAGCCCAGTCAGGCCCGCAGACTACAGCGCCAGCGCCCTTTTCACCGGCGCGAAGCTGCGGCGGTGATGCTCGGTGGCGCCCAGCGCGGCCAGCCGCTCCAGGTGGAAGGCGGTCGGGTAGCCTTTATGTTGCGCGAAACCGTAATCCGGGAACTCGCTGTCCAGCTCGGCCATTTCGCGATCGCGCGTGACCTTCGCCAGAATGGACGCCGCGCTGATCTCCGCCACCCGGCTGTCGCCCTTCACCACCGCCTGCGAACGCATCGGCAGACTCGGGCAACGGTTACCGTCGATTAAAACCATGTCCGGCGCGATATGCAACCCTGCCACCGCGCGCTGCATCGCCAGCATCGTCGCATGCAAAATATTCAACTGGTCGATTTCCGCCGGCTCGGCGCGGCCCAGGCTCCAGGAGAGCGCTTTGGCGACGATTTCGTCATACAGCGCCAAACGGCGTTTTTCACTGAGTTTCTTGGAGTCCGCCAGACCGACGATCGGCTGCGCCGGATCGAGGATCACGGCGGCGGTGACCACCGCGCCGACCAACGGGCCGCGGCCCACTTCGTCCACACCGGCAATCAGCGTGGCAGCGGGATAGATAAAGGGTTCAATCATGCTTTCGCCAGCTCCAACACAGCCTGAGCGGCCTGTTCGTCCGCACCGCAACGGATGCTTTGGTGCAAGGTAAGGAAAGTCTGTTTCAGCGCTTCGGTTTGCGGGCTCTCTTCCAGCAGCGGCATCACGGCGGCGGCCAGTTTGTCCGGCACGCACTCATGCTGCAGCAGCTCGGTGACGATCTCGCGCCCCGCCAACAGATTCGGCAGCGAAACGTAAGGCGTTTTCACCAGCTTCTGCGCCAGCCAGAAAGTGAACGGTTTCATGCGATACCCCACCACCATCGGACACTTGGCCAGCATGCACTCCAGCGCCGCGGTGCCGGACGCCAGCAGCGCCGCGTCGCTGGCGATCATCGCTTCACGTCCCTGGCCGTTCAGCAGGTGTACGGTCAGATCCGGCGCCACTTCGGCCTTAATGCGCTCAAACTGCTCGCGCCGTTTGGCATTGACCAGCGGCACCACCACTTCCAGCTCGGGATAACGCGTGCGCAGCAGCTGCGCGGTTTTGAGGAAGTCGGCGCTCAGCATCTCGACTTCGGCGCCGCGGCTGCCCGGCAACAAGGCCAGACAGCGCGCCTGCGGAGCGATGCCAAGCTGGGCGCGCGCCGCCAGCCGATCCGGCTGCAACGGCATGGCGTCCGCCATGGTGTGGCCGATAAAGCGGCAAGGCACGTTGAAACGATCGTAAAACGCTTTTTCGAAAGGGAGAAAGGCCAGCACCAGATCGGTGGCTTTGCCAATTTTGAAAACGCGCTTTTGCCGCCAGGCCCATACGGATGGGCTGACGTAATGGATGGTGCGAATGCCGCGCTGCTTGAGGCGGGCTTCCAGCGTGATGTTGAAGTCCGGCGCGTCGATGCCGACAAACACGTCCGGCCGCAGCTCGCTGAAGCGGCGAGTGAGATCTTTGCGGATCTTCAACAGGCGTGGCAAGCGCTCGAGCACTTCCACCACGCCCATAACCGCCAGCTCTTCCATTTCGTACCAGGCTTCACACCCTTCGGCCTGCATCAGCGGGCCGGCGACGCCAACGAAACGCGCGTCGGGGATCTGCGCCTTGAGCGCGCGGATCAAGCCGGCGCCGAGAATGTCACCGGAGGTTTCTCCGGCGACCAATCCGATAGTCAATGGACGATTCGACATAACTCAGCGAATGATGCCACGGGTGGAACGGGTGAAGAAATCGAGGTACTGCTGCACCACCGGCTGCTCTTTAGCCAGGGCTTCAATTTCCGCTTTCGCTTCATCCAGCGTTTTCTCGCTGCGGTAAAGGATTTTGTAGGCGTTGCGAATCGCCTGCATTTCATCCTTGTCAAAACCGCGACGCTTCAGGCCGACCGCGTTGACGCCAAATGGTGTTGCGTGGTTGCCCTGAGCGATGACGAACGGAGGCACATCCTGAGCGACGCCGGAACAACCGCCTACCATCACATGCGCACCGATAATGCAGAACTGGTGGATCGCGGTCATGCCGCCGATGATGGCGTGATCGTCGATTTCCACATGCCCTGCCAGCGTGGCGTTGTTGGCCAGCACGCAAGAATTGCCGACCACGCAGTCGTGGGCGACGTGCACGTTGACCATCAGCAGGTTGTCATTACCCACTTTGGTCAGGCCGGTGCCCTGCGCGGTGCCGCGGTGAATGGTGACGCTTTCGCGGATGCGGTTGCGATCGCCCACTTCCACACGCGTCGGCTCGCCCGCGTATTTCAGATCCTGATTCACTTCGCCGATGGAGGCGAACTGATAAATCTGATTATCGCGGCCAATCTTGGTAATGCCGTTTACCACCACGTGGGATTTCAGCACCGTGCCGGCGCCGATTTCCACCTGGGAGCCGACGTAGCAGAAAGGGCCGATATGCACGTTGGCGCCGATCACGGCGCCTTCTTCGACTATCGCGCTTGGATGGATAAAGGCGGTTTGGTCAATCACGGATTAAGCCTCCCGGCTGCGGGCACACATCATGGTTGCTTCGCAGACAATTTTACCGTCAACGGTCGCCACGCCTTTGAAGCGAGTCAGACCGCGGCGCGTTTTCTCGAAGGTGACTTCCATGACCATCTGATCGCCTGGCACCACAGGGCGCTTGAAGCGCGCTTCGTCGATACCGGCGAAGTAATACAGCTCGCCCGGCTCCAGTTTGCCGACGCTTTTAAACGCCAGGATACCGGTGGCCTGCGCCATGGCTTCCAGGATCAATACGCCTGGGAAAATCGGTTTGCCAGGGAAGTGGCCCTGGAAAAACGGTTCATTCACCGATACGTTCTTCACCGCACGCAGATATTTGTGCTCTTCAAACTCGAGGACGCGGTCGACCAGCAAGAACGGGTAACGGTGAGGAAGCAGATCCAAAATTTCTGCAATATCCAGAGTATGAGTGTCAGTAGTCAAAATACTCTTCCTGTCTCTAAAAACTGATGGCATCAACAACACGGCCTGCGCTGACCCCAAAAGGAGATCATCATGCAGGCCGCAAATTAACATCTCTTTGCGCTTTTGGTCTCACGACCAACGCGTTTCGTTTTGTACCCGCCGGGGCGGGCGGCAATGACTAGTCTTTTCCGACTTTACGTTCGACAGCTTTCAAGCGCTTGCTGATCTCATCGATATTCATTACCAACGCAGCGGTTTTACGCCAAACCTTGTTAGGCTGCAACGGAATGCCCGAAGAGTATACCCCAGGTTCGGTGATTGGTCGCATAACCATTCCCATTCCGGTAACAACAACCTTGTCGGCAATCTCCATGTGACCGTTGATCACGCTGGCGCCGCCGATCTGGCAGTAGCGGCCGATTTTCAGACTGCCGGCCATGATCACACCGCCGGCGACGGCGGTATTGTCGCCAATCACGACGTTATGTGCAATCTGGCATTGGTTGTCGATGATAACACCATTCCCGATTTGGGTGTTATCCAAAGCGCCGCGGTCAATGGTGGTGCAAGCGCCGATTTCGACGCGATCGCCGATAATCACCGTGCCCAACTGAGGAATTTTGATCCACTCGCCGCGCTCGTTCGCATAGCCGAAACCGTCTGCGCCGATCACCGTTCCGGACTGGATCAGGCAGCGCTGGCCGATTTCGACCGCATGATAAATCGTGACGTTCGCCCACAGACGCGTTCCCGCACCGATGCGTGCGTGTTTGCCGATGAAGCAGCCCGGGCCGATAACCACGTTATCGCCAAGCACTGCACCCGACTCGATCACCGCGTTCGCCCCAATGGCGACGTTCTGCCCCAGCTGCGCTTCAGGCGAGATAACCGCGCTTGGCGCGATATCCTGGGCCGGCGACGGCGTGGTGTCCATCAGCTGCGCCATGCGCGCATAGGTCAGGTAAGGGTTCTTAACCACCAGCGCCGCACTGCGGCAGTGTGGTAAATCCGCTTCGGTAAGCACCACGGCGCTTGCCTGGCAGGAAGACAGCTGCTCTTGGTAGCGGCTGTTTGACAAAAACGTGATTTGGCCAGGCTGTGCCGAATGCATAGAAGCAATGCCGGTGATGACGAGATCGCCATCACCGTGCAATTGTGCATCCAACTGCTGCGCTAAATCAGCCAGTCGAATTGAAAGCATGTGTTATTTAACCTGTTTCAGCACGTCAGCAGTGATGTCTTTGGAAGAGTCTGCATAGGCAACGGCGTTGGCGTCGATCACCACGTCATAACCGCCTTTGCTCGCGACAGACTTCACCGCGTCCTGGATGCGGCTCAGGATCTTGTTACGCTCTTCCATCTGGCGACGACGGTTGTCCTGCTCGAAAGCCTGAGCTTTCTGAGAGAACTGCTCGCGCTGCGCCATCACGTCTTTTTCCAACTTGCTGCGGTCGCTGGCTTTCATGGTAGCGCCGTCACGCTGCAGACGTTGCATTTTGGTCTGCAGGCTACGTTCCATGTTCTGGAGTTCGCTTGCACGGCCTTTAAACTCGTTTTCCAGCTGTTTAGCGACCGCTTCGCGGGCCGGCAGCTGTTGGAAAATGCTGGAGACGTTAACGACAGCGATCTTATCTGCTGCCTGAACGCCAGCTGAAGCAGCCATTGCTAAACCGAGGCCTGCGGCACACAACCACTTTTTCACTATAAACTCCTTACCATCACCCATTTGTGTCATATGACACTGAAGTACACAATTTGCCAGACTTGTCCCACCAAACAATGAGAATCATCTCCCTCTGCCGGCGGGCGCCTGGCCATTGCGATTCTTAATAACTGTTATGCCCAGAGGCGAGACCCGTTACCAGGTCTTACCGATGTTAAACTGGAACTGTTCGGACTTGTCGCCTTCGTATTTCTTGATCGGGTTGGCGTAAGAGAACACCAACGGCCCCAGCGGCGACATCCACTGCAGCGCGATACCGGCTGAGGAACGAATATTGCTGGCCTTGCTGTAGTCCGGCACGCCATACATCAGCGTTTCGTTGGTATTCTTCCACTTGGTATCCCACACGGTACCCGCATCGATGAACAGCGACGTGCGCACCGAGTTGGCGTACTTCTCGCTGATGAACGGCGTCGGGGTGATCAGCTCCAGGCTGGCGACCGCCATGGCGTTACCGCCCACCGCGTCATCCGAGCTACAGATGCTCTGACGATCGGTCGTGCTGCCGGCGTTGAACTGGCACTGGTACGAGTTGGAGTTGTAATACACCGCCTTCGGACCGATGGTATTGGACTGGAAGCCGCGCACGGTGCTTGAACCACCGGCGTAGAAGTTCTCATAGAACGGCATTTCCTTGCCGCCCAGCCCATCCGCGTAACCCAGACGTCCGCGACCCAACAGCACCCAGGTGCGGTCGTCGTTGATCGGCACGTACTGTACGCTGTCCAGCGTCACCTTGTAGTATTCGTTGTCCGAACCCGGAATGGTGACCTTGCCGTTCAACGTGGTGCGGTTGCCCGAGGTCGGGAAGTAGCCGCGGTCCAGGTTGTTGTAGGTCCAACCCAGGTTCAGGGTGAAGTCGTCCGTCGAGTAGCTGGCGCGGTCGGTTTTGTTCGCATCCACGCCCATCGAGTCGAGATAACGCCACATGGCGATCTGCGGCTGCATGTTCGACAGGCCGTTGTGGACATAGCCCAGACCGGTGCGCAACGAGTTGTTTTCGTTGATCGGGAAGCCCAGCGTGCCGTCAACACCATAACTCTTGTTGGTGTAGTCGGACAGGTCCGCGTTATCCGCTTTAAAGTCGTTGTAGAATACGCGGCCACCCAGGCTCACACCGTCAACGGTGAAGTACGGGTTGGTGACCGAGAATTCGGTATAGGTCTGGTAGTCGTTCTTGGTGCCGCTGATGCCGACCGAGTAGCCGGTACCCAACCAGTTGTCCTGCTGCACGCCGGCCTGGAAGCTGACGCCGCTCTCGGTGCCGTAACCGACGCCGAAGTTAAAGGTACCGGTGTTGCGCTCTTTCACCTTGTAGGTCACGTCAACCTGATCGGCGGTGCCCGGCACGCGCTGGGTTTCCACGTCAACCGTTTCGAAGTAACCCAAGCGGTTCAGACGCTCTTTACCCTGCTCGACCTGCTCGTTGCCGAGCCAGGCACCTTCCATCTGGCGCATTTCGCGGCGCAGTACGGAATCCTTGCTGGTGTCGTTGCCTTCGAACTTGATGCGGCGCACGTAGAAGCGGTTGCCCGCGTCGACGTTGACGTGCAGCTTGACAGTTTTATCCGCGTCGTTGATCTCCGGCTGAGTGCCGACGCGCGGGTAGGCGTAACCATAACGGCCCAACATCGTTTTGATGTTGTCTTCCATTTTGGTCACCTTGCTGCCGTTGTACAGCTCGCCCGGTTCGATTTTGGTGATCTGCGCGACTTCCGCCGAGTGACCGGCCAGGTTGCCGTTTACGACGACATCGGAAAGCTTGTACTGATCGCCTTCGGTGATGTTGATGGTGATGTAGATGCCTTTTTTATCCGGCGTCAGGCTCACCTGGGTAGAATCGATGTTGAAACGGGCATAGCCGCGATCCAGATAGAAGCTGCGCAGGGTTTCGAGATCGCCCGCCAGTTTCTGCTTCTGGTATTTGCGATCGCCGACCAGGTTCCACCACGGCACTTCGTCACGCAGCTGGAAGCGCGAGATCAGTTCGTCATTGGTGAAGGCATGGTTGCCGACGATATTGATTTGTTGAATCTTGGCGGAGACCCCTTCCGTGAACACCAGTTTCAGGTCGACACGGTTACGCGGCAACGGCGTGACCACGGCTTTCACCGAGGCGCTGTATTTACCGACGCTGTAGTAGAAGTCTTCCAGCCCTTTTTCAATGCTGGAGATCGTGGTGCGGTCGAGCGCCTCGCCCACCCGGACGCCGGAGGCTTCCAGGTTCTGCTTGAGCATGTCATCCTTCACCGACTTGTTGCCGGAGAAAGTGATGCTGGCGATGGTAGGACGTTCCTTCACCTGAACGATCAGGGTATTACCATCGCGCAGTACGCGCACGTCCTCGAAGTTGCCGGTGGCAAACAAGGCACGGATGGTATTACTGATGTCATCGTCAGTGACGGTATCGCCGACGCGAACCGGCATGTTGAGTAACGCCGCACCGACGGCGACTCGCTGCAGGCCTTCGAAATGAATGTCTTTCACTACGAACCCGTCTGCACCGTATACGGTGGCGCTGCCAAACAGCAGCGACGCTATGAGCAACTTTTTCATCGCCATCGTTGTTATGCGTTCTTCCTAACCTATCCCCGCCCCTAGAGGCGAGAAAAATCATTGAAAAGTGCAAGACCCATCAACAACACCAGCACGATCGAACCTATGCGGTAGCTGTAGTCCTGTACTCGCTCGGAAACCGGCCCACCCTTCAGCTTTTCTATCGCCAGGAAGAGGAGATGCCCACCATCTAACACCGGTAATGGGAACAGGTTGATGATACCCAGGTTGACGCTAATCAACGCCAGGAACATCAGATAATACACGAACCCGACTCCGGCTGACGCCCCTGCTCCCTGTGCAATCGAGATCGGGCCACTCAGGTTGTTCAGCTTTACATCACCGGTTATTAATTTGCCCAGCATGTTGACCGTCAGCCGCATCAGCTGCCAGGTCTTGTCGCCGGCCTGATACAGCGCCGAGAACGGTCCATACTGACGAATCGTCTTATACTCGTCCGGCAGCGGCAGCACTTTTGGAATGATGCCTGCAAACCCCACCGATTTGTCTTTTCCCACCGGCTTTGTATCCGGTATCAGCGTCAAAGACAAGGGGGCGCCGTTTCTTTCAATCTCCAAAGCCAACGGTTGGCCCGGGCCATCGTGAATACGCTTCACCAGCGTCTGCCAACGACCCAGCGGCTGACCATCGACTTTAACGATCCTGTCCCCCGCTTGTAAACCCGCCTTTTGCGCCGCCGAGTTCGGCTGCACTTCCGCCAGCACGGATTCAATCTGCGGGCCGCGCGGCATAATGCCCAGCGCGACAACGGGATCCTGCTTGTCCGGTTCAAAGTTCCACTGGCGCAGATCCAGAGTTTTGGTCACCACCTGCGACGAGCCGAACGGCGCGACGCCGACTTCGGTTTGCGCATCGCCAATCTTCGCCACCAGCGCCAGGCGAACTGACTCCCAATCAGGCGTTTCGATGCCGTCAACCGACTTTAGTTCCATGCCAGACGAAATTTCGGCCCTGGCGGCGATCGACTGCGGCGCGATTTCGCCTATCACCGGACGGAAACTCGGCACGCCGATGATGAACACCAGCCAGTAGGCAAGGATAGCAAACAGGAAGTTGGCGATGGGGCCGGCGCTGATGATAGCCGCGCGCTGCCAGACGGTTTTGTTGTTGAAGGCCTGGTGGCGCATTTCCGGCGCCACCGACTCCACGCGCTCGTCCAGCATCTTCACGTAGCCGCCGAGCGGAATCAGCGCGATAACGTACTCGGTGCCCTGACGATCGGTGCGGCGCCACAGCGCCCGGCCGAAACCGATGGAGAAGCGTTCAACGCGCACGCCGCAACGACGGGCAACCCAAAAGTGTCCGAACTCGTGCACGGTAATCAAGATACCGAGCGCAATCAGAAACGCCACCAGGTTCCAAAGCACGCTGACCATCATCCCTCACTTTCCGTCATCGACGGATTAAAACACCAACAGCATCAGGCAGGCAAACACCGGCACCGCCGCAGTCAGGCTATCGATACGATCCAGTATGCCGCCATGACCGGGGATCAAATGACCGCTGTCCTTGATGCCCGCTTCGCGTTTGAACATGCTTTCGGTCAAATCGCCCAGCACCGAAGCCAACGCGGCAAGCACCGAGCAGGCAAGCAAGGTGGTCGGCACCACGTTCAGCGGCGCATAGCGGCCGAACAGCCAGGAAATGACCGCCGACGTCAACAGCCCGCCGATCAGCCCCTCCCAGGTTTTGCCCGGCGAGACCTTAGGCGCCAGCTTGTGCTTGCCGAACAGTTTGCCGAACATGTAGGCACCGGAATCCGCGCCCCACACCAGCAGCATCACGTACAGCAGCCACCAGGCGCCGGTAAACGGGTTTTGCTCGTAGCCGAACTGGCGCAGCGCCAGCATGCCCCAGAAGAAAGGCACGATGGTCAGCAGGCCAAACAACAGGCGCAGCGGGCGCGAATTGCGCCAGATAGCGGCCGAGCCGGGATAGAACAGCACCAGCAGCAGCGCCGCCAGCCACCAGGCCAGCGACAACCACAGCGAGCCGCTTATCTGCGGCACGGATTGGTGGTAAGCGGGGACGCTGATCATCATCAGCGCCAGCAGAAAACCGCACAGCATCGCCAACCAGATACGCTGCGAACGGGAGGTAAAACCGGCCAGTTGGCCCCACTCCCAGGCTGCTAACATGCACACGACGAGCGTTACCAGCGCAAAGGCCAGCGGCGGCAGCAGGAACAGCGCCGCGATAACGATCGGGATTAAAATCAGAGCAGTTATGAGGCGATACTTCAGCAAAAGTTCTCCCTAGGACGCATCGGCGCCGATAGGTGTGGTTCCCCCGAAGCGGCGCTCACGTTGTGCAAATGCATTCAGCGCACCTTCAAAGACAAGTTCATCGAAATCAGGCCAGAGTACATCAGTAAAGTAAAGTTCAGCATAGGCGATTTGCCACAGCAGGAAGTTACTGATGCGATGTTCACCGCCGGTGCGGATAACCAGATCCACCGGCGCCAGGTCGCTCATGCAAACCCGATCGCTCAATAATTCCTCGCTGATCTGATCCGGGCGCAACTCCCCTACCCGCACCTGTTCGGCCAGCTCTCTTACTCCCTGAATGATATCCCAACGGCCACCGTAGTTGGCAGCGATATTGAGCGTCAGGCCATCGTTATTTTCCGTCAGTGCTTCAGAGCGGCGGATCCGCTCTTGCAAACGCGCGCTGAACCGGCTGATATCGCCGATCACCCGCAGCCTGACGTTATGTTTATGCAGGCTTTTTACTTCACTATCCAAGGCGCGGACAAAAAGCTCCATCAGTGCGGAGACTTCCTGCACCGGACGGTTCCAGTTTTCGCTGCTGAAGGCATAAAGCGTGAGTGCATCTAAATGGTTGCTGGCGGCAAAGCTGACCGCGCGGCGAACCGATTTCACCCCTGCTTTATGACCGAAGACACGTAACTTGCCCTGACGTTTAGCCCAGCGTCCGTTACCGTCCATGATAATGGCGACATGGCGCGGCCCCGGGGAAGATGGATTAGCCTCTTGTTGGTTTGCGGACGACATAACTCGTACTTATTTCCTCAATAGAAATATAACTGCCTTTCCGGAACATCAGGCCCTTGCGCGCAAAAAAAGCCGTGTGCCCGACACGGCTTTCAGCCTGCCCTCGCGATGCCCGGCGCGGCCGGGCCGCTCTTGACGCACAGGGCGCCAATCGGGCCATAATTCAACGGTATAACCGCTGACAGGTGGCGCAGACTATACCACCTCAGCGGGGCATGAACAAACGGCCCCGCTGCGGCACACGTGAATTACGAGCAAAATCGGATAATCGCCGTGCTCAGTTGCACAACGCGCGAACACGTTCCTCGGCGGCGGCGCGCGCCTGACGGTCAATGTCTAAGACCGCTTCGATGCACGTCGGTTCCTGCAACGCCAGACGCTCGACCACCTGGCGGTTGACCGCCGCGATGTCGGTAAAGCGAATCTGCTGCTGCAAAAATGCCGCCACGGCGATTTCGTTGGCCGCGTTCAGCGCGGTGGTCGCCGCCTGGCCGGCGTCGAACGCTTCGACAGCCAGGTACAGACAAGGATAACGTTCACGCTCCGGTTCGGAGAAGGTCAGCGAACCGATACGGCAGAAATCCAGCGCTTCCACGCCGGAGTTCACGCGCTGCGGATACGCCATCGCATGGGCGATCGGCGTGCGCATATCCGGCGTACCCAACTGCGCCAGCACGCTGCCGTCGGCATAACGCACCATCGAGTGAATCACCGACTGCGGGTGCAGGATCACTTCCATTTGCTCGGCCGAGGCGTTAAACAGCCAGCGGGCCTCAATGTATTCCAGACCTTTGTTCATCATGGTGGCGGAATCCACCGAGATCTTGCGGCCCATCGACCAGTTCGGGTGGGCGCAGGCTTGATCCGGGGTCATCGCGGCGAACTGCTCCAGCGGCGTGGTGCGGAACGGGCCGCCGGAGCCGGTAAGCACGATGCGCGACACACCATGACTGTCCAGTGAAGAGTATCCCAACTGACGCTGAATGCTCTCAGGTAAACTCTGAAAAATCGCGTTGTGCTCGCTGTCGAGCGGCAGCAGTTGCGCCTGGCTTTGCCGCACCGCGTCCATAAACAGACGGCCGCAGGTGACCAGCGACTCCTTGTTGGCCAGCAGTACCTGCTTGCCCGCGCGGATCGCCGCCAGCGTCGGCAGCAGCCCCGCGGCGCCAACGATCGCCGCCGTCACTTGATCGACGTCATCCAACGCGGCCAGTTCGCAGGCCGCTTGTTCTCCGGCCAAGACTTCGGTAGCGACGCCGTTTTCCGCCAGGATGACGCGCAGCTCGCGCGCAGCGCTTTCATCCGCCATCGCGGCAAAGGCGGGCCGGAATTCCATGCATTGCTGCGCCATGACCGCAACGTTGCGGCCGGCCACCAGTGCTTTGATCGCAAAACGGTCGGGATTCGCCCTGACCACGGCCAGGGTGCTGGTCCCTACCGAGCCGGTCGAGCCAAGAATGGTCAGTTGCTTCATGAGTTCACTCTGAATAACTGTCTGATGAGATCGGAGGTGCTCCAGTGTGGAACCTTGGACAGCGCTTGTCCATGATCTTTCAGTACGATGAAACGGGATCTGCGCCACAAAAAACAAAGCGCCGCCCAGGCGACGCTTTTTTTCTGCGCGATGCTGATTAGAATTCCATCAGCTCTTTTTCTTTCTCCGCCAGCGCGGCGTCGACCAGCTTGATGTAAGCGTCGGTCATTTTCTGAATCTCGTCTTGCGAACGACGCTCTTCGTCTTCGCTGATCTCTTTGTCTTTCAGCAGCGCCTTGACCTTGTCGTTGGCGTCGCGGCGCACGTTGCGCACCGCCACACGGCCCTGCTCGGCTTCGCCGCGCACGATCTTGATCAGATCCTTACGACGCTCTTCGGTCAGCGGAGGCAGCGGAACGCGAATGTCGGAACCGGCGGAAGACGGGTTGAGGCCCAGATCGGAACTCATGATCGCTTTCTCAACCGCCTGGCTCAGGCTGCGATCGAACACGTTGATTTTCAGCGTGCGGGAGTCTTCCACGGTCACGTTGGCCAGCTGACGCAGCGGGGTAGCGGCGCCGTAGTATTCCACCATGATGCCGTCCAGAATGCTTGGAGAAGCGCGGCCGGTGCGGATCTTGCTGATTTGGTTTTTGAATGCTTCTACGCTTTTTTCCATGCGTGAATCAGCATCTTTTCTGATTTCATTAGTCACGTTGCAAACCCTTGGAAGCTGGTTACTTGGCAGGCGATACTCAAGTATAGCCCGTAATCGTACTCGGAGAGCGCGCGGCGCCTGGCGTCACGCGCTCCGAAAAAGGGGTGTGAACAGCCTTATTTGCTGATCAGCGTACCTTCGTTCTCACCCATCACCACGCGGCGCAGCGCGCCAGGCTTGTTCATGTTGAACACGCGGATCGGCAGACCGTGATCGCGGGCCAGCGTAAACGCCGCCAGATCCATCACTTTCAGCTCGCGCTCCAGCACGTCCTGATAGGTTAATTGTTCATACAGCGTCGCATCCGGGTTCTTCACCGGATCGGCGGAATATACGCCATCCACTTTGGTGGCTTTCAGCACCACGTCCGCTTCGATCTCGATGCCGCGCAGGCAAGCGGCGGAGTCGGTGGTGAAGAACGGGTTGCCGGTACCGGCGGAGAAGATCACCACGCGGTTGTTGCGCAGCAGGCTGATAGCCTCTGCCCAGCTGTAATTATCACATACGCCGTTCAGCGGGATCGCTGACATCAGGCGGGCGTTCACATAGGCACGGTGCAGTGCATCACGCATAGCCAGGCCGTTCATCACGGTAGCCAGCATTCCCATGTGGTCGCCCACTACGCGGTTCATGCCGGCCTGCGCCAGGCCCGCGCCGCGGAACAAGTTCCCGCCGCCAATAACTACACCTACCTGAATTCCCAGTTCGACCAGCTCTTTCACTTCCTGAGCCATGCGATCCAAAACGCTGGCGTCGATACCAAAACCTTCTGCACCTTGCAGGGCTTCGCCACTCAGTTTAAGCAGAATACGCTGATATACGGGTTTTGCATTGGTTGCCATGGTGTTCTGTCCTAAGAAGCAGTATTAGTATTGGGGATTTCAGCCGATGAAACGCGCCTGGGGTGAATATCACGCCGCAGGGCCTGCCACCGGTGTAATTCTGGCTGGATAGTATGGAACCGCCAGACGGCGGTTCCATCGACAGTCATTAAGACTGTTTGCTCATCGCGGCAACTTCAGCAGCGAAGTCGGTTTCGACTTTCTCGATGCCTTCGCCCACTTCGAAGCGAATGAAGTTGGTCACGTCAGCGTTGTGCTCTTTCAGCACCTGAGCAACAGACTTGCTCGGATCCATAACGAAAGGCTGACCGGTCAGAGAAACTTCGCCGGTGAATTTCTTCATGCGGCCTTCAACCATTTTCTCTGCGATTTCTTTCGGCTTGCCGGACTGCATGGCGATGTCCAGCTGAACCTGGTACTCTTTTTCTACCACTTCAGCAGACACGTCTTCTGGCTTCACGAACTCTGGCTTGCTCGCCGCAACGTGCATTGCGATTTGCTTAACCAGCTCTTCGTCAGCGCCTTTAGCCGCAACCAGAACGCCGATACGCGCGCCGTGCAGGTAGCTGCCCAGCACTTCGCCTTCCAGGGAAGCAACGCGACGAATGTTGATGTTTTCGCCGATTTTTGCCACCAGCGCTACGCGCTCTTCTTCGAACTGTGCTTTCAGCACGTCAACGTCAGTGATTTTGCCAGCCATAGCGGCATCCAGCACTTTGTCGGCGAACGCCTGGAAACCGGCGTCTTTTGCTACGAAGTCAGTCTGGCAGTTAACTTCCAGAATGATGCCGTAGTTGCCTTCGATCTTGGTTTTGATCACGCCGTCAGCAGCCACGTTGCCTGCTTTTTTAGCGGCTTTGATCGCACCGGACTTACGCATGTTTTCGATTGCCAGCTCGATGTCGCCGTTGGATTCAACCAGCGCCTTCTTGCAATCCATCATGCCAGCGCCGGTACGCTCGCGCAGTTCTTTTACCAGGGCAGCGGTAATATCAGCCATTTATTTTTCCTCGGTTATCTCGCGTGGAGACAGTTCTCATTCAGATAAGCAAAGGGGGCCTTTACAGGCCCCCCTAACCAACATATGTCAATACCTGGTTAATAAGGGCTCAGTGACGAGCTTGCCTTATTATTCAGCTTCTACGAAGCCTTCTTCCGCCTGAACGGCCAGATCTTGAGAACGACCTTCACGCACAGCGGCAGCAACGGCAGTCAGGTACAGGTTTACTGCACGGATTGCATCGTCGTTACCAGGGATGATGAAGTCAACGCCGTCTGGGTTAGAGTTGGTATCAACGATAGAGAATACCGGGATACCCAGGTTGTTGGCTTCTTTGATCGCGATGTGTTCGTGATCGGCATCGATAACGAACAGTGCGTCTGGCAGGCCGCCCATGTCTTTGATACCGCCCAGGGAGTTTTCCAGCTTGGCCAGTTCACGAGTGCGCATCAGCGCTTCTTTCTTGGTCAGCTTGTCCAGGGTGCCGTCTTGAGACTGGATTTCCAGATCTTTCAAACGTTTGATGGACTGACGAACGGTTTTCCAGTTAGTCAGCATGCCGCCCAACCAGCGGTGGTTCACGAAGAACTGGTCACAGCTGTTAGCAGCGTCTTTTACCGCTTCGCTTGCTGCGCGCTTGGTACCAACGAACAGGATCTTGCCTTTACGGGAAGAGATCTTGGTCAGTTCAGCCAGAGCGGCGTTGAACATTGGTACGGTCTGCTCCAGGTTGATGATGTGAACCTTGTTACGAGCGCCGAAGATGAAAGGCTTCATTTTCGGGTTCCAGTAACGGGTCTGGTGACCGAAGTGAACACCAGCCTTGAGCATGTCGCGCATGGAAACAGTTGCCATGATTAAACCTCTATAGATTAATTGGGGTTATGCCTCCACGTATCCCATAACGCCGACCCTGGCGGCGACAAGTCACCTCAGGGCACCCCGGCGGATGTGCCGATACGTGTGTGTTATTTACACAAAATGAGTGCAGTTAAAGTATTTTCGGCCAATTCCTGCCTGGTCACAAGAACCAAGACACGGATCGCCGGCGCGCTTTATACCATAAACCCGCTGCCGACACCAACTTTTGTTGCTTTGCGCCGCGCGCAGGGAAATGAAATTTGGCAGCCCCCGGCCGGGCTGATACCATAAGTCACTGCTTCTTATTGTCGACGATAACGACACCTGCGGACGAATTTCATGGCAATCTCAATTAAAACACCTGATGACATCCAAAAAATGCGCGTGGCAGGCCGCCTGGCTGCCGAAGTGCTGGAGATCATCGAGCCGCACGTCAAACCTGGCGTGACCACCGGCGAACTGGACCGTATCTGTCACGAGTACATCACCAACGAACAGCAGGCCATTTCCGCCTGCCTCGGCTACCACGGTTTCCCGAAATCCGTGTGCATCTCGGTGAACGAAGTGGTGTGCCACGGCATCCCGAGCGACGACAAAACGCTGAAAGACGGCGACATCGTCAACATCGACGTGACCGTAATTAAAGACGGTTTCCACGGCGACACCTCGAAGATGTTCATCGTCGGCAAACCGACCATTCTGGGCGAGCGTCTGTGCCGCGTCACGCAAGAGAGCCTGTACCTGGCGCTGAAGATGGTCAAGCCGGGCATCCGCCTGCGCACCCTGGGCAAGGCTATCCAGCAATTCGTCGAAGCCGAGAAATTCTCGGTGGTGCGCGAGTACTGCGGCCACGGCATCGGTGAAGTGTTCCATGAAGAGCCGCAGGTGCTGCACTATGACGCCGACGACGGCGGTGTGGTGCTGCAGGCGGGCATGGCCTTCACCATCGAACCGATGGTCAACGCCGGCGATTACCGCATCCGCACCATGAAAGACGGTTGGACGGTAAAAACCAAAGATCGCAGCTTGTCGGCGCAGTATGAGCATACTATTGTGGTCACTGATAACGGCTGCGAGATAATGACGTTGCGCAAGGATGACACCATCCCCAACATCATTACGCACGAGATGTAAGCACCGCGGCGCACGCCGCGTGCAGAATGTCACCAGGCCGGCTTATGCCGGCCTTTTTTATGGGCTGCGCACTATGTCTGACAATCTCCTTCAAACGGCCGCGCCGATGCCGCCCGCCTCTCCCAGCGTCTACGGCGACGACGATCTCACCTGCCTGGTGCTGAAACAGCGGCTGGAGCAGTTCCAGCTGTGGCTGGCGGCGGCGTTCGACGCCGGCTCCAGCGCCGAAAGCCTGGTGGCGGCGCGCAGCGACTTCATCGATCGCCTGCTGCGCCGGCTGTGGACGTTTTACGGCTTCGAAGATATCCCGGAAACCGCGCTGGTGGCGGTCGGCGGCTATGGCCGCGGCGAGTTGCATCCGCTGTCGGATATCGACGTGCTGGTGCTCAGCCAGCGCCGACTGACGGAGCAACAGTCGCAACGGGTCGGCGAGTTCATCACCCTGCTGTGGGATCTCAAGCTGGAAGTGGGCCACAGCGTGCGCACCCTGGAAGAGTGCCTGTTGGAAGGGCTGGCGGATCTGACCGTGGCCACCAACCTGATCGAATCGCGCATGATCTGCGGCGACGTCGCGCTGTTCCTGCAGATGCAAAAGCATATCTTCAGCGACGGCTTCTGGCCTTCGCCGCAGTTTTTCCACGCCAAGATCAACGAACAGCAAGAGCGCCACCAGCGCTACCACGGCACCAGCTATAACCTGGAGCCGGATATCAAAAGCAGCCCCGGCGGCCTGCGCGATATCCACACGCTGCTGTGGGTGGCGCGTCGTCACTTCGGCGCCACCTCGCTGGACGAAATGGTCGGCTTCGGTTTCCTCACCCAGGCCGAGCGCAACGAGCTGAACGAGTGCCAAAGCTTCCTGTGGCGCATCCGTTTCGCGCTGCACCTGGTGCTGCCGCGTTACGACAACCGTCTGCTGTTCGATCGTCAGCTCAGCGTAGCGCAGCTGCTGCGCTACGAAGGTGAAGGCAACGAGCCGGTCGAGCGCATGATGAAAGACTTCTACCGCATGACGCGCCGCGTCAGCGAGTTGAACCACATGCTGCTGCAGCTGTTCGACGAAGCCATCCTGGCGCTGGACGCCACCGAAAAGCCGCGCCCGCTGAACGACGATTTCCAGCTGCGCGGCGATCTGATCGACCTGCGCGACGAAACGCTGTTTATCCGTGAGCCGCAAGCCATCATGCGCATGTTCTACCTGATGGTACGCAACCGCGAGATCAAGGGCATTTATTCCACCACCGTGCGCCAGTTGCGCCACGCGCGCCGCCACCTGAAACAGCCGCTGTGCACCATCCCGGAAGCGCGCGATCTGTTTATGGCCATCCTGCGCCATCCCGGCGCGGTGTCGCGCGCGCTGGTGCCGATGCACCGTCACAGCGTGCTGTGGGCCTACATGCCGCAATGGGGCAAGATTGTCGGGCAGATGCAGTTCGACCTGTTCCATGCCTATACCGTCGACGAACACACCATCCGCGTGCTGCAGAAGCTGGAGAGCTTCGCCGAGCCTGAAACCCGGCCGCGCCATCCGCTGTGCGTGGAGCTGTACCCGCGCCTGCCGCACCCGGAACTGCTGCTGCTGGCGGCCTTGTTCCACGATATCGCCAAAGGGCGCGGCGGCGATCACTCGATCCTCGGCGCGGAAGACGTGGTGGAGTTCGCCGAACTGCACGGCCTCAACTCGCGCGAAACTCAGCTGGTGGCCTGGCTGGTGCGCTGCCACCTGCTGATGTCGGTCACCGCGCAGCGCCGCGATATTCAGGATCCGACGGTGATCCAGCAGTTCAGCAGCGAAGTGCAGAGCGAGACCCGCCTGCGCTATCTGGTGTGTCTGACGGTGGCGGATATCTGCGCCACCAACGAAACCCTGTGGAACAGCTGGAAACAGAGCCTGTTGCGCGAGCTGTATTTCGCCACCGAGAAGCAGCTGCGCCGCGGCATGCAAAACAGCCCGGATCTACGCGAACGCGTGCGCCACCACCGCCTGCAGGCGCTGGCGCTGCTGCGCATGGACAACATCGACGAAGAGGCGCTGCACCGTATCTGGAGCCGCTGCCGCGCCGACTATTTCCTGCGTCACTCGCCGAATCAGCTGGCCTGGCACGCCCGCCATCTTCTGGCCCACGACTCCACCCAGCCGCTGGTGCTGGTCAGCCGCCAGGCGACGCGCGGCGGCACCGAGATCTTCATCTGGAGCCCGGATCGCCCTTACCTGTTCGCCGCCGTCGCCGGAGAGATGGATCGCCGTAACCTGAGCGTGCACGACGCGCAGATCTTCACCAACCGCGACGGCATGGCGATGGACACCTTTATCGTGCTGGAGCCGGACGGCAGCCCGCTGGCGCAGGATCGCCACGCGGCGATCCGCCAGGCGCTGCTGCAGGCCATCACCCAGCGGGAGTACCAGCCGCCGCGCGTGCGCCGGCCATCTTCCAAGCTGCGCCACTTCAGCGTGCCGACCGAAGTCACCTTCCTGCCGACCCACACCGATCGCCGCAGCTACCTGGAGCTGACCGCGCTCGACCAACCCGGCCTGTTGGCGCGGGTGGGCGAAGTGTTCGCCGATCTGGGGCTGTCGCTGCACGGCGCGCGCATTTCCACCATCGGCGAGCGGGTCGAGGATTTGTTTATCCTGGCCGACGGCGAGCGGCGCGCACTCGACCAAGAAACGCGCAGAAAGTTGGAGCAACGGTTGACAGAGGCCCTCACCCCAAACGATAAAATGTGATACAAGTAACTTTTTACCGACAACATCAGGAAAGAGAACAGCATGCAGCAATTACAGAACGTTATTGAAAGCGCCTTCGAACGCCGTGCGGACATCACCCCGGCGAACGTAGACACCGTAACGCGCGAAGCGGTAAACCAGGTGATCGGCCTGCTGGACAGCGGCGCCCTGCGCGTCGCCGAGAAGATTGACGGTCAATGGGTCACCCATCAGTGGCTGAAGAAAGCCGTGCTGCTCTCTTTCCGCATCAACGACAACAAGGTGATGGACGGCGCGGAAACCCGTTACTACGACAAGGTGCCGATGAAGTTCGCCGACTACGACGAAGCGCGCTTCCAGAAGGAAGGTTTCCGCGTCGTTCCGCCGGCCACCGTGCGCCAGGGCGCGTTCATCGCACGCAACACCGTGCTGATGCCGTCTTACGTTAACATCGGCGCCTACGTCGACGAAGGCACCATGGTCGACACCTGGGCGACCGTCGGTTCTTGCGCGCAGATCGGCAAAAACGTCCACCTGTCCGGCGGCGTCGGCATCGGTGGCGTGCTGGAGCCGCTGCAGGCCAACCCGACCATCATCGAAGACAACTGCTTCATCGGCGCGCGCTCCGAAGTGGTGGAAGGCGTGATCGTGGAAGAAGGCTCGGTGATCTCGATGGGCGTGTATCTCGGCCAGAGCACCCGCATCTATGACCGCGAGACCGGCGAAATCCATTACGGCCGCGTGCCGGCGGGTTCGGTGGTGGTTTCCGGCAACCTGCCGTCGAAAGACGGTTCTTACAGCCTGTACTGCGCGGTGATCGTCAAGAAAGTCGACGCCAAAACGCGCGGTAAAGTCGGCATTAATGAGTTATTGCGCACTATCGACTAAATTGAAATAGCGGGTGATTCACCCGCTATTTTTTTGTCTGCGTTTCGCTGGCAGTCACAGTCGCAGATCTCGCTTTCCGCCATAATCGAAGTCGTGGAATATAACGATCACATCTAAAGAGGGCGCAGTATGTACGATAACTTGAAGAGTTTGGGCATCAATCAACCGGAAGACGTCGATCGCTATAGCCTGCGTCAAGAGGCCAACAACGACATCCTCAAGATCTATTTCCGCAAGGATAAGGGCGAGTTCTTCGCCAAGAGCGTGAAATTCAAGTACCCGCGCCAGCGTAAAACCGTGGTGGCGGACAACGCCGGTCAGGGCTACAAGGAAATTCACGAGATCAACCCGAACCTGCGTTATGTGATCGACGAGCTGGATCAGCTGTGCCAACGCGATCAGGTGGAAGTGGATCTGAAGCGTAAAATCCTCGACGACCTGCGCCATCTCGAAGGCGTGGTGTCGCACAAGATTGCCGAGATCGAAGCCGATCTGGAAAAACTCACCCGCGGCAAATAATGCGGATCGGTTGACCCGCATCATCGCCAAGGCGCCCTTTCGCGGCGCCTTTTTACTTTACGATTGCAGCAGCGTGCCCCACTGCTCGACCCACGGGCAGGCGGCCACTTCCGGCTCCGGCTGTTCCATCGCATCGATCTCCAGCACTTCGCCAACGCGGGTGGCACCCTGCTCCTGCAGCAGCGCATCGAACGCGCGCCCGGCGCCGCAGAAGTTGTCATAGCTGCTGTCGCCCAGGGCAATCAGCCCATAGCGCAGCTCCGGCTGGTAGCCAACCTGATCGCGAATGGCGTGGAACAGCGGTGCGATGCTGTCCGGCAGATCGCCCTGCCCGGTAGTGGAGGTGATCACCAGCGCGTAGTGCTGACGGTAAAACTGCCAGGCCTCCAGCGTGCCCTCTTCGAACAGTTTGACCTCATGGCCCTGCTCGCTGAGGATGTTTTGCGCTTCTTCCGCCACCAGCAGCGAATTGCCGTAGACCGTTCCCACGAAGATACCAACCTGAGCCATGGCTCCTACTCCCTTCATTACCTTTAAAAATTGTCAGCTATCCTGACCGTTAGCCGCGCTAAACTCAACCCCGCCGAGTTCAGGGAATAGCCCCGCCCAGCCGAACTGCGTCATCACCCCCTGCCAGTCTTCGTCCCAGCGCGCCGTCACCTGCAGCGGTTCGCCGGTCACCGGGTGCGTCAACTGCAGGTGGCTGGCGTGCAGCATCAGGCGCGGGCAGCCGAAATGTTGCGCCATACCGCGGTTCTGCCGCAGATCGCCATGCTTGCTGTCGCCGATGATCGGATGGCGCAGGTGCGCCATATGGCGCCGCAGTTGGTGCTTGCGGCCGGTTTCCGGCTGCAGCTCCACCAGGCTGTAACGCGCGCTGTCGTAGCGGCCGACGGCCACCGGCATCTCCACCTGCGCCAACGGCCGGTAGTGCGTCACCGCCGGCTGCGGCCCCTTATCGGCATCGGCATGTTTATCGGCGATTTTGTCCAGTTCCGCCGTCAGCGGATAATCGAGGGTCGCCCCCTCCTGCACGTAACCCCGCACCACCGCATGGTAGGTTTTTTGCACCTGATGTTGCTCGAACTGCTGCGACAGCAGGCGTGCCACCTCGCTGGACAGCGCCATCAGCAGCACCCCGGAGGTCGGGCGATCGAGACGGTGCACGGTAAAAACGTGCTGCCCGAGCTGATCGCGCACCGTCTGCATCATAAAGCGGGTTTCATGACGATCCAGCCAACTGCGGTGCACCAACCAACCCGACGGCTTGTTCACCGCCACCAGATGCTCATCCTGATATAAAACCTCAATCACATCGCTTTCCTCGCGTTAAAATTAATGGCTGCAGTAAAGTCAATGTGGCCTGAAGCTAGTGAAACCGCAGTGAAATCAACCTGATAGTGGTGCCATGCATTTACTACCGAGGTATCATAATTGACCTCATGCCGGATAACCACTCTATTCCACCCAGCCATTTGGCGGGTTTGCGCATTGAACATCGGTGCCGGAGGCATGAATAAAACAATGTCGAAAAGGGAAGTTCCCGACAGTGGGAACCTCCCGTTATAACGCCAACGCTCGGCGAGGCGCTGCATCTAATGCCGCATGAAATTACTGAGGGCAGACGTATTTTTTCGATAAATTGTTTATATCAAAAATCCCTTTATCGGAAAACTCAATGGCCATCATATGTTCGGTATTAAACTCGGTCCATTTTTCTCTCACCGGTGCTCCCTGATTAGGATCGCCGTTCTTAATAAAGTTACTTAAATAAGAAACAATATTATCTGATAGGCGTTGCTGTTCTTTGGTTAAGGCCTGCTTCACGCCGGTGGCGCCATGAAATCCGTCAAAGAAATAGATTAGCTCACTGGTGTGCGCCGCCAGATAAGGCCTCGACATCTTTGGTATGTATTGAGGCGCGGTCTTATCGTTAAACACGTAGGCATATAGCCTGTTTTTCTTGGCCATCTCGGCGTTGAACTGAAGGGATGGACAAATAAATTTATACTTTGTCAGATCGTCGCTCAGTTTTGCCGTAAAATCGGTGTTATCATCCGTTTCCTCTACGGAGGAGAATGATTTTCCGTATAAGGTCATCATCGACGCTGTATAGATTTGCTTGTCGATTTTCTTGCCGGCATCGTTTTCTATCACGCCAGCAAAGAAAGTCCCTTCATTATTCTGAAAACCATTGATAATATCAACCTTATTGACTTTTCCTTTCGCGATCGCCTCATTAAACGTATACGGAATGATATCGCCATCAATAGTAAATTGATCGTTATACAAATTGGATATTGCCGTTGTCGCTAGTTTGGCGACGGGCGTTTTCTTTAAGCAAGCCAGCTGCCCGTCCGGCGTGCCATCATCGCAGCCCACCGCTTTTGCCACCTCCAGACCGACCGCGTTGGCCTGCGCGATATTTTTTTGGTCCAGGTTATAAGAACCGCTTGAGATTATCGCTTTCTTAAATAACCCTGAGGACAGAGGGGAAACGATGTTTGCAAGCACGCTATGCCCTCCCGCTGATTCACCGAACAACGTGACATTGTCAGGATCCCCGCCAAAGCTGGCTATGTTGCGTTGAACCCATGACAAGGCTTTTTGTTGATCCAAAAGGCCATAGTTGATTTTCTTACTCTCATGGTTAAGCGCTGGGTGCGAGAAAAAACCAAAAACGCCCAATCTATAGTTTATTGTTACGACTACGATATCTTTCTTGATAAAATTAGACACGTCGTACTCATCACCCGACCCGGTTCTTAAGCCACCGCCGGGTATCCAAACCAAAACCGGCCGCTTTTTACCCTCATTGTCTTTTGGCGCGTAAACATTCAGGTAGAGGCAATCTTCCGACTGGCTTATTTTACTGAATCCGGCCAGGCTAACCGTCGTCGCACAGCTGTTGCCAAACTTACCGGCAAAATACACGCCCTCCATGACGCTTTTATTTTCCGGCGCTTGCCAGCGTTTTTCACCCACCGGCGGCTCCGCATAGGGAATGCCTTTGAATTGTAAATAACCCTCTTGCTCCAGGCCTTGGTACTTCCCGCTCGGGCTATTGACTATTTCGGTAAGCTTATACTCTATATCGGCATAGGAGGATACGGATAAAAACAACAATGACAAAGGAATGAGTTTCATATAATAACCTTGACACATAGACATTGGGTTATTCCCAGAGGAATTATGGCGCAGCATGTTCAACGCGGAGCATTCACCCCTCGCGCTACGATTTTTAAAATTCAATTGAAAATTTTGCTATTACGCGTCATCTACCCGAGAGATAAATGTCGCTGGATATAAAACTATTTATCATAGACACTAAGACGATAGATATCGCGCTCAATCATCATCTCTATTTGTTTGCTCAGAACGTTTTCCTTGTATTCCTTATGATTTCCTTGCGCATGGTTAAGGTAAATATTTTTGGGATACACTGGCTTTTCATAAATCAATTGCGCGCATTCGGTTCTGATATCTTTTAACCAATTGGTTACTGATGAATGCGTTCGATGATAACGCTGCGCCTCGATATCAATGACGGCATGCACGTAGCTTGAACCGTTGGTATCTTTTTGTTTACCAATAATTTTGCCTTTGTAATCAACGATCAATGAACTCCCACCACCGCAATCTATTGGGGCCAAAGAGTGGGGAAAGGTGTACACAGGGGCGATGTTCGGCGCGACGATATACAGGTTGTTTTCCAGTGCGCGAGCCCTGTTGGAGATTTCGAACATATCATTTTCGGTAAATGGCGTGGGCAGTGAAGCGCGATACACGACCTCTGCCCCATTCATCGCCAAACCGCGCCCATTTTCCGGGAAGTTCCCCTCCATCGCCATCATCACGCCCAGACGGCCAATTTCGGTATCGACAACAGGCCAGAAAGATTGCAGCGTGCGGCCATATTTCTCGACCCATTTGTCAAATAAGTCATGCGGTGATGCGGAACGCTCGCTCGGCAGCAACGCTGACATTTTATGGTGTCTGAGTATAATGTCGCCCTGAGGATTGATAACAAAGCCGACGTTGAACATGATGTCCGGCCAATCAGGCTCCCTGACTTTGGCCTGCGCCATAATGAAGAGATTATGACGTTGCGCCAATTGGCCGAGTCTTTCGGTCTCAGGCCCTGGAATATCAATAGCCCCATCTTTTAAAAACTCAACCATCGGCATATCCAATACTTCATCGGTGAATCCCTGAAGTGCGCCCTCAGGTAAAACCAGCAGGCGAACCGGGATATCCAATGCGCAAAGTGACAAGGCGCCGTTGGTCAATTCTTCGATATGGTCCAGATTCTTCGAAATATCCGCTCTTTTCTGAATGCCCCATGCGGTAGGGCTTAGTCCAATGACGCCATAAGGTTCTATCATAATCAACCACCTATGCATTATTGAGAAACTGCGAATGTTGCAGAACAAAGCCTATCCAGTATTGAAAAGCAGAGCGATTCACATAATCATACGAGATAGCTCACTTGCCATGTTATCAGCACACTGATAACTCACAAGGATTGAAAATGAAAAAGAACGTAAAAAACAGTAATGATATGTTTGATTGCGAAGCGGGAATTCTCGGCTACCTGCTGCGTAAAGCATCCGGCGCTTATAAACAAAAAATGGAAAAGGAATTAAGCCAATATCAAATAACCGCACCTCAATTCGTTATCATGAGCATTATTTCTAATTTTGAAGGGTGCTCTAATGCCGATTTAGCCCGATTGGCACTACTGACCCCTCAGACCGTCAGCTTAATACTCGTCAGATTGGAAAAACTCGAGCTCATCGAGCGTCTGCCGCACCCTCGTTATAAACGCGTTCAAATCATTAAGCTTTCCACACATGGCGAAACGCTTTTTGCATCCTGTGACAAGGTAATCAACAAGTTAGAGTCAACGCTGGAAGATGAATTTTCTGCAGACGAGATAAAAGTCATTCGCCGCTGGTTAGGGAAAATAATCAGTGAATAATGCCTAAGCGTTCCCTGTTAAACATTGCCGGATTAGGTCGCAGCACGCTGGGTTGTTTTTATTTCCAGTGAAAGGGCGGGAAATATTCTTTCTCGAATCCCGGCATCAAAAAGGTAAAAATACCCACGGCGTGCTTATTCTTATCGATGATCCCCGCTGCCGTTCTCCCCGGTTATACAGGCATAACCGAGGCGCCCCAACCTCAGTTAACCCACTCGATGGTCACCAGCCGCGTATCGGCGCGGCCGCGATCGTCCACCGCCCGGATGCGGTAGCGCCCGTTGTTGATCGGCCGCCAGTCGATCGGCTTTTTGCTGGCGCTGCTGCCGAGATAGATATCGTCGACGAACCAGTACACCGTTTTGCTGTCGGCGTCCGTCACCGCGCTGAAGGCGATTTTATCCCGACCCTGCTGCGACTGACGCAGGGTATAGGTGGTGTTTTTCAGCGGTGAGGTGATGCGCGGCGCGTTGCCGCCGACGGCGATGCCGTTATCCTTGCAGCGATTAACCGGCGGCGTGCGTTTCGGTAGACCGGCCTGGGCGAACACGTTGGCCAGATCGGATGGCCAGAACTCAAAGACTTCGGTGCGGGTCTGCGCCGCATCATACGGCGGGCAAACGACCTCGCCGCTGTGAATATCCAGCACCACCGGCCGGTAAACGCTGTCGACTTTGATCGGCGACTTGCCGGGAATGAACCAGGTCTTGCCTTTTTGCTGGCACCACGGCGTCGGCAGATCGCCGCTGGCGAGGCAGATCTCCACCCGCCGCAGCCGTTTAGGGAACGGATGTTTCGGTTCTCGCAGGCCGGGGTAGCTGGCATTAACGCTGTCGATGATGTTGAAAAACAGCGGCGCGGCCGCTTCGGCGCCGACTAACGCATTGTTGCCACGCCCGTCGAAGTTGCCCTCCCACACCACCAACACGTAAGGGCCGAAAATCCCGACGCTCCAGGCGTCGCGGAACCCCCAGGAGGTGCCGGTCTTCCAATACACCGGCAACGCCGAAGAGCGCTGCGCCAGCGTGTCGCCCGGCCGCCGGTGCTGGCGCAGCATATCCAGCGTGATGAAACTGGCCTCCTCGCTCAACAGCCGCACCGGCGCCGATTCAGCCGCGTTAACCTGCATACGCAGCGGCCGCAGCTCACCGCGGTTCGCCAGCAATGCATACAGCTTCGCCAATTCCTGCGCCGTCACCTCGCCGCCGCCCAGCACCAACGACAGCCCGTAGTGGCTTTCGTTGGCCATATTGGCGACGCCGGTCAGGCGCAAAAACTGATAAAAGGTCGGCTGACGCAGCTGTGAAGCGACATACACCGCCGGAATATTGCGGCTGAAATTCAGCGCGTCGGTGGCGGTCACCGGGCCGAGAAAGCGCCGGTCGAAATTCTCCGGCGCATAGGCCCCGAACGACGAAGGCACGTCTTTCAGAATAGTCATCGGATGCAGCACGCCCTGCTCCATGCCCAGCGCATAGATGAACGGCTTCAGCGTCGATCCCGGCGAGCGTTTGGCGTTGGTGCCGTTCACCTGCCCCTGAATAGGGCGATTGTAGTAGTCCGCCGATCCCACCAACGCACGCACCCCCATATCGCGGCTGTCCACCAGCAGCACTGCGGCGTTCTGAATGCCGCGGCTGCGGTTGCGGGCGATAAAGGCATTGACCTGCCGCTCGACCAGCCGCTGCAACCCGGCGTCCAACGTGGTATCGACGCGGGTATCGCGCTGCACCAGTTGCTGCGTTTGCAGGCGCAGCTGTTCGATAAAGTGCGGCGCGATATAGGGTACTTGCTCAGGCTGGCGCAGCGCCAATGGCAGGCGGAACAGCGTTTGCTGGCTGGCGTCGGTCGGGTAAACCTGCTGCCAGCGCTGGAACAGACGATTGCGCGCCTGAGTCAATGCGGCGCCGAGCACGCCGGTTTTCGGCTCCAGACGGTAGCTGGGCGACTGCGGCAACACCGCCAGCGTCAGCGCCTCCGGCAGGGTCAAATCCTTCGGCGACTTGGCGAAATAGATCAGGCTGGCGGCGCCGATGCTTTCGATGTTGCGGCCGTAGGGAGCGTAATTCAGATAGGCTTCCAGGATATCGCGCTTGGAATAGCTGAGCTCCAGCTGCACCGCACGCAGCACCTGCAGCAGCTTGCCACCCGGCGTGCGGGTATTGAGATGCCAGCGCATACGCGCCAGCTGCATGCTGATGGTCGAACCGCCCTGCATCTTGCCGCCGGCGACATAGCTGCGCCAGAAGCCGCGCATCAGGCTGACGGGGTTAAAACCGGGGTTGTAGTAGAACCAGCGATCTTCGTGCAACAGCAGCCCGCGCACCGCCAACGGCGACACCTGCTCCAGCGGGGTCCACAGCCGGTAGCGATCGTCGTTGGCCAGCGTAATGCGCAGCAGCGCGCCGTGCCTGTCGTAATAGACGGAAGACTGCGGCAGCCCCTGCCACAAAGGCGGATGCGGCCACAGCCGAATCGCGCCCAACAGCAGCGTCAGTAAAAACACCGCCATCAAGCCGTTTTGCAGCACGCGCCCGGTCAGGATCTTCATACGCTCTCAGCATCCCGGCACCAGGCGTTGGCCTGGCGCCGGATACGGCCTAATCGTTGCTCGCCGGCACGACCACCAGCTTGCCGCCGCCTGCCGACATGGCCTGCACTTCACGGTCGTACATGGCTTCACCGTAGGCCGGTGGAACAATAAAGCTGCCGGTATTGGTGGCCTTGATTTGATAAACGAACTCCTGCACTTCGGTGCCGGCGCTACCGTAGATAATCACCCGATCTTCGCGGATATCGCTGTAGTCCGGCGCCCAGGTGGAGCCGGACGCGGCCAGCGGCGACTGCCAGCCGCCGCGATCGTCGCTCTCTTCACCGGCATCGGCCGGCTCGGGCGGCGTCTGCTGCACCACTTCGAACCCGCCCGGCAGCAGATCGACGATCGCCAGGTTGCTCTGCCCCTCTTTCGAGTTGGCGCGCACCTTCAGATGGACGTTGATCTTCTGCCCCAGCGTCACCTGCGTTACCGGCTTGCCCTGTTCGTCGGTGTAATCGCGAACGATCTCAATCCCGCGCGACAGCGCTTTTTGCGGCGCATTCAGGTCGTAACCGGCCTGCGTCACCACATACCAGGCCGGCGCGCTGCCGCCGTTGGTGAAGCGCACCGCGGTGGCATCGGCGTTGAATTGCCCCTGAACGAACAGCCCCTGCAGCTCGCTGATGCGCTGCGGCTCGCCGCCGGCTTTGCCTACCTGCACGATGCCTAATGCATCCGCATTGGCGGACTGCGCCGCCACCTGGGCCGAATAGCTTTCCAGCGCCAGAATGCTCATCGCGGAGGAGTAGGTGGTGTAACGCTCTTCTTTCAGCGCCTTGACCATATTCTCCAGCACCTGCGGTGGGATCGACGCCACCTTCTCCGGGAAGTGGCGGGTAATCAGATACAGCCGCGTCGCATCCTGCACCAGCGGATCGAAATAGTTCTGCGTCCACCAGGCGCTGTCATACGCCTTGCTCAGCTGCTGCCAGCTCGGTTGCAGCAGCGCGGCGGCTTCGTCGTCCATCTTCAACAGGCGATAGGAAGAAGCCAGATACAGCGCGCTCAGATCGGTTTTCCACCCCTCGCCATAGCGTTTTTGCAGCGTATCCTGCACCGCCGCCAGCGAGTTGGTGGTCACTTCGCCCTGCAGCGTCAGCAGGTAAACCGCCCAGCTGCGCAGACGCAGCAGATACAGATCGTCGAATCCGCTGGCCGCCAGCTCGCGCAACGCACCGTTGGCCTCGTCCAGCATGCCGTCCGGCAGGGCATAGCCCGCCGCTTTGGCTTCGAGCAGATACTGCACCACATAAGGCGTGACGAAAGGATCGGCATCCGGCGACGAACGCCAGGCGCCGATCGCCCCGCTGTCGTTCTGGCGGGCGCGCAGCACGCCCAGCAGGTTGCGCAGCTGCTTGCTGACTTCCGTCTGGCTCAGGCTGCTTTTCATCTCCGGATGACGGCTCTGCAGCATCAGCGGAATAGAGCGGCTGACGATCTGCTCGGAACAGTAATACGGATAATCCGCCAGGTATTGCGCCAGCCCGCTGGTCAGCACCAGCGGTGAATGAGATACCGTCGCCCGACGCTGGGCGAAAGCGTCGAACATCTGGCGCAGGCCGTCGACGTTCTGGCTGCCGCCGCTCATGCGCCCCATCACCGACTGGGTGCGGTACGGCGCCGCCGGCCGCACCGAGGTGCTGACGGTGCGGCGGCTGGCCTGGTCACCGTAACGGGCATCGAACACCAGTGGCGCATCGCCCAGCACAGCTTTGGCGCGCAGGCGGAAGGTGATCACGCCTTCGCGTTTTTCCGCCAGCGTCAGGCTTTGCGTCGCGTTGCCCACCACTTCCAGCTGCGGCGGCGGCGTCAACAGAACATTGACGGCCACCGACTGGCCGTTCAGCCCTTCAAGATTGTTGCTGACGCCCACGCTGACGTCGAACTCGTCGCCCGGCGCCACCATCGCCGGCACGTTTGGCGTCATGATGAAGTTGTCGCGCACCGTGGCGGCGGTTTGCGCCTTGCCGATTTTTTCCGGCGTCACCGAAATCGCCATGACGCGGATCTTGCCGTTGAAGTAATCAGGCACCGGATAGACGAACTGCTTCTCGCCGCTGACTTCGGTAATGCCGGACCAATAGGCCACCGGCTTGTCGCGCTTGCGCTTGAACGGGTTGAGATTGAGATCCAGCCCTTCGCCCGCATCGCCGCCCGGCGCCGCGGTCAGCGCCATCAGCTTGCTGAATTCCGGCAGGATCAGATCGAGGATCTGCGAGCTGCTCACGTTCAGTTCGCGTTTGCTGAAGAAGAACTCCAGCGGATCCTTCAGACGGTAACGCGCCACCTGCAGAATGCCCTCATCGACGGCGAACAGCGCCACCTGCTGCGGCGCATCGGTCTTGACCGTCATCGTCAGGTTTTCACCCGGCTTGATGACCTCCGGCGCCGTCACCTCGAGGCCGTTCTGGCGCGCCTTGGTGCTGATCTTGAACGGCATCACGCCATAGCTCAGCGGGCTCATGAAGATCTCGCTGGAGTTGATGTCGCGCACGAACTGCACGTTGATGTAGCCGTTGCCCTCCATGCCGGCCGGCACGCGGATCTTCTGCACCGAACTGGTGGTGTCGGTGTGGAACCACTGCCAGGCGTAAACCTTGTCCTTTTCGATGGTGATAAGCCCGCTGCCGGTATAAGGCGCGTTGATCGCCACCTCAATCTCCTCGCCGGGCTGGTACTCCGCCTGGTTCAGTTTCAGCTTCAGTTCGGCGTTGCGATCCAACGAACGGCTCAGGTTGGCGTTGCCGGCTACGCTGTAGGCGACGCGGTTAAGCGTCTTGCCCTGCGCATCCTCGATCACCAACACGAAGTCGCCCGGCTTATCGGTCGCCAGCCGCAGATCCGCGCCCTGCTCGCTCAGCGCCAGCGGCTGTTCCGACAGCTGCACTTCCTTCATCTTCGACTGGTATTTGTAAACGCCCGAATCCTGCTTGGTCAGTACCGAAATGTATTTTTGCTCTATCAGCACCTGTTTCAGGTTCGGCATGGCGATCTGTTTCAGGGCCGGATCGATGGCGATCACATTCAGATGCCGCTCCGCGTCGCGGTTGATATAGCCCAGATCGCCATCCGCCTTCACGCCGACCAGGTAATCGTAAGGCGAAACCAACGTGCGGGCGGTGGCCGCCACGGAACGCCCGCCGCCGGCGACGAACGCTTCCGACAACAGCTGTAGCTGATAAGTGGCGTCGGCGTAGGATTTCAGATCGAGCGGAATATCGGCCGCGCCGTGTTCATCGGTGGTGCGATCTTCCAGCTCGGTTTCGAACCCGTCGCTGTTTTGCCGGTTTTCGTAAAACGCATAATCCGGGAAGCGATCGAAGCTCGGATACATCGGCCGCAGCGTCAGCCTGGTCGTCACGCGGCGATCTTGCGCCGGGGTGCCGAACAGGTTCTGCACATCGATGCTGGCCTTCAGCTCAGACGGCTTGACCCAGCCTTGCTGGCGATTCGGCGTCAACGCCAGCTTCACCTTCAGCTGATCCGGTTCGAACTCCTTCACATTGACCGCAGTGTGGCCGAGCAGCGTGGAGGTGTCGTTGTTTTTGCCGATCAGATACAGATAGACGTTCCACTCGCCGGTAGGCGAATTTTCATCGGTGGTATAGCTCAGCTCGTTAAAACCGCTGGCGCCCAGCGTCAGCGGCACAGTAGACATCAGCTTGTCGCGCGGATCGCGAATTTCGGCGCGCACCGGCACGCCGGCCAGCCCAATGCGCCAGTCGGCGGCGCGGGTGATCAAGCCGATGTTGAAGGTATCTCCCGGCCGATAGACGCCGCGATCGGAGAACAGGTAACTGCTGAGCGTGCGCGGATCGGTCGGCGTTTGTTCACCGGCAACGTCGAAGCGCGAGAAGTCCAGCCCGCGATCGTTATAGCTGCCGGTCGGCAGGAAGGAGACATCCCCCTCTTTCTCCACCAGGAACATCACCGGTTGGCGCTCATTGGTGTACACGTCGAGCGCCGGGAAGCGCACGTGGCCGTCGGCGCCGGTGGTTTGGCTGAGCAGCGTCACGCCGTTTTTAGCCACCACCGACACGGTGGCGCCGCTGACCGGCGCGCCGCTTTGAATCGACTGCACGAAGACGTCGCGCGTCTTATCCTGCGAACTCTTGGCGACGATGCCCAAATCGGTCACCACCACAAAGCGCGAATCGCCGACGTCGGGCTGATCTTCTCCGGTGCTCTCCTCCGGTTCCTGCTCCTGCTCGTCGCCCGCCTCTGTCGCCGCCGGTTTCCGGTTCGGTTGCCATTCGGACAGCGTCAACAGGAACACTCCGCGATGGGAGCTGGCGTTGGTGGAGAGATAACGGGAGAGATCGATGCCCTGATAGTTCACTTCCCCCGGCCGCTCGTTGTTAAGCGCGGTCTGGTATTTGAAGTGTTCGGTAAAATATTCGTCGTTGAGCCGGTTGAATTCCGTTGACGAGTACTCCCGGCTTTTGAAGGAGACAATGTGCTGCAGCTGGCTCGGGATCACCCGCTTGATGTCCAGCCGCAGGCCCGCCACGTTGCGCGCCGCCACGCTGATCTGCTTGTCGCCATTGACCGACAGCAGCGAGCCTTGCGACATGAACTGCAGCGATTTCGGGAACTCCGGCACTTCGACCACCCGGTAAACCTTCTTCGGCATCTTGTAACCGCCGACGGAGACCAGCTTGTTGTCGATTTCGAGCAGCACAAAGCGATGCGCCGGGGCTTCAAAACGGAAGCTGAACTGCGGTTGGTAGGCCTCCTCCGCCTCATTAAGCGTCAGCGGCAATGCTGTCGCCTGCGCCAGCACGTTTTTGCCGACGCTGTCGACCGTCCATTGATAGAAGTCTTCGGCATCATTGGCCGTCTCGGCATCGCTCGGATCGTGCTGCGGCAGCAGCCACGCCTTGGTGGCCTTCGCCAGCTCGGCATCCTTCACCGCATCGCTGAAACCGACCACCAGTGCACGCTGGCCTTTACCGCTGTCGGTATCCACCACCTGAGCGCTGGCGTCGTTCAGCGCCAGACTGTACAGCGTCGGTACCTGGACCCAGTTGCTTTTCGCCTCTTCGACCGCGTTGCCGGCCACCGTCGATTTAATGCCCTTGCCGACCGTCAGATGCACCGCACCGCCCTGATCCAGCGCCTGCAACGGCTCGGAATGCACCCAGGCGTTCAGTTTTTTCTCGTCATAGACCAGAGAGAAATTCAGCTTCTTCTCGGAGGTGGTGCTGCCTTCCTTCAGTCCCAGTGAAATCTGTTTTTCAAAGCTGGCGACATCGACCGGCGCATTGAACTGCAAATTGAAAATCGCGCTGCGTTTCTGCGCATCCTGCGGATCGCGGTAGTATTCGGCCTGCCCCAGACGGTAGTCGAACGCAGGCACGGTGAAGGCATAGCGGGTTTTAGCGAGCTTGGTCTGCGGCGCCAGCAAGGTGGCGGGCTCGAGCGTCACGTCATATTTTGCGCCCATCGGCAGCGGTTTCTTCGGCGTGAACACCAGCGTCGACTCATTGTTCCACGCCCACTGCCCTTCCGCCGCCGGCTTGAGGGTGATGCCGGCGCTCACGGCTTTACCCACTGCGGTTATCGGCGCGACCGAGCCGCTGAAGCTCAGGCTCACCGTTTGCGGCGCCTGCCGGGCGGCGGCGTAATCTATCGGCGCGGGATTAGCCAGCTCGGCGCTGACCTCTTGAACCACCATTGGCGCCGGTTCGATGGGCTGGGGGCGGTTTTGCCACCAGTGCCAACCGTAAAACGCGCCGCCCGCGGCACCTGCCAGCAGCAGCAGGCCCAGACCGATCGCCTTCGGGTGTTTATCCACGCCGCTTTCGAGCCGCAGAAAACCGCGCGGCAACGCAGCCCACCAGGCCGGAGCGCGCCAGCTGAGGTTGCCGACCAGCGGTCTCAGCAGCCGCCCCAACAACGACAACACGCCCCCCAGCAGGCGGCACACGCCCTTAACCAGGGTAAAAGGTAAACGCAGGATAAACCTTAATAAATCCATTATTGCAGCACCTCATCATCCTAATGCAGCCCCCGGTCAACCGCCGCGGTTCAACCGAGCCGAAAGACGCCGTCGGCTCTCCTGCCCGGCATCCGCGCGAGTACTCTACACTGCCGGGCGGCAAAAATCTGCGCGCCGCCGGCGAATTACGGCTCTTTATTCAACATCAAATCCAGCTGCTGCAGCAGCACCAACAGCGGCAGGCTGCTAGGCTCACGCTCCTTCAACGCCTCTTCAAAATAAGGCGTGATGGCGAAGCGCGTCGGCAATGGCGCTGCGGCGTCCAGCAGCGCATACATGCGCGGCAGAAACACCCACTGCAACCAGGCTTCGGCCGACATGCTGTCAATGCAGAACGGCTCGGTGCTGGAGAAAGCCTCAGGCTCGGGCGGAGCGGCCTGCCACAAAGCCAGATCGCGCATGGATTGTTCAATCGCCTGCAAACTGCGGCGAACCTGATTATGTATACTCATCTGCATTCCCGATCTCTTTTCATCATGGTATCCAGCACGCTGGCTGAAAGGCGGCAAAGCATAGCATTTTTATAGCCCAAATTCGGCGCGCCTGAGGCCGGCCGCCGTTTTTATCTGGTGGCGCTCGCCGCCGCGCGGCACAATAGGCCCACCGAACTCACCACACAGATAAAGATTCATGTCCGTAATAACAGAGAAAAAAAACCACGCGACGCCCGGTAAGGCCATGCTGGCCTCGGTCACCGGTTATGCCATGGACGGGTTTGACCTGCTGATCCTCGGCTTTATGCTGCCGGCCATCAGCATCGAATTAGGATTAACCTCATCGGCCGCCGGTTCGCTGGTCACCTGGACGCTGATCGGCGCGGTGCTGGGCGGCGTGATCTTCGGCCACCTTAGCGATCGCTTTGGCCGCATCCGGGTGCTCACCCTCACCATCCTGATGTTTTCGCTGTTCACTGGCCTGTGCGCCGTGGCGCAGGGATATTGGGATCTGCTGGCCTACCGCACCCTGGCGGGCATCGGACTGGGCGGCGAGTTCGGCATCGGCATGGCGCTGATCGCCGAAGCCTGGCCGGCGGAAAAACGTAACCGCGCCTCGGCTTACGTCGGCATGGGCTGGCAATTGGGCGTGCTGGCGGCCGCCTTCCTGACGCCGCTGCTGCTGGAACATATCGGCTGGCGCGGCATGTTTTTGGTCGGCCTGCTGCCGGCGCTGGCGTCATTCCTGATCCGCCGTACGCTGGGCGAGCCGGAAGAGTTCGTGCGGCAGAAAGACGCCGGTCAGCCGCTCTCTTTTCTGCAGCGTTTGCGTCTGTTGTTTAAGGATCGCGCCACCAGCAAGGCCAGCATCGGCATCTTCATTCTCTGTTCGGTGCAGAACTTCGGCTACTACGGACTGATGATCTGGATGCCGACTTACCTGGCGAAAAACTTCGGCTTTTCGCTCACCAAGTCCGGTCTGTGGACGGCGGTGACGGTCGTCGGCATGACCTTCGGCATCTGGCTGTTTGGCGTCCTGGCCGACCGCTTCGCCCGCTGGAAGATCTTCGTGCTTTATCAGGTAGGTGCCGTGGTGATGGTGATAGGTTACGCCCAGTTGAGCGATCCGATGCTGATGCTGTTCGCCGGCGCGCTGATGGGCCTGTTCGTCAACGGCATGATCGGCGGCTACGGCGCACTGATTTCCGATACCTATCCGGTACAGGCGCGCGCCACCGCGCAAAACATCCTGTTCAATCTGGGGCGCGGCGTCGGCGGGCTGGGGCCATTGGTGATCGGTGCGCTGGTGACGCAGGTGTCGTTTACCGCCGCCATCAGCCTGCTGGCGGCGATTTACCTGCTGGATATCTACGCCACGCTGTTCCTGCTGCCGAAAAAGCAGAGTGCAGGCGATACGCTGGGTGCAATTGGTTAGCGCTGGCGATAGATTAAGGCGGGGCGCACGCGCGGCGGGATAGAACAAAAAGTTGGGGGCACTGCGTTAACAGTGCCCCCGGTTCGTTTTATAGCTATCCCGCTACACAGCGTGCTCCCTGCTCAATCCTTGAAAACTTTTCCTGCGGCCATCCTGACCAAGTGGTCCTTGCATCATCCTGCAGCATCGTCCTGACGCGGTTCCTCAGCCTTCCTGACCCACCGACAGTCCTGTGCCGGCTCTCAATCTCCGTCCTGGAGGTGTCCCTGGTTTCTATCCTGAAACATCCTGGGCATCTCCTGACGCCATCCTTCGCTCTTGCCTGAGCGCATCCCTTTCTTCTTCCTGAAGCTGCATCATCCTGATGCTTTCCTGCTCCGCCGGTTCCATGCCGGTAACGATAAGATCGCTTAAATTCCCCGGAATCACAAGGGTTTGGGAGACATCTCACACTAAATTAACACTAAGAGTTATCCTAAAGAAATTCTAACCAATTGATCTGGATAACAATAATCTCATTGTTCGAAGCGAGGTGAAAAAAATTAAGAGCGATCTCTCACAGCCCGTGTGAGAGATCTCTTACACGATCGGCGGTGAATCCGACGCGCTTCAGTCCAGCACGGGGCGCAGCGCATCGAGGAAATTCCCCAGCGTCGCCGCCAACAGGGTGCGCTTATCGCTACCGAATTGTTCCAGCACGACGTTGCCGCTGACGTTGCACAGCGACACCATCGTCATCTCGGATTCGGTGGTCGCCAGGAAAAGGGTCGGCGACAGCTTGAGGCGCTTTTGCGTCACCAGATGACCGATCAGGTTCTCCTGCAGGCGGATGAAATCATCCTCGCTCCAGACCTGCAGCAGGCTCAGGCGATGCTCGCCAAACTGGGCGCTCATGTCGCCCGCGTATTGTTGCGTGTAGAAACGGTGCGCGTCCGGCTGCAAACGCAGCTCCAGCGCGGCCTCGACCTTCTCCAGCGTCGCCGCCGGCTCGAAAGGCTGCGGCAACCACAGCACTTCGTCCTCGCGGTTCTCCACGATGCAGGGCGACGGCACGCCGTACAGCGCCTGGCTGGCCGGCGCGTGGCCGCGCGCTTGCTGCCACAACTCGACATAACGTTGAGTGAATTCACGCAGAGCGTGCGATACATCATGGTCCATATTCTTTCTCGCATACGTTAAACTGGCGGCCATTGTACCTATCTCTGACCAAGGTGACAGCAGATGCGAAGCGCTGTTGCGCCACCTGGTCTCCTTTCGCCACCACAACGAGTTCCACGAGCAGTGCGTCGAGCGCATCTTCAACGATCTGATGCGCTATTGTCGGCCGCAAAGCCTGACGGTGTACGCCCGCTATACTCGCCGCGGCGGGCTGGATATCAACCCGTGGCGCAGCAATGTCGAGTTCACTCCCGGGCATGGCCGCCTGGCGCGCCAATAAGTGCGAAACATTGCTCAACAACTGAGCTAACGAGCGGTTTGTGTTGGTAAAAGCGCGGGGACGGCGGTAAGGTTAAAACGAGGCTGCGGCCGGGCACAGCGCCCGCTGCGCCGCAGCACGCCAACCATAACGAGATGCTGTTTTGCTGCGTATGGATTACTACCGCCCCGCACCGGGTGCAAAGGAGTTACCTTGATTACACACATCAGCCCGCTTGGCTCTATGGATTTATTGTCGCAGCTGGAAGTAGACATGCTGAAGCGCACCGCCAGCAGCGACCTGTACCGCCTGTTCCGCAACTGTTCGCTGGCCGTGTTGAACTCCGGCAGCCAGACCGACAACAGCAAACAGCTGCTGTCGCGCTATGAAACCTTCGACATCAACGTGCTGCGCCGCGAACGCGGGGTGAAGCTGGAGCTGGTCAACCCGCCGGAAGAGGCGTTCGTCGACGGCCGTATCATCCGCTCGCTGCAGGCCAACCTGTTCGCCGTACTGCGCGACATCCTGTTCGTGCACGGCCAAATCGCCAGCGCCGGCCGTTTCCAGCACCTGAACCTGGAAAACTCGGCCCACATCACCAACCTGGTGTTCTCGATCCTGCGCAATGCACGCACGCTGCACCTGGATGAAGATCCCAATATGGTGGTGTGCTGGGGCGGCCACTCGATCAACGAGAACGAATACCTCTACGCGCGCAAGGTCGGCAGCCAGCTGGGCCTGCGCGAGTTGAACATCTGCACCGGCTGCGGGCCGGGCGCCATGGAAGCGCCGATGAAAGGCGCTGCGGTCGGCCACGCGCAGCAGCGTTACCGCAACAGCCGCTTCATCGGCATGACCGAACCGTCGATCATCGCCGCCGAGCCGCCTAACCCGCTGGTCAACGAGCTGGTGATCATGCCGGACATCGAAAAACGCCTGGAAGCCTTCGTGCGCATCGCGCACGGCATCATCATCTTCCCGGGCGGCGTCGGCACCGCCGAAGAGCTGCTGTACCTGCTGGGTATCCTGATGAACCCGGAGAACAGCGAACAGGTGCTGCCGCTGATCCTGACCGGGCCGAAAGAGAGCGCCGACTACTTCCGCGTGCTGGACGAGTTCATCATGAACACGCTGGGCGACGCTGCGCGCCGCCACTACACCATCATCATCGACGATCCGGCGGAAGTGGCGCGGCAAATGAAGAAAGCCATGCCGCTGGTGAAGGAAAACCGCCGCAACACTGGCGACGCCTACAGCTTTAACTGGTCGATCCGCATCGCGCCGGATCTGCAGCTGCCGTTCGAGCCGACTCACGAGAACATGGCAAACCTCAACCTGTATCCGAACCAGCCGCCGGAGCAATTGGCCGCCGCGCTGCGCCGTGCGTTCTCCGGCATCGTCGCCGGCAACGTGAAGGAAAACGGTATCCACGCCATCGAGCAGTTCGGCCCGTACAAGCTGCACGGCGAACCGCAAATGATGAAGCAAATGGACAGCCTGCTGCAGGGCTTTGTCGCCCAGCACCGCATGAAGCTGCCGGGCAGCGCCTATGTGCCCTGCTACGAAATCGTAGCCTGACCCTCAATCCCGGGCGGCGTAACAGCCGCCCTGTTTTTTTCCGACCTGACAGCCCATGATGATACACCTACTGATTGTCGACGCCCTGAACCTCATCCGCCGCATTCACGCCGTGCAGGGCTCCCCTTGCGTCAGCGCCTGCCGCCATGCGCTGCAGCAGCTGATCCAGCACAGCCGCCCGACCCACGCGGTGGCGGTATTCGACGAGGACGACCGCAGCGACAGCTGGCGTCACCAAATTCTGCCGGACTACAAGGCCGGGCGTTCACCGATGCCGGAAAACCTGCAGCAGGAGATGCCGCAGCTGCGCGAGGCCTTCGCCGAGTTGGGCGTCGCCAGCTGGCATTCCCCCGGCAATGAAGCGGACGATCTGGCGGCTACGCTGGCGGCGAAGGTCGCCGGCGGCGGCCATCAGGTGACCATCGTCTCCACCGACAAAGGCTACTGCCAGCTGCTGGCGCCGAACGTGCAAATTCGCGATTATTTCCAGAAACGCTGGCTGGATATGCCCTTCGTGCAGCAGGAATTCGGCGTGCAGCCGCAGCAGCTGCCGGACTATTGGGGGCTGGCGGGAATTGGCAGCAGCAAGATCCCCGGCGTGGCCGGCATCGGGCCGAAAACCGCCGTGCTGCTGTTGCAACAATCGGGCAGCCTGGACGGGCTGTATCAGCACCTGGAGCAGGTGCCGGAGAAATGGCGCGGCAAGCTGGAACAGCACCGCGAGCTGGCCTACGTCAGCAAACGAGTCGCCACGCTGCGCACCGATCTGTCGCTGGACGGCAACCTGCAGCAACTGCGCCTGCCGATACAATAAGGGCGCTGCAAGCAGCGCCCTTCATCAAGCTTAACGCGATTAATCGCGCTCGTCGCGCCGGCCCGGCACCGCCGACCACATGCGGCGCACGTGCACGGTGATCTCTTCGCGGTCGTGATACAGCTGCTTGGCATGCACTTCGACGCTGATGCCGGCGGCGCCCAGCGCTTCGCGGATGCTCATCAGGTTTTGCGACACTTCCTCATAGCGCTTTTTCATCGGCAGCTTAAGGTTAAAGATCGCTTCGCGGCACCAACCTTTCACCAGCCACTGAATCATCAGGCTGGTCACCTTCGCCGGTTTCTCCACCATGTCGCACACCAGCCAGTAGATCTTGCTGCTGTTCGGCTCGAACTTAAAGCCGTCGGCGCGGTGATGCGTCACCTGGCCGGTTTCCATCAGGCTCGGCGCCATCGGGCCGTTATCCACCGAGTGTACCATCATGCTGCGTTTCACCAGCTGATAGGTCCAGCCGCCCGGGCAGGCGCCCAGATCGACCGCGTGCATGCCGCTGGCCAGGCGTTCGTCCCACTCGTCGGCGGGGATGAACACATGGAACGCTTCTTCCAGCTTCAGCGTCGAACGGCTCGGCGCATCGGCCGGGAAGCGCAGACGCGGAATGCCCATATAGAACGGCGAGTTGTTATTGCTGTAGGAGTAACCGACGTAGCAGCAGCCCGGCGCGATGAAGAACACGTGCACCACCGGGCGGGTCGGGTTCTCGCGCGCCATCAGCACCTTCTGCTCGCGCATCGCGGCGCGCAGCGGCACCGTCAGCTTGCGGCAGAATTTCATCAGCTCTTTGCTTTCGTTGGTGTCCGGCACTTCCACCCGCAGCTCGCCGCCGCGATCAACCACGCCGATCAGCATGCCGACGATCGGCGATACCCGATCTTCCGGCGGCAGATCGCGCAGCAGCTCGCCCACCACGATCATCTGACGGGCGAAAATCAGTTCGCGGAACGGAATTTCCCGCGCCAGCCGGTCGGCGTCATCCGGCTGGTAGCATTCGAACAGCACGTAGCCGCTGTGCTCTTTTACCCGCGCAAAGCCGTAAATCTCCAGTTGGGCGGCCTTGTCGGTGATCTCCGCCGCACACTCTTTCTCAAAACCGGGACGGCAGTACAACGCAATCTTATTCATGGCGCTCGGCCTTTTTCCTCAGACGCAAAGCGCCAATCAACATCAATATCCAGCCGATCAGGAAGCACACGCCGCCAACCGGCGTGATGTATACCCAAACCTTCAGGTGCGACAGCGCCAGACAATAGAGGCTGCCGCTAAACAACACGGTGCCGAGCGCCAGCAGCGCCCCGCTCCAGTAAAACCACAGGCTCACGCGGCGCTGCATCGCGACCGCCAGCGCCAGGATGGCCAGAGTGTGGAACCCCTGATACTCCAACCCGGTGCGGATCCAGGCCATTTCGTTGGCACCGAGCGTACCGCTCAGCACATGCGCGCCGAATGCGCCCAACGCGACAAACACAAAGCCGCTGATAGCGGCGAAAACCAGCATGGAACGGCTGCTCATCGTGATCTATCCCATTAAAAATCACCGGCCGCGGCAAGGCGGCGGCCGGCCTTATTGTTCGTAGCGGAAGCGGAACTTTTCTTGTTCGCTGGCGGCGCGCGCCAGGATCCACTGCCGGAAGGCGGCTATTTTACCCAGTTCTGCCTGGCTGTCATGACATACCAGATAAAAAGCGTTTTTGCTGACCAACACATCGTTGAACGGGCACACCAGGCGACCGGCTTCGATCTCGGTTTGCGCCATCACGTTGTTCACCAGCGCCACACCCTGGCCGTGCACCGCCGCCTGCACCACCATGGCGCTGTGGCTGAAGATCGGCCCCTGCTGCACGTTGATGTGCTGCAACCCCAGTTGGCGCGTATACGCCAGCCAGTCGCGGCGTGAAACGTCATGCAGCAAGGTATGATAAGCCAGATCGTCCGCGGTTTTCAGCGGATGATCGCCGGTCAGCAGGCTCGGCGAACAAACCGGCAGCAAATATTCCGCATACAGACGCTCGGCGCGCAGCCCCGGCCAGTTGCCGCGGCCGTAGAAAATCGCCACGTCGACATCGTCCGCCAGCTTGTCCTCTTCGCGGTCCACCGCCTGGATACGCACGTCGATGCCCGGATAAGCTGAGTTAAAGCCGGACAGGCGCGGCACCAGCCACTGAATGGCGAAGCTCGGCGGCAGACTGACGGTCAATGCCCCCTTGGCGCTGCGCGCCTGCAGCTTGCGTGTCGCCTCGTTGATCGAAGAGAAGATCTCCTTGATATCGAGGTAGTAACTTTGCCCCTCTTCGGTCAGCAACAGCGAGCGGTTGCGCCGGCGAAACAGCTTCAGCCCGAGGAAGTCCTCCAGCGACTTGATCTGGTGGCTCACCGCGGCCTGAGTCACGAACAGCTCTTCCGCCGCCTTGGTGAAACTCAGGTGGCGAGCGGCCGCATCGAACACGCGCAGCGCATTGAGGGGAGGTAAGCGTTTAGACATTAAATTAGCTACTTTTGTGTAACATTAATCCGAATGATTCGGTGCCGAAAATCGGGCGGCTTTGTGTGGCAAGCCATCGGTAAACGCTAACGGCGTATTGCCATTAGTTTTTTTAATCCGAGCCATTATAATTTGTCCGTTGAGGATGCGCCAGCAAATACCTATAGTGGCGGCACTTCCCGGGCCGGAACGAAAAGGGAGTGGGTGTCGAGGACGCCGATGAACTTTTGGCTTGTGGTTGTGATGTTGTGTTTGCAAATTGTCCGGCGATTCCGGACATGGTAGCTAGGCTACTGTTTTTTCACTTCCTGTACATTTACCCTGTCTGTCCATAGTGATTTTATGCAGCACCGCAAAACTTGCGGTGCTTTTTTTTGCCTGACGATTACTGGTTGCTTTCAACCATCTCTTTTACATCGGCGCGGTTGATCTGCTGCTCGACGCCGTTAGCGTCTTTATAGCTGATCATGCCGGTGTCGTTGTCCACTTTAGGCTTACCGTCAGCGACAATGGTGCGTCCGTCATTGGTATGCATCACGTAGTTGCTGGAACAGGCGGCCAGGGTGAACGTAAGCATCAGGGCAGAGATAACTGCGGCTGTTTTCTTCATTGAGGACTCCTTTGTAGTTTTAAATGCTGATAAATACCTTTTATCTGTATAGATGCGATTAATTAGCGCACATTTAATAGCATAACAAACTTTCCCAATTTTGCCAGGCGATAACTCCTAATGGACGGGATCGCTTGTCTCAGACGGCAAAATAGGACAGGATCACCCATCGACTCAAGCCAGTGACAATCAGGGTATGACGCCTTTTAACCCCAGCCTTTTTCGCCAACAGTTTCCCGCGCTCGCGCAGGACGGCATCTATCTGGACAGCGCCGCCACCGCGTTGAAACCCCAGGCGGTGATCGACGCCACGCAGCAGTTTTATCGCGATGACGCCGCCACCGTGCACCGCAGCCAACATCGGGCGGCGCAGGATCTGACCGCCCGCTTCGAGCTGGCGCGCGGCCAGGTCGCACGGTTGCTCAATGCGCCGTCGGCCGATGACATCATCTGGGCGCGCGGCACCACCGAGGCGATCAACCTGGTGGCGCAGAGCTACCTGCGCCCGCGCCTGCAGCCGGGCGATGAAATCCTGGTGAGCGAGGCGGAACATCACGCCAACCTGATCCCCTGGCTGATGGTGGCGGAACAAACCGGCGCGCACGTGGTGAAACTGCCGATCGGCGCCGACCGGCTGCCGGACCTGACGCAGCTGCCCGCCCTGCTCAACGAGAAAACCCGCCTGTTGGCGCTGGGGCAAATGTCCAACGTCACCGGCGGTTGCCCGGATCTGGCGCCGGCTATCGCGCTGGCGCATGCCGCCGGCGCGCGCGTGATGATCGACGGCGCACAGGGCGTGGTGCACGGCCCGGCCGACGTACAGCGGCTCGACATCGATTTCTACGCCTTCTCAGGCCACAAATTGTATGGCCCGACCGGCATCGGCGCACTGTACGGCAAAGCCGAGCTGTTGGCGCAAATGGCGCCCTGGCAGGGCGGCGGCAAGATGCTGACCCAGGCGTCGTTCGACGGTTTTACCCCGCAAAAACCGCCGCACTGCTTCGAGGCCGGCACGCCAAACATCGCCGGCGTGCTGGGATTGGCCGCGGCGCTCACCTGGCTCAGCGAACAGGACATGGCGGCGGCGGAGCGCTACAGCCGCGAACTGGCGGATCGAGCGGAACAGCGCCTGGCGCAGCTGCCGGGTTTTCGCAGCTTCCGCAGTTCCGGCTCCAGCCTGCTGGCGTTCGACATCGCCGGCGTACACCACAGCGACATCGTCACGCTGCTGGCGGAACAAGGCATTGCGCTGCGCGCGGGCCAACACTGCGCGCAGCCGCTGATGGCGGCGTTAGGCGTCAGCGGCACGCTGCGCGCGTCGTTCGCCCCCTACAATACGCAGCAGGACGTCGATACGCTGGTCAGCGCGTTGACTCACGCCCTCGATCTGCTGGCCGACTGACTTGACTCCCGGAGACGCTATGCTCGCCCCCCATCCTTTTGGCCGAGAGGTCACCGCCAACGCGTTGATCGCCACCTTCAGCGCGCTGAAACAGTGGGAGGACCGCTACCGCCAGCTGATCATGCTCGCGAAACGGCTGCCGCCGCTGCCGGAAACCTTACGCAGTGAAGAAATGGAATTGAGCGGTTGTGAAAACCGCGTCTGGCTGGGACACCAGTTGCTGGAAGACGGCACGCTGCATTTCTATGGCGACAGCGAAGGGCGCATCGTGCGCGGCCTGCTGGCGGTGCTGCTGACCGAAGTGGAAGGGAAAACGCCGCAGCAGATCGCCGCATTGGATCCGCTGGCGCTGTTCGACCGGTTGGCGTTGCGCGCTCAGCTTAGCGCCACGCGCGCCAGCGGCCTGGCGGCGTTGGCCGCCGCCGTGCAGGCGATCGCCGCCCGTTACGCCTGACGCGCCGCCTTCGCCAGCATCTTTTTCAGCGCGTGCGATACGGCGACGAAGCCGAAGGTGGCGGTGACCATGGTCGCCGCGCCGAAACCCGCGCTGCAATCCATCCTTTTTGGCCCTTCCGCCGTGCTGCGCGAAGCGCACACCGAGCCGTCCGGCTGCGGATAAACCAGCGGCTCGCTGGAGAAGACGCAGTCGATGCCCAGCTTGCCCTTGCCGTTCTTCACCACGTTGAAATCGTGTTTCAGCCGCTCGCGCAGTTTGGCGGCCAGCGGATCCTGAATGGTCTTCGCCAGATCGGCCACGTCGATTTTAGTCGGGTCTATTTGCCCGCCGGCGCCGCCGGTGGTCACCACCGGGATCTTGAAACGGCGGCAGTAGGACAGCAGCGCCGCCTTCGGCCGCACGCTGTCGATCGCGTCGATGACATAGCTGAAGTTATGGTCCAACAGCTCGGCGACGTTGTCCGGAGTAATGAAATCATCGATGCAGGTCACCCGGCATTCCGGGTTAATCGCCAGGATGCGCTCCGCCATCACCTCGGTTTTGGATTGCCCGACATGCTGACGCAATGCGTGGATTTGACGATTGGTATTGGTGACGCAGACATCATCCATGTCGATCAGGGTGATGGCGCCGATGCCGGTGCGCGCCAGCGCCTCAGCCGCCCAGGAACCCACGCCGCCGATGCCGATCACGCAGACATGCGCCTGCGCGAACACCGCCAGCGCCTGCTGGCCGTACAACCGCGCCGTGCCGCCGAAACGCTGCAGATAGGCTTCCGAATAAGCTGTACTCATAACGCTTTAATTACCTTCGTAATGCAAATGATAAGGGCCGGAAAATCCGGCCCTTGCGGGTCAATCTTTTCACGCCGCGTGCGTTTACCGGGTGGCCAACAACGAACCGCCGCCGTTTGACTGATTGGCGCTGAACAGCTGACCGCCGCCATTGTTCTTCAGCACCCAAACGCGGCCGTAGTGGTTGTAGTATCCCGCCGAGTGGCCGGCTTCCGGCCCGATGCCCTGATACATGTCAAAATGCTGGCCCTTGATGGCGCCGCCCACATCGAGCGCGACCATCAGGCGCATCTCGTATTTTCCCGTGAATTTACCCTTGTTGTCCAGCAGCGGCACTTCGGCCAGCAGCGTGGTGCCCGCCGGGATCAGCGAACGATCGGACGCTACCGAGGCTTTGGCAACCAACGGCACCGCGCTGGCGCCCTTCACTGGCGCAAAAGCTTCTGGACGGAAGAACACGAACGACGGGTTTTGTTCCAGCAGCTCACGCACCTCTGCGGCGCTGTGGGTATCCGCCCACTGACGGATCGCCTGCATCGACATGTCCGCCTTGGCCACTTCGCCGCGATCGATCAGCACCTTGCCGATGCTGCGATAGGCGTGGCCGTTTTTGCCGCCGTAGCCGAAGAACACCAGCGGCTGACCATTGCCGTAGTCGACGTAGCCGCTGCCCTGGACTTCCATCATGAAGTTGTCCATCAGCGAGTTGGTGTAAGCGATGATATAGCGATCGTCGAGCGCGCCGGAATAGATGCCCGCGCGATCCGGCAGGCGCCCCCTGCCCTTCGGCGGCATGCGGTACAGCGGATAGCGGAACTCGCCCTGCTGGGTATAGCGCGCCTGCACCACCGGCGTGTAGTAGCCGGTAAACTGCACGTTGCCGTAATTGTCGACGCCTTCCATCTGGTAAGCGCTGAGGCCATACTGGCTCAGCATGCGCGTGTCGGCGCCGGACGCCATCCAGCTTTGCACCGCCTGATAAGTGCTGTTGTTGCGATTAAACAGCGAAGGCGACGCGTACTTGATCTCCATCAGCTGATCAGAATAATCCTTGGCGTTGACCGGCGAACCTTTGGCGTTGGGCTGATTGACCAGCTCCAGCGATTGATCCAGACGGCCGTCTTTATATTGCTGACCCCGATCGGTCGGCTTGGACGAACAGCCCGCCAACACCGCCACCATCAACCCGCCAAGCAGGTATTTGCCCCAACGTCCTTTCATCGCGCACACTCTCAAACTGATATGATCTACCGGCTGAACGATAACAAACGCTCATTGATAAAGGAATCGCTGCAAATAAAAAAACCCGCACGGAGGATGGTGATGAAAAAGAAGGCAAATTGCGGGCAAATTCAGCAGAAAAACGGGTTTAGGGCAATAAAATGCAAAAAGGGTTTGCAACAAAACGCATGGAGAGTATAGTGCGCATCCATCGGACGCGGGGTGGAGCAGCCTGGTAGCTCGTCGGGCTCATAACCCGAAGGTCGTCGGTTCAAATCCGGCCCCCGC
>NZ_JBPAFV010000006.1:0-126971 GCF_050880365.1 Serratia sp. BFP-2025 | reverse complement strand
AGAGTAGGACACTGCCAGGCATCAAACAAAGCCGAAAGCCCTGAACTGACGTTCAGGGCTTTTTGCTATGCGTAAAAAACAAAAAAGCGCAGCTACGCTGCGCCTTTCAACCACTCGACTATAAAGTCGGCGATGCTTTCCGGCTGATTGAGATCCAGCTGCTTAGCCGTGATGGATAACGGTCGGTCGCTGGCTACCGCTATAACAAACTGATCCAGCATATCTTCCAACGCTCTGCCGATCTCAGCGCGATAAAGCAGGATCTTGCTGACCGGTTCATGTTTGAACCCTTCCACCAGGATCAAATCGACCTTATCGGCGTCAAAGCGCCCAGCCAGGTAATGCAGATCCAACGGTTGTTGCTCCGGCGTTTCGGTCATTAATGCCCAACGCCGATCGCTGGCGACCAGCGTTTGGTCTGCGCCCGCTTTACGCAACTCATAGCTGTCTTTACCCGGCGTATCTACATCCATGTCGTGATGCGTATGCTTGATCAGTCCAATCCTCACCTGGCGTTGTTTCAGCAGTGGGATCAGCTGTTTGAGCAGGGTAGTTTTCCCCGTTCCGCTGTAGGCGCCGATGGCCAGTAAGGGGGGCAATAAACGATTCATTTTTTTAGCTCCCGTGCTTGCTGCCAGTTCAGGCAATCTTCCGGTGTATTCAGGTTATGAAATGCCGCTTGTTGCCCGCTGAACACCACGCGTTGCGCGCCGATCTGATGCAAGAACAGCATCAGCTTGCGTTCACCGCGCGCCAGGTAGTCGGCCAGCTGCGGCGCTAGTTGGGTATGCAATAACGCCAGCGTAGGGTGATCTCGCTCGCCATCACTGGCAAAGGCTGCCAGCGCCGCGTTTTTTTGTCGCCATAACTGCGCGACTAAGTCGGCGGGAAAGTCAGGGACATCACAAGGGACGAAAACCACCCATTCGCTGGGAGCCTGCTTGAGCCCGGCGAGCATCCCGGCCAACGGCCCAGCGAAATCGGACGTCAGATCGCCAATCACCGGCAAACCGCTCGCTTGATAACGTGCCTGATTGCGGTTGGCGCTGATGGCGATGGAAGCCACCTGCGGCCGTAACCTGGCGAGTACCTGTTGATAGAGCGCGACACCGCCAATCGACACCAGGCCTTTGTCCTCGCCACCCATACGCGTGGCCCGCCCGCCGGCCAAAATTACGCCGCTGATTTCTTTATGCATTTCGTTTATCCCGCCTTGTCGATGCGCTGATTGTAGCGCTAAAGCCGGCGTGACATCAGGATTTACCTTTATTGACAAGCCGGTTCTTTCACTGCGTGGGTAAGCCTGTTACTTTGTGAGTTTATTCATGCTATTGGACGATATTGAGATGAAAACGCATCGCGTAAACGAATTGATCGAGCTGCTGCACCCGGCCTGGCAGGAAGATCCCGATCTCAATTTGATGCAGTTTTTGCAAAAGCTGGCGAAGGAAGCGGGTTTTCAGGGTGAGCTGTCCGAGTTGAGCGACGACATTCTTATTTACCATCTGAAAATGCGCGATAGCGCCGGCACGGATCAGATCCCAGGCCTGAAGAAAGATTACGAAGAAGATTTTAAAACGGCGTTGTTGCGCGCTCGCGGCGTTATCAAGGACTGATCCTCGTGCGGTGCGAGAAAGCATAGCGCGTGAAATGCGCCATTAATGCTACTATTTCTCATTCCCGGCACCGTGCTGTCAGCGATCAAACGAACGTTATGAATAACTCTGCTTTTAATTTCGAAACTCTGTCGCCCGATTTGATAATGGACGCGCTAGAAGGGGTTGGCCTGCGCGTTGATTCCGGCCTGACGGCGTTGAACAGTTATGAGAACCGCGTCTATCAGTTTATGGACGAAGATCGCCGGCGTTACGTGGTGAAGTTTTATCGCCCGGAGCGCTGGAGCGCCGCACAAATCGGTGAGGAACATCAGTTCGCTCTGGATTTGGCCGGCGCGGAGATCCCTGCGGTGGCGCCCTTGGCGCTGCAAGGCGCCACGCTGCATACGCACGGCGGCTTCTTCTTTGCCCTGTTCCCCAGCGTGGGGGGCCGGCAATATGAGATAGACAATCTGGATCAGCTGGAATGGGTCGGTCGTTTTCTGGGGCGCATCCATCAGGTCGGCGGTGAGCGTTTGTTTACCGAGCGCCCGACGATGGGGATTGAAGAGTACCTCACCGCCCCGCGCCAGGCGCTGGCCAATTGCACGCTACTGCCGGCAGCGCAGCGTGACGCGTTTCTGCAGGCGACGGATAATCTGATTGTGGCGATCAAGCCGCACTGGCATCTGAACTGGCAGCCGCGCCGTTTGCACGGTGATTGCCATCCGGGCAATATTCTGTGGCGCGATGGCCCGCTGTTCGTCGATCTTGATGACGCGCGCAACGGCCCCGCGGTACAGGATTTGTGGATGCTGCTGCACGGCGAGCGTCGCGATCAACTGATGCAGCTGGACGTCTTGCTGGAGGCGTACGGTGAATTTGCCGAGTTCGATCAGCGCGAGCTGGCGTTGATCGAGCCGCTGCGCGCGATGCGCATGGTGTATTACCTGGCCTGGGTCGCCCGTCGTTGGCAGGATCCGGCCTTCCCTAAGAGTTTTCCGTGGATGGTGGAGTCTGATTTCTGGTTGTCTCAGACTGCGGCCTTCACCGAACAGGTTAAGCTGTTGCAGGAGCCCCCTCTGCAGCTGACGCCAATGTATTGAAGCTTTAACACAATGGAGAGTTTAGTCTTATGAAAAAAATATGGTTGGCGCTCGTTGGCATGGTGATGGCATTCAGTGCCTCGGCTGCACAGTTTAGCGATGGCGCTCAGTATGTGACCCTGGACAAACCGGTGACCGGCGAGCCTCAGGTGTTGGAGTTCTTCTCCTTCTACTGCCCGCACTGCTACCAGTTCGAGCAGGTCTATCATGTGTCTGAGAACGTAAAGAAAGCGCTGCCTGCCGGCACCAAAATGACCAAGTACCACGTTGAATTCCTGGGGCCGTTGGGCAAACAGCTGACTCAGGCATGGGCGGTGGCGATGGCGCTGGGCGTGGAAGACAAGGTGAGCCCGCTGATGTTTGAAGCGGTGCAGAAAACCCAAACCGTGCAAACGCCGGACGATATCCGCAATGTCTTCGTGAAAGCGGGCGTGACCGCAGCAGATTATGATGCGGCCTGGAACAGCTTCGTGGTGAAATCCCTGGTGGTTCAACAGGAGAAAGCCGCAGAAGATCTGCAGCTGCGCGGCGTGCCGGCGGTATTCGTGAACGGCAAATATATGGTTAAGAACGATGGCCTGGACACCAGCTCGATGGACGCTTACGTGAAGCAGTTCGCCGACGTGGTTAAATTCCTCAGCCAGCAGAAATAAGCCAGACCCAATGCGAAAACGCCGGCATCGCCGGCGTTTTTTTATCCATATTGCCGTTTCAATTTATCCAGCAACCGATCTTTTTCCTGCCACAGCGTATTCAGCCACAGCTGGAAGCGCCGCTTGAACTGCTTGTCGTTGAAGTAGTCTCCATGCAGGGTTTCATCGATCGGCAGCGTCTCTATTCTCACCACGATACGCGTCAGCCGCCCACACAGCATATCCATAAAAGGCCGTTGGTTATTTTCCGGATAGAGCAGAGTTACGTTCAACACTTTGTCGAACTGATTGCCCAACGCGCTGAGCGTAAACGCGATGCCGGCGGCTTTGGGCGCCAGTAAATTGCGATACGGCGAATTGCTTTTAATTTTCTTGGCTTCGGTGAAGCGCGAACCCTCGACGAAGTTGACGATAGTGGTTGGACGCTGACGGAACTTTTCGCAGGAACGGCGTGTGGTTTCGATATCCTTGCCGCGTTTCTCCGGATGCTTGAGCAAATAGGCGCGGGAATAACGCTTCATGAACGGCATATCCAGCGCCCAGCAGGCCAGGCCGACAAAAGGCACCCAGGCGAGCTGCTGCTTGAGGAAATACTTATTCATCGGAATATGATTTCTGAACAGCACGCACAGCACGACAATGTCCGACCAACTTTCGTGGTTGCTGATCAGCAGATACCAGTTTTTACGATCCAGGCCTTCCAGCCCTTCAATATCCCAACGCAATTGCCCGTTAATGCGCAATAACAGCGCCAGCCCCTGACACCAACACCACATCATGAAATCGGCGAAAGCCGAGATATACCGCCAGACGGCAGGAATGGGCACCAGGAGTTTCACGATGCCGGCCAGCGTGATGGGAATGGAACACAACACCGTTACCAGAATGGTGAGTATGACGGAAATGATAAAGATAACAGGCGTTAACAATCTTGGCATGGTTATGGGCTGACGGTTGTTGGGTACATCGTTGCATGCCAAAGCGCATGAACAAAAAAATATTTTAACAGAAATCGTCGGGTTAAAGCGCCGCTAAAAATCACTGTTTTTCGTCTCGATGGATAACCATTTGCTGAGTTTTCGTGCAACTTGTCCAGCTTGTGCTATGGTAATTGAGGCGCCGAATTTGATTAATAGTGCGATTAAAATCCGGCGAAAGTTATATCCACAAATTCAATAAATGTCAGTAATAAAGCGTCGCCGGAATTCGTTCTTTTAACGCGGTGATTTAAATAGGAATTTTATTCGCCGTTATAACGATAATCGCAGCGTTATAATTCGTTCTCTTTTCTATGCACAAAGTTATCCACAGGTAAGATCTTGCGGATCCTCGCGCACAATCACATCATTTTCGTCCGCAATGCACGCTAAGGTTCGTCTCCGGCGGCCAGCTATGGCATGCTTACCCCTATGTCCGATCACGATAAAGAAACGCTATGGCCCAGATTGCAGAAAACCCACTAATCCTGGTTGACGGTTCCTCCTACCTCTACCGCGCTTACCATGCCTTCCCGCCGCTGACCAACTCGGCGGGTGAGCCGACCGGCGCGATGTACGGCGTGCTGAATATGCTGCGCAGCCTGCTGCTGCAGTATCAACCGAGCCACGTTGCCGTGGTGTTTGATGCCAAAGGGAAGACCTTCCGCGACGAGCTGTTCGCTGAATACAAGTCGCACCGGCCGCCGATGCCGGACGATCTGCGTGCGCAGATCGAGCCGCTGCACAACATGGTCAAGGCGATGGGCCTGCCGCTGCTGGTGACGCCCGGCGTTGAGGCGGACGACGTTATCGGTACGCTGGCGCTGGAGGCCGAGAAGGCCGGCCATGCGGTGCTGATCAGCACCGGCGACAAAGACATGGCGCAGCTGGTGACGCCGAACGTTACCCTGATCAACACCATGAACAACACGATCCTCGGCCCGCAGGAAGTGTGCGACAAGTACGGTATTCCGCCGGAACTGATCATCGACTTCCTGGCGCTGATGGGCGATTCATCGGACAACATTCCCGGCGTGCCGGGCGTGGGCGAGAAAACCGCCCAGGCGTTGCTGCAGGGCATCGGCGGGCTGGATGCGCTGTACGGCAATCTGGAGAGCATCGCCACGCTGAGCTTCCGCGGCGCCAAAACCATGGCGGCCAAGTTGGAGCAGAACAAAGAGGTCGCGTACCTCTCCTATAAGCTGGCGACGATCAAAACCGACGTCGAGCTGGATCTGACCTGCGCTGAGCTGACGGTGTCCGAGCCGGATGTCGATACGCTGCAACAGCTGTTCAAACAGTACGAGTTCAAACGCTGGCTGGCGGACGTGGAAGCCGGCGTATGGCTGGAAAACAAGAAAGGCGCGGGCGCGAAAGCTGCCGGCGTCGCCAAAGCGGCCGTCGCCGCGGAAGCGCCGAAAGCGCTGGCGGAGGCCAAGCTTTCTCAGGACGGTTATGTCACTATCCTGGATGAAGCGACCTTTACCGACTGGCTGACGCGGCTGAAAAAGGCCGAGGTATTTGCCTTCGATACTGAAACCGACGGGCTGGATACCCTGACCGCCAACCTGATCGGCCTGTCCTTCGCGATCGCACCGGGCGAAGCGGCTTACTTGCCGGTGGCGCACGATTATCTGGATGCGCCGCCTCAGCTGGATCGCGCCTACGTGCTGGAAGAGCTTAAGCCGCTGCTGGAAGACGAGAAGGCGCTGAAAGTCGGGCAAAACCTGAAGTTCGACATGAGCCTGCTGGCGCGCTACGGCATCGAGATGCGCGGCATTGCCTATGACACCATGCTGGAGTCCTATGTGCTGGACAGCGTCGGCGGCCGCCATGATATGGACAGCCTGGCCGACCGTTATCTTGGCCATAAAACCATCACCTTCGAAGAAATCGCCGGCAAGGGCAAAAACCAGCTGACGTTCAACCAGATCGCGCTGGAGCAGGCGGCACCTTACGCCGCCGAAGACGCCGATGTCACGCTGCAGCTGCACCTGGCGATGTGGCCGCAGCTGAAGCAAAGCGCGGAACTGCTGACGGTATTCAATGAGATTGAAATGCCGCTGTTGCCGGTACTGTCGCATATCGAACGCACCGGGGTGCTGATCGATCCGGCCATTTTGTCGGCCCACTCCCAGGAGCTGGCCAAGCGTCTGGCTGAGCTGGAAGTGCAGGCCCATGAGCTGGCGGAAGAGCCGTTCAACCTGGCGTCGACCAAGCAGCTGCAGGCGATCCTGTACGAAAAACAAAAGCTGCCGGTGCTGAAGAAAACCCCGGGCGGGGCGCCTTCTACCAACGAAGAAGTACTGGCCGAACTGGCGCTGGACTACCCGCTGCCGAAGGTGATTCTGGAATACCGCGGCTTGGCGAAGCTGAAAACCACCTACACTGACAAGCTGCCGCTGATGATCAATCCGGTCAGCGGCCGGGTGCATACCTCATACCATCAGGCGGTGACTGCCACCGGTCGTCTCTCCTCGAGCGATCCGAACCTGCAGAACATCCCGGTGCGCAACGAAGAAGGGCGGCGTATTCGCCAGGCCTTTATCGCGCCGGAAGGCTACCGCATCGTCGCCGCCGACTACTCGCAGATCGAGTTGCGCATCATGGCGCATCTGTCACAGGATGAAGGGCTGCTGAAGGCCTTCGCCGAAGGGAAAGACATCCACCGTGCCACGGCGTCGGAAGTGTTCGGCGTGCCGTTGGATAAAGTGACCAGCGAGCAGCGCCGCAGCGCCAAAGCGATTAACTTCGGCCTGATTTACGGCATGAGCGCCTTCGGCCTGGCACGCCAGTTGGGGATCCCGCGTGGGGAAGCCCAACGCTATATGGATCTCTACTTCGAGCGTTACCCGGGCGTGCTGGACTATATGGAGCGCACTCGCCAGCAGGCCTCCGAACAGGGCTACGTCAGCACGCTGGACGGGCGCCGCCTGTACCTGCCGGACGTACGCTCCAGCAACGGCATGCGCCGCAAGGCGGCCGAACGCGCCGCCATCAACGCCCCGATGCAGGGCACCGCGGCCGATATCATCAAGCGTGCGATGATCGAGGTCGACGCCTGGCTGCAAGGGCAGGAGAAGCCGTTGGTGCGCGCGATTATGCAGGTGCACGATGAATTGGTGTTTGAGGTGCATGAGTCGGTGATCGACGAAGCCAACCAACGCATCCGCCAACTGATGGAAGGCAGCATGACGCTGGCGGTGCCGCTGAAGGTTGATGTGGGCGTCGGCATGAACTGGGATGAAGCGCACTGATCGCCGGGTTATCGCCGGATGCGCTAACTGGCGAGAAGCTAAGCACTTTTCGTAATTAAGCTACAAGATGCGGCGATTGTTTCCTCAACTTCGCCGTTCTTGTGTCTCAAATTGTGTAAGTAAACTACAAAAAATTCTTTTTCCCTGCGAAAAAATGATGTAGAGTTACAGGCGTAGGGTACAGAGGTAAGATGTTCTATCTTTCAGACCTTTTACTTCACGTAATCGGATTTGGCTGAATATTTAGCCGCCCCAGTCAGTATTGACTGGGGCGTTTTTTATTGTAAAAACAGCAGCAAACCATACGTTTTTCCTATCACCACGCCCCGCTTTTCATGTCAGTTTCCGCCCCCTTAATTCGCGTCATCCGCTGAGATAAGCCCGTTTTGTCGATAAGTTTTTATGATGGCTTTATTTCAAAACTGTAATTAGATAACGAAAAATTCCGCCTGCGGCCGATCTTCGGGCATAAAAAAGCCGATGCGGTGAGGCATCGGCCTAAGCGTTCGGCTCGAGCTTATTCGCCGGCTTCGTCTTCCGGCAGCACTTCCGGCGGGATCTCGTTGAACCAGGTGTCCAGCTTCTGGCGCAGCTTGTCGACGCCGATCTTCTTCAGCGACGAGAAGGCTTCAACCTGGATATCTCCCATAAACGGCAGCACCGCTTCACGCACCATATTGAGCTGCGCCTTGCGTGCGCCGGAGGCCAGTTTGTCGGCCTTGGTCAGCAGCACCAGCACCGGCGTACCGACGTCGACCGCCCACTGGATCATCTGCTGGTCGAGATCTTTAAGCGGGTGGCGAATATCCATCAGCACCACCAGGCCTTTCAGGCTGTTGCGCATCTGCAGGTATTCGCCCAACGCGCGTTGCCATTTGCGTTTCATCTCTTCCGGCACTTCGGCATAGCCGTAACCTGGCAGGTCGACCAGGCGAATGCCGTCTTCCACTTCGAACAGGTTGATCAGCTGGGTGCGCCCTGGCGTCTTACTGGTGCGCGCCAGGCTTTTTTGGTTGGTGAGGGTATTCAGTGCGCTGGATTTACCGGCATTGGAACGGCCGGCAAAGGCGACTTCAATTCCTGCATCCCCCGGCAGATGGCGAATATCGGGTGCGCTGGTGACGAAATGGGTCACATGGTAGTTGTAGTTCTTGCTGGTCAAAATTTTTCGTCTCCGTGAGGATGGCTAACTGGTTGGCGATTATAACTGCATCAGCGGTAAAAATGGCGTGTTTCTCCGTTTTTAAGCGGCGGGACGCGATAAAGCGGCAGTTATGCCAAGCGTGCGTTGTGAGACATTTGCCATTCGAATCGCGGGTAATGTCGCTTTATTCGAAAGTGATATTTCTGTTTTTATTTTAAAAACAATGCGTTGTTTTTTCGTTATGTGGAAATGTCGCCCAAAACGGCGTCAGGTACCTTGAGCCTTCGCAACAATAACGTAAAGTACTCGTTAACGCAGGGTTGCGCAGGATTAAGGAACATCCGGGAAGGATGACAAATCTCAGGGAATGCACAGGGCGTGCAATGAGTGCCAGGATGAACGCAAAAGGAAGTGACTGTTTCGCACCGGAATAGGCGACAGGCACATCGGATGGTGAAGTATCGGCAGTTTGGATGCCCGCAGGAAGCTCGCTCGGGAAGGGCGGATGCGAATGGATTGCGCCATGGACGATTTTTCTTTCAGGATGAAGGACGTAGTGGCAGGGAATGCGGTTATAGCAGAGGGAAAAACCGGGATGTTGCATGTACGCAAGGAGCGCGTAACAGGAATACCCTTCGCAAGAAGGTGCGAAATAGGCGGCAGGTTTAACCTGCCGCCTTTTTTCTTTGCCCGCTTTCTGCTAGATTCCGCCGCAATTCTATACTGAATCTACATACCTAAGAGCACACGCTATGAACCAGCCATCAAAAGCACCTCGCGGCAGCGCGGCGAAGTCAAAAACGAAAAAGAAAAGCCGTATGGAGCTCGATCAGGAAGCGCGCGAGCGCAAACGCCTGAAAAAGCGCCGCGGCCACGCTTCCGGTTCGCGCACCCAGGTCGAGTCCGGCAGCCAGAAAAACAAATCGGCGTCTGAAGCCAAAGATCCGCGTATCGGTAGTAAGGTGCCGGTTGCGCTGGTGATCGACGAGACCAAAGTGAAGGCCAAACCGCAGCCGAAGCCAAAGGCCGAAGCGAAACCGCGCCTGTCGCCGGAAGAAGAACTGGCGAAGCTGGAAAATGACGAACGTCTGAACGAGCTGCTGGATCGCATCGACGACGGCGAAACGCTGAATGCGCAAGAGCAGGCGTATGTCGACAAGACGCTGGATCGCATCGATGTGCTGATGGACGTGCTGGGCATCGAGCTGGGCGACGACGACGAAGACGAAGAAGAAGAGAAGCAGGAAGATATTCTGAAGCTGCTGAAAGGCGGCAACCCGAAAGACGCCTTTTAACGCGCCATGTGGCTAATCCCGACAATAGCCCTACTCTTGATGTGTTATCTGCTGTGGTTATTCGGTAAACTATGGCGGCTGTCTAAGCGCAAAGCGCGTTTTCGCAGCGCTTCCGTGGCCAGACAGCGCAGACAACCGCCCCTCTCCCGGCCCGGTAGAAAAAGATATCGGAAGGAGTGAGCATGTCAGAGCAGACGATTGTCTGGGATTTGGCCCTGATCCAAAAATATAACTACTCAGGGCCGCGTTATACCTCATACCCCACGGCGCTGGAGTTTAACCAGAGCTACGACGAAGCGGCGTTTCAACGCGCCGCTGCGCGCTACCCTGAGCGGCCGCTGTCGCTGTACGTGCATATCCCTTTCTGCCACAAGCTGTGCTACTTCTGCGGCTGCAACAAGCTGGTGACGCGTCAGACGCACAAGGCCGACGAATATCTGAACGTCCTGGCGCAAGAGATCGCCGGCCGCGCGCCGCTGTTTGCCGGCCGCAAGGTTGGCCAGATGCACTGGGGCGGCGGTACGCCAACCTACCTGGATAAAGCGCAAATCAGCCGGCTGGTGGCGCTGCTGCGTGAACATTTTGATTTTCTGCCCGATGCGGAGATGTCGATCGAGGTCGATCCGCGTGAGATAGAGCTGGATGTGCTCGATCATTTACGTGCCGAAGGCTTTAACCGCCTGAGCATGGGGGTGCAGGATTTCAACAAGCAGGTGCAGCAGCTGGTCAACCGCGAGCAGGATGAAGCCTTCATTTTCGCCCTGATCGAGCGGGCCAAAGCGCTGGGCTTCCGCTCGACCAATATCGATCTGATCTACGGCCTGCCGAAACAGACGCCGGAAAGCTTCGCTTTCACGCTGCAGCGCGTGGCGGAGCTAAATCCCGATCGCCTCAGCGTATTCAACTACGCGCATATGCCGAACCTGTTCGCTGCCCAGCGTAAAATCAAAGACGCCGATCTGCCCGGTGCGCAGCAGAAGCTGGATATCCTGCAACAGAGCATCGCTTTCCTGACCGACGCCGGCTATCAGTTCATCGGCATGGATCACTTTGCACGCCCGGACGACGAACTGGCGATCGCGCAGCGCGAAGGCAAGCTGCACCGCAACTTCCAGGGCTACACCACCCAGGGCGACAGCGATCTGCTAGGGCTGGGCGTGTCGGCCATCAGCATGCTTGGCGACAGCTATGCGCAGAACCAAAAAGAGCTGAAGCATTACTATGACAGCGTACAGGCGCAGGGCAACGCGCTGTGGCGAGGGTTGGCGCTGACGGACGACGATTGCCTGCGGCGCGATCTGATCAAAACGCTGATCTGCAACTTCCGGTTGGCCTATCAGCCGCTCGAGCGGCAATACGGCATCGACTTCACCGCTTACTTCGCCGAAGACCTGCAGCTGCTGGCGCCGTTTGAACGCGATGGGCTGGTGGAGCGCGACGAGCAGGGCATCCGCGTTACGCCGCGCGGGCGCTTGCTGATCCGCAATATCTGTATGTGTTTCGATCGCTATCTGCGGCAACAGGCGCGCAGCCAGCAGTTCTCACGGGTGATCTGAGGATGAAAAAACAGCCGCTGATGCGGCTGTTTTTTTAACTGAAGAAATTAATCAGCGCGGCGCACAACACTGCGGCAACCGCCGCCTGCGGGGTGTGGCTGGCGGCGGAGCCCAGCTCCGCGCCCTGAGAAATGAATACGATGAATGAGTCCAGCATCGTCAACCTCCAGAGTGTGCGACACGATCATACTGCGCCCGCACCGGCTGTAAAGTCTGAGGTTGGCGTTTTTTTGTGCGCTGGGCTGCGTTTTTTATCATCAATCCCGGCACCTATTCCATGCCCAGTTCTTTGAGCTTGCGGGTCAGGGTATTGCGCCCCCAGCCCAGCAGGCGCGCGGCTTCCTGTTTGTGTCCCTGAGTGTGGCGCAGGGCGGTGGTGAGCAGCGTGCGCTCCATCTCCGGCTGCGCTTCCGACAGCAGGTTTTGATGACCGGAACGCAGCGCGCGATCGGCCCACTGGGCCAGCAGCGTGGCCCAGCTGTCCGGCAGACTGTGGCTGGGATTTTCCGGCGCCGCGGTTTCGAACAGCTCGCCCGGCAGATCCTGAATCAGCACTTCCTGCCCGGCGGCCATCACCGTCAGCCAGCGGCAGGTGTTTTCCAACTGGCGCACGTTGCCCGGCCAGGGCAGGCGGGTCAGCGCGGTTTCAGTTTCCGGGTGCAGGTTCTTGGCCTCTACGCCCAACTCTTTGGCGGCGATCTGCAGGAAATGGCGCGCCAGCCGTGGGATGTCTTCACGGCGTTCGCGCAGCGGCGGCAGGTGCACGCGGATCACGTTCAGGCGGTGGAACAGATCCTCGCGGAACTTGCCTTCCTGTACCCGCAGCTCCAGGTTCTGGTGTGTAGCGGCGATGATGCGCACGTCGACCTTCACCGGCGCATAGCCGCCGACCCGGTAGAACTGGCCGTCCGCCAGCACCCGCAGCAGGCGCGTCTGCACGTCGAGCGGCATGTCGCCGATCTCGTCGAGGAACAGCGTGCCGCCGTCGGCCTGCTCAAAGCGACCCTGACGGATTTGGTTAGCGCCGGTGAAGGCGCCTTTCTCGTGGCCGAACAGCTCGGACTCGATCAGATCCTTGGGGATGGCGGCCATGTTCAGGGCGATGAACGGCGACTTGGCGCGCGGGCTGTGGCGGTGCAGCGCATGCGCCACCAGTTCCTTGCCGGTGCCGGATTCGCCGTTGATCAGTACGCTGATCGACGAACGCGACAGCCGGCCGATGATGCGAAACACGTCCTGCATCGCCGGCGCTTCGCCGATGATGTCCGCCGCCGGATCGCTGGCCGGCTGGTTGCGCACCGGCTGCTGCTGCTCCTGATAATGGCTGATGGCGCGCTCGACCAGCGCCACCGCTTCGTCGATGTCGAACGGCTTCGGCAGGTAGTCGAAGGCCCCTTGCTGATAGGCGCTGACGGCGGCGTCCAGATCCGAATGCGCGGTCATGATGATCACCGGCAGCATCGGATGGCGCTGTTTGATCTGCTTGAGCAGCGCCAGGCCATCGATACCCGGCATGCGGATATCGGACAGCAGCACGTCGGGGGTTTGCGTGGCCAAGGCTTCCAGCACGTCATTGCCGCCTTCGAAGGTGGCGCAGCTCAGGCCCGCGCCGGTGAGCGCGCGCTCAAGCACCCAGCGGATGGAGCTATCGTCATCGACGATCCAGACTATCCCTCGTTGCATAGCAAACCTCACTGACGAATGGGCAGGTAGACCGAGAATTCGGTATGACCTGGCCAACTGTTGAATTCAATTTTTCCGCAATGCTGATCGATAAGATTGCGGGCGATGGATAATCCCAGGCCGGTACCGCCTTCACGGCCGCTGACCATCGGGTAGAACAGCGTGTCCTGCAGCTGCGCCGGTACGCCGGGGCCGTCGTCTTCGACGTCGATGCGCGCCGCCAGGCGGTAGCGGGTGCCGTGCAACGTGATCTGGAACGCGGTGCGGGTGCGCAGCGTGATGGTGCCGCCCGCTTCACCCAGCGCCTGCAGCGCGTTGCGAGTGATGTTCAGCAGCACCTGTTCTATCTGATCCGGGTCGTGGGCCATTTCCGGCAGGCTCGGATCGTAGTCGCGCACCAGCGTGACGTTATCCGGCATTTCCAGCGATACCAGCTGGCAGACGCGCTCCGCGACCTGATGGATGCTTTGGGTGATATGCTGGCCGGGCCGCTGTGGCCCGAGCAGGCGATCCACCAGATTGCGCAGCCGATCGGCTTGCTCGATGATCACCTTGGTGTACTCGGTCAGCGCCGGATCGGGCAGCGCCTTGGCCAGCAGCTGCGCCGCGCCGCGCAGGCCGCCCAGCGGATTTTTAATTTCGTGCGCCAAACCGCGCACCAGATCGCGGGCCGCCACCTGTTGGGCATGCTGCAACTGTTCCTGGCTCAGGCGGCGCTGATTGTCCATCGGCGCCAGCTCGACCAGGATATAGCCTTCCGGCAGCGCCTGAGCGGTCAGGGAAAGGATATGCGCGCGGCCGTCGACCACCAGGGTCACTTCATTGTCGGTGAAGCCCTGACCGGCGCGCAGGCTTTCACGCATCAACGAGACGTTCAGCGAAAAATAACCGAGCAAATCGGGCAGCGGGGTGCCGAACAGCTTGCGGGAGCTTTGCGCCAGCAACTGCTGTGCCGCCGGGTTGGCGTAGTGAACCGCCAGTGAGTCATCCAACAGCAGGATGCTGTTGATGAGTGAATTGAGGATCTGCCCAGCATCGGGCAGCTTGCCAGTTGCCATACAGCAGACTCCTGCACCTTTTTAGTGCATCTATCCTACTCCATCCGGGATCGGCGTGGTATGGAATAGTTTTGCAGAAAATACGGTGGAGAAAAAAACCCATCCGAAGATGGGCTGAAAGTTTCCACGGCAACAAAAAAGCGATAACAAAAATGTGGGCGCCGTCCGCCTCTGCAGACGGCGCGGGTCGGGCTTAGACGCTGTAGTACAGTTCGAACTCAACCGGGTGTGGCGTCATGCGAACGCGGTCCATCTCTTCTTTGCGCAGTTCGATGTAGGCATCGATCGCATCGTCGGTGAACACGCCGCCGCGGGTCAGGAACTCGCGGTCTTCGTTCAGTGCGGCCATCGCCTCGTCCAGCGAGCCGGCCACTTTTGGGATCTCGGCTTCTTCTTCCGGCGGCAGGTCGTACAGGTTTTTGTCCATGGCGTCGCCAGGGTGGATCTTGTTGATGATGCCGTCCAGGCCGGCCATCAGCAGTGCGGCGAAGCACAGGTATGGGTTAGCCGCCGGATCCGGGAAGCGGGCTTCGATGCGGCGCGCTTTCGGGCTGGAAACCACTGGAATGCGGATAGACGCAGAGCGGTTACGGGCGGAGTAAGCCAGCATCACCGGCGCTTCGTAGCCCGGCACCAGACGTTTGTAGGAGTTGGTGGTCGGGTTGGCCAGGGCGTTGATCGCTTTGGCGTGCTTGATGATGCCACCGATGTAGAACAGCGCGGTTTCAGACAGGCCGCCGTATTTGTCGCCGGCGAACAGGTTGGTACCGTTCTTGGACAGCGACATGTGGCAGTGCATGCCGGAACCGTTGTCGCCGAACATTGGCTTCGGCATGAAGGTCGCGGTTTTGCCGAAGGCGTGCGCTACGTTGTGCACCACGTATTTGTAGATCTGAATTTCGTCGGCTTTCTTGGTCATGGTGTTGAAGCGGGTTGCCACTTCGTTCTGACCGGCGGTCGCCACTTCATGGTGGTGCGCTTCAACCACCAGGCCCATCTCTTCCATGGTCAGACACATGGTAGAACGCAGATCCTGCGAAGAGTCGACCGGTGGAACCGGGAAGTAACCGCCTTTCACCGCCGGACGGTGGCCTTTGTTGCCGCCGTCGTATTTTGTGCCGGAGTTCCAGGCGCCTTCGATGTCGTCGATGGCCACGTGGGAACCGCGGATGCTGCTGCCGAAGCGGATGTCGTCGAACAGGAAGAATTCAGGCTCTGGCCCGAACAGCACGGTGTCCGCGATGCCGGAAGAGCGCAGGAAGTCTTCGGCGCGTTTAGAGATGGAGCGCGGGTCGCGATCGTAGCCTTGCATGGTGCCCGGCTCGAGAATGTCGCAGCGAATGATCAGCGTAGGTTCTTCGAAGAACGGATCCAGAACCGCCGTGCTGGCGTCCGGCATCAGTACCATGTCAGATTCGTTGATGCCCTTCCAACCACCGATAGAGGAGCCGTCAAACATTTTACCTTCTTCGAAGAAGTCGGCGTTTACCTGGTGAGCCGGGATAGTCACGTGTTGTTCCTTACCCTTGGTGTCAGTGAAACGCAGGTCTACGAATTTCACTTCATGCTCATTCAGCATCGTCAAAACGTGTTCAGCGGACATACTTAACTCTCCCGGTTTATCATTGTCGTCGTCGTGGAACGAATCTGTGGAACTGGCTTTTTTTCGCCTTGAAAAGACTAAAGCGAAAAGCGTGCCAACTTTTAAAAAAGGCTTTCATCGCCTTTCTGCGCGGGTTTTACCCAGCCACAGTATGCACCATCAGCGATAATTTGCACTGTTATGGTGCAATTGGGGTGGGCGTGGGCACCGAAATGGTGCAAAAGTGCAACGATTGCGGCTTTTTGCACCGTGAAAGGGATCACAAACTGACCGGTATGCGGTTGTTTATAAGAGATGGTTGTGATCTTGTTTAGTCCCTCGCTTAATACGTGTACAATAGCGCGCTATTTCTAATGCCCGAGGCAAAGCTGTGATCGAAAATTTGCGTAACATCGCCATTATTGCCCACGTTGACCATGGTAAAACCACCCTGGTTGATAAGCTGCTGCAACAATCCGGTACTTTCGGAGAGCGTGCGGAAGCCACCGAACGCGTAATGGACTCCAACGATTTGGAGAAAGAGCGTGGGATTACCATCCTCGCAAAAAACACCGCCATTAATTGGAACGGTTACCGTATCAACATCGTGGATACCCCAGGACACGCCGACTTCGGCGGCGAGGTAGAGCGCGTGATGTCGATGGTTGACTCGGTGCTGCTGGTTGTGGATGCAATGGATGGCCCTATGCCGCAAACCCGCTTCGTGACCAAGAAGGCCTTCGCCAACGGTCTGAAGCCGATCGTGGTCATCAACAAGGTTGACCGTCCAGGCGCGCGTCCTGACTGGGTTGTGGATCAGGTGTTCGACCTGTTCGTGAACCTCGACGCGACCGACGAGCAGCTCGACTTCCCGATCATTTATGCGTCTGCGCTGAACGGCATCGCCGGCGTCGATCACACTGACATGGCGGAAGACATGACCCCGCTGTATCAGGCGATCGTCGACCACGTGTCTGCGCCGCAGGTTGAGCTGGAAGCGCCATTCCAGATGCAGATCTCCCAGTTGGACTACAACAACTACCTGGGCGTTATCGGCATCGGCCGCATCAAGCGCGGTAAAGTGAAGCCGAACCAGCAGGTCACCATCATCGACAGCGAAGGCAAAACTCGCAACGGTAAAGTGGGCAAAGTGCTGGGCCACCTGGGTCTGGAGCGTATCGACAGCACCCTGGCGGAAGCGGGCGACATCATCGCCATCACCGGCCTGGGCGAGCTGAACATCTCCGACACCATCTGCGACACCAACGCCGTAGAAGCGCTGCCGGCGCTGTCCGTCGACGAACCGACCGTAACCATGTTCTTCAACGTCAACACCTCGCCGTTCTGCGGTAAAGAAGGTAAGTACGTGACTTCGCGTCAGATCCTTGATCGTCTGAACAAAGAGCTGGTGCACAACGTGGCGCTGCGCGTCGAAGAAACCGACGATGCGGACGCTTTCCGCGTATCCGGTCGTGGCGAGCTGCACCTGTCGGTGCTGATCGAAAACATGCGTCGTGAAGGTTTCGAGCTGGCGGTTTCCCGTCCGAAAGTTATCTTCCGCGAAATCGATGGCCGCAAGCAGGAGCCATTCGAGAACGTGACGCTGGATATCGAAGAGCAGCATCAGGGTTCCGTGATGCAGGCGATGGGCGAGCGTAAAGCCGACCTGAAAAACATGGATCCGGACGGTAAGGGCCGCGTGCGTCTCGACTACGTGATCCCAAGCCGCGGTCTGATCGGCTTCCGTAACGAATTCATGACCATGACTTCGGGCACCGGTCTGCTGTACTCCACCTTCAGCCACTACGACGACGTGCGTCCGGGCGAAGTGGGCCAGCGTCAGAACGGCGTGCTGATCTCCAACGGCCAGGGCAAAGCGGTCGCGTTCGCGCTGTTCGGCCTGCAGGATCGCGGTAAGCTGTTCCTGGGCCACGGTGCGGAAGTGTATGAAGGCCAGATCATCGGTATTCACTCACGTTCCAACGACCTGACCGTAAACTGCCTGACCGGTAAGAAGCTGACCAACATGCGTGCTTCCGGTACTGACGAAGCGACTACCCTGGTTCCGGCCATCAAAATGACCCTGGAGCAAGCTCTGGAGTTCATCGATGACGACGAACTGGTAGAAGTGACGCCGACCTCGATCCGTATCCGTAAGCGTCACCTGACGGAAAACGATCGTAAGCGTGCCAGCCGCGGTCCTAAAGACGCTTAATCGCTGATTGAGTGTCCCCTGCTTAGGGCGCGGTTCTCGCGCCCTGAGTTTTTTCCTCTGTTGTTCCCCGTTTGTGCGGCGCGCTATGCGCTTTTCCGTTCGCTCCCTGTTCAGCTGTTCCTTTTCCCGCTACAGTGAAATCTCACCGGCCCATCAGGAGAGGACTATGCTGTATATCTTTGATTTAGGTAATGTGATCGTCGATATCGATTTCAAGCGTGTGCTGGGCGTGTGGAGCAATTTGAGCGGCACGCCGTTGGCGGTGCTGTCCGATCGTTTCGCCATGGGTGAGGTGTTCCAGCAACATGAACGCGGTGAAATCAGCGACGAAGACTTCGCCGGCAAGCTGTGCGATGAAATGGGCATCGCGCTCAGCTTCGAGCAGTTCGCCACCGGCTGGCAGGCGGTATTCGTCGCGCTGCGTCCGGAAGTGATCGACATCATGCAGCGCCTGCGCAACGAAGGCCACCGGGTGGTGGTGCTGTCGAACACCAACCGTTTGCACTGCAACTACTGGCCGCAGCACTATCCTGAAGTGGCCGCCGCCGCCGATCATCTCTACCTGTCGCAAGATCTCGGTATGCGCAAGCCGGAAGCCGATATCTATCAACATGTGCTGGCCGCGGAAAACACCGCCGCCGCCGACGCGGTGTTCTTCGACGATCACCCGGCGAACGTCCTCGCCGCGCAGGCGCTGGGGATCAAGACGGTGCACGTCACCGATCGCGACGTGGTGCCGGCCTATTTTGCCCAATGAGCGCAGGGCGCGTTAAGCTTAAGGCGTATCAACTGGCATCAAGGAGTGACCATGTCGTTTTTCCGCCGCAAGAAGCTGCCCCCTGCAATTAAGCCCGGCGTTACCTTCGGACGTTTGCTGTACCAGCGCATCGACAACGATGGCCTGACGATGCTGGCGGGCCATCTCGCCTATGTTTCCCTGCTGTCGCTGGTGCCGCTGGTCACCGTGGTGTTCGCGCTGTTCGCCGCTTTCCCGATGTTTGCCGACATCAGCGAACAGCTGAAGAGCTTTGTTTTTGCCAATTTCGTGCCGGCCGCCGGCAACGTGATCCAGAACTACCTGGAGCAGTTCGTTGCCAATTCCAACAAGATGACCGCCGTCGGCACCTGCGGGCTGATCGTCACCGCGCTGCTGCTGATCTCCTCGGTGGACAGCGTGCTGAACACCATCTGGCGCAGCAAGAACAAGCGGCCGATCGTCTTCTCCTTCGCCGTGTACTGGATGGTGCTGACGCTGGGGCCGCTGCTGGTGGGCGCCAGCATGGCCATCAGCTCCTACCTGCTGTCGCTCAACTGGCTGACTCAGACCGGGGTCAACGGTCTGGTGGATCAGGTGCTGCGCATCTTTCCGCTGATTTTGTCGTGTATCTCCTTCTGGCTGCTGTATTGCATCGTGCCGACGGTGCGGGTGCCGCCCAAAGACGCGCTGATTGGCGCGGTGGTGGCCGGGTTGCTGTTCGAGCTGGGTAAGAAGGGGTTCGCGCTGTACGTCACCATGTTCCCCTCCTATCAGCTGATTTACGGCGTGCTGGCAGTGATCCCGATTTTATTCCTGTGGGTCTACTGGAGCTGGTGTATCGTGTTACTCGGTGCGGAAATCACCGCGACCATCGGCGAATACCGCGACTACCGCCGGCAGAAGGCGGAGCAACAGGAACCAAAACCAGAAGGGCAGCAGGAATGATTGCGTTGATTCAACGGGTGTTAAACGCCAGCGTCACGGTAAGTGGCGAGACGGTAGGCAAGATTGGCCCCGGTTTGTTAGTGTTATTGGGCGTGGAGCAGGGCGATAACGAGCAAAAAGCGCAGCGCCTGTGCGAACGCGTGTTGGGATACCGCATTTTCGGCGACGAGAACGACAAGATGAACCTCAACGTCCAGCAGGCCGGGGGCAGCGTGCTGGTCGTCTCGCAGTTCACCCTGGCGGCGGACACCCAAAAGGGCATGCGCCCCAGCTTCTCGCGCGGCGCCGCGCCGCAGGAAGCCGATCGGTTGTATCAATATTTTGTTGGCCAGTGCCGCGAGCGCGGCATAGAGACCCAGACCGGCGAGTTCGCCGCCGACATGCAGGTGGCGCTGGTCAACGATGGTCCGGTGACATTCTGGCTACAGGTCTAAGCATTCGGAGAACAGGCGTCTATGTATCACCTACGAGTACCCGTAACAGAGCAAGAACTGAAGGAGTATTACCAGTTTCGCTGGGAAATGCTGCGCAAGCCGCTGCACCAGCCGGTGGGTTCGGAAAAGGATGCCTATGACGCCATGGCCCATCACCAAATGGTGGTGGACGAGGTCGGTAAAATCGTCGCCATTGGGCGGCTGTATATCAATGCCGACAATGAGGCGGCGATTCGTTTTCTGGCGGTAGACCCGACGCTGCAGGATAAAGGGTTGGGGACGCTGGTGGCGATGACGCTGGAATCCGTTGCGCGGCAGGAAGGCGTGAAGCGGGTGGTGTGCAGCGCCCGTGAAGACGCGGTGGATTTCTTCGCCAAGCTGGGGTTCGTCAACCAGGGGGAGATCACCGCGCCGCAAACCACCCCGATCCGCCACTTTCTGATGATTAAACCGGTGGCGACGCTGGACGATATCCTGCATCGCCCCGACTGGTGCGGCCAACTGCAGCAGGCCTGGTATGAACACATCCCGCTGAGCGAAAAGATGGGCGTGCGCATCAGCCAGTACACCGGCCAGCGCTTCGTCACCACCATGCCGGAGATCGGCAACCAGAACCCGCACCATACCCTGTTCGCCGGCAGCCTGTTCTCACTGGCGACGCTGACCGCCTGGGGGCTGATTTGGCTGCTGCTGCGCGAGCGCCATCTGGGCGGCACCATCATTCTGGCGGACGCGCACATTCGCTACAGCAAACCGATCACCGGCAGACCGCGGGCGGTGGCGGATCTCGGTTCGCTGAGCGGCGATTTGGCGCGTCTGGCGCGCGGCCGCCGCGCGCGCGTACACGCCGAAGTGCATCTGTTCGGCGATGAGGATAAGGGCGCGGTGTTCGAAGGCACCTACATGGTGTTGCCGGCCGAGCCGGATGTGCCGCTGGATCAGGGCGGTTCTGAAGCGCTGGAAGAGTAAGGCGGCGGCCCTGCCCTGAAGGCGGGCCGCGCAGTGCATTACGGCAGCTGTTGGTTCACCGTTTGGCCATCGCCGGCGGTGGCCTGCAGATTGCCCTTCAATGAAGCTTTGAACGGCCCGTCGCTGTTCAACAGCCCTTTCAACTGCAGTTCGAGGTTGCCGTCGCCCGTCAGCGGCACCGGCTGCCATCCCCATTGCTGCAAGGTATTGAGCGGTACCGAGCGGCCGTGCAGCGTCAGCTGGAACGGTTTGCCCGGCAGCTGATCGACGCTCGCTTTGGCCTCCAGCAGCCCATTCGGCATAAAGGCGCTGAGCTCGGTGACGTTGATTTGGCTGGCGTCGGCGTTCAGCGCCAGCGAAGGGCGTCGCACGTCGATTTTGTTGAAGGTGGCCTCGCTGCCGTTCAGGTTCAGCGAGCCGGACCACACGCCCCACTGGTGGTCGCGCGCCAGCAGCAGGTTGCTGCCGTAGCCGTCCAGCGCGGTGATCTGGAACGGGAACGCCGGGTTGATGTCGATGATCAGATTGCGGTTGGTGGTCAGCTTGGTGACGTACACCTCGTTCAGCCAATCCGGCAGCGGTTTCAGCCACAGCTCGCGCCAGTCGATCGGCAGAGTGTATTCCAGCGCCGCCATGGCCACTTCATCCAGCTGCAGGCGTTTGCCGGCGCGCAGCCAGCTGCCGGAGGCGCGCAACAGGCCGCCTTCCCAGCGGGTGGTGAACTGCTGAATGGCGATGCCGGCGGAAGAGAGCCGCAGGGTGGCGATCGGGTCGATCAGGTGGAAGCCGCCGTTGATCACATCGCCGGCGTTGAAGTTGAGCGAGCCGTCCTCGCTGCGCCAGTCGCCCTTTTCGACGCTGACGTTTTGCAGCGACAGATCGAGATCGTTAAACGCCCACGCTTTGCCCTCCAGACGCGCGTCGATCAGATCGAACCGCTTGAGGGTGACCGGTGGCAAGGTGGTGAAGCGCTGCATGAACTCCGCCAGCGTCAACGGGGTTTGCAGGCGTACGCCGCTCAGCCGCAGGCGATCCACCTGCCAGCTGCCGTCGACGGCGCGGCTGGCCACGCCGGTCAGGTCACCCTGCGCCAGGTCGGCGCCAAAGTTGTTCAACAGCAGCTGACCCTGCTTTTGCTCTCCCTGCACCAATACCTTCGAGGCGGGAATGCCGTTCAGCGTCATCGAGCCGGCGCTGAACTGGAACTGGTTGTTGTCCCCCAGCAAATGGTCGGCCAGCGGGCGCCATGGCGTGATGCCGGCGTTGACCTGCTGCGCGTTGAGCTGCCACTCGTTATCGTTGGACTGCAACGCCATGTTGCTCAGCTGCAGTACGTCAGCCTGTACAGGCAGCGCCGCCGCCTGCGGCTGCACGTTCAGCGTGCCGTCGCGCAGCGTGACGCTGTGGAAATAGCGCGGTTCGGTGATTTGGCGCAGGCTGAGGCCGAGATCGACGCGTTTGGCGACCAGCGCCTGCGGCTGGCCGTTGCGCGCCAGCTGCACCTCTTCCAGAGCGATCTGGTCCGGCTGGCTCCACGAATGGGTGATTTTTCCTATCGACAGGCGGTATTCGCTGTTGCCACTGATCCAGGTGCTCAGGCGGCCTGCCGCCCAGCGGGTTTGCCCCACCAGATACAGCACCACCGCCGCCAGCACCATCAGCAGCAGCAACGTCAGCAACAGCTTTCCGATAAATTTCATCGTCTACATCCGCATCGGTCAAAAAAGATACCCTGTTTATGCCGCAATTGGCCGGGCATCTCAAGGGCAATGGTCTGATAGACAATAAAAAACGGCCGCAGGCGGCCGTTTGAACGTCAAGGGACGGGTTACTTTTTCTCGTGTTCCTGCGGGAACACCAGGTTCAGCACGATGGCGGTAATGCCGCCGGCGGCGATGCCGGAAGAGAGCAGAGTTTTCAGCCAGTCCGGCGCGAACTGCAGGATCAGCGGCTGCTGGGAGACGCCCATGCCGACGGCCAGCGACAGCGCCATGATCATGATGGCGCGGCGGTTCAGGCGCTCGCGCGACACGATGCGCACGCCGGAGGCGGCGATGGTGCCGAACATCACGATGGTCGCGCCGCCCAGCACCGGCTCAGGGATGTGCTGCACGAAGCCGGCAACCGCCGGGAACAGCCCCAGCGCGATCAGCATCAGCGCCACCACAAAGCCGACGTAGCGGCTGGCGACGCCGGTCAGCTGGATCACGCCGTTGTTCTGGCCGAAGCAGGAGTTGGGGAAGGTGTTGAACACTGCCGACAGCATCGAGTTCAGGCCGTTGGCCAGCACGCCGCCCTTCAGGCGCTTCATGTACAGCGGCCCGCTGACCGGCTGTTCGGAGACGTCGGAAGTGGCGGTGATGTCGCCGATGGTTTCCAGCGAGGTGACCATAAAGATCAGCATCAGCGGCAGCAGCAGGTTCCAGTCGAAGCCCAGGCCGTAATAGAGCGGCGTGGGGATGGTGATCGCCGCCGTGGGCGCCGCCGGCGCGTCGGCGGGCAGCATGTCCATCGCCCAGGCCAACAGATAGCCGACCGCCATGGCGATCACCAGCGAAGCCACGCGCAGGTAAGGGTTGCGCTGGCGGTTCAGCAGGATGATTACCGCCAGCACCGCGCCGGCCAGCAGCAGGTTTTTCGGCGAGCCGAAGCTGTGATCGTTCATCGCGGCGTAGCCGCCGCCGATCGAGGTCAGGCCGACCTGAATCAGCGACAGGCCGATGATCATCACCACGATGCCGGAAACCAGCGGGGTGATGATGCGGCGCGCCAGATGCAGCACGCGCGACAGCAGAATTTCGGTGCAGGAGGCGACCATCAGGGTGCCGAACAGCGCGGCCATCATGGTCGGCACGTCGGCGCCGCCGTTTTTCAGCGCCAGACCGCCCATGATCAGCGGCGAAACGAAGTTGAAGCTGGTGCCCTGAATCGACAGCAGCCCGGAGCCCACCGGCCCCCAGGTTTTGATTTGCAGAATGGAAGCCAGACCGGAGGCGAACAGCGACATGCTGATGATGTGCTGAGTATCCTGCGCCGGCAGGCCCAGCGCCTGGCAGATCAGCAGGGCCGGAGTGATCACCGCGACGAACATCGCCAGCAGATGCTGGCCGGCGGCAAACAGCGTTTGTGGCAGCGGCGGGCGATCTTCCAGGCGATAAATCAGTTCACTGGCGCGGGGTTCTGAGGCGGCTTGGCGCGCGGCATCAAGCTCGGAGGATGACATGCTCATGGTGTGGCGTTTCCAGATACGGCAAAGCAGGCATTTTAATGCTCCGCCCCGCAAAAGCAAACGGTTGCGCGTAAATATTATGTTGCCGACTTTCTCGTTTATGTCGCATTTTCATTCATTTTTTCTTGTCATCTCAGCGTTTTTTACTTCTAATCCTGCACTCATCAAGTTTAAAAACTCAGTGGTTTTCTATAACTTATTATTTTTATTTGGATCTTTTCCCTTACATGGAGTACCTGGATGTTTCATCTTGATACTTATGGCACGTTAGTCGCGGCGACGCTGGTTTTGCTCCTCGGGGGCAAGTGCGTCAGGACCATTCCCCTGCTGCGAAAATATACCATTCCTGCTCCCGTCGCCGGCGGTTTGCTGGTGGCACTCCTGCTGTTAGCCCTGAAAAAGCTCGTCAACTGGGAAATCAGTTTTGACATGTCGCTGAAGGACCCGCTGATGCTGGCCTTCTTCGCCACCATCGGTCTGAACGCCAACCTGGCGCGTTTGCGCGCCGGCGGCAAGGTGCTGGTGGTGTTCCTGTTCGTGGTGCTGGGTTTGCTTATCGTGCAGAACGCCATCGGCATCGGCATGGCGAAAATGCTGGGGCTGGATCCGCTGATGGGCCTGATCGCCGGGTCGATCACCCTGTCGGGCGGGCACGGCACCGGGGCGGCCTGGAGCAAGCTGTTCATCGAGCGCTACGGTTTTGAAAACGCGACGGAAGTTGCCATGGCCTGCGCCACCTTCGGCCTGGTGCTGGGCGGCCTGATCGGCGGCCCGGTGGCGCGCTATCTGGTCAAGCACTCCTCCACGCCGGAGGGCACCCCGGAAGACAGCGTGCAGCCGAGCGGCTTCGAGAAGCCGGAAAGCGGCCGCCTGATCACCTCGCTGGTGATGATCGAAACCATCGCCATGATCGCCATCTGTCTGAGCCTGGGGCAGCTGATTGCCGGCCTGCTGAGCGGCACGGTGTTTGAACTGCCGAACTTCGTTTGCGTGCTGTTCGTCGGGGTGATCCTCAGCAACACGCTGGCCTTCACCGGTTTCTATACCGTGTTCGAGCGGGCGGTATCGGTGCTGGGCAACGTCAGCCTGTCGCTGTTCCTGGCGATGGCACTGATGAGCCTGCGTTTGTGGGAGCTGGCCTCGCTGGCGCTGCCGATGCTGGCGATCCTGGCGGTGCAGACGCTGGTCATGGCGCTGTACGCGATCTTCGTTACCTACCGGGTGATGGGCAAAAATTACGACGCGGCGGTGCTGGCTGCCGGCCACTGCGGCTTCGGCATGGGTGCCACGCCGACGGCGATCGCCAACATGCAGGCGATCACCGATCGCTTCGGCCCGTCGCACGTGGCGTTTTTGGTGGTACCGATGGTGGGGGCGTTCTTTATCGATATCGCCAATGCCATCGTCATCAAGCTGTATCTGCTGCTGCCGGTGTTCCCGGCGGTGGGGTGATATCGCGAGCCAGAAAAGAAGAGGGCGCCGTCGGCGCCCTTTTTTATGCGTTGGAGTAGCGCGCCTTCTCCGGCAGCCAGCGCTCGATCAGCGCCTGGGCATGCTCCGGATAGTGCTGGTGGAGGTGGCGAGCGACGCGTTGCACTTCGGGGATCATCGCCTGGTCGCGCAGCAGGTCTGCCACTTTGAATTCGGCGCTGCCGGTCTGGCGGGTGCCGAGCAGCTCGCCCGGGCCGCGGATCTCCAGATCGCGCTGCGCGATGACGAAGCCGTCATTGCTGTCGCGCAGCACCTGCAGGCGCGTTTGCGCGGTTTTGCTCAGCGGCGTTTTGTACAGCAGCACGCAGTGTGAGGCCACCGCGCCGCGCCCCACGCGGCCGCGCAGCTGGTGCAGTTGCGCCAGACCCAGCCGCTCCGGGTTCTCGATAATCATCAGGCTGGCGTTCGGCACGTCGACGCCGACTTCGATCACCGTGGTGGCGACCAACAGCTGCAGCTCGCCCTGTTTAAACGCCTGCATCACCGCCTGCTTCTCCTGAGCTTTCATGCGGCCGTGCACCAGCGCCACCTTCAGCTCCGGCAGCGCGGTTTTCAATTCTTCCCAGGTGGCTTCCGCCGCCTGCGCTTCCAGCAGTTCGGACTCTTCGATCAACGTGCACACCCAGTAAGCCTGCCGGCCCTCTTCCAGGCAGGCGCTCTTCACCCGTTGAATGATGTCGGCGCGGCGGGTATCGGGAATGGCGACGGTGGTCACCGGCGTGCGGCCCGGCGGCAGCTCGTCGATGACCGAGGTATCGAGATCGGCATAGGCGGTCATTGCCAGCGTGCGCGGGATCGGCGTGGCGGTCATGATCAGCTGATGGGCGTGGAAGCCCTGTTCTTCGCCTTTCTCCCACAGCGCCAGCCGCTGATGCACCCCGAAGCGGTGCTGCTCATCGATGATCACCAGTGCCAGGCCGTTGAACTGCACCTGTTCCTGGAAGATGGCGTGGGTGCCGACCACCATCGACACCTGGCCGCTGGCGATGGCCTCCTGCTGCGCGATGCGCGCCTTGCCTTTCTGTTTGCCGGCCAGCCAGCCGACCTCCAGCCCCAGCGGTTCGAACCACTGACGGAAATTGTTGGCGTGCTGCTCGGCCAGCAGCTCGGTTGGCGCCATCAGCGCTACCTGCTTGCCGTGCGCGATAGCGCGCAGCGCCGCCAGCGCCGCCACCAGCGTTTTGCCGGAGCCGACGTCGCCTTGCACCAGCCGCATCATCGGGAAGTCTTTTTGCATATCGGCTTCGATGTCGGCCACCACGCGCGTTTGCGCGCCGGTCGGCGAGAACGGCAGCTGGGCGAGAAAACGGTTTTTCAGCCGATCGTCCGGCAGCAGCGGCTGCGCCCGGTAACTCTGGGCACCGGCGCGCACCGCCAGCATGCTGAGGTTATGCGCCAACAGCTCTTCGAGGATCAGGCGTTTTTGCGCCGGGTGTTTGCCCAGCTCCAGATCCGCCAACTGGATGTCCGGCGGCGGGCGGTGCAGGGTGTGCAGCGCCTGCGGCAGGCTCATCAGGCCGCCGCTCAGCTCCGGCGGCAGCAGTTCGGCAATGGCGCAGGTATCCAGCAGCTCCAGCGCCTGGTCGGTCAATTTGCGCAGCGTGGCCTGCCGCACCCCTTCGGTGGTGGGGTAGACCGGCGTCAGCGACTCCTGCAGCTCAACCTCGCTGGTTTCGCCCTGAATGCGGTATTCCGGATGGATGATCTCCGCGCCGTGGTTGCCGCGTTTGATCTCGCCGTAGGCGGTCACGCGGCGGCCGGTGGCCAGGCTGTTCTTCATCGCGGCGTTGAAGTTGAAAAAACGCATGGTGAGGATGCCGGTACCATCGCTGATCTGGCAGGTCAGCATGCGGCGGCGGCCGAAACTGATGTCGCTGCGCAGCACTTCCCCTTCTACCGTGGCGTAGATGCCCGGCAGCAGATCGTTGATCGGATAGAGGCGGGTGCGGTCTTCGTAGCGCAGCGGCAGGTGCAGCAGCAGGTCCTGAATGGTATCGAGGCCAAGCTTGGCCAATTTGCCCGCCTGGCTGGCGCCAACCCCGGAAAGCGTAGTGAGTGGGACAGCATCCAGCAGGCGGCCTTTCATTTGCGCACCGTCGCCTGCATGGCCGCCCACCATTCGGCGCTGGCGACCACCTGGCCCTGTTCATCGATCTGCGGGCGCGGCAGCCCTTTGCGCTTGGCCACGTTGGCCAACACCGGGTAGCCGCCTTCGAACAGCAGGCGCTGCTGCTCTTCTTCGTCCAGCATGCTGTTATCGCGGCGATACAGGCCGGCGTTTTGCCGTTGGCGCTGCGCCTCATACAGGATCAGCGCGGAGGCTACGGAGACGTTGAGTGATTGCACCATGCCGATCATCGGAATGACGATGTCCTGATCGGCCAGCGCCAGCGCTTCTTCGGTGATGCCGGTTTTTTCCTGGCCGAGCAGCACGCAGGTTGGCCGGGTGTAGTCCACCTCGCGGAAATCGACCGCGCGCGCAGACAGGTTGGTGGCCAGAATTTGCATGCCTTGCGCTTTCAGGTGACCGACCGCGTCGCCGATGGTGCGATGGGTTTTAACGCTGACCCAGCTGTTGCTGCCGGCGGCGGAGGAAACCAGGGTGCGCATGCGGGTGGTGGGCCACACGGCGTGGACCTGATGCACGCCGACGGCGTCGGCGGTACGGATAATGGCGGAGACGTTATGCGGTTTGTGCACCTGCTCCAGGCAAACCGTCAAATCCGGCTGCCGGGTCGCGAGCATTTCACAAATCCGCGCATAGCGTTCAGGACTCATAAGCGCTAGTTTCGGTTGCGGTTAACTTTGATCACATCCGGCATGATACGGATTTTACGCATAATGTTTGCCAAATGGATGCGATCGCGGGTGGTCAAGCGGATAAAGGCGCTATAAACCCGACCGTCTTTCTCTTCGGTGTTCAGGCTCTGAATATTGGACTCGGCCGCGTTGATCGCCGCCGTCAGGTTGGCCAGCGCGCCCTGGTGGTTAAACATATCCACCTTAATTTCGGCGATGAACTCCTGCTCGGTCTCTTTATCCCACTCGACCGCCATGAACTTCTCAGGCTCTTTCTGATAGCCGCGAATATTGCGGCAGGATTCATGGTGGATCACCAGCCCTTTGCCCGGGCTGACGTGAGCGATAATCGGGTCGCCCGGAATCGGACGGCAGCACTTGGCGAAGGTGATCAACACCCCGTCGGCGCCCTTGATGGCCAGGTTGCGCACGCCGGAGGACGCGCCCAGGCTGGACTGATCGCCCTGCAGGTTCTTCGCTACCACCACGCTCATGGCGTTGCCGAGGCCGATTTCCGCCAGCAGATCGTCCAGCGTCGCCAGCTTCATGCGGTCCAGTTCGTGCTGAATGTTTTCCTGCGGGATTTCGGCCAGCTTGCGGCTGCCGCCCAGCGCGTGGTTGAGCAGACGGCGGCCAAGGCCGACGGAGTCGTCGCGCTTGAGGTTCTTCAGCATCTGGCGAATTTTGGCGCGCGCTTTCGAGCTGACCACGAAGTTCAGCCAGGCGGCGTTCGGCCGCGCGCCCGGCGCGGTGATGATCTCGACGGTCTGGCCGCTGGTCAGCGACTGCGACAGCGGGTAGGGCTGACGATCGACGCGCGCGCCGACGCAGGCATGGCCGATATCGGTATGCACCGCATAGGCGAAGTCGACCGGCGTGGCGCCGGCGGGCAGCTCGACGATGCGGCCTTCCGGGGTGAAAACGTAAATCTCATCCGGGAACAGATCGGATTTGACGCTCTCGATAAATTCAAACGAGCTGCCGGCGCTTTGCTGCAGCTCCAGCAGGCTTTGCATCCAGCGCTGGGCGCGGATCTGCGCCGTGGTGCCGGTTTCGCCCTGTTCTCTTTCCTTGTAAGCCCAGTGCGCGGCCACCCCCATCTCAGCCATCTGGTCCATGTCTTCGGTGCGGATCTGCACTTCGACCGGCACGCCGTGCGGGCCGATCAGCGAGGTATGCAGCGATTGATAGCCGTTGGCCTTGGGAATGGCGATGTAATCTTTCACCCGCCCCGGGCGCGGCTTGTACAGGCTGTGAACCTGGCCGAGCACGCGGTAGCAGGTATCGACCTCTTTGACGATCACCCGGAACGCGTAGATATCCATGATGGAATGGAACCGCTGTTCTTTCAGGTGCATCTTGAGGTAGATGGAATAGAGGTGTTTTTCCCGCCCGCTGACGCGGCAGGCGATGCCGGCTTCCGTCAGCCGCCCTTCGATCTCGGAGAGGATTTTTTGAATCATCTCTTTGCGGTTGCCGCGCGCGGCTTTCACCACTTCCTTGATCACGCGATAACGGTTCGGGTACAGCGCCTCGAAGCCCAGCTCTTCCAGCTCGGTTTTCAGGTGATGAATACCCAGACGGTGGGCGAGCGGGCTGTAGATTTCCAGGGTTTCACGCGCGATGCGCCGGCGTTTGTCGGGGCGCAGCGAACCGAGGGTGCGCATGTTGTGCGTACGGTCGGCCAGCTTGATCAGCACGACGCGGATATCCTGCACCATCGCCATGATCATCTTGCGGAAGTTTTCCGCCTGCGCTTCTTTCTTGTCCTGGAATTTCAGCTTATCGAGCTTGGAGACGCCCTCGACCAGTTCGGCGACGCTCTTGCCGAACAGCTGTTCCATATCCTGATAGGTGGCCGGGGTGTCTTCGATGACGTCGTGCAACAATGCCGCCATCAGCGTCTCGTGGTCGAGACGCATTTCCGCCAGGATGCAGGCCACGGCGACCGGGTGAGTAATGTAGGGCTCACCGCTGGAGCGTGTCTGGCCCTCGTGCGCGTCGCGCGCGACGAGGTATGCCTGTTTGAGGCGCTTAATCTGCTCCTCGGGCAGGTAACGTTGAATCAGCAGATTCAGGCTTTCAAACAGGTACAAGGCGGACTCGCAGTCTAATTAACGACGACCTTCAGCAATCGCGGTAACCGCTTGAATCTCTGCGGCTTCCTGCTCTTGCTGCTCCTGGCGCTCACGCACGTCGAGGATCTGGCTGGTGATCAGGCCTTCTTCGATTTCGCGCAGGGCGATAACGGTGTACTTGTCGTTCTCTTCCGGAACCAGTGCATCTTTGCCGCCGGTCTGGATCTGACGCGCCCGACGAGCAGCGACCAACACCAGGTCAAAACGGTTACCAATTTTCTCTACAGCGTCTTGAACAGTTACGCGTGCCATATTTGTGCTACTCCACAGGTGACGAAAAGACTGGGCATGATACTGAAACTGCCTTCAGTCTGCCAATAGTTTGCTGATTAAAGCGTCATGCCGCAGCAACTGGCGGCCCAAACGCAGGCGTTCGGCGCGAATGATGGTCTTCAGATCGGACAGCGCCAGATCGAAATCATCGTTCACGATCAGGTAATCGTACTCCGCGTAATGCGTCATTTCCGCCACGGCCTGAGCCATGCGCTTGGCGATCACCTCTTCGGAATCCTGCCCGCGCCCGCGCAGGCGGCGGCCCAGTTCTTCCTTCGACGGCGGCAGAATGAAGATGCTGCGCGCCTGCGGCATTTTGGCGCGGATTTGCTGCGCGCCCTGCCAGTCGATATCCAGAAACACGTCTACGCCGGTCGCCAACACTTGTTCGATGGCGGCGCGCGAGGTGCCGTAATAGTTGCCGAACACTTCGGCGTGCTCAAGAAACGCGTCCTGCTCGATCATCCGGCGGAATTCGTCTTTCGAGACGAAGAAATAGTGCTCGCCGTGATTTTCACCCGGGCGGCTGTCGCGCGTGGTGTGCGAAACCGAAACCTGCGTGTCGTACAGCGGTTGCGTCTTTAACAAAGCCTGAATCAGACTTGATTTACCTGCGCCACTGGGAGCAGAGACAATATAAAGCGTGCCTTGAGCCATGATGATGTTCGTTGATAACGGTTGATATGCCAATAACAGCGGATGTGTATTTTCTCCGCACAGTATACACGGCTAACGCGCCGGGTGCAGCGTTAGCTCGCATTTTGCCCGCGGCTTTGCGCGGAAAAAGCGGTGAATGCGCGAATTTGCGCGTTGAAGGGCGACATTTCTGCAGTTTTGGCCTCGGCGGCGGCGCGTTGCCGCCCCGACATCAATGATCCGGATGCTGGTAGTTGAACACAGGCAGGCCGAGGCGGAAGCGCAGGGCGATCAGGCGCGCGCTCAGACCGGCGACCAGCGTGATGATCACCACCAGATTGTGCGGCAGGCTGAGGTGCTGCAGGCCGATATACAGCCAGGCGGCGCTGAAGGAGATGCCGGCGTAGATCTCCTTCTGGAACACCAGCGGGATACGGTTGCAGAACATGTCGCGCAGCACCCCGCCGAAGACGCCGGTGATCACCGCGGCGATGGCGGCGATAATCGCGCTGTGCCCCATATCCAGCGCCACCTGCGCGCCGATGATGGAGAAGACGATCAGGCCGACGGCGTCGAGCACCAGGAACAGGCGGCGCAGATGGCGCATCAGGGGGGCCACCCAGGTGGTGACGATCGCCGCTATCGCGACGATGACGATGTATTCCGGGTGTTTGACCCAGCCCAACGGAAAATGCCCGAGCAGCATATCGCGCACCGACCCGCCGCCGATCGCCGTGACCGAGGCGATGATGATCACGCCGAACATGTCCATTTGGCGGCGGCCGGCCGCCAGCGCGCCGGTCATGGCTTCGGCGGTGATGCCGATGATATAAAGGATGCTCAGTAACATAAGGGGTTCACAGCGTACTTGCGTCAGAATGATGGACGGCAGGGTAATCGCCGCCGAGGGTGCGCGCTACTGAGTTTTTTTCACCGATGGCGTTTCGGATTAATTTAGCTAATCCAAACTGCGTTTTTATTGCCGATAACCAGCCTTTTTTAACATCTTGCTGCTGATAAAAGCATTAGAAATTTCGCGCTGGTTTCCATCGCTGACTATGCTTTTTGCAGCTAATCCTTCAACTGAGAAACCGAGACTGCAGATGAAAAATTCCCCGAAACTGGCCGCCTGCGCCGTGGTGGCTGCCGCCCTGCTGTTGAGCGGCTGCGTGGCGCCAGGTCACCAGACAACGTCCCCCGCCCCGGTTTGCCGCACCGGCGATCCGCTGGTGCAGACAACGCTCTATTTTGGCCTGAATCGTCCGGCGGGGCCGGCGATCACCGCCGCCGAGTGGCAAACCTTCGTCGACAGCCAGGTGACGCCGCGCTTTAAAGACGGGCTGACGGTGTTTGACGCCAAAGGGCAGTGGCTGGGCCACGACGGCAAACTGGCGCGCGAGAACAGCAAGGCGCTGCTGCTGATCCATGCGCCGGGCAAAGAGAGCGAGACGAATATCGAGGCGCTGCGCAGCGGCTATAAGCAGCAGTTTGCGCAGGATTCTGTGATGCGGGTGGATGCGCCGGTGTGCGTGGCGTTTTAAAGCGAACTCCCGGCCTTATGGCCGGGAGTGGAGATTACAGCACCAGGCCGGCGATGGCCGCCGACAGCAGGCTCACCAGCGTCGAGCCATAAACCAGCTTCAGGCCAAAGCGGGAAACCACGTTGCCTTGCTGCTCGTTCAGCCCCTTGATGGCGCCGGCGACGATGCCGATGGAGGCGAAGTTGGCGAATGACACCAGGAACACCGACAGAATGCCCAGCCCGCGCGGCGACAGCTCCGCCGCGATCTTCTTCAGCTCAATCATCGCCACGAATTCGTTGGCCACCAGTTTGGTTGCCATGATGCTGCCCGCCTTCAAGGCCTCTTCCGCCGGGATGCCGATCAGCCAGGCCAGCGGATAGAACACGTAGCCGAGGATCTGCTGGAAGCTGATGCCGAGCACCGCCGAGAACAGCGCATTGACGGCGGAGATCAGTGCGATAAAGCCGATCAGCATCGCCGCGATGATCATCGCAATTTTGAAGCCGGCCAGAATGTACTCGCCCAACATTTCGAAGAAGCTCTGATCTTCGTGCAGCTTGTTCAGCTTCAGCTCCGGCTCGTCTTCGACCTGATACGGGTTGATGATCGACAGGATGATGAAGGTGCTGAACATATTAAGGATCAACGCCGCCACCACGTACTGCGCGTCGATCATCGACATGTAGGCGCCGACGATGGAGAGCGATACCGTCGACATGGCGGTGGCGGCCATGGTGTACATGCGGCGCGGCGAGATATCGCCGATGATGCCTTTATAGGCGATAAAGTTTTCCGACTGCCCCAGCACCAGCGTGCTGACGGCGTTGAACGACTCCAGCTTGCCCATGCCGTTGACCTTGGACAGCAGGGTGCCCACCAGGCGGATGATCAGCGGCAGGATGCGGAAATGCTGCAAAATGCCGATCAGGGCGGAAATAAAGATGATAGGGCATAAAACGCCGAGGAAGATGAACGCCAGGCCATCCTTGCTCATGCCGCCGAACACGAACTCCGATCCTTGTGCCGCGTAGGCGAGCAGGGTGTCGAAGAAGCCGGCGACGTGTTTGATCACGCTGAGCCCGCTGGCGGAGTGCAGGAAGAAATAGGCCAGCGCGCCTTCGATCACCAGTAGCTGGATGATATAGCGCAGGCGGATTTTCTTGCGATTATTGCTAACCAGCAGCGCCAGGGCGATGATCACCACCAGAGCCATAATAAATTGCAGAATTTGTGGCATAAACGGTCCGTACGGTTCACGGGCAGGAAAAAAACACATTTAGCCACAGCATCGCCGTCCTTTCATTACCTTGCGTGATAATTAGAACAAAATACTTATGGCATGCGGGATATCTTGCCGAATGTCATCCACACGCGCTGCTCGGCAGTTTTTCATAAGCCCCCTGTGAACAGCCTACTGGCCCGCAACCTGATGCAACCTTCGCCCCACGCGTGCAGACGCCTGGAATCTGGCTCGCAATGGGGGATTTTTCCCGGCGCAAAACGTGGTTTTCTCGGCTAAGACGGAGAAACATGCTTGAGCAGGGCGCCGCGACCGGCGCGCATTTTCTCAAGTCAGGAGGTGAACGATGAATACCGGCATGTTGCTCAGGGCGCTGGCCAACGGCGTTAATCCCGACACCGGCGAGCTGTTGAAACCGGCTTCAGCGGCCTGTGCGCCGGAGGCTATCCGCCTGCTGTTCGCGTTGGCCAACGAGTTCGACGGTGAATCCGCACTGCAGAAAAAAGCCCGGCTGACGCCGGAAGAGAAGCGGCAGAAAAATCTCATTGAGGGTCGGCCGGCCAATGCCTATTTCCCCTGGTCGGAAGAGGAAAAACTGCGGCTGCGCGAGAGCCATGCGGCCGGGGCGACGCTGGAAGCGTTGAGCGATGAGTTTGAGCGCTCAACCTGGAGCATTGCGGTGCAGCTGCAGAAAATGGGGTTGATCGGTGAGGAGCAGGCGGCCGCCTATCGCTGATCTGCAGCCATAAAAAAGCCCGCTGGCGCGGGCTTGATGGCGTGCGGAGCGGGATCACTCGATGTTCTGGATCTGTTTATGGAATATAAATAAAAGGTATTAGAAATTAGCTTGTTAGTAGAATTTTGTCTGTGGTTGAGGCGGTTTACTACCCGATGTACTACCCGTTTGGGTTAGGAGATTTATAAGTTTGTAGAGTCGTTATCTGGCTTTATAGGTTAAGGAATGTAACTGGTTGTCTCGCTCCAATTCGCTTTGATAGTCGGCTCAGTTTACCAACTTGATATAATTTCAATGTGAATTTAAATCTAAAAAGCCTCAACTTTTGTTGAGGCTTTTTTTTTCTAAAGACTTGTTAAAAAAGTACTTATCCCTTTTAATCTCTTACAGGACGGAACCAGCCTAGATATAGATAAATCATGATGATCATATTGTCTTTTAACAACGCTTGCCAACGGTGTTTTTTTCTCGGCATCGATTGCAACCGCGCTGTCAATGCGACTATTTATATATTTTTTAATTTTAATAAGCCACTCAGCGACAAAATAATAAACATACTTCCCTCTAGTCAACTGATCTTCATCTAATTCAACGATTGCTCGATAGAAATATTTTTCATCTTCAGTCATTACATCTAGCCTTGCAGTAATCTGTGGGATCTCACTTATTTTAAAATCAACAATATCTTTTGAAATAGATGAAAATAAATCATTATTTGTCGGAAATTCAATGCCAAGGCCTAAAGTTCTCGCCATGTACAATTGAATTGAAATATTTTTCATACCCGTATAGAAACTATTTCTAGCCTGTCTGTAAAAAACAAGAAGTTGTTCGATGAGAGCTTTATTAGATTCGTCAAGCTTGAATTCAGATATCAAGAAATGTTTAATAATCCTTTCGTCTGACAATGGATTTTCAATTGCATAAAACGGTAGTGTAAATATATTTTTGTTTCTATAACAAAATAATGAGTAGTCTTGATCAACAAAAAAACAAGTTGCATTTAGACTATCACTATTTTCAGATAGAAGTTCTTCATATAAGGCAATAGACTGGTCTTTCCCTGATCCGTTAATATGAGTAAACTCTTTATCAAATGAGTGCAGATCCATAGCATGATAATAATAGTCATAATCATCATCGCCTTCGAATACAAATAACAACTTTCCTGGGGTCTTATTTTTAATAATTTTCAACCTTAAAACACAAGGTTTTTTCATGGATTCCATCATCATTTGAAAACGACTTCCATTCATTTTAAATCATTCCCTAAAGATTTGGTAACTTTTAAGCTTTTAACCTGCGTTTTTAACTCATTATTAAAAACAAATGGAGAATGTGTTATTGCTAGCATCTGAATTACAGATGAACTATTCACAATATCAACAAGAACGTGCTCTTGCCATTCAATAGATAATGAAAGCTCTGGCTCATCTATAAGAACAATTTTTTTTCTTGTATCATCAAGATAGATGTGTGCCATAAGAGATATTATTTGCTTTTCACCTGATGATAAGTCTTCTAAGCCAATAGGATTATTAGTGTGCAGATCTTTTACTATAACTTGTAAAGATTCAACATCGTAAACCAAAAACTTTGAATCATCGGAAAGCTGAAGATATTTGTTGCACATAGCAACAAATATCTCTATCTTCTCCTCCATTTCTTTTGTGGAGTCAATGACAGGTTTTAGTTTTGATAAAAAATAGGTCAAATTTCTATTAGAATTTAATAGATCCTTATCTTTCATAATTCGCTTTACTTCTTCAATTATCTTTTCATTACCTTTTTTATCTTTATCTACCACCCTGCCTAGAAAACGAGAGAGTTCATCACTAGCTGGCAACTTTAATCGTGATGGTTGTGCGTCAATTCTACCAGTCATCATATCTTCAATGATAGTTGCACTCAGTGTTCGATAACCAAGACTAGATCTACGCTCAATAGATTCACTAATATCTTTTAACTCAGATTCTACATCATACAACCCAAACTCTATATTAGATCCATTGGCTGCTCGAGTGTGGCGAACCTTAACCATTTCTCCATCTCTGATAGCATAGCTATCTTCCACTTCAATATTAAACTTATCTCTTAATGTAGCTTTTTCAATCCTTCTATATGTTGGAAGATAAATAATATCAAAACCACGCATTCTGACCTTTATTTCTTCAAGTATCAGACTTGGTTGGTTTGTTTTAATATCACCTTCAGAAACTGCACCATCAAAAAGATCAATTTGCTGAGAGTGATAATGATTTAAAGATCTCCGTAACATATTAAGAACACTATCCATTTCAGCATTACCTAATGGTGACTTCCTATAAGCCAGCTTATACCATTCTTTGCCCCTCAACTCCCGCGTAGGTCTGGCCTTCAAATCATGCAACATATCTTCGATTTGTGCTGGCTTCAGAGTTGAGAGTAAATTAACGCATTGACTTGGCAATGTATACTTTGACAGGAAATCAGAATAGCTTAATTCGGAAATATTTATTTTATAGTTTTTATTTTTAAATTCAATTTCTATGGACTCACATTTTAACTTCCTTAATTCATCCGCATCACCTATTAACACAGCATTCAATGTATTTATTAATGTTGTTTTGCCTGCTCCATTTTCAGCGATAATGATTGTACTTTTCTCATTAAAAACTAACTCAACGTCTTTATAGCCATAAAGTTTATTTATTTTAAATTTTTTAAGTTCCATCCAGATATTTCCTCTAAGTATCCTGATATAGGCTTGGCTTGGTGAAGTTCAGATGAGTTCAATCAACATAACAAATTTGCATTAGAGCATCAATCATAATGAGTTTTATGACTGTAATATTGATCCTCTAATGCATAGAGGTGTAGACCTAGTGCCGTATGTAGCCATTAGCCAGTGCTGGTAACTTAGACGTCCACCTGTACAAACAGACATCTAAGTATGGAATCCCAATCCTGGGGAAAAGAACCCCGTAAAAATTATTCGAATATGCTGGTCCAGCGTGATTAGCCATCCGGCTAGAGAAAACGCTCGTCAGCCCATGTTTGGCTGTGACGATTTCGACACAATGCGTCAGGCGGCAGTGGAAGGACTGGGGATCGCATTCCTGCCAGACTGGGTGGCGGGAGATGACATTAACAGTGGCGGCCTGATACAACTCTTCCCGGAATGCGCTTTGTTGCCGCATATTTCCACAGGAATATATGCGTTGTGTGCATTACTTCATCCTCCTGCCAGGTTCACTGTCTTTCTCGACGCATTGCGTGAACTAATCGGACACCCCGCAAAATGGTCACTACTTCGCTGTCAGCCCCTGGCGTAAGCAACATTGCCATTTTCACAATATACGGACGTCCGCTTTCGCTCATAGCCGACAGTAGACTGGTCACTGTCAGAAGCGGGCATTACTAACACTACGATGTGTTAAACACTGGGGAGCAGGTCATCTTGATAAGATGGTTTTGTAAATTTATTCGTAAGCGCTAAGTTTAACTGGATGATTATTCGGTAATTTACAATTTTTTATCTTACCGGGTGTGGACTCCCTCGCTCCCTAACGGATTTCTATGGAATGGAAATCCGTTAGGGAGCCAACAAGCGCAGCGCGTTAGCCGCTTGATATACGGATTTTGGCGCAGTAGATTGTCAGTGTTACACCGCTGCTGCACGCAGCACCCCACGTTGCCACGACCTTCAAGGCAACGCGCAGGCCCAGCCTGTGTGGTCAACTCCCAACCCGCCCCGCTACCGGTTTGCGGGTGATCGCTGCGGCGATGGTAGCTAACTTATCCCAACGCCTTAGGGCTGCATCCTGTTTGTTCTGCCTTTCGCATACGCACTGATGCGTACAACAACCTTTTATAGCTGGCGCAACCATCTGCGGCCTTTTGCTGCCTCAGAGAATGCATCCATGAGGCAGCGGCGTCACTTCATACGGCGGAAAGCCGTTGCAAGTGACGCCGCGAACGATCTCTGCGCCAGCCCTTACGCCACAGCACTTTCCGGCGCGACCTGTCATCTGACGCACATTTTCTGCGTCAATTCTTATCAACTCACTTATCAGAGGAGGACTGAACCGATATCTGAGGCAGGCTTTCAGCCTGAGGGGATTACCCTGCTGATGCAGGCGGCTGCACCGAGTGCATAACCGATATCTCCGTCATACCTCAACCGCTGCCGCTCCGGCGCGCAGGTATTGTTCAGCGCGGCACGGTAAATCCGTGTCGTAAATCGCCGTGCGCCGGAGAACAGAGGTTATTGAGAATGAGGGGGGTAGCATATGTCACGATTAAGCCGGGAGATGCAAACGCTGGCCCGGCAGGTCGGCAGCAGCCATACCCGGTTTCAGCAACCGGGAAGCCAGCTCGCTGGTATCGATGGATTTAGGGCATGGAGACGGGCGCGGGCGGTATGTGCAGCAGGTCTACGGCAGAACGGCGTAGGCCCTTTCCCCTGGCTGGCTCATCAGTTCACGTTATTCAGGCAACCCCGCCAGCCAGGGGAAAAGATCAGATTCGCGCAGAGGTGGGGAATTAAGTGTTATCAATGTGGTACTGGTGGGGGAACCCGGCCCAAAAAAACCGGGTTCCCCCACTATCCACGTATATAGCGGAGTCAGGTGGGGAGAATGACCAAAAACCGCATGCTGACGGGGTTGAACGCCAGATCGTCGTTTTCTGGTGGGGGAAAACATGATCCGTCTGCAAGTCGGGTGAAAATGGGGGAAGTCAGGCGGATTTTTTTCTGATCTGCTTGTGGCGTTCAATCAGGTTGCCTTTTTCATCGAAGTAGCGGCTCGGCCAGATCTCCGACGGATGAATACCTAATGCCTCCGCGATCAGAAATTCGCCTTTCGGCCACGGGCGGGTAAGCACGTTCGCCAGCGTTGAAGAGCTTAATCCTGCCTGCCGGGATACCGCAGCCATCGTTATCTTTTTCTTGTGTAACGAGGCAATTATGTCTGCCGGATGCATATCAATTTTGTTAGTCATGCTCCCTCCTTGCTCGTAGAGACAGAATAATTTTTCAACATCAATACTAAGTAATACTTAGTACATTTTCAACAGGCAGACATGAAAATCACCGCTGGTTATCCAGTCGGTCGGGATTCTCATGCTGCCATATCGTTTGAAGGAAGCCAGATTAAAAGCCGGTTTATCGCAGCAGCAGCTTGGTGTGCTCGCCGGTATCGATGAGGCGACGGCCAGCGCACGGATGAATCAATATGAGCGCGGCGTGCATACTCCTGATTTTGAACTGGTGTGCAGGTTAGCCGCTGTGTTGAATACCCCTGCCAGTTATTTTTACACCGTTGAAGATGATTTAGCGGAAATAATCCTTACTTACGCCCGCCAGAAAAATACCGACGCTTTTTAAATCTCCCTCTTTCTGGATTTAAGCAATAAAAACGCGTAGTTGAGAAAGCATTACTAAGTAATGCTTAGTATATTTTCAATAGGTTAGCGTGAAAACTACGGCTTACATATCGTGTAAGTCGGGATCCTCATGCTGCCACATCGTTTAAAAGAAGCAAGACTAAGAGCGGGCCTGTCGCAACAGCGGCTTGGGGTTCTGGCAGGTATTGATGAAGCCACGGCCAGCGCGCGGATGAACCAATATGAGCGCGGTGTGCATACGCCTGATTTTGATCTTGCCTGCCGACTGGCGGCGGTGCTTGATGTTCCTGCCTGCTATTTTTATACCGTCGAAGACGATCTTGCCGAAATCATTCTTAATTATCACCCTACGAAAAAATAGCGCTTGTCTACGTTATTGCTCTGTTCGTTCGAAACGCTGTGCAGCTCGTTGTTCTCAATAATCGGCTTAACGAGGTCTGCCAGTTTACAATGCGCTTCCCGCCGCTCCTCAAAGTAATCATACCGATCGTAAATGCCTTCAACGCCTTTCAGCTTATGATTAAGGCACCGTTCGGCGACATAGCCCGGAACGCCTAAGGCGGACAGCAGGCTGCGGCAGGTGCGGCGCAGGTCGTGTACGGTGAACGGTTCAAGTTCACCCATGCGGTTGGGCGGTTGAATTTTTCTTCCCGGTTCGCGGCCGAAAAGTTTGGCGATCGCCCGGTTGAGGGTATCGCTGCCCATATGCGGCGAACCGCTGGCCCGGCGGTTGGGGAATACATACGCTGAACCGCAGGCGCGGATCTTCAATTCCCGCAGCCATTCCTGTGTCAGCGAGGGCAGGGGAATGACGATAGCGACGCCCGATTTGCTCCTTGTCGCAGGCAGTTCCCACGTTGCGTCTTCGAGGGAAAATTCATCCCATTGGGCTTCGGTCAGTTCGCTTTTGCGTACGCCAAGCACGATCAGTAATGCGCAAGCCAGATAGTTATCGCGAGTGAAGCTGTCGCTCTGGTTGCGGAATACCTGAAAAACCTGCGTCAACTCTTCCAGACTCAACGCCCGATCGCGGCTTTTTTCAATGCCGCCCGCATCATCCACCTTGAACGCCGCCGCCGGGTTATGGACGAGAAGCCCAAGTTTTATGCCGTGATTAAACAGTTGTTTCAGGTACATCAGCGCATCGTTGGCGGTGTAGGGCCTGCCGCTGGCGGTGATTTGCTGGATGATGGCGCGTATGTCCAGCGGTGTGACCTTGCCTAACGCCAGCTCGCCAATGTGTGGCGCGATCTCTCTGGCGAAGATCCGCTGTGGGATATGCGGGTGCTTAAGGCGTCGCACCAAATCCTGTTTCCAGTCGTTAAACAGATCGTTGACGGTATGGATTCTGGCGGGGCGATTGCGTTTACGTTCGGCGATGGGATCGTCGCCTTTCCTGACCTTCCTGCGGGCGTCTTCGGCCTGAGAGCGGGCTTCCGCCAGCGACAGATCGGACGGCTTGCCCAGCGTGAGCGAACGGCGTTTGGCGTTCAGGGTATAGCGCAGCATCCAGTAAGGTTCACCGCGCTGCGGCACCATCAGGTATAGCCCCTGACCGTCGTTGTATCGTCCGGGACGGCTTGCTTTCAGGATGGACTGTATGGTTTTAACGGTCAGATTTCCCATGCCCTGCCTCCCTAAGGTATTCCGCCAGCGCCCGTCAGTCGTGGCCTGCGCGAAAAAGTGGGTAGTACATAGGTTATAAAACGAACATTTTGGCTTGTAAAGTAATTGTACTACCCAATGTACTACCCACTCGGCAGTGGATTTCGGTGGATTCGGGTAGTATCCGGTAGACGTTGATGGCAACAAAAACGCCCTGAAAACAGGGCGTTGTGGCTGTCGGTGGAACAGAGTGGACGTTATTCGATATTTTGGATCTGCTCGCGCATCTGCTCGATCAGCACCTTCAGCTCGATGGCGGAGGCGGTGACGTCGGCATTGATCGACTTGGAGGCCAGGGTGTTCGATTCGCGGTTGAACTCCTGCATCATAAAGTCGAGGCGGCGGCCGACGGCTTCTTTCTTCTTCAGGATGTTGTGCGTCTCTTTTACGTGTGCTTCCAGGCGGTCCAGCTCTTCGGCGACGTCGATGCGCTGCGCCATAAGCACCAGCTCTTGCTCCAGGCGAGTGTTTTCCAGCTGCACCTGCGCCTCTTCCAGCTTGCTGACCAGGCGCTCGCGCTGCCATTGCAGGATGTTCGGCATCTGGGCGCGCACTTTGACCACTTCGGCGCTGACGCCGTCGAGGCGCTGTTCGATCAGCGTTTTCAGCGCGGCGCCTTCGCTTTCGCGTGCGACGATAAAGTCATCCAGCGCGCCGTCCAGCGCCTGCATCAGCTCGGCGCTGATGGCGTCCAGATCCTGCTCCTGCGCGGACATCACACCCGGCCAGCGCAGCACGTCGATCGGGTTGATTTCCCCTTCGTCGCTCTGCATTTTCACCCAGTTGGCGGCTTCGACCAGCTGTTTGGCCAGCTTTTCGTTCAGGATCAGCGAGCTTTGCGCGCTTGGGTCCAGTTCGAAACGCAGGTTGCATTCGACTTTGCCGCGGGTCAGGCGGCCACGGATACGTTCACGGATCACCGGCTCCAGGCTGCGGAATTGTTCCGGCAGGCGGATGTAGGTTTCTAAGTAGCGCTGGTTAACGGAACGCAGCTCCCAGGCTGCGCTGCCCCATTCACCCTTGATTTCACGCCGGGCGTAGGCGGTCATGCTGCGGATCATTGATGCGTACCCGTAATAGGAAAAGATGGGGCGATTATAGCGTCGCGGCTGCGGGCAGGATAGGCATTACGTCACGAAGCCCGTATAATGCGCAGCCAATAGTTGATTTGAAGCCGGAGAGAGCCCATGCGTCCTGCAGGCAGAGCACCACAGCAAGTTCGCCCACTGACACTGACCCGTCACTATACCAAACACGCTGAAGGTTCAGTGCTGGTTGAGTTTGGCGATACCAAAGTCTTGTGCACCGCCACGGTAGAAGAGGGCGTTCCGCGCTTCCTGAAAGGCCAGGGGCAAGGTTGGATCACCGCCGAGTACGGTATGCTGCCGCGCTCCACCCACAGCCGCAATGCCCGTGAAGCCGCCAAAGGCAAGCAGGGCGGCCGCACGCTGGAAATCCAGCGTCTGATCGCCCGCTCGCTGCGCGCTGCGGTGGATCTGAAAAAGCTCGGTGAATTCACCATCACCCTCGACTGCGACGTACTGCAGGCCGACGGCGGTACCCGCACCGCCTCCATCTCCGGCGCCTGCGTGGCGCTGGCCGACGCGCTGAACACGCTGGTGGCCAACGGCAAGCTGAAAGCCAACCCGATGAAGGGCATGGTGGCGGCGGTTTCCGTCGGCATCGTCAATGGCGAAGCGCTGTGCGATCTGGAGTATGTGGAAGATTCCGCCGCGGAAACCGACATGAACGTGGTGATGATGGAAGACGGCCGCATGATTGAAGTGCAAGGCACCGCCGAAGGCGAGCCGTTCAGCCACGATGAGCTGTTGGCGCTATTGGCGCTGGCCCGAGGGGGCATCGAAACCATCTTCCAGGCGCAGAAAGCGGCGCTGGCGAACTGATTTTTTAAGGCGACTGAGAAGTCGCCTTTTTTATGCCCGACGATCGGGCGGCAGTAATGACAAGACCCAAACAGATTCAGACGAGGAGAAGCAGTAATGAAAGCCTATCAGCGCCAGTTTATCGAGTTCGCGCTTAACAAGCAGGTATTGAAGTTCGGCGAGTTCACCCTGAAATCCGGCCGCACTAGCCCGTATTTCTTCAACGCCGGCCTGTTTAATACCGGGCGCGATCTTGCGCTGTTGGGGCGCTTCTACGCCGAAGCCCTGATGGATTCCGGCATCGATTTCGACCTGCTGTTTGGCCCGGCCTATAAAGGCATTCCTATCGCCACCACCACGGCGGTGGCGCTGGCGGAACACCATGAGCGCGACGTGCCTTACTGCTTTAACCGCAAGGAAGCCAAAACCCATGGCGAAGGTGGTTCGCTGGTGGGCAGTCCGCTGCAGGGGCGCGTGATGCTGGTGGACGATGTGATCACCGCCGGCACCGCGATCCGCGAGTCGATGGAAATCATCGGCGCCAGCGGCGCTTCGCTGGCGGGGGTGCTGATCTCCCTCGACCGTCAGGAACGCGGCCGCGCGGATATCTCCGCCATTCAGGAAGTGGAACGCGACTATCACTGCAAGGTGATTTCGATCGTGACGCTGAAAGACCTGATTGCCTACCTGGAAGAGAAACCGGAGATGGCGGACCACCTGGCGGCGGTGCGCACTTACCGCGAGCAGTACGGCGTCTAAATAACAACGCCGGGCATGCCCGGCGTTTTCGTTATTGCAGCTGTGCCGCTAATAGCGGCCAGCGGGCGTCGAATTCCTGCGTGGGGCGATAGCGGAATTCCGAACGCACATAGCGCGACAACATGCCTTCGCAGAAGGCCAGCAGCTGGCTGGCCAGCAGCGTTTCATCGACGATAAAGCCTTTGCCTTCGCGCAATTTGCGCTCTTTCAGCACCTGGCGCAGCTGCGCCTCGATGCGCTCGAACAGCTGATTGATGCGGCCCTGCAGGCGATCCTGTTCAAACATCAGCGCGTGGCCGGTCATGATGCGCGTCAGCCCTGGGTTGCGTTCCGCAAAGCCCAGAATCAGCAGCAAAATCAGGCGCAGACGATTAAACGTCTCTTTCTCGTCCTGCAAGATCAGGTTGATGCGGGTGATCAGGCTGTCTTCAATAAACTCGATCAGACTGTCGAACATCCGTGTCTTGCTGGGGAAATGCCGGTACAGCGCAGCTTCAGAAACACCCACGTTCGCGGCGAGCTTGGCGGTGGTGATGCGTTGGCTGCCGTCGCTGGACTCCAGCATCTGGGCTAACGCCTGCAATATTTCCTCGCGCCGATTCCTTTTCGTCTTTTCTTTTTCTGCCATGTCTGATTAGACCCTTGCTAAAACTTAACTGACGGAAACCCGCGCACCGGCCGCTGCAGAGCAGGCTCTGTGCGGCTTATGTGATAGCTTTTTTACGATGCTGGGGTCAGCGGCCTTAACGGCCTTTTTCCGCGCTGCCTGGTGTGCGCTGCAATTGTCGCGGTAAAACCTTGCCGCAGAGACATCCTTCTCCCCGGAAAGGCAAGGTTCAGGCGACGTTTCCCTGCCGGCCATCGTACATTGGGTAGCGCTTAGTGGCGCCCCGAGTGGCCGAAGCCGCCTTCGCCGCGTTCGCTGCTGTCGAACTCTTCCACCAGGTTGAATTCGGCCTGCACTACCGGCACGAAGACCATCTGCGCGATGCGTTCGCCCGGCTCGATGGTGAAGTGCTTCTGGCCGCGGTTCCACACGGACACCATCAGCTGGCCCTGGTAATCGGAGTCGATCAGACCGACCAGGTTGCCTAGCACGACGCCGTGCTTATGGCCCAGGCCCGAGCGCGGCAGGATCACCGCCGCCAGGCTAGCGTCGGCGATGTGGATCGCGAGGCCGGTAGGCAGCAGCGTGGTTTCACCCGGCGCCAGCTCCACCGCGCTGTCCAGGCAGGCGCGCAGGTCGAGACCGGCAGAGCCCGGAGTAGCGTAGGTCGGTAGCGGGAAATCCTGACCGATACGTGGGTCGAGGATCTTAACGTCGATTTTTTTCATCATAACGGCTGACTATCTCGTCTATTAAACGTTGGCCAAGGAGTGCCTTGTCGCTCAGCGCCAGGCGTTTCTCTCCATCCTGCCAAAAAAGGTGCAGGGCATTGGTGTCGCTGTTGAACCCGTGCTCTGCAAGCGATACATCGTTAGCGCAAATTAAATCCAGCTTCTTACGCGCCAGTTTTTGCCGCGCGTATTCTTCCACATTCTGGGTTTCGGCGGCAAACCCCACGACAAAGGGGCGATTTTTGGTCATCGCCGCCACGCCGGCGACGATATCGGGGTTTTTTACCATCTTGAGGACGATTTCATCACCCTGTTTTTTTATTTTTTCATCGGCGATCCGCTCGGGGCGATAGTCGGCCACGGCGGCGCAGGAGATGAAAATCTGCTGCTGCGCGGCGCGTTGCTGCACCGCCTGCTCCATCTCCAGTGCGCTGGTAACGTCGACTCGGGTGACTGATGGCGGCGTCGGCAAATTGACCGGCCCGGCGATCAGCGTTACCTGCGCGCCGCGAGCGGCGGCGGCGCGGGCAATGGCGAACCCCATTTTGCCTGAGCTGTGATTGCTGATGAAACGCACCGGATCCAGCGCTTCACGCGTCGGGCCGGCGGTGATCATAACCTGCAAATGTTGCAGATCCTGCGTGACAGAGAAATGGCCGTTCGCCAGTTCGACGATGTTCAGCGGATCCAGCATGCGGCCCGGGCCGACGTCGCCGCAGGCCTGGCTGCCGCTGTCCGGCCCCCAGAGCAGCATGCCGCGTGCCTGCAGCGTTTGCAGGTTGGCCTGCGTGGCGGCGGCGCGATACATCTGCTGGTTCATGGCGGGCGCGGCGGCGATAGGTGCGTCGGTCGCCAGGCAGACGGTGGTCAGCAGATCGTTGGCCATGCCGGCGGCGACGCGCGCCAGCAGATCGGCGGTCGCCGGCGCCAGAATCACCAGGTCCGCCCATTTGCCGAGTTCGATGTGGCCCATGGCGGCTTCGGCGGCGGGATCCAACAGATCGTCGGACACCGGATAGCCGGAAACGGCCTGCAGCGTCAGCGGCGTAATGAACGCCTTGGCGGCGTGGGTCATCACCACGCGCACTTCTGCGCCTCTGTCGCGCAGGCGGCGCACCAGCTCTGGGCATTTGTAGGCGGCGATGCCGCCGCTGATGCCAAGCACAATATGTTTGCCGGAAAGTCCCGTCATCATCATTGTCCGATTGAAAGCCGAAAGATGCGCCATTTTAGCATATCCGCCGTTCAGGTGAGCGATTCCGCAATGGCTGCAAGGCGTTACATTGTGCTTTGCGAAACACTTCGCAATGTTATCAAACACCTGTCGAACGCGCCGGGTGGCACATGGCATGCTGTAGCCCTTTCAGGGAGGAACACGATGAGCAACCCGATTGTGGCGTGCTGGCCGGGCGCGTTGGCACCGCGTGAAAAGCTGCTGATGCAAGGGGCGGCGTCGCTGTCCGACGCAGAGCTGTTGGCCATTTTCTTGCGCACCGGATTGCCCGGCGTGCATGTGATGCAGTTGGCGGAACAACTGCTGCGCCGATTCGGCTCGCTTTATCACCTGATGTCGGCCGATCATCAGGCTTTTTGTAGCCAAAAAGGCCTGGGCGACGCCAGCTATACCCAACTGCAGGCGATTGCCGAACTGGCGCTGCGCTTCTTTTCCAGCCACTTGTCTCAGGAAAATGCCATGCTCAACCCGCGCGTCACCCAGCATTACCTGCAAAGTCTGCTGGCGCATCGCGAGCGAGAGGTCTTTTTGGTATTGTTTTTAGACAATCAGCACCGGGTTATTCGCCATCAGGAGATGTTTGCTGGTACCATCAGCAGCGTCGTCGTCTACCCGAGAGAAATTGTGCGTGAAGCGCTGAAGGCTAATGCAGCCGCGCTGATTCTCGCGCATAATCACCCCTCGGGTAAGGCTGAACCCAGTCATGCCGACCGTTTGATAACCGAGCAAGTGGTGAAAGCCTGTCAGTTATTGGAGATCCGAGTGCTTGATCATTTGGTGATCGGTCGGGGTGAATGCGTCTCTTTTGCCGAGCGCGGATGGCTTTAAGCGATTTTTTCGCGATCCTTGTGGGATCTTTAGCTGTTCGGGACTTGAGCACTTACGCTTCAGAGCGTATACTACGCCACCTTTGAGAATCTTGGGTTTGGCGCAAGAGCCTATCTCAGCAGGTTTCTGACCTGATGTGTGGTTTCTACCTGATGACGAGAGTCTCCTCAGTATGAAGTTTGCTGAGATGGGCTCTAAAAGCCTGACGAGGCGGCCATACCCTATACGAAGCTCGAGCTGATTTGATTTTTGGAGAATAGACATGTCCCGAGTCTGCCAAGTTACTGGCAAGCGCCCGGTGAGCGGTAACAACCGTTCCCACGCAATGAACGCGACCAAACGCCGTTTTCTGCCTAACCTGCACTCACACCGTTTTTGGGTTGAGGCTGAGAAGCGCTTTGTAACTCTGCGTGTATCTGCTAAAGGTATGCGTGTTATCGATAAGAAGGGTATTGAGACGGTTCTGGCCGATCTGCGTGCCCGTGGTGAGAAGTATTAAGGAACTGAATCATGGCTAAAGGTGTTCGCGAGAAGATCAAGCTGGTTTCTTCTGCTGGTACTGGTCACTTCTATACCACCACGAAGAACAAGCGTACTAAGCCGGAAAAATTGGAACTGAAGAAATTCGATCCAGTTGTCCGTCAGCACGTAGTATACAAAGAAGCTAAAATTAAATAATTTTAGTGGATTAATGAAAAACCCGGCCTTGGCCGGGTTTTTTGTTTTATAAAGGGTAGAAAACGTCGGAGGGGAAGCCTGATGCCTGAATTACCGGAAGTTGAGACGAGCAGACGCGGTATAGAGCCTTATCTTGTCGGCCACAGCATTCAGTATGCGGTGGTGCGCAACGCGCGCCTGCGCTGGCCGGTTTCCGAGCAGATCCTGACGCTGAGCGATCAGCCGGTGCTCAGCGTGCAGCGTCGGGCCAAATACCTGCTGATCGAACTGCAGCGCGGTTGGATTATCGTGCATCTGGGCATGTCGGGCAGCCTGCGCATGCTGCGCGAGGAAAACGAAGACGAAGCAGGTAAACATGACCACGTTGATCTGGTGATCAATAACGGCATGATCCTGCGCTATACCGATCCGCGCCGTTTCGGCGCCTGGCTGTGGTGCGAAGATTTGGCGACCAGCAGCGTGTTGGCTCACCTGGGGCCGGAACCGCTGAGCGAAGCGTTCAACGGCGACTACCTGTATGAAAAATCACGCAATAAGCGCACGTTGATCAAACCGTGGCTGATGGATAACAAGCTGGTGGTCGGGGTCGGTAACATTTACGCCAGCGAATCGCTTTTCAGCGCCGGGATCCTGCCCGATCGTCCGGCGGGATCCTTGAGCAAAGCCGAAGCGGCATTGTTGGCGCAGACCATCAAGGCGGTGTTGCAACGTTCCATCGAGCAGGGCGGCACGACATTGCGCGACTTTTTGCAGTCGGACGGCAAACCGGGGTATTTCGCGCAGGAGTTGCAGGTTTACGGGCGGGCGGGAGAACCGTGCCGCGCATGCGGCACGCCGATTGAATCCGCCAAACATGGGCAGCGCAGCACCTTCTTTTGCCGCCGCTGCCAGCGCTGAGCATCACTCGGCGGCGAGCTTGGCCATCAGCGCCTGGGTGACCACATCGGGCAGGAAAGGCGCGATATCGCCGCCGTGGCGGGCGACCTCCTTCACCAGTGAGGAGGAGATGAACGACCACTCTTCGGAAGGCATCAGAAATACGCTTTCCAGCGTTGGCATCAAGTGACGGTTCATGTTCGCCAGCTGCAATTCGTATTCAAAGTCAGACACTGCACGCAGCCCGCGCACCAGGATATTGGCGTTCTGGTGGGCGGCGAAGTGCGCCATCAGTTCACTGAAGCCCAGCACTTCCACATTGTCCAGATGCGAGGTGACCTGCGTCGCCAACGCCACGCGTTCATCCAGGCTGAACAGCGGTTTTTTGCTCGGGCTGGCGGCGATGGCCAGAATCACGTGATCGAACATCAGTGACGCGCGCGTCACTAAATCCAGGTGGCCGTTGGTCATGGGATCGAAGGTCCCGGGATAGATGGCTTTGCTGGTCATGATTCACTTCTCTGAGTAGTTGCGGCCCAATGCCCATAATGCGGCATATTTATTGAAGGTATATTGCGCGTTGACCACCGCTAACAGCAACCCCTGTTTACCGTCCAGGAAGCCGGCGCGCAGCAGCCAGGTTTTGACGAAGGCGCCGAGCGTGTGGGTCAGGATAGACAGGTAGCCGCAGCGCTTGCCGGCCCGGTGGCGCTGGGTGGCCCACTCTTCGGCGTAGCGCAGCTGTTTACGCTGGAAGGCGAAGAAATCGCGGCAGGTCAGGTGCAGCATATCGCCGCTGAGGGGGATGACTTTAGCATCGCCGATGTTCAGCGATTCGTGCACCAGATCGTCGTTATAGCGATAGCGTTGGTTGGCGTACAGGCGGTTGACGCGGTCGGGATACCAGCCGCTGTGGCGCATGAAGCGGCCAAGGAACAGATTGCGCCGCGCGCAGCTGTAGACGGCGCCGTCGTCCGGCGCGTTCAACACCTGTTCGATAGATTGCCGCAGCTCGGGCGTGACGCGTTCGTCGGCGTCGATCATCAAAACGTAGTCATGGCTGGCGTAGCTTTGCGCCAGCTGACGCTGCTTGCCAAACCCTTGCCAGTCGGTGTGCGTGAAGACTTTGGCACCCAGGCTTTCGGCGACGGTGACGCTGTCGTCTTCGCTGCCGGAGTCCAGCACAATGATTTCATCGGCCCACTCGACCGAGCGCAGACAGTCCGGCAACAGCCCGGCTTCGTTTTTGGCGATCATCACCACCGACAGGCTTTTGCGGCTGCTCATTCAGTGACTCCGGGGCGGCAGGTGCGGTTCCAGCAGCTGCAGCAGGCGTTGCAACGCTCCCTGATTCTGATACAACACTTCCACCGCATGGCGGCCGTAGTAGCGGCGGTAGTCTTCGTCGGTCAGCAGGGTTTCCACTTCCTTCACCAGCGAATCGACATCGGTCACGGTGATCAGGCCTTCGGCCTGCGAAAGCTTGGCGCAAATGTCTTTAAAGTTGAAGGTGTGCGGACCCATCAGCACCGGGATGGCGTGCGCGGCAGCTTCCAGCGGGTTGTGCCCGCCACGTTCCACCAGGCTGCCGCCGACAAAGGCCAGATCGGCGATGCCGTACAGCAGCATCAGCTCGCCCATGGTATCGCCGATCACCACCTGAGTGCTGCCGGATGGGATTTCGCCGCTGCTGCGCAGGGTGTAGCTGAAGCCGGCTTTCTGCACCAGCTCTTTGGCGGTCGGGAAGCGTTCCGGGTGACGCGGCACCAGGATCAGCAGCAGGTCGGGGTGTTTTTCCAGCAGTTTGCGATGCGCTTCCAGCAGGATGGTTTCTTCACCCTCATGGGTGCTGGTGGCGATCCACACCGGGCGGCGCGGCGCCCATTGGCGGCGCAGCGTAACGGCGCGGGCGGCCAGCTCCGGGGTGACGGAGATATCGAATTTCAGGCTGCCGGTGACGGCCAACTGAGAGCGTTTCAGGCCCAGTTCGATAAACCGATCGCCGTCTTCCTGGTTCTGTGCGGCGATCAGCGTAATGCGGCGCAGCATATCGCGCATGAACCCGCCAATTTTCTTATAGCCAGCGGCGGAGCGTGCCGACAGACGTGCATTGGCGATCACCAGGGGGATCTGCCGCTGATGCAGCGCGTTGATCAGGTTAGGCCATAGCTCGGTTTCCATAATGATCACCAGCTTGGGATTCACCTGGTCGAGGAAGCGGTTCATGGAACCGGGCAGATCGTAGGGCAGATAGACATGATGCACGTCTTTGCCGAAAGCGGACTGGACGCGTTCTGAACCTGTTGGGGTCATTGTGGTCACAGTTATCGGCAAAGCGGGGTAACGGTGGCGTAGTGCCCGCACCAGCGGGATGGCCGCCAGCGTTTCGCCGACGGAGACGGAATGCAGCATGATGCCGCCTGGCACGACTTTCCCGGCGCAGAAGCCATAGCGTTCCGCCCAGCGTTTACGGTAGGCTGGAGCTTTGCGGCTGCGCAGCAGTAAGCGGAGCCAGATCAGGGGTTGGATGAGGTAGAGTAGTACCTGATATAAACGCAGCAACATTCTATCAATTTCATTTATATGGGTTATTCGGAATAGTACCATAACTGGAAGGGAAAGGCGCTAATTTGGTAACCTTGGGTGTCAGTTTCAGACAACCGGCGAGCGATTTCGCCGATAGGCTCGGAATGAAGAATATTTTAATTATTCGCCGCGATAACATCGGCGATCTTGTTTGCACCACGCCTCTGATCGAAGGGGTGAAAATTGCCTATCCAGACGCTAAAGTTTATCTGCTGATCAATAAAGTCAGCCAGGACGTTGTTAAAAACAACCCTCATCTCGAGAAAGTTTTTGTCTATAAAAAGGCCAAGCATAAGGCGAAAAATGAAACGACGTTGGGCGTTTATTTCGAACGTCTGATGATCTTCCTGAAGCTGCGCAAAATAAAGTTCGATGCGGTCATTCTGGCCAACCCGGTACCTTGCAAATACAGCCTGCGTTTAGCGAAAATGGCCGGCGCAACCCATATTATCGGCGCCGATTTGGGCACGAAAGATATTGATCGCCCGTTTCGCAAGGACGATTTCCGCGGCCAACATCAGGTCGAACACACTTATAGCTACTTATCGGCGATCACCGATCAATCCATTCCAATCCCTCCGGTGCGGGTGTTTCTGACGCCGGAAGAGCGGCAGCTGGCGGCGCAGCGGTTGCAGGAACGTCTGCCGCCGGTCGAACGAGTCTGCGCCGTGCATATCAGCAGCCGCAGCCCGAAAAGGCGCTGGCCGGTTGAGCGCTATGCCGAAATCATCAACCGTCTGGCTGCCGATCCCCACACCGGCGTGCTGATTTTCTGGTCGCCGCAGGGTACGCTGGCGCCGGACGACATCGGCGACCAGCAGCGCGCAGAACAGCTGTTGGCGCTATGCCAAAACGAACGCGTCGCGCTTTATCCGACGGCCTCGGTACGTGAGCTGTTGGGCGGGTTTGATTTATGCGATCGGGTGCTGTGCAGCGACGGCGGGCAGATGCATCTTGCCGCTGCGCTGAATAAGGATATGGTGGTGTTCTTTGGCGATACCGATAAAGCGTCCTGGCATCCATGGACCGGTCGTCATCATATTTTGCAAAGTGAGTCTGGGCACTGTGAAGATGTTTCTGTCGATGAAGTTTGGCAGAAAATGCAGGCGCTCAACTAGCGAAGAAAATAAGGCAGGCGTCTCCTGCCTTATTTATTTCTTTATTATTGTTTTTTCAGTTCCAGATATTGGCGGCAAATAGGTTCCAGCCCATAGCTCAGCAATTGCTGTTGATTTATCTGCGGCGGCTTGGCGTAAATTTCCGCCATTTTTGCTGCCAGCGACGCTTCGCTTAATTCCGCCAGCGCGTTAGCCATTCCGGCTTTTTCCAGAATTTCCGCAGGGCCACCCGGACAACGGGTGCTGACCACCGGCGTGCCGCACAGCAACGATTCTACCAGCACGTTACCGAACCCTTCGCTGTCGGAGCTGAGTACCAGCAGTGAGGCATGGCGAATAAACGGGTAGGGATTGGCCTGAAAACCGAGAAACAGCACGCGTTCTGCGATGCCTAGCTCCGCCGCCAGGCGTTTGGCGTCGGCGACTCTGGCGTCGTCTCCGGTACCGATCAAGGCCAATGGCGCCTGAATGCCGGACTGCACATAGGCTTTCAGCAGCCGGTCATGCCGCTTTGCGGGGTGAAAACGGCCGACATGCACCAAATAGTCCTGGCCGGCCAGTTCGCAAGGCGCCGCGGCCTGTTGTTGGATGGCGTCGATGTCGAACGGGTTGTTGATGACCGCCAGCCGGCGCGGGCGGATCGGCAAGTTCTGTTGCAGATCGTCGCCGACCGCCTGTGAAACGGCGACGATATTTCTCCCCTGGTAAACGTTGACGATTTTGCGCTGCTTCAGCCAGCGGTCCAGGCCCTTGCGGTGGCCGAGGTAGGAGGTGGAGAGAATGCCGTGAATGCAGAACCACAGACGATCCGCGGCCAACCGCTTGCTGCGGCTGACGATGCGATCGGTTTTATGCAGGTTGGAGAACACCAGATCGAACGCGCCGTGTTGGCGTTCGTGTTCGGCTATCGCCCGATCCAGCGCTGCGGCGCGGCGCGACAGCTCGGTCAGCTTGCGCCAGGGGGCACGGCTGCGATCGGCCACCACCTGATAATCAATGCCTGACGGGATAGGGTAATTGCAGACGTCGCGCAGCGAGATAAGGCTGACGTCATGCCCCTGTTGCTGCATACCCTGACACAGGGTCAGCACCACTTTTTCCGCGCCGCCTCCCGGCAGGCCGTCGATGATCATCAGAATACGCATAGCTAGTCCAGTAACCGGTTATAGAGAGAAATCAGCTGTTCGGAGAGATGCGCCGGCGTAGCCGTCATAATGCGCAATCTCGCCGCTTCGCCCATGGATGATCCCAGCGCTTGGCGCGGCAGCGCGCGGATAGCCTCCGTGATGGCCGGCACGTCGAGCGCATCGGTGACGAAGCCGTTTTCGCCAGGGGTGATAAATTCGGCGCCACCGCAGGTGGTGCTGGTGACAACCGGCAGGCCGCATGACATCGCTTCCAAAATCACGTTGGGGAACGGATCGTACAGCGTCGGCAGCAGCAGCGCGTCCGCCGCCTGGTAGAACGGCAAGGTCTGCTTCTGCACGCCCATAAAGTGAATGCGATCGCTGCAGCCCAGCGACTGCGCCAACGCACGGTAGCGTTTTTCGGCCTTGTCTTTGCCGACCACCAGGAGATGGCTGTCGGTCGCCGCCACGGCGCGGATGGCGGCGGCCAGCCCTTTACGCTCGAAACCGGAGCCGACAAAGATCAGGCAGTGCGCCTGTTGCGGGATCTGATATTGTTCGCGCAGGCCGCGGCGCAGGGCCTCGTCGGCGGGCGGGAATTTCTGATTGTCGATGGCGTTATAGATCACCGTGATCTTGTCGGCGGGCACGCCAAAGTCGGCGATGATCTCCTGCTTGATCATCTCGGCGTTGCAGATGACGGCTTTCAGCTCTGGCGCAGCGTACATGGCGCGTTCGGCGCACATCACGTAGCGGTGATAGCGGTTTGAAAACAGCCATTTGCGCCGCCATTCCGGTAGCAGACGCGCGCGTTGCAGCAGCCAGCGGCGATGTACGCCGTCGCCGGCGCGGTAGATGTCGCAGCCGGGAATGCGCTCGTGGCTTTGTACTAAATCGAAGCGCTCTTTCTGCCACAGCGCCCTGGCCGCCACGGCGAACCCCCGTTCGCGGCTGATGCGGCCGAGCTTTAACGGGTTGCACAGGTGGATGTGCCAGTTGGGATTGGCGTCACCCTGCCATTCGCGAGTGATGACGTTCAGATCGAGATCCTGTTGCTCCAGCGCCTCCAGGGCGCGGGAAACGAAACGTTCGGCTCCGCCGTCCGGGCGGTATTTTTGGCGAACGATCGCCAAACGAAATGCTTTCATGCCAGCGTGCTCCGCGCGGCTGCAATCACCGCGTCTGTAGGAATAAGGTCGAGATACCGTTCGTCGGTGCCGGTATCGATGGCGTCCGGATCGGGCAGTTCACCGAAGTCACCGGCCCAGATCACGGCGCCGGTAGCCTGCCATGGCCGCCAGAAGGTCAGCTTGGAAGGGCCGAACAGCGCTATGCATGGCGTTTGCAGCGCAGCGGCCATGTGCATCGGCACCGAATCCACGCCGATAAACAGTTTGGCGTGATCGATTAAGGCGGCCAATTGGCGCAGCGTCAGTTGCCCGGCCAACGAGATCACGCCCTGCGGCGGGCTGAGCGCCAAAATGCGCTCCACCATGGCTTTTTCTCTGGCGTCAGGGCCGGAGGTGATCACCAACTGGTGGCCGTCCGCCTGTAAGGCGGTGAGGGTGGCGGCCATCTTCTCTTCGCTCCAACATTTGAAGAACCAGCGCGACGTAGGCTGCACCACAATATAACCGCCGGCGACACCCTGTTTCTGCAACAGTTGCTCACAAGCCTGCCAATCCTTTGGATCATAACTCATGGTCACACGTTCATTGAGCGCGGGCAGGTTCAGCGGTGCCAGCAATGAGAGATTCTGTTCGACGGTATGCAGGCGGGCGTGATTGTCTACCGGTACCAGCTGCGTGTGACAGTGGCGCCACACGAAGCCGCGGCGTTTGGGAAAATCGAAGCCCAGACGGATGCGCGCGCCGGTCAGGCGCGTGAGGATGGCGCTGCGCCACTGATCGGCCAGGTTGACCACCAGATCGTAGCGCTGCGCTTTCAGGCGGCGCAGCAGCGCCAGTTCGTGCCCCAGGTGTGCGCGGGTGCCCTGCTTTTTCCATTGACGATCGATGGCGAACAGGGTCGACAGCTCCGGATTACTGGCCAGCATCTCCCGCGTTTCCTGATACAGCAGCACATCGATCTGCGCCTGCGGGTAGTTTTGCCGCAGGCTGTTGATGACCGGCGTGACCAGCAGCATATCGCCGTGGTGGCGCAGTTTTATGATCAGAATACGCTGTACGGATGGGGCGGAAGTTAGGGCTGGCGCGTCGTTCATCATGAGTCGCTTTCTGGGAAACCAATCTTTGATTCTAAATGACCCGATCGCATGTGGCTACTGTTGCACGGTTTTCTTGCCGAGCGGCAAAAAAATCGCCGGGTCGGGGACGAATGCGTCTCAACGTTGTCCAAACCAGGCAGCAAAGTCGTTTGCCCTGGCGAAACGGCCTGCGTAACATAGTGCATTCTGTTGATATCAGGCTCGATATTCATGACTAAACCGGCGTTTCTCATCACCATTGATACCGAAGGCGATAATCTGTGGCAAAACCACGATCGCATCGCGACCGAAAACACGCGTTTCTTGCCGCGCTTTCAGGCGCTGTGCGAAAAATACGCCTTCAAACCGGTTTATCTCACCAACTATGAAATGGCGATGGACCCGGCTTACGTCGAGTTTGCGCGCGACGTGATCGCCCGCGACGCCGGCGAGGTGGGGATGCACCTGCACGCCTGGAACAGCCCGCCGCTGACGCCGCTGACCGACGACGACTGGCGCCACAAACCTTATTTGATCGAGTATCCCGCCGATCAGATCCGCGCCAAGGTCGATCACATGACCAAGCTGCTGGAAGACGCTTTCCAGACCAAGATGCTCAGCCATCGCGCCGGCCGCTGGGCGTTCAACGAATACTATGCCTCGCTGCTGCTGGAATACGGTTATCAGGTGGACTGCTCGGTCACGCCGCGGGTCAACTGGCAGTTTTCGCCGGGCAATCCGCGGGGCAACGGCGGCACGGATTACAGCCGCTTCCCGTCGCAGGCCTATTTCATCGATCCGCAGAACATCGCCAAACCGGGCGCTTCGTCGCTGCTGGAAGTGCCGATGAGCATTCAGTACAAGCACTCGGCGCTGATGAATGCGTTCAAGCAGGGGTATGACCGGCTGCGCGGCAAGCGGCGCTCGCCATCCGTCAACTGGCTGCGCCCGAGCGGCGGCAATGTGGACAAGATGATAGGCGTGGCTGAGGCGTCGCTGGCGCAGGGGCATGACTACGTCGAATTTATGCTGCACTCCTCCGAATTTATGCCGGGCGGCAGCCCGACGTTCAAGACGGAGCAGGATATCGAAGTGCTGTACCGCGATCTGGAGCAGCTGTTTGACTGGTTGCAGCAGCGTACGGTGGGCATGACGCTGGCCGAGTATTATCAACTTAAAGCGAACTAAGAACTCACATGTCGAAGAAATGGAAAATCAAGGTTGCCGACTGGTTCTTGCGTCGCTATACGGCGAAATACGGCCGTTTTCAGGACAAGGCGATGTTTGACGGCGCCCAACAGTTTGACAATATCGTCATCTATTCCACCACGGCGTTGGGCGACTTCATGTTCAACACGCCGGCGCTGAGGGCGATGAGGGAACGCTACCCCAACGCCCACATCACGCTGGTGGTGCACAAGAAAAACCGCGAGCTGGTGGAAAACGGTCGTTATTACGATCGCGTGGTGTATTGGGACAGCAAGATCAAGACGATACGTCCATTGCTGAAATCGCTGCGCGAACATCGGCCGGATTTGGCGCTGATTCTGCACTCCCACCTGCCTTATGACATCATCAGCGCCGTACTGGCCGGGGCGAAGTACATTATCAGGGATAACTACAGCTCGGGCATTTGCGGGCTGGAGCCTTGGCTGACCAACTACATCTTCCATTATTACGGCCACTTCGTGCGCCGCAAACTGGAGCTGATTTCCATCCTGGGTTGTCGCAGCGACGATCCGACGATGGAAATTCCCGTGGACTATCAGCACGGCGTCAAAAGCAGCGAGCATCCTACCATCGGTTTTCAACTGGGGGCGTCAACAGAGTCGCGTTGCTGGCCGGTTTCGCACTATGCGCGGCTGGCCGATGAGCTGGTGGCGAAGCACCCTAATGTACGCATCGTACTCATTGGCGCACCGTTTGACGACGGCAAGGCAAAGCAGTTTATGAGCCTGATCGGCCCGCAAACGCAGGCCTGCGTGGATAACCAGATCGGTAAAACGGGGCTGCAAGGCTTGCTGACGCTGATCGACAGTTTCCATGTTCTGGTCACCGGCGATACCGGGCCGCTGCATCTGGCGGTGGCGCTGAAGGTGAAAACCATCAGCCTGTTCGTGACCGCCGACTCACGCTCTACCGGCCCGATTCAGGATGCTGAACTGCACCGCATCATTCAGGTGTCGCGTACCGGCTATACGATGCCGCTGGAGGCAGAAAGCCCGATGGGAGTCATCCAGCCGCAGCGGATTTATGATGAGTTGGTCGCGCACGTGCCTTTGACGCGCTAGAGGTGCGGCACCGCATCGGCCGCCTGGCCGATGCGGTTAGTGCGGCTTACGCCCGCGCAGTCTCGAAAGAAAGGTATCCACGCGCGCATAGCGCATCTGGCGGACTTTTTTGCTCGGCACGCCGCTGTTGCGGCAGATCTCAGCGGTGCGACGCAGGATATGCAACGTTGCCGGCGCGTAATGATAATAGCCGTATACCGCCTTCGACATGCTTTTCACCTCGGAAAAGCAGTTGGCCAGCATCAGGGCGGCCAACCGGCGCAGCGGCTCATCCCCGGGATGCTGCGCCACAAAACGCAGCATTTTCTCCATGGCGAACAGCAAATCTTCGATATCTTTGGGTTTGATATTGCGGGTAATGCCTTGGCTGTTGTCCCGATAGAAATAGAGTTCGCAGTCGAGATGGGCGATGCGGCGGGTTTTGAAATACTGAAAAGGCGTGAAAATCACGTCTTCATAGCGCCTGCCGTCTTCGAACGTTTCCCCTTCCAGCAGCGTACGTTTATACACGCGGCTCCAGAGATGCCACATCGAGCGTGCAAACAGCGGTTGCAGGCAGCCGAGCCCCAACTGTGGAAAGTCGTAGGCCACGGGCTGCACTGTACGGTTATCCGGGGTCGGCGGTTGTTCGGTAAACTTCTGATAATTAAAGTCGATCAGGTCATCTTCCCCGGCTGTCAGCAAGGGCCGCAGGATCGCCAGGTAGTCGTCGCTCAGCAGATCGTCGCCGTCGAGAAAAGTGATATAACGCCCGGTGGCCCGTTGCAGGCCGACATTGCGGGCATGCGCAATGCCGCCGTTGGCTTGTGAAGTAAAGACCACGCGCGGATGCCGACGCTGCGCCAGATATTGGCTGACCAGCGCGCCGGAAGCGTCGGTGGAGCCATCGTCGATGATCACCACCTCGATATCGTCGCTAATCTGTGCAAATAACGAATCCAACGCAGCGATAACGAACGCTTCATTATTATAAAACGGCACGATGACGCTGAGCAGCGGCTGCTGAGGATTCACGGTGTTGGTTCCTGGACAGGGGGCTGTTTCGCGACGGAAAGAACGGCGGCGATCAGCGCCAGACAGAACATGGCGGTGCCTTCCGTGCTAAAGAAGATAACGTCGCTCAGGCCGTAAACGAACAGACTGGCGCTGACGCTCAGCAGCAGCGCGTTGCGCTGCGGCCGGAATGAAGAGAAGAACAGCCCCACATAGAGCGCCAGCAGCAGCAGTGCGCCCCAGACGCCCTTGAGCGAGTAGGTTTCCAGCAGTTCGTTATGCAGGTGGACGTTGATGTAGGGCATGACGCCAGACAGGCGAGGCTGCAGTGCGACCATCGCGCGGATCTCTTCGCCGCGCTGCTCGGCGGATTGGCCCCATGGGGCTTGTGAACCGGTACGCCATGCCAGCGTTTGCATCGACAGCCGGGAAATGATCGAGTTTTCAGTCTGTGGCTGGTCCATCAGGCGCATGTCGGTCTCAAAGGCCTGAATGCGTTCCTCTATCTGCGGTTTAAACACCAGGCCGCAAGCTACGAGCAGCAGCGGCACCGAGGCCACCAACGCGAGTTTGTGTTTCCTGGAAACCAGCTGCTTGGTCGCCAGCAGCGACAGGCAGACCGCCACCGGGTAGACCAGCATGGCCGCGCGCGTGCCGGTGAGCACCAAAGCAGAGAAGGACAGCAGGAATGCCGCAATGTACCACACCAGGCGGTAGCGGGTGCGCAGCATCAGGATGGCCTGCATCATCACCAGATCGATGGCGGTCATCAGGTAGGCAGCGACCGTGGCGCGATCGAAATTGAGCTCTACGCGCGGAATATCCAGACGCAGCCCCTGATAGAGGGAATAGCCGTTGACCGCCAGACCGGTAACGAGAGCTACAACGATCAGCAGACGCTGCACACACAACCGCTCATTGAGCGCGATCAGCAGGATGAACGCAGTAGCGAGCTGCAGTTTGCCGGTCGACATATAAGAGCGATAAATGTTGATGTAGTCACCCGGCTGTTTGAAGTGATGCATCCAGAGGATGGTTCCCATGCCCACGCTGAACATCAGTGCGGGCAGCAGCAGATTTTTAACGTTGCTGAAGTAGTAGCGCGGGTACAGGCAAACGGCGATAAAGGCGATGTAGCTGGAAACGTAAAACAGATTGCGTCCGGTCGCGGAACCGAAAGGAATGGTACAAAAAGCGATGGCGCACCCCAGATAGATCAGATAGCTGAAGGCAGGGTGCGGCGTTCTGTGTTTTAGCATCGGGCGTGTTTTCCGGCTCACGTTTTAATTAAGCGATGAAGGATCGCAGCGTGTCGTCGAACTCAGCTTTGAACTGAGCATAGCTGAAATGCTCAGCAGGATAGCGCTGCGCATTGCGGCTCAGAGTCTGGTAGGTTTCGCGCTCCAGTAATTTCTCAACGGCATCCGCACAGTCGAGATGCGACAGCAGCTTGGGCGACACCAGACTGTCGGTCAACGGATCGTAGACCTCATGCGGGAAGTCGACCTCGATATCGGTGAGCTGTCGGTGTTGTTCAATGGTGATCGACGGCGTCAGGCCAATGCCGCAGACGCCGTCTTTCACCGCCTCCGGCTGGCCGTCAACCTGCGGGAAAATGACCGGCACGCCGAAATAGAGCGATTCCATGCAAGACAAGCCAAACGGTTCGGTTATCGGTGTACTCATGTAGATATGCGTACGATTGAAGAAGCCGGCGACATCATCCTGGTAGCCGCTAAAAGTCACGCGATCGCCGAGCTGAAGCCGGGCCGCCAGCGCCTCGAACGCTGCGCGATCCGGCCCTTTGCCGGCCACTTCCAGCGTGAAGTCATGTCCGCGCCGCAGCAATTCCTGCATCATCAGCAGCGAAACGCTGATGCCTTTCAGGCTGACCAGGCGCGAGGCGGTGCCGATCCTGATCGGCTGTGACAGCACTTTCGGCGCGTCGGCGATCCCCGCCGGCGTCTTGATGCGGTTGATCACCACGTGATTTGGGCAAGGCAGATTAAAACGCAGCTCCATCACCCGCTTCGACGCGTGCGAGGCGGAAATGACGCCGTCCAGCATGGCGAAGAAACTCAGCGTCTTTTTATTCTTGGGGTAACGCCAGGAGCAGCCGTGATCGTAGTAAACCAGTTTGCCGCGCTTGGGTTTGGCCGCCAGCCCCGGCACCAGGTCCCAGACGATCACTACGTCGGCGTTCGCCCGCTCGATTTTCCACTTCAGCAAAAATTTGCGCAGGAACTGCGGGCAGCGCAACGGCAGCGCATTGATTAGGCGGTTGGCGAAGGTGACGGGCTGATGCGCGGGCAACTGGCGGCGGATCTCTTCGCCAATGTCGCCGCTGATGCACAAGACCTGGTTGCTGCCGTCGGTGGTATCGTTGATGTACTGCAGGAACAGGCGCTCGACGCCGCCCATTTTACCCAGGTTGATAATATGCAGTTTTTTCATGCTATAACCTTTTGCAACGCCTGCCATGCTGTATCGGCGTCGATTGTCGCCATGCTTTTTTCCGGCGAAATCAGCGAGTGCTGATTTTGCCCGTAGCCGCCGATCAGGCCGGGATCGGTCGGCCCGAACAGCGTGATGTTCGGTTTGTCGAGCGCGGCGGTCAAATGGCTTAGCCCGGTGTCGACCGAGACCACCCCTTTGGCGCCGGCCAGCACTTCGGCCACCTGCTGCAGGCTGAGTTTCGGCAGCACCTCGACATGCGTAAAACCTTCCGCCAACCGCAGCGCGCGCTGATGTTCATGCTCCGCGCCCCACGGCAGTTTGATCTTCAGTCCGCTGTCGGCCGTCAGCGCGATCAGCTCACGCCAGTTTTGCTCCGGCCAGTGTTTATTGTCACGGGTCGTAGCGTGCAAAAACACCAAATACTGTCCGGCATCGGCCGGCGGACTGCTGAGAAAACGCGCGGCGATGGCGTAATCGCCGTAGCTGCCCGGTTTGTCGTAACCGAGGCTTTTGGCGAACAGCTCGCGCGTGCGTTCCACCGCGTGCTGCTGTTTGTCTATCTCATGGCGAACGTTGTAGAACCAGCTGGCGAACGGCTCGCGTGCGCTCTTGCAGTCGGGGCCATGCTTGTTGCCCTTGGCGATGCGCGTGATCAGCGCGGCGCTTTTGATCAGGCCCTGTGCGTCGATCACCACATCGTAGCGGCGTTCTTGCAGCGCGCGCTTGAAGTCGCAGCGCTGCTGCCGGGTGTCGTTGCCGAACCAGTTTTTACGCCAGCGGCGAATGGCCACCGGGATCACGCGGTCCACCGCCGGGTGCCAGGTGGGAATTTGGCTGAAGCCTTCTTCCACCACCCAGTCGAAGCGGATATCGGGAATGGCCTGCAGCGCGTCGGTCAGGGCGGGCAGCGTATGCAGCACGTCCCCCATCGAGGAGGTTTTTACGATTAACACCTGCATGACTATTCCTCGCTGGCGACAAGCAACGGCGTCAGCGCGTCCAACACTTGCTGCGGCTGAATATCGATCAAACTTTGGTGGTATCCCTGATCGGCATCGCCTTTACGCACCTTGTGGTAGCCGCTGATCAAACGGATAACGCGCGCCTTGTCGGAGAGCGGCGGCGTGAAGTCGGGGCTGCTTGGGCCGTACAAGGCTATCAGCGGTTTGTTCAACGCAGCGGCAACGTGCATTAAACCGGAGTCGTTGCTGACCACCGCCCGACAGGCCGCGATCAGGATAACCGCCTGCTCCAGCTGGGTTTTCCCGGCCAGGTTGAGGCAGAAATCGCGCGCGTCGTCCTGCAATGCGGCGCGGATCTGTTCACCGGCTTCGTGGTCTTTCGCCGAACCGAACAGCGCGACCTGATAGCCGCTCTCGATCAGCTGCTGAGCCAGCGTTGCGTAGTGATAATGCGGCCAGCGTTTGGCGGGGCCGAACTCCGCGCCCGGGCAGAAGCCGACGATCGGTCGGCTGTCGGTCAGGTTAAAGGCAGAAGTGGTTTCGGCGATCTCTTCGTCGCTCACCTGCAGCTGCGGCCACAGCAGCGGCTGCGGCAGATCGTCGGCGCGCTGAATGCGGCCTTTGTCATAGGCCAGCGCCACGTAGCGCTGCACCATCAGCGGGAAGGCCGCCTTGTCGAGCACGCGGACGTCGTTCAGCAGGCCGTAACGCATTTCGCCTCGCCAGCCGGTGCGCTGCGGGATATCGGCGAAGAAGGGCACTAGCGCGGATTTGAACGAGTTGGGCAGAACGTAAGCGCGATCGTAACGGTTGGCGCGCAGGGCGCGCCCCAGGCGGCGGCGCTCGCCGAGCCCCAGCGCGCCGTGGCCCAGCGGCATCGCCAGCGCCTGATTGACTTCCGGCATGCGCGCCAGCAGCGGGCGGCACCAGGCCGGCGCCATCACATCGATCTCCGCCGACGGGTATTCGGCCTTCAGGGTGCGATAGAGACTTTGCGACATCATCATGTCGCCAACCCAAGAAGGGCCGATAACCAGTATTTTCATACCCAGCGTTAGTTCCTTCAGCTTATGCGGTGCGGTTCAACCAGGCCATGTACTCTTTCACGCCTTCGGCGACCGTTTTGAACGGTGCGTCGTAGCCGGCGGCGCGCAGCTTGGTCAGATCGGCCTGGGTGTACGCCTGATAGCGGCCCTTCAGCTTCTCCGGGAACTCGATGTATTCCACCGCGCCCTTCTGGTGGAAGTCCACCACCGCGTCGGCCACCGCCTGGAAGGTTTCCGCCCGGCCGGTGCCGCAGTTGAAGATGCCGGATTTGCCGGTTTCCCAGAACCACAGGTTGACCGCCGCCACGTCGCCGACGTAGATAAAGTCGCGCTTGAAGTTTTCGCTGCCGGCGAACAGTTTCGGGTTTTCGCCGCGGTTGATTTGGGTGTTCAGGTGGAAGGCGACGCTGGCCATGCTGCCTTTGTGGCCTTCGCGCGGGCCGTAAACGTTGAAGTAGCGGAAGCCGCAGATCTGCGAGTCCGCTTCCGGCAGGATCTCGCGCACGTACTGATCGAACAGGAATTTGGAGTAGCCGTACACATTGAGCGGCGCTTCATATTGGCGCTCTTCGATGAACTCTTCGCGGCCGCCGTAAGTGGCGGCGGAGGAGGCGTACAGGAACGGAATTTCGCGATCCAGGCAGTAGTGCAGCAGGTCTTTGGAGTACTGATAGTTATTGTCCATCATGTACTTGCCGTCCCACTCGGTGGTCGCGGAGCAGGCGCCTTCGTGGAAGACCGCTTCGATATCGCCCAGATCGTCGCCGGCCACGATGCTGGCGATAAAGTCTTCTTTATCGACATAGTCGGCGATGTCCAGATCGACCAGGTTGACGAACTTGGTGCCGTCTTTCAGGTTATCCACCACCAGGATATCGCGATATCCCTTGTCGTTCAGTGCCTTAATGATGTTGCTGCCGATCATGCCGGCGCCGCCTGTGACGATAATCATTGGGTTATCCCTGCTAAGCTGCCTGGTGGAGCACAATGCCCCACGCTCAATGGCGGTTATCATAGCATTTCATGCCGCGGCAAACAGCGTAAGGGCTCCGAATATCCCGCATTCCCATTGAAGTCCGCTTTTTGCCGTGATATCTGCTGCAATTTTAATATTCTCTCCCGCGCATTCTCGTCAGTTTGGTTACAAATCAGTAAAATATGCCGCAAATAGCCCAATCCTGGAGATAACCGAATGTCAGCGTCTTTTTATCAGCAGTTGGAACAACAGCTTGCCGCCACTCGCAGTGAAGGGCTGTTCAAGGAAGAACGCATCATCACCTCCGCGCAACAGGCGGATATCGCCGTCGCCGACGGCAGCCATGTGATCAACTTCTGCGCCAATAACTACCTGGGCCTGGCCAACCATCCGGCGCTGATCGCCGCCGCCAAGTCGGGGATGGACAGCCACGGTTTCGGCATGGCGTCGGTGCGCTTCATCTGCGGCACTCAGGACAGCCACAAACAGCTGGAACAGAAACTGGCGGCCTTCCTGGGCATGGAAGACGCGATCCTGTACTCCTCCTGCTTCGACGCCAACGGCGGGTTGTTCGAAACCCTGCTTGGCCCGGAAGACGCCATTATCTCCGATGCGCTGAACCACGCGTCGATCATCGACGGCGTGCGCCTGTGCAAGGCCAAGCGCTATCGCTACGCCAATAACGACATGACCGAGCTGGCCGCGCAGCTGAAGCAGGCCAAAGCCGACGGCGCGCGTCACATTCTGATCGCCACCGACGGCGTATTCTCGATGGACGGCGTGATCGCCAACCTGAAAGGGGTGTGCGATCTGGCGGACGAATATCAGGCGCTGGTGATGGTGGATGACTCCCACGCGGTAGGCTTTGTCGGCGCCAACGGGCGCGGTACTCATGAATACTGCGAAGTGATGGGCCGCGTCGATATCATCACCGGTACGTTAGGCAAGGCGCTGGGCGGCGCTTCCGGCGGCTACACCGCCGCCAAGAAAGAAGTGGTGGAGTGGCTGCGCCAGCGTTCGCGCCCGTACCTGTTCTCCAACTCGCTGGCGCCGGCGATCGTCGCCGCATCGATCAAAGTGCTGGAACTGCTGGAAGAGGGCGATGCCCTGCGCGATCGCCTGTGGGCCAACGCGCGGCTGTTCCGCGAAAAAATGACCGCCGCCGGCTTCACCCTGGCCGGCGCCGATCACGCCATCATCCCGGTGATGCTGGGTGAGGCGAAGCTGGCGCAGGAGTTCGCCAATGCGTTGCTCAAGGAAGGCATCTATGTGACCGGTTTCTTCTATCCGGTGGTGCCGAAAGGCCAGGCGCGCATCCGTACCCAGATGTCTGCCGACCACACCCCGGAGCAAATCGAACGCGCAGTGGCGGCGTTTACACGTATCGGTAAGGATCTTGGCGTTATTGCATAAGGTAAAACCATGAAAGCACTGTCAAAACTGAAAGCGGAAGAAGGGATTTGGATGACCGACGTGCCTCAGCCGGAGCTGGGCCACAACGACATCATGATCAAAATCCGCAAAACCGCGATCTGCGGCACCGATGTGCATATCTACAACTGGGACGAGTGGTCGCAAAAAACCATTCCGGTTCCGATGGTGGTCGGCCATGAATACGTGGGCGAAGTGGTGGCGATCGGTCAGGAAGTCAAAGGCTTCAGCATCGGCGATCGCGTGTCCGGCGAAGGGCATATCACCTGCGGCCATTGCCGCAACTGCCGCGGCGGTCGCACACACCTGTGCCGCAACACCGTCGGCGTGGGCGTGAACCGTCCGGGCAGCTTCGCAGAATACCTGGTGATCCCGGCGTTCAACGCCTTCAAGATCCCGGATAACATCTCCGACGAACTGGCGTCGATCTTCGATCCGTTCGGTAACGCGGTGCACACCGCGCTGTCGTTCGATCTGGTCGGGGAAGACGTGCTGGTGTCCGGCGCAGGCCCGATCGGTATCATGGCGGCGGCGGTGTGCAAACACGTCGGCGCGCGGCATGTGGTGATCACTGACGTTAACGAATACCGTCTGGAACTGGCGCGCAAGATGGGTGTGACCCGTGCGGTGAACGTCAGCAAGGAAAACCTCAGCGACGTGATGGCCGAACTGGGCATGACCGAAGGGTTCGACGTCGGCCTGGAAATGTCCGGCGCGCCGCCGGCCTTCCGCACGCTGCTCAATGCGATGAACCACGGCGGGCGCATCGCCATGCTGGGCATTCCGCCTTCGGATATGTCGATCGACTGGAACCAGGTCATCTTCAAAGGGCTGTTTATCAAAGGGATTTACGGTCGCGAAATGTTCGAGACCTGGTACAAGATGGCGGCGCTGATCCAGTCCGGCCTGGATTTGACCCCGATCATCACCCACCGTTTCTCGATCGACGAGTTCCAGCAGGGCTTCGACGCCATGCGCTCCGGCAAGTCGGGCAAAGTGGTGCTGAGCTGGGATTAATCTCGGCAGACGTGAAAAGGGCCGGAATTCCGGCCCTTTTTTTATGCTTGCGGTTTGGCTTGCGTCCAGTGTTGCCAATGACGCTTGATGAAGGTCACCGGCGGCGAAGTGGCGATGCTGTCGGCGATGACGCCCAGCGCGGTGCCGGCGTTGGTGCTTTCCTTCGGCGGTTTGACCTTGCACTGCTTGATGCCGCCGCTGAACGGGTTCTTCGGCTGCGGTTTCTGCGGTTTAACCGGCGGTGGGACGTAGCTGCCGCCGCCGTTGCCCTGCGGTTCGTTCAGCAGTGCGCTCGGCTTGACCAGCACGATATCGGCGGGCAGCGACGGCAGCATCTGCTGCAGCACTTTCACCGTCGCCGGGCGCGGGTGGCCGATGGCGATGGCGGAGCCGTTGCGCCGCGCCAATTCGACTGCGCGGTTGAACTGACGGCGGATGTCGGCTTCGTTTGCGGTATCGTCGAGGAACACCTTGCGTTTGATCACTTTCACGCCGGTGCCGGCCGCGGCGCGGGTTGCCTGGCTGCTGCCGATGGTCATGCTGTCGAGAAAATACAGACGATAGCTTTCGAGCGCCTGCATCACTTTCTGCATGCCCGGCAGGCTGGAGGTCATGGAGCTGCCCATGTGGTTGTTCATGCCGACCGCATAAGGCACGTTGTTCACCGCGTTGCGGATGATGCGCTGGATCTCTTCGCTGCTCATGGAGGGCTGCAGAGTATCGCGCTCCAGCGGCTGCTTGCTGAGCGGCGCCATCGGCATGTGGATCAAGACTTCGCGGCCCTGGCTGTGGGCGCGGGTGGCCATCAGGCGGGCATGCGGCGCGTTGGGCAACACCGCGACCGAGATCGCCGTCGGCATTTGCAGCACCGCGTTTTCTTCGTGAGGGCGGTAGCCCACGTCATCGATGACGATGGAGAGTTTCCCTGCCTGCGCAGCGTAAACCTGCAGCAGACAGCCGATTAACAGAGCTGTACGGGTTTTGACATAGCGCAAATCTATCTTCCCAACCACGGCAGTGGGTTAACCGCCTGTCCCTGACGACGGATTTCGAAATAGAGCGACGGCGTTCCCTGGCCGCCGCTGGTGCCTACCAGAGCGATCGGCTGGCCGGCGCGCACCTGCGCCCCGACGTTGACCAACGCGCTTTGGTTGTAGCCGTACACGCTCATGTCGCCTTTACCGTGTTCGACCACCACCATCAGGCCATAGCCTTGCAGCCAGTCGGCCAGCAGCACGCGGCCATCGGCGACGGCTTTCACTTCGCTGCCTTCGCGGGCTTCAATCACCATGCCTTTCCAGCGTAGCTCGCCCTGCTGCGGTTCGCCAAAGCCGTGCAGCGTGCGGCCGCGCACCGGCCACATCAGCTGGCCGGCCGGACGACCGAGGCCGCCGGTACGCGCCATCAGCGAGCGATCGGCTTCGCTCGGTTTGTAGGTGGTGCCGGTTTTCTTCGCCTGCTGTTCCTTGATACGCACCTGTTCGCGCACCTTGGCCGCTTCACGCGCTTCGCGTTCGGCGCGCGCACGGGCTTCGCGCTCCGCCCGGGCGATCTTGTCGCGCATGCGGGCTTCGTTCTGGCGCAGTTCCACCAGGCGTTGTTGGTCTTTTTCCAGCGAGGCTTCCAGCGCGGTCAGCGTTTGCTTGCGGGCGCCGCGCGCCTGCTCCAGCTTCTGCTGCTGCGTCTGTTGCTCGCCCAGGAGGGCTTTTTGCTGGCCCTGTTTGGCCACCAGCGTGGTTTTTTGCTTCGCCAGCTCAGCGCGGGTCTGCTTCAGCTCTTCGATGGTTTTCTGACGCGCTTCGTTCAGATAGCCGAAATAGGCCAGAATACGTTCGCTGCGCTGGCTTTCTTCACCGCTGAGGATCAGCTGCACGGCGCTGTGCTGCCCTTGCCGGAAGGCGGCGTCGAGCTGTTTGGCGAGGAGGTTTTGTTGGGTCGACTGCTGCTTTTGCAGCTTGGCGATCGAGGCGTTCAGGCCGGAAATATCCTTGCCCAGCTGGGTGAGCGTGCCCTGGGTGTCGCGCAACTGGCGGCTGGCCTGGGCGATGGTTTTTTCCTGCTGACGCAGCTGATCCTGCAGCGAGCTGCGCTGCTGTTGCTGCTGCTTCACCGCTTTTTCTTTCTCGGCGATGCTCTGCTGGATGTCTTTCAGCTGGGATTTATTGTCTTCCGCCGCCTGGCCGGCGAGCGGCAACAGCAAGACGCCAGCGCAAAATACGCTGGCGCACATGGCGGTGAACGTCCTTGGCGCGGTGCGTTCAGGCAGCGGTCGGCTGCCTGCGTTTGCGCTTCGGGTTACCCTTGATAGTGCAAAAAACGCCTTCTCCCTCATGGAGAAGGATTATTCCACGATGAACAGCGGCTTACCAGTCATCTCTTGCGGGATTTCCATTCCCATCAGTGTTAGCAGGGTTGGCGCGATGTCCGAAAGCTTGCCGCCTTCGACCGCCCGCGCCGGTTTGCCGACGTAAATCAGCGGCACCGGCAGGCTGGTGTGGGCGGTGTGCGCCTGCCCGGTGGCCGGATCGCGCATCTGTTCGGCGTTGCCGTGATCGGCGGTGATCAGCAGCTGGCCGTCGACGTCGCGCACGGCGTCAACCACCTGAGCGATGCACGCGTCCAGCGTTTCCACCGCTTTGACCGCCGCTTCATACACGCCGGTATGCCCCACCATGTCGCCGTTCGGGTAGTTGCAGATAATGGCGTCGTATTTGCCGCTGCGGATGGCGCTCAGCAGCTTGTCGGTCAGCTCGGCGGCGCTCATCTCCGGCTGCAGATCGTAGGTGGCGACCTTCGGCGAATTGACCAGCACGCGGTCTTCGCCCTTGAACGGCGCTTCCACGCCGCCGTTATAGAAGAAGGTGACGTGGGCGTATTTTTCGGTTTCCGAGATGCGCAGCTGGGTTTTGTCGTGCTTCATCAGCCATTCGCCGAAGGTGTTGGCCAGCGACGCCGGCGGATAGGCGCAGGCGGTCGCGATGTCGGCAGCGTACTCGGTCAGCATCACGAAATCGCCGAACTGCACCCGCTTGGCGCGCGGGAAACCGTCAAAATCCGCGTTCACGAAGGCGCGGGTGATCTGGCGCGCGCGGTCGGCGCGGAAGTTCATGAAGATCAACGCGTCGCCGTCCTGCATCGCGGCATCGGCCTCACCGGCGGCGCGAATGACGGTCGGTCTGACGAACTCGTCGTTTTCACCGCGTTCATAGGCGGCCTGCAAGCCGGCAGCCGCATCGTCGGCCAGGTAGTCGCCTTTGGCCGCGGTCAGCAGGTCATAGGCCAGCTGCACGCGATCCCAGCGGTTGTCGCGGTCCATCGCGTAATAACGCCCGATCAGCGAAGCGATGCGCCCGACGCCCAGCGCGGCGAAGGCATCGCGGCAGCGTTGCAGCGAGGCTTCGGCGCTGCGTGGCGGGGTGTCGCGCCCGTCGAGGAAGGCGTGCAGATAGATGGCTTTGGCGCCGCGCTGGGCGGCCAGCTTGATCATGGCCAGGATGTGCTCGTCGTGGCTGTGCACGCCGCCCGGCGACAGCAGGCCCATGATATGCACCGCCTTGCCGGCCGCCACTGCCTTGTCGACGGCGGCAGTCAGCACCGGGTTGGCGAAGAAGTCGCCGTCGGCGATCGCTTTGTCCAGCCGGGTCAGATCCTGATACACGATGCGCCCGGCGCCCAGGTTGACATGACCGACTTCGGAGTTGCCCATTTGCCCGTCGGGCAGGCCGACATCCAGCCCGGAAGCGGCGATCAGCGTATGCGGCTGCTCCTTCCACAGGCGATCCATCACCGGGGTGCCGGCGTTCAGGATCGCGTTGTCCTCCCGCTCTTCACGGTGGCCGTAACCGTCCAGGATCACCAGTACCATCGGTTTTTTGTTGCTCGACATTGCATTGACCTCTTATGAACTTTTTAAGCTGCGAATAGCCATGCGCCCGCCGCAAGCATGACTATTCGCCCTCGAAAAACCGGCTGATTTTACACCGCCGCCGGCGATAAATAGCCCAAAGAGATCAAGGTTGCGGCGAATCGCGCGGGCTTTTATGCTCTGACGTCGGGAATTTCTCAGCGCAGCCCGCAGTTTCTACAATCGCGCTTGCTTATTGGCTGTATTTGCCGCACTCGGCAGGTATACTCTGGAACCTTGACTTATTTATCCCTTAACTGACGGGAGTTGTTACACCCCATGCTGCAAGAAATTATGCCATTCGTAAGCAGACACCCTATTCTGAGCCTGGCTTGGATCGCTCTGCTGGTCGCCGTGATCGTCATGACGTTCAAAAGCCGTTTCTCCAAGGTCAAAGAGATCGCCCGCGGTGAAGCTATTCGCCTGATCAACAAAGAAGAAGCCGTGGTGGTCGACACCCGCAGCCGCGACGATTTCCGCCGTGGTCACCTGGCCAACGCCATCAACCTGACCGCCAGCGAAATCAAAAACGGCAGCCTGGGCGAGCTGGAAAAACACAAAGCGCAGCCGATCATCGTCGTGTGCGCCAACGGCACCGCCTCCCGCGAGCCGGCGGAGAACCTGAGCAAGGCCGGTTTTGAAAAGGTGACTATGCTGAAAGACGGCATTGCCGGCTGGAGCGGAGAAAACCTGCCGCTGGTGCGCGGTAAGTAACCGTTTAACCTATTTGAGGTGGCAATCCATGGCTAACATTGATATCTACACCAAAGCGACCTGCCCGTTCTGCCATCGCGCCAAGGCGCTGCTGAACAGCAAGGGCGCGGCGTTTAACGAGATCGCCATCGACGGCGATAGCGCCAAGCGCGAAGTGATGATCGAGCGCAGCGGGCGCACCACCGTGCCGCAGATTTTCATCGACGGCCGGCATATCGGCGGCTGTGATGATTTATATGAACTCGATGCTCGCGGCGGCCTGGATCCGCTGCTTTAAGCCGCTTGCCGGTTCATCGAGTGTCAATAAGGACGTTTAACCAAGGGTATTACTCACATGTCAGAACAAAACAGCACTGAAATGGCTTTCCAGATCCAACGTATTTATACCAAGGACATCTCCTTCGAAGCGCCGAACGCGCCGCAGGTTTTCCAGCAGGAATGGCAGCCGGAAGTTAAACTTGATCTGGATACCGCGTCCAGCCAGCTGGCTGACGAAGTGTATGAAGTGGTACTGCGCGTAACCGTGACGGCGACCCTGGGCGAAGAGACCGCGTTCCTGTGCGAAGTGCAGCAGGCGGGCATCTTCTCGGTAGCAGGCATCGAAGGCACGCAGCTGGCGCATTGCCTGGGCGCGTACTGCCCGAACATCCTGTTCCCGTATGCGCGCGAGTGCATCACCAGCCTGGTTTCCCGCGGTACCTTCCCGCAGCTGAACCTGGCACCGGTCAACTTTGACGCGCTGTTCATGAACTATCTGCAGCAGCAGGCGGAAGGCGAAGGTGCCGCACCACATCAGGATGCCTGATGAACACCGTCAATGCTTCAATGACTGTCATCGGTGCCGGCTCGTACGGCACCGCATTGGCCATTACGCTGGCGCGTAACGGCCATCCCGTGGTGTTGTGGGGACATAACCCCGCGCAAATTCAAACGTTGCAGCACGATCGCTGCAATCAGGCGTTTCTGCCCGACGTTCCTTTCCCCGATACGCTGTTGCTTGAAGCCGATTTGGCGCGTGCGCTGGCCGCCAGCCGCGACGTGCTGGTGGTGGTGCCGAGCCACGTGTTCGGCGACGTGCTGCGCCAGCTGAAGCCGCATCTGCGCCCGGACGCCCGCATCGTATGGGCCACCAAAGGGCTGGAGGCGGAAACCGGCCGCTTGCTGCAGGACGTGGCGCGTGAAGCGTTGGGCGAGGCGATCCCGCTGGCGGTGCTCTCCGGGCCGACGTTCGCCAAAGAGCTGGCCGCCGGCCTGCCGACGGCGATCGCGCTGGCGGCGACCGATGCGCAGTTCGCCGACGATCTGCAACGGCTGCTGCACTGCGGCAAGAGCTTCCGCGTCTACAGCAACCCCGATTTCATCGGCGTGCAGCTTGGCGGCGCGGTGAAGAACGTGATCGCCATCGGCGCCGGCATGTCCGACGGCATCGGTTTCGGCGCCAACGCTCGTACCGCGTTGATTACACGCGGGCTGGCGGAAATGAGCCGTCTGGGTTCTGCGCTGGGCGCCGATCCTTCGACGTTCATGGGCATGGCGGGGCTGGGGGATCTGGTGCTAACCTGCACGGACAACCAATCGCGCAACCGCCGCTTCGGCATTATGCTGGGGCAGGGCAAAGGCGTGCAGGAAGCGCAGGACAGCATCGGTCAGGTGGTCGAGGGCTATCGCAATACCAAAGAGGTGTTGGCGCTGGCGCAGCGGCACGGCGTGGAAATGCCGATCACCGAACAGATTTATCAGGTGCTTTACTGCCATAAAGACGCCCGCGAAGCGGCGCTGAGCCTGCTGGGGCGCGCCCGAAAGGACGAAAAGCCCAGCGTGTGACATAAAACGATATGCCGGGGCAGCATGCTGACCCCGCAAATGACCTGGGCCGCTTCGCGCTACCGTGTGAAGCGGCCCGTTTGGCAAGGCAGAGGGGAATGTGATGTCGTCAGAAGAGTTGGAACAGGTCTGGAACAGCATTAAATCAGAAGCGCGAGCACTGGCTGATTGTGAACCGATGCTGGCCAGCTTTTTCCATGCGACGTTGCTCAAGCACGAGAATCTGGGCAGCGCGCTCAGCTATATGCTGGCCAACAAGCTGGCGACACCGATCATGCCCGCGATTGCGGTACGCGAGGTGGTGGAAGAGGCCTATAAGTCCGACAACCAGATGATCGTTTCGGCGGCGCGCGATATCCTCGCGGTGCGGCTGCGCGACCCGGCGGTCGATAAGTACTCCACGCCGCTGCTTTACCTGAAAGGGTTCCATGCGCTGCAGGCTTACCGCATCGGCCACTGGCTGTGGCAGCAAGGTCGGCAAGCGCTGGCTATCTACCTGCAAAATCAAATTTCCGTCGCCTTCGGCGTGGATATCCACCCGGCGGCGACCATCGGCTGCGGCATCATGCTCGACCACGCTACCGGCATCGTGATCGGTGAAACGGCGGTGGTGGAAAACAACGTCTCTATCCTGCAGTCGGTCACTCTGGGCGGTACCGGTAAAACCAGCGGCGACCGTCACCCGAAAATCCGCGAAGGGGTGATGATTGGCGCCGGCGCCAAAATTCTCGGCAATATCGAAGTGGGCAAGGGCGCGAAGATCGGCGCGGGCTCGGTGGTCTTGCAGGCGATACCGCCGCACACCACCGCCGCCGGGGTGCCGGCGCGCATCGTCGGGCGGCCGGAGAGCGATACGCCGTCGATGGACATGGACCAATACTTCAACGGCACCAATCACGGTTTCGAGTACGGCGACGGCATTTGAGCGCCGCTGGCTGAGCCATTCAGGGGGAGCTTCGGCTCCCCCTGTGTTTTTCAAACCGCGTTCAGCCCTGTTTCGGGAAGTTGGTGATATCGGTGACGATGTCGTCGATCGCCGCCTTGACGTCTTCCGCCGTGACCGGTGAGCTGTCGTTGCTGACGGTTTTGCCGTAGGCCTTGCGCACCACTTCCATCACCGTTTTACCGGTATCCTGATCGATCAACTCACCTTCGATATACAGCGTGGTGTTTTGCGTCCGGTGGCCGGTGGCGGCCATGGTGCTGGCGACCACGGCGGCGACAGGCACCACTTCATAGAACTTCATGTCTTCGTTTTCGGCTGAAACGGCAGTGATGGCGAGCTTGGCCACCAGTACGCGCGAGCCAGCCGGGCTTGGCAGAATGGTAAAGCGGTTCTGCAGCGCAGTTTTAATTCGCTGGGTCGCATACGCCTTAATCTTGTTCAGCGTTTCCTGGCTGACTCGCGCCGTGGGTTTCTCCGCCGGGAAATAGACCACCGGTTGGAAGTAGAGGCCGCGATAGTTGGATTCCTTGTAGCTTGGGTCTATCCAGCGAAGCGTTTTATGGCCGCTTGGCGAGGTGGTTTCCTGCAGTTTGCTGTAATCGGACAAGAAGCCCGAATATTGAGATGTCTGGGTGACTTTGGACGAACAGCCCGCCAGCAACAGGCCCGCTGCCATAACCGCCATGGCAACGCTCAAGCGTGGTTTCTTCATATGCTTTCCTATGATGAGTGGTGATTACCCTTAAAAAACATAGCGCATTATCTGCGCCGCAGCGGGCGTTTTCGGGGCCGGGCGTGCCCTGTCGCGGACTTTTATCAGGATCGTGATACGCCGCCGGTTTTCGCCGCTAGCGCCGGTGATAAGGCGGCGAGTACGGCATCCGCTCTGGCCAGTGCCTGGCGTTGCTCGGCTTGCCACTGGGGCAACAATGGCCAGAGATCCGCCTGGTGTTCGGCCTGCAGGCACCAGACTTCTCGGTCGTGCCACTCGCCGAGGGCGTTTTGCGCCGCTTTCAGACTTGCCGCTGCGCAGGGAGAGAGGGGGAGGCGTTGCGGATAGGCTTCGGCCGCGTAGCGCAGGCGTTTGATCAGCAGCCGCAGGCGGTGGCGATCGTAGCCGGTATCGGCCAACGCCCGGTGCAGTTGTCGTTGCTGGCGCTGCAGGCGTCGATTCAGACGGTGTTTGGCGGCGGGCCGCGCAGTGCTTCGAAAGCGGCGCGGCCAGGCATGCAGCAGCGAAGGAAAATCGATGAGCTGCGGATGGGCGAGCAGTTGGCGGCAGCGGGCCTGAAAATCGCTCTGGCGCGCGTTCGCCTGCCAATCCAGGCGATGGCGCACCAGTTCGGCGATCAGCACCTCGAGATCGCGCAGCTGCGTCGTGAGCCTGCCTAACTCGGCGGCGGCCCGATCGAGCCGCGTTGCGCCGGGGCTGCCGCGCAAAGGGCGCAACAGGCTGCGAATGCGCCGCAGACAGACGCGCAAGTCGTGCAGCGCTTCGCTGTCAGGCGCTTGCTGCAGCCGCAACAGCGCCGCGTTCAGCGCCAGCTCGAGCCGACGAAGCTGGGTGACAATATCTTCGACGAAAGCCATGTACCGTTCCTGGAAAGAGCATCGCAGCGATGCCACTTCCAGTATGGCGCGTCGTCGCGGATTACGCCTTGATCAACGCGCCGGCATAGTCCAGCTGCCGCCAGGCCTCATAAACCACCACCGCGACGGCATTCGACAGGTTCATGCTGCGGCTTTGCGCCTGCATCGGGATGCGGATTTTTTGCTGCGCAGGCAGCGCATCAAGGATATCGGCGGGCAACCCGCGGGTTTCCGGGCCGAACAGCAGGTAGTCGCCGGCCTGATAGCTGACGGCGCTGTGCGCCGGGGTACCCTTGGTCGTGAGGGCGAACAGCCGCTGCGGATTTTCGGCGGCGAGGAAGGCGGCGTAGTCGGCATGACGGCGGACGCGGGTGAACTCATGGTAGTCCAGCCCGGCGCGGCGCAGGCGCTTGTCGTCCCACGGAAAACCCAGCGGTTCGATCAGGTGCAGATTAAAGCCGGTATTGGCGCACAGGCGGATGATATTGCCGGTGTTGGGTGGGATTTCAGGTTCAAATAAAACGATGTTCAGCATGTTGCAGGCCCCTCGTGAACGAGGGGCGCAGGATAGCAAACTCTTACTGTTCTGTCTTAGCCGATAGGCGTTGATGATGCAGCGGCAGCCACAGCACCAGCCTCAGCCCGCCCAGTGGGCTGTCTTCCGCCTTCACCCAGCCGCGATGCTGGTTGACCGCTGCCTCGACGATAGCCAGGCCGAGGCCGGTGCCGCCGGACTCGCGGTCGCGCGCTTCATCGGTACGGTAGAACGGACGGAAAATCTGCTCGCGATCTTCGGCGCTGACGCCGGGGCCGTCGTCATCCACTTCAATGGTTACGCCCTGATTGTCGGCGCTGAACGCCACGGCGATGCGGGTATGCGAATAACGCAGGGCGTTGCGCACGATGTTTTCCAACGCGCTGTCGAGCGCACTCGCGTTGCCGAACAGCGTCCACGGGCCGGGCGGTGCGACGATCTCCAATTGTTTGCCCATCTGTTCCGCTTCGAAACGGGCGTTGTCCAGCACGTCGGCCCACAGTTCGTTGGCCTTCAGCTGTTCGCGCGCCAGTTCGCCCTTCTGCTGTCCGCGCGACAGCGCCAGCAGATCGTTGATCATCGAATCCAGCCGCTGCGCTTCGGTTTCGATGCGCGCCAGCTCGTGGCCTTCACCGTGACGGCGGCGCATCAGCGCGGTGGCCAGCTGCAGGCGCGTCAGCGGCGTGCGCAGCTCGTGCGAGATGTCCGATATCAGCCGTTGCTGGGCGTTCATCATGCGTTCCAGCGCGCTGACCATCTGGTTGAAACTGGCGCCGGTGGCCAGGAATTCCTGCGGGCCGGCCTCCAGCTCCGGGTGCTGCTTCAGGTTGCCGCGCGCCACGTCATCGGCGGCGTTCTTCAGCTTGCGCGCCGGTTTCGCCAGACTCCAGGCCAACCACAACAGCAGCGGGGCACTGATCAGCATGGTGACGATCAGCAGCAGCAGCGGCCGGTCGAACATCAGGTTGATGAAATCGGATTGCGGGCTGTTGGCGGGGCGGATCAGGTACAGCTGGTAGTTGTCTTCGCCGTCTCGCACTGCGAACGGCCCCACCAGCTCGACGCGACCGTACTTTTTCTTCTTCGGATGATCCGAGTTATCGGATTGGCCGATGAAATTGCGGACGATCTGCATTTCGTTGCGCTGCGCGCCGATCACTCGGCCTTCGCTGGTGACCAGCAGCAGGCGCTGGCCCGGCGGCGCCCATTTGTCGATGGCGCGGAACAGGCGGCGCCACCACATCAGATCGTTGGCCGGATCGTTTTGCAGTTCGGCCTCGACGTGTTGTTCCAGCATCAACCCCTGCCGCTGCTCGCTGTCGAGCAGCGAGGTCATTTGGCGGGAGTCGAGCTTGGGCACCATCAGCACCAGCATTAGCACCAGGGCTAACGTGAACCAGAAAATGGCGAAGATGCGTGCCGTCAAACTATTGATCATGTTGCAGATACCATCAAATAACCGCGCCCGCGCAGGGTTTTGAACCACGGATGCCCGTCTTTGCGATCCGGCAGCTTACGCCGCAGGTTGGATATGTGCATGTCGATGGCGCGATCGAACGGGGTCAGGCGTTTGCCTAACACTTCCTGGCTCAGCAGTTCGCGCGACACCACCTGGCCAAGATGCTGCGCCAGCAGGTACAGCAGGGTGAATTCGGTGCCGGTCAGATCCAGCACCTGGCCGTCGAAGCTGGCCTCCTGGCGGCCGGGGTTCAGCTGCAGGCCATCGACATCCAGCGTCGGGGCGCCGCTGTCGACCTGCTGTTGCTGTTCGCTCCAGTTGGAACGGCGCAGAATGGCGCGGATACGCGCGACCAGTTCGCGATCGTTGAAGGGTTTCGGCAGGTAATCATCGGCGCCCAGCTCCAGGCCCAGCACGCGGTCCAGCTCGCTGCCGCGCGCGGTCAGCATGATGACCGGCGTCTGGTGATGCTGGCGCAGTTCTTTCAGCGTATCGATGCCGTTTTTCTTCGGCATCATGATGTCGAGCAGCAGCAGATCGACGGAGCTGTCCAGCAGCGACAACGCCTGCTCGCCATCGTGCGCGACGACGATATTAAAACCTTCCATTTCAAGCAGTTCTTTTAACAGCGAGGTCAACTCGCGGTCGTCGTCAACTAACAGAATCTTGTTCATTATGATTTACCTCCAGACGCAAAATACGTCATCAACTGTTGCCATTCCATGACTTTACGTAGTTTTACATGCACTGACGCAGGTTTTCAGGTGTAGCGGTACACTGCTCCTCGTTGATTCGCAAAGTGAGAAAGCTTGAGGAGTTGAAATGCGTAAGGCGACCGCATTAGTTATGGCATCACTGCTGGCAATTGGTTCGACCGCTGCCTTCGCTGCCGACACTATACCGGATGCAGCCCAACCTCCCGGCAACGACGCGATGACCCGAATACCCGGCCAGCACCACATGTTTGACGGTGTCAGCCTCAGCGAACAGCAGCGCCAACAAATGCGCGATTTGATGCGCCAGGCCCGGCATGATCTGCCTGGTGTCAATGTAGCTGAAATGGAAGCCATGCATAAACTGGTGACCGCAGAGAAATTTGATGAAGCCGCCGTGTATGCCCAGGCGGAAAAGATGGCCCAACAGCAGGTCAAGCGCCAGGTGGAAATGGCCCGGGTGCGCAACCAAATGTATAACCTGCTGACGCCAGAGCAAAAAAGTGTTTTAGACCAGAAACATCAGCAGCGTATGCAGCAGATGGAGCAACAAATTTCTGGTTTGCAACAAGCTTCTGCCCAGAAGTGAAGTACGACTGAGTAGTCCCCTGTTTTTCCTTGCCATAGACACCATCCCTGTCTTCCCCGCCATGATGGCGGGGTTTTTTTTATCCGGCATTTCGCTATATTGAGCGCCACACCTTTTGACCGGGGCCCCCATAATGGAACAGCGCTATGCACGCCTGGTGAAGTCCGCTGCGTTGGCCGCTACCGCGCTGGCGTCGTCGCTGCTGTTGATTAAAATCGTCGCCTGGTATCACACCGGTTCGGTCAGTCTGTTGGCGGCGCTGGTGGATTCGCTGGTCGATATCGCGGCATCGCTGACCAACCTGCTGGTGGTACGCTATTCGCTGCAGCCGGCCGATGCCGAACACACTTTCGGCCACGGCAAAGCGGAGTCGCTGGCGGCGCTGGCGCAAAGCATGTTTATTTCCGGTTCCGCCCTGTTTCTGTTCCTCACCGGCTTTCAGCATCTGTATGCGCCGCAAACGCTGCGCGATCCCGGCATCGGCGTCGTCGTGACGGTGATAGCGCTGGTCAGCACCCTGGTTTTGGTGACTTATCAACGCTGGGTGGTCAGAAAAACGCGCAGTCAGGCAGTGCGCGCAGATATGCTGCATTATCAGTCAGATGTCATGATGAATGGTGCTATTCTTATCGCTCTTGGGCTAAGCTGGTACGGCTTCCAGCGGGCGGATGCGCTGTTCGCGCTGGGCATCGGCGTTTACATCCTCTATAGCGCACTGCGCATGGGCTATGAAGCGGTGCAGTCGTTGTTGGATAGGGCGTTGCCGGATGACGAGCGCCAGGCGATTATCGAAGTGGTTTCTTCCTGGCCCGGGGTGAAAGGCGCGCACGATCTGCGCACGCGGCAGTCGGGGCCGACGCGTTTCATCCAGCTGCATCTGGAGATGGACGACACGCTGCCGCTGCGCGAGGCGCATCGGTTGGCCGATCAGGTGGAACAGGCGTTGCGGCACCGTTTTGCGGGGGCAGACGTCATCATTCACCTGGATCCGTGCTCCGTGGTGCCGCCGGGTAGGCGGGGGCATTGGGAGCTATAATCAGATAGAGGCACAGATCGAAGTATTATCATGAATATCTGAGTTAGCTCAGCGTGCCATGCGGTGTTTTTACCGTTATATTGCGTGACTTGAATCAATTCAGCTGGGTGTTTTTGATATAATATCCAGCAATAAGCCGTAAAGCTGGTTTTCTGCAGCCGGAGAGGTTCCAAGACGATCGGCGGAGACAGAATTCTTAAGAAATTGCATCTACACAGTTCAGAGGTAGTCATGATCAAGAAAATCGGTGTACTGACGAGCGGCGGTGATTCGCCGGGTATGAACGCTGCAATCCGCGGCGTTGTGCGTTCTGCGCTTTCAGAAGGTCTGGAAGTTTTTGGTATTTACGATGGCTACCTTGGCTTGTACGAAGATCGCATGGAGCAGCTGGACCGCTATAGCGTGTCTGACATGATCAACCGCGGCGGCACCTTCCTCGGCTCGGCCCGCTTCCCGGAATTCAGGGATGAGAACGTGCGCGCCAAGGCGATTGAAAACCTGAAGAATCGCGGCATCGACGCGCTGGTGGTTATCGGCGGCGACGGTTCCTACATGGGCGCCAAGCGACTGACGGAAGAAGGTTTTCCGTGCATCGGCCTGCCGGGCACCATCGATAACGACGTTGCCGGCACCGACTACACCATTGGTTACTTCACTGCGCTGGAAACCGTGGTGGAAGCGATCGACCGCCTGCGCGATACCTCCTCTTCGCACCAGCGTATCTCCATCGTGGAAGTGATGGGCCGTTACTGCGGCGATCTGACGCTGGCGGCGGCGATTGCCGGCGGCTGCGAATTCATCGTGCTGCCTGAAATCGAATTCAACCGCGAAGACCTGGTCTGCGAAATCAAGGCCGGTATCGCCAAGGGTAAAAAACACGCCATCGTGGCGATCACCGAGCACATCTGCGACATCGATGAGCTGGCGCGCCACATCGAGCAGGAAACCAAGCGTGAAACCCGCGCCACCGTGCTGGGCCACATTCAGCGCGGCGGTTCGCCGGTCGCTTATGACCGCATCCTGGCCTCGCGCATGGGCGCCTACGCCATCGAGCTGCTGCTGCAGGGCTACGGCGGCCGCTGCGTCGGTATCCAGAACGAAAAAATGGTGCACCACGACATCATCGACGCGATCGAAAACATGAAGCGTCCGTTCAAGGGCGACTGGCTGGAAACGGCGAAAAAACTGTACTGATACGCCGCTCACCGCACGACAAAAAAGCCTCCGCTCGCGGGGGCTTTTTTATGCCCGTCGGCGATATATTCCGGAATCATCTATCCCACAATTTTTTATTCTTTAATTGCCGAGACAGTTTCTGGCAGGCTCTGATGCTAAATCAACCGATTGAGGTTGCGCTTAATTTTCTGGGAGAGCCTGTCGATGCGTAAATGGGGTGTAGGTCTGACATTGGTGCTGTTGGCGTCCGGCGCCATGGCGAAGGATATTCAATTGCTGAACGTGTCATACGATCCGACGCGTGAGTTCTATCAGGCTTACAACACAGCGTTCAGTAAGCACTATCAGGCGGAAACCGGCGACAAGGTGACGGTGCGCCAGTCGCACGGCGGCTCCGGCAAACAGGCGACCTCGGTGATCAACGGCATCGAGGCCGACGTGGTGACGCTGGCGCTGGCCTATGACGTCGACGCCATCGCCGAACGCGGGCGCATCGAGAAAGACTGGATCAAACGCCTGCCGGACAATTCGGCGCCTTACACCTCGACCATCGTCTTCCTGGTGCGCAAAGGCAACCCGAAACAAATTCACGACTGGCCCGATTTGCTCAAGCCGGGCGTGTCGGTGATCACCCCGAACCCGAAAACCTCCGGCGGTGCCCGTTGGAACTACCTGGCCGCCTGGGGCTACGCGTTGCACCACAACAACAACGATAAGGCCAAGGCGCAGGACTTCGTCAAAAACCTGTACAAGAACGTCGAAGTGCTGGATTCCGGCGCGCGCGGCTCGACCAACACCTTCGTTGAGCGCGGCATCGGCGACGTGCTGATCGCCTGGGAAAACGAAGCGCTGCTGGCGGAGAAAGAGCTGGGCAAAGACAAGTTCGAGATTATTACGCCGAGCGAATCGATCCTGGCCGAACCGACGGTGTCGGTGGTGGATAAGGTGGTTGATAAGCGTGGTACCCGCGACGTGGCGACCGCCTATCTGAAGTATCTGTATTCGCCGGAAGGGCAGACCATCGCGGCGCAGCACTATTACCGTCCGCGCGATGTGGCGGTGGCGGCCAAGTTTGCCGGGCAGTTCCCGCAGCTGAAGCTGTTCACCGTGGATGACACCTTCGGCGGCTGGACCGAAGCGCAGAAGGTGCACTTCGCCACCGGCGGCGTGTTCGATGAGATCAGCAAACGCTGATGCCGGTTGAGCGGCAATAAAAAACCCCGGCAAGCCGGGGTTTTTTTATGGCAAGCCTAAGGCAATCAGGCTTTTTTCGCTGCGGCAGCGGCTTTGACGATCACGGCGAAAGCGTCGGCTTTCAGCGAGGCGCCGCCAACCAGCGCGCCGTCGATGTCCGGCTGAGAGAACAGCTCCGCGGCGTTCTTGTCGTTCACCGAACCGCCGTACTGGATGATGATTTCAGCGGCAACCGCGGCATCGTGCTTGGCGATGTGATCACGGATAAATTTGTGCACGGCCTGCGCCTGCGCAGGGGTAGCGGACTTGCCGGTACCGATGGCCCAGACTGGCTCATAGGCGATCACGGTGCCTTTCATCGCCGGTGCGCCCAGCGTTTTCAGCACGGCGTCGATCTGGCGCGCGCACACTTCTTCGGTTTTGCCCGCGGCGTTTTCCGCTTCGGTTTCACCGATGCACAGCACCGGGATCAGGCCGGCTTCTTTCAGCACGGCGAATTTCTCGGCGATGACTTCGTCGCTTTCTTTGTGGTAGGTGCGACGCTCGGAGTGGCCGATGATGATGTACTGGGCGCCGACGTCTTTCAGCATGTTGGCGGAAACTTCACCGGTGAAGGCGCCGGACAGGTTAACGTCCACGTTCTGCGCGCCCAGCGCGATGCGGCTGCCGGCCAGCGCGTGCTTGGCCTGATCCAGATACATCACCGGCGGGGCGATGGCGACGCCACAGCCGTCAACGCTGCTCAGCTCATTGCGCAGACCGGCGATCAGTTCGTTGACCATGTGAGTGCTGCCGTTAAGCTTCCAGTTACCCATAACTAATGGATGACGCATGTTTTTTCCTCCAACTAGGGAACGCGAGAGTCGAAATGACAACTGCCGGACCGGCAGTTTACCTGCCCAACAGTATAGAGATCATTAAGCGCGAAGGCTTTGCTTTTCGTCATTAAATGCCGCGCCGTTACGGCTCGGAAAGCGCCAGCTTAATCGGTTCAACCGCGAAGGTGACGCCTTTATCGCCGTTGTCCGAGACGACATAGCGAATGGCGCCGACCTGCTGTTGGTAAAAACGCGATCCTTTGCCTTTTTCCAGCAGGCTGTTCACCTTGTTCTGGCTCTGTTCCACCGTCAGCGCCGGTTCGAACTGACGCATCAGCGCCGCCATGTAGTTGATGGCGATGGCGCGCGCGGCTTTTTCTTCATTGGCCTGCTGCAGCGGCAGATGCGTGATCTGCAACGTTTTGATTTTACCGGTACCTTTCTCCAGTGCGGTGGAGGCGTACAGGTTTTCGTTGAGTTTACTGGCGGCGCGCGTCAGCAGCGGCGAATCGTCTTCGGCGGCGGGAATGGCGCGGAATTCGCCAATCGGCAGCTTGGGGTTGTCGCGATTGTATTTCTCGCGGAATTTGACCACCGTCAGATCGAAGGTCGGCGCCCCGGCCAGCAGGTAAGGCGCGGTCGGTTTCGCTTCGGCGGCGGGCGGTTCGGCCCAGGCGCTGGCGGCGGCCTGCAGCAGGCAGGCGATGGCGAGGGTTTTTCTCAGCATGGCGTATGGCATCAAGGACAAAGATGGCTCCGATTAAAGCGATAACCCGCAGGCCTTGTCAAAGATCCCACGCCATTATCGGTTCGCTGACGAGAAAGCTGTGCGGCGCGCCGCGTTATGCAAGGCGGAAAACTCGGCCCGGCAGCGCCTATGTTACACTGCGGCGCAGAATATGGGCAGGCTTAGAGCGCAGGAATCGATGACGTTACAACAGTGGTGTTTTTCTTTTAAGGGCCGCATCGGGCGGCGCGACTTCTGGATCTGGATGGGGCTGTGGTTGGTGCTGATGGCGGCGGCGTTTACGCTGGCCAATTATCAATTGATCGCCATCCAATCCATCGCCTTCTTTATCGTGGCGCTGCTCTGGCCGACGGCGGCGGTGCTGGTCAAACGTCTGCACGATCGCAACAAGGCCGGCTGGTGGGCGTTGCTGCTGATCCTGGCGTGGATGCTGGCGGCGGGCAACTGGCAAATGCTGGCGCCGATCTGGCAATGGGGCGTCGGGCGTTTCATCCCGACGCTGATTATCGTGATGATGACTATCGATCTGGGCGCCTTCGTCGGCACGCCGGGAGACAATCGGTTCGGCCCGGAAGCCGAACCGGTGAAGTTCCGCTGATCCTCGGGTTACCAGTAGTGCTCGCTGGTGATGTGGCCCGGTTTGCGGCGCAGGTGCTTGCGCATTTGGCGGTGGTCTTTCAGCGTTTGCTGGGTGTCCCGCACCATCTGCGGGTTGCCGCACAGCATCACGTGGCTGGTTTCGGCGTCGATGGTCAAGCCGATCGCCGCTTCCAGCCGGCCGTCCTCGATCAGCGCCGGCACGCGGCCGGTCAGTGAACCGGGCGTCTCTTCACGGCTGACGACGGTCTGGATGCGCAGCTTGCCGTTGTAGCGTTGCTGCAGTTGCTGCATCAGCGGCAGGTAGCTCAGATCGCGCGCAAAACGCGCGGCGTGCACCAGCACCAGGTTGTTAAAGCGTTCCAGGCCGACGCCTTGCTGCAGAATCGATAAATAGGGGCCGATGGCGGTGCCGGTCGCCAGCATCCACAGCGTGTCGCAGTCGGGCACCTCATCCAGCACGAAGAATCCGGCCGCTTCTTTAGTCACCATGACATCCGAACCTGGCCGCAGCTGATTGAGGCGCGGGCTCAGTTTGCCTTCCGGCACCGTCACCAGATAGAACTCCAGGTTGGCGTCATCGGGGGCATTGACGTAGGAGTAGGCGCGTTGCACTCGTTCGCCGTCGATCTCCAGCGCCAGTTTGGCGAATTGCCCGGCGGTGAAAGGATCGATGGGGGCATTGACCACCAGGCTGAACAGCCCGTCGGTCCATTGTTTTACCTGCGTAACCTTGCCGTTTACCCATTCAGCCATACTCTAAAGCTCCCGTGGTCGAATCAAATAAGCACAATGTCGTGAGCCGGAAATGGCGTGCGTGGTGCGCTCTATCCGGTAGTCGTTGCCGAACAGGCGGTGAAACAGCTGCAGCTCGGAATTGCACAGGCTGCTGCAGTTGGAACCGGCCACGCCGATCGGACAGTGGTTTTCCACCAACAGCGCACCGTGCGGATGATCGAGCAATTCAGCCATGTAACCATCATGTTGCCGCAGACGCACCAATCGGGCTAACCGCTCTTGGTGGCTGCGCTCGGCAGACAGCTCTTCGGCATAACGCAGATAAAGCTGCTCTTCGCGCGCGTTCAGCAACGGTTCCACGCCGGCGCCGCCAAACAGCCGCAGCGCGGATGCCCGCAGCCGTTCCTGATCGGCGGCCGCAAAAGCGTGCCCTCGCGCTGTCAGCGACCAGTAGCGCGTCGGGCGGCCGACCTTGCTGCGCGCTTCTTCGTAACAAACCAACTCACGTTTTTCCAGGGATTGCAGATGTTGTCGGATGCCCATCGGCGTGATGTCCAGACGCTCCGCCAGCATTTTGGCCGAGTGCGGGCCGAGAGCCTTTAACTGCAATAAAATCAGCTCAGGTGTTTTCATGAACCAAATCCCTATGGTGTTATTTTATTTCAAGTTGATGAAAATAATTATCGATTAAATGCTAAAGCGCGGCTACTGCAAGGGCGCTATTTTTAACTCCAAAGCGTTAGACGTACAGTTTAATTTACGAGCCTGGTCGGGTTTGCTGCCAGTGTGACCTGGATCAATATCTGCCTGAAACTCGCTAAAAAAATCAGATTTGATTAGTTTATGCCGCCATAGAGGGCTGCTCGCCGTTCTGGCTGCTGCAACGGCCATACCGGGACGCTGTGACGAGTTGAAACGTTAACGAAGATAATGAGAAAACTAGAGAATTTTCACCTGCTGGTGATGCTTATCCTGTTGGTCGCCGTCGGCCAGATGGCGCAAACCATTTATGTTCCCGTTATTGCTGATATCGCCCACGATCTGTCGGTTCGCACCGGCGCCGTGCAACGGGTGATGGCGGCGTATCTGCTGACCTACGGTTTCTCCCAGCTGATTTACGGGCCGATATCGGATCGTATCGGGCGCCGCCCGGTGATCCTGACCGGCATGATGATCTTCCTGGTCGGTGCGCTGGGCGCGCTGCTGTCCACCAACCTGACGATGCTGGTTGCCGCCAGCGCGATTCAGGGCATGGGCACCGGCGTGGCGGGCGTGATGGCGCGCACCATGCCGCGCGATCTGTATGCCGGCACCGCCCTGCGCTACGCCAACAGCCTGTTGAACATGGGGATTTTGGTTAGCCCGCTGCTGGCGCCGGTGATCGGCGGCGCATTGGCGATGGTGTTCGGCTGGCGCGCCTGCTACGCCTTCCTGCTGGCGCTGTGCGCCTGCGTCGCCTTCGCCATGTTCCGCTGGCTGCCGGAAACCCGCCCGGTGCAAACGGAAAAACGCCGCATGCTGGCCAGTTTCCGCCAGCTGCTGGGTGACAGCACCTTCAGCTGCTATCTGGTGATGCTGATCGGCGCGCTGGCGGGGATTGCGGTATTCGAGGCCAGCTGTGGCGTGTTGATGGGTGGCGTGTTGGGGCTGAGTGGGCTGACCGTCAGCATCCTGTTCATTCTGCCGATCCCGGCGGCGTTTTTCGGCGCCTGGTACGCCGGGCGCGACGGCAAGACCTTCCACACGCTGATGTGGCATTCGGTGATTAGCTGCCTGCTGGCGGGGGCGATGATGTGGATCCCGGGCTGGTTCGGCGTGATGAACATCTGGACGCTGATCGTGCCGGCCGCGTTGTTCTTCTTCGGCGCCGGCATGCTGTTCCCGCTGGCGACCACCGGGGCGATGGAGCCGTTCCCTTACCTGGCCGGCGCGGCGGGCGCACTGGTGGGCGGGATGCAGAACATGGGGTCCGGTCTGGCAACTTGGCTGTCCGCCATGTTGCCGCAAACCGGGCAGTTCAGCCTCGGCTTGCTGATGTTCGCAATGGCGCTGCTGATCCTGCTGTGCTGGTGGCCGTTGTCCAATCGTATGCAGCATCAGGGGCATACCGCATAACGACAGGGCGCCATTCGGCGCCCTCATACCGTTGACAAAGGGGAGAAAAAGCGGGGTTTTTCTCCCCTTTGTGGTTATCAGCCGAAAATCAATAAATTGATTTTCCTTGTTTTTTATTCGCTGTTCTCTGCCAACACGGCAAGGGCATGAGGTTTGTCATCAATCATCAGGGCGCCATTCGGCGCCCTGTTTCGTTACAGCAGAAACTCGTGCAGCGCCGGGTCTTTGCGATCCAGATAGTGGGTCGAACGAATACGGCGGATGGTGCGCGACTTGCCGCGGATCAGCAACGTTTCGGTGGTGGCCATGTTGCCCTGGCGGCTGATGCCTTCCAGCAAATCGCCCTTGGTGATGCCGGTGGCGGAGAAGATCACGTTGTCGTTGCGCGCCATCTGATCCAGACGCAGCGCCTGGCCGGCTTCGATACCCATCTCCCGGCAGCGGGCCAACTCCTGTTCGCCGATGCGGCGGTTTTCGGCGCTGTCGCCTTTCACCTCATGACGCGGCAGCAAACGCGCCTGCATGTCACCGTCCAGCGCGCGGATCACCGCGGCTGAGATCACCCCTTCCGGCGCGCCGCCGATGCCGTACATCACATCGACCTCACTTTCCGGCATGCAGGTGAGAATGGAGGCCGCTACGTCGCCGTCAGGAATGGCGAATACTCGCACGCCCAATTGCTGCATCTGCGCGATGACGCCGTCGTGGCGCGGTTTGGCCAATACGATCACCGTCAGCTGCGACAGTGGTTTGCCCAGTCGTTCGGCGACGTTCTGCAGGTTCTCGGCCAATGGCCGGTTGAGATCGATGGCGCCGCGCGCCGCCGGGCCGATCACCAGCTTCTCCATGTACATGTCCGGCGCGTGCAGGAAGGTGCCGCGATCGCCCACCGCCAATACCGCCAGTGCATTGGACTGGCCCATGGCGGTCATGCGGGTGCCTTCGATCGGATCGACCGCGATGTCGACCGCGTCGCCCTGGCCGGTACCGACCTGCTCGCCGATATACAACATCGGCGCTTCGTCGATCTCGCCTTCGCCGATCACGATGCGCCCATCGATATCCACTTTGTTGAGCATGATGCGCATGGCGTGGACCGCCGCGCCGTCGGCGGCGTTCTTGTCGCCGCGCCCCAGCCATTTGTAGCCCGCCAGCGCGGCGGCTTCGGTAACGCGGGAGAATTCGATGGCTAATTCACGTTTCATGGCAAACCTGTCTGTGAGAAAGGGAGGAAAATATCGACAAAGTCTATCACAGCGCGGTGGCGGCAGGGCGGGGCAAAAAAAAGCGCCGCCCGCAGGCAGCGCTTGTTGGCGAAACGGCAGCTTCGGGATTACTCGTGATCTTCCCATGCCTGAGCGCGAGCCACCGCTTTTTTCCAGCCGCTGTAGCGGTAGTTGCGTTCGGTGGTTTCGATGCTTGGGCGGAATTCACGCTCAACCACCGCTTTGCTCTTCACTTCATCCAGATCGTTCCAGTAGCCGATGGCCAGGCCCGCCAGGAACGCCGCGCCCAGCGCCGTCGATTCACGCACTTCAGGGCGTTCTACGCGGGTGCCGAGAATATCGGACTGGAACTGCATCAGGAAGTTGTTGGCGACCGCGCCGCCGTCCACGCGCAGCGATTGCAGGCGGGTGTTGGCGTCGGCCTGCATGGCGTCCAGCACGTCACGGGTCTGGAAGGCGATGGATTCCAGCGTGGCGCGGATGATGTGGTTGCTGTTGGCACCACGGGTCAGGCCGAAGATGGCGCCGCGGGCATACGGATCCCAGTAGGGCGCGCCCAGGCCGGTGAAGGCCGGCACCACATAGACGCCGTTGCTGTCTTTCACCTTGGTGGCGAAATATTCGGAGTCGGCGGCGTCGCTGATCAGTTTCAGCTCGTCGCGCAGCCACTGGATAGACGCACCGCCGATGAACACCGCGCCTTCCAGCGCATAGTTCACTTCGCCGCGTGGGCCGCAGGCGATGGTGGTCAGCAGACCGTTTTTCGAACGCACCGCTTCTTTGCCGGTGTTCATCAGCAGGAAGCAGCCGGTGCCGTAGGTGTTCTTCGCCATGCCCGGTTGAACGCACAGCTGGCCGTACAGTGCCGCCTGCTGGTCACCGGCGATACCGGCGATAGGAATACGCGTGCCGCCCTTACCGCCGATGTTGGTCTGGCCGTACACTTCGGAGGACGGGCGGACTTTCGGCAGCATGGCGCGCGGGATATCCAGCACTTCCAGCATGCGCTCGTCCCAGTCCAGTTCGTGGATGTTGAACATCATGGTGCGTGAGGCGTTGGTGTAATCGGTGACGTGTACGCGCCCCTGGGTCATTTTCCACACCAGCCAGGTATCCACGGTGCCGAACAGCAGTTCGCCGCGCTTGGCGCGCTCGCGGGCGCCTTCGACGTTGTCCAGGATCCACTTCACCTTGGTGCCGGAGAAGTACGGGTCAACCACCAGGCCGGTGTTGTGACGGATGTACTCTTCCAGGCCGTCGCGCTTGAGCTTCTCGCAGATGTCGGCGGTGCGGCGGCACTGCCAAACGATGGCGTTGTAAATCGGCTTGCCGGTCTCTTTTTCCCAGACGATGGTGGTTTCGCGCTGGTTGGTGATGCCGATGCCGGCGATCTGATCGGAATTGATGTCGGCTTTCGCCAGCACTTCTACCAGCGTCGAACTTTGCGACGCCCAGATCTCCATTGGGTCGTGCTCAACCCAGCCGGCCTTTGGATAGATCTGCGGGAATTCGCGCTGCGATACTGCAACGATGTTGGCGTCGTGATCGAGCACGACGGCACGTGAGCTGGTGGTCCCTTGGTCGAGTGCGACAATGTATTTTTTTTCTACAGTCATGGTAATTATCCTGCTGTTGTTAACCGTGTAAAACTGCACCCATCACGCTTTACGCTGCTGGGTCTTGGCGTCAGGCTCTTCTTCCGTCACGCAGACGTCGCACGGCAGGTGGCGGCCAATCAGCGCGCGGTAACCGAAAGCGCCCAGGCCACAGCCGACGATAGGGGCGAAGATCGGCACCAGGAAGTACGGGATGTCGCGTGCGCCGGTGAAGGCGACTTTGCCCCAGCCGGCCAGGTAGGCGAACAGTTTCGGCCCGAAGTCACGCGCCGGGTTCAACGCAAAGCCGGTCAATGGTCCCATGGAGGCGCCGATCACGGCAATCAGAATACCGATCAGCAGCGGCGCCAGCGGGCCGCGCGGAATGCCGTTGCCGTCGTCGGTCAGCGCCAGGATCAGGCACATCAGGATTGCAGCGATCACCATTTCTACCAGGAAGGCCTGGCCGACGGAGATGTGCGCGTTAGGGTAAGTCGAGAAGATGCCGGCCAGTTCGAGGCTTTCGTTGCTGCCGCGCACCATGTGGTGGGCCGCTTCGAAGTCGAAGAACAGATTGTAGTACAGCCCGTAGACCAAGGCCGCGGCGCAGAAGGCGCCGGCGACCTGCGCAATGATGTAAGGCACCACTTTGCGCCCGTCGAAGCAGGCGAACAGCCACAGGGCGAGGGTGACCGCCGGGTTGAGATGCGCACCGGAAATCGCGGCGGTCAGATAGATGGCCATGGCGACGCCCAGGCCCCAAATGATGCTGATTTCCCACTGGCCGAAGCTGGCGCCCGCCAGTTTCAGCGCGGCAACGCAGCCTACGCCAAAGAAGATCAGCAGCGCCGTGCCGAGGAACTCGGCGATGCACTGGCCTTTTAATGTCGGACTGGTGGTTTGGCTCATAATGTTGGTGTCCTGCAAAACGGCGGTTGTTGGTTTATAGGCTCAGCCAGGTATACATCTGACCTATGGGCACAGTTTTTTCATCTCGTCCAATTATTGAATGAGGACGTGATGTAAATTTATCGTTAACGAACATAAACGAGAAATAGCGAAATCAAAATGTGTGTGGCGCGTCATAAAATTGAGCGATTTCGCGTCGTTTAGTGTTCTTTCTGAGCCATAAAAGTGTGATCTGACCAGTGGTTTAGCGAGGGGCGTTAACAACTCGCGGTGGCGGCGATGGGGATTTTCAGTTTTTGCTGATGGCGAGGGCAGGAAAATTGCAACAGACTGCGCGATGATCCGGTATGTTGCTAGACAGGCGGAGACTGGCTACTTACAATCGTTTTTAACGAATCGAGACCGGCGCGCCTTTCGTAACGGCGCGCGTCACTGAGCGCGATGCAATATTCGCAGTAGCTGCAGCCGACGTTGCGGCCGCTACTTATAGATGTACGCCTTGCTATCATGAGGGGACTGAAGCATGTCATTTGAAGTATTTGAGAAACTGGAAGCAAAAGTACAGCAGGCGATTGATACCATCACCTTGTTGCAGATGGAAATTGAAGAGCTGAAAGACAAAAACAACTCTCTGTCGCAGGAAGTTCAGGCTGCCTCCGGCAACCACGAAGCGCTGGTGCGTGAAAACCAACAGCTGAAAGAAGAACAGCACGTATGGCAAGATCGCCTGCGCGCGCTGCTGGGCAAAATGGAAGAGGTTTGATTCCTTACGCCATGCAGCAACGAAAAGGGCGCCTGAGGCGCCCTTTTTCATGTCCGAAAATCACTCGATGTCGAGCGGGTCTTCGGAGAGGATGATGCCGGTATTGTCGGCATACAGGTGGTCGCCTGAGAAGAAGGTGACGCCACCGAAGTTGACGCGGATATCGCTTTCGCCCACGCCTTCGCTTACGGCACCCGCCGGGATCGCCGCCATCGCCTGAATGCCGATGTCGAGCTCTTCCAGATCGTCCACCTGGCGCACCGCGCCGTACACCACGATGCCTTCCCATTCGTTCTGGGCGGCCAGGCGCGCCAGTTCGGCGTTGATCAGCGCCCGGCGTACCGAACCGCCGCCGTCGACCAACAGCACGCGGCCGCGACCGTTTTCTTCAAGCAGATCGAACAACAGGCCGTTATCCTCAAAGCATTTCACCGTGGTGATCTGCCCGCCAAATGAAGTACGCCCGCCAAAATTGGAGAACAGAGGTTCAACAACGTTCACCTCTTCATGATAGATGTCGCAAAGTTCGGAAGTATCGTATTTCATAGGATTTTACGTCTGTTTGCCGCTGGAATGTTCAGTATATCCCTTTATTCGCCCTGTTGGCAAAATCATCAGTTTTTAACTGAGCGCCACGCCGATGGCGAACAGCAGGTTGGCCAGCAACGCCGCTTTGACCATGTGTTCCAGCATCGGCCGCATGCCGACCGGCGTCGGATCGCGCAGCACGCGCAGGCCGTGGCGCACCAGCAGCGGGATCGCCAGCACGAACAGCCAACCCCACGGGCTGTGGAGGTTGAACAGCGTGAACAGCGCGAAACACAGCACCGCGCCGCCGAGCAGCAGGGCGTGGTAAATGCGCGCCTTGTGCGGGCCGAGACGCACTGCCAGCGTATTCTTGCCGTTTTCGCGATCGCTTTCGATATCGCGCAGATTGTTGATGTTGAGCACCGCCGTCGCCAGCAGGCCGCAGGCGGTGGCCGGCAGCATCACGACGCTGTCGAAGGTGTGCGTCTGCAGATAGTAGGTGCCGGCCACGCTCAGCCAGCCGAAGAACACCAGCACCGAGATATCGCCCAGCCCCAAATATCCGTAGGGCTTGTTGCCGACGGTGTAGGTGATGGCCGCCACGATGGACAGCCCGCCCAGCACCAGGAAACCCACCACGTCGCTGGGTTGCTCACAGGCGACGGCGATCAGCGAACAGCCGGCGAGGGCGATCAGCACCACCGTCACCACCAGCGCCCGTTTCATCTGCGCCTGGGTGATCATGCCTTTCTGCATGCCGCGCAATGGCCCGATGCGATCTTCTTTGTCGCTGCCTTTGACCGCATCGCCGTAGTCGTTCGCCAGGTTGGAGAGGATCTGCAGCAGGCCGGCGGTCAACAGCGCCAGGAGCGCTACTTCCGGTTTCAGGCTACCGTGCCAGGCGGCGATTGCCGAGCCGACCACGATGGAGGCAAAGGCCAGCGGCAGGGTGCGGGGGCGTAGACTTTCCAGCCAGGCGGAAATCGGGGTGGTGGAGGTTGATGAGCTCATGTTTCGCTTCTGTGTCCGTTAGAAATAATTGTGGGAGGCAATGCCTCCCACACAGATGACTGACAAGACAATGATTGAGCGATTATAGGATAAAACGACTCAAATCTTCATCCGCCACCAGTTCATCCAGATGACTGCGCACGTAATCCGCATCAATTGTAATGGATTGGCCATTAATTTCACTCGCATCGTAGGAAATATCTTCCATCAGACGCTCCAGCACTGTGTGCAGACGACGCGCGCCGATGTTCTCGGTGCTTTCGTTGACCTGCCACGCGGCTTCGGCGATGCGGCGGATGCCGTCGGCGGTGAACTCGATGTTGACGCCTTCGGTGCCCATCAGCGCTTTGTACTGCTCGGTCAGCGACGCGCTCGGCTCGGTCAGGATGCGCTCGAAGTCTTCGGTGGTCAGCGCCTGCAGCTCAACGCGGATCGGCAGACGGCCCTGCAGTTCCGGGATCAGATCCGACGGATTGGCGGTCTGGAACGCGCCGGAAGCGATGAACAGGATGTGGTCGGTCTTCACCATGCCGTGCTTGGTGGACACGGTGCAGCCTTCCACCAGCGGCAGCAGATCGCGCTGCACGCCTTCGCGCGAGACATCCGGGCCGGAGCTTTGGCCGCCGCGCTTACAGATTTTGTCGATCTCATCGATAAACACGATGCCGTGCTGCTCAACCGCTTCGATCGCCTGCTCTTTCAGCTCTTCCGGATTCACCAGCTTGGCGGCTTCTTCTTCCACCAGCAGCTTGAAGGCTTCTTTGATCTTCAGCTTGCGCGGTTTTTGCTTCTGGCCGCCGAGGTTCTGGAACATCGACTGCAGCTGGTTGGTCATCTCTTCCATGCCAGGAGGCGCCATGATTTCCACGCCCATCGGCGCGGCGGCCAGATCGATTTCGATCTCTTTGTCATCCAGCTGGCCTTCGCGCAGTTTCTTGCGGAATGCCTGGCGGGCGGCGGACGGTTCCTGATTTTCTTCCGGCTGGCCCCAGTTGTTTTTGGCCGGCGGGATCAGCACGTCGAGAATGCGCTCTTCGGCCAACTCTTCGGCGCGGGTGCGGTTTTTCTCGATCGACTGCATGCGCACCATTTTGATGGCGGCATCGGTCAGATCGCGGATGATGGAGTCCACTTCTTTGCCCACATAGCCCACTTCGGTGAACTTGGTGGCTTCAACCTTGATGAACGGCGCGTTGGCCAGCTTCGCCAGACGGCGGGCGATTTCGGTTTTACCGACGCCGGTCGGGCCGATCATCAGAATGTTTTTCGGGGTCACTTCGTGACGCAGCATCTCGTTGAGCTGCATCCGGCGCCAGCGGTTGCGCAGGGCAATGGCGACAGCGCGTTTGGCCTTGTTTTGGCCAATGATATAGCTGTCCAGTTCGCTGACGATCTCGCGCGGGGTCATTTCAGACATGGTATTCGATCCTTACGCTTTGGAAGGCAATTCTTCAATGGTGTGGAAATGGTTGGTGTAAATACAGATGTCGCCGGCGATGTTGAGGGATTTCTCAACGATGTCGCGGGCGCTCAGTTCGGTATTTTCCAACATGGCGCGGGCGGCAGCCTGGGCGTACGGGCCGCCGGAACCGATGGCGATCAGATCGTTTTCCGGCTGCACCACATCGCCGTTGCCGGTGATGATCAGCGAGGCGGTTTCATCGGCGACCGCCAGCAGCGCTTCGAGCTTGCGCAGCATGCGGTCGGTGCGCCAGTCTTTCGCCAGCTCGACGGCGGCTTTCACCAGGTGGCCCTGATGCATTTCCAGTTTGCGTTCAAACAGTTCAAACAGCGTGAAGGCGTCAGCGGTGCCACCGGCGAAACCGGCGATCACTTTGTCGTTATACAGGCGACGCACTTTCTTGACGTTACCCTTCATCACCGTATTACCCAGGGTTGCCTGGCCATCACCACCGATGACGACCTGGCCGTTGCGGCGTACGCTTACAATTGTTGTCACGAGCAGACCCTCGTTAAAGACGGAAAGAAGTCCCCGCAGCGCCTGCTTTCGCAGACGCTACGAGGCATATTGAGAGTATAGATGGGGGGGGATTGACGCTTTTCAACCCCCAACGGAGAGGGGAATGCAACTCGACATGCCGACGCCCTTCAGGCGCGAAAGGGTTTTGTCCGCTGCGGCGCGGCTGCTGTAGGGGCCGAGCACTACGCGATTCCAGCCGCCGCCGGTGGTGATGCGGCTCTCGATGCCCTCGAACGCCAGGCGCGCACGCACGGATTCAGCCTGATCGGTGGCGCGGAACGAACCGCATTGCACCATCCACTTCTGTTTCGATTCCGGTTTGGTGTCCTGCTTGGCCGTTTCCTGTTTCACTTCCGGTTTGGGCTCCGGCTTCGGTTGCGGCTTCGGCTCAGGCTGTTTCACCTGCACCGGTTGCTGGGTGGCCGGCTTCGGCTGCTGGTGCTGCTGCACCGGCGCGGTGGTGGCCCCGTTGTTGAACGGGTTGCGCGGCGGCTGAGTGACCTGCTGCGGTTGCTGTACCGGCTGCTGCTGCATTTGCTGTTGTTGCATCTGCTGCTGCTGGCGATTGCTGCGCGCGTTGGCCTGGCCCGGATCGTTATACGGCACTTCGTTCAACTGCGTCGGGCGCTGCTGCATGTCGGCCTGCATCTGCTCCAGCAGTTGCCGTTGTTCGGCGGTCAGCTGAGTTTTGGAATTGAGCTCGCCGCCTGCCGTCGGTTCGGTCGGGGTTTGTACGCCGATCTGGCGGTTTTCCAGCTCTTTGATATAGCGCCAGCGCTCTTCGGGCTTCGGCGGCAGGCCGTTGCCTGGGCGAGTGGTGTGCGCAGGCAACAACGGCGCGTCTTCCGGCTTGTTGTGCGTAATGAAATAGAGGCCACCGACAAAGACAACCAGCAACGCGACGGCTAACGCCAGCACGGTTTTGGAAACCTTCGGAGAACTGCGTTTTTTACGGCTGGGGGTTTTGCGCTTAGCTCCTGCTGCGCGCCCACGGCTTACATAGTCTTTTTGTGCCACTATTATTCCGCTGTGTCCTGATGAGAGGATAAGTCCGTCATGTTACTGAACCCTAAAATATTTGACTAGCGTTTCGGAGCAGCGGTGCTGCCTCTGATAATCAATTCACTGTCCAATAGCCGGGAGCCGCTGGCCACCGTCTGGCCGTTCAACTGCTCCAGCAGCAGCAACATCGCCTGTTGGCCGATCTGGAAGCGCGGCTGCGCCACCGTGGTCAGCGGCGGATCGCAATACTGCGCCAGCTTGAGGTCGTCAAAGCCGACGATCGACAGATCCTGCGGTACCCGCAACCCCATTTTCTTCGCCTGGGACAGCACGCCGATCGCCATGACGTCGCTGTGGCAGAACACCGCCGTCGGCGGTTTCGGCTGAGCCATCAGCGCCGTCAGCGCTTGCGCGCCGGCTTCGTAGGTAAAATCACCCCGGGTAATATAGCTGCTTTCGACGGTAATGCCATTACGACGTAGCGCTTGAACGTAACCCTGCAGCCGATAATGGCTCAGCGGCATCTGTTCCGGCCCGGCGACGCAGGCGATCTGCCGGTGGCCCAATTGATGCAAATAATGCACGGCTTCAAAGGCGGCGGTCAGGTTGTCGATGTGCACCGTCGGCAGTTCCAGCTCAGGGGCAAACTCGTTGGCCATCACCATCGGCGGCAGGTTGCGCTGCTCTTCCTTGCTGGCGTCAAACGGCAGGTTGGAGCCCAGCAGCAGCATACCGTCGATCTGTTTGGTGATGATCAGATTGACGAAGGTGCGCTCTTGCTGATTTTGCTGCGCGCAGTCGCCGATCAGCACCAGATAACCTTGTTGGGCCGCGGTCTGTTCGATCCCCTGGATCACATCGGCGAAAAACGGATCGCAGATGTCGGGCACGATCACCAGGATGGTGCGGGATTCGTTGCGTTTGATATTGCGTGACAGAGCATGAGGAGAATAACCTACGGCCAGCACGGCCTGTTCCACTTTCTGGCGCGTTGGCGTTGACACCTTTTCCGGGTTCATCAGCGCACGCGATACGGTAGCCGTTGAAACGCCCGCCATTTCGGCGACGTCTTTCATGGTCGCCATGGATAACTCTTTCTTGTGTTCCAACGCCTTTCTCCTTGCGTCAGCCCCATGCCGACGCCACTACTGCTGTTTGCTCACAATGTCCGGCATGCGGTGGCGAGATTGTTGTCATTGAGCGCCACTCGCGTTCGGGCACTCCGTCGCGCTGCGATGTGGCGACAAAATTTGCCCTCGCAGACATTCTAAACAGAATACGCCCCGCCTTTGTTACCTAATTTGCATAAAAAATGTGACCTGAGAAGGTTTTTTAGCGTTCGCTCGCAATTTCAAGGGTAAACGTTTGCACTGCGGCAGCTAAATCGGACTTTTCCGGGATCAGCTGTCGATCGGATCGACATCCAGCGTCCATTTCACCTTGCGTGTTTGCGGCAGGGTGCCGATCAGCGGCAGCGAGCTTTTCATCAGCTGTTGCAGGACGCGCCGCGTCGGGTGCTGCAGCAGCAGCTGCCAGCGGAAACGGCCGCCGCGTTTGGATTGCAGCGCCGGCACCGGGCCCATCACCCACAGCGAATCGTCCTTCAGCGGGCTGGCTTCCAGCAGGTTGCGCAGCTGCTGCAGGAACAGCGGGGCCTGTTGGTTATCGTGATCTTCGGCGCGCACGATGATGTGGCTGGTGTAGGGCGGCAGAAACACGCTGCTGCGCTCCGCCAGCGTCTGTTTGGCGAAGGCGTCGTAACCTTGTTGCAGCAGCACCTGCAATAACGGGTGCTCCGGGTGGTGGGTTTGCAGCAGCACTTCACCCTGTTTGCCCGCTCGGCCCGCGCGCCCGGAGACCTGGGTATAGAGCTGAGCGAAACGCTCGGCGGAGCGGAAGTCGGCGGAGAACAACGCGCCGTCCACGTCCAGCAACGCCACCAGCGTGACGTCGGGAAAATGGTGGCCCTTGGCCAGCATCTGCGTGCCGATCAGAATGCGCGCTTCGCCGCGATGAATATCCGCCAGGTGCTGCTCCAGCGCCCCTTTACGGCTGGTGGTGTCGCGATCGATGCGGGTGATCGGCGTGTCGGGGAACAGCGGCGCCAGCTCCTGCTCCAGCTGCTCGGTGCCGACGCCGACTGATACCAGGTGGGTGGAGCCGCACTGCGGGCATTGGTGCGGCACCGGCCGCTGGCTGTCGCAGTGGTGGCAGCGCAGCTGGCGCTGATGCTGGTGGAAGGTGTAATAGTGATCGCAGCGCTGGCACTCGGCGATCCAGCCGCATTCGTGGCACAACAGCGCCGGGGCATAGCCGCGGCGGTTGAGGAACAGCATCACCTGATTGCCGGCTTTTAAATGGTGCTGCATGCTTTTCAAAAGCGGCTGCGACAGGCCGACCTTCAGCGGCAAACCTTTCAGATCGATCAGATGCTGCGCCGCCGGTTTGGCGTTGCCCGCGCGCTGGGTGAGCTTTAACTGGCGATATTTGCCCAGCTGCACGTTGTGCAGCGTTTCCAGTGCCGGCGTGGCGGAGCCCATCACCATCGGGATGTCCTCTTCCCGGGCGCGAAACACCGCCAGATCGCGGGCATGGTAGCGCCAGCCTTCCTGCTGTTTATAAGAGCTGTCGTGCTCTTCGTCGATGATGATTACGCCCAGTTGCCGGAACGGCGTGAACAGCGCCGAGCGGGTGCCGATGACGATCGCGGCTTCGCCGCTGCGCGCGCGCAGCCAAACCGCCAGCCGTTCGCTGTCGTTCAGTCCGGAGTGCAGCACGTCCACCGGCGCGTTGAAGCGCTCGCGAAAGCGGGCGATGGTTTGTGGCGTCAGGCCGATTTCCGGCACCAGCACCAGCGCCTGCCGGCCTTTGGCCAACACGTTCTCCAGCACGCTGAGATACACCTCGGTCTTGCCGGAGCCGGTGACCCCGGCCAGCAGCCAGGCGGCGAACTGCTCATCCTCGCTTCTGATCGCCCCGACGGCGGTGGCCTGTTCGGTATTCAGCCGCAGCCGCTCGCCAAGCACCGCGAAATTGGGGCGCCAGTCCTGCGTGGCCGCGACCTGAGCACGCAGGTCGATCAGCCCTTTGGCGCGCAGCGCCTGTAGAGCGCTTTCCGTCAGCTCAAGCTGGCTGACTTGATGGCGATAGACCGGGCGTTGCAACAGCGCCGCCAGCGCCTGCTGCTGTTTCGGCGCGCGTTTCAGGCTTTCGGGCGGCGTGGCGCGCCCCTCTTCGGTGGCGAACCACTGCCACAGCGGCGCGGCCTCGGCCGGTTTGCCTTGGCGCAGCAGGATCGGCAGCGCATGGAACAGCACTTCACCGATGGGATAGTGATAGTAATCGCTGGCCCAGCGCAGGATGCGCCACAGGCTGGGAGAGAACAGCGACTCGGTGTCGATCACGCTGTCGATCGGTTTGAGCTTGTCCAGCGGCAGTTCGCTGGTGTCGCTGCAGCCGGTGACGATGCCGATTGCATGCTGCTTGCCCCAGGGCACGCCCACGCGCGCGCCGGCCACCGGCTGCATGCCGGGCGGCAGCAGATAGTCGAAGGTGCGGGCGAGGGGGACCGGCAAAGCAACGTGTACGACGGGCATGATCTCATCCAAATTGAAAAAAAGTGGGCATCAGTTTACACGGCGCATCGGCAAATGTACGGTTCCGATTGCGCGCCCCGGCTAATGCTGTATAATTTGCCGCCTTTGGTATAATTCGATACCAAAATTCTATTATCAACCACGTGTGGTGTCTGGCGAAACAGGGCTGGATAGCGACACGGCCTTAACTGAGGTTTCCCATGAAACAAGGTATCCACCCAAAATACGAAGAAGTTACTGCTAACTGCTCTTGCGGTAACGTGATGAAGATCCGCTCCACCGTGGGCCACGATCTGAACCTGGACGTTTGTGGCGCATGCCACCCGTTCTACACTGGCAAGCAGCGTGACGTTGCTACCGGTGGCCGCGTTGACCGCTTCAACAAGCGTTTCAGCGTACCAGGCGCTAAGAAATAAGATTTCTTATCGACCGATGAAAAAGGCGCCCTGGGCGCCTTTTTTCTTTTCTGCCGCCGGCGTTCGCCGGGCGGTTCTCAATATTCCCAGGTATCGGGATCGACACCCAGTTCGCGCATCAACGCTTTTGCGGCTTCCGGGATTTCATCGCTGCGCTCTTTGCGCAGGTCTTCATCGTTCGGCAGCGGCTGGCCGGTAAAGGCATGCAGAAACGCTTCGCACAGCAGTTCGCTGTTGGTGGCGTGGCGCAGGTTGTTCACCTGGCGACGGGTCCGTTCGTCGGTAAGGATTTTCAGGACCTTCAGCGGAATGGATACCGTGATCTTTTTGACTTGCTCGCTTTTTTTACCGTGTTCAGCGTAAGGGCTGACATACTCGCCGTTCCACTCAGCCATGGGACACCTTAACTTTGTCAGAAAAATTACAAAATTCTAAAAACCGGCCAATTATGCCCGATCTTCACTGTTCTCACTAAATAAATGTCAATTTTACGCGACCAGGGTCACTGAATGCCCCGCTTCGGCCAGGCATTGCCGCTTAACATCTTATCGTCATGTCATATCGGCATAATTTTAGCGGGTATTGTGTCATTGCTCAATCTATACGCAAAGAAGTTTAGATGTCCAGATGTATTGACGTCTATCAATCCTGCGATTACTCTTTAGGCCTCATCCACCGAACCGAGAGCCGAGCGAGCCCATGACGCGTAAACCAGCCACGATTGCCGTACGCAGCGGCCTGAACGACGACGAACAGTACGGCTGCGTTGTCCCGCCGATTCATTTGTCCAGCACCTATAACTTTACCGACTTCAACCAACCCCGAGCCCATGACTACTCGCGACGCGGCAACCCGACGCGCGACGTAGTGCAGCGCGCGTTGGCGGAGCTGGAAGGCGGCGCCGGCGCGGTGATGACCGGCAGCGGGATGTCGGCGATCCATCTGGTGACCACCGTGTTGTTGAAGCCCGGCGATCTGCTGGTGGCGCCGCACGACTGCTACGGCGGCAGCTATCGGCTGTTCGACAGCCTGAGCAAGCGCGGCGCCTATCGCGTGCTGTTCGTCGATCAGGGTAATGAAGAAGCCCTGCAGCAGGCGCTGGCGCAGAAGCCGAAGCTGGTGCTGATAGAAAGCCCCAGCAATCCGCTGCTGCGGGTGGTGGACATCGCGGCGATCTGCGCTGCCGCGCATGCGGCGGGCGCGTTGACGGTGGTGGACAACACCTTCCTCAGCCCGGCCCTGCAACAGCCGATCGAACTCGGTGCCGATCTGGTGGTCCATTCTTGCACCAAATACCTGAACGGGCATTCGGACGTGGTGGCCGGGGCGGTGATTGCCAAAGATCCCGAGCTGGCGGTCGAGCTGGCCTGGTGGGCGAACAACATTGGCGTGACCGGCGGCGCGTTCGACAGTTATCTGTTGCTGCGCGGCATGCGCACGCTGTCGCCGCGCATCAAGGCGGCGCAACAAAACGCTGAAGCGATTGTTGACTATTTACAGCAGCAACCGCTGGTGAAAAAGCTGTATCATCCCTCCCTGCCGGAGAATCCGGGGCATGAGATCGCCCGTCGTCAGCAGCGCGGTTTCGGCGCGATGCTGAGTTTTGAACTGGACGGCGATGAAGCGGTGCTGCGCCGTTTTCTCTCTGCCCTTGAGCTGTTTACTCTGGCAGAATCGTTGGGCGGCGTAGAAAGCCTGATCTCGCATGCAGCGACCATGACTCACGCCGGCATGGCGGCGGAGGCGCGGGCAGCGGCCGGCATCTCCGAGAGCCTGCTGCGCATTTCCGTGGGTATTGAAGACAGTGAAGATTTGATTGCCGATCTGGAACGCGCTTTCCAGGCGGCGGCAACGAGGTAAGCATGAATGCAATTGCTGTAGCAGGGCCGGTGAGCGGGCGTCAACTGCACAAGTTTGGCGGCAGCAGTCTGGCGGATGTGAAGTGTTATCTGCGTGTGGCCGGGATTATGGCGGAATACAGCCAGCCGGGCGACATGATGGTGGTATCGGCCGCCGGCAGTACCACCAACCAGTTGATCAACTGGCTGAAGCTCAGCCAGAGCGATCGCCTGTCTGCGCACCAGGTGCAGCAGACGTTGCGTCGTTATCACAGCGATCTTATCAGCGGCCTGCTGCCGCCGGAAAGCGCAGAGCCGCTGATCGCCGAGTTCATTCAGGATCTGGAACGTCTGGCGGCGCTGCTGGACGGCAACGTCGACGAGGTGTGCTACGCCGAAGTGGTCGGGCACGGCGAGATTTGGTCGGCGCGCCTGATGGCGGCGGTGCTCAACCACCTGGACATGCAGGCGGCCTGGCTGGATGCGCGTGACTTCCTGCGCGCCGAGCGCGCCGCGCAGCCGCAGGTGGATGAAGGCCGTTCTTACCCGCTGTTGCAACAATTGATGGCCCAACACCCGGGTAAACGCCTGGTGGTGACCGGGTTCATTTCGCGCAACGACGCCGGGGAAACCGTGCTGTTGGGGCGTAACGGCAGCGACTACTCCGCCACTCAGGTCGGCGCGCTGGCCGGCGCCGCGCGCGTCACCATCTGGAGCGACGTGGCCGGGGTTTACAGCGCCGATCCGCGCAAGGTGAAAGACGCCTGCCTGCTGCCGCTGCTGCGTCTGGACGAAGCCAGCGAGCTGGCGCGCCTGGCGGCGCCGGTGTTGCACACCCGCACCCTGCAGCCGGTCTCCGGCAGCGATATCGATCTTCAGCTGCGCTGCAGCTATCAGCCGGAGCAGGGCTCGACGCGCATTGAGCGCGTATTGGCGTCCGGCACCGGCGCCAAGATTGTCACCAGCCACGACGATGTGTGCCTGATTGAACTGCACGTCGCCGCTCAACATGACTTCAAACTGGCGCAGAAAGAGTTGGATCTGGTGCTCAAGCGCGCGCAGATAAAACCGCTGGCGGTGGGCATCCACCCTGACCGCAACCTGGTGCAGCTGTGTTACACCTCCGAGGTGGTCAACAGCGCGCTGGCGACGCTGCAGGCCGCGGCGCTGCCAGGCGAGCTGCGCCTGCGTGAAGGGTTGGCGCTGGTGGCGATGGTCGGCGCCGGGGTGTGCAAGAACCCGCTGCACAGCCACCGTTTCTATCAGCAGTTGAAAGATCAGCCGGTCGAGTTCATCTGGCAGGCGGAAGATGGCATCAGCCTGGTGGCGGTATTGCGCCAGGGGCCGACCGCGCTGCTGATCCAGGGGCTGCACCAAAGCCTGTTCCGCGCCGAGAAGCGCATCGGTCTGGTGCTGTTCGGCAAGGGCAATATCGGCTCGCGCTGGCTGGAGCTGTTCGCCCGTGAGCAGACCAATATCTCCGCGCGCAGCGGCTTCGAATTTATCCTGACGGGGGTGGTGGACAGCCGCCGCAGCCTGCTGAACTATGACGGGCTGGACGCCAGCCGCGCGCTGGCATTCTTTGAGGACGAAGCGCAGGAGCTGGATGAAGAATCGCTGTTCCTGTGGATGCGCGCGCACCCGTTCGACGATCTGGTGGTGCTTGACGTGACCGCCAGCGAAGAGCTGGCCGGGCAGTATCTGGATTTCGCCAGCTACGGTTTCCACGTGATCAGCGCCAACAAGTTGGCGGGGGCCTCGTGCAGCGACAGCTATCGCCAAATTCGCGACGCCTTCGCCAAAACCGGCCGCCACTGGCTGTATAACGCCACCGTCGGCGCCGGCCTGCCGGTCAACCACACGGTGCGCGATCTGCGCGACAGCGGCGACAGCATTCTGGCGATCAGCGGCATCTTCTCCGGCACGCTCTCCTGGCTGTTCCTGCAGTATGACGGCACGGTGCCGTTCACCGAGCTGGTGGATCAGGCCTGGCAGCAGGGGCTGACCGAACCGGATCCGCGGGTCGATCTCTCCGGCCAGGACGTGATGCGCAAGCTGGTGATCCTGGCGCGCGAAGCGGGCTACGACATCGAACCGAACCAGGTGCGGGTCGAGTCGCTGGTGCCGGCGGGCTGCGAGCTGGGCTCTGTCGATCAGTTCTTCGAGAACGGTGAGGCGCTGAACCAGCAGATGCAGCAGCGCTTTGAGGCCGCCAGCGAAATGGGCCTGGTGCTGCGCCACGTGGCGCGTTTCGACGCCAACGGCAAGGCGCGGGTCGGCGTGGAGGCGGTGCGCCCTGAGCATCCTCTGGCCTCGCTGCTGCCGTGCGACAACGTGTTCGCCATCGAAAGCCGCTGGTATCGCGATAATCCGCTGGTGATCCGCGGGCCGGGCGCCGGCCGCGACGTCACCGCCGGCGCGATCCAGTCAGACCTTAACCGATTGGCGCAGCTGCTTTAATCCTCTGCGGGCGCGGGTTCACCGCGCCCCTTGGCTTTTCCTGCCATACTTATCTTTGTCGCGATCATGAAATTCCCTCGTTGAGCGGGTGAGGATTAATCATCTTATTCCCCTCATTTTCCTGTTGACTCTTTAGCCAACATGCGGCATTTTCTATCTAGACGTCTAAACGTATAGACGCTCATCAAGATGAAATAAAAACAGTGATCGATAAGAGGTGAGCAGGGTATGAGTTTTTTCCACGCAAACCAGCGGGAAGCGCTGAATCAGAGTCTGGCGGAGTTGAACGGCCAGATTAACGTATCATTCGAGTTCTTCCCGCCACGCACCAGCGAGATGGAAGAGACCCTGTGGCAGTCGATCGATCGTCTGAGCATCCTCAAGCCTAAATTCGTTTCCGTCACCTACGGCGCCAACTCCGGCGAGCGCGATCGCACCCACAGCATCATCAAAGGGATCAAGGAACGCACCGGCCTGGAGGCGGCGCCGCACCTGACCTGCATCGATGCCAGCCCGGCGCAGCTGCGCGACATCGCGACCGATTACTGGAACAGCGGCATCCGCCATATCGTGGCGCTGCGCGGCGATCTGCCGCCGGGCGGCGGCAAGCCGGACATGTACGCGACCGATCTGGTGGCGCTGCTGAAAGACGTGGGCGACTTCGACATTTCCGTCGCCGCCTACCCGGAAGTGCACCCGGAGGCGAAGAGCGCCCAGGCCGATTTGATTAACCTGAAACGCAAGATCGACGCCGGCGCCAGTCGCGCCATCACTCAGTTCTTCTTCGACGTCGAGAGCTACCTGCGCTTTCGCGACCGCTGCGTCGCCGCCGGTATCGACGTGGAAATCGTGCCGGGCATTCTGCCGGTGTCCAACTTCAAGCAGCTGCAGCGCTTCGCCACCATGACCAACGTGCGGGTGCCGAGCTGGATGACCAGCATGTTCGAAGGGCTGGACGACGATGCGGAGACCCGCAAAATGGTCGGCGCCAACATCGCCATGGACATGGTGAAGATCCTCAGCCGCGAAGGGGTGAAAGATTTCCACTTCTATACCCTGAACCGCGCCGAGATGAGCTACGCCATCTGCCACACGCTGGGCGTGCGCCCGGTGGCCGCCGCCTGACGGGCTTGTTTCATTGAAAAAGGGCGTCGCTTTACCGCGGCGCTCTTTTTTTGTGGGGGAAGGCATAAAAAACGGCCCCGATAAACGGGGCCGCGATGAGGCTCACTAGCCGGTGTTGCGCATCCCGGCGGCGACGCCGGCGATGGTGACCATCAGCGCCTGCTCCACGCGGGCGTCCGGCTGCTCCTGCTGACGCGAACGGTGCAGCAGCTCGGCCTGCAAGACGTTCAGCGGGTCGGTATAGACGTTGCGCAGCGCGATGGATTCGGCGATCCACGGCAGGTCTTCCATCAGGTGCGCATCGTTGGCGATGGTCAGCACTACCTTGATGTCGCTTTCCAGCTGATCGCGCAGCTGTTGGCCCAGCGGCCACAACGATTTATCCACCAGGCGCTGATCGTAGTATTCCGCCAGCCACAGGTCGGCCTTGGCGAACACCATTTCCAGCATGGCGATGCGGGTGGAGAAGAACGGCCAATCGCGACACATCGCCTCCAGCTCCGCCTGCTTGCCGGCTTTCACCGCTTCCTGCAATCCGGCGCCAGCGCCGAGCCAGGCCGGCAGCATCAGGCGGTTCTGCGTCCAGGCGAAGATCCACGGAATGGCGCGCAGGCTCTCCACGCCGCCGTTTGGCTTGCGCTTGGCCGGGCGTGAACCCAGCGGCAGTTTGCCCAGCTCCAGCTCCGGCGTGGCCGCGCGGAAGTAAGGCACGAAGTCCGGGTTTTCACGCACGTAGCCGCGATACATCCGGCAGGAGGTCTCGGACAGGTCGTCCATCAGCGCCCGCCATTCTTTCTTCGGTTCCGGCGGCGGCAGCAGGTTGGCCTCGAGGATCGCGCCGGCATACAGCGCCAGGCTGCTGATGGTGACTTCCGGCAGGCCGAACTTGAAGCGGATCATCTCGCCCTGTTCGGTGACGCGCAGGCCGCCCTTCAGGCTGCCCGGCGGCTGCGACAGCAGCGCCGCATGCGCCGGAGCGCCGCCGCGGCCGATGGAACCGCCGCGGCCGTGGAACAGCGTCAGCGCCACGCCGGCCTTTTCACAGGTTTTGATCAGCGCGTCCTGCGCGCGGTACTGCGCCCAGGAAGCCGCCATCACGCCGGCGTCTTTCGCCGAGTCGGAATAGCCGATCATCACCATCTGTTTGCCCTGGATGAAGCCGCGATACCAGTCGATGTTAAGCAACTGGGTCATCACGTCGTCGGCGTTGTTCAGGTCGTCGAGGGTTTCGAACAGCGGGGCGACCGGCAGAGCGAACGGGCAGCCGGCCTCTTTCAGCAGCAGGTGCACCGCCAGCACGTCGGAAGGCGTGCGCGCCATCGAAATCACGTAGGCGGCGATCGAGCCCTGCGGCGCTTCGGCGATCACCCGGCAGGTTTCCAGCACTTCCTGCGTGTCGGCGCTCGGTTGCCACTTCAGCGGCACCAGCGGGCGTTTGGAGTTCAGTTCGCGGATCAGGAACGCCTGTTTATCGGCTTCCGACCAGCTTTCATAGTCGCCCAGCCCCAGATAGCGGGTCAGCTCGGCGATGGCTTCGGTATGGCGGGTGCTCTCCTGACGCACGTCGATGCGCACCAACGGCACGCCGAAGCAGCGCACGCGGCGCAGGGTATCCAGCAGTTGACCATTGGCGATGATGCCCATGCCGCAGGCCTGCAGCGACTGGTAGCAGGCATACAGCGGCTCCCACAGCTGCTCGTTGTTCACCAGCAGGTCGTGCGGTTTCAGCACGCGCTCGCCCTTCAGGCGACCTTCCAGATAAGCCTGGGAACTCATCAGCTGGCTGCGCAGCTGCTTCATGATTTCGCGGTACGGTTCCTGCACCTCATCGCCGCCGGCGCGGGCGCGCAGCTCCGGGGTACATTCGGTCATCGACAGCTCAGAGACCAGCACCTGGATGTCGCGGGTGAACAGGTCGCAGGCTTTCCAGCGGCTGAGCAGCAGCACATGGCGGGTAATTTCGGCGGTCACGTTCGGGTTGCCGTCGCGGTCGCCGCCCATCCAGGAGGTGAAGCGCACCGGCACCGCTTCCACCGGCAGGCTGTAATCGATGGAGTTTTCCAGCTGTTCGTTGAATTCGCGCAGGAACGCCGGCACGCCTTCCCACAGGCTGTTTTCCACCACCGCAAAGCCCCATTTGGCTTCGTCGATCGGGGAAGGGCGGTGTTTGCGAATTTCATCGGTGTGCCACGACTGGGCCACCAGCTGGCGCAGGCGGCGCATGATCTTGTTACGCTCGTAGTCGGCCAGATCGTTGTGATCGAGCTGGCTGAGGCAGGTGTTGACCTCCACCAGCTTGTGGATCAGGGTGCGACGGGTGATCTCCGTCGGGTGCGCCGTCAGCACCAGCTCGATGGAGAGTTGCGATACCGCGTGCTGAAGCTCTTTGTCGCTGAGCTTTTTGTCTTTGAGACGGCTGAACAGTTGAGCCAGCGCTTCCGGGTTGCTGGCGGCCTCGCCGTTGGGCGAAATGCTGTGGTACTGCTCGGCGACGTTGGTCAGGTTGAGGAACTGGCTGAAGGCGCGCGCCACCGGCAGCAGCTCGTCGTTGGACAGGTTCTGCAGGGTGGAGAGCAGCTCCTGGCGATGCGCTTCGTTGCCGGCGCGTGAGGATTTGGAAAGCTTACGGATGGTCTCAACGCGATCGAGAATATGCTCACCCAGCGCTTCTTTGATGGTATCGCCGAGCAATTTGCCGAGCATACTGACATTACTGCGCATTGCCGAATATTGTTCGTTCATATAACCCCTGACCCAGTTCTGTATGATTTTTATCTTGTAAATAAATTTCACGCGTCAGGCGCAGACCGCCTGCCTGATCACATCGCGTTCCTGTCCAATCGTCAATTGACACTATTTTTAGCAAAAAAACATCAAAATCGGCGCATTTTCTGAAATTTAATTACGGCGCGTCGGTTATCAGCACGGCTTATTTCGCCGTTTTCTACTTATTTTGAGTTAGGGGAAGCATAAAGCATTTCCCCTGTTAAATGTCGGGTTTATTGCCGGCAAAAGTGATTGACCAGCTGACCCAACAGTTTGCGCGTCGGTTCGATAAACGCGGTGTCGATGTACTCGTCCGGCTGGTGGGCCTGATCGATGGAGCCGGGGCCGAGCACCAGGGTCGGGCATACCTGTTGCACGAACGGCGCTTCGGTGCAGTAGTTGACCACCTGCGTGCGGGTGCCCAGCAGCTCCTCGATCACCGCCACCATGCGGTGGTCGGTCGGGCATTCGTAGCCCGGCACCGACGCGTGCAGCTCTTCGATGGTCAGGCGGCCCGGCCAGCGTTGGCTTACCGGCTCCAGCGCCTGATGCATCAGTTCGTTGATGTTGTCGAGCGTCATGCCGGGCAGCGGGCGGATATCCAGGTGCAGTTCGCAGCAGGCGCAGATGCGGTTGGCCGCGTCACCGCCGCTGATATGGCCGAAGTTCATGGTGGGATAAGGCACGGCGAACGCCGGGTTGTTGTAGCGCTCCTGCAGGGTCTTGCGCAGCTCCATCAGGCGGCCGATGGACTCGTGCATCAGATCGATGGCGTTGACGCCGCGCGCCGGATCGCTGGAGTGGCCGGACTGGCCGACGATGCGAATGGCGTTGGCCATGTGGCCCTTGTGCGCGCGCACCGGCTGCAGCGAGGTCGGCTCGCCGATGATGGCGAAATCCGGCCGAATGGCGGTGGAGGCGGCGAAATAACGCGCGCCGGCCATCGTCGTTTCTTCATCTGCGGTGGCTAAAATGTACAGCGGCTTGGTCAGCTTGCTCGCGTCGATATCGCGCACCGCATCCAGAATAAAGGCGAAGAAGCCTTTCATGTCGGCGGTGCCCAGCCCGTAGAGCTTGTTGTCGTGCTCGGTCAGGGTGAAGGGATCGCGCGTCCAGCGGCCTTCGTCGTAAGGCACCGTATCGGTGTGGCCGGCCAGCAGCAGGCCGCCGCTGCCTTCGCCGATGCTGGCCAGCAGGTTGAATTTGTGGCGCGACTCCGGCACCGGCTGCACGTCGACGCGGAAGCCCAGGTCGGCAAACCATCCGGCCAGCAAGTTGATTAACGCCTCATTGCTCTGATCGAGGCCGGCATCGGTGGCGCTGATTGACGGAGTGGCGATCAACGCCCGGTACAGCTCAATAAATGGAGGTAATTTCATCTTCACTGTTGACAGCCTTTGGTTAGGATAGTATCAATATTCATGCATTTATTTTGAATAAAAATACAGTAAGCCGAAGCGTAAGGGAACCCGATGCCCGGATGTTTATAAAAGCATCAACGCCTGGCTCCGTGGGTGAACGGCGCAACAACGCTGGCTAGCCCTGTTACCTGGGTCGCAAGCGACCGCACGTCAGTTTAGAAGGTGAAAGGCCACATGTTGAATACGCTGATCGTTGGTGCCAGCGGTTACGCCGGAGCGGAGCTCACGGCTTACCTGAATCGCCACCCACACATGAACATAACCGCTTTAGCGGTTTCAGCGCAAAGTGCAGATGCAGGAAAGTTGCTTTCCGATCTCCATCCCCAGTTGAAAGGCATCGTCGATCTGCCGCTGCAGCCGTTGACCGACGTCGCCAAGGCGGCGCAGGGCATCGATGTAGTGTTCCTCGCCACCGCCCATGAAGTCAGCCACGATATCGCACCGGCTTTCCTGGCGGCGGGCTGCGTGGTGTTCGATCTGTCCGGCGCCTTCCGCGTGCAGGACGCCGGTTTTTATACCCAGTACTACGGTTTCGAGCATCAGCATGGCGCCCTGCTGGAGCAGGCGGTGTACGGCCTGGCGGAGTGGCAGAGCGACAAGATTAAACAGGCACAGCTGATCGCGGTGCCGGGCTGTTACCCGACGGCGGCGCAGCTGACGCTGAAACCGTTGATCGAAAAACAGCTGCTGAATCTGGATCAGTGGCCGGTGATCAACGCCACCAGCGGCGTCAGCGGCGCCGGGCGCAAGGCCAGCATGACCACCAGTTTCTGCGAAGTGAGCCTGCAGCCGTACGGTATTTTCACTCACCGGCACCAGCCGGAGATCGCCGCGCACCTGGGCGTGCCGGTCATCTTTACGCCGCACCTGGGCAATTTCCCGCGCGGCATTCTTGAAACCATCACCTGCCGCCTGAAAGCCGGCGTAACCGCGCAGGACGTGGCCGCCGCCTATCATGCCGCCTATGACGACAAGCCGCTGGTGCGGCTGTACGACCAGGGCGTGCCGGCGCTGAAAGCGGTGGTGGGGCTGCCGTTCTGCGACATCGGTTTTGCGGTGCAGGGCGAGCATCTGATCGCCGTGGCGGCGGAAGATAACCTGCTGAAAGGCGCGGCGGCGCAGGCGGTGCAATGCCTGAATATCCGTTTCGGCTTCCCGGAAACCCAATCACTCCTTTAAACCAGCGTGAGTAAACAGCAATGAACCCGTTAATTATCAAGTTAGGTGGCGTGTTATTAGACAGTGAAGAAGCGCTGGAGCGTCTGTTTACCGCGTTGGACAGCTACCGGCAGCAGCATCAGCGTCCGCTGGTGATCGTGCACGGCGGCGGCTGCGTGGTGGACGAGCTGATGAAGCAGCTCGCTTTACCGGTGGTGAAAAAGAACGGCCTGCGCGTCACGCCGGCCGATCAGATCGACATCATCACCGGCGCGCTGGCCGGCACCGCCAACAAAACGCTGCTGGCGTGGGCGATTAAACACCAAATCAACGCCGTTGGCCTGAGCCTGGCGGACGGCGGCAGCGCAGTCGTGACCCAGCTCGATCCGGCATTGGGCCACGTCGGCAACGCGCAGCCCGGTTCGCCCGCGCTGCTTAATACCCTGCTGGGCGCCGGCTACCTGCCGGTTATCAGCTCCATCGGCATCACCGCCGAAGGGCAGTTAATGAACGTGAACGCCGATCAGGCGGCGACGGCGCTGGCGGCGACGCTGGGGGCGGATCTGATCCTGCTGTCGGACGTCAGCGGCATCCTCGACGGCAAGGGCCAACGCATTGCGGAAATGACGGCGCAAAAAGCGGAACAACTGATCGCGCAAGGCATCATCACCGATGGTATGGTGGTGAAGGTGAATGCGGCACTCGACGCCGCCCGCACCCTCGGCCGCCCGGTGGATATCGCCAGCTGGCGCCATGCCGATCAGCTTCCTGCTTTGTTTAACGGCGTGTCGATTGGCACCCGGATCCTCGCTTAATTTTAGAATTAGAAAGGAATAGATCATGCAAAACCAAGGCATCAAAAAAATCGTTCTGGCGTACTCCGGCGGCCTGGATACCTCGGCCATCATTCCATGGCTGAAAGAGAACTACGGCGGCTGTGAAGTGGTGGCGTTCGTGGCGGACATCGGCCAGGAGCGCAGCGATCTGGAAGGCGTGGAGCAAAAAGCCCTGCAGTCCGGTGCCTCTGAATGTCACGTGGTCGATCTGCGTGAAGAATTTATCCGCGATTACGTTTATCCGGTGCTGCAGACCGGCGCCCTGTACGAGGGCAGCTACCTGCTGGGCACCTCGATGGCGCGGCCGATCATCGCCAAGGCGCAGGTCGAGCTGGCGTTGAAAGTGGGCGCAGACGCGCTGTGCCACGGCGCGACCGGCAAAGGCAACGATCAGGTGCGTTTCGAAACCACCTACACCGCGCTGGCGCCGCAGCTGAAAGTGGTAGCGCCGTGGCGTGAGTGGAACCTGCGTTCCCGTGAAGCGCTGCTGGATTACCTGAAAGAGCGCAATATCCCGACCACCGCATCGCTGGAGAAAATCTACAGCCGCGATGAGAACGCCTGGCACATTTCCACCGAAGGCGGCGTGCTGGAAAGCCCGTGGAATGCGCCGAACAAGGATTGCTGGGTATGGACCGTCGATCCGCAGGAAGCGCCGGATCAGCCTGAGCAGGTGACCGTCACCGTTGAGAAAGGCCGCGTTGTGGCGGTTAACGGTAAAGCACTGTCGCCGTACCAGTGCCTGGAAACCCTGAACGCGCTGGGCGCCAAGCACGGCGTCGGCCGTATCGACATCGTGGAAAACCGTCTGGTGGGCATCAAATCCCGCGGCTGCTATGAGACCCCAGGGGGCACCATCATGGTGGCGGCGCTGCGCGCCATCGAGCAGCTGGTGCTGGATCGCGACAGCTTCAAATGGCGCGAGCAGCTGGGCCTGGAGATGTCCTATGTGGTGTACGACGGCCGTTGGTTCGCGCCGCTGCGCCGCTCGCTGCAGGCCTCTGCCGAAGCATTGGCTGAAGAGGTGAACGGTGAAGTGGTACTGCAGCTGTACAAAGGCCAGGTGACGGCGACCCAGAAAAAATCCGCCAACAGCCTGTACTCCGAAGAGTTCGCCACCTTCGGCGAAGACGAAGTTTACGATCACAGCCACGCGGGCGGCTTTATCCGCCTGTTCTCTCTGTCTTCACGCATCCGCGCGTTGAACGAGAAAAAGAATAAATAACCGATTGGCGTGACTCTGCAAGGGCGCAGCATGCTGCGCCCTTTCGCATAAAAATTCAGGAGTAAAGGTATGGCACTTTGGGGCGGACGGTTCACTCAGGCGGCGGATCAGCGGTTCAAACAACTCAACGATTCGCTGCGGTTCGATTATCGCCTGGCGGAGCAAGATATCGTGGGCTCGGTGGCCTGGTCGAAGGCGCTGGTGACCGTTAACGTGTTGACGGCAACGGAGCAACAGCAGCTGGAGCAGGCGCTGAATGCCTTGCTGACGGAAGTCCAGGCCGATCCTTTGGCGATCGTGCAAAGCGATGCCGAAGACATCCACAGCTGGGTGGAGCAGAAGCTGATCGAGAAGGTCGGCGATTTGGGCAAGAAGCTGCACACCGGCCGCAGCCGCAACGATCAGGTGGCGACCGATCTGAAGCTGTGGTGCAAACAGCAGATCGGCGATCTGCATCAGGCGATCGTCCAGCTGCAGCAGGCGCTGGTGGAGACCGCCGAGGCCAACCAGGATGCGGTGATGCCGGGGTATACCCACCTGCAACGCGCGCAGCCGGTGACTTTCGCGCACTGGTGCCTGGCCTATGTCGAGATGCTGGCGCGCGATGAAAGCCGTCTGCAGGACACCCTGAAACGGCTGGACGTCAGCCCGCTGGGCAGCGGCGCGCTGGCCGGCACCGCTTATCCTATCGATCGCGAGCAGCTGGCCGGCTGGCTGGGCTTCGCCTCGGCGACCCGCAACAGCCTGGACAGCGTATCCGATCGCGACCACGTGCTGGAGCTGTTGTCCAACGCCGCCATCAGCATGGTGCACCTGTCGCGCTTCGCCGAAGATCTGATCTTCTTCAACAGCGGCGAGGCGGCGTTTGTCGAGCTGTCCGATCGCGTGACCTCCGGCTCTTCGTTGATGCCGCAGAAGAAAAACCCGGACGCGCTGGAGCTGATCCGCGGCAAGTGCGGCCGCGTACAGGGCGCGCTGACCGGCATGATGATGACGCTGAAAGGCCTGCCGCTGGCGTACAACAAAGACATGCAGGAAGACAAAGAAGGGTTGTTCGACGCGCTCGACACCTGGATGGACTGCCTGCAGATGGCGGCGCTGGTGCTGGACGGCATTCAGGTGAAGCGCCCGCGCTGCCAGGAAGCGGCGGAGCAGGGCTATGCCAACGCCACCGAGCTGGCGGATTACCTGGTCGCCAAGGGCGTGCCGTTCCGCGAAGCGCACCATATCGTCGGTGAGGCAGTGGTAGAAGCGATTCGCCAGGGCAAACCGCTGGAAGCGCTGCCGCTGGCGGATTTGCAGCAGTTCAGCGCGACGATCGCTGACGATGTCTACCCGATCCTGGCGTTGCAATCCTGCCTGGACAAACGTGCGGCCAAAGGCGGCGTTGCGCCGCAGCAGGTCGCCGCGGCAATCGCCGCAGCGAAACAGCGTTTGGCTTGACGACGACAAGGGCGGCCTGGCGCCGCCCTTGAACCTCTACCCCGCCAGGCGGGCGCACAGATAACGGTTCAGGCTCACGCCTTCCTCCATCGCGCCAATCGCCAGCCGGCGATGCTGTTCCGGCGTCATGCGCAGTACCAGTTTGCCGCTGAAGTTCTTTTCCGCCAGCGCCTGCGGCGGCGTTTCGCCTTGCGCCAGCATATCGGCGATCGTTTCGCTCACCACTCTTTCGATGCCCTCCAGTGCGCCAGTACGCGTGGCGGCCAGCCAGGACAGAGAGGGGAATTCGGCGCACAGCCCGACATATTCACGATCTTCCGCTGACCAGGTGATGCGATAGGTATAGTGTTCATGCTTTTCCATGCTCTTCCTCCATTCTGGTTCTGCCCTCCATTTCAGTGTCATTATTGATATCACTTCAATGCCAAAGCATAAAAAATGCGTGCAGGAGGGGCGTGAGGCAAGAGGAGGGAGGCAAATGTGGAAAGTGCTGCGCAAAAAAACCGGGCCTGAAGGCCCGGTGGGTATGAATGGAGAATGAGGGGTTATTCGCCCGGGCAGCGCTGGCAGCGCTCGATTTCGGCCGCGCCGAGTTTGAGCTTCGCCTGCAGGTCGCGCAGCGCGGTGCGCAAGCCTTCTTCGATCACTGGATGATAGAACGGCATGTCCAGCATCTGATCGACGGTCATCTGCTGCTGGTGCGCCCAGGCCAACAGATGCGCAATGTGTTCGGCGTCCGGGCCGATTATTTCCGCACCGAGGAAACGGCCGGTGCCTTGCTCGCCGTAAACGTGCAGAATGCCCTTGTTGCGCAGCATCACCCGTGAGCGCCCCTGATTCTCAAACGAGACTTTGCCCACTTCAAAGCAGCCGCAGGCGCTAAACTTCTCGCTCAGCTCGCGGAAGGTTGAGCCGACCATGGCGATCTGCGGATCGGAAAACACCACCGAAATCGCGCTGCGGCGCAGGCCCGGATTGATCTCCGGGAAACTGCCGGCGTTGGCGCCGGCGATACGCGCCTGATCGCTGGCTTCATGCAGCAGCGGCAGCTGATTGCTGGCGTCGCCGGCGATGAAGATATGCGGCACGCTGGTTTGCATCGTCAGGCGGTCGGCCAGCGGCACGCCTCGGGCGTCGAGCTGCAGGCCGGTGTTCTCGAGGCCCAGCCGATCGACATTGGGGCGGCGGCCGGTAGCGGCCAGCACGTAGTCCACCAGGATCTCTTGCGGTTGGCCCTGCAGATCTTGATAGCGGATAAATACTTTATCGCCCTCGCGCTGCATCATCTCTACCTTCACGTCGGCATCGAGATAGAACTCGTCCCCCAGCGCTTTGGCGGCGTAGTCGCGCACGGCGCTGTCGGTCAGCGGCCCGACGGCGCCACCGATGCCAAAGACCTTGGTGTCGACGCCGAGGCGGTGCAGCGCTTGCCCCAGTTCCAGCCCAATGACGCCGGGGCCGAATACCGCTACGGACTGCGGCAAATCATCCCAATTGAACAGATCGTCGTTGACGACCAGGCGGTCGCCCAGCTCGTTCCACGGCGCCGGCCAACTGGGACGAGAACCGGTGGCGATCACGATGCGCTGTGCCACGATGCGTGTATGGTCATCGACCTGCAGCGTGTTGTCGTCGATAAAGCGGGCATAGCCCTGAATTTTGTCGGCGGCCGGGATCTCGTCCACGCCTTCCAGCACGAAGCCGACGAAGCGATCGCGTTCGCGCTTGACGCGATCCATCACCTCGCGCCCGTCGATGCGCGTCTTGCCGGTTGGATGCACGCCAAAACCAGGCGCACGTTCGATTTGATGCACCGCTTCGGCGGCGGCTATCAATAACTTGGATGGCATGCAGCCAACGCGCGCACAGGTGGTGCCGTAAGGCCCGCCTTCGATCATCACCACGCTGGGGGTAGACAGTTTGGCCGCGCGATAGGCGCCGAGCCCTGCGGTGCCGCCGCCGATGACCGCGACATCAACGTTCAACAGTTTCATATCCGCTCCTGAAAGGTAAAAAAAGGGCGGGCCGTAGCCCGCCAAAGTTCACGTTGGCTTTGTTATTACTTATTAAGCTGACAGGAAAGTTTCCAGATCGTCGCTGCCGCCGATGTGACGGCCGCCGATGAACACCTGCGGCACCGTGGCGCGGCCGCTGACGGCGCGCAGGCTGACGGTGGTGGCGTCTTTGCCTAGTACGATCTCTTCATACTGAATGCCGCGCTCTTGCAGCATCTGCTTGGCTTTGGCGCAGAACGGGCAGCCCGGTTTGGTGAACAGGGAGACCGATTCCTGCACTTTGAATTCCGGTGCCAGGTATTTCAGCATGGTATCGGCGTCGGACACTTCAAACGGGTCGCCCGGCTTGTTCGGTTCGACGAACATTTTCTCGACCACGCCGTCGCGCACCAGCATCGAGTAACGCCATGAACGCGGGCCAAAGCCCAGATCCGCTTTCTCGACCAGCATGTTCATGCCCTTGGTGAATTCACCGTTGCCGTCCGGCACGAAGGTGATGTTTTCTGCATGTTGGTCGGCTTTCCAGGCGTTCATCACGAAGGTGTCGTTCACCGAGACGCACAGAATGCCGTCGACGCCGTGCTGTTTGAACACGCTGGACAGCTCGTTGTAGCGCGGCAGATGGCTCGAAGAGCAGGTCGGCGTGAACGCGCCCGGCAGCGAGAATACGATAACGGTTTTGTTTTTGAACAGGTCATCAGTGGTCACATCAATCCATTGGTCGCCCTGACGGGTGTGGAAAGTAACCTGCGGAACTTTCTTGCCTTCTTGACTGGTAAACATTGATTAACCCCTTAATTAGGAAAAGTAATTTTTGGTATTTAGCGCAATATCGCTTCGTTGGGACACATTATTGTCGTTGGGGCTTGATAGATCTAATCGCTCATTGCTATCTTATCTATCGCCATGAGCTATCATGGATTGGAGGGAAACAATGAACATTCGTGATTTAGAGTATCTGGTCGCCTTGGCCGAGCACCGGCACTTCCGCCGCGCGGCCGATTCATGCCATGTGAGCCAGCCGACGCTCAGCGGGCAGATCCGCAAGCTGGAAGACGAGTTGGGCGTCATGCTGCTCGAACGCACCAGCCGCAAGGTGCTGTTCACCCAGGCGGGCCTGTTGCTGGTGGAGCAGGCGCGTACCGTGCTGCGCGAAGTGAAAGTGTTGAAGGAGATGGCCAGCCAACAGGGCGAAGCCATGTCCGGGCCGCTGCACATCGGCCTGATCCCGACCGTGGGGCCTTATCTGCTGCCGCAGATCATCCCGACGCTGCACAAAACTTTTCCGAAGCTGGAAATGTATCTGCACGAAGCGCAAACCCATCAACTTCTGGCGCAGCTCGACAGCGGCAAACTGGACTGCGCCATTCTGGCGCTGGTGAAGGAGACCGAGGCGTTTATTGAAGTGCCTCTGTTCGATGAGCCGATGAAGCTGGCGGTGTATTCCGATCACCCGTGGGCGCAGCGCGAGCGCGTGGCGATGCCGGATTTAGCGGGAGAGAAACTGCTGATGCTGGAAGATGGCCACTGCCTGCGCGATCAGGCGATGGGCTTCTGCTTCCAGGCGGGCGCGGACGAAGATACTCACTTCCGCGCCACCAGTCTGGAAACGTTGCGCAATATGGTCGCTGCCGGCAGCGGCATTACCCTGCTGCCGTCACTGGCGGTGCCGCCGCAGCGCGAACGCGACGGCGTGTGCTATCTGGATTGCTACAAGCCGGAACCGAAGCGCACCATCGCGTTGGTGTATCGCCCCGGTTCCCCACTGCGCAGCCGTTATGAGCAGTTGGCCGAAGCGATCCGCGAGCACATGCAGGGCTACATCGACAGCGCGTTAAAACAGGCGGTTTAAGCCGTTAAGCGCCGCCACCCGGTAGGCTTCGGCCATGGTCGGATAGTTGAAGGTCGTATTAACGAAATACTCGATGGTATTGCCTTCACCTTTCTGTTCCATGATCGCCTGGCCGATGTGGATGATCTCCGCCGCACGCTCGCCGAAGCAGTGGATCCCAAGGATCTGCAGGGTGTCGCGATGGAACAGGATTTTCAGGCTGCCGACGTTCATCCCGGCTATCTGCGCGCGCGCCAGATGCTTGAACTGGGCGCGGCCCACTTCATACGGCACCTTCATCGCGGTCAGTTCCTGCTCGGTTTTGCCGACGGAGCTGATTTCCGGAATGGTGTAGATGCCGGTCGGGATATCTTCGATTAAGTGACCGCTGGCTTCGCCGGAGGCGATCGCTTGCGCGGCGATGCGGCCCTGATCGTAGGCGGCGGAAGCCAGGCTCGGATAGCCGATCACGTCACCGACCGCATAAATGTGCGACAGCGCGGTTTGATACATGCTGTTCACTTTCAGCAGCCCGCGGCTGTCCGACTCCAGACCAACGTTCTCCAACCCCAACGAATCGGTGTTGCCGGTACGGCCGTTGGCGTACAGCAGGCAGTCCGCTTTCACCTTCTTGCCGGACTTCAGGTGCACGATCACGCCGTCTTCGGTGCCTTCGATCTTCTCGAATTCTTCGTTGTGGCGGATCACCACGCCGTTGTTCCAGAAGTGGTAAGAGAGCGAATCCGACATCTCCTGATCGAGGAACGCCAGCAGCCGATCGCGGGTGTTGATCAGATCCACCTTGACGTTCAGGCCGCGGAAGATGGACGCATATTCGCAGCCGATCACCCCGGCGCCGTAAATGATCACGTGGCGCGGTTCATGGCTCAGCTCGAGAATGGAGTCGCTGTCGTAGATGCGCGGGTGATTGAAATCGACGCTGGCCGGATGGTAAGGGCGCGAGCCGCAGGCGATCACGATGTGGTCGGCGCGGATGGTGTCCTGGGTGCCGTCCATGTAGCTGACGCTGACGGTGTTGGCGTCGATGAAGCGCGCGTCGCCGGCGAACAGCTTGCACTGATTCCGCTCATAGAACCCTTGGCGCATGCGGGTCTGCTGGCTGATGACGTTATCGGCGTGGCGTAAAATGTCAGGGAAGGTCGCGCTAAGCGTGCGCGAATTGTTGTAAAGCGGGTTCTGGTTGAATTCGATAATGCGGCTGACGGCGTGGCGGAGGGCTTTGGAAGGAATGGTGCCCCAATGGGTACATCCGCCGCCTACGTTGTTGTACCGTTCGATAACGGCCACACGGGCGCCCTGTTTCACCAGCCCCATGGCGGCACCTTCACCACCAGGGCCCGAGCCAATCACTATGGCATCAAATTGATAGTGCTGTTGCATGTAGGAGAGACCTGTTTTTTTATACAAGATTACAACGGTATCTTAACATCATAGCGCTGCTCACCCAATCACCATTAGGCTTTTTGAGTCAAAGCACAATCGGCTCAGGGCGGAAGTGTGATAGAGCGCGTTAGTATAAATGCTGTTGCAATAAAATTTGCTATATTGCCGAGTCTAGGGCGTTAGACTGAGAGAATGGAACCTATCCGGATATGCATATGGGCGTCAGAGCACAACAAAAAGAACGGACTCGTCGTTCCCTGATCGAAGCCGCATTCAGCCAGCTGAGCGCCGAACGCAGCTTCGCCAGCCTGAGCCTGCGGGAAGTTTCACGCGAGGCGGGCATCGCGCCCACGTCGTTTTATCGCCATTTCCGCGATGTGGACGAGCTGGGGCTGACCATGGTGGACGAAAGCGGCCTGATGCTGCGTCAGTTGATGCGCCAGGCGCGCCAACGCATCGCCAAGGGCGGCAGCGTGATCCGCACCTCGGTGTCCACCTTTATGGAATTTATCGGCAACAACCCGAACGCCTTCCGCCTGCTGCTGCGCGAGCGCTCCGGCACGTCGGCGGCATTTCGTGCGGCGGTGGCGCGCGAGATCCAGCATTTCATCGCCGAACTGGCGGACTACCTCGAGTTGGAAAACCACATGCCGCGCAGCTTTACCGAAGCGCAGGCGGAAGCGATGGTCACCATCGTGTTCAGCGCCGGCGCGGAAGCGCTGGATATCGACGTCGAGCAGCGGCAGCAGCTGGAAGAACGGCTGGTGCTGCAGCTGCGGATGATCTCCAAAGGGGCGTATTACTGGTATCGTCGCGAACAAGAAAAAGCTTCTGTGTCCCACGTATAAAAAAGGTAAAAAATGATGGAAAAACCAGGCCGTGAAAATGGCACCTTACTGCTGGCGTTGATTGCCGGCCTTTCGATCAACGGTTCCTTTGCCGCGCTGTTCAGCTCGGTGGTGCCGTTTTCGATCTTCCCGCTGATTGCGTTGGTGCTGGCGGTGTACTGTCTGCATCAGCGTTACCTGAACCGCGCCATGCCGGACGGCATGCCGAAGCTGGCGGCGGCCTGCTTCCTGCTGGGGCTGTTGATGTACAGCGCCATCGTGCGCGCCGAATACCCGCAGATCGGCTCCAACTTCCTGCCGTCGGTGATCTGTGTGGCGCTGGTGCTGTGGATCGGGGTCAAGCTAAAGGCGCGCAAGGCGCTGGATGCGCCGACTCAAGAGCCGCAATGAAACGGGGCGCCATCATGGCGCCCCTGTCATATCAGCGGTGTTTTTCCAGCAACACGCCGCATTCCATGTGATGGGTATACGGGAACTGGTCGAACAGCGCCAGGCGGCTGACCCGGTGCGTGGCCTGCAGCGTTTCCAGGTTGGCGCACAGCGTTTCCGGATTGCATGAAATATACAGAATGCGCGGGTAAGCCTGCACCATCTTCACCGTTTCCGCGTCCAGCCCGCTGCGCGGCGGATCGACGAAAATCGTCTCGCAGTTGTAGCCGCTCAGATCGATGCCTTTCAACCGGTTGAATTCGCGTACTCCGTTCATCGCCTGGGTGAAGTCTTCCGCCGCCATGCGGATGATCTGCACGTTGTCGATATGGTTGGCGGCGATGTTGTACTGCGCCGCCGCCACCGACGGCTTGGCGATCTCGGTCGCCAGCACGCGCTCGAAATTGCGCGCCAACGCCAGCGAGAAGTTGCCGTTGCCGCAGTACAGCTCCAGTAAATCGCCTTTGGAACCGGCGGTGACCGCCAGCGCCCATTCCAGCATCTGCACGTTCATGGCCGCGTTGGGTTGAGTAAAGCTGTTTTCCACCTGGCGGTAGATCATATCGCGGCCGGCGACCGGCAGCACTTCGTCAACATAATCCTGGTCGAGCATGATCTTGGTCTTCGACGCTCGGCCGATCAGCTGCAGGTCAAAACCCTGCGCCCGCAGCTCGTCGCGCAGTTGCTCGGCGCGCTGCTGCCAAGCGTCATCCAGCTTGCGGTGGTACAGCAGCGAGGCGATGATTTTACCGCTTTGCGTCGACAGATAATCGATCTGGAACAGCTTGTGGCGCAGGATCGGCTCCGGTTTCAGCGCGGCGATCAGGGCGCTCATCAGGCGGTTGATCAGTTCGCTGGCGGCCGGGAATTGATCGACGCGAATACGCTGCTTGGTCTGCTGATCGAACATGATGTGATACATGTCTTCCGCGTCGTGCCAGATGCGGAATTCGGCGCGCATGCGGTAGTGGTCGACTGGCGAGCGGAACACTTCCGGCTCGGGCGCCGCGAACGGTGACATCAACGTCTTCAGGCGGGCGACTTTCTCCGCCAGTTGGTCATCGTAACGTTCAATAGGCAAATTCTCGGGCGTCATGTGTTTCTTCTCGTCAGGCAAATTTGATCAGCGGGGATTGTAGGGAATCAGCCCGTGAAGTCCAGTTTTGTCGCGTTTATTATTTGTAACATTAGTAGCAGTCTAGACATCTATTTGCATTGATCGTAGCATTGCCGTCCGGCCTCAAGCAGCGAGTGAAAAGGGAATCCGGTGTGAATCCGGAGCTGACGCGCAGCGGTAAGGGGAAGTCACGGCGATAGCGTTTTGACGCAGACACTGTCCACTGCAGGATGGGAAGTCATCGCCCGTTGCCGGTCGCGCCCCGCGGCCCGCAAATCCCAAGCCCGAAGACCTGCCGGTGTTACGTCGCAATATCCGTGGCCGTCGCGAACTACCGGCCATGATCCTGCGGCATCCGCCAATTAAGTTTGGATGCTTTTCTCATGACAATTACAAAAAATACGCTGCTGGCGGTGGTCTCCTCCGTCACGGCTTTTTCTGGATGGGCGCAAGACAACACTACAGCCACGAATGGCGATAACCTGGTGGTGACCGCCAACCGTTTCCCGCAGCCGGTTTCTTCCGTGCTGGCGCCGACCTCCGTCGTCACCCGTAACGATATCGATCGCTGGCAGGCCAAGAGCCTGACCGACGTGATGCGCCGTTTGCCGGGCGTGGACGTTGGCCAAAACGGCGGGTTGGGGCAAAAGAGCTCGCTGTTTATTCGCGGCACCAACTCCAGCCACGTGCTGGTGCTAATTGACGGCATTCGCCTTAATCAGGCGGGCGTCAGCGGCTCTTCTGACCTGAGCCAAATCCCGATTTCGTTGGTGCAGAAAGTCGAATACATCCGCGGCCCGCGCTCGGCGGTATACGGTTCCGACGCCATCGGCGGCGTGGTCAACATTATTACTACCCGCGAAAAGAACGGTACTACGCTCTCAGCCGGCGTCGGCTCCAACGGCTACCAATCCTATGACGCGTCGACTCAACAGCAGTTGGGCGACAGCACCGTGGCGACGGTGGCGGGTGACTACACCTACACCAAAGGGTATGACGTGGTGGCCTACGGCAGCACCGGCATGCAAAGCCAACAGGATCGCGATGGCTTTATGAGTAAGTTGCTGTATGGTGCGCTTGAGCACCAGTTCAGCGAATCGGTCAGCGGTTTTGTGCGCGGGTATGGTTACGACAACCGCACGGCGTATGATAGTTATTATTCCTCACCGACCAGCTCTCTGCTGGATACGCGCAAACTGTATAGCCAAACCTGGGATACCGGATTGCGCTATAAAGAAGGCATTTACGCAACACAAGTGATTGGCAGCTACAGCCATAGCAAGGATTACGATTACGATCCTCGCCTCGGCATGCATGACAGCTCGGCCAGCCTGGTGGATTCCGAACAGTACAACCTGCAGTGGGGCAATACGCTGCAGGTTGGACAGGGTACCGTAAGCTCTGGCGTCGACTGGCAGCAACAGAAAATCAAACCGGATTCCACCACCGTGAAGGGTGAAAAAAGCCAACGTGATGCAGGCATTTATCTGACCGCGCAGCAACTGGTTGGCCCGGTAACGCTGGAAGGCGCGGTTCGAGGTGACGATCATTCCGAGTTTGGCTGGCATGGCACCTGGCAAACCAGCGCGGCCTGGGAGTTCGTCGAGGGATACCGTTTTATCGCGTCGTATGGCACGGCGTTCAAAGCACCGAATATGAGCCAGCTATACGGCAACTTCGGTAACAACACCGATCTGAAACCGGAAGAAAGCAAGCAGTGGGAAGGTGGCTTTGAAGGGCTGACCGGCCCGGTGACCTGGCGCATCTCCGGTTATCGCAACGACATCGACAATTTGATCGATTCCACGGGGGAAACCAACTACGTCTATTACAACGTGGGTAAGGCGACCATCAAAGGGATTGAAGCTACGGCCTCGTTTGATACCGGCCCATTGACGCATCAGATTGGTTATGACTATGTCGATCCTCGCAACGCCAAGACCAATGAAGTGCTGCTGCGGCGCGCCAAGCAGCAGGTGAAATATGAGCTGGACTGGCAGCTGTATGACTTTGACTGGGCGGTGACTTATCAATATCTGGGTCAACGTTATGACAAGGATTACAGTACCTATCCGGAACAAAGCGTTAAACTTGGCGGCGTGAGTCTGTGGGATCTCGCAGTTTCGTATCCGGTCACATCTCATCTGACAGTTCGTGGTAGAATTGCCAACCTGTTTGATAAAGATTATGAGACGGCCTATGGCTACGCTACTCCAGGAAGAGAATACTACCTCACTGGAAGCTATACCTTCTAACAGCACCGCCACACCTCGCCCGACGGTGCTGGTTTTCGATTCCGGCGTCGGCGGGTTGTCGGTATATCAGGAGATTCGGCAGTTGCTGCCGGATCTCCACTATATATACGCTTTCGACAACGTGGCGTTCCCCTACGGCGAGAAGTCCGAAGAGTTTATCGTTGAGCGCGTGCTGGAGATAGTTGGCGCGGTGCAGCAGCGTCATCCTCTGGCGATTGTCGTCATTGCCTGCAACACCGCCAGCACTGTTTCCTTGCCGGCCCTGCGCGAGCGTTTCAGCTTCCCGGTCGTGGGCGTGGTGCCCGCCATCAAACCGGCCGCCCGTCTTACCGTTAACGGCATTGTCGGCCTGTTGGCGACCCGCGGAACCGTACAGCGCAGCTACACCCACGAACTGATTTCCCGTTTTGCCACCGACTGCAAGATTGAACTGTTGGGTTCTTCGGAGCTGGTGGAGCTGGCGGAAGCCAAGCTGCACGGCGAAGCCGTGCCGCTGCCGGTGCTGAAGAAGATCCTGCATCCGTGGCTGAGCATGCGTGAGCCGCCGGATACCGTCGTGCTGGGCTGCACCCATTTCCCTCTATTAGCGGAAGAGCTGATGCAGGTGTTGCCGGAAGGCACCCGGCTGGTGGATTCCGGTGCGGCGATAGCCCGCCGTACCGCCTGGCTCATCTCGACGCAGGAAAATCTGGTTTCGAGCCAGGAAGAGAATCTGGCGTATTGCATGGCGTTAAATGAAGATACTGACGCTTTATTGCCCGTTTTGCAGGGCTACGGCTTTAAATCGTTGAAAAAACTGCCGCTTTAACGGCGTTTTGGTCAAACATTCAACGGTCGGAAAAAATATTGAAATTAGGGGTTGCGGCCCGCCGAGAACTCCCTATAATGCGCCTCCACTGACCGGGAACAACGACTGACAAGCCGCCG
>NZ_JBPAFV010000005.1:0-205225 GCF_050880365.1 Serratia sp. BFP-2025 | reverse complement strand
CTGAAGGCGGGGGCGGAAGTGGCGGTGAACGAGAACGCCACGCTGTCGCTGGGCTACGGCGGGCTGCTGTCGCAGCACCATCAGGACAACAGCGTCAACGCCGGTTTTACCTGGCGCTTCTGACGTTCTGCGGGGATCAAAAGAGCAACGGAGCCGGCATGCCGGCTCCGTTTTTATTTGCGGCGGTGGGGGGAGTCCGTATGATGGCGCGGCGCCAGGGCAATAAAAAACCGGGACCCTTGCGGATCCCGGCTTAAAAGTGGGTAAAACAGATTAGCGCTAAAGGCTCAAGCCCCGTTTTGCTTGTGCAGTCCGAGCGATGTGAGCATCGTCTCAGTAGCGGCAACGGAACAAATTTTCCCTGGTGTGACTATGGTTATTATTAAAAAACGTGCTGGTGTTATTTTTTATAGTGTATTGCTGTATGTCTCTTTTGATACCATGTTTGACGATGCAACATGGTATGTCAAGCAACGTTTTTAACGCATAATTGCATGAGATGCTAGTTTTAGATGTGGCTTTTTCATCAGAAATAATCAAAACGACTGATAAATCAGTAAAAAAAATCGAAGGAACAAATGGATAACAATCATCAAAAATTCGATTCACAGTCGATTGCCAATCGGGTCAGGGAGCTGTTTTTACATTACGGGATTGGAAAACGTCAGCATGCCCGAGAGCTCAGCCGCATCTTGGATCTGAGTTTTTCACATGCGCACCGCAAACTGAAAGGGCAAAGTCCCTGGACGCTGGAGCAGATCAACAGCGTCGCGGCTGCGTTGGGAGAAACGCCGGCGGCGATCGCCGATTTTAGCGCCGAACATGAGAGCGCCGAGCCAAACATGGCGCGTGATGCCATCTTTTTCGTGGCCGGGGTGGCGATGCCTTGCGTCGGGCACATCGGTGATGAACTGCCTGCGGGGCGGCCGGCGGAGTTTGTGGCGCTGCGCGTAGAGGGACAATGGCAGATCTATCGCGCCGATGAGGCGCCGGCAGGCCCGCGTTACGGCGTCGATCTGATCGAAATCCGGCCCGGTTACGGCGACGACGAGCGCTTGAGCATCGCGGTATTGGACGATTCGCATCAGGCGGCCGATGAGCTGGCCAAGTACCTCGGCGGTTGCGGTTTCAATGCGGTGGCGTTTTACGACGTCGACAGCTTCTGCCAGGCGTTACAGCAAAGCCTGTTTGACGGTTACGTGGTGGATTGGCTGATCGGTGAAGAAACGGCGGACCGCTGCATCGCCACTATCCGCGCCTCCGACAACCCGGATGCGCCAGTGCTGGTGCTGACCGGCGAACTCGGCACCGACCGGCGCGAATCAGAGATAGCGCAGGCAATGCGTGAGTACGACGTGCTTGGCCCTTACGAAAAACCGGTGCGGCTTCATGTGATCGAAGCCGCACTGCAACGTTGTTTTAATCTTTAGCGGGAAACACCTCGGCCAGCGCGCTCGACAACGCATCCAGCCGGACCGGCTTCATCAGATAGTTGTCGAATAGCGCACGCTGGTCCGCCGTCAGCTGCTCCGGCGTGTAGGCGCTGATGCCGATGATCGGCACATGGCGGTTGGGGCCGCGGCGGTTGCGCAGCTGCCTGGCCAGGGCGGCGCCGTCGATGCCCGGCATCTGCAGATCCAGCAACAGCGCGTCGTAAGGGCGTCTGAGCAGTTTCTGCAGCGCGCGCTCCGGTGAATCGCACAGTTCGTGCTGGTAACCCAGCTTGTCCAGCAGCGCCGCAAAGGCGTCCCCCACCGACTTGTTGTCATCCACCACCAGGACCTGCTGCGGCTTCTGCTGCAAAGAGGCATTGGCGGCGGCGGGCTCGTCGGCGCGCTCTTCTTCACTGATCTGCACCGGAATGCTGACGATAAAGGTGCTGCCCTTCTTGATTTCGCTGTACACCGTGATGGTGCCGTCGAGCAGCGTCACCAGGCCGTGCACGATCGCCAACCCCATCCCGACGCCGGCATACTGCTTGGTATGCGACTGATCCAGCTGGGTAAAGGGTTTGAAAATCTGATCGAGCTGGTCCTTTTCGATACCGATGCCGGTATCGGTCACTTCGATAATCAACGAGCTGCCGCCCGGCTGACGGCGCAGACAGCTGTGCAGCGTAATGCTGCCGCTTTCGGTGTACTTGTAGGCGTTGGTCAGCAGATTGACGATGATCTGCCGGATGCGCAGCGGATCGGAGTGCACCAACAGGTGGCTGCACTCCACTTCGCAGCTCAGTTTGACCTGCTCTTTGCGGGTCAAGGTGGCGATTTCGTTGGCGGTCTCCGCGATCAGCTTCTGCGCGTCGAACGGCACGATGCGCAGCTCCATCATACCGCTGTCGAGGTGCGCGTAGTCGGTCAAATCTTTCATCTGGCTTTCGATTTGCTGCGCGGCGGTTTCCAGCCGTTGGAAGGTGTCCGCATGTTCCGCCGACACCCGGGTGTTAACCAGCACGTCGATGGCCGACATCACGCTCTGCAGTGAAGTGCGCAGCTCGTGACCGATGGCGCCGAGGAACGCGTTTTTGGTGCGGGTCGCTTTCTCCGCCTCGATCGCCTTGGCCTGCTGGCGAATGGTCAGCCGCTGCTGACGGAACACGATGAGCGTAATGGCGATCAACGCGATCACCGAGAACATGACGATCACCAGCCCATAGAAAATGATGTGCCGTTTCTCGATATAGTCCTCATAGGCGGCGGTGCGTTGCTTCACCTCGGCGTGGTCGGTCAGGTTGGCCATTTCGATGGCGTAAGGTTTGATGGCCTTCATGGCCGCGAAAACCTGGCCGAAGTCGATTTTCGGGCTGTCCAACAGCTTATCGATGCGATCCATCTGCAGGCGCATCTGTTTGACCACTTCCGGGTAGCCCGGTTCGGCGTACAGCGGCTGGGTGGATTCAGAAACGGTTTCCAGCACATAGAAACGCGAATAGAGGATCTCGAACCGCAACCGCAGGTTGTCGCTGTCCACCTGTGGGGCGTGGCTCTGCTGTTCTACCAGCGTGTCGAATTCCGCCAGCTTGATGGAGAACTTGGCGATCGACCAGGAGTAGTTCTCCTGAGTACCGGCGATGGCGTACAGCCCTTTTTTCGACAGCGTGGCGCTGTAGTAATAGAGCGTAACGGTCGAAGCCACCAAAAACAGCGCGGCGAAGATGGCCGGGATCGCCAGCCTGCTGCCGTTCTTAAAGGTCGTCAGTTTCATTTGATCACGATCCGGTCGACTTGCCAGATAAAGCGCGAGTTGTAGAGCGGCGAGTTCAGCTCAGGCCCGGCGGCGTCGCGCGGGTAAACCAGGAACAGCGGGCCGAAGTTTCTGAGCTTCAGCATCTCCCCGTCCATCTTGTAGGCCAGGATCATGTTGTACTTCTTGACGTCCGACAGCGGCACGTCGATGTAATAGTCGTTCAGCGCGTAGAAGGTCAGCGTTTCGCCTCTGGCGCCGACGCGCTCCAGAATATCGGCCACCGAAATCCCTTCAAACTTTCTCTGCGGTGTCCAGGAGGTGGAGGTGGTGATGCTGCGCACCGGCATCGCCAACAGTTGCTTATCGGTGAACAGATAGCTTTTGTTGACCGGGTCGGTCACGTTGTCGATCTTGCCCGCCACTTCCAGGGTAAAGCTGAGCGCGCTGCTCTGGGCGATAATCAGGGCCACGCAGGCCATCGCAAGGGTTTTGCATAGTTTGAACAGCATCGGTGTTCTCCAGAGGCGCGGGGAGGTTGTATCAGTCCCGCTAATTTATCAGGCTGAATAATGGCAGAAAAAGCAGGCGGGTGCGAAGGGAATAGTAAACCGCACAAAAAGAACAGGCCGGATAAATACCGGCCTGCGAGTTGGCTAACCGCAGCGGTTAGCGCATGGTGACGAACTCTTCCGCAGCGGTCGGGTGGATGGCCACGGTGTTGTCGAAGTCCTTCTTGGTGGCGCCCATCTTCACCGCTACGGCGAAGCCCTGCAGGATCTCGTCCATGCCGAAGCCGATGCCGTGCAGGCCGACGATTTTCTCTTCTTTACCCGCGCACACCAGCTTCATGCGGCACGGCTGGCGGTGCTGCGTCACGGCGCTGTACATGGCGGTGAAGGAGGATTTGTACACCTTCACGTTGTCCGCGCCGAACTTCTCGATGGCTTCCGGCTCGGTCAGGCCAACGGTGCCGATCGGCGGGTGGCTGAACACCACGGTGGCGATGTTGCTGTAGTCCAGATGCTCTTCCGGCTTGTTGTTGAACAGGCGTTCGGACAGGCGGCGGCCGGCGGCCACGGCGACCGGGGTCAGCTCTACCGCGCCGGTGTTGTCGCCCACGGCATAGATGCCTTTGACGTTGGTGTTCTGGAACTTATCGACGTCAATGTAGCCTTGCTCGTTGGTTTTCACCCCGGTGACGCCGAGGTTCAGGTTGTCGGTCGCCGGTTCGCGGCCGATGGCCCAGATCAGGCAGTCGACGGTGAATGCTTTGCCGTTTTCCAGCTGCAGCGTCAGGCTGCCGTCGGCGTTCTTGACGATCGCTTTCGGCACCGATTCGGTGTGCAGGCTCGGCCCTTCGGTGTTCATCACTTCCACCAGGGTTTCGACGATCATTGGATCGAAGCTGCGCAGCGGCGCGTGCTTGCGCACGAACAGGTGCGTTTCGGCGCCCAGCGCGTTCAGCACGCCGGCGATCTCCACGGCGATATAGCCGGCGCCGACTACGGCGACGCGCTTCGGCATGGCGTCCAGCTCAAAGAAGCCGTCGGAGTCGATGCCGTATTCGGCGCCCGGAATAGCCGGATGGCTCGGGCGGCCGCCGGTGGCGATCAGGATGTGGTCGGCGGTGATGGTCTCGCCGTTCACTTCCACGGTGTGAGCATCCACGAAGCGCGCGAAGCCTTTGATCACGTCGACCTTGTTCTTGCCCAGCACGTTATCGTAGGAGTTGTGGATGCGATCGATATAGGCGGTGCGGTTGGCGACCAGCTTTTTCCAGTCGAAGGCGTTGACGGTGGTGTCGAAGCCGTAGTCCGGGCCGTACTGATGGATAGCCTCGGCGATCTGCGCCGCGTGCCACATGACTTTTTTCGGTACACAACCCACGTTTACACAGGTGCCGCCCAGCTCTTTGGCTTCAATCAGCGCACACTTTTGGCCGTACATGGCTGCCCGGTTGATCGATGCGATACCGCCGCTGCCGCCGCCAATTGCTAGATAATCGTAATGTTTCGTCATCTGGGATTTCCATGAGTTGTGAATTTGAAGAGGGTAAGAGTTTAACGCCTGACCGGGGTTTGTCGCAAAGATTGCGTCGATGGCTGCGATAGGTGGAGGCAGGGCGCGGCGAACCGCACCCGGCTGGGGATTATTCCGGTACCACCCAGTTCACCAGATGGTGGCCGATGCCCGACGGCACCAGCACCTTGTGCAGCCACGGCAGCACGTTTTTCATCTGCTGTTCCAGCTTCCACGGCGGGTTGATGACGATCATGCCGGAGGCGGTCATGCCGCGCTGATCGCTGTCGGGCTTCACCGCCAGTTCGATCTGCAGAATGCGGCGAATGCCGGTGGCTTCCAGATCGCGCAGCATGCGTTTGATCTGCTGGCGCATCACGACCGGATACCACAGCGCGTAGGTGCCGGTGGCGAAACGCTTGTAGCCTTCCTGAATGCCTTTGACCACGTCCTGGTAATCGGTCTTCATTTCATACGGCGGGTCCATCAGGATCAGACCGCGGCGCGACAGTGGCGGCAGCTGGGATTTCAGCTGCTGATAGCCGTCGGCGCGCTGCACTTTGGCGCGCTCGTCTTTCTGGAATTCGCTGCGCAGCAGCGGGTAGTCGCTCGGGTGCAGCTCGGTCAGGTGGATTTTGTCCTGCGGGCGCAGCAGCTGGCGGGCGATCAGCGGCGAGCCAGGATAATAGCGCAGCGTGCCGGAACGGTTGAAGTTATGCACCACGCTCATATAGGCCGCCAGCTCTTCCGGCAGATCGTCGCGCTGCCACAGCAAGCCGATGCCTTCCAGGTATTCGCCGGTGCGCTCGGCGTGTTCGCCGCTGAGCTGATAACGACCCGCGCCCGAGTGGGTGTCCAGATACAGGAACGGCTTCTCTTTTTCCTTCAGCGACTCGATGATCAGGCTCTGAACGGTGTGCTTGAGCACGTCGGCGTGGTTGCCGGCGTGGAAACTGTGGCGATAACTTAACATGACGGGTGGCGGTTCCTTGTGCTCCGCAGGCGGAGCATTCAATGCAATAAGGCTTATAATCTGCACAGTATAAACTGTCTGGCCGGGAAAAACTGGACTCCGTTGCCGCAGACGTTCACAGAAAGGGACAGGACGATGAGCAAACAGGCGATTTTGGCAAACTACCCCGACGCGGCGCGCTGGGCGTTTGGCGACGGCCCCGAATTGGCCGACGAACTGCTGCAGTTGGTGCTGAGCGGGGAAAAGACCGCCACCTGCAGCTCCTATGCGAGCTATCGCCGGGAGCAAACGCCGATGATCGGCGACGATAACATTATTCTCGACGGCCGTGGCGAACCGGCCTGCGTGATCAAAACCCTGGCGCTGCGTTTGGTGCGCTATGACCGGATGACCGCCGAGATGGCGGCCAAAGAGGGCGAAGGCGACAAAAGCCTGGCGTTTTGGCGCCAGGGGCATCAAGAGTTCTTTACCCGCGAGGGCACTTTTGCGCCGGACATGTGGCTGGTGTTCGAAGAGTTCGAACTGGTTGAAACGCTGTGAATCACAAGGAGAAAGGATGAGCTGCATTTTTTGCGACATCGTGGCGGGCAAGGCGCCGTGCCATAAAATCTGGGAAGACGACGACCATCTGGCGTTCCTGTCCATCTTTCCCAACACCGACGGTTTCAGCGTGGTGATCCCCAAGGCGCACCACCCGAGCTACGCGTTTGAGCTGCCGGACGAGGTACTGAGCGCGCTGATGCTGGCGACCAAACGGGTGGCGAAGCAGCTGGACCGCGCGTTCGACGACGTCGGCCGCTGCGGCATGGTGTTCGAAGGCTACGGCGTCGATCATGTGCACGCCAAACTGATCCCGCTGCACGGTACCGCGTCGCTGGAGCAGTGGCGGCCGATCGAATCGACCTCGCCGAAGTTTTTCGAACGCTACGAGGGCTATATCTCCTCCCACGACGCCGCGCGCGCCGACGACGAGCAGCTGGCGGCGCTGGCCGCCCGCATCCGCCAAAGTGCCGTTTAAGGCACGAACGATCAACGCCGGGCATTGATTTTCCTGCTGTCTGGCTCCATGTTAGAGATTCATACGCATTTTAAGGCTCGCCCCCGCGGCGGGCCTCAACGCTAATCAGGACTGCCCTATGACAAATCCGTTGCTGACCCCGTTTTCCCTGCCGCCGTTCTCGGCGATCCGCCCTGAAGATATCGTGCCTGCGGTGCAATCCGCTCTGGCGGACTGCCGCGCCGCGGTAGAGCGCGTGGTCGCGCAGCCGGGGCCGTTCACCTGGGACAATCTGTGTCAGCCGTTGGCGGAGTCGGACGATCGCCTGTCGCGCATCTGGTCGCCGATCGGGCACCTGAACTCGGTGAAAAACAGCCCGGAGCTGCGCGCCGCCTATGAACAGGCGCTGCCGCTGCTGTCCGAGTACGGCACCTGGGTCGGCCAGCACGAAGGGCTGTACCAGGCCTACCGCAGCCTGAAAGAGGGCGCGGCGTTCGAGGCGCTGAGCGTGCCGCAGCGCAAGGCGGTGGACAATGCGCTGCGCGACTTCGAACTGTCGGGCATCGGCCTGTCGGCGGACAAACAGCAGCGCTACGGCGAGATCGTCGCGCGCCTGTCCGAGCTGGGTTCCACCTACAGCAATAACGTGCTCGACGCGACCATGGGCTGGAGCAAACTGATTACCGACGAAGCGGAACTGAGCGGCCTGCCGGAAAGCGCTCTGGCGCAGGCGCAGGCGATGGCGCAGGCCAAAGAGCAGGACGGCTGGCTGCTGACGCTGGATATGCCGAGCTACCTGCCGGTGCTGACCTACGCCGACAATCGCGCGCTGCGCGAAGAGATGTACCGCGCCTTCGCCACCCGCGCTTCCGATCAGGGACCGAACGCCGGCAAATGGGACAACAGCGAAGTGATGGCGGAAACGCTGGCGCTGCGCCATGAGCTGGCTCAGCTGCTGGGCTTCGACACCTACGCCGACAAGTCGCTGGCGACCAAGATGGCGGAAAGCCCGGAGCAGGTGATCGGCTTCCTGAGCGATCTGGCCAAGCGCGCCCGTCCGCAGGCCGAGCAGGAGCTGGCGCAGCTGCGCGCCTTCGCCAAACAGCACTATGGCGTGGACGAGCTCGAAGCCTGGGACATCACCTATTACGGCGAAAAACAGAAACAGCACCTGTTCTCCATCAGCGACGAGCAACTGCGCCCGTACTTCCCGGAGCAGCGGGTGGTGGAAGGGCTGTTCGAAGTGGTGAAACGCATCTACGGCATCACCGCCAAAGAGCGTAAAGACGTCGAGACCTGGCATCCGGACGTGCGCTTCTTCGATCTGTTCGACGCCGACGGCGAGCTGCGCGGCAGCTTCTACCTCGATCTGTACGCCCGCGAAAACAAACGCGGCGGCGCCTGGATGGACGACTGCGTCGGCAGCCTGCGCAAGGCCGACGGCACGCTGCAAAAACCGGTCGCTTACCTGACCTGCAACTTCAACCGCCCGCTGGGCGACCAGCCGGCGCTGTTCACCCATAACGAAGTGACCACGCTGTTCCACGAATTCGGCCACGGTTTGCATCACATGCTGACGCAGATCGATACCGCCGGCGTCTCCGGCATCAACGGGGTGCCGTGGGATGCGGTCGAGCTGCCGAGCCAGTTTATGGAAAACTGGTGCTGGGAGCCGGAAGCGCTGGCGTTTATCTCCGGCCACTATCAGAGCGGCGAGCCGCTGCCGAAGGAAATGCTCGACAAGCTGCTGGCGGCCAAGAATTACCAGGCGGCGCTGTTTATCCTGCGCCAGCTGGAGTTCGGCCTGTTCGATTTCCGCATGCACTTCGAATACAGCCCGGAAAAAGGGGCGCAGATCCTGCCGACGCTGGCGGAAGTGAAGAAAATGGTGGCGGTGGTGCCTTCGCCGAGCTGGGGCCGCTTCCCGCACGCCTTCAGCCACATCTTCGCCGGCGGCTACGCGGCGGGTTACTACAGCTATCTGTGGGCGGAAGTGCTGTCGGCCGACGCCTACTCGCGCTTCGAAGAAGAGGGGATCTTCAACGCCGAAACCGGCAAATCCTTCCTCGACAACATCCTGTCGCGCGGCGGTTCGGAAGAGCCGATGGCGCTGTTCAAACGCTTCCGTGGCCGCGAGCCGCAGCTGGATGCTATGCTGCGCCATTACGGCATTAAAGGATAACCCGACACGTGAGCGTGTGTTTATTGTGTGAAGCAGGCGCCGATCCCGGCGCCTTGTCTGTTTTGGCGCAGCGCTGGCGGCTGGCGTCTGATGACGACGCGCCGATGGCGCTGGTATTGACCCCGCAGCGGCTGGAACTGCGCAAGCGCGACGAGCCGAAGCTCGGCGGGATCTACGTCGATTTTGTCTCCGGCGCCATGGCGCACCGGCGCCGCTTCGGCGGCGGCCGCGGCGAGGCGGTGGCCAAAGCGGTCGGCATCAAGGGCAGCTACCTGCCGGACGTGGTGGACGCCACCGCCGGGCTGGGGCGCGACGCGTTCGTGCTGGCGGCGCTGGGCTGCCGGGTACGGATGCTGGAACGCAATCCGGTGGTGGCGGCGTTGCTGGACGACGGCCTGCAGCGCGGTTATCAGGATGCGGAAATCGGCCCGTGGCTGCGCGAGCGTCTGACGCTGCTGCACGCCTCCAGCCTGACGGCGCTGGCGGATCTCAGCCCGCGTCCCGAGGTGGTGTATCTCGATCCGATGTTCCCGCACAAGCAGAAAAGCGCGCTGGTGAAGAAAGAGATGCGGGTGTTTCAATCGCTGGTAGGCAGCGACGATGACGCCGACGGCCTGCTGGAACCGGCGCGCCGTTTGGCGACCAAGCGCGTGGTGGTGAAACGCCCGGACTACGCACCGCCGCTGGCCGACGTGCCGGCGCATGCCGCCACGCTGACCAAGAGCCACCGCTTCGATATCTACATGCCGCTGTAATCTCTGCCGGGCCCGCGTGTCGGGCCCTCAACGCTGTTCCCGCAAACTTTTCCCTACGCCGCCGCCCGGATGCACCGCCAGCAAGGCGTCCTTGTCATAACCGCTGCGCGCCATCAGGCAGGCGCAGGCGGCGTCGAAGATCGCCAACACCAGCACAATTGAGGTGGTGGCCAGCATGTTCAGCGGATCTATCTCCTTCTGCACTCCGGTAGCGATCGTCAGCTGCGCCGCCTGCGCGATGGCGGAATGCGGATTTTCCGTCACCGCGATCAGCGTCACCCCCTTGGCCTGCAGCGTCGGCAGCAGGCGGGTCAGCTCGTCGGAATTGCCGCCGCGCGAGATCAGGATCAGCAGATCGTCGGCGCGCAGAAAGCCCAGATCGCCATGCGCTGCGCCGGTGGCGTCGAGATAGACCGCCGGCCGCTCCACGCAGGCCAGCATATGGGCTATCTTGCGCGCCGCAATCCCCGAAGTGCCGACGCCAGTGACGGCGATTTTACCGTGGCAGTCGGCCAGCAGCGCCAGCAGGCGCTGCCAGGTGTGCGCGTCGAGGCGCTCGCCCAGCTGCGCCAGCTCCTGGCTGTAGGTTTGCCAGCCCTGCACGGCCTGCCGCCATTCCTGCTGCATCACGCCTCCTCCTGCATCAACCGGCGGTATTTCATGTGGTCGTTGTACAGCTCGTGGAATACCCGGTATTTGCGGTCGTAGTAGCTTTTTATCTGGTTGGTCTGCGGCGTGACCGTCTTGCCGATGCGGCTCATGGCGCTCATCGCCTCCGGCAAGGTGTCGAACACGCCCGCCGCCACGGTGCCCATCATGGCACCGCCCAGCAGCATCGCTTCGCTCTCCTCCGGCAGCAGCATGGCGCAGCCGGTGGCGTTGGCGTGCTCCTGCACGAAGATCGGGTTCTTGGTGCCGCCGCCGCTGGCCATGATGGTGTCGATGCTGTAGCCGCTGTGGTTCATGGTTTCGATGATGTGGCGGGTGCCGAGCGCGATGGCCTGAATGGTGGCTAGGTAGTGCAGCGCCATGTCCTCCGGCGTGCGCGACAGCTTCAGCCCGGTCAGGATGCCGGTCAGCGTCGGGTTGGCGCGCGGCGAGCGGTTGCCGTGGAAGTACGGCAGCATATGAATGTCCCGCGTCAGGAAAGCGATGTTCTCCGGCTCACCGGCCATGCGGCGCAGAATGGCGTTCAACACCTCATAAATGGTCTGGCCCTGGGTTTTTGCCTGCGCCAGCAGCTCCGGGTAGCACGGGTGCGACTGGATGACATGATCGATCAGCGCGCCGGTGGCGGACTGGCCGCCTTCGTTCAGCCAGTATTCCGGCAGGATCGCCGAATAGTACGGCCCCCAGACGCCACCGATAAAGCGCGCGGTGCGCGACATCGCCATATGGCCGGTGGAGGTGCCGCCGATCAGCGCGACACGACGGTTGAAGTCGGCCACTTCACCGGAGACGCCGGTAGCGCCCAGCGTGCCGAGGGTGCCGGCGTGCGCGTCGATAATCGATACGCTCACCGCCGTGCCGGCGATCAGGCCCATTTCGCTGGCGGCGCGCTGGGTCAGGCCGTGGCCCAACGGTTCACCCATCATTTTGACGTCGCTGCCGATCTTGGCCGCGTCGTGTTCCAGCAGGTCTTCCAGCCCGATCTGCTGGAAGTAGCTCTTGTCCCAACGCTGTTCGTGGCCGAGATAGGTCCACTTGCACACCGTCGAGCACAGTGAACGGGTGGCGTCCTGGGTGGCGCGCCAGGTGAGGAAGTCCGGCAGATCGAACAGGTAGCCGGCGTTGGCCCAGGTGGTGGGCATGTGCTGTTTCAGCCACAGCAGTTTCGGCGTCTGCATCTCCGGCGAAATGATGCCGCCGACGAAATCCAGCACCCGGTGTTTGGTGGCGTTGATGCGCTCGGCCTGGGCGATCGCCCGGTGATCCATCCACACGATGATGTTCTGCTCGGTGCGGCCTGAAGGGCTGACGGTCAGCGGTTTGCCTTCTTTATCCAGCACCACCAGCGAACAAGTGGCGTCGAAGCCCAACCCTTTAACCTGGATCGGGTTGATGTCGGCCTGGTTGACCGCGTCGCGCACCGCATTGCACACCGCCTGCCAGATGTTATCCGACGACTGCTCGACGAAATCCGCCTTTGGCCGATACAGGTCGATGGCCCGGCTGGCCTGACCGACCATGCGGCCGTTGAGATCGAATACGCCTGCGCGCGCGCTTCCGGTGCCCACATCTACGCCAATAAAATAGCTCGCCATTATCTGTTTTCTCCTAAGCTTTTCGATTCTGTAACGCGATAAACAGGATCAGCACGCCGCCCCACAGAGCCATGGTCAGGTAGCTGCTGACCCCCAGCAAATTGAGGCCGCTTTCCAACATTTGCAGCACGATCAGCGCCAGCACCAGACCCAGAATGCGGCCGAAACCGCCGTCCGGGTTAATGCCGCCCAGCACCGAGGCCAGAATGGTCACCAGCAGATAAGATTCGCCGTAGCCGGCCTTGGCCGAGTTGAACTTGGCCATCATCAGTAGCGCGGCGCCCCAGCCGAGCAGCGCCGACAGGATATACACCGCGATCTGCACCCGCGCGGTGTTCACGCCGCTAAAACGGGTGGCCTGCTCGTTGGAACCGAGCAGGTACAGGCTGCGGCCCAGCGTGGTGTGCTCCAGCAGCAGCCACAGACCGATCGCCACCAGCAGGAACAGGATCAGCGCCACCGGCACGCCGAGCACGGCGCCGTTGCCGAGAAATTGAATCGTCGCCGGGAAGCCGGAGATCACGGCGCCGTTGGTCAGCAGGATATTCAGGCCGGTGATCAGGGTCATGGTGCCGAGCGAGGCGAGGATCGGCGATACGCCGATCCAGGCCACCAGTGCGCCATTGAGCGCGCCGATCGCCACCGCCACCAGCAGGCCGGCCAACAGCGCCAGCACCAGGAACAGCGGCTGGTCGGGATGGCTGACGATGATCGCCGCCATCACCAGCGAACAGGCGTTGGCGCCGGCGATGATCGACAGGTTGATGCCGCCGGTCAGCATGGTGATGCCCATGCCGAGCGCCAGCAGGCCAAGGATCGGCAGTTGCGAAGCGATCGACTGGAAGTTGCCGAGGCTGAAGAAGCGCGATCCGAGCAGCCCGGCGAACAGCAGCGCCACCGCGATGATGATCGCGCCCTGCAGGCGAATGATTCGATCGCTTGGGATCAACCGAGTTAACTGCGTCATGTCAGATCTCCTTGAGCAGCTTGCGTTTTTCGTTCCAGGCGGTGGTGCTGATGCTGATCAAAATGATCGCGCCGCTGAATACCTGGTGCCAATAGGCCGAGACGCTGAGCAGCGTCAGTCCGTTTTGCAGGAAGGCCAGCAGTACCACGCCGAGCAGGGTGCCGGTCAACGACCCGCGGCCGCCGCTCATGCTGGTGCCGCCCAGCACCACCGCCGCCAATACCGTCAGCTCGAAGCCGAGCAGCGAGTTGGGCGCCACCGATTGGGTGATCTGCGCCTGCACCACCGCTGCGACGCCGGCCAGGATGCCCATGTAACCGTAGACGCAGAAGTGCAGCCGCAGCAGGTTGAGCCCCAGGCGCGACGCCGCGTCGCGGTTGCCGCCCATGGCGTAGATCTGGCGCCCCAGCCGGGTACGGTTCATCAGCACGCCGGTGACGACGATGGTCGCCAGCAGGCACAGCAGCGGCAGGGTCAGGCCGTAGTCGTAGCCGTCGGCGCCCTGGAACGAGAACCAGTTGATGCCGTTCATGAACCAGTCCGGGAAGCCGTACAGCCAGGTGCCGTTGGTGGCGTACACCAGCAGGCCGTAGAACAGGTTGAGGGTGGCGATGGTGATGATGATCGCCGGCACTTTCAGCCAGTACACCAGAAAACCGTTCACCAGCCCGAGCAGCAGGCCGACGCCGGCAGCCAGGACGAACGCCAGCGGGAAGCTGCCGCCGTGCTGGATCACCCAGCTGGCCATCACATATTGGGCGATGGCGGTGATGGCCGGGAACGAAATGTCGATGCCGCCGGCGATCAGCACCACGAACAGGCCGCAGGCCAGGATGCCGAGAATGGCGTAGCTGGTGGCGACGTCGGTCAGGTTGCCGAGCGTCAGAAACTCGTCGGTGCCGGCGCTCAGGCCGATCGCCAGCAGCAGCACCAGCAGGCCGAGATAAAACTCGTGCCGCCCGGCCAGGCGGGCCAATAATGACTTATCCATTCACCACCTCGGCGATCTGTTGTTCGGTACTCTGGTGCGGCGCGAATTCGGCGATCAGCTCGCCCTTGCGCATCACCATCACCCGATGGCTGTTGTAATAGGCTTCCGGGATCTCGTCGCAGATCATCAGCACCGCCATACCCAGCTGCGCCAGATCGCGGGCGATCTGGTAGATCCCCTCTTTGTTGGCGATGTCTACGCCGACGGTAGGCGAGTCGAGGATCAGGATCTTCGGCTGAGTCGCTACCCATTTGGCGATGGCGATGCGCTGGGCGTTGCCGCCGGACAGGGTCTTCACCGGCAATGCGCTGTCGGACACCTTGATGTTCAAATCGCGGATCAGCCGGTTGACCAGCTCGGTCGCTTTGGCGTGATCCAGCAATCCAAGCGAGGTATGCAGCCGATCGAAGACGGTGACGATGGTGTTGTCGTAGATCGATTGATCCATGATCAGCCCCTGCGTCAGACGATCCTCCGACACATAACCGATGCCGTGGCGCACCGCTTCGCGGTTGTTGTGCAACTGTACCGCTCGGCCCTCGATGCGGATCTCGCCGCTGTCCGGCCGCGTCATGCCGAACAGGCTGAGGCACAGTTCGGTGCGGCCGGCGCCGAGCAGGCCGACGATCGAGACGATCTCGCCGCCGCGCAGCGCCAGATTGACGTTGCGGTATTTCTCGCCGCGGCTGAGGTTGCGCACTTCGAGCAGCGGTGCCTGTTCGGTTGACGGCAGCGGCGGCAGCGGGCTGTAGTGGAAGCGTTGGCCGGTCATCAGGAACGCCAGTTCATGGCTGTCCAGTTCGCTGGCCGGCCAGGTACCCACCAGCTTGCCGTCGCGCATCACGCTGATGCGGTCGGCGACTTCCATCACTTCATCCAATCGGTGGCTGACGAACACCACGCAGATGCCGGCGGCCTTCAGCTCGTTGACCACCCGCAGCAGGCCGTCGACCTCCTGGCGGGTCAGCGAGGCGGTCGGTTCATCCATGATCACCAACCGCGCCTCGGCGGCGATGGCGCGACAAATCGCTACCAGCTGCCGATCGGCGATCGACAGTTTTTCCACTTTTTTATCGGGGTCGATACGCACGCCGACCCGCGCCATGGCGTCCAGCGCCGTCTGGCGCATCAATCGCTGGCGTACCCAGAAGCGGCCGCCGGGCAGGTAGCTGTGGATGGCGATGTTTTCCGCCACCGTCAGGTTAGGGAACAGCGACAGGTCCTGATAGATCACCTGTATGCCGTAATAACCGGACAGCTGCGGCGTCAGGGCGTGGAAAAGTTTGCCTTCCAGCGAAATATTGGCGCCTTTTTCCGGCTGATAGACGCCGGAGATGATTTTAATAATGGTGCTTTTGCCGCAGCCGTTTTGCCCGGCCAGGCAGTGCACTTCGCCTTTATTCAGCGTCAGGTTGATCTGGTCTAATGCCAGCACGCCTGGGAATCGCTTGCTGATATTCTCCAGGGTGATAAATGCGGGGGAGGTTGTCATAACGTTAACCTGTGCTTGCGTAGCGGCCGAAGCCCTGGGCGCAGCAAAGCTGCGCCCCTACGAGGGTTTAACTACTTTCCCGGTGTGGCGAAATTACGCGAAAAATCAGAATCCGAGCGATTGGGCGTTGTCTTTGGTGACTTCCAGAATCTTATTAAACCGAATCACTTTGTGCTCCATATCGACGTCGGCCTTGCCCAACCCCTCGATCGACAGATCTTTATTCACTTCTTTGCCCTGCAGCAGCTGATCGGCCACCGTGACCAGCGCATAACCGGCATCTTTCGGATCCCACAGCAGCGCTTTCTTGATGTCGCCGCGCATCAGGTAAGGGGCGGCCTGCGCCGGCATGGCGATGCCCACCACCGCGATTTTGTCCTTGGCGCGCTTCTTGGCCACCGCCTGGCCGGCACCGATCGGGCCGAGCGAGCCGAAGCCGATGATGCCCTTCATCTGCGGATAGGTTTTCATCAGATCCAGCGTGGTGGCGTAGGATTTGTCGATGCTTTCCGCCACCGGCAACCGCGAGGTGACTTCAAACATGTCCGGGTATTTTTCTTTCTGGTATTTGATGGCGGAATCGGCCCAGGCGTTGTGCAGCGGTACGGTCAGCGAACCGACGTAGATCGCGTAACCGCCTTTGCCGCCCATGTCTTTCGCCAGCTCATCGACGTTGGCCTGCGCGTATTTCTCGCTGTCGATGGTCTCGATGTCCCACTGGCCGATCTGCTGGTCCGGGGATTCATGGGTCAGCACCACGATGCCTTTGTCGCGCGCCTTTTTCAGCACCGGCTCCAGCACCTTGGCGTCGTTCGGCACCACGATGATGGCGTTGACGTTCTTGGCGATCAGATCCTCAATCACCTTGACCTGCGCGGCCGGATCCGGCGTAGCAGGGCCGGTCTGATAGGCGTTGACGTCGAGTTTTTTCGCCGCCTCGTTAACGCCCGTTTCCATGCGGTTGAACCACGGAATGCCGGTCACTTTGGCGACCACGGCGATCTCATATTTATCAGCGGCGAACACAGGTGTTGTCGATAACATGCACGCAGAAACCACACATGCATTTAATAATGCGAGGTTAAATTTCATTAGCTGTACCTTTTTTTATCTGTAGGGGTGGCGGTTTTTCCACCGCTGCAGATTACAAAGGAATGGAAGAGGGGGCGTAGCTGAAGTTAATAAAATGTGATCTGCGCACATTTAAGTAAAATATTGACGGGTTTGTTGTTAAATAAATGTTTAATTATTTGGCAGTGGTAAATTTACTACCGATTAAATGGTAGTTTGAAACCATTTGATAACTTAAGATTAACAAATTGAGATCATTTTGACGGCGTGAGGGCGGAAAAAAATGCCGGCGCAGAGGCCGGCATTGAAGCATTTAATCGATGTGTGAACAAGATCACCTTTGCGGCGATTACAGCACGCCCTGCGCCAGCATGGCGTCGGCGACCTTGACGAAACCGGCGATATTCGCGCCGTGTACGTAGTGAGTTTGCTTGCCTTCGCCGCCGTATTCCACGCAGGCGTGGTGAATATCCGCCATGATATGTTGTAAACGTACATCCACTTTCTCCGCCCGCCAGCCGATGCGCGCGGCGTTTTGCGCCATCTCCAGCCCTGAGGTGGCCACGCCGCCGGCGTTGGCCGCCTTGCCCGGCGCGAACAGCACCCCGGCGTCGAGGAAGGCGTCGGTGGCCTGGATGGTGGTCGGCATGTTGGCGCCTTCCGCCACCGCTTTCACCCCGTTGCGGATCAGCGTCTGCGCCGCGTCGAGATCCAGCTCGTTCTGAGTGGCGCACGGCAGGGCGATATCCACCGGCACGTTCCACGGCTGCTGGCCCGCCAGATAGGTCAGGCCGCGCTCGCGAGCGTAATCCGCCACTCGGCCGTAACGCTGGTTTTTGATCTCCGCCAGGTGCGCCAGCTTCTCGGTGGTGAAACCATCTTCGTCCACCAGGGTGCCGCCGGAATCCGATACGGTGATCACGCGCGCGTCCAGCTCCAGCGCTTTTTCGATGGTGTACTGCGCCACGTTGCCGGAGCCGGATACCGCCACCCGCATGCCTTCAAAGCCCAGGCCGTGGCGTTGCAGCATGGCGTCGGTGAAGTACACCAGGCCATAGCCGGTCGCCTCGGGGCGGATCAGGCTGCCGCCGAAAGAGAGGCCCTTGCCGGTAAACACGCAGGCGGTATTGTTGGACAGCTTCTTCATCATGCCGGTCATAAAGCCGACTTCACGGCCGCCTACGCCGATGTCGCCGGCCGGCACGTCGGTGTCCGGTCCCAGATGGCGATACAGTTCGGTCATCAGCGCCTGGCAGAAGCGCATGATCTCGCCCTGGCTTTTGCCCTTGGGATCGAAATCGGAGCCGCCTTTGCCGCCGCCCATCGGCAAGGTGGTCAGCGCATTCTTGAAGGTCTGCTCAAAGCCGAGAAACTTCAGGATCGACAGGTTTACCGACGGGTGGAAGCGCATGCCGCCCTTGTAAGGGCCGATGGCCGAGTTGAACTGGACGCGGAAGGCGCGGTTGACCTGCACCTGGCCGCGATCGTCCACCCAGCTGACGCGGAACTGAATGACGCGCTCGGGCTCTACCAGGCGCTCCAGCAGCGCCTGTTCGCGATAGCGCGGGTTGCGTTCGATAAACGGCCACAGCGAAGTGAACACTTCGCGCACCGCCTGCAGATATTCCGGCTGGTGGGGGTTATGGCGCTGTAACGAGGACAGGAAAGACTCTACCGATGCGGCATATTCCATGGATAACTCCTTTTAGCATTAAATGTTCCCCCGCTGTTTTTTATAGAAATGGGTTTAGGCGATGCTCGGGGGGAGGATGTTGTGTCTTTAGCGACTATATCATCGGAGGGCGGTTGATTATCAAGCGATTAATCGGTGTGACGGCATGAAAAACGCCCGCATGGCGCGGGCGTTGGGCAGCTTGGTTAGCGGGCGCTTACTTTTTACTCGTCTTCTTCATCGCGCAGCGGCACGATCAGCATGTCGATGTGCACGGTATTGATCAGCTGGCGCGCGGAAGACATCAGCTTGCTCCAGAAGTCCTGGTGGTGGCCGCACAGCACCAGGTCCATATCGTATTTCTTGATGGCGTCCACCAGCACCTGCGCCAGATCGCCGCTGCCGCTCAGGGTCTCGCTGATCGGGTAGCCGGCGTTCTGCGACAGCTCGGTCAGCGCCTGATGGGTTTCCTCGGAGATGCGTTTTTGCATGTCGCCGAGGTTGACGTCGATCAGGCCGGTATAGAGATCGGAATAGTTGACATCGACGTGGATCAGAGAAACTTTAGCGTTGTACGGCCGTGCCATAGAGACGGCTTTCTCTACCAGGATCTTGCTTTCCGGGGATAGGTCTACCGCGATCAATATGTGTTTGTAAGCCATAAGAATACTCCTTCCATAAACATGCCGATTAAAAAGGGTTAGCAGGCGTTCCATGTACCCGCCTGGCGCTTTTGGTTCCATAGTATCATTCGGATAACGCAATGATATGTTGGGGCGATCACACTGCGCCGCATCGAAACGCTCTCCGCCCGATACCTTTCGTTGTACACCCGCGTGGCGTAAAAGCCTATGGGTTATGCGAATGCTGACTGTCTGACCGCTTGAATTATAAGCGTTATTAAACAAAGTATAGCGCTAAATGTGCAATCAGCGTTCCAGATGCGGCTGCAGCAGGCTTTCAAACCACTCGTGAAACACCGCCAGGCGGCGCGAACGCTGGCGGCGATGGGGATAGATCAGCGCGATCGGCATGGAGGCGGGGCGGTAATCGGGCATCACTTCCACCAGTTCGCCGGCGTCGAGCAGATGCTGCACGTCGTAACGCGGGATTTGCATCAACCCCAGCCCGGCACGGCAGCAGGCGATATAGCTTTCGGCGTTGTTGACTACCACCCGGCTGGGCAGTTCGAGCCGCTGCGTGTGGCCGTCGTCGGTCAGGTATTCCCAGGGGGATTCGCGGCCGGTTTTGGGGGAGGCGTAGCCGATGCTCCAGTGTCCTGGCGCAAGATCGCCGGGTTGCTGCGGGTAACCAAATTCGCTCAGGTAGGCGGGGCTGGCGCAGTTGATCTGCGCGATGCGGCCGAGCGGGCGCATCACCAGGCTGCTGTCGTGGAGATCGCCGACGCGCACCGCGCAGTCGACCCCTTCCTGCACCAGATCGATGGCGCGATCGGCGGAGCCGAGCATCAGCTGCAGGTGAGGATGGCGCCGCAGCAGGCCGGGCAGCGCCGGGGCGATCAGCCGGCGGGCGATGCGGCTCGGCACGTCGACGCTGAGCCGCCCGGAGGCCTGGCGCTGGCTGGCCTGAAACGACTGATCGATGTCTTCCACTTCGGCCAGCAGCGGGCGCAGTCGTTCGAGCAGCTGCTCGCCGTCGGCGGTCAGCCGCACCTGCCGCGTGGTGCGGTGCAGCAGGCGCACGCCCAGCTGCGTTTCCAGTTGTTGCACGGCGGCGGACACCGAGGCGCGCGGCACCTCCAGCGCATGGGCCGCCCGGATAAAGCTGCCCATTTCCGCCACCTGCACGAATACGCGGTATTGATTGAATCTGTCCATCTCGTTGACCTGCTGTTCCTTGGCGCCGTTCCCGACAGAAAGTGTAGCCGCATGGCGCGGTTGCGCGCGAGCAGGTGCGGGGGCGATATTTGCCCCCGCCGGGATTATTTGGTGGTGTAGCCGCCGTTGATCAGGATGGTTTGGCCGGTTACCCACCAGCCGTCGCTGACCAGATGGCGGATGAACGGCACCACGTCTTCGATATCGGTCAGGCCGGTTTTGCTGAACGGCGACAGCGCCGCCGCCGTTTTGTGGTAGGCCACGGCGTCCGCGCCTTCCGCCGGGTAGAAGAATGGCGTATCCATCGGGCCGGGGCCGACCGCGGTCACGGAGATGCCGCGTTCGCCGAACTCCTTGGCGGCGGCGCGGGTGAAATGCTCCACCGGCGCCTTGGTGCCGGCGTAAGCGGCGTAGAACGGCGTGAAGGCGCCGAGCAGCGAGGTGACCAGCGTGCAGATTTTACCGTTGTCGTTGAGGTGCTTGCCCGCCTCTTTCAGGAAGAAGAACGCAGTTTTGGCGTTGACCGCCGTCATCTCGTCATACTCGGCTTCGCTGATGTCGACCATCGGTTTTTTCAGCACTTTGCCGACGGTATTGATGGCGATATCCGGCTTGCCGACGGCGGCGATCGCATCGGCGAACAGCTTCTCGACCGCGCCCGCGCGGGTCAGATCGGCCTGCAGCGCGACGCCTTGCGCCCCGGCGGCCTGAATGGCGGCGACGGTTTTCTCCGCCTCGGCTTTGGAAGCGGCGCTGTTGTAGTTGATCACCACCGCTTTGGCGCCTTGTTCAGCCAAATCGCGAGCGATCAGCCCGCCGAGATTTTTGGCGCCGCCGGCGATCAGAACGGTTTTTCCCTTGATTGAATGGTTTGCCATAACAGTTTCCTTGGATGAACGTAACGGAAACCTGAGTCTAGCCAGCGCCGGGGGAAAGATCAGCGGCGTGCGGCGGGATAGACTATCCAGAAAAACCGACTAATTATCGGCCGGCGACAACTCGCTATCTCGCCCCGGCGGGGGGCTTTCGGCGCACGGCGGTAAATTTTATCCACTGATCAGGCCAGTTTGCGTTTCATTAACCTACAATGATGGATATGGGCCTCATCATTTCCCCTCTGAGTAGAACCACGCTGTGCAAGTTTCTCTGTGCGGTGCGGCAACGTCTTCGGAGGCGGTGGGTTATGGGCGTGGCCCGTGCAGGCAAAAAAAGGGGATGAGAGCGGTAAGCTCCAGCAGAGTATCGGGTAATGAGGTAGGGCGGTTGGACCCGGCGGATGGCCGTGGATAACAACGCCTTGAGGGGGTAATCATGATCAGTACCGTCGCGCTGTTTTGGGCCTTATGTGTGGTGTGTGTGGTAAACATGGTGCGGTATTACTCTTCTCTGCGCGCGCTGCTGGTGGTATTGCGCGGCTGTGACCCGTTGCTGTACCAATACGTCGACGGCGGCGGTTTCTTCACCGCCCACGGGCAACCCAGCAAGCAGCTGAGGCTGGTGCGCTATATCTTTGCGCAGCGCTATGTCGAGCACCACGATCCGGAGTTTATTCGCCGCTGCGAGCGGGTGCGCGGGCAGTTTATGCTGACTTCGGCTCTGTGCGGCCTGGTGGTCATCAGCCTGATAGGGCTGATGATCTGGCATTGATGTCTGTCCGTTTCCTTTGATGCAGGCAAAAAAAAGGCGGCCATTCGGCCGCCTTTCTCATGTTGCTATCGGTTAGATCAGCTTCAGCGCCACCCAATACAGCGCACCGGAAAGCAGAATCGAGATTGGCAGGGTCAGTACCCAGGCCAACAGGATGTTTTTCACGGTTTTGCTCTGCACGCCGCCGCCGTCCACGATCATCGTCCCGGCAACCGCCGAAGAGAGCACGTGGGTGGTGGAGACCGGCATGCCGGTATAGCTCGCCACGCCGATCGACAGCGCCGCGGTCATCTGGGCCGACACGCCCTGGGCGTAGGTCATGCCTTTCTTACCGATCTTCTCGCCGATGGTAGTAGCCACGCGTTTCCAGCCCACCATGGTACCGAGCGACAACGCCAGCGCGACGGCGACGATGATCCACATCGGCGCATACTCGACGGTCTGCAGCAAATCCTGACGCAGGTTCTTCAGGAAGCGCTGGTCGGCAGATGAGGTTTCCGGCAGCTTGGCGACTTTATCCGCCGTGTCGGTCACGCACATCAGCAGGCGGCGCAGGTGGCTGCGCTGCTCAACCGTCAGCTGATCGTAGCTTTGCAGGTTGGTCAGCATGCCCTGAGCCAGTTCGATCGCCGGCATGGCGCGCGAACTGTCGCAGTGGAACTCGGCCGGCTTGTTAGGTTCGGCTTCGTCATCCGGGCTTGGCACCAGCGGCGTCAACGACACCGCATGCGACAGTGCGTCACCGTGCTGCTGGTAATATTGCTGCAGGTGGGTCACGGCATCACGCGTACGGGTGATGTCATAACCGGTTGCATTCATATTGACCACGAAGCCGGCCGGCGCCACGCCGATCAGCACCAGCATGATTAGGCCGATGCCTTTCTGGCCATCGTTGGCGCCGTGCGAGAAGCTGACGCCAATCGCCGACAGGATCAGTGCGATACGGGTCCAGAACGGCGGCTTGCGTTTGCCGTCGACCTTTTCACGTTCCGCAGGGGTCATGTGGATACGCTGGCGTTTCTTGGTGCCACTCCAATAGCGGCGCAAGGCGAACACCATCACTCCCGCCACCATCATGCCGACCAGCGGCGAGAACAGCAGAGAAAGGAAAATGCCAATCATTTTCGGGACGTTAAGCGCATCCACCACCGAAGTGTGGGTCATCAGGGCGTTGGTTAAACCGACACCGATGATTGCGCCTATCAGCGTATGGGAACTGGAGGCCGGCAGACCGAAATACCAGGTGCCGAGGTTCCAGATGATTGCCGCCAACAGCATGGAGAAGACCATGGCTAATCCGTGTGCTGAACTGACGTTCAACAACAGATCGGTAGGCAACAAGTGGACGATGGCGTAAGCAACACTCAAACCGCCGAGCATTACGCCAAGAAAGTTGAACAAACCTGCCATCACGACCGCAAGTTGCGAGCGCATGGCGCGGGTATAAATAACTGTAGCGACCGCATTGGCCGTATCATGAAAACCGTTGATGGCTTCATAAAACAACACGAACAACAATGCGAGAATTAACATCAGGCCGGTATGGAAATCCAGGCCAGCGAACAAATGCAGCATAAGCGTTACGCCAGTTTGTGGACATGAACGCCGCGCATTATCAGTGACAACCGGGGCCGGGGAAAAGGAAAATATGACGTTTTTTTGATTTGGACATGACGAAACGATGGCGTGTCTATAACAAAAATATGAAATATCAACGCGTTATTCTCCTCTGACCTCTGTAATATTTTCTTACTATGGCGTTGACGGCGCCGGGGCTTTACAATCTGCCGCCGTGAATTTGGCGGTGACCGGCGGCGAAACGGCGTAATATGGCGCTCTTTTGTCGCGATTGTGGTTTTGATAAGAGAGGCTCAGGTGGAACAGTTTGATGTCGTAGTGATTGGGGCGGGCGCTGCCGGCATGTTTTGCGCCGCGCAGGCGGGGCAACTCGGTTGCCGCGTGTTGCTGCTCGACAACGGCAAAAAACCGGGCCGCAAGATCCTGATGTCCGGCGGCGGGCGCTGCAACTTTACCAACATGTATGCCGAACCGGCGGCCTACCTGTCGAACAACCCGCATTTCTGCAAGTCGGCGCTGGCGCGTTATACCCAGTGGGACTTCATCGATCTGATCAACCGCTACGGCATCGCCTACCATGAAAAAACACTGGGGCAGCTGTTCTGCGACGACTCGGCGCAGCAGGTGGTGGATCTGCTGGTCAAAGAGTGCGAGCTGGGCCAGGTGACGATGCGCCTGCGCAGCGAAGTGCTGGGCGTGGAGAAAACCGCACAGGGTTACGAACTGGCGCTGAATGGTGAAAAAGTGAGTGCTCGCTCACTTGTGGTGGCCAGCGGCGGATTATCCATGCCGGGGCTGGGCGCCTCGCCGTTCGGTTACAAGCTGGCGGAGCAATTTGGCCTCAAAGTGCTGCCGACGCGCGCCGGGCTGGTGCCTTTTACCCTGCATAAGCCGCTGTTGGAGCATTTGCAGACGCTATCCGGCGTCTCGGTGCCGGCGGTGATCACCGCCGAGAACGGCGTCAGTTTCCGCGAAAGCATCCTGTTTACCCACCGTGGCCTCTCCGGGCCGGCGGTGCTGCAGCTTTCGAGCTATTGGCAGCCTGGTGAGTATGTGAGCGTTAACTTACTTCCTGAGCTGGATCTGGCGGCTTTCCTCGATGAACAACGCCGGCAACACCCGAACCAAAGCCTGAAAAATACCCTGGCGCTGCAATTGCCGAAGCGGCTGGTGGAATGCTTGCAGATGCTGGGACAACTGCCGGAGGCGACGCTGAAGCAGCTGAATGCCCCGCAGCAGGCGGCGCTGGTGGATCTGTTGCAGAACTGGCGCGTGCAGCCGAACGGCACCGAAGGCTACCGCACGGCGGAAGTGACGCTCGGCGGCGTCGACACCAACGAACTTTCCTCCAAGACGATGGAAGCCCACAAGGCGCCGGGGCTCTACTTCATCGGCGAAGTGGTGGACGTGACCGGGTGGCTGGGCGGTTACAACTTCCAATGGGCCTGGAGCTCGGCCTGGGCCTGCGCCCAGGCGCTGGCGGCGCAGGAACGTTAAAACGCCGCTCAACCTAGAAATGCGCCGGGTCACATTGGCCCGGCATTGAGCTGATTCATTAATTTTATTTTAGTGTCATCGTCGAGAAAACTCGCCTCCAGCGCCTGCCTGTTACTGCGGTTAAAATCTTCATCGCGCCAGCCGAAGGCGTCGTGCAGCAGCTGATATTCCTTGTTCAGCGTGGTATCGGCGACGGTGCGCGCATCGGTATTCACATTCAGCCGCACCCCCCACTTTTTCAGCCGGTCTATCGGATGGTCGTCGATGCTGTCGAACAGATTGCAGGTGAGGTTACAACTGGGGCAGATCTCGAGCAGCACGCCGGTGGCTATCAGACGCTCGACGAGTGCGGGGTCCTCGATGCTCCGGACGCCGTGGCCGATACGCGACACCTGCAGCCGATCCAGCGTCTCCCGCACGCTGTCTGCGCCTTTCGCCTCACCGGCGTGGGCGATGACGTTGCCACCGGCCTCACGCACGGCGCGAAAGGCCGCCACATGGTGGGTTAGCGGATAACGCGCCTCGTCGGCGGCCAAATCCAGCGCTACCACGCCACGGCCCAGAAAGTTAACCACGAGCCCGGCGGTTTGCAGGCTGGCGGCCGCATCGAAATGCCGCAGCGTGCACAGGATCAGCCCGGCGGTGATGCCGTAAGTTTGCGCGGCGTCATGCATCGCGGCGAGCACCGTCTCGACCACCGATTCGCCGGTTAATCCCATCCGGGTATGCAGCAGCGGAGCAAAGCGCACTTCCGCATAGATGACGTTATCCGCCGCCAGCTGCGCGAACAAGTCATCGACGGCCAGCGTTATCGCCTGGCATGTCTGCAAGAGGTCTATTTGCGGCGCGATCTTGCTTAAAAAGTCCCCCAGATCGGCGCATCGCTTCGGCGCGATAAATTGCCGATTAAATGCCGCTCTGGTTATTTGCGGGTTGGCCTTCTTTACATAGTGATAGCTTAAACAGGTATCCAAATGGACGTGTAATTCCACCTTGTTTAATTTGCTCGGATCGAAAGTCATGGCGGCCACCTATTTCATTCGCGGTGAGATAACAGCGAGAACAGTTTTTCTTTAAACAGACCGGGTTTAATGCGGGTAATTACGCGCGCATTGGCCGGTTTGCCGGTCAGGTGGGTGGAATCGATGACGTAATGGCCGTAAGACCCTTCACTTTTATATTCTACCCAAGAATACGCCTCCAGACTGGTCTCGACGATGTCCGGGTAGAGCGCCACCGCCATGGTGGTCGGATCGGGTAAATCAAACCCTATACGCTCGGTGCGCCCGGCGTTAAACGCCATCAGCGTGCGGTTGCAGCGCACGGCAAAGCGCCCCAGCTCGCTGAGATCATTCAATCGAGCTATATCGCGTTGGTCGATAAACGCTTCCCCCATGCCGATCTCCCAGCCGACAAGGGTGAGCGGCAGCCCGGCAGTGAGCACCAGATGCGCGGCTTCGGCGTCGGCGTAAAAATTAAATTCGGCCAGCGGGGTGATATTGCCGGGCGTCAGCCCGGAACCACCCATGACATAAACCCTTTTCACGTGTTCGGCCAGCGCGGGCGCCTTCAGCACCGCCATCGCAAGATTGGTCAGCGGCCCGAGGGTGACGATTTCCAGCTCGCCATTGAGCCGTGCGGCACAGTCGATGATGGCGTCTACGGCATGAACGGGTTCTGCGCTCAGCTGTGGGTTCGGCAAGGCCATGTCGCCCATGCCGTCTTCGCCGTGAATATGGTGCGAGTGATAGCGCGTGCGGAAGAGCGGTTTCGCCATGCCGGCGTAGACCGGAGGGGCATAGGTTCCCGCTTTTTCCACGCAAATGAGCGCATTTTTGACGCATTGTTCAAGTGGGCAGTTGCCTGCGACGGTGGTGATCGCTTCCACCTTCACGTCGGATTCGCGCAACGCCATCAGCAGCGCGACGGCATCGTCGGAAGCGGTATCGGTGTCTATCAGAATATGTCGCATGGCACTCTCCTTGGGTGGGGTCTGCGGAGAACATACCCAGACGACCCGAGGTAAAAAAGGCCAGATGTCCTTTTTCGTTCTGAAGCGCGCCGGCTATGCTGGGCGCAGCCGAAAAGATAGGATGCAAGACGTTAACGGATAAGCCCCGGGAGTGAATCGCCGTGAAAACTGTCGGTGACAGCAAGCTAAAAGAAGCGTTTATCGACGCTCACGATCTGCGAACGGCGCTTTCGCCCCCGTTGCTGGCCGCCTTGCGCCTGGTCAGCGTCGAGGCCGGCGAGCACCTGGTGACGCAAAGCGATCGCTTGAGCCACCTATATTTGCTCGTACAGGGAAAACTGCAGGTGGAGAATTACGACGCGAACGGCATGCACATCGTCTTTTCCTTTGAAACGGATTTTTCCGTAATCGGCGATCTGGAGCTGTTCTCCCAGGCGCAGCGGTCGGTGTTCAGCAGCGTTCAGGCGGTGACGGACGCGCTGATCTTCACGCTGCCCATCGAGGTGATCAGAGATCGAGCCATGCGCGATCCCGCCTTCCTCACCTTTATGTGTCGGCAGCTGAGCGACAAGCTGCTTAACGCCTCATTGCTGCATGCGAGCGGCGGCTTAACGGCAGAATATAAGTTGCGAAAGTTTCTGTTATTTAAAATAAAAGACGAAGGCGTGCAGATTCAGCTCGAAAATCGGGAGTTGTTGGCGGGCAGATTAGGCATCTCCGTCAGGCAACTGAGCCGCGCACTGGCGCAGCTCGCGGCGGACGGCATGATTCAGTTTAAAAACAAGTCACTGCGGGTGACGGATCGCCAGCGGCTGTCCGGCCTGGAAGACAATCAGAGGGCCTAACCGATCGCCGGCCCCTTCAATTCCACGCGATTGCCGTCCGGATCGCTGAAATAAATGGACGGGCCGTCTCCCTCCGCGCCATAGCGCGATTCGGCGGGATCAACGTCGATCCCCTGCGATCGCAGATAGGCCAACAGCTCGCCCTCGTTGAAAGGGTCGATGCGCAGGCAGACGTGATCGACATTTTGCCGGTGAGGATCGGGCGCCGTGCCGCCTTTTTTCCCCAGCACGCCGTTAATGTCCACCAGATCGATCATGGCCGCACCGGCGCGCAGGTGCATCAGCCCCAAATCCGGCCGCTGTTTGGCGATATCACAGCCGACGATCTGGGTATAAAAATGCACGCTTTTCTGCATATCGCGCACGCGCAGAACCACATGGTCGATAGTCTTCAGGCTGAAAGGGCGCACGGCCATCTCCTCAAACGGAAGTCTCCTTTACAGCATAAACGGCGCTGGCGGATTTATCCTGCTCCAGATCTAAAGCAAAAAACGGCCAATGGCTTTCACCATCGGCCGCGAGCGCTTGAGCATGCTGGCGTTAGCGCGGGAAGTTGCCGCTCAGCGCATCCAGGCCGCCTTGGTAGATGCCGCTGAACAGGGCGACGGCCTCGTCGTCGCTGATGTTGACCGGCGTGAAGCTGCCCGACCATTCCACGCGCGCCACGTTGGCGTCGTCGGTGGCGTGTACCGACAGGGTGGACAGGTAATTCACCACCGGGAACGGCGCCTGCATGATGGAGTAGCTGTAGCTGCGTTGACGGTTGTCGAACGCTTCCAGCCGCTCGATGACGGTGCCGCCGTCGGCGGTGGTTAAGGTACGCACGCGGCCGCCTTCAGAAACGACGCTTTTCGGAATGAACGGCAGCCAGTCAGGCAGGGCGTCGAAGCCGCCGATCAGTTGCCATACGGTGTCGGCGGATGCCGGGATGTCCATAGAGACGGATGTATTAGCCATTTTCTTTCTCTCTTAATATCGGTTTAGGGTACGGAATTACATTGCCAGGGTGTCGACGACGCCACCGTCAACGCGCAGCGCCGCACCGGTGGTGGCCGAAGACAGCGGAGACGCGAGATAAACGGCAAGGTTGGCCACTTCATCGACGTCTGCCGCGCGCTGAATAATGGAGCTTGGGCGTTCGGTTTTGACGAACTCGTCGGCCTGATCGCGTGCGCTACGCCCGGATTTGGCCGCCGCATCCGCCAGCATTTCTTGCAGGCCTTCGGTAAAGGTTGGCCCTGGCAGGATGGCGTTGACCGTCACGCCGGTGCCGGCGAGGCGTTTCGCCAGGCCGTGAGACACCGCCAGGTTGGCGCTTTTGGTGACGCCGTAGTTGATCATGTCCGCCGGGATGGCGACGCCGGATTCGGACGACACGAAAATAATGCGTCCCCAGCCCTGTTCGGTCATGCTCTGCGCGTAGTGGCGCGCCAGACGCACGCCCGAGAGAACGTTGACGTTATAGAAGTGCATCCACTCGCTGTCGGGCACGGTAAAGAAGTCTTTATCGTTGAAAATGCCCAGGTTGTTGATCAGCACGTCGGCTTTAGGCTCCGCGGCGAACAGGGTCTCTGCCCCTTGTTCCGTGCCGAGGTCGGCGACCACGCCGCGTACCTGCGCGCCAGGCACGTTGGCGCTGATGTCGGCGATGGCGTGATCGACCCCGGTTTTTTGACGGCCGACGATCACCACGATGGCACCCGTTTTGGCGAGCCCGCGCGCGATGCCGAGACCGATACCGGAGGTGGAGCCGCTGACGACGGCGACCTTGCCTGAAAGATCCAGTTTCATCATGTACCTCATAGAGTTAATCGATGTAATGGGGCCATGCGGCCCCATAAAACTTAACGAATCGGCAGCGGCGCGTTGTCGGCCACCAGTTTCTGACGGCGCATCTCCGCCCAGAACTCAGCCGGGATCACTGCATCCAGCGCAGCCAGATCTTCGGCCATGCGGCCAGGGCGGCTCGAACCGGGGATCACGGCGGCCACCGCCGGGTTAGCCAGTGAGAACTGCAGCGCAGCGGCTTTGACGTCAACCTGGAAGCGAGCGGCGATCGCTTTGATTTGCGCCACTTTCGCCAGTACCGCCGGGGACGCTTTCTGGTATTCGTAGTGTTCGCCGCCGGCCAGTACGCCGGAGTTGTAAGGGCCGCCGACGACGATATCGACATTCTGTTCCAGCGCTTCCGGCATCAGGCGTTGCAGGGCGCGTTCGTGATCCAGCAGGCTGTAGCGGCCGGCCAGCAGGAAGGCATCCGGTTTCGGCTCATCAAGCGCCAGCGTCAGTTCGCAAGGCTCGACGCGGTTGACGCCGAGGCCCCAGGCTTTGATCACGCCTTCGTCACGCAGGCGGGACAGTGCGCGGAAGGCGCCGGTACGGGCGATATTGAACTGTTCCAGCCAGCTGTCGCCGTAGAAATCCTGAGCGACGTCGTGGATCCAGACGATATCCAGACGGTCGGTTTTAAGACGCTTCAGGCTGTGTTCAATGGAGCGAAGCGTGCCGTCTTCCGAGTAGTCGTTCAGGATCTTGTTTTTCAAACCGTGTTCGAACAGGCCGCCTTTCTCACCCAGATCGCGGGCGGCGGGATCTTCCATTTCGTCCAGCATGATGCGGCCCACTTTGGTGCTCAGCACGAACTCATCGCGTGGGTACTGAGAGAGCGCTTCGCCCATGCGAATTTCCGACAGGCCGGAACCGTAAAGCGGTGCGGTGTCGAAGTAGCGGATGCCCAAGTCCCAGGCGTTGGTTACGGTAGCCAGCGCTTCTTCTTCTGGAATGGCGCGGAACATATTGCCGAGCGGCGCGCCGCCCAAACCGATCTTGCCGGGTAAAATATTTTTGATGCTCATGGTGAATCCTCAATACATTATCTTTTCAGGGAAATTGGGGGGCGCATACCGCGTCTGCCCCGTCACGAGGCTAAAGATAACGTGGCAAGTTGTGACTTGATAGGACATAATTTGTCTAAGTTAAGTCCTTTAAGGTCTCACATGATCGATTTACGCCAGTTGAAATACTTCGTCGCGGTGGCGGAAGAAGAGCACGTCGGCCGCGCCGCCGAACGGTTGCACATTTCCCAGTCACCACTGAGCCGGCAGATTTCCCAGCTTGAGGAGCGCCTCGGGTTGATGTTGTTTGAGCGCAATCAGCAACGCATCCGCCTGACCGCCGACGGCCAGACGTTTCTGGCCGAAACCCGCGCGCTATTGACGCACGCCAACCGGCTCGAGTCGCTCGGGCGCCGCTTGGGACGGGGGGAGGACGGCGGGCTGTGCATCGGCTATATCGAAAATGCGATGCACTCCGGCGTCTTGTCGAACGCATTGCGATCGCTGCGGGTTTCCCGGCCGGATGTGCACATCGTACTTTACAGCCAGCCTTCTTCCATGCAGCTGGAAGGGCTGCGGCAGCGTAGCCTGGATGTAGCGCTGGTCAATACGGCGCCGGATCGCGACGATCAGGATTTAGACTATACGCAGGTGTTGGACGATCGCATGCTGCTGGCCCTGCCGCAGACGCATCCGCTGGCGGACAGGGAAACGCTGCAGCCGGAGGATCTCACCGATCAGGCCTGGATCTCGGTGATCCACAAAGAGGATGCCCATTCGCGCGACGACTTCGTGGCGGCCTGCGTGAAGGCCGGGTTCGATCCGGATATTCGACTGGAAGCGGGCGAGCCGCTGACCGCGCTGGGGCTGGTCGCCGCCGGGTTGGGGATGACGCTGATCCAGCACAGCTTGCGGCATAACGCGCCGCAGGGCGTGGTGCTGCGCGAACTGCCCTGGATGCAATACACCACGCAGCTGTGGGCAGTGTGGCACAAGGCCAACCTGCGCCCGCTGGTCACCCATTTCCGCGAAGTGATGTCGGCCGGGCCGGCCTGCCACTAACTGCGCGGCGGTGTCCGACCCGGATTGTGTCCGCTACGGTACAGCGCGCAGGGCGGCGACGATCGCCGCCAGCTCGGCGCGCTGCTCGTCTGCCAGCGCGGGCTGCGCCTGCGCCGCATTCTCCGCCAGCAAGGTCTGCAGGCCGATCAGCCAGTCATAGATATAAAACGCGGTATTTTTGGTCGGCGTCGGCGCCAGCCGGGTGAGCCGCTGCTGGCCGCTCCAGTCCACCGCCGGCTGCGGCGGCGGGGTAAAGATCGGCTGGCCGGGGTTGACGCGGCTCTCGGGACGCATTGCCGCATCGCGCCGCTGGAAACCGAGCCAGGCGACGAAGTCGCCCAGCAGCGCCAACGCCTGGCTGATCTGCCGATCTTCCCCCTGTTCCGGCAGGCCGCCGGCGCACAGTGCGCGCTGCAGCTCATCATCGAGCTGCAGGCGGCAGGCGGCGCCGATCAGTGCATCGACCAACAGTTCGAGGTGCGGTTTGTCGACGCCGAGCAGGTCCAACAGCTGCCGGTTGTCCGGCAGTGCGCGCAGATGATTGATCCAGTCTGCGAAGATTCGCGCGGCAAAAGGCGATGCCGGCTGTCCGCCCGCCGCCGCGGGTTCTTGCGCGCCGAACAGATCGATATCCAGTCCGAACGGTGAAGGCGTCGCCGTCGGGGTCGGCGCGGCGTGCTGCTGTTGCTGATAGAGCTGGCGCAGCGTATCGCGCTGGGGCAACAATCGTTCCAGCAGTTCGCCGTGGCGGCCGGCCTGCGCCTGCAGCGCGCGCAGCAGCTGTTGGGCGCGTTGTTGGGTCGCGTGCGGATCGGCGGCGGTGAGCCAGTTGCCGAGCAGGCTTTCCGTCAGCTCGCGCTGCAACTCTTCGCGCAGCTCGAGCAAGCGCGCTTGCTTGTGGGCCGGGCGCGCCTGTGCGGCCAGGTAGTTCACCATGCGGCGGCAATCCTGCTCATCCAGCGCCAGCAGCGTGGCCCAGCTGTCACCGGGTTCGCCGACCTGGCGCTGAACGGCGTCGTCGGGGCGCGATTTGCCTTCCTGGCGTTGGTCGAACGGCGTGATAGCCCAGATTAAACCGGGCTTGCGGCGCTGGCGCAGCGCCGGGGTTTCCCCCTGGGTGTGGTCGACCCAGCCGGCGAGCGCCTGGCCGATGCGCGCGGCGTCCTGCGGCGTTGCGGCGGCATCGGTCACCAGCAGCAGGCTGGCGTGCAGGCCGTCCGCACAGCGGGTCAGCAAATGGGCGCGCTTCGCCTGCTGCAGGCGCTGCGTTGGCTCTGCCTGCGGGCAGCTGCGGCTGCCGGGCAGGTCGATCAGGGCTACGTCGGCGGGCAGGCCTGCCTGCGCCGCCGGCGGCAGGGCGGTGGTCACTTCAGCGGTCAGCCAGGCCAGATCGCTTAGCCCAACCTCCCGCTCATCGCCTTGTTCGGTCAGCACGGCGAACGCGGCGTTTTCCGGCGCGGTGCTCGCCGTCAGCAGCGCCAGCGCGCGGCGCGGAGCGTGAACCTGCCGGCTGCCGCCGAGGGCCTGCAGCGCGTGCGCCAACTGGCGATAACGCGCCGTCAGCGTCGGCTCCTCCCCCCACAGCGGCGCAAACAGGCGCGCGCGATCGTCGATGCTCAACTGCGGCGCCAGCGTCACCGCCTGCGGCCAGAAGTGCCTGTCCAGCGTGTGTTGTGCTTTGCCGCCGTGGCGGCGCAGGCTGTCCCACAGCGCCAGCACATCGTTGCCGTCAAGGCCGTCGACGGCGATCGTTTGGCGATGGCGCGCCAGCGTCTGCAGATGGTCGGCGATCGCGCGGGCGTCCCAGTCCGGGCGGAAGCCGCTCATCGCCGCGGCGTCGAGCGTGATGGCCAGCCACTGCGCTTCATTGAGCAGGGCGAGGGCGATCGGATACTCGGCGGGGCCCGCTTCGGCCGCCGTGCAGTAGCGCACCGCGAGCGAAATGTCCGCGTTGAAGCGCTTTGCGCCCGGCGCCAGCGCCGCCAGTAAATGGTTTTTGGCGGCGGCGTTGTGGCCATACAAACCGATGGCGAGCTGCGCAGGCCGGGTGTTTTCCAACCGGGCGGCGCGGTTATGGCAACGGCGCAGACGCTGTATCAGGCGATCGGCCTCCCGCTCCAGGCGGGGGGATTGGCGGCGTGCGGCGTCCACCCAGTCGATCGCCTGCAAAATGCCGGCGCTGAGCGCGTTATTCGGGGCCGCTGGGGCGAAGGTTTGTGTGTTCATCGTGGGTAAATGCTCCCGCTGTCTATCCAGTAGTGGGTCGCACCGGAGGCGCTGGCAGCCAGGGTATTGAGTTTCAGTTGCAGGTGGTGCGCCGGGACGGGGCTGCCGTCGGCCAGCAGCGCCTGCGCGATCTTGACGCTCTCAGCGCCCTGTTCGGCGCTGGCGGTGATGGCCAGCCGCAGACTGATCACCGCGTCGCCGGCCAGCTTGCGCGCCAGCTGGGTGTCATTGATGGTCAGCGTATAGAGCGGCGAGGCCGGCCAGCGTTCGTTGTCCAGCTGGCGGAAGCCCAAACGCAGCGGGCCGCGCAGCTGGAAGCTGCCGGCGGGGTCGAGCGCGAAATCGGCGCGATCCAGATCGATGTCGCGGTAGTAGACGTTATCGTCCGCCAGCATGTTGTTGCCGTCCAGCATGCCCAGATAGCGAATGGTGGAATAGGGCTGGAAATCCCCGACGTTGAAGTAAAAGCTTTCCAGCCGTAGATCGATCGCCAGCAGGCACAGCATGGCGCCCACGGCGGCGGTGGATTTGGGATTGTCGATGCGGCCGCGTTTGTTAAACGGATACCAGCTGCGGGTGTGATAGCCCTCAAGCGGCAGAATGCGGCTGGCGGGCAGCGGCTGCAGGTGGCGCAGCAGCGCCTGTACGCCGGGGAAGCGCGCCGGGCGGCCGGTCAGCAGCAGTACGTCGCAGGTATACAGCGCCACCACTTCGGCCAGCAGGCGCAGACAGTGGCCGATGCCGATGCGATCGGACAAGAAGGCGGCGTGCAGGTCGGCCAGACGGATCACCAGCGGCGTGTGCAGGATATCGAAGGCGTCGCTGTCGGCTTCGCGTTGCACTTCGCCGTTGATAAACGCCAGCACCTGCGGCGTCGGCCGTTGCGGCAGCAGATCGCCGAGGCTGGCGGCGATTTCCGCGCGGCTGTCCAGCGGATCGTATTCTTCATAGGCACCGAGCAGCGCGCGCCCGGCAGGCATGAAAATCTGCAGCGCGGCCTGCTGGCGCAGGGTGGATAGCCCGTCCATGCGCCCTTCGTTGCCGAACAGCTTATCCATCAGCGCCGCTGCGGCGCTCACGCCGGCGGCCTCGAACGCCTGTTGTACGGCGGGCAGGACAAACTGCTGAATGATGTCCAGCAGGATGTCGTCGCCGGCGACCTTAAAGCCCTCGCGGAACAGCAGGCGCGGATTGATTTTTATGTTGCTGCCCACGCCGTCGTCGAGCGAGTAGTGCGTAATCGCCAGATCCGTGGTGCCGCCGCCAATGTCGATAGAGGCGATGCGCAATGTCTTGCCGGCCTGTTCACCCGGCGCCAGCGGCCGATCGGGCCGCGCCATGGCGGCGAAGAAGGCATCGGTGCGGCCGGCGAAGTTCACCTGGGTTTCGTTGTACAGATAGACCATCTGGCCGCAGGTGGCTTCGTCCCACTCGATCTGCACCTGCGGCGCCGGGAAGCGGGTGTGTTCGCCATCGAACGGCGCATCCTGCGGGTGCCAGCCGAGGGCTTTCCATACCAGCCCGATCGCTTCCTGCATACGGCGGCGGAAGAGTTCGCGCTCCGGCTTCGGCATCGCCGAAGGCAGCGTCAGAATGATGGCGCGCAGACGGCGCGGTGCGGCGGCGTTCGGCATGCGGCTGCGCTGGGCGATGCTGTTGATCTGCATCAGCGCCTGCGCCAACAGCTCGCTCAACATCAGGCTCATCACCGCACTGCGGCTGTAATGGGCGGCGAATACCGGCAGCCGTTGCGCCGTCGGCAGGGCGGACAGCGGCATGCCCTCATCGTTGATCAGCGTGGTCAACGGCGCGGCGGCGGCCATCGGTTCGTGCCGTTCGTTGAAGCGCCAGCCGGGCGCATAGCGCTCCTCATCCCACAGATAGCGGCGCGGGCTGGAGATGCCGGTGGTGCCTTCATGCCCTTCGCGTCGCTGCGCTAATTGCGCGGCTTCGCGGCCGACCCGGGTGATGGAGGGCCATTGGAAGGCGTCGTCGCGCCCGCTCTGGAAAGACAGATGCGGCTTGCCGAAGACGGCCTGAGAAAACTCCACCCGACTCTCGAACAGTTCGTTATAGACGCGATGCGGTTCGGACAGCGATCGCAGCTGCAGCTCATAGGTTTGCTTCAGGCCGTTGCTCTCTTCCGGATGGTCTTCGACCAATACGCCGCAGGTGTGAGAGTTGCCGACGTCCAGCACCAGATCGACGTCGATCGCCGGCTGTTGCAGCGTCGCAGCCGCCATTTTTATCTGCGGCACCGCCAGCTGATGGCCGAGCATGTGCAGCAGGTTGAGGTAGTGCGCCTGGTACTCGAAGGTTTTCAGCCCGGCGTTGATCTCCGCCTCGGCGCGTTGTTCCAGCTCGACGGCGCGCTGGCTGAACGCCTCGCGCAGCCAGCCGTCCACCCAGGTCAGATCGAGAAACTCGCCCAGCTCGTGATTGCGGTGCGCCAGCGCGAAGTTAAGGCCGGCGCCGAGATCGCTCTCGCCCGGCGCCAGCGCTTCCTGGCCGGGCGCGGCGGCGCGGGTGTCGAAGGCCAGCACCACGCGCAGCAGATGACCGTCCTGATCCGGCTCATCCAACTGCACCACCTGCAGGCGCGCCCAGTTATCCGGGCCTGATAAAAACACGCCCGCCGGGGTGTGGCGCAGGAACGGCAACGGCAGCCAGAGCTTATCCAGCAGGCGCAGCGACTGCTGCAGCGGGTAGCTGAACTCCGGCCGTACCACCTCGGCGGCCTGTCCGCCTTCGGCCGGCAACTGGTATTTGCCGCTCTCGGCCTCCCATTGCAGGCGCAGCAACGGGCCACTGGCGGTCTTGCGCACGAATTTGCCGGGAAACTCGGCGTCCAGCAGCGGCGTCAGGGCAAAGTCCAGAAACTGGATGCCACTGTCCTGAATCAGCGTAATGCCGTGTTTGTAGTCCGTAAGGGGTGCCAGCATCATTTACTCTCGCGCTTGAACGTCATGGGATAGGTGGTGTCCGCATCGTAGCGGCCGGTGCACTCCGCCGCCCCGGTCTCGCCCTGGCGGCAGACGATTTCCGGGATCTGGTAGCGGCTGCCGTCGCTGCAGCGTGCCTTGGTTCGGCTGTTGATCACTAGATTGCCGGACTGCATCAGCCCGGCCTCGACCGCCACCCGGCAGCTGACGCCGTCGCCGTAGGCGATGATGGCGTTGCCCTTGCCCGCGTTCAGACGGTATTGCAGGCTGGGGCGTTTGCCGGTGATCGGATCTTTCAGCGCCACCGTGGCGCGCCATTTGCCGTTAAGAAAACGGGTGGAACCGGCCTTTACCGCTTCGGGTGGCAGCACCAGAGCGTTTTTGTCCACCGGCTGCGGGAGGACCGGCGCCGGTGGTGGCGGCATCAGCGTCGCGTGTGCCAGCGGCAAGTGCAGTTTTGGCAACGGTGCGGCCGCCTTCACCGGCGACACCGGCTGCGGTTTTGCGGCCAGCGGTGCCGGCTCTGGCGCAGGCGGGGTCGGCGAACGGCCCAGCCAGCCGGCCAAGGCGCCGCCCAGTAGCAGCATGAGCGGTAACCCTATCCAGATAGCGCGGCGCCGGCGTGGGCGTGCGGCTACCGGGGGCGCGACGGTTTCGGCCGGGGTGGGCACCGGTTCAGGTTCTGCTACCGGAGCCGGTGTTACCGGCTCGGCCATGGCCGGCTTGCGCGGGGCGGCGGCGATCGGCGCCGGTTTTTCCACTTCCGTTTCGGCAGGCCGCAGGCAGGCCAAAGGATCGTCCGGGCTCTGCGCCTGCGGTTTGATAAAGCCCCAAAAGGTCAGCACCGGCCGGTCGTCCACCAGATAGACGTGGTTGGGATCGGGGATATGCATCGCTTTGGCCAGCAGCGCGCCGAACAGGCGGTGGCTGGGGTGATCGGTCGCCTGGGTTTGTTCCGTCAGGCTGCGGAAGGTCGTCAGGCAGTGTTCCAGGTGGCGCACCGCCTGCGCCCGCTGGGCATCGCTCGCCGCCAGCCAGGAGGTGACCTTGCCGGGGAAGGGCGCATACCAGTCGATGCGGGTGCCGTTTTCGTTCGGCTGCGGGATCGCCAGGCAGTCGGCGGCCTGCTGCTGCCGGCGAAGACGCAGGGTTTCCCGCAGCTGCTGCGCGCAGGCGTAGACCGGTTGCCCGTTCTCGCCTAAAGCCAGCACATCATCCAAACTGCCACTGCGTAAGAAGGGTTTCACCACGGCGCCGCACCTTGTCCTGTTCTACAAAAACGCATAAAAGTCCATGATACCGCGCCGACTGCGCCGCCAAACGGCCAAGGACAGCCCGAAAAACGCCCTTCTTTGGCGTTAGCGCCGCGCTTTGCTAACCGGTACAGCGATAATCTCGCTATCTGGACCTGTCTCTGAACCGCTTTATCTGAAAAATAGAACGCAGCCCCGGCAAGCTGCGCTGGGGAACGATGTTCTCTTTCACTTATGGCATCGCCTCGCGGGTTGCCGATTTCGGTATGCCTCAGGCGTGCGGAGCGTTCGCATCATGGACAGCCAGTCTGAAAAAACTCTTGTGGTTACCTCTACCGCTCATCCCGCCGCCGGGCATTCGGCTCAGGGCTGGATGAACGGCTTCATCGGCATGATTATCTTCAGCGGCTCGTTGCCCGCTACCCGGGTGGCAGTGCTGGAGCTCGATCCGCTGTTTTTGACCGCGGTCAGGGCGGCGATCGCCGCCTTGCTGGCCCTGTGCGCACTGCTGCTTACCTGCCAGGCGCGGCCGACGCGGGCCGATTTAGCGCCGCTGCTGTTTGTGGCGCTCGGCGTGGTCATCGGTTTTCCGCTGCTGACGGCGCTGGCGCTGCAGCACACCACCTCGGCGCACTCGCTGGTGTATATCGGCCTGCTGCCGCTGGCGACCGCCGGTTTTGGCGTTTTGCGCGGCGGAGAGCGGCCCAAGCCCGCTTTTTGGGCGTTTTCGGGCGTCGGCGCCGCGCTGGTGGGGGCCTTCGCACTGAGCCAGGGGAGCGGCGGCTCCTGGCTGGGGGATGCGCTGATGGTCGGGGCGGTGCTGCTGTGCGGCCTGGGTTATGCCGAGGGTGCGGTGCTGTCGCGCCGGATCGGCGGCTGGCAGGTGATCTCCTGGGCGCTGGTGGTGGCGTTGCCGTTGACGCTGGCGGCCGCCTGGCTAGCGGCGCCGGCCGGATGGCCCGTGGTCAGCGGCAAGGCGTGGCTGTCGTTGGTTTATGTCTCGGTGTTCAGCATGTGGATCGGGTTTATCTTCTGGTATCGCGGCCTGGCGCAGGGCGGCATCGCCGCGGTTGGCCAGCTGCAGCTGCTGCAGCCGTTTTTCGGCCTGGCGCTGGCGGGCTGGCTGCTGCATGAGACCGTTCAGCCGATGATGATCGCCGTGATGGCCGGCGTGGTAGTTTGCGTGTTCGGCGCCAAACGTTTTTCCCGCTAGGCACCGTTGCGGGCGCATGTTCGGATCACCTCTGCGAGCCGCTCCACCGCCTGTTGTACCTGGCGATCGGCATAACCGCCCAACCCCAGCACCAGCCCCGGTTCGCCGTTGCCGGGTGCATACATCGGCGATACCGCCCGCAGCGCCAGCCCGGCTTGGTTGGCGCGCAGGGCGATCTGTGCGTCGTCGAGATCTTTCCTCAGCCACAGCACCATATGCATGCCCTGATCGCAGGGCTGCACCATCGCCAACTCGGCCGGGATATGCGCGTTGATCGCCTCGATCAGCACCCGGCGTTTCTCGGCGTAGACGCCGCGCATTTTGCGGATATGCCGGTCGAGATACCCTTCGGCGATAAAGGCGGCCAGCACGTGTTGATCTGCGCTGGGCGGATGGCGATCCATCAGGATCCTGGCGCCGCAAAACGCGTCGACCAGCGGCGGCGGCACGATGGCGTAACCCAGCCGCAATGACGGGAACAGCACCTTGCTGAAGGTGCCGAGATAGAGCGTCCGTTCGGGTGCCAGCCCTTGCAGCGAGGGGAACGGATGACCGGCATAGCGCATCTCACTGTCGTAATCATCCTCCACGATCCAGGCCTGCCGCTCTCTGGCCCAGGCCAGCAGGGCGCTTCTTTTCGCCATGCTCATCGGCATGCCCAGCGGATATTGATGCGACGGCGTGACAAAGGCGGCGCGGGCGTCGGCGGCCAGACGGATGCCCGCGGCGACGTCGATGCCGTCGTCGGCGACGGGCACCCTGACCATGCGGCGGTCGCGAAACAGGCTGTCGAAAATGGCGGTAATGCCGGCGTAGGCGGGGTCTTCCACCCAGGCGCTGTCGCCGGCGTCCAGCAGGATCTGCGCGGCCAGATACAACCCCTGCTGGGTGCCGGAGGTAATGAGGATTTGCTGCGGCGTGCAGTTCACGGAGCGGGAACGCCGCACATAGTCGCAGATGGCTTCGCGCAGCGGCAATGCGCCCAGAGGATCGCCATAGCCCGAAGGCGCGCCGGGGCCGCGTGCCCGGATGCGGTTGCCGAGCCGCCGCCAGACATCGTCGGGCGCGGTATCGCCGATCGGCACCGAGACGGTGAACGGCACCGGCGGCAGCGCCCGCGCCTGAGCGGCAAAGCGCGCCAGATGCTGCGCCTGTGAAGAAAGCGGCATCGCCGGCGGCGGACTGGCCTGTACGGTGGCGTGGGGCAGGCGGCGCGGTGCCTGATAGTGAGCGACCCGGGTGCCGGAGCCGGGCTGCGGTTCGAGAAAACCTTCCGCCGTCAACTGGGCGAACGCCTCCAACACCGTGCCGCGCGCCAGATTCAGCGCCGCCGACAGCCGGCGCGTCGAGGGCAGCAGATCGCCCGCTTTCAGATCGCCGCGGTGGATGGCCTGACGCAGAGCCTGCGCCAGCTGGTGGCTAAGCTGACCCGCTTGGCGATCGAGCTCGCCGAGTGCGGGAACGTCAACGACTTTGGCTGTTCTGGGCATGAATTCCGGTTCGCTTTACGGTGTGAAAATAGACATTCAGAGTAAACCGCTTTTGCCCTGTTCGCTATGCGCCATGCAAGATTGAAAAAAGAACGCGCGCCCGGCGCTGCGGCGCTTATGCTTTTGGCTACGACGACGTTTTTTGCACGGAGATCGCGCGTATGCACCTCATTCTTGCACCGAGCAATCTGGGCCTGCGGCCGTTGCGGCCCGGCCATGTGCCCGGCGTCTGGCGGGCGCCGCAGGCGCTGATGGCGCAGCGGCTGGTGGAAAGGCTGGCGGCGAGCGCGGTCAGCACCTTGCCGCAACGGCCTTATTCGCCGCTGGCGCAGCCCGGCACTCGCATCCGCAATGGGCATGCTATCCGCGCCTTCAATCTACAGTTGGCGGAGGCGGTGGCCGCTGTGCAGGGGCAAGGAGACTTTCCGTTGGTTGTCGGCGGCGACTGTTCGATCCTGTTGGGGGCGCTGGCCGGGGCGCGCCGGGCGGGGCCACTGTCGCTGGTGCATATCGATGGCCACAGCGACTTTCGCCACCCCGGCAACTACGATACCGCACAGCTGCTGGGGGCGGCGGCAGGGATGGATTTGGCGCTGGCGAGCGGCCGCGGCGAGCCCCTGCTGACGACCTGGCCCGGCATCGCGCCGCCGCTGGTGCCGGAACGGCAAATTGTGCAGCTGGGGGAGCGCGAAAACCGGCATGCAGACTTCGCCTGGCCGGATATTGCGCAGACGGCGATCGAGCGCATCGACGTTTTTACCGCCCATCAGATCGGCGAGGCGGAAATTGTCCGGCGTATCGAGCGGGTATTGGCCGCGCAGCCGCAGTGGCGTTTCTGGCTGCATTTCGACGTGGACGTGCTCGACCAAACAGTGATGCCAGCGGTCGATTCGCCGGGGTCACCCGGCATCGATCGGCAATGGCTGGAGAATATCGGCGCGCGTCTGCTGCAAAATCCGCTGTGCTGCGGCATGACGGTGACGGTATTCGATCCCGATCTCGACCCCGCCGGCCATTATGCGGCGCTGCTTGTCGATATGTTGGCGGCGATGTTTCGGCAATCTGGCGCATAATGGTGTGTTATCGCCCTCAACCCAAACCCCGCTGATTGAGCAGCACCTTATTCAACTCGCTGTTTTTACGCACGTTCAGCTTGCGCATCGCCGAGCGTTTATGGGCGCTGATGGTTTTCTGGCTGCGTTGCAGCAGGCCGGCGATGCTGCAGGCGGACATGCCGCTGCTCATCAAACCCAGCACCTTTTTCTCGCAGTGGCTGAGCGCGGCGATGCGGCAAGCCTGGCATTTCCACGTGCCGGCGGCGTGCAGCGCCACCCACGGGTGCTGGATGAACTTTTCCAACGCCATCTGCAGCTTGAGGCGGATGGCGTAGGCCGAATCGCGCCGATGAATGCTGAACAGCGGCGGTGAATTTTTTACCTGTTGCTGGGTCGCGTCGTCGAGGATCAGCAGGGTCAGCTGCCGTTGGCGCGGGGTGCCGTAGGGGCTTTGATAGCAGCTGGCGCAGCCCCAGCGCTCTTCCGGCGTGCGAAGCACGATTTCGATGTTATCCAATGCCTGCAGCGCCAGCGGCGAGAACTGCGGGTACAGGCGATGGCATTCGTTCAGGGAGTGCAGATAGTCCTGCAGCAGCAGACGCAGCCCCTGCTGGTAGAAGTTATCGCTGTCGAACAGCGTGAAGCGAATATCTGGCATGGGTGCCTCCTTAAAAGGCCGCGCCGGAGCGAACGGTGACGGCCAATCGCCGGCGATTGCGCGCCGGTCGTTTTCCTGATTTCCCTGGGAAGGTGCGGGGCTTATTGGTACGCCAGCACAAAATTGGCGACGGACGTGAATTCGCCTTCGGTAATGCTTTGGTTTTGAATCGCGCTGGGCCTCCCCTGCACATAGGCGGTGAAGTTCAGGCTGTTGGGGCCGTTTTGCAGTGCGACGGCGCTGGTGGCCTTGTTCAAATCGATGTCCGCGCCCTGATGATCGAACAGGGCGATGGCGGCGCCGTTCGCGCCGTTGTTGATCGCCAGCTTGCCCGGCAGTTCTCCGTCTTCGGTGCCGCTGAAGGTCACGCTGACGGATTTGAACACCGTGGTCTTGCAGTCGGTCAGCTTGATGCTGAACGGCACCGGCGTAGTATGGCCGTAGCGGTACAGGGTTTTGACGATCACCGTGCCCATCTCCACCAGTTGATCGGCGGACTGCGGTTCGATATTGCACGGGCGGCTCACCACGGTACCGTGGAACTGCACCGGCGCGCCGATAAGCTCGGTGTTCGCCGCTGCCGGCATGACGGCAACCCACCAGGGCGCGCAGACCAGCAGCGTTAAAGCGCGTAGACGCATTTTTTCGTTCCTCCCTCGGTTACTGGAATGCCGCCACGATGGTGGCCGACGCGTTGAATTCCCCTTCACCGATCTCCGCGCCGCCGTTGGCGAACGGCGCCGCCACCAGGTTCCAGGAACCGCCGTTGCCGATGTTCGGCACCGGATAAAACTCATTCGGGATGACCAGCTGGCCGTTGTGGGTCAGCCGGATGCCGAGATCGTTCTTGTCGGTTTTGAACACCTCGTTGCTGAAGGAGGCCGCCGTACCCGACACCGCCAGCTTGATGTTCAGCGTGCCGTCCTCGAAGCTGCCGCCCTCGCACTGGAAACGCACTGGGATGCTTTGCGGGTAGTTCGAGCCGTTGAGATCGCTGCCGCCGATCTCGCCGAACTCCACGTTGATCAGCTGGCCTTCGTTCACCACGCATTTATCCGGCACATAAAGGATCGCGGACTGGATAAACACCTGCGCCATCGGATTAGGGCCGAAGCCGCCGTCGGTCGAGCCGAGACGGCCGTACATCTCGATGATCTGCCGATCGTTAATCTCGACGCCGTTGATGATCTTCTTGCGCACCCGGAAGGTGATGCGGCCTTTTGAACCGCTTTCATAGTTGTTGACCTGCACATAAGGCGGTGAGCAACTGTGATTGGGATACTCGTTGGATTCGTTGTAAAAAGGCACGGTGACATAGGCCTTCTTATTACCTGCAATCCACACTTCGGCTTTTAAATCCAGGAAGTCGTTCAACTGTAGGAAGCCGTTGCCGTAGTCAGAGGGGGGCAGCGCCGAATCCGACTTGTAAAAGTGCGGGCTTCGGGGGATCGGCGTATCGCAGTAGGCCTTGCCGGTATAGGTACCGCCTAATGAATAGGGAAACTGTTTGGTGAACCCCACCTGGTTGGTGATGTTGCTTTGATTGAGGTCGATATAGAACTGTTTCGGCCCGCCGTCCGGCGTGACATAGCCGTTGGCCCAGGCGGCGGGGGCCGCCAGCGCGATCGCCAGCGGCAGGCAAAGTTTGGTCAGTTGAGTTTTCATTGCGTTCTCGAACCTCACAGGTAAATCACCTGAATATGCGCCACGGCGGCGAACCCGGCCGCCATCACCGCCCGCTGGGTGGATTCCACGCTGGCGCTGAACCACAGGGTGTTGCTGCCGGGCTGCAGAATGTAGGGGCGGCTGCGCTGATTCAGTTCCAGCGCGCGGCCCTGCTGATCTTGCAGCCGCAGGCCGATGCCTTGCACGCCGCCGTTCAGCTTCAGCAGCGACGGATTGTTGACGTCGCTTTCGCCGAGGAACACCAGCGTGGCGGCCTGCTCACCCTGCAGGTAGAGGCGGCCGGCGTCGCCGTTGCGCGGGCCGGCCGGGTTATCCGCCAGCGCTCGCGCGCCCAGCAGGCAGTTGCGGAACGAGAGGCGAAAACGCACCGGCGCACTGCGATCGCCGGTGTTTCGGAAGTCGCGTGCGCTGACGTCGCCCAGATCGACGGCCTGATCCCGGCTATCCGGCGTCAGGCTGCAGGGAGAGCTGAGCAGGCCGCCGTGAAAGCTGACGGTGCCGGTCGTGCCTTCGATCACGCCCAGCGGCGTTGCCGCCAGCGCGCTGCCGCCGCACAGCAGCGCGCCGAACAGCAGCGGACGCAGTCGATCGGTGAATTCAGCCATGCTGGACCTCCTTATTTTTTCTCGGGCACGGCGGTGCAAACGCTGCCGTTGCAGGCGAAGCGCAGCTCGGGGTGGCCGCCGTAGTCGTTGATGTAGGTGATGACGAAGCTGTTCATGCCGGTGTCGTGCAGCTTGAGGCTTTCGCTGGATTTCGGCTTCAGCATCAGCGGTTGAAAACCGCCAATCGCGCCGCCGCCCTGTTTTTGCGTTTGCCGCGTCATGCCGGTCAGGGTGATGTAAAACGGCGTCGGGTTGTCGACGGTGATGGCGCCGCCGCTTTTACGGAACACCAGCTTTTCCTGCCACACTTCACCCTTGGGCGCGACAATCGCCTTCGGCCGGTAGAACAGCTTGATCTGCGTTTGCAGCGCCAGCTGCATCACGTTGGTTTTGGTGCTTTTCGGCGGGATCTCGCGCAGGTTGAAGTAGAACACCGACTCGCGATCCTGCGGCAGGCGATCCGCCTCCGGCGTTTTAGTGATGCGCACCACACTGCGCTCGCTCGGCTCCACGCGCTGCAACGGTGGCAGTACCACCAGCGGCGAGGTGATTTTCTGGTGCTGCTCGTTCTCCAGCCAGGACTGCGCCAGGAAGGGCAGCTCTTTGTTTTCGTTGACGATATTCAGGCTGATCGATTTGGCGTCGCTCACATAGACGGCGCGCGTGCGATCCAGCGATATCGCCGCGTCGGCGGTGGGCAGTACGGCGCTCAAGGCCAGGCCGGCGGCGGTCAGTAGCGTTATCGGGTGTTTGTTCATGTCATCATTTCTCAGCGTTACGGATTACAGGGTGGCGCACGGCAGCAGCAGCTGGTCCAGCGGCTTGGCGGCGCCCGGGATCACGATGCGGCAGCGGCGTTGGCCTTCCCAGGCGACGTCCAGTTTTTCCTCCGGCTGTACGCCGGTCAGGTAGACCGAGCCGCCGTCGTTGACCACCGCGACCTCGCGGCCTTTCTCGCTCAGCACCGCGGCGCCGAACGGCGGTTCGCTGCCGTCCGCAAGGCGAATGGTGGCCAGCAGCTTGCTGCCTTTCACCACCTCGAAGTGGCGGTAGCCGATGGCGCCTTCGGTCAGCGTGCCTTGCACTACTGCGCGGGTGGCCTCGACGTCGTCCGCCAGCTTGTTGACGTCGATGCGGGTGTCGGTGTTGTAGTAGCTGGTGATGTCGGAAATCACCGCCAGCCCGAAACGGTTGCTGTAGGCGCGGCCGTTGTTGATCGGCACGCCGGCGATGCCGTCGGTGTCGAGCATCATGCGGCTGCCGCCGTTGCTCGAGTTCTGGTGCGCCGCGATGCCGTACCGGGTAGCGGTGAGGCCGCCGCGGAACGAACCGCCGATCGACGAGTAGCTGTCCTGCTGATAAGAGGCGCTGGCGTTCAGCGAGCCGAACGAGGCGTTGTGGGTGTAGTACCCGCGCGCCAGCGATTTGCCGGACTGATTAAAGCCGCCGCTGACCTGCCAGGTATTGTCCGGATCGCTGTAGTCGTTGTACGACGCGGTCTGCGTAACATCGCCATTGTTGGTTTGCAGCGCATAGCCGACACGGCGGCGATCGCCGATCGGCACGGTGAAGTTGAGCATCACGCTATCGTCGGTGCGGCCCTGGTAATAGGTGCGGTAAGCCGACAGCGAGGCGGTGATGTTGCTGATATCGCCGATGCTGAACAGCTTGCTGGCCGACAGGCCGTAACGATCCTGAGTTCGCGCGTCCCAATAGGTCTGGTGCGAGTAGGTCAGGTAGGCGGTGATCGCCTTGGTGGTGTCTTCCGCCATAAAGGTTTTGCTGGCGGTGATGGTGTACAGCTCTTTCTGTCGGCCGTTGTAATTCTTGTCGTAATCACCGTAACGCTCCTGCAGATATTGCGACATGTTCATGAACTTGCGCTGTGAGAAGCGGTAGCCGGCGAAGGTGATCTGGCTGTTCAGCTCGTCGAAGCGTTTGGCGTAGTTGAGCTTGAACGACATGCCGCTGGCGGTCGGCTCGCCGGGCAGACGGGCGATCGACTGGGTGACGTCCAGCGACATGGCGCCGAACACGTTCAGATCGCGGCCGAGGCCGAGCGCCCAGGCGTTATAGTCGCCGCCGAGCAGCGCGCCGCCATACAGCGACCAGGCGTTGCTTAACCCCCAGGAGAAGTCGCTGGCGGAAAACAGCGGCCCCTGAGTGCGGTGGTCGTAGGCCGAGGTCTTGCCCAGCGCCACGTTGTAGCGTACGTAGCCCGGCCGGGTCAGGTACGGAATGGTGGCGGTGTCCACCTGGAAGGTCGAGACGGTGCCGTCCTGCTCTTCCACTTTGACGTCCAGCTTGCCGCGTACCGAGCTGTTGAGATCTTGAATGGCGAACGGCCCGGCGGGCACGGTGGTTTCGTACAGCGTGCGGCCTTCCTGCGAGACGGTGATCTTGGCGTTGCTCTTGGCGATGCCGCGCACTTCCGGCGCATAGCCCTGCAGATTAGGCGGCAGCATGCGCTCGTCGCTGGCCAGGTTGAGGCCGGTGAAGCGATAGGCGTCGAACACCCCGGAGTCGAGATAGATCTCGCCCACCGTCAGCTTGGCGGCCTGCATCGGCAGCGCGCGGTAGGCGTAGATCTGGTTCCAGTCGAAACCGGTGCTGCGATCGCCGGCCTGCTGGTTGTAATTGGACTGGAAGTCCGCGCGCAGGCGCCAGGCGCCCAGGTTGGCGCCCAAGGTGCCGTAGCTGCTCAGGTTCTGGGCGGTGTTGTTGTTATGGCTCTGCTTGCCTAGCTGGCCGCTGATGTTGTAATCCAGCAGCAGGCCGGGAATGCCGTCATCCCACTGTTCGGGCGGCGTCCAGTCGGGATCGGAGTATTTCATCCACGCCTGCGGGATGGTGATCGCCAGCACGCCGCCGCCGATGCGATCGGAGACGGTCGCGCCCTTGATCGCGCGAATGTCGGCGCACTGGTTGTCGTGCCACAGGGTGACTTTCTTGGCCGCCTCTTCCTTCAACGCCATTTTTTCCACCAGGTCGGGCGGCAGGCACACCTGGCTGCCGCTCTTGTTATCCGGTGACGGCAAATACTGGATGCTGCGCTGAGGCAGCGTTTTCTGGTTGATCTTGATATCCAGCAAATAAGCGCCGGGCATGACGTAGTCGGCGTCGGAGAAGCGCGAAAGATCCACTTTGCTGCGCTCGCCGATATCCAGGACGTCGGTATTGAATTCCGTGGCGGAAAATGCCGGACGCACCCAGAGGAAAGACAGAATGACGAGGAGAGGTAGGTGTTTCCGTGTCAGTAATGACGTCATAACATAATCACTCATGGCAAGTCCGCGCCCAATAGCAGGTCATCCGTACGACCTGAATACGTAATGCTGTGCAGCGCCCGCCGGCGCTAGAGATAAGACAGGGTGAATTTGGCCAGAGAGCTGAAGCCGCCCGCCCGCGCCTTATCGGGATGTATGCGCAGCTGTGCGCCGAAACGCAGCGTGTTGTCGCCGGCAACGATCTGATAATCCGCCGTCGTGCTGCCGAGCGGGATCGGGGCGCCGGTATCGGTCAACAGCTCGATAGCCACGCCTTGCGCCTCGCCATACACGCCCAACAGGGAAGGATCTCGGCTGTCGGCGGTGCCGTCGAACGTGACGTTGGCCGCGCGATAGATAAAGTCGGGCTTCACCTGGCTGGCCAGTTCGCAATTCACCAGTTTGATCGTGAAATGGCGACGGCTGCCGATCAGCACCGATTGCCCGTCCTGTGAGGCGTCGGTCATGGAAATCAGACCGAAATCGACGGTTTGATCCAGGCTGTCGCTGGCGATGCCGCACGGTGTTTCGACGATGGTGCCGCCCAGGCTGACTTTGCCGTGGCCCTGATTTTTCGCTGCCGCCGCGTTGCCTACGCTGAGCGCGATGAGCAACAGACCGCAAAGGCGGATAGTCATGCTGGCGTCTCCCTGTCTTTCCCTGTTCCCTTGCCGCTCTCGTCGGCATGCAATAAAGCGGGGGATGCCCTGGGGCATCCCCTGTGGGGTATTACAGGTAAGCCAGGGTGAAGTTCGCCACGCTGGTGAAGTCGCCCGGCACCACGGCGGCGGAGGCGCTGCTGCCCTGCAGGTAAGCGGCGAATTTCAGCGAGTTATCGCCGTCGTTCAGGCCCTGACCGTCGGTCGCCGTGCCCAGTTCCACTTCTTTGGAGTGCAGGTTGTCGTAGATCACGATGCCGGCGCCGGTTGCCGTGCCGCTCAGAGCCAGCAATTTGTTGTTGACCGGATCAGGCGTACCGGTAAAGGTCACTTTGACGTTTTTCATGGTGGAGATGGAGCAATCTTTCAGTTCGATGTTGAAAGGCTGCATGCTGGATTTACCCTGGTTGGCCAGGATGCGGCTGCTGATCTGGCCCATTGGCACGGTTTGGTCAACGGATTCCGGTGCGACGCTGCATGGCGCATCGATAATTTCGCCGGTAAAGGTGACTTTACCGCTGCCCTGATTAGATGCGGCATGAGCAACAGATGCGGAAGCGAAAGCAATCACGGTTGCCAGCATTAATTTATTCAGTTTCATTTCTCAAGTTCCTGTAGAGAGTTTTTAAATAAAAAGAACAGCACATCTAAATCCCCCGCAGCGGCGGCAACGCCATGTCGCCGCCCGTACGGCTGGAGCCAGATCCTTTTGCTCTGGGCAATACGCCAACATCCGTTATTTATGAGAAATAACGAGATTTTGGAAATCAGCAATGGATTTCTTGGTAAATAAAATACGAGTTTTAAGTGTGACGTGTTGCTGGGAATATTCTTGCAAATAATAGTATTGCTTGGAAATAGATTTTATTAAATTAAGTCAAATTCAGAATATAAAACCAAAAGGAAAAAGAAATATATTTGCTTTAAAATCAATAGATCGTATACAAATATTATCCAGTATAAATCACTATATAAATAACGATATGCGAGATATTAGATCGGGGGAAATAGGGTGGCACCTACAATTCACAATATTGTTTTGCTAATATCGCCCTTAGGCAGCAGAGGCTGAATTTCCTTACTGAAACAAAATATAAAACATAATTTATTGTTTTTATTGCTATTTCATGGTTGTTTGTGCATGAAGGAGTGGGGTTTCTTATTCGCGTTTAGCCAGCGTTTAGACCTAATTGGTTAACAATTAAATAACAATTGCACCGGTAGTGAATTATTCTATCGCATTACGTGATAGGGATTTTTCGCTGCCTAACCCATTTTGATTAATCAAATTAAGGCATGCGTTGCTGCCGTTCGCTACATAATGATGACTTGCGTGACAATTAAAGGATTATAAACGGAATGATAACGATGATTAATGCTTGCGGCGGACGCCGCGCGGTGGGTTTGGCCATATTTTTGTTTTCTGTTATGGCGCTTTCTGGCTGTGCAGGCGGTAGCAAAACAAACCTGAATTCCGTGAAAAAACTTTCACAGAACAATCCTAATGATAAATCTGATGAACAGCGCATCGCGCTTTGTCAGCAACGGGTTAATTCCTTAAAGAATATTAATCCGCAAATCTATCAAAAACGCATCGCCTATTTTAACGGCCTGCTTTCCAACGCCTCCGGATATGCCGGGGTGCGCGGCAACGTAGATGAAAGCACCCGCAAAGCTATTGATGCGCTTTATCAATATAAAACCGAGAAATTCTGCGCCGACGTCGAACATGAGCTGATGTCCGATCTGTCTGACCGGGTCGAGAATCTGTAGCCGTGAAGCGCAGTGCGCAAGGATGGGGGATAGGGATCCTGCTGTTGGCGGTGAGCGGGACCGTTTGCGCCGATGACGACGGCATTCCTGCCCTGTTGAAGTTTGCCGAACAGCGGCAGGCGCCGCCGGCCGCGCCCAGGGACGATGCCGAGCGCAAATCGGCGCCCGTACCGGCCGCTAAACCGGCCGCCGTCGCAGGCGCAGATGGCGCTCGTTTAACTGCACTGACGCACTCTTTGCAACAGCAGGCGGAGAAAATCCGTCAGTTGGAGTTGCAGTTGGCGGCGGCTCAGGCCGCTGCGGCGCCGAAAAGGGAGCCGGTCGGCGTCGATATTCGGCCGCTTATCAATGCGTTGAAAGGGGTGAAGCAGGCCATTGCGCCGGCGCCTGAGGTGGGCGTGCTGATCGCCTCGTTGACGCGAGCCGAACAGCGCAGCGCAAGTTTGACCGCGCAGCTGGCGCAGCAACGGCAGCGGATAGAAACCTTGCTGACAGAACGGCGGCAGGCGGCGCAAGCGCCACCGCTGGCCAGCGATGCGGACAAGCAGGCCTATGCCGCCGGCGTATCGCTGGGGCGCGACATTTTGCATCTGCAGCAGGAGAACCAACGGGCAGGGCTGGAGGCGGACAGGCAGCTTTTGCTGGCGGGCATCGCCGATACCCTGGCCGGTCGGTTGCGGTTGGATGACGCCGCCATCGACAGCGCGCTGCGCACGGCGCAGCAGCGTTTGCAGCAGGCGCAGACTCCCCCTGCGGACGGCAAGGCCTACCTGGCCGATTTCGCCCGACAGGAGGGGGTGAAGCAGGATGCGCTCGGTTTCTACTACCGGGTCGACTATGCCGGCAGCGGCGCGATTGGCACCGACGATCGGGTGGACATCGTGGTGCGCGAGAGTTTGCCCGACGGCCGGGTGGTCAAAGATATGGAGCTGGCGGGAACGGTGATCTCGCAGCCGTTGACGCGCTATCCGCCGCTGTTTCGCGCCGCTATCGAGAAGCTGCAGCGCCACGGCTCGATCACCCTGGTGGTGCCACCTGCGCTGGCATACGGCAAGCAGGGCAGCCCGCCGGCGATCCCCCCGAACGCCACCATGATTTACACCCTGCGCATCGCGGACGTGCAACCGTGAGCGGGGTGCTCAGCAGTAACCACTCAGGAGGAATGCTATGGCCAAGGCGCCGAATACGTTTGAAAGCAGAAAATCGCTGATGCTGAATGTGTTGCAAGGATTGTGCAGGGATCGTGTGGAAGGGTCAGGGGGCCATCATCCCCCGCCGGAGCAGTGGCCGAAGACGCGCGAGCTGGCAGATAAATGCGGTGAAAACATCTATACCACCCGCACCCTGCTGCTGGCGTTGGAAAAGGAGGGCAAGGTGCGCTGCACCCACCGCAGCATCAATAATTCTCTACGCTGGTACAGCTGCGACGAACAGGCAGCGATGAAAAAAGAGTGATTCGGCCCTGGCGGTCGCTTTTGACTATTCCTACAGCTAAGCATTAATTAATCTTATCATTTGGCGGGGCTTTCCGCTCCGCCAATCCTCCTTTGCGTTCCCCGCCCGCCGCGCAGGCATTGCTAAGATGTTTTTTGCGGCCATATACTTATCGCTCAGACGGAAACAGGTGTAGGGAGCCGGCATCGTAATGAAGGAAAAGAAAGACATACTGAGATTGGATGATATTCATTATCAAATAGACAACCAGGTGATCCTGGACTCGGTCTCTTTCACCCTGGGTGAAGGCGAGTTCAAGCTGATCACCGGACCTTCCGGCTGCGGGAAAAGCACCCTGCTGAAAATCATCTCTTCCTTAATGGATCCGACCCGCGGAAATATCTATTTCGACGGCCGGGCGATCGCCGAGATGTCGCCGGAGGCGTACCGCAAGCAGGTCTCTTATTGTTTCCAGACGCCGGCGCTGTTCGGCAATACGGTTTACGACAATCTGGCGCTGCCCTATCAAATCCGCCAACAGTCGCCGGACACGGCGAAAATGAAGGCCGATTTGGCGCGTTTCGGGTTGCCGGAGGCGATGCTGACTAAAGGCATCAATGAGCTTTCCGGCGGGGAAAAACAGCGCGTGTCCCTGATCCGCAACCTGCAGTTTATGCCGCGGGTGCTGTTACTCGATGAGATCACCAGCGCGCTGGACGAGGAAAACAAGCGCAACGTCAACGAAATCGTTCATCAGCTGGTGGCGGAGCAGCGGCTGGCGGTGCTGTGGGTAACGCACGATACCGAAGAGATAGCGCATGCGGACGAGGTGATCACCCTGCGCGCGCACCGCGCCGAGCAACAGGAGCAACAGCATGAATCAGCATAACATCACCAACGAATCCTTGGGCTTGTCGATGATCCTGGTGGTGGTCGCCATTCTGATCAGCCATCGGGAAAAGCTGGCGCTGGAAAAGGACATTATCTGGAGCATCTGCCGCGCGGTGGTGCAACTGATCATCGTCGGCTATGTGCTGAAGTATATTTTCGACCTGGATAACGCCGTTCTCACCGTGCTGATGGTGCTGTTCATCTGCTTTAACGCAGCCTACAACGCCAAGAAACGCAGCAAGTACGTCGAACACGCCTTCGTGACGTCGTTTATCGCCATCACCACCGGTGCAGTGCTGACGCTGGCGGTGCTGGTGTTGACCGGGTCTATCGAATTTACGCCGATGCAGGTGATCCCGATCTCCGGGATGATCGCCGGCAACGCCATGGTGGCGGTGGGGCTGTGTTACACCAACCTCGGCCAGCGTTTCAAAAGCGAGCAGCAGAAGATTCAGGAGATGCTCAGCCTGGGGGCGACGCCCAAGTTCGCTTCGGCGGCGCTGATCCGCGACAGCATCCGCGCTTCGCTGATCCCGACCGTGGACTCGGCGAAAACCGTCGGGCTAGTCAGCCTGCCGGGCATGATGTCCGGGCTGATCTTCGCCGGCATCGATCCGGTGAAAGCGATCAAATACCAGATTATGGTGACCTTCATGCTGCTTTCCACCGCCAGCCTGTCGACCATAATCGCCTGCTATCTGGCCTACCGTAAGTTTTATAACCAGCGTCACCAGCTGGTGGTCGGCAACCTGAAGTAACGCCATGAAAAACGGCCTCCGCGGAGGCCGTTTTTTTTACCCTTGCAGCAGGGCGATGCTCTGGCGGATTTCCCGTTCGATATCCGCCTCACTCCAGCTGTCCAGCTGGGAAGAGAAAGGTTCGAAGGCATAGATGCCGGCGTAGCCCAGGCGTTCCAGGTTCTGCACCTGACGGCGGCTCTCCAGCCGATCGCCCTCGCTCAGCATGATGCGCTCTTCGTCGCTCAACGCGCCTTTCTCCCGCGCGTCTTCCACGCCGGACAGATGCACCAGGCCGATCTGCGCCACCTGGATTTGGGCGTCGAAATCGGCCTGCGTCACGCCGCTCAGATAGTGGTGGAAAGTATCGAGCACGATGCGGTACGGCGCGCCGGCATCGCGGATGATCGCCTGGGTCAGCAGCGACGATCGCAGCGAACTGATGCCGAAACCCAGCGGTTCGACGTATCCCTGTACGCCATAGCGGGCAAACAGCGGCGCCAGCAGCCGCAATGCGGCGAGGGTGTCATCCCGTTTTTGCTGCTCGCTGCGCTGGTCATCGGCGCTGCAGTGTGGGCACAGCACCAGCGCCCGGCTGTGGATGGCCTGGGCCTGCGCCAGCAGCGCTTCGGCGCGTTGCAGCAGCGCCGCCGGGTCGTCCACCCGGTTGAACATGCCAAGGGCGTTGATCGTGACGATGTCGATGCCGTATTGTGCGGCAAGCGCGTTGAGCTGCGCGTCGCTCAGATCGTCGGTCACCTTGCCGCTGGGCATGTCGTTGCGCAGCTCAACCTTGCTGAGCCCGCAACGTTTCACCAGGCGGAAAAAACTGTCCAGATCGAGATTCGGCGCGATCTTGCGGTTAATGCAGAAGCGGTCCAGCGCAATGGTCATGAGGCATTACTCCAGCGGTCAGGGTGAGAGATCAGGATTTGCCGTTTTCCAGCGGCAGCGGCTTGCCGTCGGGCAGAGGATGGCGGTGGCGTTTGGCCAGCACCACCTGCTCCATTTTTTCCAGTGAGACGCCTTTGGTTTCCGGGATATAACGGCCGATAAACCAGTAGCTGAACAGGCAGCAGGCGGCGAAGATCCACATCGGGAAGGCACCGTGGAAATGCGAGAACAGGTAAGGATGATCGTTGATCATCGGGAATGACTGCGATACCGCGAAGTTGGCGACCCACATGCAGCCGACGGCGATGCTCATCCCCTGCGCGCGCATGCGGTTCGGGAAGATCTCCGACACCAGCACCCAGGCGCCGACGCCCCAGGACAGCGCATAAAACACCATGAAGAACAGCATGCCGAACAGCGCGAAATAGCCGGTGGCCTGGGTGTAGAGCGCGTACGAGGTGAGCAGCAGGCCGGCGATGGTGCCCAGCGTACCGTAACGCATCAGCGGAATACGGCCCATGCGATCCATCAGCATGGCGCCGATCACCGAACCGACCAGCTGCAGCACGCCGATCCAGATGGTCTGGAACAGTGCTTCCTGCGCGTTTTCGGTGACGGTTTTCAACACCACCGGCGCGTAGTACATCATCACGTTGACGCCGGTCACCTGTTGCAGCATGGCGATCATGCAGCCGACGAACAGGATGAACCGCACCCGCACGTCGCCGTAATTCAGTTTCCGGTGTTGTTGCTGCCGATCCTGCTGCAGCGAGTCTTTGATTTCTTTCAGCAGATTCTGCGCGTGGGCAGCGTTGGAGACCTTGGTCAACATCGCCAGCGCCTGATCGTCGCGGCCCATCATCACGTTCCAGCGCGGCGATTCAGGGATAATGAACACCAGGATGCAGAACAGGATGCAGGGGATCACGCCCGAGGCGAACATCCAGCGCCAGCCCATTTCCACCAGCCAGGCTTCGCTGGCGAGGCTGGCGATTTTGAAGTTGACGTAGAAAATCACGATCTGGCCGAACACGATGGCGAACTGCTGCATGCTGAGCGCCCGCCCGCGCATGTCTTTCGGCGACACTTCCGACATGTACATTGGCGACACGGTGGCGGCGATGCCGACCGCCAGGCCGCCGATGATGCGGTAGATGACGAACCAGGTGAAGGTCGGTGCCAATGCCGCGCCGACGGCGGACACGGTGAACAGCAGCGCCGCCAGCATCAGCGCCTTTTTACGGCCCCAGCGCGCCGCCAGCGGCCCGGCGGCGAAGGCGCCGACCACGCAACCGATCACCACGTTGGAGACCGCCCAGCCGGTTTCGGCCGGGCTGAGGCTGAAATAGGTTTTCAGCGCTTCGATGGCGCCGGAGATCACGGCGGTGTCGTAGCCGAACAGAATGCCGCCCAGGGCGGCGATGCCGCAAATTCGCAAGATGTAGCCGGTATTGTGCTTACGCTGATATGACATGTGTTGCTCCGATTTTTATCCTGGCTTCCGTCCGCACGGTTGGGTTATCGGAAAGAGGGCGAGCGGAAGGGTGTGAACCGTGCCTGTCATCAAGGCGATGTCGTCGATAAATGCTGGAACAAACAAGAACATTTATTTCATAATTAGTGAATAATGGAATATTGATTTTTAGATCCAGTTCAAAAAAAACCGTCGCGAGTGGCCCGGACGCTTTGAGCGTTCGGCGCTGGGCGATAGCGACGGCAGGGCAGGCGCAGTGCGGATTTTCTGTAGCAAAGTCAGCGTGCATCACCCACGGTTTCTCTCTCGTCGCGGTATCTGCCCTGGCACGACAATGAAAGCGTCGACCGATCGACACCGCAAAATTGCGACCTCACGCACTAAAAACAAATTTTCCAAAACAATTTATTTGAAACTTTTTTTTCAATGAAATAGAGTTTGCTGCATCCGGTCAGGATTTAGCCGGCTTGCCGACGGAGTGCGGCGAGCGGGACGATTAACGCCGCTGCCGCCTGCGTGTGGCCAGGCGGCAGCGGACTTGAAAAGAGGGCGTGACATGAAAACCGTGGGTAACTTTATTGACGGGCAGGTGTGCCTGAGCAGCAGCAATCAAACCGTCGACGTGCATAACCCGGCCAGCGGGCAGGTTGAGCGGCGCGTCACGCAGAGCACCGCCGCCGAAGTCAAACAGGCCATCGACGTGGCCCATCGGGCGTTCGCCGACTGGTCGCGCACCACGCCGCTGCGTCGCGCGCGCATCATGTTCAATTTCAAGGCGTTGCTGGAACAGCACCGCGACGAGCTGGCCGAGCTTATCGTCAGCGAGCACGGCAAAGTGTATTCGGATGCGCTGGGCGAACTGACGCGCGGCATGGAAGTGGTCGAATTCGCCTGCGGCATCCCGCATCTGATCAAGGGCGAGTATTCGGCGGACGTCGGCAGCGGCGTCGACAGCTTCTCGCTGATGCAGCCGCTGGGCGTGGTGGCGGGCATCACCCCGTTCAACTTCCCGGCAATGGTGCCGATGTGGATGTTCCCTATCGCGCTGGCCTGCGGCAATACCTTTATCCTCAAGCCGCCGGCGCTGGTGCCTTCGGCCTCGGTACGCCTGGCGGAGCTGCTGAAAGAAGCCGGCCTGCCGGACGGCGTGTTCAACGTGGTGCACTGCGCCAATGAAGACGCGGCGCAGCTGTGCACCGATCCGCGCATTCAGGCGGTGAGCTTCGTCGGCTCCTCCACCGTGGCGGAACATATCTACACCACCGCCAGCGCGCACGGCAAGCGAGTACAGGCCTTCGGCGCGGCGAAAAACCAGGCGATCGTCATGCCGGACGCCGATCTGGACGCCACGGTCAACGCGTTGATGGGCGGCGCGTTCGGCTCCGCCGGAGAACGCTGCATGGCGTTGCCGATCGCCGTCGTGGTCGGCGATGATACCGCCGACAAGCTGATCACCAAACTGAAGCCGCTGATCGCACAGCTGCGCGTCGGCCCTGGCTTGCAGCAGGGCGGCGAAGAGAATGAAATGGGGCCGCTGGTGTCGTCCGCCCACCAGAAGAAGGTGCTGGGCTACATCGATCTGGGGGTGGAAGAAGGCGCGACCCTGGTGGCCGACGGCCGCAATTATCAGGTGCCGGGCTATCCTGAAGGCTATTACGTTGGTGGCACGCTGTTCGATCACGTGAAGCCGAACATGCGCATTTACCGCGAAGAGATCTTCGGGCCGGTGCTGGGCATCGTTCGGGTGCCGGACTATCGCACCGCCATCGATACGGTCAACGGCCATGAGTTTGGCAACGGCAGCGCCATCTTTACCGGCAGCGGCCACTATGCGCGCCAGTTCGTGCAAGAAGTGCAGGCCGGGATGGTCGGCGTCAACGTGCCGGTGCCGGTGCCGATGGCGTTCCACAGCTTCGGCGGCTGGAAGCGCTCGGTGTTCGGTGCGCTGAACGTGCACGGCACCGACGGCGTGCGTTTCTACACGCGTATGAAGACCGCCACCGCGCGCTGGCCGGCCGGGCAACAGACGGTGTCCGAATTCAGCATGCCAACGCTGGGTTAAGCGATCGCAGAGTATGAGCGGGCCGTTGTTCCTTTGGGGCAGCGGCCTTTGCACGGGGTGTTAACAGGAGAATCGAGATGTCTTCACTGCTTGCCAAATGTCAGACGCCGAACGCCGAGGGGCGTATCCAGCACGTGACGCCGGAAAATGCCGGTTGGCGCTATGTCGGCTTTGACGTTTACCGCCTGGCCGCCGGGCAGTCGCTGCAGTTGGAATGCGGCGACAACGAGCTGTGTCTGGTGCTGGTCGCCGGTATCGCCTCCGTGGCCACGCTGCGCGCCGAATACCCGCATATCGGTAAGCGCATGAGCCCGTTCGAACGCACGCCGCCTTATGCGGTGTATGTGCCGCACCACGATCGCATCGAGGTGCGGGCGGAGACCGAGCTGGAGCTGGCGGTGTGCAGTGCCCCCGGCGGCGGCCACCTGCCTTCACGGCTGATTACGCCGGCGGATATCGGCGTGGAGCGGCGCGGCAAGGGGCGTAACCAGCGGTTGGTGCACAACATTCTGCCGGACAGCGAGCCGGCCGACAGCCTGCTGGTGGTGGAAGTGTATACCGACGAGGGCAACACCAGCTCCTACCCGAGCCACAAGCACGATCGGGAAGACTCGCCGGACGAAACCTATCTGGAAGAGACCTACTATCACCGCATTCAGCCGGAGCAGGGATTCTGCATGCAGCGCGTCTATACCGACGATCGCACGCTCGACGAGTGCATGCCGGTCTACAATCGCGACGTGGTGAAAGTGCCGCGCGGTTATCACCCGGTGGCGACCCTGGCGGGCTACGACAACTATTATCTCAACGTGATGGCCGGGCCGGTGCGGCAGTGGAAGTTCACCTGGGAAAAAGACCACGCCTGGATTAACGGCGAAGGTTACCCCGCCGCGCAATAAGCGCTTGAGGCCCGGCTTGCCGGGCCTTCTCTTTATCAGGGTATAAATTTGCCCTAAATTTGCCCTCCATCTTGCTCAAATGATAACCTGTCGGCACGCGTTCGCTCTCTGACTGAGTGAATCCCAATAACCGCTGTGATACAGCGTGATTGCCTATGCGCAGGAGGAACAACCATGACGAGCACCATGTCCCAAAAAGCGGCGCGCGAAGGATTAGGTTCGCCCGACCTGTTTGAAGGCGGGGTCTATGTCACAAAAAATGGTGTCGCTGAGCTATTTGTGCAAACGGCGGCTGAGAGAGAGGCCGAAATTCGGGAACGCAATCTCGAGCGCCAGTCCAATGCGTTGTTGAAACTGACTATGATGGCGAAGCAAGAGATTAAGAATCAGCGCGGTCTGTCGCCCGAAGAAACCTTGCAGCGGCTGCGTGACGCGCGGAAATAGGCCCAGGTGCAGGATGCCCCAGGAAATACGTTTTACCGTCGCGCCGGCGGCGGAATGGAGCCTGAAAGACATCGAGTCTTACAAGAGCGGAACGATAGGGGCCGCCGCAGCCGGGGTGTTCGTGGATAACCTGCTGTTATCGTCCCTTGCGGCAATTGCCGACGATCCCGCCCGCTACCGCTTCAACGCCGTGCTGGCGGGCATGGGGGGGCGGTTGCACGAACGATTGGATCCCGACAGCGAATACCGTGTCATCTATGACTACGACGGCCAGACGGTGGAGATTCTGCTTTTCATCAGCATGAAGCAGGATCTGGAAAGCGTGCTCTACCGTTATTTATTGCTGCAATAATCCCGCCGCGCCCGAGCCTGTCTCGGGCGCTTTCGTCAGACGTGCCGCTTACTCGTCCCGGGCGTTATTCAGCGCCAACGAGACCGCCAGCGTCTGCGCCAGGCACATCGAGGCCACCTGCGAACGGAACCCGTCCACCTGCGCTTCGCGCACCACGAAACAGACGTCGCTGAAGGCGGCAAGCGGGCTGACCTGGCTGTCGGTGATGGCGATCTGCTGAGCGCCGCGCTTGGCGCCCAACTCCACCAGTTCCACCGCCTCGCGGGCGTATGGCGAATAGCTGATGGCGATCACCACGTCTTTCGGTTTCACCATGCTCAGCTGTTCGGTGAACATCCCACCCAGCCCGTCGATCAGAAACGCGCGGCGCTCCAGATGGCGCAGCGCATAGGTGAGGTAGGAGGCGACGCTGAACGAGCGGCGCAGGCCGATCACGTAGATGTTTTCGGCGTTGTTGAGCAGATCCACGGCGCGATCCAACTGCTCGGGAGCGATTTGCATCGCCAGCTGCTGCAGCGCCTGCGCGTTGACCATGGTGAATACGTTGAGGATTTCGGCCGGTTTCTCCGGCGCGACGTTGTCGTCGGTGGAGGTCTGGCGGAACAGGCGCGCGCGCTCGGTATAGTTCACCGTCTCTTCCATCAGATGCTGACGGAACACCTGCTTCATTTCGTTGAAGCCGCTGAAGCCAAAGGCGTTGGCGAAACGGATCAGGGTGGAGGGCGGCACGCTGGCCTGTGCGGCGATGGAGGCAACGGTATCGAAAGCGATGCTGTTACTGTTATCCAAAATATAGCGCGCCACCTGCTTCAAACGCTTGCTCAGCGTTTCATAACGGTGGCGGATCTCGTCCTGTAACAGCGAAAGTTGAGTTGGGTTGTTCATCCATTCGGCTCGCAGTGGGGTGAAGGCGCATTGGCCTGACGCCTGACATATTGACAGGGTATTTTAACAGACGGAGCGGAAATTTCATTTCCTCAAAAAGCGATTTATTCGATCGCACGTTGCGCGACTTCACAGAAAATGGGCAAAAAAATCCCCTTAAAGCGGCGAAATGGCCTTAAGGGGACGTGAACTCGCTTCTCGCTGTCAGTGAGCGCCGCTCGTCTGCGGGCGGTACTGGCGCCAGAAATCGATCAGCGTCAGGTATTTTTGTTTCACCTGCTCGATCAGCGCCGCATCGTCGAGTTCCCCCTGCAGCCAACGGCGCGAAGGTTGACCGAAGATGGTGCGGCCGACGGCGAAACCTTTCACCCAACGCGCATCTGCGGCGGCGGCAAAGCCCGCCTTCAGCACCGCCTCAGGGGAGTCGAGCCCCAGGATCAGCACGCCGCGGCAGAAGGGATCGTAGCTGTCGATCAGCGCGCCGACCCGCCGCCAGTTTTCCGCGCTCAGCGGCGGCAGTTTCCACCAGTCCGGCTGAATGCCCAACTGGTAGAAATGCTCAATCATCTCCAGGTAATAACGTTCGTCCTTGTCGGCGTTGCTGTCCGGCAGGATCACCTCCAGCAGCAGCTCATGGCCGGATTTGCAGCAGCCGCGGTAGACGTCGGCGATCAGCTCATCCTGTTCGCGGCGCAGTTCCGCAGCGTCATGCGGGTGATAAAACACCAGGCACTTCACCACGTGCTCCTGCGGCCAGTCGATCAACTGCGAGCCGATATTGCCGTGCTCCAGACGCAGCGGGCGCGAGCTGGGCAGCTCTACCGGCCGGCCGATCCACCATCCCTGGCCGGTGATCTCGTTCAGCGCCGCCTGCCCATAGGTGGTGTCGGCCAGAATGCCGCTGTTGCCGTTGAGGCCGGCCTGTGTGGCAGCCTGTTGCGCTGCGGTGAGCAGCAGGGTTTTCAGATGCGGGATGCGTTCCTCGCCGACGCCGGCCTCGCGCGCCATGTCCGCCAACTGCTTGCGGTGATCGAAGGCGAACACGCACAGTTCCGGCCACTGTTGCTTGCGGGTGGTGACCCGGTGCAGGTGGTTCAGACGCGCATCGCGGTCTGGGCGCGTGACCTGCTGTTCACGCTGCAGATAGTCGTCCAGCTCCCGTTTGGTCGGCATGGCCGGCGCGCAGCCGTGGCGCGAGACCACCAATGCGCCGCAGGCGTTGGCGTAACGGCAGGCCTGATCCCAGCCCTCATCGTTCAGATAGCCGCGCAGCAGGCCGGACATAAACGCGTCGCCGGCCCCCAGTACGTTCAGCACCTCAACCCGCACGCCGGCGTGCAGCTTCACCTGCGCCCAGCTGTCGGCTATCTCGCCCTCGAATACGGAGCATCCCTGCGCGCCGCGCTTGCACACCAGCGTGGCTGCCGTGGTGCGGCGCACGTTTTTCAATGCCGTCAGCGTATCAGTGCTGCCGCCGGCGATATGAAATTCCTCTTCGGTGCCGACGATCAGATCGAAATGGTGCAACACCTCTTGCAGCTCGCGGGTCACCTGTTGCGATTCCACAAAGCGGGTTTCGCCGTCGCCCAGCGACGTCAGCCCCCACAGCACCGGGCGATAATCGATGTCCAGCGCGGTGCGCAGGCCGTGGCGGCGCGCGTATTCCAGCGCCTTCAGCACGGCGGCGCGGGTGTTCGGGTGCGACAGGTGCGTGCCGGTAATGGCCAGCGCGCGCGAAGAGGCGATGTAGGATTCGTCGATGTCGCTCGGCGTCAGCGCCATGTCCGCGCAGTTTTCGCGATAGAAGATCAGCGGGAAGGTTTCCTGATCCTTGATGCCGAGGATCACCAGGCCGGTTAACCGCTGTTTATCGGTGATCAAGCAGCGGGTATCGGCTCCGACGCGCTGCAGCTCTTCGCGCAAAAAGCGGCCCATGTGCTCGTCGCCGACGCGCGCCAGCATGCCGGATTTTAACCCCTGAATGGCGGTGCCGTAGGCCACGTTGCCGGAAGAGCCGCCGAGGTATTTGGCGAATGTGCCGGCGTCTTCCAGACGCGCGCCGATCTGCTGAGCATAGAAATCGACGGCGATGCGCCCGAGACAAATGACATCAAGCTGTTTTTCTTGTGTAGCCATACCCGTTTCCTTCTGTTTAAGCAAAACTCCGGCGGCGGCCCGAGCGTGGCGCCCTGCTGGAAGCATGTGGACAGTATGGGGAATGAAAATTTCAATTTCAATATAGAATGAAATTTACACCCCAAAAATGTGATGAGTTTAAAACATCGACAAAGGAGAGGAAAAAGCCGATGAAGCGGCTGTGAAACGGCGGCCAGGGGCGCGCGGAAAAGGGGCGTGACGGCAGGATAAAAGGCTGTCGCCTTGCGCGTCGATGGCTTTACCGGCTGATACGCGGCGTGAAGCCGGTGAAGGCCAAGCCACGAGATGAAACGGGCTTTTCATGCAATATGCGATCTTTATCGCAAAATGAAATGTTTCTTCTGTAATGTGATTTTATGAAAAATATATTTGTTTATAATCGCTTCACGTTTCAGGTTGTCGACTTCGTGAGCAGCGGGCATCGCTTGCTCAAGATAATAGCTGCCGCCGCGTAACACAAACACGGGATTGTCGGCTCGGCGCGAGCCCTTTCCGGGGCGGCCCTCAATCTAAAGGGTGAGTAAATGGGCAAGATCAGGCTAACCATGGCGCAGGCGCTCGTCAGATTTCTCGATAACCAGTATCTGCTGGCCGACGGGGTGGAAACCAAATTCGTCGCGGGCATTTTCGCGATTTTCGGCCACGGCAACGTGCTGGGGCTGGGGCAAGCGCTGGAGCAGGATAGCGGTGAACTGCGGGTGCATCAGGGCCGCAACGAACAGGGCATGGCCCACGCGGCGATCGGCTTCGCCAAGCAGAAACTGCGCCGGCAGATCTACGCCTGCACCTCATCGGTCGGCCCCGGCGCCGCCAATATGATCACCGCCGCGGCCACCGCCACTGCCAACCGCATTCCTTTATTGCTGCTGCCGGGCGACGTTTACGCTTCCCGCCAGCCGGACCCGGTGTTGCAGCAAATCGAACAGCCTTACGATCTCAGCATCAGCACCAACGACGCGTTCCGTGCGGTGAGCAAGTATTGGGACCGCATCGTGCGGCCGGAACAGCTGATGAGCGCCTGCATCAACGCGATGCGCGTACTGACCGATCCGGCGGAAACCGGCGCGGTAACGCTGTGTCTGCCGCAGGACGTGCAGGGGGAAGCCTACGACTATCCCGACTATTTCTTCCAAAAGCGGGTGCACCGGCTCGATCGCCGTCCGGCGACCGACGGCATGTTGGCGGACGCGCTGGCGCTGCTGACGGCCAAACGCAAACCCTTGCTGGTGTGCGGCGGCGGCGTGAAGTACTCGCAGGCCGGGCGGGCGCTGCGCGAATTCGCCGAGCGCTTCGGCATTCCGTTCGCCGAGACCCAGGCCGGCAAAGGCACGGTGCCGAGCGACCATGAATTCAACCTCGGCGGCATCGGCGAAACCGGCTGCCTGGCGGCCAACACGCTGGCCCGGCAGGCCGATCTGGTGATTGGCGTCGGCACCCGTTACACCGATTTCACCACCTCGTCCAAATGGCTGTTCCAACACCCGGACGTCAGCTTCCTCAATATCAACGTCAGCGCCTTCGACGCCGGCAAGCTCGACGGCGTGCAGGTGTTGGCGGACGCCCGCGAGGCCCTGAACGCGCTGGGCGCGCTGCTGGCACAGGCCGATTATCGCGCCGGCTGGGGCGATGCCATCGCCGCGGCGCGCGGTGCCCAGCGCGAAGAGAGCGAGCGTGTTTACTCGGTGGAATACAGCGGTACAGGCTTTGTGCCGGAGATAGACGATCACCTCGACCGTGAGCGGGTGTTCGCCGAATTTATCGCCCAGACCGACTCGGCTCTGACCCAGAGCCGGGTGCTGGGAGTGCTGAACCGCGAACTGCCGCCGGACAGCGTGATCGTCGCCGCCGCCGGCAGCCTGCCGGGCGATCTGCAGCGGGTCTGGCACAACCACGGCGAGCATGGTTACCACGTGGAATACGGCTACTCCTGCATGGGGTACGAGGTCAACGCCGCATTGGGGGTCAAGCTGGCCGAGCCGCAGCGCGAGGTGTACGCGATGGTGGGCGATGGCGCCTTCATGATGCTGCATTCCGAACTGGTCACTTCGATTCAGGAAGGCTGCAAGATCAACGTGGTGCTGTTCGACAACATGACCAACGGTTGCATCAACAATCTGCAGATGGAACACGGCATGGACAGCTATACCACCGAGTTCCGCTTCCGCAATCCACAGGGCGGCAAGCTCGACGGCAAACTGGTGCCGGTCGATTTCGCCATGCTGGCGGCAGCTTACGGTTGTAAAACCTATCGCGTCACCACCGAACAGCAGCTGCTCGACGCGCTGGCCGACGCCCGCAGGCAAACCGTATCCACGCTGCTGGATATCAAGGTGCTGCCGAAGACCATGGTGCACAAGTATCTCAGCTGGTGGCGCGTGGGCGGCGCTCAGGTGGCCGACAGCGAGAAAATCGTCGCAGTGGCGCGCAAGCTGCAGGAAAACATCGATAAGGCGCGCGATTACTGATTCGTTTTCATACATAAATCTCGAGGGTAGCGAAAATGACATTGAACATTGGGGTTATCGGCACCGGCGCCATCGGCCGCGATCATATCCGTCGCTGCAGCAAAGTGTTGCAGGGCGCTCGCGTGGTGGCGGTCAACGACATCAATCGCGACAACGCCGCCAAGGTGGTGAGCGATCTGCAGCTGGATGCGCGGGTGTATGACAACGGACACGATCTCATTAAGGCCGCCGACGTACAGGCGGTGCTGGTCACCTCCTGGGGGCCGAGTCATGAAGAGTTCGTGTTGGCGGCCATCGCTGCCGGCAAACCGGTGTTCTGCGAGAAGCCGCTGGCGGTGACCGCGCAGGGCTGCAAAAACATTGTCGACGCCGAAGCGAAGCACGGCAAGCGGCTGGTGCAGGTCGGCTTCATGCGCCCCTATGACCAGGGCTATCGCGCGCTGAAACAGGTGCTGACCAGCGGCCAGATCGGCGAGCCGCTGATGCTGCACTGCGCGCACCGCAACCCGACGGTCGGCGAGGCCTACACCACCGATATGGCGATCACTGACACCCTGATCCACGAAATCGACGTGCTGCGCTGGCTGCTTGACGACGACTACGTGTCGGTGCAGGTGGTGTTCCCGCGCAAGAGCCCGAAGGCGTTTCCGCACCTGAAAGATCCGCAGATTGTGCTGTTTGAAACCGCCAAGGGTACGCGCATCGACGTCGAAATCTTCGTCAACTGCCAGTACGGCTACGACATTCAGTGTGAAGTGGTGGGGGAAACCGGCATCGCCAAGCTGCCGGAACCGTCCTCGGTGCAGATGCGCAGCGGCGCCCGCCTGTCGACCGAAATTCTGACCGACTGGAAGGATCGCTTTATCGATGCCTATGACGTCGAACTGCAGGGTTTCATCAACGACGTGGCCGCGGGCAAGTTGACCGGGCCTTCCGCCTGGGACGGCTACGCCGCCGCGGTGACCGCCGACGCCTGCGTGGCGGCCCAGCTCAGCGGCGAGATCGTGCCGGTGACCCTGCCGGCGCGCCCGGCGTTTTACGGTAAATAACCGCTCGTAGCGCGTAACCACGATTGCAGAGGAGTGACCATGAAGATCGCTTTTGATGTCGACGTTATCCGGGATTTGGGCGTGACCAAAATGGTTCAGCAGGTGGCGGACTGGGGCTATAAGTACATTGAGCAGTCGCCGCACCCGCAGATCAACCCGTTTTACAAACATCCGAAGGCCAGCCGCGAAATCATGGCGGAGTATAAAAACGCCTTGAAAGCGACCGGCGTGGAGATCTCCTCATTTATCGTGGTGTATCGCTGGTCCGGGCCGGGAGAAGATCGCCGCCAGGCGGCGGTCAAAAACTGGCGGCGGATGATCGAAATCGCGGTGGAGATGGGCGTGCAGGTGATCAACACCGAACTGGCGGGCAACCCCAATGAGCCGGAGATCTGCGAGGAGCTGTGGTATCGCTCGATGGAGGAGCTGCTGCCGATCGTCGAGCGCGAGGGCATCCGCATGGAGATCCAGTCGCACCCTTGGGATTTCTGCGAGCTGAGCAACGAAACCGCCGATCTGGTGAAGTCGCTGCGCAGCGATCACGTCAAATACCTCTACAGCGTGCCGCACACCTTCTACTACGACAAGGGGCAAGGCGACGTGGCCGGCATGCTGCAGTACGCCGGGGACGATCTGTCCCACGTGCTGATCGCCGACACCATGAACCACACCAAGCATTGCCGCTATATCGTCAACCCGCCGGGCGTTGACGCCGCCGTGCACCAGCACGTCGGCATCGGCGAAGGCGAGGTGGACTTCGATGCCCTGTTCCAGACGCTGCGCGACATGGAATTCGCCAACCGCAGCTTCAAGGCCGGCGGCGAATCGATTATCTGCACCTCGCTGTTCGGCTACCCGGAAAAGATGCCGAGCCAGGCGGTGGCGACCAGAGAACGCATCGAGAGAGAGCTGTTGGGCAAATAATCTTATTCGGCTCGCCGGTGGCGTGTGCACCGGCGGCCCTCCAAGGACCGAGGCAGACCATGAATAAAGACAACGTGAAATTGGCCATTGCGCCGATCGGCTGGACCAACGACGACATGCCCGATCTGGGCAAGGAAAACACCTTCCAGCAGTGCGTCAGCGAAATGGCGCTGGCCGGCTTCACCGGCAGCGAAGTGGGCAGCAAATACCCGCGCGATCCGGCGGTGCTGAAACCAATGCTGGATATTCGCGGCATCCAGATTTGCAACGCCTGGTTCAGCACCTTTTTCGCCGACGGTCAGAAAGACAAAACCATCGATGAATTTATCAACCACATGAATTTCCTGCATGCCATGGGCGCCAGGGTGATCGGCTGTTCCGAGCAGAGCAAGAGCATTCAGGGCACCACCAAAGGGGTGTTCGAAGAGAAGCCTTACTTCAGCGATGAAGAGTGGCAGCGCGTGGCCGACGGTTACAACGATTTGGCGAAGATCGCCGCTGGCAAAGGCATGCAGGTCTGTCTGCACCACCATATGGGCACCGGCATTCAGACCACGGCCGAAATCGACCGTTACATGAGCATGGTCAACGACGACGTCTACCTGCTGTTCGATACCGGCCACGCCTACTATTCGGAAGGCAGCCAGCAGGCGATGATGGCGATCCTGGAGAAGTATCTGCCGCGCATCAACCATGTCCATCTGAAGGACGTGCGCGATGAGGTGGTAGCGGAAGTGAAGGCCAACAAGCTGAGCTTCCTAGACGGCGTGAAGAAGGGCACCTTCACCGTGCCGGGTGATGGAGTGATCGACTTCAGACCGGTGTTCAAGCTGCTGGACGAGCGCGGTTACAAGGGATGGATGGTGGTGGAGGCCGAGCAGGATCCGGCGCTGGCCAACCCATTCGAGTATGCGGTGAAGGCACGCCGCTATATTCGGGAAACCGCCGGGATTTAAGCGGTGAGGGTCAATAACGATTAAGGGGCGCCGCTGGCGCCCCTTGTTTTATGGCGGCGTGTTAACCGCCGAGCGTTTGCCAGGTTACGACCTGGCTGCCCGGCCACGGCGTGGCGGCATGCACGCCACGGGCGATCGCCCGAGCCAGCGTGTCCGCCGCCAGCGCGCCGATTTGCAGCACCGCCAGTTCACGGCTGCCCTGTACCTCGCGCTGCCCGGTGGACAGGGCGAACACCACGTCGCCGTCAAACGGGCTATGCAGCGGGCGGATGGCGCGCGCCATGCCGTCTTGCGCCATGATGGCCACCCGTTTCAACTCCACTCTCGTCAGCGCCAGATCGGTGGCGATGCAGGCCAGAGTGGTGTTTTTTCTGCCGCCCTGCGGCTCTTGCGCCATCCAGTCTTCGCCCTGAGCGCGCAGTTGCGCCAGTGCCGCCGCACCGCCGTTGCCGAATTCACCGTCGATCTCATAGGGTGTCGCCCAGAAGGCGCGGGTGCCGGGCGCCACCACCGAGCCCAGACTGTTGACCGCGACCAGCGCGCCGACGGTAGCGCCGTTGGCGGTGACGATCGACGCCGAGCCTAGGCCGCCTTTCAGCTTGCCCATGCCGGTCATGGCGCCATAGCCGGCACCGACGCTGCCCAGCGGAAAGTCCAATCCGGCCTTGCCGACCGCATCGATGCCCAACTGGCGATACGGCGGCGTGAGCTGCCAGTTTTTGTCGCCGCCGTTGGCCAGATCGTACAGGCAGGCGGTGGGCACGATAGGGGAGACCGGCACGCCAGGCGCCGGGCGCAGCGCGTAGCCCCGGCCCTGTTGCCCCAACCAGGCCGCGACGCCGTCCGCCGCCGCCAGGCCGTAAACCGAACCGCCGCTGAATGTCAGCGCATCGACGGTTTGCACCAGATTGTCTTCACCCAGCGCGTCGGTTTCCCGGGTGGCGGGGCCACCGCCGCGCACATCCACGGCGGCGATCGCCGGGCTATCCGGCAGGATCACCGTCGCGCCGGTGCGTACCCGGCTGTCTTGCGCCACGCCGACCTTCAGGCCCGGTACATCGGTAATCAGGTTGCGGGCGCCTGGGCGCCCGGCGGCGGAAGTTGGCATAGCGGCACCTAATGGGGTGAGAGGAGAGAATATGCCGGCGGCAGCGGTCAGGCCGGCCAGCGCCTGTAAAAAGGTTCGGCGGTTGATATTCAGGGGCCGCCGCAGCGGCCCCTGCCAGTGGATGAGATCACGCATCGCCGCGCGGCTGCCCGGTGCGAAAACGCGCCATATGGTAGGCGTCGACCAGCACGCCGTCGCGCATGGCGAAGGCGCGGCTGGTGCCTTCTATCTCGAAACCGAATTTGCGGTACAGCCCGATGGCCGCCGGGTTGTCGGTGAACACCGTGAGTTCGATGCGCTCGATGGCCGCCCAGTTGTCGCACAGGTCGATCATCGCCTGCATCAGACGGCTGCCGACGCCTTTGCCGTGGTAGCGCGGATCGACGCCGATGCCGAAGGTGGCCACGTGGCGGCGGCGCACGCGCTGATTCAGCATCACCACCAACTGGCCGGCAAGCTGCCCGTCGATGATGGCCGCCAGGTTATGCGTGCCCGGTTCGGGATTGGCGAGGCGTTTCTGCCAGGACTCGACGGACGGTAGCGGGAGCTGCAGCGTATCGCGATAGACGGGCGTCTGAGAATAAAGATGATGCAGGGCTTGTGCATCGGTTGTTTCCACGTGGCGTATCACGATCTCGCTCATGTCGCTGCTCCTGTCGCTTACCGGTTGAATAACCTCTGAATTTATCCGTTTACTGCCTTGAGTCAATATTATTTCAATGGGTCAAAAAAAACGCTTTACAGGTGCGAATGATAATGATTATTATTGCGATGCGTTCCGGGGAGGGCATCAACCCTTGATACTCTCACTGCGAAGGCACGACATTGCTCACATTGCTTCCAGTGTTTACTTAGCCAGCTCGGGTGCTGGCTTTTTTTTTGCCCTTTTTTCAGCCGCTTCTGCCTTCAACAAATCCGCTGCCCTTCCGCTGTTTCATTCCATCGAAATTTTTGAACAGAGGCATGAGTTTTTTACGCTTTCTTATTCTGCTGGCAGGACTAGACTGTAAAAAAACATTGAGGAGAGTTGAATATGATTTATGTACGTAAAGCGGAAGACCGCGGCCACGCCAATCATGGCTGGCTGGATAGCTGGCACACCTTCTCATTTGCCGACTACTACGATCCGAACTTTATGGGGTTCTCGGCGCTGCGGGTGATCAACGAAGACATGATCGACGCAGGGCAGGGTTTCGGTACTCACCCGCATAAAGACATGGAAATCCTGACCTACGTGCTGAGCGGCACGGTGGAACATCAGGACAGCATGGGCAATAAGGAGCAGATCCAGGCCGGCGAATTCCAGATCATGAGTGCGGGCACCGGGGTACGTCACTCAGAGTACAACGCCAACCAGGATCGCCCGCTGCATCTGTACCAGATTTGGATCATTCCGGATCAGGTCGGGCTGGAGCCGCGCTACGAGCAGCGCATGTTCGACGCGCCGCAAGGTCGTCAGCTGGTGCTGTCGCCGGATGCGCGCGACGGTTCGCTGAAGGTGTTCCAGGATATGACGCTGTCGCGTTGGGCGCTGAATAAAGGCGAACAGGCGGAATACGCGATCGACACCGGCCGCCGCATTTGGATCCAGGTGGTGCGCGGCAAGGTCTCGGTCAACGGCCAGGCCGCCGGCATCAGCGATGCATTTGCGGTTTGGGATGAATCAACGCTGTCGATTCAGGCCGACGAAGAGAGCGAAATCCTGCTGTTCGATCTGCCGCCGGTGTGATTTAGCGGTAAATATCAAGGGCTCACGATGTGAGCCCTTTTTGCGTTGGCCGTCGCATAACCGACAATATCGGCCCGCCGTTTTTTTTGCTAAAATGGCTGCCCATTCACGGTTAGTCAGTTCATTGATAATGAAGAAAAAACGGCCGGTACTCCAGGATGTGGCGGACAAGGTGGGCGTGACCAAGATGACGGTGAGCCGTTATCTGCGCAATCCCGACCAGGTTTCCGCTGCCCTGCAGCAAAAAATCGCCGTCGCGCTGGATGAGCTGGGTTACATCCCCAACCGCGCGCCGGACATTCTCTCCAACGCCACCAGCCGGGCGATTGGCGTGCTGTTGCCATCGCTGACCAACCAGGTGTTCGCCGAAGTGCTGCGCGGCATCGAAAGCGTGACCGACGCGCACAACTACCAGACCATGCTGGCGCACTACGGCTATCTGCCGGAGCGCGAAGAAGAGCGTCTGACCTCGCTGCTTTCTTACAATATCGACGGCCTGATCCTGTCCGAGCGCCATCACACGGCGCGCACCCTGAAAATGATCGAGGTGGCGGGCATTCCGGTGGTGGAGCTGATGGACTGCGTTTCGCCGTGCATCGATCTGGCGGTGGGCTTCAACAACTTCGAAGCGGCGCGCCAGATGACCCAGCAGATCATCGCGCACGGCCACCGCCACGTGGTCTATTTCGGCGCCCGTCAGGATGAGCGTACGATCATCAAACAGCAGGGGTATGAGCAGGCGATGCGTGAATCCGGCCTGGAGCCGTACAGCATCATGACCGCCCGCTCTTCTTCCTATTCCGCCGGCGGCGAGCTGCTGCGCCAGGCGCAGCGCGACTACCCGCAGATCGACAGTATCTTCTGCACCAACGATGACCTGGCGATCGGCGCGGCCTTCGAGTGCCAGCGGCAGGGGCTGTCGATCCCGCAGGACATGGCGATTGCCGGTTTCCACGGCCATGACATCGGCCAGGTGATGGTGCCGAAGTTGGCCAGCGTGCTGACGCCGCGCGAACGCATGGGCCAGATCGGCGCCGAGCGTCTGCTGGCCCGGCTGCGCGGCGAAACGGTGTGCCCGCGCATGGTGGACGTCGGTTTCACCGTGATCCCCGGCGGCAGCATCTGAGACATTTTAACGCTCTGTTTTAACTCTCTTTCTTTTTGCAGCGCGCTCTAAGGCGCGCTGGTTATCCCGCCTGTAAGCCCGCTGCTCGTTGCCGGCATAAGTTTGATCTCTGTCCCAGAACGCGAATTTTAGCCGTTTACCCGGTTCCGAGGATTATGTTGTTACCGGTATCATGATACCGGTAACAATGAGCGTGCGGTCACCTTGCTGCAAGACTGAACCTCTGACTTAACAACACCTACAGCTCTTCTTAAACACCGGGAAAGAGCCTAAAAATAAAACAACCGCACGCTTTACGCCTATCGTAAAGAGAGTCGCGATAAAAGGTTGGAGAAAAATTATGCCATTAGTGATTGTTGCAGGCGGCGTAGCGCTGCTGCTGCTGCTGATGATCCGCTTCAAGCTGAACGGCTTTATCTCTCTGGTTCTGGTTGCTCTGGCGGTCGGGATTGCACAGGGTATGCCGGTCGATAAGGTCATCGGTTCCATCAAGGCCGGTGTGGGCGGCACGCTGGGCAGCCTGGCGCTGATCATGGGCTTCGGCGCCATGCTCGGCAAGCTGCTGGCGGACTGCGGCGGCGCGCAGCGCATCGCCACCACGCTGATCGACAAGTTCGGCAGAAAACACATTCAATGGGCGGTGGTGCTGACCGGTTTCACCGTCGGCTTCGCGCTGTTCTACGAAGTGGGCTTCGTGCTGTTGCTGCCGCTGGTATTCACCATCGCCGCCTCTGCACGCATTCCGCTGCTGTACGTCGGCGTGCCGATGGCCGCCGCGCTGTCGGTGACCCACGGTTTCCTGCCGCCGCACCCGGGCCCGACGGCCATTGCCACCATCTTCCATGCCGACATGGGTAAAACCCTGCTGTACGGCACGCTGCTGGCGATCCCGACGGTTATTCTGGCCGGCCCGGTCTATGCCCGCTTCCTGAAAGGCATCGACAAACCGGTACCGGAAGGCCTGTACAACCCGAAAACCTTTACCGATGCAGAGATGCCGAGCTTTGGCGTCAGCGTCGCCACGTCGCTGGTGCCGGTGATCCTGATGGCGCTGCGCGCGGTCGCTGAAATGGTGCTGCCGAAGGGCCATAGCCTGCTGCGCTTCGCCGAGTTCTTCGGCGACCCGGTGATGGCGACCCTGATCGCCGTACTGATCGCCATCTTCACCTTTGGCCTGAACCGTGGCCGCACCATGGATGAAGTGATGGGCACCATCACCGACTCGATTAAAATCATCGCCATGATGCTGTTGATCATCGGCGGCGGCGGCGCTTTCAAACAGGTGCTGGTGGACAGCGGCGTCGAGCAGTACATCGCCGGCCTGATGGAAGGCAGCAACGTTTCGCCGATTCTGATGGCCTGGTCGATCGCCGCTGCGCTGCGTCTGGCGCTGGGTTCCGCCACTGTGGCGGCGATCACCGCCGGTGGCATCGTGGCGCCGCTTATCGCCACTACCGGCGTCAGCCCTGAGCTGATGGTGATTGCGGTCGGTTCCGGCAGCGTCATCTTCTCGCACGTTAACGATCCGGGCTTCTGGCTGTTCAAGGAGTATTTCAACCTGAGCATCATGGAAACCATCAAATCCTGGTCGGTGCTGGAAACCATCATCTCGGTGTGCGGCCTGGTGGGCTGCCTGCTGTTGGCGACGGTTGTATAATCTTTATCCGGCGCCCTGCGGGGCGTCGGCGTTTATCAGTTGGGACGCGTTTGGCGCGCTCGCGCCAGTTCCCATAAGGGCATGATTATGAGTAATCCGCAGCATCACGTATTTGTTTTGATGGGCGTTTCCGGCAGCGGCAAATCCGCCGTGGCCAGCGCCGTCGCTCACGAGGCCAACGCCGCCATGCTGGATGGCGACTACCTGCACCCGCGCGCCAACATCATCAAAATGTCCTCCGGGCATGCGTTGGACGACAACGATCGCGCGCCGTGGCTGGCGGCCCTGAACGACGCCATCTTCGCCATGCAGCGCACCAACGACGTGTCGCTGCTGGTGTGCTCGGCGCTGAAGAAAAGCTATCGCGATCGCCTGCGCGACGGCAATCTCAACCTGCATTTCCTGTATCTGAAAGGCGATCAGTCGGTGATTGAGGAGCGTCTGAAGCAACGCAAGGGCCATTTCTTCAAGCCGCAGATGTTGATTTCCCAGTTCGCCACGCTGGAAGAGCCGGGCGAGCAGGAGCCGGATGTGCAAGCGATCGACATCAACCAGCCGCTGGACGGCGTGGTCGCCGATACGCTCGCCTATATTCGCCGCGTTACCGCCCGCTAAGCGCGGGCCGTTGTCGGCGCCGCCAGGCGCCTACAGCTTCATGTAAGCCCGCACGCCATCCAGGAACATCTGGGTCGACAGCATCACCAGAATCAGCCCCATCAACCGCTCCAGCGCGCTGACGCCCTTGCTGCCCAGCAGGCGCAGGAACAGGTTCGACATCAGCAAAATAGCCGCGGAGAGGCCCCAGGCGATCAACAGCGCCGCCACCAGATGCGGCAGCTGATGCGGATACTGGTGCGACAGCAGCATCAGCGCCGCCAGAATCGATGGCCCGGCCACCAGTGGGATCGCCAGCGGCACCAGGAACGGCTCCTCGCCGGCGGACAGCCCGGAGCTGTTCCCCTCCTGCGAAGGGAAAATCATCTTGATGGCGATCAGAAACAGGATGATGCCGCCGGAAATGGAGACGGTTTCGGTGCGCAGGTTGAGGAACGCCAGAATTTTCTCGCCGGCGAACAGGAAGATCAGCATCAGCAACAGGGCGATCAGCAGCTCGCGGATCAGCACCACCCGGCGGCGGCGCGGCTCCAGGTGCTTGAGCACCGACATGAAAATCGGCAGATTGCCCAGCGGATCCATAATTAAAAACAGCAATACCGTAGCGGAAATCATCTCTGTCATGGTGACCTCGTGATCGGGAAAACACCTCGGCCTTTTCGGCCGCGTCCTTGCCTATACCCTATGGATTTCAAATTGCAGCTAGGCGCCCAGCGATCGCATCCCCAGAAGCTTACTCAAGTAAGTGACTGGGGTAAGATCGTGCAGGTAACAACGCTGCAGTTTGAAAGACGACGGGTATATAAGAAGGATTGCTGAGAAATCCTCAGCCATCGAATAAATTCACTTTGCGCCCGCGCCGACATTTTGTAAGGTGAGGAGATATTGCACACAACTCGTTATCACCTAATAAGCCCTTATCCGGGCGGGACACAGATATTATGAAAAACGTTGGTTTCATCGGTTGGCGCGGAATGGTTGGCTCGGTTCTCATGCAGCGCATGACGGAAGAGCGCGATTTCGACGCCATTCGCCCGGTCTTTTTCTCCACCTCGCAGCACGGTTCCGCCGCGCCGGCCTTCGGCGGCCAGCAGGGCACGCTGCAGGATGCGTATGACGTCGACGCGCTGAGCGCGCTCGATATCATTATTACCTGTCAGGGCGGCGATTATACCAACGAAGTTTATCCTAAGCTGCGCGCCAGCGGTTGGCAGGGTTACTGGATCGACGCGGCCTCTTCGCTGCGCATGCAGGACGATGCCATCATTATCCTGGATCCGGTCAACCACGCGGTGATTCAGCAGGGCCTGGACAAAGGCATCAAAACCTTCGTCGGCGGCAACTGCACCGTCAGCCTGATGCTGATGTCGCTCGGCGGCCTGTTCGCCAACGATCTGGTGGAGTGGGCGTCGGTCGCCACCTACCAGGCGGCCTCCGGCGGCGGCGCGCGCCATATGCGCGAATTGCTGACCCAAATGGGCATGCTGCACGCCGACGTGGCGAAAGAGCTGCAGGACCCGGCCTCCGCGATTCTGGATATCGAACGCAAGGTGACCGAGGCCACCCGCAGCGGCAAACTGCCGACCGATAATTTCGGTGTGCCGTTGGCCGGCAGCCTGATCCCGTGGATCGACAAGCAGCTCGACAACGGCCAAAGCCGCGAAGAGTGGAAAGGCCAGGCGGAAACCAACAAAATTCTGAACACCGGCAGCGTGATCCCGGTCGATGGCCTGTGCGTGCGCGTCGGCGCGCTGCGCTGCCACAGCCAGGCGTTCACCCTGAAGTTGAAAAAGGACGTGTCGCTGCCGGAAATCGAGCAGATGCTGGCGACGCACAACGACTGGGTGCGCGTGATCCCGAACGATCGCGAGCTGACCATGCGCGAACTGACGCCTGCGGCGGTCACCGGCACGCTGAATACGCCGGTCGGTCGTCTGCGCAAGCTGAATATGGGGCCGGAGTACCTGTCGGCGTTCACCGTGGGCGACCAGCTGCTGTGGGGCGCGGCTGAGCCGCTGCGTCGCATGCTGCGCATCCTGCTGTAAACCTGCACTTCCCGGGGGCTGACCGCGTTCGGCCCCCTAAAGCCTCATTTTCCGCTTTTTTGTTCGCCACGCCCCACGTCGGGCAAGGTCATCGCAAGCCCTGCTTCCATGGGCTGCACCCCGCATCTCTCCTCGTCGGCCGCCGCAGGCACGCGCTATCGGGCTGGCAGTTTTCTTAATGAAGAATTTTCCTGAGCAATGCTGAGCAGTTTTTAACAGACATTGGCTATGCTTAACGCATTGGCGAGCAATTTTTCACCATGACTGAAATATTTCAAAAAATAAGCATAAAGAGCGAAATTCAGGTCGGCAGAGTAAAGATTGGTCAATAACCGACCGCAATCACGCTTTAGATACCGAATGCATTGCATGATGACCAAAACGGCCAAGGATTAACCAACAAGCCGTGCTTAGATCATGCTGTTAATCTAAGGAAGAAGACTATGCCTGTACTTCCCGATCGTGACGTGATTGATCAGATCATCGCCGGCCATTACGCCGATCCCTTCGCTCTGCTTGGCATGCATGTGACCGATAACGGTCTGCAGGTGCGGGCGCTGCTGCCGGACGCCAGCGAAGTCTGGCTGGTGGAGCAGCAAACCGGCCGGCGGCTGGCGCAGCTGAACTGCGACGATCCGCGCGGTTTCTTCAGCGCCGTGGTGCCGCGGCGCAAAAATCCTTTCCGCTATCAGCTGCAGGTCAGCTGGCGCGATCATCAACAGATCGTCGACGATCCTTACCGGTTTGGCCCGCTGCTGCAGGACATCGATAGCTGGCTGCTGGCCGAGGGCACGCACCTGCGTCCTTACGAACGCTTGGGCGCCCATCTTGTTACTCTGGATGGCGTCGACGGCGTCAGCTTTGCGGTCTGGGCGCCCAACGCCCAGCGCGTCTCGGTAGTGGGTGAATTCAACTTCTGGGACGGCCGTCGCCATCCGATGCGTCTGCGGCGCGAGAACGGCATCTGGGAACTGTTCTTGCCCGGCGTGCGGGCCGGCCAGCTGTACAAATATGAAATCGTCGATTGCTACGGCAACACCCAGCTGAAAGCCGATCCTTACGCCTTCGAGGCGCAGATGCGCCCGGACACCGCTTCGCTGGTGGCGCCGCTGCCGGAGGTGGTGCCGTCGACGCAGGCGCGCCGCCGCGCCAACGATTTTGACCGGCCGATCGCCATCTACGAGGTGCATCTCGGCTCATGGCGCCGTCACACCGACAACCACTTCTGGCTCAGCTACGGCGAGCTGGCGGTGCAGCTTATCGACTACGTGAAGGACATGGGGTTCACCCATATCGAGCTGCTGCCGGTCAACGAGCATCCGTTCGACGGCAGCTGGGGCTATCAGCCGCTGGGGCTGTATGCGCCGACCCGGCGCTTCGGCACGCCGGCCGACTTCAGGGCGTTTGTGGCGGCGGCGCACCAGGCGGGCATCAACGTGATCCTCGACTGGGTGCCTGGGCACTTCCCCAGCGACGCCTACGGCCTGGCGAATTTCGACGGCACCGCGCTGTATGAATACGCCGATCCGCGCGAAGGCTTCCATCAGGACTGGAATACGCTGATCTACAACTACGGCCGCCACGAGGTGCGCAACTACCTGGCGGGCAACGCGCTGTATTGGCTGGAGCGCTTCGGTATCGACGCGCTGCGGGTCGATGCGGTGGCGTCGATGATCTATCGCGACTACAGCCGCGCCGACGGCGAGTGGGTGCCGAATTATTACGGCGGCAACGAGAACCTGGAGGCGATTGCCTTCCTGCGTTACACCAATCAGACCCTCGGCAAGGCGCAGCCGGGGGCGGTGACCCTGGCAGAGGAATCCACCGACTATCCCGGCGTCACCTTGCCGCCGGACGCCAACGGCCTGGGGTTCCACTACAAATGGAACCTCGGCTGGATGCACGACACGCTCAATTACATGAAGTGCGATCCGGTACACCGCAAGTATCACCACAACCAGATGACCTTCGGCATGCTGTACGCCTATACCGAGAACTTCGTGCTGCCGATATCGCACGATGAAGTGGTGCACGGTAAAAAATCGATCCTCGACCGCATGCCGGGCGACGCCTGGCAGAAGTTCGCCAACCTGCGCGCCTATTACGGTTTTATGTGGGCGCATCCGGGTAAAAAGCTGTTGTTTATGGGCTGCGAATTCGCGCAGGGGCGCGAGTGGAATTTCGATACCAGCCTAGACTGGCATTTATTGGAAGGGCTGGATAACTGGCATAACGGCGTGCAGCGGCTGGTGCGCGATCTGAACCACTGCTACCGGCAGCAGGCGCCGCTGTATGAGCGCGACTACTTCCCGGATGGCTTCGAGTGGCTGGTGGTCGACGATCACGACAACTCGGTGTTCGCCTTTGCGCGCTACGACTCGCAGGGCAATGAGCTGATCGCCATCAGCAACTTTACCCCGGTGCCGCGCTATCGCTACCGCATCGGCATTTCCCGCGCCGGTGACTATCGCGAGATCCTCAATACCGATTCGCACCACTATCACGGCAGCAACGCCGGCAATCAGGGGCGGGTCTCTTCCGAAACGGTCGGCAGCCATGGGCGCGATTTCTCTATCAGCGTGACGTTGCCGCCATTGTCGACCATATATCTGCTGCGGGAGGCGCCATGACCGAGCTGACGGCTGGCCTCGCCGCGCCGCTGGGCGCGCATTACGACGGCGAAGGCATCAATTTTACCCTGTACTCGGCGCATGCCGAGCGGGTGGAGCTGTGCCTGTTCGACGGCCAGCAGCGCGAAGTGCGCCTGCCGCTGCCGGCGCGTAGCGGCGACATCTGGCATGGCTATCTGCCGGGCGGCAAACCGGGGCAGCGTTATGGCTACCGGGTCTATGCCCCGTTTGACCCGGCGAACGGGCAGCGTTTCAACCCCAACAAGCTGGCGCTCGATCCGGCCGCACGCGCGGTGGAAGGGCCGGTGGCGGACCACCCGCACCTGCACGGCGGTTACGAGCAGCCGGATCCGCACGACAGCGCCGAGCTGATGCCGAAATGCGTGGTGGTGGACGAACAGTATGACTGGCAGGACGACCGCCCGCCCGCCACGCCCTGGGGTCAGACGGTGATTTACGAGGCGCATGTGCGCGGCCTGACCCTGCTGCACCCGAAAATCCCGCCGGCGCTGCGCGGCAGCTTTGCCGCGCTGGGGCATCCGGTGATGATCGCCCACTTCAAACGCCTCGGCATCACCGCGCTGGAACTGTTGCCGGTGCAACAGCATACCTCCGAACCGCGTCTGCAGCGGCTGGGGCTGATCAACTACTGGGGCTATAACGTGCTGGCGCCCTATGCGCCGGACAACCGCTACGCCAGCCTGAGCACCGACGGCACGCCGCTGAACGAATTGCGCGATGCGGTCAAGGCGCTGCACAAAGCCGGCATCGAGGTGATCCTCGACGTGGTGTTCAACCACAGCGCCGAGCTGGACAGGGATGGGCCGATGCTGTCGCTGAGCGGCATCGATAACCAGGGCTACTACTGGCTGACGCCCGAAGGGGACTACGTCAACGACACCGGCTGCGGCAACACCCTGCGGTTGGATCAGCCGCAGGGCGTGGCCTGGGTGATGGATTGCCTGCATTTTTGGGTGCGCGAGTGTCACATTGACGGCTTCCGCTTCGATCTGGGCAGCGTGCTGGGCCGCACCCCGGGGTTCGATCGCGATGCGCCGCTGTTTCAGGCGATGCTGGCGGACGACCTGCTGTCGCGCTGCAAGCTGATCGCCGAACCCTGGGATGTTGGCCCCGGCGGTTATCAGGTGGGGGCGTTTCCCGGGCGTTTCGCCGAATGGAACGACCATTACCGCGATGACATGCGCCGCTTCTGGCTGCAGAACGGCGTATCGCTCGGCCAATTCGCCCGGCGTTTTGCCGCTTCCAGCGATCTGTACGATCAGCGCGGGCGAGCGCCTTACGCCACCGTCAACATGCTGACCGCCCATGACGGTTTTACTCTGCAAGACGTGGTCAGCTTCAACGAGAAACACAACCAGCTGAACGGCGAAGGCAACCGCGACGGCAGCGATCGCAATTTCAGCAACAACCACGGCGTGGAAGGCCTGGTCGCCGATGACGCCATTGTGCAACGCCGCAGGGCCAGCCAGCGGGCGATGCTCGCCACGCTGTTGTTGTCCCAGGGCACGCCGATGCTGCTGGCCGGCGATGAACAGGGACACAGCCAGCAGGGGAACAACAACGCCTATTGTCAGGACAACGCCACCACCTGGCTCGATTGGGCCACGGCGGACGATGCGCTGACCGATTACGTCGCGGCGCTGATCGCGCTGCGCCGCCAGATCCCCGCTCTGCAGCAGGATCGCTGGTGGCGGCAGGATGACGGCAGCGTGCAGTGGCTGAACGCGCAAGGCCAGCCGCTCGACGCGCAGCAGTGGGAGCAGGGCGAGCTGCTCATGCAGATCCTGCTGTCGCAGCGCTGGTTGGTGCTGGTCAACGCCACGCCGCAAACGACGGAGATGAGGCTGCCGGAAGGCGATTGGCAGGTTGTCGCCCCGTTCACTCAGGAAGACTCACGGGCGGTATTACCCGCCTGGCACCAGGCCGCGCGCTCGGTTTGCGTACTGGTACAGAAATAATAAAAGGAGTCCGCTATGGTTAGGTTTGAAAATAAAGACCCCCTGATGTTGGCGCGCCAGCTGCCGATTAAATCCGTAGCGCTGATCCTGGCCGGCGGCCGCGGCTCACGTCTGAAAGATTTGACCTCCACCCGCGCCAAGCCCGCCGTCCACTTTGGCGGCAAGTTCCGCATCATCGATTTCGCCTTGTCGAACTGCCTGAACTCCGGCATTCGCCGCATCGGCGTGATCACGCAATACCAGTCGCACACGCTGGTGCAGCATATTCAGCGCGGCTGGTCGTTCCTTAACGAGGAGATGAATGAGTTCGTCGATCTGCTGCCGGCTCAGCAGCGCCTCAGCACCGAACATTGGTACAAGGGCACCGCCGACGCGGTGTACCAGAACCTGGACATCATTCGCCGTTATGAAGCCGAATACGTGGTGATCCTGGCGGGCGATCACATCTACAAGATGGATTACTCGCGCATGCTGATCGATCACGTCGAGAAGGGCGCTCAGTGCACCGTGGCCTGTCTGCCGGTGCCGCGCAGCGAAGCCAGCGAATTCGGCGTGATGAAGGTGGATGAAAGCGACCGCATCATCGAGTTTCTGGAAAAGCCCGCCGATCCACCGGCGATGCCGGGTAACCCGGATATGTCGCTGGCCAGCATGGGCATCTATATTTTTAATGCCGCCTATCTGTTCCAATTGCTGGAAGAGGATATGTCGACCCCCGGTTCCAGCCACGATTTCGGCAAGGATCTGATCCCGAAAATCACCGCGCAGCAGGCGGCGTGGGCGCATCCGTTTACCTTGTCCTGCGTGACGTCCAACCCCGACCTGCCGCCTTACTGGCGCGACGTGGGTACGCTGGACGCCTACTGGCGCGCTAACCTCGATCTGGCGTCGGTGACGCCGGAGCTGGACATGTATGACCGCGCCTGGCCGATCCGCACCCACATGGAGCCGCTGCCACCGGCCAAGTTCGTGCAGGATCGCTCCGGCAGCCACGGCATGACCATGAACTCGCTGGTGTCCGGCGGCTGCATCGTGTCCGGATCGGTGGTGGTGCATTCGGTGCTGTTCCCGCGTGTGCGAGTGAACTCGTTCTGCACCATCGACTCTACCGTATTGTTGCCGGACGTGAACGTCGGCCGTTCCTGCCGCCTGCGGCGCTGCATCATCGACCGCGCCTGCCATATTCCGGAAGGCATGGTGATCGGGGAAAACGCCGATGAGGACAGCAAGCGTTTTTATCGCTCGGAAGGCGGCATCGTGCTGGTGACGCGCGAAATGTTGTCAAAATTGTGAGTTAACGTGGGTGGCGGAACGATAGCCTGCCACCCGATGAACGGTTCGATGGCTTGCGCAACGCGGCACGCATAACAGCGGCAAGCCTGCTTTATTTCTTATCCAGAGGCCTTCGGCCGACTTTCAGGAGTGATAATGCAGGTCTTACACGTATGTTCTGAAATGTTCCCCCTGCTGAAAACAGGGGGGCTCGCAGACGTGGTTGGCGCACTGCCGGCGGCGCAAATCGCCGAAGGCGCCGATGTTCGGGTGCTATTGCCCGCTTTCCCTGACGTACGCAACGGCATTCCGGACACCGTGCTGGTGGCGGAAATCGACTCGTTCGCCGGCCGCGTTGGCCTGCGCTACGGCACCTACCATGGCGTGGGCATTTATCTGATCGACGCGCCCTGGCTGTATGACCGGCCGGGCAGCCCGTACCACGATCAATCCATGTACGCCTACCCCGACAACCACCGCCGCTTTGCGTTGCTGGGTTGGATGGCCTGCGAGCTGGCCAAGGGGCTGGACCGCTACTGGCGCCCGCAGCTGGTGCATGCCCATGACTGGCACGCCGGCCTGACCTGCGCCTATCTGGCCGCCAACGGCCATCCGGCACGTTCGGTGTTCACGGTGCATAACCTGGCCTATCAGGGCCTGTTCTCCGCCCATCACGTGACCGAACTGTGGCTGCCGGCGTCGTTTTACGACGTCTACGGCCTGGAGTTCTACGGCCAGATGTCGTTCCTCAAGGCCGGGCTGTTTTATGCCGACCACGTGACCGCCGTCAGCCCGACCTATGCGCGCGAAATCACCCGGCCGGAGTTCGGCTACGGCATGGAGGGGCTGCTGCAGGAGCGGCAGCGGCAGGGCAGGTTGAGCGGTATCCTCAATGGCGTCGACGACAAGATTTGGCATCCGGCCCACGATCCGCGGCTGACCGCCCGCTATGACGCCGACGATCTGAAAAGCAAGGTCAAAAACAAGCTGCATCTGCAAAAGACCATGGGGCTGAAGGTGGACGAATCGCTGCCGGTATTCGCGGTGGTGAGCCGTTTGACCAGCCAGAAAGGCCTGGACCTGGTGTTGCAGGCGTTGCCCGAACTGCTGGCGCAGGGCGGGCAGCTGGCGCTGCTGGGCGCCGGCGACGCGGTGCTGCAACAGGCGTTTCTGGCCGCCGCCGCCGACTATCCTGAACAGGTTGGCGTGCAGATTGGTTACCACGAATCCTTCTCCCACCGCATCATCGGCGGCGCCGACGTGATTCTGGTGCCGAGCCGCTTCGAGCCCTGTGGGCTGACGCAGCTCTACGGCCTGAAATACGGCACGCTGCCGCTGGTGCGCCGCACCGGCGGGCTGGCGGACACGGTGGTGGACTGCGCGCTGGAAAACCTGGCCGACGGCACCGCCAGCGGATTCGTGTTCGACGATTGCGACGCCGTCGCGCTCGGCAATGCCATTCGCCGCGCCATGGTGCTGTGGAGCCGGCCGAAACATTGGCGCCACGTTCAGCGTCACGCCATGAGCGTGGACTTCGGCTGGCCGGTGGCGGCGAAAGAGTATCTGTCGCTTTATCAACGCTTGTAGCCCGCGTTTCGCGTCTCGGGTTGACGCGCGGCGGGCAGCCGTTTGGGTTGATTGTCGGGGCGCGGCGTGCCGCGTCCATGTTCAGCGGGGCCAGCTATTCCGCGGCGGATGGCTGGGCTCCCTACAAGGGATTAAAAAGCCATGACTTCACCGTTTAGTTACACCTCACCTACGGTCAGTGTGGAAGCGCTGAAACACTCCATCGCCTATAAGCTGATGTTTATCGTCGGCAAGGATCCGGCCATCGCCAACCGGCACGACTGGCTGAACGCCGTGCTGTTCGCGGTGCGCGATCGCATGGTGGAGCGCTGGCTGCGCTCCAACCGCGCCCAGCTGTCGCAAGACGTGCGGCAGGTGTATTACCTGTCGATGGAGTTCCTGATCGGCCGCACCCTGTCGAACGCGCTGCTGTCGATGGGCATCTATCAGGACATCGACAACGCGCTGAACGAAATGGGCCTGAGTTTGGCGGAACTGCTGGAAGAAGAGAACGACCCCGGCCTCGGCAACGGCGGTCTGGGACGCCTGGCGGCCTGCTTCCTCGATTCGCTGGCGACGCTGGCGCTGCCGGGGCGCGGCTATGGCATTCGCTACGAATACGGCATGTTCAAGCAAAACATCGTCAACGGGCAGCAGATGGAATCGCCCGACTACTGGCTGGAATACGGCAATCCGTGGGAGTTTCCGCGCCACAACACCCGCTACAAGGTGCGCTTCGGCGGCCGCGTGCAGCAGGAGGGCGCCAAGGCGCGCTGGTTGGAGACCGAAGAGATCGTGGCCATCGCCTACGATCAGGTAATCCCCGGTTTCGACACCGACGCCACCAACACCCTGCGGCTGTGGAGCGCGCAGGCCAGTAACGAGATCAACCTCGGCAAATTCAACCAGGGCGACTACTTCGCGGCGGTGGAAGATAAAAACCACTCGGAAAACGTGTCGCGCGTGTTGTATCCGGACGACTCGACCTCTTCCGGGCGAGAGCTGCGGCTGCGGCAGGAGTATTTCCTGGTGTCGGCCACGGTGCAGGATATTCTCAACCGCCATTGGCTGATGCACAAAACCTTCGACAACCTGGCGGACAAGATCGCCATTCACCTCAACGACACCCACCCGGTGCTGTCGATTCCCGAGCTGATGCACCGGCTGATCGACGAACACAAATTCCAGTGGCTCGACGCCTGGGAAGTGGTGGAGCAGGTGTTCTCTTACACCAATCACACGTTGATGAGCGAGGCGCTGGAGACCTGGCCGGTGGATATGCTGGGCCGCATCCTGCCGCGCCATCTGCAGCTGATTTTCGAAATCAACGATCACTTCCTCAAGATGGTGCAGGAAGTGGCGCCGGGCGACAACGATCTGCTGGCGCGCGTCTCGATCATCGACGAAACCAACGGCCGCCGGGTGCGCATGGCGTGGCTGGCGGTAGTGGCCAGCCATAAGGTCAACGGCGTTTCCGCCCTGCATTCCGAACTGATGGTGCAGTCGCTGTTCGCCGACTTCGCCCGGCTGTTCCCCAATCGTTTCTGCAACAAAACCAACGGGGTGACGCCGCGCCGTTGGCTGGCGCTGGCCAACCCGCCGCTGGCGACGGTGCTGGACGACTGCATCGGCCATAATTGGCGCACCGATCTCAGCCAACTGAGCGAGATCAAAGCCAACATCGATTACCCGAGCTTCCTGCAGGCGGTGCAGCGCGCCAAGCGGCAGAACAAGGAGCGGTTGGCGCTGCATATCGCCAAAACGCTCAACGTGGTGGTCAATCCGGATGCGCTGTTCGACGTGCAGATCAAGCGTATCCACGAGTACAAACGCCAGTTGCTCAACGTGCTGCACGTCATCACGCTGTATAACCGTTTGCTGGACGATCCGGAAATCGAGCGCGTGCCGCGGGTGGTGATCTTCGCCGGTAAGGCTGCCTCGGCCTACTATGCCGCCAAACAAATTATCCGCTTGATCAACGACGTGGCCAAAGTGATCAACAACGATCCGCGCGTGCATACCCAGCTGAAGGTGGTGTTCATTCCGAACTACGGCGTCAGCCTGGCGCAGATCATCATTCCGGCGGCGGATCTGTCGGAACAGATCTCGCTGGCGGGCACCGAAGCCTCGGGCACCAGCAACATGAAGTTCGCGCTGAACGGCGCGCTGACCATCGGTACGCTGGACGGCGCCAACGTCGAGATGCGCGAGCATGTGGGGGAGGAGAACATCTTTATCTTCGGCAATACCGCCGAGCAGGTCGAGGAACTGCGCCGCAACGGTTACAACCCGCGCCAGTACTATGAGCAAGACCCTGAGCTGCATCAGGCGCTGACGCAGATCGCCACCGGCGTGTTCAGCCCGGAGGAGCCGAAACGCTATGGCAATTTGTTCGACTCATTGGTGAACCTCGGCGACCACTATCAGCTGTTGGCGGATTACCGCAGCTATGTGGACACGCAGGACAAGGTGGACGAGGTGTATCTCAATCAGGACGAGTGGACGCGGCGTGCGGTGCTGAATATCGCCAATATGGGCTACTTCTCATCCGATCGCACCATTCAGGAGTACGCGGATGAAATCTGGCACATTCAGCCGGTGAAACTGTAAAGCGTGAGAGCAAAAGAAAAGGGCCGGATAACCGGCCTTTTTTGTGACGCTGCGGCTCAGGAAGCCAGAGACAGCGCTTTCGTTTTCGCGTGTTCCGCCAGCCAGGCTTTCACGCGCGCCTGCTGCGCCTCGTCCAGCCACATGCCCAGCTTGGTGCGGCGCCAGATAGCGTCGTCCAGTTCTACGACCCACTCTTTCTCGGTCAGGTAACGCAGCTCGGCTTCATACAGACCGTGGCCGAAATCTTCGCCCAGATCGGCGAGGCCATTAGCGCCGGCCAGGATCAGCTCGCTCTGGCTGCCGTAGGTGCGGGCATAGCGACGCGCCAGGGCTTCCGGCAGCCAGCCGTGCGCGCGGCGCAGTTTGGCCGCGTAGCTGTCGCGGTCGCCGTCGATGTCACCGCCCGGCAGCGTGGCGTTTTTGGTCCACGCCGGGCCGCAGCCTGGGTAGTAATGCGCCAGTTTTTCCATCGCATGTTCGGCCAGCTTGCGGTAGGTGGTCAGCTTGCCGCCGAAGACCGACAGCAGCGGCGCCTTGCCTTGTTCGTCGTGCACGTCCAGCGTGTAATCGCGGGTGATCGCCTGCGGTGAGTCGGATTCGTCATCGCACAGCGGACGCACGCCGGAATAGGTCCAGACGATGTCGTCGCGGCCCAGCTGCTTCTTGAAGTGGTCGTTGTACACTTTCAGCAGATAAGCGATTTCGTTCTCGTCGATCTTCACGTCTTTCGGATCGCCTTTGTACTCCACGTCAGTGGTGCCGATGATGGAGAACTCGTCATTCCACGGGATCACGAACACGATGCGGTGGTCTTCGTTCTGCAGAATGTAAGACTGCGGCTGATCGTGCACGCGCGGTACCACGATGTGGCTGCCTTTGATCAGGCGGATGCCGTAAGGCGATTTCAGCTTCAGGCCGTCGTCGAAGAAGTTTTTCACCCACGGGCCGGTGGCGTTCACCAGGCCTTTGGCACGCCAGGTGAAGGTTTTGCCGCTGTCGATATCGACCGCTTCCACCATCCACAGGCCGTTTTCACGCCATGCGCGGGTCACTTTGGTGCGGGTGCGCACTTCGCCGCCGCGTTTTTCCACTTCCTGCGCGTTCAGCACCACCAGGCGAGCATCGTCAACCCAGCAGTCGGAATATTCGAAACCGCGCTTCAGTTCAGGCTTCAGCACCGACTCTGGTCCAAAGCGCAAGCCCTTGCTGCCCGGCAGGCTGGTGCGTTTGCCCAGGTGATCGTACAGGAACAGGCCGATGCGGATCATCCAGGCCGGACGCAGGTGCGGCTGGTGCGGCAGGCGGAAACGCATCGGGAACGCGATGTGCGGCGCCAGCTTCAGCAGCACTTCACGCTCGGCCAGCGCTTCGCTTACCAGACGGAATTCGTAGTGTTCCAGGTAGCGCAGGCCACCGTGGATCAGTTTGGAACTGGCGGAAGACGTAGCACAGGCCAAGTCTTGCGCTTCCAGTAGCAGTACCGACAGCCCGCGCCCGGCAGCATCCGCCGCGATGCCGGCACCGTTGATGCCGCCACCGATAACGATCAAGTCTTTGGTTTCCACGTCATCTTCCTCCAGATGTTCGAAATAGCTCTTTCATGTTCGTTTTCGCTCATGATTGTAATCAAAAACCAACAAGCAAGCCAAGAGTTAACCAAACAAAAACATTTAGGCGTGATAGAGGTAACAGTTTGGTGATGATAGTCACATAATTGATGTGGATATGGCACGGGCGCGCGGGCGGCGCTGGGCAAGGCGAGTAGAGGGGCGTGAAACGGGGCGGCGGTGCGCCCCGCAGGTTAAGACCGGATCAGCACAGCTCCAGCTGCACGTCGTACTGCTCGATGATTTTCATCACGCTCGGCGGCGGTAACTGATCGGTAAACAGGTAGTCGATCAGGTTCATGTTGCCCAGGTTGACCATGGCGTTGCGGCCGAATTTGGAGTGGTCGGTCACCAGCATCACACAGCGGGAATTTTCGATAATCGCGCGTTTGGTGCGCACTTCGTGATAGTCGAATTCGAGCAGCGAGCCGTCCATATCGATACCGCTGATGCCGAGAATGCCGTAATCGAGGCGGAATTGGGAGATGAAGTCCAGGGTGGCTTCGCCCATGATGCCGCCGTCGCGGGTGCGCACTTCACCGCCGGCCAGGATCAGGCGGAAATCTTCCTTGGCGGTCAGCAGGGTGGCGACGTTGAGGTTGTTGGTGACCACGCGCAGGTTCTTGTGGTTCATCAGCGCATGGGCCACCGCCTCCGGCGTGGTGCCGATATCGATGAACAGCGTGGCGCCATCCGGGATTTGGCTGGCGACGCGCTGCGCGATGCGGGCTTTCTCTTCCGACCACATCACCTTGCGATCGTTATAGGCAGCGTTGACCGAGCTGGAAGGCAGCGCCGCGCCGCCGTGGTGACGCTGGATCTTGTTCTGGTCGGCCAGGTCATTCAAATCGCGGCGAATCGTTTGCGGGCTGACGTCAAAATGTTCGACCAGCTCTTCCGTGCTGACGTAACCCTGCAGGCGCACCAGCTCGATAATTGCGTCATGACGCTGTGTTTGCTTCACGATAATCCCCTAAAACGCCCGCTATGCCCGCTGGGGCATAGCTCCCGGCTGTTATTGTTCGTTGTGTGCGCGATGACGCGTATCCCAAAATGCCATCAATAACCCTAACACTAAACCGGCTACGTGTGCCGCGTTGGCGATCGACATTCCTAACATATCGAAATATCCGGCCACCAGCCACAGCACCGAGAACGCCATCAGGCCGCGCGGCAGCATCAGGCCGCGCTCCGGCGCCCGTTCGCCCGAGAGCCAGACATAGCCCATCAGCGCATAGACCACGCCCGACAGCCCGCCGAACAGCGCGCCGCTGAACAGCGATTGCGCCCAGCCGCTGAAGAAGGCCGACACCACCGCCAGCACGAACAGCTTGCCGGCGCCGAGGCGTTTTTCCATCTGGCCGCCGAGATACCACCACCACATCAGGTTAAACAGAATATGCAGCAGGGAGAAATGCAGGAATGCATGGCTGATCCAGCGCCACAGCTGTAAATACTGGCTGCTGTCTTGCGGCCAGGAAAGCCAGTACATCACGGTGTCGTCGCCCAGCACCTGCATCAGGATATAGACCGCGATGCACAGCACCATCACGCCGAGCGTCAGCGGCCCGGCCTTGCTGCGCAGGGTGTGCAGGTAGGATTCGCTCTGATAATGCAGGCCGGCGTCGGTATGGCCGGTCTGCCAGCTGGCTGCCTGATAACGGCGGTTGAGCGGATCGGCCAGAAACTGCTGCAGCTCGTGTTGCACCTGCTCGAGGTGGCCGTCGTCGGCCAACCAGATTTCCGCCGCTTCGCCGCTGTTGCGCAGCTCAAGCCGGATGCCCTGGGTCGCCATATAGTCGACAAAGGCCAGCGCCAGGCGCGGGTTGGATATGGCGATTACTCTAACCATTGCTCTTCCGTCGTAAGTGAATGATTTTGGCCGCGGCTTGCGCGCCGGGACCCTGACGGCCGATTATAACGTCGAAATCCTGAGCGCTGGCAAACGGATCTGCGAAAAACCCGCGAAAACGCTCACAAAAACGCAGGGGAAGCCCGCCGATGCACGGCGGGCGGAGGGAATCAGGCGGAGGTTTCCACGTCTTGCGGATACTGACGGGCCCAGGCCTCGAAGCCGCCATCGATGCTGTAGACCGCGTCGAACCCCTGGTGCAGCAGGTATTGCGCCGCGCTGCGGCTGCTGTTGCCGTGGTAGCACATCACCATCACCGGCCGCTCGAAGTCGTTTTGCTGCATGAAAGCCGACAGGGTGGCGTTGGTGAGGTGAAAGGCGCCCGGCGTATGCCCGGCTTCAAAACTTTGCGGATCGCGGATGTCGACCAGGGCGGCGCTGCCTTCTTTCCAGCGGGCGTAGGCCTGCTCAACGTTGATCGCTTCGAACTGTTCCATACTGCTGACTGCCTCGTTATTGGGGGACGCCGCTATTGTAACCAACTCTGCGGCGTTTAAGACCAGAGGGATATCAGGGTTTTTAAGCACCGTACCCCATCATCTTCAACAGCTGCTGCGCCTGCTGCACCGCTTCCTGGCGATGGGCCACGCCCAGTTTCTGGTACAGATTGCGGATGTGCGTCTTGATGGTGGTGGCCGCCACGTCCAACTCGCCGGCGATCTGATCGTTGCTGTAACCGGAATAGATCAGCCCCAGCACCTGCCATTCGCGTTGGGTCAGCGGGCTGGTGCGGATAAGTTCCGGCACCTGCGGATGGGTCAGCAGTTTATCGACGAAGTTCTCGTCAAAATGCGCGAACTTGTGCCGATGATGCTGGTTGATGTCGCGCAGGATGCGCTGGGCGCGATGCTGCTCCAGCTCCGGCAGCGTGTTGAGCTGGATCAGCTGACGCAGTTGCTGCGCCATCGCTTCGCCCTCGATGACGAAGTGGCTGATAAAGCCGGTGCGGTTGGCCAGCGACAGCGCTTCGATCAACGCCTGCTGCGCTTCGCCTTTGCGCTCTTGCAGCCAGTAAAGCTGGTTGCTGAGCAGCAGGTTGCGGTTGAGATCGCTCACCAGTCGCAAGCGGCGAGCGTTTTCGTTCAGTTCATCCAGCACCACCCCTGCCTCTTCATACTGGCCGAGCAGGATCTGCACCCGCGCGATGTTGCGCCATTGGCCCTGCGTGAAGTGGTTGTCCGCCATGCCGGGTTTTTCGGTGTGGCGCAGCCACTGGGCGGCGGCGGCGGTGTCGCCGGTCATCTGCCAGTGGATCACCCGCGATTTGTCGGTATTGGTCAGCCAGTCGCGATGGTAGTGGGCGCCGTGCAGCAAGGTTTCGCAGCGCTGCAGGTGGGTGTTGGCGTTGTCCAGATCGCCGCGCGCCAGCGAGCATTTGGCTAACATGGCAATGCACTGCAGCTGCTGTTGCGGCTGGTAGTTCGCCAGGATTTTCAACCCGCTGCGCGCCGCGTCTTCAGCCTCGTCCAGCCGCGACCACGACCACAGGATCTGCGCGCGGATGCGCAGCAGGAACTCGTGCATCGGCAGCTGTTCCAGGTGCTGCTCGCGGATCAGTTCGAACGCCTTGTCCTGGGTTTCGTAAGCGGCCTGCAGAAAGCCTTGGGCGATAAGAATTTCGCTCTGCTGCAGCAGCGCCCAGAGCGCGTAATGGTTCGCCTGATGGCGTCGCGCCATCTGCTCGGTCTGCTGCATCATCGGCAGCGCGCGCGCCAGTTCGCCCTTGCAGTGGTGTACTTCGCCGGTCACCGAGGTGGCGACGATGCGGCTGTAATAGCTCGACAGCGGCAGGAATTTCAACGCTTCGGTCGCCAGCCGTTCGGCTTCTTCCGGTTTGCCGGCGTTGATCGCCACCTGGGCGCGCAAGGCGTCGAACTCGGCGTGCAGCGTTTGGTCTATCTCGATTTTCTGTTCGCGCATGGTGCGCTCGGCGCGCTCCAGCAGGGTGTTGACCTCACTGTAGCGGTGCTGGCTCTGCGCCAGCCAGGCCTGCAGCAGCGCCAGCTTGGGGTTTTGAATCAGGCGCTCATAAGGCAGCGCGTTGAGGCACTCCTCCAGCAAGGCCAGTTCGCTGTGGTGGAACAGCGACCAGGCGTGTTGCAGCAGGATATCGCGCAGCATGCTGACGTCGCTGGCCGCCAGCGCGTGGTGAATGGCCTCCGCCGGATACCCCAGCGCCAGCCAGCCTTCGGCGGCGGCGCGGTGCAAGCCCGGCAGCTCCAGCGCCAGTTCCCACTGGCAGCGCTGGCGCAGGAAAGAGGCGAACAGCGGGTGGAAGTTGAACCACTCGCCGGTGTCGTCCATGCGGTGGATAAACAGCCCCTGGCGCTCCAGCTCCTCCAACCGTTGCTGGCCGTTGTCTTCGCCGGTCAGCCGCACGATCAGCGCATCGTTCATCGAGCGCAGCACCGAACAGCGCAGCAGGAAGGCGCGCGCATCGGCATCGACGTGGTCCAGCACTTCATCCACCAGGTAGTCGGACAGATGGCTGGCGTTCAGCCCCGCCAGCCGCTTGGCCGACAGTTGGGCCGACGAGGCGGATTGGCGGGCCGACAGCGCGATCAGCTGCAGCGCGGTGGCCCAGCCTTCGACTTCATCGCACAGACGGCTGCTGTCCTGCTGTTCCATCGGCGCCGCCAGGCGGCAATCGAAGAACTGTTTGGCTTCCTGATGGGTGAACGCCAACTGTTGCGTCCCCATTTCCAGCAGCTGATCGCGCACCCGCAGATTGGCGATACCGAGCGGCGGCAGGGTGCGCGAGAGCAGGATCAGCGTCAGGTTCTCCGGCTGATGGCGCAGGAAAAAGCGCATGGCTTCGTGGATAGCGTCGTTGGTGATCAGATGGTAGTCGTCAATGACCAGATACAGTGGCTGATGCCAGTCGGCCAGCTCGATAAACAGCTGGGCGAACAGCGCCGACAGGCTGGCGTACTGGTGTTTCTGGCTCAGCGCCTCGCTCTTGACGCAGCGGCCGCCGCTGGCCTGCTGCAGCGCGGCGATCAGGTAGCTGGCGAAGCGCTCCGGCTGGTTGTCGCTCTCATCCAGGGAATACCAGCCCAGATCGGCTTTGCCGGCCGCCCATTGGGCGATCAGCGTGGTTTTCCCGTATCCCGCCGGGCAATTGACCAGTGTCAGGCGATAGTTGCCCGCGCTGGCCAGTTTGGCCAGCAGGCGATCGCGGATCACGGTATTTTGCAGCCGTACCGGGCGGCTCAGTTTTGATGGGATCAGCATAGTATTCCAGGGTATAAATCGCGGTTCCCGCCGGGATTGGAGTGGCGCTAATTATTTTATGGTTCGTAATTAATAGCTCCCCCTAACTTCTGCCAACCCTAAACGTATTGCAACAAGCTTCCGCATCGGCTTGGAGTTAAGTTGCTGCCGATCACACTTTTTTACGTTTGGCGCCGGCGCGCGGCGATGCGATGGCGGATCGCATTTCCGGCCATGGACAAAACTTCAGCAGCGCGAATACTTGTGCTAACGTCATGGTTAACGTTCTCAGTGCTCGCCGCACGCGTTGGCGGGCTTTTTTGCATCGTTGCAAGGGAGTCAAAAAGTGCCTGAGATCACAATTCCAGCTACGCCCCAATCCTCCTCCCCAGCTAATCCCCAGGCGGGATGATGCCGTCAGGCTTTCTCACCGGCACGATAGCGGCAATTTGACCCACTTACTGGATAGAGAGTTTTCCTTATGTTACAGCCTACGCTCAAGAAGGATGCTTTTCTGGCGGCGCTTGCCCGCCAGTGGCAACGGTTCGGCCTCAGTTCCGCACAGCAGATGACGCAACATCAATGGTGGGAAGCCGTCAGCGCGGCACTGGCCGAGCAGTTGGCCGCACAGCCGGCGCCGCGTAAAAGCGCCAAGCCGCTGCGCCACGTGAACTACATCTCGATGGAGTTTCTGATCGGCCGATTGACGGCGAACAACCTGATCAACCTGGGTTGGTACGACACCGTCGAGCAGGCGCTGGCGGAGCAGAACATCAAGCTGGCGGACCTGCTGGAACAGGAAACCGATCCGGCGCTGGGCAACGGCGGGCTGGGGCGCTTGGCGGCCTGTTTCCTCGATTCGATGGCGACGGTGGAACAACCGGCCACCGGCTATGGGCTGAATTATCAGTATGGGCTGTTCCGCCAGTCGTTCCGCGATGGGCAGCAGCAAGAGGCGCCGGATAACTGGCAGCGCGAGAGCTACCCGTGGTTCCGCCACAACGCCGCGCTGGCGGTGGACGTGGGCATCGGCGGCAAGCTGGAAAAGCAGGCCGACGGCCGCGAACTGTGGCGTCCGGCCTTCACCCTGCGCGGCGAAGCCTGGGATTTGCCGGTTCTGGGGTATCGCAACGGCGTGGCGCAGCCGCTGCGCCTGTGGCAGGCGACTCATCAGCATCCGTTCAACCTGAGCGATTTCAACGACGGCAAGTTCCTGCAGGCTGAGAAGCAGGGCGTAGAAGCCGACAAGCTGACCAAGGTGCTCTACCCGAACGACAACCATCAGGCCGGCAAACGCCTGCGCCTGATGCAGCAGTATTTCCAGTGTGCCTGCTCGGTGGCGGATATTTTACGCAAGCACCATCAGGCCGGCCGCAAGATTGAAGAACTGCCGAAGTATGAAGTGATCCAGCTGAACGACACCCACCCGACCATCGCCATTCCGGAAATGCTGCGCATTCTGCTGGACGAGCACCAGCTGGAGTGGGAGGCGGCCTGGGCAATCACCAGCAACACCTTTGCCTATACCAACCACACCCTGATGCCGGAAGCGTTGGAGTGCTGGGATGAGAAATTGGTGCGCAGCCTGCTGCCGCGCCATTTCTCCATCATCAAACAGATCAACGTCAGGTTCAAAAAGCGGGTGGATAAGCACTGGCCGGGCGACGAGGCGGTGTGGGCCAAGCTGGCGGTGCACCATAACAAGCAGGTGCGCATGGCCAACCTGTGCGTGGTCAGCGGCTTTGCGGTCAACGGCGTGGCGCAGCTGCATTCGGATCTGGTGGTGAAAGATCTGTTCCCGGAATACCACCAGCTGTGGCCGAATAAATTCCATAACGTCACCAACGGCATCACGCCGCGCCGCTGGCTGAAACAGTGCAACCCGGCGCTGTCGGGCTTGATCGACGAGACGTTGAAGGTGGAGTGGGCGAACGATCTTGACGCGCTGCGCGGGCTGGAGAAATTCGCCGACGACGCGGCGTTCCGCCAGCGTTATCAGCAGATCAAACGCGACAACAAGGTGGCGCTGGCCCATTACGTGCACGACGTGATGGGGCTGACGCTCGACCCGGATGCGATCTTCGATGTGCAGATTAAGCGTTTGCACGAGTACAAACGCCAGCACCTGAACCTGCTGCACATCCTGTCGCTGTATCGCCAGCTGCGCGACAACCCGAATCTGGACATCGTGCCGCGCGTCTTCCTGTTCGGCGCCAAGGCGGCGCCGGGCTACTACCTGGCGAAGAACATTATCTACGCCATTAACCAGGCGGCCGAGAAGATCAATCACGATCCGCTGGTGAAAGATCGCCTGAAAGTGGCGTTTATTCCCGACTACCGCGTGTCGGTAGCCGAACTGATGATCCCGGCGGCGGATATCTCCGAGCAGATCTCCACCGCCGGTAAAGAGGCCTCCGGCACCGGCAACATGAAGCTGGCGCTGAACGGCGCGCTGACGGTGGGGACACTGGACGGCGCCAACGTCGAAATCGCCGAGCAGGTGGGCGAAGACAATATCTTCATATTCGGCAATACCGTGGAGCAGGTGAAGGCGATATTCGCGAAGGGCTACGATCCGCTCAGCTACCGCAAGAAAGACAAACACCTGAAGGCGATTCTGGACGAACTGGCGAGCGGCGCGTTCAGCCACGGCGACAAGCACGCGTTCGACATGATGCTGCACAGTCTGCTGGAAGGCGGCGATCCCTATCTGGTGCTGGCGGATTTCGCCTCGTACTGCCAGGCGCAGAGCCGGGTCGATGAACTGTACCGCGATCGGGATGAATGGACGCGGCGGACTATCCTTAACACCGCGCGCGTCGGCATGTTCAGTTCGGATCGCTCGATTCGCGATTACCAGCAGCGCATCTGGCAAGCCAAACGTTAAGGAGAGCGAATGGATCGCAAGCGTATCGATCAGGCGGCAGCGCAGGCGGGGATCGCTGCCGATTTCATCAATGCCCACGGCAAGCGGCAGGCGATTGAACCGGAGACCAAGCGCAAGCTATTGGCGGCCATGAACTGGGGCGCTGCCGAGCGGGAAAGCGCGCCGCCGCCGTTACCGGCGGTCAAGGTGTTCTATCAGGGCGCGCCGTTGGCGCTGACGCCGGCGGGCGAAGGCGAATATCTGTGGGCGCTGCAGCGTGAAGACGGCGAATGCTTGCAGGGCCGCGCCGGCGCGCGCAAGACCCTGACGCTGCCCGGCGATCTGCCGGCGGGTTACCACCAGTTGACGTTGAGCCAGGGCGCCCAGCAGTGGTCATGCCGGGTGATCGTCGCGCCGAGGCGCTGCTTTGAGCCGGACGCCTTGCTGACCGGCAAAAAACTGTGGGGCGCCTGCGTTCAGCTGTATACGCTGCGTTCCGATCGTAACTGGGGCATCGGCGATTTCGGCGATCTGCGCCTGATGGTAGAAGAGGTGGGCGAGCGCGGCGGCGCTTTTGTCGGTCTCAATCCGATCCATGCTCTGTACCCGGCCAACCCGGAGAGCGCCAGCCCCTACAGCCCCTCGTCGCGCCGCTGGCTGAATCTGGCGTACATCGATGTCAATGCCGTGGAGGATTTCCAACGCAGCGAAGCGGCGCAGCGCTGGTGGCAGAAGCCGGCGACGCAGAAACAGTTGGCCAAGGCGCGCGCCACGGAGTGGGTGGATTATACCGCCGTGATGCAGCTGAAACTGGCGGCGCTGAAGCTGGCGTTCCCGCTGTTTCAGGCGCGCAAGCCGAACGACGCGCAGCGTCAGGCGTTCGAGCTGTTCGTGACGGACGGCAGCGACAGCCTGTATCAGCAGGCGGCGTTCGACGCGCTGCATGCCCATTTGGCGGCGGAGGACGTCAGTCAGTGGGGGTGGCCGGCCTGGCCCGAGCGTTATCGGCAGGGGGATGGCGAAGCGGTGCGGCAGTTCTGCGCCGAACATCAGGAGGCGGTCCGTTTTTACCTGTGGCTGCAGTGGCTGGCGGCCACGCAGTTCGCGCAGTGTTTTGAGCAGAGTCAGCAGCAGCAGATGCCGATCGGCCTGTATCGCGATCTGGCGGTCGGCGTGGCGGAAGGCGGAGCGGAAACCTGGTGCGACCGCGAGCTGTACTGCCTGAAAGCGTCGGTCGGTGCGCCGCCGGATATTCTGGGGCCGCTGGGGCAAAATTGGGGCCTGCCGCCGATGGATCCGCACGTGATGGCGGCGCGCGGCTATCAGCCGTTTATCGATCTGTTGCGTGCCAACATGACCAGCTGCGGCGCGCTGCGTATCGATCACGTGATGGCGCTGCTGCGGTTGTGGTGGATCCCTTATGGCGAAACTGCCGATCGCGGCGCCTACGTCAAATACCCGGTGGACGATCTGCTGGCGGTGCTGGCGCTGGAAAGTCAGCGTCATCGCTGCATGGTGATCGGCGAGGATCTTGGCACGGTGCCGGTGGAGATCGTCGGCAAGCTGCGCGACAGCGGCGTCTACTCTTACAAAGTGCTCTATTTCGAAAGCGACGGCGAGCACCATTTCCGCGCACCGCAGGCCTATCCGGTGCAGGCGATGGCGACCATCACCACCCACGATTTGCCGACGCTGCGCGGCTATTGGCAAAGCGACGATCTGACGCTCGGCAACCGGCTGGGGCTTTATCCGGACGCGGCAATACTGCGGGAGCTGTTCGCCGACCGGGAACGCGCCAAGCAGGGGTTGCTGGATGGGTTGCATCACTACGGCTGCGTGCCGCAGAAGGTGGGCAAAAGGGCGGCGCTGCTCGGCATGAGCCCGCTGCTCAATCGCGGCCTGCAACGTTATGTCGCCGACAGCGCCAGCGCCTTGCTCGGCCTGCAGCCGGAAGACTGGCTGGACATGGCCGATCCGGTCAACATTCCCGGCACCAGCGATCAATACCCTAACTGGCGGCGCAAGTTGACCCAGACGCTGGAGGAGATGTTCGCCGATCCGCGGATAAACCGGCTGCTGAAGGATTTGGATAAACGGCGCCGCAAGGTGTCGGTGGGCTGAAAACGACAATGCCGGAACGGGTTCCCCCTTCCGGCATTGTGTTATCTACCGTGGCGCGAGCGCCGGGTATCAGTAGTAAGAGTGCTCACCGCGCTGGTGCTCGGTGAGATCACGCACGCCTTTCAGTTCCGGGAACTTCTGCAGGAGCTCTTTCTCGATGCCTTCTTTCAACGTGACGTCCACCATCGAACAGCCGTTGCAACCGCCGCCGAACTGCAGGATGGCCATGTTGTCGTCGGTGATCTCCATCAGCGTTACGCGGCCGCCGTGGCCCGCCAGCTGCGGGTTGATCTGCGATTGCAGCACGTATTCCACGCGCTCCATCAGCGGTGCGTCGTCATCGACCTTGCGCATCTTGGCATTCGGCGCTTTCAGCGTCAGCTGAGAACCCAGCTGGTCGGTCACGAAGTCGATTTCGGCGTCTTCCAGATACGGCGCGCTCAGCTCATCGACATAGGCGGACAGCTTGTCGAACTTCAGTTCGGTATCCGTCGCTTCTACCGCGTCCGGCGGGCAATAAGAGACACCGCATTCGGCCGTCGGCGTGCCCGGGTTGATCACGAATACGCGGATTTGGGTGCCTTCTTCTTGATTTGCCAGCAGTTTGGCAAAGTGTTCCTGTGCAGCATCTGTTATACGGATCATAGCATTAGCTCAATAGTTGACTTCTATAGTCGGTTATAATACGCCCATTGCCGTGGCACTACAACGTGCGGCAAACGCACCATATCTGCACCGAGGCGGCACCTTGCCGCCGCAGCAGCGCCGCGATCGCCGAGACGGTGCTGCCGGTGGTCACCACGTCATCCACCAGGGCGATATGCCGGCCGGCGACCGGCACGGTACAGGCGAACGCGCGCTGCAGATTGCGCCTGCGGGCCGAGGCGCTCAGCCGCTGTTGCAGGGCGGTTTTGCGTACCCGGCGCAAGGCGGTGGGCCGATAGGCACAGCCCAGCCAGCGCGCCAGCTGCCGGGCCAACAGATCGCTCTGGTTATAACCCCGGCGCCAGCAGCGCGTTGCATGCAAAGGTACCGCTAAAATCAGGTCGGGTCTGTTCAGATACTGCTCTGCGCGCGCCTGCCGCCACTGCAGCAGCATCAGGCGCGCCAACGCCGGCGCCAATTCGGGCGCGCGGTGAAATTTGAACCTTTTTACCAGCAGGCTGAGCGGCGTCACGTAGTCGCCGACGAACACCAGCCGCTGCCAGGGCGGCGGCCGTTGCAGGCAGCGGCCGCAGGGCGTTTGCGTATCACCGGCGGGCAGCCCGCAGCACGGGCAACACGGCGGCCTGGCCGGCAGATGGCGCAAACAGCAGCTGCAGATGCCATGACGCATCAGGCTTAATGGCTGCCGGCATAGCCAACAGCGGCCGCGGGTTGATAGCATAGCGTCTCCGAGACGAATAGGCATGAAAGGACAATAACCAATGACAGCGCTGTACTGGCAAACGATAGGTGAAGGCGAACGCGATCTTGTGCTGCTGCACGGTTGGGGATTGAACGCTGAAGTGTGGAGTTGCATTCAGGCGCGACTGACGCCGCATTTTCGCCTGCATCTGGTCGACCTGCCGGGATACGGCCGCAGCCAGGGATTCGGCGCTCTGTCGCTAGAGCAGATGACGGAGATTGTGCTGGCGGCCGCCCCGCCGCAGGCCTGGTGGCTCGGCTGGTCGCTCGGTGGGCTGGTGGCCAGCCAGGCGGCGTTGATGCAGCCGCAGCGGGTCAATGGGCTTATCACCGTGGCTTCCTCGCCATGCTTTGCCGCTCGCGATGAGTGGCCGGGGATCCGTCCGGACGTGCTGAGCGGTTTCCAGCACCAGCTGAGCCTGGATTTCCAACGCACCGTCGAGCGTTTTCTGGCGCTGCAGACGCTGGGCACCGAAAGCGCGCGTCAGGATGCGCGCCAGCTGAAAGCGGTGGTGCTCAACCAGCCGACGCCGAGCGTCGAGGTGCTGAACGGCGGGCTGGAGATCCTGCGCACCGCCGATCTGCGTGCGCCTCTGGCGGCGCTGGATCTGCCGCTGCTGCGGATCTATGGCTATCTGGACGGGCTGGTGCCACGCAAGGTCGCCGAGCTGCTCGATACCGCCTGGCCGAACTCCACGTCGCAGATGGTGGCTAAGGCCGCTCATGCGCCGTTTATCTCTCATCCCGACGAATTTGTGACGACGATCGAAGCGTTTATTGCAGCACATTGAATGCGGCGGCAAAACGCACAATAAGGTGCGAAAAAAAACACCGCCGGGTGGATAAAAGACAAAGCTGTTCGATACTTAGTGAGTCAATGCGTTGGCTGCAAAATGAAAAGACCGTACGCGGCGCTTTTCATTTTGGCGTTTCGTCTCTGGGAAACAGGCACCGTCAGGGAAAGCAACGGAGCCTGAGGATGTCGCGGCAGCCTGATGTACTACGCATGGATTCTTGACGGCTTTCATAACAGATAAATTATCCATTGAGAGGTTAGTGTCATGAAATCATTGAAGATGATTATTGCAGCGGCAGTGCTGGGTTCGGTGTCTTTCGGCTCCATGGCGGCAACCCTGCTGACCAAGGAGGATCTGGATAAAAACCCGGGTAAATACGAGAAGATCGGCACCGTGACCACCACGGCGCAGACCACGTCGCCGATGGATGCCAAGGAAGAGCTGTCCAAACTGGCGGACGAAAAGGGCGGGCAATATTACGTGGTTCTGGCGGGTCGCGAACACGGTAAATTCAGCGCCATCGCCGAAGTTTACAAAGACAAGAAATAAGCCTTCAACGGCAAAGGGGCGCCCGCCGTGGCGCCCCCGATCTTCAGGCCTTCAGCCGGTAGATAACCGTGCCGCACCCCTGGCCCTGCGGGCAGCTTTTGCAGCTGCCGCTCAGACAGGCGCCCTCATCCTGTTCGATACGCTCCACTTTCCCCATCGCCGCCAAACGGTCCAGCATCGCCTGCACCAGCGGCAGCGGCGTCGCCAGCGATTGGCTGAGCTGCTGCGCCTGGGCGCTGCCGAGCAGCGCCAGCGCATCGCGCACCTGCAGCAGCCCGGCCATCAGTGGCAATTCCCTTTGGCGCCCTGGCAGCAGGCCGCCGGCGTGGCGTTGCCCAGGCGTACCGTGACGCGACTGCGTGCCCGGCGCAGGCCGAACAGTACCAGCAGATTCACCGCCACCACGGCCAGGATCGCCGTCAGGCTGTACTGCGGGTGTTGGTTGAAGGTCGCCGCCTGATAGAACAGCGTTGCCAGCGAATAGGCGACGTTCAGCCCCCACAGGATGGAGAATGTCATCCAACCGCGGCTCGATTCACGGGCGATGGCGCCCATCACCGAGACGCAAGGCACATATAGCAGCACGAAGATCAGGTAGCTGTAGGCGGAGATGCCCGAGCCGAATTTGCTGCTCATCACCCCCATCGAGCCGACGCCCATCTCGCCGTCGCCCTTGCTGGCTTCGATCGGGTTGGAGAGCACGCTCAGGCTGAAGGTGTTTTTCAGGCCGTCCCAGGTTTCCTGCAGCGCGCCGCCCAGCTCATCGAGCAGATTGAAGTTGGCGGCGTCGAACGCTTCTTTGTTGATATGCTCGGCGGTATACAGCGTATTCAGCGTGCCGACCACCACTTCTTTTGCCATCGCGCCGGTCACCAGCCCGACGGTGGCCTGCCAGTTGTCGCTGTGGACGCCCATCGGTTGCAGCAGCGGCGTCAGCACCTTGGAGACCGAGGCCAGCGCGGAGTCGTTGATGTTGTCGACCGTCTTGCCGCTGAACGAGAAGCTGTTCAGGCCGCCGATAAATATGCTGGCCACCACGATCACCTTACCGGCGCGCAGCACGAAACCTTTCAACCGCTGCCAGGTTTGCAGCAGCAGGCTTTTCAGGTGCGGCACGTGATAGACCGGCAGCTCCATCACGAACGGCGAGGCTTCGCCGCGCATGATGGTGTATTTCAGCACCAGACCGGTGAGAATCGCCACCGCGATGCCGAGCAGGTACAGCGAGAACACTACCCCGGCGCCGTCCTGGCCGAAGAAGGCGGCGGCGAAGACCGCGAAGATAGCCAGACGCGCGCCACAGGACATGAACGGCGCCATCATGATGGTGATCAGCCGCTCTCGCTGGGCGTCCAGCGTGCGGGCGCCCATGATGGACGGCACGTTGCAGCCGAAGCCGACGATCAGCGGCACGAAGGATTTGCCCGGCAGCCCGAGCGCCTGCATCAGGCGGTCCATCACGAACGCCGCGCGTGCCATATAGCCGGAATCCTCCAGGAACGACAGGAACAGGTACATCATGCCGATCTGCGGCACCAGCGGCAGCACGGTGTTGATGCCGCCGCCGACGCCCTGCGCCAGGAAGACGGTCAGCCAGTCGGGGAAGTGCAGGGTATAACCCAGCCACTGAATGCCCTGGATGAAGATCGCCGCCGAGCCGATATCGAAGATCGGCTGCAGCGCGCCGCCGATGTTGATCGCCAGCAGGAACATCAGGTACATCACCAGCAGGAAGATCGGCACGCCCAGCCAGCGGTTGAGGATCACTTTATCCAGCAGCTCGGTCAGGCGGTTGGGCATCGCCTGCTGCGAGTTGCTGACCGCGTCGCACAGGGTGGCGATAGACTGGTAGCGCGCGTCGGCGATCACCAGTGCCGGGTCTTCTTGCTGCTGCTGTTGCAATGCCTGGGTAGCCGCAGGCAGCAGCGCGACGGCGGGGCCGGCCAGCCGGTGGCTGTAAATGTCGCCTTCCAGCATCTGCAGCGCCAGCCAGCGGCGCTGCGCCGCCGGCAGCGTTTGCGGCATGGCGTCGCTCAGCGTGGCGACCTCTTTCAGCAACAGCGGCGGGTAGTTCACCAGCGCCTGCTGCTCGTTGATGTGATGATTGTCGATCATCTGCTTCAGCACGCCGATGCCGTCGGCGCGGGTGGAGACCATCGGCACCACCGGGCAACCGAGGCGTGCCGACAGCGCGGCGACGTCGATATCGATATGCTGGCTTTTGGCGATGTCGAGCATGTTCAGCGCCACGATGCAGGGAATGCCCAGCTCCAGCAGCTGCAGCGTCAGATAGAGATTGCGCTCCAGGTTGGAGGCGTCGACCACGTTGATTAGCAGATCGGCGTCGCCGCTCAAAATGTAGTGGCAGGCGATCTGCTCATCGAGCGAGGTCTGTTCCGAGATGGTGGTGAGGGAGTAGGTGCCGGGCAGATCGACCAGCCGCACGTCGGACTGCGGGGTAGTGAAATGGCCTTCTTTGCGTTCGACCGTCACGCCCGCCCAGTTGCCGACCCGTTGGCGCGCGCCGGTCAGCTGGTTGAACAGCGTGGTTTTGCCGGAGTTCGGGTTACCGATTAAACCGATGGTGAGTTTTTTCATAGTTCAGCGTGTCGTCTTCAAGGAGAACAGCGCCGGCGCAAAGGCGCGTCGGCAAACGGAGGGCGCGCCGGCTCAGGACTGACCGTCGAGTTGCAGCAGCGCCAGATCCTTCCTGCGCAGCACCAGGCTGACGCGGCGAGTTTTAATTTCTATCGGATCGCCCAGCGGTGCGACGCGCACCACTTCGAATGAAGAGCCGGGCAGCATGCCGAGCGATAACAGTTTCTGGCGATAGGCCGGCGCAATTTCACTGGAAAAGCCGGCGATTTTATACGTGTGTTTAGGTTGAAGCTGCATGTGATTAACCTTCCGGGTGCCGATGAACATCGGGCTGATAATAATTGGACGTTGCCGGCGAAAATGCCACGCCGTCGGCGCTATTCATCCATAAGGTCATGCAATAAATTGAGCGCAAATAATAGTAATTATCATTATCGCGTTCAATACAAAAAGTAAGGGTATTGTAACCAATTATTATGGCGGCGGCAGTTTTTGGTTGTGTCGCTTTGATAAGCCCCGTTTTACCACTGCTTTTACTCGGCGACAAATGAGAATGGTGAGTTAAATCAGTTGCGTATTTGTAGCCGAATTTTCTCGTTTGCAAATATTGATGGCGTTTTTCCCTTATTTATTTCTGATGAAAGGCAATTCAATAACATTATTCCGCCGTAATACGAGCGGTAACCATTTGTGTTTCGCTCACAATTCGCAAAATGAAAAATGCGTGTTAACGACGTTGTTAATAAACGGCTACAGAAGGGATTTTTGCCGCTTTAACAATGGGAGGGCGGTCACGCAGCAACGGGAAATAAAAAGATGAAGGTTTATTGAGTCGGGTCAAAAAATGCCGCAAGTTTTCTTTCTCGGCAAGGGCGGAGCAGGCTCCGCCCTGACGGTTCTGGCTTAGCGTTTCTTACCGAACGCCGCGGCCAGCGCGTCGCCCATGGCGCTGTTGCCGGCCGGCGCCGCGTTGCGCGGTTTGGCCTTGTTGCCGCCCGCCGAACGATTGGCGTTGTCGCGCGTTTGCGCCGGCGCATTGCCGCCGCGGCGCGGCGAACCTTCGCCCGGTTGCTCATCCAGCCGCATGCTCAGCGCGATGCGTTTGCGTTGCAGATCGACTTCCATCACCTTCACTTTGACGATGTCGCCGGCCTTCACCACGGTATGCGGATCTTCAACGAACTTGTCCGCCAGCGAGGAGATGTGCACCAGGCCGTCCTGATGCACGCCGATATCCACGAAGGCGCCGAAGTTGGTGACGTTGGTGACCGATCCTTCAAGGATCATGCCCACCTGCAGATCGTTGAGGGTTTCCACGCCTTCGGCAAAGGTCGCGGTTTTGAACTCCGGACGCGGATCGCGGCCCGGTTTCTCCAGCTCTTTCAGGATGTCGGTAACCGTCGGCACGCCGAACTTGTCGTCGGTGAAATCGACCGCTTTGAGACTGCGCACCGCCGAAGCGTTGCCCATCAGGTCCTGCAGCGCCTGCTCGGTAGCGGCCAGAATGCGTTGCACCACCGGGTAGGCTTCCGGGTGAACGGTCGAAGCGTCCAGCGGATTGTCGCCGTGGTTGATGCGCAGGAAGCCGGCGCACTGTTCGAAGGCCTTCGGCCCCAGACGGCTGACCTTCAGCAGCTGTTCACGGTTGCTGAAGCGGCCGTTCTCGTCGCGCCAGTTGACGATGTTCTGGGCCATCATGCGCGTCAGGCCGGCCACACGGGTCAGCAACGGCACCGACGCAGTGTTCAGGTCGACGCCGACGGCGTTCACGCAGTCTTCCACCACCGAGTCCAGCTTCTTCGCCAGCTGGCTCTGGCTGACGTCATGCTGATACTGGCCGACGCCGATGGATTTCGGGTCGATCTTCACCAGCTCCGCCAGCGGATCCTGCAGGCGACGGGCAATGGATACCGCGCCACGCAGCGACACGTCGAGATCCGGGAATTCCTGCGCCGCCAGTTCGGACGCGGAATACACCGACGCACCCGCTTCGCTGACGATCACTTTCTGCGCCCGGACGTCGCTGAACTGCTTTTGCAGGTCGAGATAGAAACGCTCGGTTTCACGCGAAGCGGTGCCGTTGCCGATCGCCACCAGTTCCACGTGGTGTTTGATGCACAGCGCCGCGACGATGGTGGCGGCTTTGGCCGCTTGCCCGGTGTGCGGGTAGACGGTGTCGGTGGCCACCAGCTTGCCGGTCGCGTCGACCACGGCGACTTTCACCCCGGTGCGCAGGCCAGGATCGAGGCCCATGGTGGCGCGCATGCCGGCCGGTGCGGCCATCAACAGATCATGCATGTTGCGGGCGAAAACGTTGATCGCTTCGTCTTCCGCGCGTTCGCGCACCGTGCCCATCAGCTCGGTTTCCAGGTGCAGCAGCACCTTGATGCGCCAGGTCCAGTTGACCACCGCCTTGCGCCAGGCGTCGGCCGGGGCGTTGTTCAGACGCAGGTTGAGGTGGTTGATGATGATCAGCTCCGCCTGGCTTTCGCGCGGCGCTTCCTCAAACTGCGGATCGGCGTTCAGCGCCAGCTGCAGCACGCCTTCGTTGCGGCCGCGGAACATCGCCAGCGCGCGGTGCGAAGGCACCTGAGAAATCGGTTCGTGGTGATCGAAGTAGTCGCGGAACTTGGCGCCTTCTTCTTCCTTGCCTTCGACCACTTTGGACACCAGATGGGCGTTTTTCCACAGGTAGTCGCGCACCTTGGCCAGCAGCGCGGCGTCTTCGGCGAAGCGCTCCATCAGGATATAGCGCGCGCCGTCGAGGGCGGCTTTGACGTCCGCCACGCCCTTGTCGGCGTCGACGTAGCGTTCGGCCAGCTGCTCCGGCTGCTGCTGGGGATCTTGCCACAGCGTGTCCGCCAGCGGTTCCAGACCGGCTTCGATGGCGATCTGGCCGCGGGTGCGGCGCTTCGGTTTGTACGGCAGGTAGAGGTCTTCGAGTTCGGTCTTGCTCAGCGTGGCGTTGATCGCCCCCGCCAGTTGTTCGGTCAGTTTGCCCTGTTCATCGATCGACTTCAGGATAGTCTGGCGACGATCTTCCAGTTCACGCAGATAACCCAGGCGGGTCTCCAGCTGGCGCAGTTGGGTGTCGTCCAGGCCCCCGGTGACTTCCTTACGATAGCGTGCAATAAAGGGCACGGTATTACCTTCATCCAGCAGACGGATGGCGGAGTCGACTTGCTCCGGCCGGGCCTGCAGTTCTGTTGCAATAATGCGGCTCAGTGGGTCATTCATAGGTCTGGTATCTGTATTGAGAACGGTGAATAAACAGGGGACAGTTATACGGATTGATCGGGGAAAATGCCAGCGGAGCGGGCCGCCGCCGCGCGGCCGCGGCGTAGAGAACTGCGCAGGCGGCGGCGTTGGCGGCGGTTCGGAAAAAGCTGAAAGCTTACTTCGGGTAGTCTATCTCGTTAACGTACCACTGCGCTTCGCCCAGCGGGGTATTGACGGTGGCGATGTCCCCGACCTCTTTTTTCAGCAGGGCGCGCGCCATCGGCGCGTCGATGGAGATGTAATCCTTGCGGCCGAAAATCTCGTCGTAACCGACGATGCGAAAGCGTTTGATCTCGCCGTCGTCGTTCTCCACCTCTACCCAGGCGCCGAAGAACACCTTGCCTTCCTGCTGCGGGGAGTAATCGACGATCTTCAACTGCTCCAGGCATTTGGTCAGATAGCGGACGCGGCGGTCTATTTCGCGCAGCCGCTTCTTGTTGTATTGGTAGTCGGCGTTTTCGCTTCTGTCGCCCAGGCTGGCGGCCCAGGTCACTTTCTTGGTCACCTCGGGGCGTTCTTCGCGCCAGAGGTAATCCAGCTCTTGTTTGAGCTTGTCATACCCTTCACGGGTTATCAGTTGAGTTCTCATCGTGATTTATCTTTATGGGGCCACCGCCACAGTGTACGTGAATGCGGAAGGCTTTAAAAATGGCGCGCGGGCCTGCGCCTTGTCGCACGGTTTTTATTCAGTTTGCGCAGCTTTTAACAATCGGGAGTATGCTTAGCGATAGCGGAAAAGGAATGTGACGAAAGGAGGATATCTGGCGAGAGAGACAAGGAATTTTGGCGCACAACCCAACACATTGAAGGTATTACCGCATGGAATTTAAAGATTACTACGCAACGATGGGCGTCGAGCCCAACGCCGATCTGAAAACCATCAAAACGGCCTACCGCCGGCTGGCGCGTAAATATCACCCTGACGTGAGCACCGAAGAAGACGCCGAGAGCAAGTTTAAGGAGCTGGCCGAAGCCTATGAGGTACTGAAGGACGAAGAGCGCCGCGCCGAGTACGATCAGATCCGGCTGCACCGCAACGATCCGAACTTTGGCCGCCAGGCGCGCGGCGACCACGGTGGCTATCAGCAGAGCGCTTCATGGCACGGCGGCGGCGACGCACAAGACTTCTCCGATTTCTTCGAGAGCATGTTCGGCGGCCGGACGGCGGGCAGCCACCGTTCCTCTGCGCATTCGCACGGCGGGCACGGCTTCCGCGGCCAGGATCTGGAGATGGAAGTGCCGCTGTTTCTCGAGGAAACGCTGCATGGCCAAAGCCGCGAGATTTCCTACAAGCTGCCGGTGTACGACGAGCTGGGGCGGCAGGTGAGCGAAGCCAGCAAAACGCTGAACGTGAAAATCCCGGCGGGCGTCGGCGACGGCGAACGCATTCGCCTCAAGGGGCAGGGTGTCGCCGGTGTGGGCGGCGGCCAGAACGGCGATCTGTATCTGGTCATCCGCCTCGCGCCGCATCCGCTGTTTGAGATCGACGGCCACAACCTGAGCATCGTGGCGCCGCTCGCACCGTGGGAAGCGGCGCTCGGCGCCAGCATCGAGGTGCCGACGCTGACCGGCAAGATCGCGCTGACCGTGCCGGCCGGCAGCCAGAGCGGCAAACGGCTGCGGGTCAAAGGCAAAGGGCTGGCGGGCAAGAAAGAGCCCGGCGATCTGTACGTCATTCTCAAGGTGGTGATGCCGCCGAAACCCAACGAGAAAGCCAGCGCCCTGTGGCGAGAACTGGCCGAGCAGGCGCCGTTCAACCCACGCGCGGAATGGGAGTAAAGCACATGATGAAGAAAGAGATCACCTTCACCGTGGTGGAGTTGTGCCAACGGGTGGAAATTTCAGAGGATGAGCTGGTCGAGATCGTCGGCCTGGGCGTGATCGTGCCGCTGGAGCCGGCGCAGCCGAGCTGGGTGTTCGATTATCCGGCGCTGAGCCATCTGCAGCGTGCGCGCAGGCTGCGGGCCGAACTGGATCTGGACTGGCCGGGGATCGCCATGGCGCTGACGCTGCTCGACCGGGTGGATGCGCTGCAGCAAGAAAACCGTCAGCTGCGTAGGCAGCTGGCGCGTTTCCTGCAGACTTCCTGACCCGATATCAAAACGCCACCGTGCGGTTCGCCGGTGGCGAAATTGCGTAAAATTGGGCCGCTGCCCCACATTGCGCCGATAAAGGGCAAAATTTTGACGAACCCCCGTCGACATTCGATGAAAATTGTTGATAAATGGGGAAAAGAATAAGCTTTGTAACAATTTCGTCTAGAATACATACCATTAAACGCTGTCTCAAATGGCAAGGTTTTCTAACAATATTCGAGTCAGGCAATAAAGCCTTTGGGAGTAATACCATGCAAGAGAATCATAAGATCCTGGTTGTCGATGATGACATGCGCCTGCGCGCGCTTTTAGAACGTTATTTAACCGAGCAGGGCTTCCAGGTTCGCAGTGTCGCCAACGCTGAGCAAATGGATCGCTTGCTGACCCGTGAATCCTTCCATCTGATGGTGCTCGATCTGATGTTGCCGGGCGAAGACGGTCTGTCCATTTGCCGCCGCCTGCGCAGCCAGAGCAACCCGATGCCGATCATTATGGTCACCGCCAAAGGCGAAGAGGTCGATCGCATCGTGGGGCTGGAAATCGGCGCCGACGACTACATTCCTAAACCGTTCAACCCGCGTGAGCTGTTGGCTCGCATCCGCGCGGTGCTGCGCCGTCAGGCTAACGAACTGCCGGGCGCGCCTTCGCAGGAAGAGGCGGTGATCGCGTTCGGCAAATTCAAACTGAACCTCGGCACCCGCGAGATGTTCCGCGAAGACGAGCCGATGCCGTTGACCAGCGGCGAGTTCGCGGTCCTGAAGGCGCTGGTCAGCCACCCGCGTGAACCGCTGTCGCGCGATAAGCTGATGAACCTGGCGCGTGGCCGTGAATACAGCGCCATGGAACGTTCCATCGACGTGCAGATCTCTCGTCTGCGCCGCATGGTTGAAGAAGATCCGGCGCATCCGCGTTACATCCAGACCGTTTGGGGTCTCGGCTACGTGTTCGTTCCGGACGGCAGCAAGGCATGAGGCGATTGCGCTTTTCACCGCGTAGCTCGTTTGCCCGAACCCTGTTGTTGATCGTCACCTTGCTGTTCGTCAGCCTGGTGACGACCTATCTGGTGGTGCTGAACTTCGCCATCCTGCCCAGCCTGCAGCAGTTCAACAAGGTGTTGGCTTACGAAGTGCGTATGCTGATGACCGATCGGCTGCAGCTGGAGGATGGCACGTTGCTGGAAGTGCCGCCGGCGTTCCGTCGTGAGATCTACCGCGAGCTGGGCATCTCTCTCTACACCAATTCGGCGGCGGAAGAGAGCGGCCTGCGCTGGGCGCAGCACTACCAGTTCCTCAGCCAGCAGATGGCGCAGCAGCTTGGCGGGCCGACCGATGTGCGGGTGGAGGTGAACAAGAACTCCCCGGTGGTGTGGCTGAAAACCTGGTTGCAGCCCGATATCTGGGTACGCGTGCCGCTGACGGAAATCCATCAGGGCGACTTCTCTCCGCTATTCCGCTATACGCTGGCGATCATGCTGTTGGCGATCGGCGGCGCCTGGCTGTTTATCCGTATTCAAAACCGCCCGCTGGTGGAGCTGGAACATGCGGCGCTGCAGGTGGGCAAGGGCATTATTCCGCCGCCGCTGCGCGAGTATGGCGCTTCCGAAGTGCGCTCGGTGACTCGTGCGTTCAATCAGATGGCGTCGGGCGTCAAGCAGCTGGCGGACGACCGCACCTTGCTGATGGCCGGGGTCAGCCACGACCTGCGCACGCCGTTGACGCGCATCCGGCTGGCGACGGAGATGATGAGCGCCGAAGACGGCTATCTGGCCGAGTCGATCAATAAAGACATCGAAGAGTGCAACGCCATCATCGAACAGTTCATCGATTATCTGCGCACCGGGCAGGAAATGCCGACCGAAAGCAGCGATCTGAACGCCATTTTGGGCGAGGTGGTCGCGGCGGAGAGCGGTTATGAGCGGGTGATTGAAACTGCGCTGTCGCCGGGCGAGCTGATGATGAACGTACACCCGCTGTCGATTAAGCGGGCGGCGGTGAATATGGTGGTGAACGCGGCGCGTTACGGCAACGGCTGGATCAAAGTCAGCAGCGGCCGCGAGCTGCAGCGCGGCTGGTTCCAGGTCGAGGATGACGGCCCGGGCATCAAGCCGGAAGAATTGAAGCACCTACTGCAGCCGTTCGTACGCGGCGACAGCGCGCGCAGCACCAGCGGCACCGGTCTGGGGCTGGCGATCGTGCAGCGTATTATCGATGCGCACGACGGGGCGCTGGATATCGGCACCAGCGAACGCGGCGGGTTGTTGATCCGCGCGTATATCCCGCTGCCGATGGAGAAAAAAGAGTCGGCCAACGGCCATCAAACGGCCAGGGAAAACGCCTGACCCCCTGGCGCGGGCTGCCTCGCTGCGGCCCCGTCAGGACTTCCTGCTCATCACGTAGTATTCCGCCGCATCCTCATGCAACCGACGGCCGGTCGGCGCCTGCCACGGATCGATGAGCTCGATGCCGCAGTGGAGAAAGTCTTTGGTATTGCGGGTGGCCAGGACGGCACCGTAATGCAGGCAGGTGGCGGCGATTTGGGTATCCGGCATGCTCATCGCTTTACCCAGAAGCCGATTCCTTGCCGTCAATTCCGCGTATTGCATCGCGCACAGCCCATCAAACGGCAATATCTGCCCCTCGAACTTCAATTCAATCGCGTCCGCCAATTTGAGCTTGAGATCCCGCTGGCGCTTGCCGTCAGGCATGCAGGCGACGCCGCTGAACAGTTCGGCCAGGACTATGGCGCTCAGATAGAGCTCGTCATTGTCCTTTTCATTTAACCAGTTAATGACGTTGTAGTACGGACTGGGGCGCAGCGTCTCCGAAATAACGTTGGTGTCGAGAATAATCATGCGTTGTCATCTTCATCATCAAAGGTGACGATGCGTGGTGGCACGGCGTCACGCGGTGGGATCTCCAGCTCGACGCCGCCGAATTCGGCGAAGTGCTGATGCATCCAGGTACCCAATCCATAGCGCGGCGGCTTTTTCACCAGCGCCTGCTTCAGGATCATGCGCGCTTCCTCTTCCATGGAATGGCCGTTTTTCGCCGCTGAAATACGCAGCAGTTCTTTGATTTCGTCGTCCAGATTTCTGACGGTGATAGTAGCCATTGAAACCTCCTTTGCTATCAATGATTGCATTGACTTATTTTCTCGTTTCGCTGGTTAAAAAGCAATCACGAAAAATAAAAAAAGGCGCGGGATCCGCGCCTTAGCTGAAGAGGTAATGCCACCGAATTACAGCTTCGGGCCGGCGCTGACCAGCGCGGCGCCTGCAGGCGTGTCGGTGTATTTGTCGAAGTTGGTGATGAAGCGCTCGGCCAGATCCTGCGCTTTTTCCTGCCACTGCTCGAGGCTAGCGTAGGTATTGCGTGGATCGAGGATCTCCGGATTCACGCCAGGCAGCGCGGTCGGCATCGCCAGATCGAAGATCGGCAGGGTTACGGTTTCCGCCTTGTCGATCTCACCGCTCAGGATGGCGTCGATGATGCCGCGCGTGTCTTTGATCGAGATGCGTTTGCCGGTGCCGTTCCAGCCGGTATTGACCAGGTAAGCCTGGGCGCCGGCGGCCTGCATGCGTTTCACCAGCACTTCGGCGTACTGCGTCGGGTGCAGCGACAGGAACGCGGCGCCGAAGCAGGCGGAGAAGGTTGGCGTCGGTTCGGTCACGCCGCGCTCGGTGCCGGCCAGCTTGGCGGTGAAACCGGACAGGAAGTGGTACTGCGTCTGGTTGGCGGTCAGGCGCGATACCGGCGGCAGCACGCCGAAGGCGTCAGCGGTCAGGAAGATCACCTTGGTGGCGTGACCCGCCTTGGACACCGGCTTGACGATGTTCTGGATATGGTAGATCGGGTAAGAAACGCGGGTGTTCTCGGTTTTCGAACCGTCGTTGAAGTCGATGGTGCCATCGGCCAGCACGGTGACGTTTTCCAGCAGCGCGTCGCGCTTGATGGCGTGATAGATATCCGGCTCGGCTTCTTCAGACAGTTTGATGGTCTTGGCGTAGCAGCCGCCTTCGAAGTTGAACACGCCATCGTCGTCCCAGCCGTGTTCGTCATCGCCGATCAGCTGGCGTTTAGGATCGGTGGAGAGGGTGGTCTTGCCGGTACCGGACAGGCCGAAGAACACCGCTACGTCGCCTTTCTCGCCCACGTTGGCCGAGCAGTGCATCGAGGCGATGCCTTTCAGCGGCAGCAGGTAGTTCATCATCGAGAACATGCCTTTCTTCATTTCGCCGCCGTACCAGGTGCCGCCGATCAGCTGCATGCGCTCGGTCAGGTTGAAGGCGACGAAGTTCTCCGAGTTCAGGCCTTGCTGCTGCCAGTTCGGGTTGGTGCATTTGGCGCCGTTCATCACCACGAAGTCCGGTTCGAAGTCAGCCAGCTCTTCGTCGCTTGGGCGGATGAACATGTTTTTCACGAAGTGCGCCTGCCAGGCCACCTCGGTGATGAAGCGCACTTTCAGGCGCGAGTCGGCGTTGGCGCCGCAGAAGGTATCCACCACGAACAGGCGCTTGCCGGACAATTGCTCAGTGACCAGGTGTTTCAGATCGGCCCACACTTCCGGGCTGAGGGGTTTGTTGTCGTTTTTGCCTTTGCCCTGATCGGCCCACCACACGGTATCGCGGGTGATGTCGTCGCGGACGATGTATTTGTCTTTCGGCGAACGACCGGTGAAGATGCCGGTATCGACGGAGACGGCACCCAGCTTGGTGACTACCCCACGCTCAAAACCTTCCAGAGATGGGTCTGTTTCTTCCTTAAACAGCAGTTCATAGCTCGGGTTGTGAACGATTTCGCTAACGTCGTGAATGCCGTAAGCGGCCAGATCCTGAGGGGTTATACCTTTAACGCGCATGTTACTACTCCTTGGTCACAGAATTTCTGGCGGCAATTGTAGGGATCTAACGGTGCGTAACCGCGATGGGTATCAAATATTTAACGTTTTAGGCGGTATTTCGTTACGATCTGAGAGATAGCACACGGAAAAAAGCAAACGTGCAAACGGCGGGCGTTGGCGGGCGCCGGGCGCGCCCGCCGGGAGGGTATAACTTAGTGCAACTGGTCGCTTTCGCCGGTGTTACCCGCATACAACGCGGCAACATCAACCGGGTCAAAGACATAGTGGCTGCCGCAATAGTCGCAGTGCATGTCGATATTGCCGTCCTGCTCCAGCATGTCCGCCACTTCGTCGGTCGGCAGGGTCAGCAGCGCGTCGGCGCAACGCTGGCGTGAACAGGTGCAACGGAACTGCACGTCCTGCGGTTCGTACAGGGTGACTTCTTCCTGGTGGTACAGACGGTACAGCACCTCGTTGGCCGGCAGGCCGAACAGCTCTTCGCTTTTGACCGTGTTGGTCAGTTGCACCAGGTGATCGAAATCATCGAGGTTGCCGTCCTGCGCTGGCAGCACCTGCAGCAGCATACCGGCCGCCGCGGCGTTGCCTTCCGCTTCGCCGGTGCGGATGAACAGGCGGGTTGGCAGCTGCTCAGACTGACGGAAGTAGGCTTCCAGGCATTCGGCCAGGGTTTCGCCTTCCAGGCCGACCACGCCCTGATAGCGCTCGCCTTCCGTCGGGGAAATGGTGATTACCATGACGCCGTTGCCGATCATCTGATGCAAGGTGCTGTCGTCGGCGATAGGCGCCTGGGTGCGCGCAACGCCGCGCATCTCCTGACGGTTGTTGCCGTTGATCACCGCCAGCTTCAGCGGGCCGTCGCCTTGCAGCTGAACGGTAATGTCGCCGTCGAACTTCAGGGTGGCGGTCAACAGACTGGTGGCGACCAGCAGCTCGCCCAGCAGTTTTTGTACCGGCGCCGGGTAGTCGTGGTTATTCAGGATCTGCTGATAGGTTTCGCTGACGGTAACCAGCTCGCCGCGCACCGCGTAGTTTTCAAACAGGTAACGGTGCAATTGGTCATGGTTGGACATAATCTTCTCTCATTGCGGTGAGGGGTTATTCCGGCTCACCAAATTTAAATTTCATCAGGTCGCGCCGCTCCTTTTTGTCCGGACGGCGGTCCGGATGCGGCATGGTCAACGCGTTCATCTTGCGCGCCAGCGCCATTTTTTCGCGGTTGGCGATGCTGGCTTCGGTTTCCTGATACATTTGCTGCGCCTCGTTGGCGCCGCGGCGTTGGCTGGTCAGCGCCAGCACGATCACCGTACGTTCTTCGTTGCCCTGCCGCAGCTTGAGCTCGGCGTTGAGTTCGACAATCTTGCTCGGCTTGCCGCGCTGGCCGTTGTAATGCACCTTGCCGCCGTCGATCATTTCGCGCGCCAGTGCGCGGGTCTTATAGAAGCGTGCGGCCCACAGCCACTTATCCAGTCGGACCGCGTCGTCGCGCGTCGCTTTTTCCTTCATGCTTCCCCCTTGGCCAGCGCCGGTATCAGCAGGCGATAGTCGCGCATCGACGGATGGCGCTGGAAGCTTTTCTCCGCCGTGCTGGAGTCCGGGTTTTGCACGCCCAGGCAGTAACGAATGCCGAAAGTGCGCGCCGCGTCCAGGATCGGCTCGCCGTCGTCGACAAACAGCGTGCGCTGCGGATTGAATCCGGTGTGCTGCTGCACCGCCTGCCACAGACGCTGATCTTCTTTCGGATAACCAAATGTGTGGGTGGAAAACAATAAATCAAGGTGCCGATCGAGACCGGTATGCTCGATTTTGACCGCCAGGCTGTGCGGATGGGCGTTGGTCAACAGAATGGTTTGCAGGCCGGCGTCGCGCAGCGCCCGTAAAAACGGCTCGGTGTCTTCGCGCAGCCGGGCGCGGCTGCCCACTTCGCTGGTCATGCGGTAGATGTCCAGATCCAACCGCTCGCTCCAATAATCGAAGCAGTACCAGTTCATAGTGTGCTGCACCGCCTGATATTCCCGCTGAATGATATCACGGGCTTCGTCGAACGGAATGGCGCGCCTCTCGCTCAGTGCCTGCGGCACCAGGCTGAGCCAAAAGTGGCTGTCGAACTCCAGATCCAGCAAGGTGCCGTCCATATCCAGCAGCACGGTATCGATCTGCGGCCAGTCAAACTCAGGGACCATAAAAACTCCACGGGTGGACCGACGGACGGTCCGCAGATGAGAATAATAGCGTTAGCGTAGCATAAGCAGATGACAGGGCGGAGGCCCCGGCGTCAGGTTCAGGCCATCGGCCGCATCGACATCGGATTGAGCTGCGGGTTGAAGCAGCTGTCGTAGTAGCGCTGAATATCGGCGACGCGGTGCTGGTTGATGCGCCGGCGCTGCACCAGCCGCCAGGCGTTATAACCCAGGCTGACGACCACCGCCAGCAACAGCAGGCTGGTGCCGAGGTAGCGCCACAGGGTGATCATGTCCGGTTCGCTGTGCAGCGCCACGTGGCGAGTGCCGTTGGCATCAACGCTGAGGCTGGTGATAACGCCCTGCGCCTGGAACGGGGTGTGCAGCAGCAGATTGGAAAGGCGTTGCAGCTCGTTCCACTGGTCGAGGGCGTTGTATTCGCTCTGCGGCGTCTGCGGCTGCGGGTGACTGACCAACTGACGGCCTTCGTCGCTGCTGATCAGGAAACCGCCCGGCGGCGGGCTGTTGAGCGCCGCGGCGGCCAGCCGCGTTTCATTGAAGATGAACGATGACGTGGCCACCTTGGTCAAACTGTCCAGCGATTCGGCGCTTACCGGGCGCAGCAGGACGTTGACGCCCTGCAGCGCACCAGACTTGGCGCGTTTCACCAGGCCGTTCCAGTTTTTGGCGTTACCCAGATTGACCAGCGCGTTTTTCAGCCGCACGCAGTCGCTTTCAGCCTGGCACAGATCCTGCGTTTTCAGCACGATATCGGAGAAGTCGTCCAACAGGATCATGCCGGATTTCTCGATGGCGCTGGCCAGTTGCGGGTTGACCTTCTGATCAGCGCCGCTTGGATGCAGCTGGCTGTTGACCGTGGCCAACAGGGCCGTCGCTTTGTCGATGACTTCCGATTCCGGCGGCGGCAGTGGAGCGGCGTTGTTCCAGTAGATGCCGGAGCAGTCGAACGGCGCAAAGTTGACGGCGCCGCCACCGTTGGCCGGCGGCGGCACATAGCACATGCCGCTGCCGCGCACCTTCAGCGTATCGCCGATGCGCAGCGGCGTGGCTTCCAGCGCTTGCACGCTGGTCACTTCCACTTTTTGCGCGCCTTGCAGCCAGGCCATGCTGAGGGTCAATGGCAGGTTGAGCGGGATATAGACCAGCAGCAGCAGCAGCACCAGCGCCGAACTGGCGACCAGCACCGCATTGCGCCCCCACTGCTGAAGCGGGAAATTCTTCACTTCGTCATGCAGCGAGAGGAAGCGCCCCTGGCGCACCACCTGCCGATTGAGGTAGACATCCACATCGGTGGTTTTGCCCAGGTCCTGCGTCAGGTAAGGCTGCCAATGCTGCGGATAGATAAGATCGATAATGCCGAGCGAAATATTGCTGATCTGCCCTTGGCCGGATTCACCGAACAGGCCCCAGCGCTTTGGCGTGCCGCGCAGGCAGTGGATCTCTTTCAGTTCGCGTGGCGCCGGGCGGCGGAACAGGTTCCAGCAGCCCCAGGCGATCATCAGCACCGCCACGAAGATCATCCAGGGGATCACCAGCACCGGGCTGATCAGGCTAAAGAACAGCAACAACAGCGCGGCGGAGATGATGACGGCTTCACGGATGCCGTTCGGCCGATTCAGCGCATGCTCTTCCGGCGTTTCTTTGCGAATGTTCACCAGCTCGACATGTTCGCTCTCCTCCTTGCGGATAGAGGCGTTTTTAGTCGGTGCGGCGGTCACTACCGGCGGCTGCGGCCGATCGTGGATATGATCTTTCAGCGAGTGTCCGTTGAGCGAAATCACCAGCGGCAACGTCTGGGTCCTGATCACTTCCACATGGTTGTCGGCGGTGATATAGGGTTCCCAAAACGGCGGCAGGTGCACCTCTTCGGCGTCGAGATAGTAGCGCCATTTATTGGGATCGTCGCTGGCCAGGCCGTAGCGGGTGATGGCGTGCGTCACGGGATATACGCTATCGCTTTGCGGCGTGAGCGCCAGTTTTGCGTTGGGCTGCATCGCGCTGCCGCCGGGCAACAGTTTGTTGCTCAGCTTGTTTTGCTGATTGAGATAGAACTCGACTGCGGCACGCTCTTCGTCGGTCAGCTTGCGATGGGCGGGTTTGATAAACGGCAACGTGTGCGTCAGCGCCGACGGGTGGCGGGCCTTGAACCATAGATACAGGCCGGCGGCGATCAGGCAGACAAGCACTAAGGCCAATATCAACACTATTGTGCTCATGCAATCCCCATCTCACACCCGTGAATTTCGCCAACCTGATGAAAAGCTGAATATTATACGGAGTAAACCGCCAGGAGGCACCCAGAACTAATGAGGGAACAAACAGATTCTCGCTCTGGATCTCATTCCTTCATGACGCAAGGCCATTTTATCACTGATTCTTGCCTGCGTGATACTAGCAGCCGGCCTGTGCCGTCGATATCGGTATTATCCTATTTTCATGCGTGCTGTTTGCTGAATCAGTACGGAAAATCGCCCGCCGCTGGCTACGCTTGTTAAAAGAAAGTAAATTACTGTTCATGCTCGTTGCGGCGAAGCTTGCCCTTAACGCACAATGTGATCAAGATCGAATTTGGTCAGCGTTTGAGCGCCAACGAGCCGTGCGCTACGCCAATCATTATTTCGGTTGCCCCCGTCTGCGCCTGGGTAACCTCTTTGAGGCAATCATGGATAAACACCTGCAAAAACCTAAAATTCTGAAAGTGGAAACGGTCGCGCGTTCGCGTTTGTTTAACGTCGAGTCGGTCGATTTGGAATTCAGCAACGGTGTTCGGCGGGTGTATGAGCGTATGCGGCCTTCGGATCGCGAAGCGGTAATGATCGTGCCGGTGATTGGCGATGACCTGCTGCTGATCCGCGAGTATGCGGTGGGCACTGAATCCTATGAGCTGGGTTTCCCGAAAGGGTTGATCGATCCCGGTGAAGGGGTGCTGGAGGCGGCCAACCGCGAGCTGATGGAAGAGGTGGGATACGGGGCGAAGCGCTTTGACTTCCTCAGCAAGCTGACGATGGCGCCATCCTACTTTTCCAGCAAAATGAATATCGTGCTGGCGCACGATCTCTATCCGCAGAGCCTGGAAGGGGACGAGCCGGAGCCGCTGCCGCAGGTGCGCTGGCCGATCGCCAACATGATGGCGCTGCTGGCAGAACCGGATTTCCGCGAGGCGCGCAACGTCAGCGCGCTGTTCCTCTCCGAGGCGTTTCTGCGCGCTTCGCGCTGAGACGCTGCGCGTTGCATAAAAAAAGGGCCAGATTTCTCTGGCCCTTTTCGATCAGAACAGCTCGTGGCTTTCGCCGCCCGGATCGGTCAACGTGGTGCCGGTATCGCGCGATGGGTAGTCCGTCGGCTGCGTTCCTTCGATGAAGTACTCGGAACGGCTGCCGCCGCCACCGCCGGAGAGCTTGCCGCTGCTCTTGTCGATGGTGACGCTGATGATGCCCGGCGGCGGCGTGACTTTCTGCTCCGGGATGCCTTCCAGCGCGGTCTTCATGAAGTCGTCCCATGCCGGTTGGGCGCTCTTGGCCCCGCCTTCACCGCCGGAAATCTGATCCGGGATGGCGCCGGACACCGTCGAACGGCCCAGGTCGCGGCGGTGATCGTCGAAGCCGATCCACACCGACGTCACGGTATCCGGACCATAACCGGAGAACCAGGCGTCTTTGGAGCTGTTGGTGGTGCCGGTTTTGCCGCCGATATCATGACGTTTCAGATCGCGCCCGGCGCGCCAGGCGGTGCCCATCCAACCCGGTTCACCGAAGATGTTGCTGTTCAGCGCATCGTGGATCAGGAACGCCAGCTGTGTGCTGATCACGTGCGGCGCATACTGTTGGTCGCCGTCCTGCTGTACCTGAGCCGGGGTGACCTGCTCCAGCTGCGGCATCGGCACCGTGCTGTTGTTGCCTTCCTGCGAAGTGGCGACGTTTTCGATGTTGTCATCGGACAGTACCGCCGAGCGGCGAGTGTCACCGTAGATAACCGGCAGATTACAGCTGCTGCACACCACTTTCGGCTTGGCTTCGAACACCGTATTGCCGTTATCGTCTTCGATCTTGGTGATGAAGTACGGGTCGACCAGGTAACCGCCGTTCGCCAGCACCGCATAGCCGCGCACCAACTGCATCGGCGTGAAGGAGGCGGAACCCAGCGCCAGCGATTCGGTATGCACGATGTTCTGCGCCGGGAAGCCGAAGCGCTGCAGATATTCCGCCGCGTAGTCGACGCCCATCGCCCGCATCGCGCGCACCATCACCACGTTCTTCGATTGCCCCAGCCCCTGACGCAGGCGGATCGGGCCGTCGTAGGTTGGCGGCGAGTTTTTCGGCCGCCAGTCGGTGCCGGCGCCGGCATCCCAACGGGTGATCGGCAAATCGTTCAGGATGGTGGCCAGCGTCAGGCCTTTATCCATCGCGGCGGTGTACAGGAACGGTTTGATGTTCGAGCCGACCTGACGCAGGGCCTGCGTGACGCGGTTGAACTTGCTCTGGTTGAAGTCGAAGCCGCCGACCAGCGCTTTTACCGCGCCGTCGTTCGGGTTGATGGAGACCAGCGCCGAGTTGACGTCCGGCACCTGCGACAGCCACCAGGCTTCGTTCACTTTACGCACCCACACTTGCTGGCCGGCCTGCACGACGTCGGTGACGCGTTTCGGCGTTGGGCCCTGCTGCGTGTCTGAACGGTATGGCCGCGCCCAGCGCATGGTGGCCATCGGCAAGGCAATGCTGCTGCCGTCGGCCAGCATCGCCGTCGCTTCCTGCGGGTTGGCGGCGGTGATCACCGCCGGCGCCAGCGGGCCGTAGTTCGGCAGGTTTTTCAGCGAATCGATAATCTGTTTGCGATCCCAGGCCGCTTCGCCGACTTTCCACAGCACGTTGGACGGGCCGCGATAGCCGTGGCGCATGTCATAGGCCAGCACGTTGTTGCGCACCGACTCCTGCGCCGCCAGCTGCAGCCGCTTGGTGACGGTGGTGTAAACCTTGTAGCCGTCGGTATAGGCGTTTTCACCGTAGCGCTTGATCATCTCCTGGCGCACCATCTCGGAGAGATAAGGTGCGGAGAAGCTGATTTCCGGCGCATGGTAGTTGGCGACCAAATCTTCGCTACGAGCCTGATCGTACTGCGCCTGCGTGATGTAATGCTCGTCCAGCATGCGCGACAGCACCACATTGCGACGGGCAACGGCGCGATCGTGCGAATAGAGCGGGTTAAAGGTGGACGGCGCTTTCGGCAGACCGGCGATGGTCGCCATTTCGCTCAGGGTGAGCTGGCTGACGTCTTTGCCGAAATAGACCTGCGCGGCGGCGCCCACGCCGTAGGCGCGGTAACCCAGATAGATCTTGTTCAGATACAGCTCAAGGATTTCATCCTTGGTGAGCATCTGCTCGATGCGCACCGCCAGGAAGGCTTCCTTGATTTTACGCATCAGGGTGCGTTCCGGGCTTAAGAAGAAGTTACGCGCCAGCTGTTGGGTAATGGTACTGGCCCCCTGTGAAGCGTGGCCGGAGACCAACGCGATGGAGGCGGCACGGAAGATACCGACCGGATCCACGCCGTGGTGATCATAGAAGCGGCTGTCTTCGGTGGCGATAAACGCGTGCACCATTACCGGCGGAATTTGATCCAGCTTCAGCGGAATGCGGCGCTTCTCGCCGTACTGGGCGATCAGTTCGCCATCGGCGCTGTAGACCTGCATCGGTATCTGCAGCCGCACGTCTTTCAGCGTTGCAACGTCGGGCAGCTGCGGCTCGACATATTTGTACAAGCCGAAAATCGAGGCTGCTCCCAGCACGATGCAACATACTGCAAGGATTAGTAAATACTTTACGAACTTCACCTGAGATTTCCCATTTCTTAGTCATTTGGGCAGTTTGTAAACAACCGCGCGGTAGTATAAAGGCAAGCCTGCGACATGGATATGTTCTTTTATCATCTGATGTTATGGAGGCTTGCGAAACATGTTCCCTCAAGCATGGCAGGTGGGGCTGGATATACAAATCGACTGCGTGCGGGCGATGGCGGTTCAGCGTCGCCGCAATGGCTGGCAGTTGCGTCACTGGTGGCAACAGGCGCTGCCGCAGGCGGTTTTACGCGACGGCTGCCTGGCACCTTCAGAATTCCTTACCCGGGCGCTGCGGCAATGGCGCGTTCAACTGCCGCGACATATTTCCTTACGCATTGCCCTGCCGGCGCAGCGAGTGTTGCAGCAGCGCATGGCGCAGCCGGACGCGCGACTGCGCGAGCCGGAGCGCAGCGACTATATCTGCGGCCACGGTTTAAAACAGTTTCCGCTCGATGGCCAGACGCTGGCGCTCGATTATCGCGCCGCGCCGGCGGATGAGGCGGCGTTGTTGTTGACCGCCGCGCGGCGACAGGAGCTGCAGCAGTGGCTGTATTGTCTGCGCCAGGCTGGTCTGCATCCGCAAGCGGTCGATATCACGCCCTGCGCGCTGCGAATGATGGCGACGGCGGCGGGCGTGCCGATCGCTGCGGGGCTGATGCACCGTCTCGAACGAGAATGGCTGTGGGTGGCGCCGGCCGACGGCGCGTTCGCCTTTGGCCTGGCGCCGGGCGACGATGGCGCGCAGGCGTTGCGGGCGCTGCAATCCCAGTCGCCGCCAGGCGACGATCGGCCGATCTATGCCGGCGGCGTGCTGGCGGGATCTCTGCCCGCCGGCTGTCTTTCCTGGTCACCGCTCAGCGCCTTCACGCAGTTGCGTCCGCCGTTGCCTGCGCATCCCCCGGCGTTCGCGTTGGCCGGCGGTCTGGCGCTGCGCGAGGAGGACCGCTGATGTATCAGGTCAACTTTCTGCCCTGGCGGCAACGCCGTGACCGACGGCGTGGCTATTTCTGGCTGTGCGTGTTGCTGTTGCAGGTTACGGTGCTGTTGTTGGCGGGATTCCTCGTCGCCGGCCAGCAGCGCCATCAACAGGCGCAGCGGCAAGAGCGACTGGCGACGTTGGATGAAGAGCTGGCGGCATTGACGCTGCTCGCCCGTCAACAGCAACAAGAGCGGGCTCAGCAGGCGCGGCACCGCGCCCTCGCCGAACGGCAGGCGAACAATGCCCAACATAACCGGCGTTATTTACAGCTGCTGCAACATTTGTCCTCCTGCGTTCCCCCTGCGCTGTGGCTCACGACGTTGGACAGCGATGCGGCGAACGGCCTGCGGCTGCATGGGCTGAGCGGTTCTCCTGCGGCCATCTCGCAGTTCGAACGGCGATTGGCGAAGATGCCCGCGCTGCCGCGGCTGCGTTTGGCGGAGGTGGTGCAGCGCGAAGACGGGCTGTTCTCCTTTCATCTGGCGGCGCCATGGGGGCGTGATGGATAACCGTTTGTCATCCGGGCTGCGCTTTTGGCTGGGCCTGTCGGGTTGGCAGTTGCTGGCCGCGCAATGGCTGGGCATCGGCGCGTTGGCGCTACTGGGTGGCGGCTGGATGCTGCAAGACGAATGGCGCCAGCAGGCAAACGCGACGGAGCGGCAACAACGCTTGCTGCAACAGATCGCCATGGTGCGGAGCCAGCTGGACGAGGCGCCGCAGGCCGCTATCCCCGCAGCGCCAGTTCCTCCACTCCCAACCGGCGATCTGGCGAGCGCGCTGCAACGGGTGGGGGGCGACTTGCTGCGCTGGCAGCAGCAGGAAAAACCGCTGCGGCAAACGCTGAGCTTGCGCATTGACTACGCCGGTTTACTGACGTTGCTGGAGGCGCTACCGGCCAATTTGCGCCTTGTACAACTGCGCGTGGAGACCCCGCCGCAGGGCATGACGGCGCGGTTGGTGCTGCAGGATGCCTCCGAGGAGCGAGCCGATGAGCATGAGTAGAAGACTCGGCCTTGGGTGGTGGCTGCTATGGCCGTGGGCCTTATGCGCGGAATCGCGCGATCCGTTTGCGCCGCCTTCGCAGCCTGCTTGTGTCCAGGCGGCATCGCCGGCAGGTTGGCGACTGAAGGGCGTCATCGGGCAGCCAACGCAGCGCTATGGCTGGGTGGTGACGCCGGCGGGTCAATGGCTGCGCCTGCGGCCGCAGCAGCGGGTGCTCGCCGAACGCTGGCAGGTAACGCAGGTGCAGGCGCGCAGCCTGACGTTAACGGCGCTGGCGGCCGAACCGGATTGCCCGGCAGGTCACGGCGACGTATCGCTGACGATGGACAACAAGGATGGCAAATCATGAAAGGACGCGCTGGACTGGGTATGGCGCTGTGGTATCTGATGCTCGGCGCCGCGCAGGCGCAGGATAAACAGGTTATTTCGCTGGAGTTTCAAGACGCGCCGGTCACGGTCATCCTGCAGGCGCTGGCGGATTATCGGCAGATGAACCTGATCGCCGCGCCCGGTGTGAGCGGCAACCTGACGCTGCGGCTGGAGAATGTGCCCTGGCCGCAGGCACTGGCGCTGACCTTGCGCATGAGCAAACTGGCGATGACGCGTGAGGGCAACGTGATGCTTGTCTCCCCGGAGCCGGACGAGCAGCAAAAAAAACAGCAGCGAGAGGCGCTGGCGCAAAGGCAACCGCTGCACAGCCTGACGCTGACGTTGCAAAACGGCGATGCGGCGGAGATTGCCGAAAGCCTCAACGCCCAACGCGGCGCCTTGCTTAGCGAGCGTGGCAGCGTGCTGGCGGATAAGCGCACCAATACGCTGCTGTTGCGTGACACCACGCCGATGTTGGCACAGTTGAAAAAGCGCGTAACGGAAATGGACGCGCCGCTGGCGCAGGTGCAGCTGGCGGCGCATATCGTGACCATCAACAGCGAAAGCCTGCGTGAACTTGGCGTGCGCTGGGGATTGGCGCCCGACGACAGGCCGGCACAGCCGCTGCGGCCGGGCAATCTCGGCGTCAACCTGCCGCTGGAGCGCAGCGCGGTGAACGCCGGTTTCCACCTGGCGCGCATCAGCGGGCGCTTGCTGAGCCTCGAGCTGACGGCGCTGGAGCAGGAGAATCAGGTGGAGATCATCGCCAGCCCGCGCCTGCTGACGGCGCACTTGCAAACCGCCAGCATCAAACAGGGCACGGAGATCCCTTACGAAGTCTCAAGCGGCGCCAGCGGCGCGACCGCGATCGAGTTCAAAGAGGCGGTGCTGGGTATGGAGGTGACGCCGAAGGTGTTGCCGGACGGGCGCATCACGCTGACGCTGCACATCAGCCAAAATATGCCGGGGCGCGCCATCAGCCGGGGGGCGGGCGAAGCGCTGACCATCGATAAACAGGAGATTAAGACGCAGATCACGGTGAAAAACGGCGAAACCCTGGTACTCGGCGGCATTTTTCAACGGCATCAAGGCAATACGGCGGACAAGGTGCCGGGGTTGGGAAACGCGCCGCTGCTGGGGGGCTTGTTCCGGCAGAGCGGCGCACAGCAGAAAAAACGCGAGCTGGTGATCTTCATTACGCCGACGTTGATTAAGGGATAAGCGGCTGCCTGTCGGCCGGACGGCAAATCTCCTAAAGTTGATGAGCAGATACACTTTTTTATCCCCTTGGGGGGATCTGCGTTTGACGCTGCGGCCGATTTAGCTTACAAGGGTTACCGAATTGAGCACCGAGGTTTTTTGTTAGCGCCAAGACGCCGTTAAAAACATATGGTTTCCCTCCCGCGGCGTGGATTGCGATTTATTCGGTTGCCAAACTACCAAGAGTGTTGAGATAATTTTTCGTCTGATCTCGCACTATCGCTCATGAGGTTTCAGTTTAGGTCCCGCCGCTGATTTGATTGGCGGGGCGGGTTAACATTAACGAATTGTCTTAGTAATACCGAAAAACATGGCAGAGAAACGCAATATCTTTCTGGTTGGGCCTATGGGTGCCGGCAAAAGCACTATTGGCCGTCAGTTAGCTCAGCAACTCAATATGGAGTTCTTCGACTCCGATCAAGAAATTGAGCGACGTACCGGAGCTGACGTGGGCTGGGTATTCGACGTGGAAGGGGAAGAAGGTTTCCGCGATCGTGAAGAAAAAGTCATTAATGAACTGACGGAAAAACAAGGGATTGTGTTGGCGACCGGCGGCGGTTCGGTGAAGTCGCGCGAAACGCGCAACCGTCTGTCCGCGCGCGGCGTGGTGGTCTATTTGGAAACCACGATCGAGAAGCAGCTGGCTCGCACCCAGCGTGATAAAAAACGCCCGCTGCTGCAGGTCGACTCTCCGCCGCGCGAGGTGTTGGAAGCGTTGGCGAAAGAGCGCAATCCGTTGTATGAAGAGATTGCTGATGTCACCATCCGCACCGACGATCAGAGCGCTAAAGTGGTTGCCAACCAGATCATCAACATGCTGGAAAGCAACTGATTGCCGATTTTCGCGTTCGCCGTCGGCTAATGCGGAAAACTGATTTGTGTTCCCCGCCGCTGCGGGGAGCAACCACCGCCGCACCATACAGAGAACTGAGCGCGACATGGAGAGAATTACTGTAACGCTTGGGGAGCGCAGCTACCCGATTACCATCGCCGCCGGATTGTTTAACGATCCGGCTTCTTTTATGCCGTTAAAGGCGGGTGAGCAAGCGATGTTGGTCACCAACCAGACCCTGGCGCCGCTCTATCTGGAGCGTGTCCGGCAGGTGCTGGAGCAGGGCGGCGTCGTGGTGGATCAGGTGATCCTTCCCGATGGTGAACAGTACAAATCTCTGGCGGTGTTGGAGCAGGTGTTTTCGGCGCTGCTCGAAAAACCGCACGGGCGCGACACCACGTTGATCGCGCTTGGTGGCGGCGTTGTCGGCGATCTGACCGGCTTTGCCGCCGCGTGCTATCAACGCGGCGTGCGCTTTATTCAGGTTCCCACCACGCTGTTGTCGCAGGTGGACTCTTCCGTGGGCGGCAAGACCGCCGTCAACCACCCGCTCGGCAAAAACATGATCGGCGCTTTCTATCAACCCGCTTCGGTGGTGGTTGATCTGGATTGCCTGAAGACATTGCCGGCGCGTGAACTCTCTTCCGGCCTGGCTGAAGTCATCAAATACGGGATCATCCTCGATCGCGAATTCTTCGTCTGGTTGGAAAACAATATCGATGCGCTGATGGCGCTGGATATGCAGGCGTTGGCCTACTGTATTCGCCGCTGCTGCGAACTGAAGGCTGAGGTCGTGGCCGCCGACGAACGCGAAAGCGGTCTGCGCGCCTTGCTGAATCTGGGCCATACTTACGGCCACGCCATCGAAGCCGAAATGGGCTACGGCGTATGGCTGCACGGCGAAGCGGTGGCTGCGGGCATGGTGATGGCGGCGGAAACCGCATATCGTCTCGGCCAGTTCTCCGTTGAAGACATCGAACGCGTCAAAGCGCTGCTGTTGCGCGCCGGCTTGCCGGTCTGCGGGCCGCAGGAAATGACGCCGGCATCCTATCTGCCGCACATGCTGCGCGACAAGAAAGTGCTGGCGGGTGAACTGCGTCTGGTGCTGCCGACCGCGATCGGCGCGGCGGAAGTGCGCGGCGGCATAGGGCATGAGCTGGTGTTGGCGTCGATCGCCGCCTGCCTGCCTGAGCAGAAGCGTAATTAAATCGGACTAAGTAACAGTGGCTTAGCCGCCATTTGCATCTATATTAATACAGTGAGCAGAGCACGACGGGTGTCGCTTTGCCATCATCGGGTTAATCTGCCCGTGCCACGGTAGGTCTACGGTGGTGGGCTTTTGCCTCTAGTTGGAGGGTTTCAGATGGACGAGTTTAAACCGGAAGACGATCTCAGACCTGATAGCAGCGATCGTCGTCCTACGCGTTCGCGCAAGCCGGCCGCTGCGCCGCGCTTCGCCGTTTCGCGCCAGCATTTGATGATTGGCATCGGCATTTTGGTGTTGCTGCTGCTGATTATCGGCATCGGTTCCGCCCTGAAGGCGCCGACCAAACATGAGGCGGCTCAGGAGAGCGGCGCGCAAAACGGCGCGGCCCGCGATATCAACCTGTCCGGTTCTTCGTCGCTGACCACCGCCAATAACGGCGTGCCGGGCGGCACGACAGATACCCACGACAACAGCGGCGTAAGCGCGACTCAGCCGCAGCAACCGCAGAACGTCAGCGTTCCGCCGATCTCCGGCACGCCGACCGAAGCGCAAACTCAGCCTCAGCAGGGCGGTGCGCAGCAGCGCGTCGATTTGCCGGGCAACATGGCGGATGCGCTGTCGCAGCAGCAGGGGCAGGTGGATGCCGCGACCCAGGGCATGACCGGCGCAGCGTCGTCGTTGCCGACCGCACCGGCGACGGTGATGAGCGGCGCCGCGGCGCGCGAAGCGACACGTCCTGTGCAGGGCACCGCGCAGCAGCATAAAACGCCGGCGAAAACCGCCGTGACTAAACCGAACGCTACGCAGCATAAATCACCGACTACGGTGTATACGCCGCCGGCCAAGCCGTCTTCCACCGCGAAAGCGGAGGCGGTCAGCAGCAGCGGCAGTTCTCTGCAGTCTGCGCCGGGCAGCCACTATACCTTGCAGCTGAGCAGCGCTTCGCGCTCCGATACGCTGAACGCCTACGCCAAGCAACAGAAGCTGCAGAATTACCTGGTGTACGCCACTAAGCGCGACGGTAAGCCGTGGTACGTGCTGGTGAGCGGCAACTACGCGTCTTCTGCGGAAGCGAAGCGCGCCATCGCTTCGTTGCCGGCGGATGTGCAGGCGAAAAAACCATGGGTCCGACCTGTACACCAAGTGCAGCAAGATCTTAAAAAATAAATCATTTAAATTTGTGCGCTGATGTGCTGTCTGAAACAGAGTACAATCCGCCGCTCTGAATTGTATAAGTAGCTAATTGACGGCATGAAGAAAAACCGCGCTTTTTTAAAATGGGCTGGTGGAAAATACCCGCTGGTAGATGAGATTCGTCGCCATCTGCCGGCGGGAGACTGCTTAATCGAGCCCTTCGTGGGTGCGGGATCCGTCTTTCTGAATACGGATTACGACGCCTACATTCTCGCCGACATCAATAGCGATCTTATCAACCTGTATAACATCGTTAAGCTGCGCACGGATGACTTCGTGCGCGATGCCCGCACGCTTTTCGCCGATGAATTCAATAACTCGGATCAGTTTTACCTGCTGCGAGAAGAGTTCAATACTAGCACCGAGCCTTACCGCCGGGCGCTGCTGTTCCTGTATCTGAACCGTCACTGCTATAACGGCCTGTGCCGCTATAACCTGCGCGGCGAGTTCAACGTGCCGTTTGGCCGCTACAAGAAACCGTACTTCCCGGAAGAAGAGCTCTACTGGTTTGCCGAAAAATCGCGCAATGCCACTTTTGTCTGCGAGCATTACCGCGATACCATGGCGAAGGCCGTGGCCGGCGCCGTGGTGTATTGTGATCCGCCTTACGCGCCGCTGTCGGCGACGGCGAATTTCACCGCTTACCACACCAACAGCTTCAGCATCGCCGATCAGCAGAGCCTGGCGCATCTGGCGCACCAGCTCTCGGTAGAGAGCCAGGTGCCGGTATTGATCTCCAATCACGATACCGAGCTGACGCGCGACTGGTATCAGCATGCTGCGCTGTATGTGGTGAAAGCGCGCCGCACGATCAGCCGCAATATTCTCGGCCGCAGCAAAGTGAACGAGCTTTTGGCGCTGTATCGCTAAGCCGGGGGCACCCCGGCGCATAACAACTCGACCCTACGTTTGGAGAAGCGGATGAAAAAGTTTTTGATTGCCCCGTCCATTCTGTCGGCAGATTTTGCCCGGTTAGGTGAAGATACCGCTAACGTGCTGGCCGCTGGCGGCGACGTGGTGCACTTCGACGTGATGGACAACCACTACGTGCCCAATCTGACCATCGGTCCGATGGTGTGCGAAGCGCTGCGTAACTATGGCATTACCGCGCCGATTGACGTGCACCTGATGGTCAAGCCGGTGGATCGCATCGTGCCTGATTTCGCCAAGGCCGGCGCATCCTATATCTCTTTCCACCCCGAAGCGTCCGAACATGTCGATCGCACCATCCAACTGATCAAAGAGCACGGTTGCAAAGCCGGCCTGGTGTTCAATCCGGCCACGCCGCTGAGCTATCTCGATTACGTGATGGATAAAATCGACGTGATCCTACTGATGTCGGTCAACCCGGGCTTCGGCGGCCAGTCGTTCATTCACGGTACCCTCGACAAGCTGCGCCAGGTGCGCAAGCTGATCGACGACAGCGGCCGCGATATCCGTCTGGAAGTCGACGGTGGGGTGAAAGTGGACAACATCGCCGAAATCGCCGCCGCGGGCGCCGATATGTTTGTCGCCGGTTCCGCCATCTTTGGCCAGCCGGACTACCGCAAGGTGATCGACGAGATGCGCAGCGAGCTGGCGAAGGTTTCCCATGGCTGATTTCGGCGCGATCCGCGCACTGGCCTTCGATCTGGACGGCACGCTGGTCGACAGTGCGCCGGGCCTGGCGGCCGCCATCGATATGGCGCTGGAAGAGATGAACCTGCCGCAAGCGGGTGAGGAGCGGGTCGGCACCTGGATCGGCAACGGCGCCGACGTGCTGGTGCAGCGCGCGCTGCGCTGGGCGGAAGCGGAAGGCACGCCGGAGCAATGCGGCCGGCTGCGTGAACGCTTCGACCATTTCTATGCGCAGACCGTCGACAGTGGCAGCCGCCTGTTCCCGCAGGTGCAAGAGACGCTGGCCCGACTGGCGGCGCACGGTTACCCGATGGCGTTGGTGACCAATAAGCCGACGCCGTTCGTGGCGCCGCTGCTGGCGTCGTTGGGCATTGGCGACTATTTCTCGCTGGTGATCGGCGGCGACGACGTGACGGAAAAGAAACCGCATCCTGCGCCGTTGTACCTGGTGCTCGGCAAGCTTGGCCTGCGCGCGCATGAACTGCTGTTCGTCGGCGACTCACGCAACGATATTCAAGCCGCACAGGGCGCCGGTTGCCCGAGTGTCGGTTTCACCTACGGTTATAACTACGGCGAATCGATCGCCCTGAGCCACCCCGATCGGGTGTTGGAGCGCTTCGCCGATTTGTTGCCCGCTCTTGGGCTGTCATCTTTAGAGAATCAGGAAATTTAAACATGAGTAAGCCCATCGTATTTAGCGGCGCGCAGCCGTCCGGCGAACTGACCATCGGCAACTACATGGGTGCGCTGCGTCAGTGGGTTCAGATGCAGGACGACTACGACTGCATCTATTGCATCGTCGATCTGCATGCCATCACCGTGCGCCAGGACGCCGAGAAGTTGCGCAAGGCCACGCTGGATACGCTGGCACTGTACCTGGCCTGCGGCATCGATCCGGAAAAAAGCACCATCTTCGTGCAGTCGCACGTGCCTGAGCACACGCAGCTGAGCTGGGTGCTGAACTGCTACACCTATTTCGGCGAGCTGAGCCGCATGACGCAGTTCAAGGACAAATCCGCACGCTATGCGGAGAACATCAACGCCGGGTTGTTCAGCTATCCGGTGCTGATGGCGGCGGACATCCTGCTGTATCAAACCAACCAGGTGCCGGTGGGCGAAGACCAGAAACAGCACCTGGAGCTGAGCCGCGACGTGGGCCAGCGTTTCAACGCGCTGTACGGCGACGTGTTCAAAGTGCCGGAGCCGTTTATCCCTAAATCCGGCGCGCGCGTAATGTCGCTGCAGGAACCGACCAAGAAGATGTCCAAGTCGGACGACAACCGCAACAACGTGATCGGTCTGCTGGAAGATCCGAAAGCGGTGAGCAAGAAGATCAAACGCGCAATGACCGACTCGGAAGAGCCGCCTGTCGTGCGTTACGACGTGGCCAACAAGGCGGGTGTCTCCAACCTGCTGGATATCCTCGCCGGCGTGAGCGGCAAGAGCATCGCACAGCTGGAAGCCGAGTTCGAGGGCCAAATGTACGGCCATCTGAAAGGCGCGGTGGCGGACGCCGTCTCCGGCATGTTGGGCGAGCTGCAGGAGCGTTACTATCGCTTCCGCAACGATGAAGCCTACCTGCAGCAGGTGATGCGCGATGGCGCGGCCAAAGCGCGTGCGCGGGCGCAGGAAACCCTGGCGAAGGTCTATCAGGCCGTCGGTTTCGTACCGCCGCAGGCGTAACGCCGGCACAAATAAAAAAAGCGGCCTAGGCCGCTTTTTTTACGTCGCTATCACGCCATTTGCGCCAGACTGGCGGGCGCTGCCTCGCTGGCGAACCAATTGAGCTTGCCGCGCAGGCTGACCACGCTGCCGACGATGATCAGGCTGGGACTGGCGGCCTGCAGGGCCAAGGCGCCCAGTTGGCCGAGCTCGCCTTCGATCACTCGCTGACGGCAGGAGGTACCGTTTTCCACCAGCGCCACCGGCGTGGCGGCCGGCAGGCCGTTAGCGATCAGCTGGCGTTGGATCTCCGCCGCTTGCGATAGCCCCATATAAAACACCAGCGTCTGTTGCCCGGCAGCCAGCGTCGCCCAGTCCAATCCACCGTCGGCTTTGGCGTGGCCGGTCACCAGGCGCACGCTCTGCGCGTGGTCGCGGTGGGTGAGCGGGATGCCGCTGTAGGCGGAACAGCCAGAGGCGGCGGTAATGCCTGGCACCACCGAGAATGGCACGTTGGCGTCCGCCAGCGTCTCCAGCTCTTCGCCGCCACGGCCGAAGATAAAGGGATCGCCCCCTTTCAGACGCACCACGCGTTTGCCTTGCAACGCCTGCTGCAGCAAGATTTGGTTGATCTGCTCCTGCGGCACGCAGTGGTGGCCGGCGCGTTTGCCGACGAAGATGCGCTCGGCGTCGCGGCGCACCAGCGTCATGATATCTTCAGAGACCAGCCGGTCATAAACCACCACGTCGGCCTGCTGGATCTGCTGTAGCCCTTTCAGCGTCAGCAAGCCGGCATCGCCTGGCCCGGCGCCCACCAGTACCACTTCACCGCGATCTTCCGGCTGTTCGCTGAACAGCTGCTCGAGCTGGCGTTCAGCCAGCGCGGCGTCGTCGTTGGCCAGCGACTGCGCTAGCCGATCGTGGGCGAACAACCGTTCCCAAAAGCGACGACGCGCGCCGAGGCTGCTGAAGCGTCGTTTTACCCGCTGCCGCAGCGAACCGCCTAACTGGGCCAGTTCTCCGAGGTGCTGCGGCAACATCGCCTCCAGCTTCTCGCGCAGCAGCCGTGCTAATACCGGCGCTTTGCCACCGGAGGATACCGCCACCATGATCGGCGAACGATCGATGATCGACGGCATGATAAAGCTGGCGCGTTTCGGGTCATCGACCACGTTGCAGAATACCCGCTGCTGGTTGGCGCATTGGTACACCAGCGCGTTGACTTCCAGCCGATCGGTGGCGGCGATCACCAGCCATTTTTCCGCCAACAGGCTTGGGTTGAATTCGCCTTCGGTCAGCGTCACCAGGCCTTCTTCCGCCCATTGGCGGAACTGCGGGGTGAACTCCAGGGCGTTGACGGTCAGCGCCGCGCCGGCGTCCAGCAGCAGGCGCGCTTTGCGTTCGGCTATCTCGCCGCCGCCGACCAGCAGGCAGGCTTTATGTTGCAGTTGGCAGAAAATCGGCAGGTAGTCCATCGGCACTCCTCGGGATAATCAGTGCGGGGGCGAAAGGCGCCCCCGAAAACTCAGGCGGTCTGACGTGCGGCGGCTTTCGCCACCTGCGGGCGTTCGGCGCGCGGTGTGGCGTACCAATAACCCAGGCCCATCAGCACCGAGCCGGACAGGATATTGCCCAGCGTCACCCACAGCAGGTTGTGGCCGATGCCGGCGAGGGTATAGGCCTCGCTGTGGTTGCCGAACCAAGAGAGGGCGAACAGCGTCATATTGGCGACGGAGTGCTCATAACCCGAGGCGATGAAGGCCAGCAGGCACCACCAGATGGCGATGAACCTGGCGGCGCCTTCAACGCGGATCGCCATCCAAATCGCTAGGCAAACCAGCCAGTTGCACAGTACGCCCTTGAAGAACAGCACTTCGGCCGGCGCGGTGGTTTTCGCCAGCGCGGCGCTGTGCACCAGGCTGGTATCCACCGGCAGCAGGCTGCCGCCGCCGTAGTAATACATCAGCGCCACCAGCACCGAGCCGAGCAGGTTGCCGAGCCAGGTTTGCGGCAGCACCGCCCACATCTGGCTCTGGCGGATGGTGCCGGCCTTGACGCCGAGCGTCAGGAACATCGTATGGCCGGTGAACAGCTCGGAACCGGCGATGATCACCAGCGTCAGCGCGATGCCGAAGGTGGCGCCCATCACCAGCGGCCGCACGCCTGGATCGACCAGATTGCCGAGGGTGAAGATCAGGATGATGCCGAGGCCGACGTAGGCGCCGGCCATCGCCGAGCTGATCCAGAAACCGAGCGGGCTCTCCTTCGCCAGGCGGACAATGCGCGCCGCGTTGACGGCACATTTGTTGAGGGTGTCGGTAAACATGTGGCCTCCCGAAAGGTTATGCCGCGACTTGCACGATGCCGTCGACCACCCGGCTGGCGAAGCTGGCGACGGAACGGCTGTCATCTTCCAGGCAGTGGCCGTCGTACAGGCGGAAATGCTGCTTCTTCAGCGGGCTGGCGACCCACAACTCGCCTTGATGTTCGGCGATCAGCCCGCGCGACAGCACGCTGGCCTGGGCGAACGGGTCGATATTGCTGATGGCGAACACCTGTTCGTCGGCATAGGGGCGGAACACCGCCACCTGCCGATCGCCGATCAGGGCGCACACGCCGGTGCCTGGCAGGATGTCGGCGACGGGACAAACGGTAATCCACTGGCTCATGCGTGGCTCTCCTCGGTATCGATCAGGGTGACGGGGATACGCTCGTCCGGGCGCGCCGGGCGGTGCTGGTCGCGTTCGGCCACCACCTGCACGTTCGGATCGCGCAGCGGGCTGTTGATGAAGTGGGCGAAGCGCAGCTGAGTTTCCGGATGCTCGACGGTCTCTTTCCACTCGCAGATCACTGCGTCGCGCAGGCGGGCGATCTCCGCTTCCAATTGATCGTTGATGCCGAGCTTGTCGTCGACGATCACCTTGCGCAGGTAATCGATGCCGCCTTCCAGGCTTTCCAGCCACACCGAGGTGCGCTGCAGCTTATCGGCGGTGCGGATATAGAACATCATGAAGCGGTCGAGGTAACGCACCAGGGTCTCGCGATCGAGGTCGGCAGCCAGCAGGTCGGCGTGGCGCGGTTTCATGCCGCCGTTGCCGCAGACATACAGGTTCCAGCCGTTCTCGGTGGCGATGATGCCGACGTCCTTGCCCTGCGCTTCGGCGCATTCACGGGTGCAGCCCGAGACGCCGAACTTCATTTTGTGCGGGGTGCGGATGCCTTTGTAACGGTGCTCCAGCGTGACGCCGAAGCCGACGCTGTCGCCGACGCCGTAGCGGCACCAGGTGCTGCCGACGCAGGTTTTCGCCATGCGCAGCGCCTTGGCGTATGCGTGGCCGGTTTCAAAGCCGGCGGCGAGCAGCTTGCTCCAGATGGCAGGCAGGTCGTCTTTCTGCGCGCCGAACATGCCGATGCGCTGCGAGCCGGTCATTTTGGTGTAGAGGTTGTACTCCTTGGCGATTTGGCCGATGGCCAGCAGGCCGTCCGGGGTGATTTCGCCGCCGGCGGAGCGCGGGATTACCGAATAGGTGCCGTCTTTCTGGATATTGCCGAGGAAGTTGTCGTTGGTATCCTGCAGCGGCGTATGCTGCGGCTTGAGAACGTATTCGTTCCAGCACGAGGCCAACAGCGAGCCGACGGTCGGCTTACAGACTTCGCAGCCGTAGCCTTTGCCGTATTTGGCCAGCAACGCCTCGAACGATTTGATGCCTTCGACGCGGATCAGGTGGAACAGCTCCTGGCGTGAATAGGCGAAGTGTTCGCACAGGTGGTGGTTGACCTCGATGCCTTGCTTGCTCAGCTCGGCGTTCAGCACCTGGGTGAGCAGCGGGATGCAGCCGCCGCAGCCGGTGCCGGCCTTGGTTTCGGCTTTCAGCGCCGCCACGGTGTGGCAACCTTTGTTGACCGCCTGAATGATGTCGCCTTTGCTGACGTCGAAGCAGGAGCAGATCTGCGCGCTTTCCGGCAGCGAATCCACGCCGATGGCCGGTTTGCTGCCCGCATGGGCCGGCAGGATCAGGCCGTCCGGGTTCTCCGGCAGTTCGATGCCGTTCAGCGCCAGCTGCAGCAGGTTGCCGTAGTCGCTGGTGTCGCCCACCAGCACCGCGCCGAGCAGGGTTTTGCTGTCGGCGCTGACGATGAGGCGTTTGTAGACTTCTTTGTTTTCATCCAGATAAACGTAGCTGCGGGCGCCTTCGGTGCGGCCATGGGCATCGCCGATGCCGCCGACGTCCACGCCCAGCAGCTTCAGCTTGGCGCTCATGTCGGCGCCCTGGAAGCCGTTTTCGCGGCCCAGCAGGTGATCGGCGGCCACTTGCGCCATTTTGTAACCCGGCGCCACCAGGCCGAAGGTGCGATCGCGCCAGGCGGCGCACTCACCGATGGCGTAGACGTTCGGATCCGACGTCTGGCAGCTGTCGTTGATGGCGATGCCGCCGCGGCGGCCGATCTCCAGCCCGCACTGGCGCGCCAGCTTGTCCTGGGCGCGGATGCCGGTGGAGAACACGATGAAATCCACTTCCAGCAGGCTGCCGTCGGCGAAATGCAGGGTTTTACGCGCCGTGCCGCCGCCGTTGACGATCTCCTGGGTATTCTTGCCGGTGTGCACCTTGACGCCCATGCGTTCGATCTTGCGGCGCAGCTGGTCGCCGCCTATCGGGTCGAGCTGTTCGGCCATCAGCACCGGAGCGAACTCGATCACGTGCGTTTCCACCCCCAGGCTTTTCAGCGCGCCGGCGGCCTCCAGCCCCAGCAGCCCGCCGCCGACCACCGCGCCGCGTTTGCTGCGGCGCGCGCAGGCTTCGATGGCATTCAGGTCTTCGATGGTGCGGTAAACGAAGCAGTCCTGGCTATCCGAGCCTTTAATCGGCGGGATCCACGGGTAAGAGCCGGTGGCCATGATCAGCTTGTCGTAATAGACGGTGCGGCCGGTGTTGGAGTGGATGACCTTCTCGTCGCGATTGATGGTGATGGCGCGCTCGCCGATCAGCACCTTCACGCCGTGTTTTTCGTAAAAGCCTTCGCGCACCAGCGACAGCTCTTCGGCGGTGTGGTGCGAGAAGTAGGAAGAGAGATGCACGCGATCGTAAGCGATGCGCGGCTCTTCGCAAAATACGGTGATTTCGAACTGGTCTTTGTCTGCTTTATCCAACAGATCTTCGATGAACCGGTGGCCGACCATGCCATTGCCGACGACGGCAAGTTTGACTCTGCTCATTATTGCCTCAAAATTCTGGTTTCCTAGGCTTACCTTATCTCTCCCGATGGGCAATTTATTGATGCAAATCAATCACACTCTTATATACCTCTAACGTGGTATATAGATGATTTTTCACGATTTTTGATAAGTTGCGGATTTTATTCACCTTTAGCTGAAGCGAGTCAGTTTGCATGCCAATTACCCCGCAGGGGGTAGCCGCAGGAGGTAGGAGCGAAACGGCGACTTTGTCAGCGCGATCCGCTGCCAGTATGATGAAGAAAACCAGCGCAACGGCAGAGGTGAAGGGTGGCGAAACGTCCATTGAAGTTTATCGACAACCTGCGTTTAAGCGGGCATGAAGGATTGTGGCAACTGGCGATTGAGCAGGGGCGCATTGCGCATCTGGTGCCGCAGCCGGAAGGGCAGGAGTGGCGCAGCGACGTGCTGGATGCGCAGGGCGGGCTGGCGCTGCCGGCGTTCGTCGAACCGCATATTCACCTGGATACCACGCAAACCGCCGGCCAGCCGGCCTGGAACCAGTCCGGCACGCTGTTCGAAGGCATCGAGCGCTGGGCCGAACGCAAAGCGCTGTTGACCCATGAAGACGTCAAGCAGCGCGCCTGGCAAACCCTCAAGTGGCAGATTGCCAACGGCGTGCAGTATGTGCGCACCCACGTCGACGTCTCCGATCCCACGCTGACCGCGCTGCGCGCCATGCTGGAGGTGAAACGGGAGGTGGCGCCCTGGGTGACGCTGCAGATCGTCGCCTTCCCGCAGGAGGGGATCCTCTCTTATCCCAACGGCGAAGCGCTGCTGGAAGAAGCGCTGCGGTTGGGGGCCGACGTGGTGGGCGCTATTCCACATTTCGAATTCACCCGCGAGTACGGCGTGGAGTCGCTGCACAAGGCGTTCGCGCTGGCGCAAAAATACGATCGGCTGGTGGACGTGCACTGCGATGAGATCGACGACGAGCAATCGCGCTTCGTCGAGACCGTGGCGGCGCTGGCGCTGAAGCTGGAGATGGGGGCGAAAGTCACCGCCAGCCACACCACGGCGATGCACTCTTACAACGGCGCTTACGCCTCGCGGCTATTCCGCCTGCTGAAAATGTCAGGCATCAACTTCGTCGCCAACCCGCTGGTGAATATTCATCTGCAGGGGCGTTTCGACAGCTACCCGAAACGGCGCGGCGTGACGCGGGTGAAGGAGATGCTGGAGGCGGAGATCAACGTCTGCTTTGGCCACGACGACGTGTTCGATCCCTGGTACCCGCTCGGCACTGCCAACATGCTGCAGGTGCTGCATATGGGGCTGCACGTGTGTCAGCTGATGGGTTATGGCCAGATCGACGACGGGTTGAAGCTGATCACCAGCCACAGTGCGCGCACCCTTAACCTGAGCGACTACGGTCTGGCGGCCGGCAACAGCGCCAACCTGGTGATCCTGCCGGCGGAAAGCGGCTTCGATGCGGTGCGCCGCCAGACGCCGGTGCGTTATTCGATCCGCCAGGGGGCGGTGATCGCCGAGACGCGGCCGGCGGAAACTACGCTGCATCTGCAGCAGGATGAGACGGTGGATTTTCGGCGTTAGTCGATGATCGCCTGAAGCCGCGCCAGTGCATCGGCGATGACTTCGCCGGGGGCATGCTCGACGAATTGCGCGCTGCGCCCGGCCAGATCCATCATGCGAACCTGATTGATCAAGATGACGCCCTGCGTTGCGGTGCCACTGCCGCTCAGGCTGACGGTGAAACCCGCTGTACGGGCAAAATTCGCCCCTTGGGAAATGGGGGCGACCAATACCATGCCCAGCGCATTGAACTCGCGGGGAGACAGCACCAGTGCCGGACGAAAGTCGCCTTGTTGCTCACGGCCAACCACGGGATTCAGGCTGACCCGGATAAGATCTCCGCGCTGAAAAACGGGGCGCTTCACCATACTTCTTTCCCCGCCGGCGGCATGTGTTCCCAGCTGTCGTCTGCGGCGGCCGGCGCTTCACCGTCGCAGCCATCGAGCAATTGCTGCAGTGAATAGCGTTTCTTAACCGGCTTAATGACCAACGCTCCATCGATAACCTGCATGTCCATTTCCTGACCTACCTGTAGTTCCAGCTCGTTCATTAGCGCTGAGGGCACCAGCATTCCCGCGCTGTTGCCCCATTTTTTGATAGAGACTTTCATGAGCAATCCCTCTCCATTGTTCATGTATAAACAATGTATAATCAAGTGTGAAAAATGTACATAAAAAAGGGCGCCTTGCGGGCGCCCTAGGTGCATCTGATGCGAAGACGTTAGTGCGTCACATGACCGTGGCTGCGGTGCTTGGTCACGAAGCCCAGCAGCAGACACATCACGAACACCGCCAGGTACAGGCCGTTGGCGGTGGTCAGCGCCGCGTGCGCGCCACCTTTCGCGACGATCGGGCCGGTGACCACGAAGGTCAGCATGGTACCGATGGTGCCGCAGGTCAGGATAAAGTTGACCAGCTTCGGTGAGGAGACCTTGGTCTGCAGCGAGCCGAGGGTGATCAGCGTGGTGTAGATGGCGCTGGAAACGAAGCCCAGAGCCATGATGTAGTAGCCCAGGTGCTCCGGATTGTCGGTGCTGACGAACAGGTACATCGCGCCGGTAGCCAGTGCGGCCAACACGGTGACGATGCGCTGCAGATCGAAGAAGCGCAGGATGAAGCTGAACACCCACATGCCGACCATGTAAGAGGTCCAGAAGTCGCTCACCAGCTTACCGGCCTGGCCGATGTCCATGTTGAAGGACTTGGTGGCGTACTCAGGCACCCACTGAATGAAGCCCAACTGGCCGAGGATGTAGCACAGCGCGGCGATCGACAGGAACAGCACGCCGATACCCCACTTTTCTTTCTCGACCGGCTGACCGGCGTCGGCGCCTTTCTTGCCCAGCACCGGGAATTCGGAGCACAGGGTCAGCACGAAGATCGCCACGTACAGCAGGCCGATGCAGGCATAAACCCAGTACCAGCCGATATGGCGGGCCAGCAGCATCGCGGCGACGATCGGGAAGATCATACCGGCCATGCTGAAGAAGGAGTCGGTGAACAGCAGGCGCGAGCCGCGCTGGCGGCCGGCATACATGTGGGTGATCAGGAAGGTGCCGATCGACATGGTGATACCGCTAACCACGCCGAGGATAAACATGCACAGCGAGAACATGGTCAGGCTCTTGCCGAGCATCAAGCCTGCGACCGCCAGCACCATCAGGACAAAGCCGAAGATCAGCTGACGCTTCAGCGGGATGATTTCCATCAGCCAGGCATTGAGGAAGATCGAAATCAAAATGCCGGCGTTGAGGAAAGTAAAGGTGTTACTCATGCTGGAAACCGGCAGATTAAAGTACTCTGCAATGTTTCCCATCACCATCCCTGTGACGATCACTAAAGCACCGGTCAGCGCGTATGAAAAGAAGCTGATCCAGGTAAGCCGTATGCGGTTACTGTCATTCATTGTATAGGCCTGAATATGTCTGTTAGAGGTTTTAACGCTGGTATAAGGCCGCTGGCTTTTCCCGGCAAAGCAGAAAAGTCCCGATCAGGCCGCCAGGGGGCGGATCCTAGCACAGACAACGGGATTTTTTGTGATGGGTGTCGATTTTTTGATGCAATTTATGAAAGGCTGATGCCTGTTGTTGTGATCTATTTGCGCGCAGTCACAATAGAATCGCGGTTGATAATCGCCGGCTCAAAACGGCGCGCCGGAGTGGCGGGATCGATCAACAGCCGCGCAGCGTATTGCGCCATCTCGCTGATGGGAAAATGAACGCTGCTCAGCGCCGGGCGCACGAAAGGCGCGCGTTCGCCGCTGTCGTAGCAGATCAACGAGATATCCTGCGGCACCCGCAAACGGTGCTCGTTGATCGCCAGCAGGGCGCCGATCGCCATCTCTTCGTTGCAGCAGTAGATGGCGCTGGGCCGCGCGTCTTGCCGCAGCAGCCGATCGGCGCAGCGGTAACCGCTTTCCAGATCGTAGACGCCTTCCAGACAGGCCAGCGGTTCGATGTTTGCCGCCTGCATGGCTTCCTCAAACCCCTGCAGCCGCAGGCGGCTCGACGGGCGCTCGCGCGGGCCGCTGATACAGGCGATGCGCCGGTGCCCGGCATCGAGCAGCTGTTGCGTCGCCATGCGGCTGGCGAGCGGGTGATCGAAGGTGACGCAGCGGGCCTCCAGCCCAGGCACCAGGCGATCGAGCAACACGAAATGACGTTGCTCCGCCGCTAGCTGACGCAGCCTGTCGTCGCTGAGAAAGCGCACGTGCAGGATCACGCCGTCGCAGCGCAGGCTAAATAACCGCTGCACCGCCTGCCATTCGTTTTCGGCGCTGTTGCGGCCCTGGGTCACCAGCAGCTGCTTGCCGTGGGATTCGGCCTCGGTCTGTACGAAGTCCATCAGCGCGCCGAAGAAACCGCCGCGATACGAGGTGGTGACCAGCCCGAGGGTATTGCTGTGACTGGAGGCGAGCGCGCGGGCCGCCGGATTGGGGGTGTAACCGAGCTGGGCGACGGCGCGTTCAACCTTCTCGCGGGTCGGCGCCTTGACGTTGCTGTCGCCGTTCACCACGCGCGATACGGTGGCGCGCGATACGCCCGCCAACGCCGCGACATCTTCCAGTGTCACCATCGTCCAACTCCTGATTACGGCTAAAAAAAGGGGTTCGGCGCGCCGAACCCTTGTCTGGCTGCGCTTAAGCGCTTACCTGAACTGCGGCAAATACGGCGCGTTGATCGCCAACACTTCGTCCAGCAGCGGCTGCGCCAGATTGGCGTTGCCCACCAGCGGATTAGCGATCAGCGCCAGCAACCCGCTGCGGCGATCGCCGTGCACCGCAGCTTCGATGGTCAGGCGTTCGTAGGCTTTTACCTGCTGCGTCAGCGCCTGCATCGGTTCCGGCAGCGGGCCGAAAGTCAGCGGATGCGCGCCCTGGGCATCGACGATACAGTTGATTTCTATCACAGCATCGTCCGGCAGGCCATGGATTGCGCCGCGGTTTGCGGTGTTGACCACTAATTGCGTGCCGAGATTATTATGGATAGCACGAATCAGCTCCAGCGCAACTTCGGAATAGAAAGAACCGCCGCGGAAGCTGAGCTGCTCCGGTTTCGTGTTCAGCTGCGGATCGGCATACAGCTCGAACAGCTCTTTTTCCACCTGCATCACCTGTTCCGCGCGGGTGCCGCGCTCGCCGGCGGCGGCCATCTCTTCCGCCAGCATCTCGCGGGTCTGGTAAAAATAGCGATGATACGGGCAGGGGATAGCGCCGAGCGCGCGCAGGAAGTCCGGCTGCCAGGGCTCTTCCTTGATGTTGTTCATGGTCAGCGCCGCGCCGTCGCACAGCATGTCGATCACCTTGGCGGTGACGTCGCGTCCCTGCTGCGTGACCTGATGCACCCAGACCATGTGGTTCAGACCGGCGAATCGCAGCTGCACATCGGCGTAGGGCGCCTGCAGCATGTTGGCGATCATGTGGTGCATGCTGATCGGTACGTTGCACAGGCCGATGATCTTCGCCTTGGTGAAGCGGGACACTGCCTCGGTGACGATACCGGCCGGGTTGGTGAAGTTGATGATCCAGGCGTCCGGCGCCAGCTTTTCCACCCGGCGTGCAATATCCAGCATCACCGGGATGGTGCGCAGCGCCTTGGCGAAGCCGCCGACGCCGGTGGTCTCCTGACCGAGCAGCTGATATTTCAGGCCCAGCCGTTCGTCGGCGGCGCGCGCCGGCAGTTGCCCGACGCGGAACTGGGTCAGCACGAAAGCGGCGCCGCGAATCGCCTCGTCCAGCGCGAAGTGCACGCTGACCTTCACCTGCTCCAGCCCGTGGCGCGCCAGCATGCGGCGGGTCAGGGCGGCGATGATTTCCACTTTTTGCCGGCCCGGTTCGACGTCCACCAACGCCAGTTCGGTGACCGGCAGTTCCTCGATGCGTTGGATCAGCCCATCGACCAGCTCGGGGGTATAGCTGCTGCCGCCGCCGATCACGGCGATTTTGAGCGCGTTCATGGGCGGCCCTCCATCTGCGACTGGCGGCGATAGAGCTCGATCATGTCCTCGGCCAGATCCTGGATCACCATGGCGTTCATCAGATGATCCTGCGCATGCACGATGATCAGGTTGATCGCCAACTTGCCGCAGCCTTCGTCCAGACCGATCAGCTCAGTCTGGATCAGGTGCGCCTTCTTCACCCACTCTTTGGATTCGGCCATGTGTTTGGCCGCGGCGGCGAAGTCGCCGGCGCGCGCTTGTCGCAACGCCGTCAGCGCATTGCTGCGCGCGCTGCCGGAGAACACCAGCAGTTCCATGATGGTGCTTTCAAACTCGGGGCTGATTTCAGTCATCAATTCACTCACGTCATTTCTCCAGGGGTTGCGCGGCGACGCCGTCGTGGAATGCCTCAGTATCCGTTCTTTTTAAAATGAGAGCGCTCTCATTTATATAGAGTAACGACAATACGTGTGCAAACTGAGAGGTGGATCGCAAAAACCGCCCCAGGGCGGCGCTGGGCAAAAAATGCGTGATGCGGTTGGCAAAAAAGTCTTCTGCGCCCATACTTTCCGCAGCAAAATTCAGGGCCGCCTAGGATATGTCCCGTAATTGGGTAAATATAGGTAAATGGCTGGCACTTGCCGATACAGCTCTTTAGAATCAAAGCGCTTTTCCGTTGTTTGTCTCTCAGAGAAAGGACCCGTTAATGTTCAAACGTACTTTAGTGACCTTCGTCGCGCTGTGTTCCCTGACCGCAGTGGCGCCAGCCGCACTCGCCGCCGGTGAGACCCACGTCATGCTGACGACCTCGGCGGGGAATATCGAATTGGCGCTCGACAGCAAGAAGGCACCGGTTTCTACCCAGAACTTCGTCGATTACGTGAACAGCGGGTACTACAACAACACCATTTTCCACCGCGTGATCCCGGGCTTCATGATCCAGGGCGGCGGTTTCACCGCTGACATGCAGCAGAAATCCACCAAGGCGCCAATCAAGAACGAAGCCGACAACGGCTTGCGCAACCTGCGCGGCACCATCTCGATGGCGCGCACCGCCGACAAGGACAGCGCCACCAGCCAGTTCTTCCTCAACGTGGCGGATAACGCCTTCCTGGATCACGGCCAGCGCGACTTCGGTTACGCGGTGTTCGGCAAAGTGGTGAAAGGCATGGACGTGGTGGACAAGATTGCTCAGGTGCCAACCGGCAACGTCGGCCCATACCAGAATGTGCCGACCAAACCGGTGGTGATTCTGTCGGCCAAGGTACTGCCGTAAATTTTTTGGCCGATCCCGCCGGGGTCGGCCGCTCCTTCCTCGTGAAGCCTTGCCTTCATCACTGTTTTCTCCCGCGCCTCATGCTCTAATCGGCAGACAATAACCAGACCGGAAATCCGGCGTTCGCCCTTTGTTGTCTCTGGATGAGTTGCTGCCATGTATGAATTTAACCAGGTGCTGTTGCTGTTGCAGCAGATGTGCGTCTATCTCGTTATCGCCTATCTGCTGAGCAAAACCCCGCTGTTCATCCCGCTGATGCAGGTGACCATTCGCCTGCCGCACAAGCTGCTGTGCTATGTGATCTTCTCGGTGTTCTGCATCATGGGCACCTATTTTGGGCTGCACATTCAGGATTCGATCGCCAACACTCGTGCGATAGGCGCGGTTCTGGGCGGGCTGCTGGGCGGGCCGTCGGTGGGCTTTCTGGTCGGGCTGACCGGCGGTCTGCATCGCTATACGCTCGGCGGCATGACCGACGTGGCCTGTGCGATCTCCACGGTGTCGGAAGGTCTGGTCGGCGGCATCGTACACAGCATCGCCATGCGCCGCGGGCGCATCGAGCTGCTGTTCAACCCGATGTTCGTCGGCGGCGTGGCGCTGGTGGCGGAGGTGCTGCAGATGGCGATCATTCTGGCGGTGGCACGCCCTTACGACGAGGCGTTGCAGCTGGTGGAACACATCGCGCTGCCGATGATGATCGCCAATACCGTCGGCGCGGCGATGTTTATGCAAATCCTGCTGGACAGGCGCGCCATGTTCGAGAAGTACACCAGCGCCTTTTCGTCCAAGGCGTTGAAGATCGCCGAGCGCACCGAGGGCATTCTACGGCAGGGGTTCGATCAGGAAAACAGCATGAAGGTCGCCCGGGTGATTTATCAGGAGCTGGGCATCGGCGCGGTGGCGATCACCGATCGCGACAAGCTGCTGGCGTTCATCGGCATCGGCGACGATCACCACCTGCCGGGCACGCCGATCGCCTCGGTGCATTCGCATCGCGCCATCGACAACAACGAGGTGGTCTATGCCGACGGTAATCAGCTCTCTTACTGCTGCTCGATCAATCCGGCCTGCAAACTGGGATCGACGCTGGTGATCCCGCTGCGCGGCGAAAACCAGCGGGTCATCGGTACCATCAAGCTGTATGAACCGAAAAGCCAGCTGTTCAGCACCATCAACCGGACGCTGGGCGAAGGTATCGCCAGCCTGCTGTCGGCGCAGATCATGGCCGGACAGTACGAGCGCCACAAGCAGCTGCTGGCTCAGTCGGAGATCAAGCTGCTGCATGCGCAGGTCAACCCGCATTTCCTGTTTAATGCGCTGAATACCCTGGTGGCGGTGATCCGTCGCGACGGCGAGCGCGCCTGCGAGCTGGTGCAGTCCCTCTCGACGTTCTTTCGCAAAAACCTCAAACGCTCGGATGACGAAGTCAGCCTGGCGGACGAGATTGAACATGTGAACGCCTATCTGCAGATCGAGAAAGCGCGCTTCGCCGATCGGCTGGAGATCGCGGTATCGCTGCCGGAGGCGCTGTTGGCGGTGCGGCTGCCGGCGTTCTCGCTGCAACCGATCGTCGAGAACGCCATCAAGCACGGCACCTCGCACCTGTTGGGCGTGGGACGCATCGAAATCGGTGCCTGCTGTGAGGGTGAGCATCTGCTGCTGCAGGTGACGGACAACGCCGGGCTGTTCCAGCCGAAACCGAACTGCAGCGGGCTGGGGATGAACCTGGTGGATAAGCGCATTCGCGTGCGCTACGGCGAGGGCTATGGCGTACGGGTGGATTGCCGGCCGGACGCCTACACCCGCATTACGCTCAATGTTCCCATGGAGAGGGCCGCCTGATGTTAAACGCACTGATTGTTGACGATGAACCTTCCGCGCGCGACAACCTGCGCCATCTGCTGGAGGCCGAGGCGGAGATTGCGATTATCGGCGAATGCGCCAACGCCATCGAAGCCATCAGCCAGATCCACCGGCTGCAGCCGGACGTGGTGTTTCTCGATATCCAAATGCCGCGCATCAGCGGGCTGGAAATGGTCGGCATGCTGGATCCCAATCGCATGCCGCACATCGTGTTTCTGACCGCCTACGACGAATACGCGGTGCAGGCGTTCGAGGAGCATGCCTTCGACTATCTGCTGAAGCCGGCGGAGCCGAAGCGGTTGAGCAAAACGCTGCAACGCCTGCGGCAGCGTAGTGCGCCGCAGGACGTGGCGGTGCTGGATGAGAGCGCCGGTTACCTGAAATACATTCCCTGTACCGGCCACAGCCGCATCTATCTGCTGCGGTTCGACGAGGTGCTGGCGATCCGTTCCAAACTGAGCGGGGTATTTGTGGTGCGTAGCGACGGCATGGAGTGTTTCACCGAATTGACGCTGCGCACGCTGGAAAGCCGCACCCCGCTGGTGCGCTGCCATCGGCAGTATCTGGTCAATCTGGAGCAGGTGCGCGAGATCCGCTTCGAAGAGGGCGGCGCGGCGGAGATGATCATGTCGGCCGGCGATCCGGTTCCGGTCAGCCGGCGCTATTTGAAGGCGCTGAAGGAACAACTGGGGCTGCGGGGGTGACTATGCCGGCGGCCACCGGCGGCGAGTATGCACGATGGCCAATATGATGACGCGTTGAGCCGCCAATTCATAGACCAGCAGATAGGACGGGGAGATGACCAGCTCGCGCGTGCCGGCTATCCGACCCGTTTTCCCGCTGGTGGGATGATGCACGAGGCGTGCCGCCGCGTCAGCGATTTTTGCATCATTTTCTGCGGCGGCGGCCGGATTTTTAAGTTCCAACCATTCATAAATCGCCAGACGATCGGCGATGGCGGGTACCGTCCATGTCAGTTTCACAAAAGTCCTTTTGTGTTTTATTGCGTTGATTTAGCTCTGCGTTCGGCGAAATAAGCGGCCACCTCTTCATCGTCGGCGAACTTGCCTTCACGCAACGCCTTGCGGCTCACCTCGACCTTTTCCTTTAACCACTGGTCGTACTCTTCCTGCTGCGCCTGGCGGCTGACAAACTCGCGCATGAAATCGCGCAACAGTTGCGAAGCCGTGCGATCGGCGGCCTTTGCCGCGCTGGCGAAAGCGGTTTTTAACTCGTCATCCACGCGGATTACCACGGTAGATTCAGACATGGTATTTACCTCGTATATACAGCGTAATGCTCACTATAGCACTGGTGCTTTATTGTTCAAGCAAAGACGCTCTGACGTTAAGCGCAATCTGAATTCATCAGGCCCCGACGGCGCTCATTTTGTTTGTCCTTGACGGGGTTACGCGGCGCTTATAGCTTTATTGCATCCACAGGCGCGTTTCGCGCCGCGTCAGCGTCAAAGGAACAGAAAATGAGTGAACCACGGATTATCGCCAAAGCGATGAAAGACGGAAAACCGGAACAGGATCTGGTGATTTTGCCGGCGTTGGCCAACCGCCACGGCTTGATCACCGGGGCAACCGGCACCGGCAAGACGGTGACGCTGCAGAAAATGGCCGAACAGTTCTCACGCATCGGCGTGCCGGTGTTCCTGTCGGATGTGAAGGGCGATCTGTCCGGCATCGGCGCCGAGGGCGTGCCTTCCGAAAAACTGCAGGCGCGTCTGGCGGCGATCGGCGTTACCGACTGGCAACCGCAGGCCTGCACCATTATCCCGTGGGATATTTACGGTGAAAAAGGCCACCCGATCCGCGCCACGATTTCCGATCTCGGGCCGTTGCTGCTGGGGCGCCTGCTGGATCTGAACGAGGTGCAAAGCGGCGTGCTGCAGCTGGTGTTCAAAATCGCCGATGACAATGCGCTGCTGCTGCTGGATATGAAAGACCTGCGTGCCATGGTGCAGTTCGTCGGCGATAACGCCAAACAATTCCAGACCCAGTACGGCAATATCTCTACCGCGTCGATCGGCGCCATCCAGCGTGGATTACTGACGCTGGAAGAACAGGGTGCCAACCAGTTCTTCGGCGAGCCGATGCTGGACATCAACGATCTGATGAAAACCGACGCCAACGGTCACGGCGTGATCAACCTGCTGGCGGCGGACAAGCTGATCAATCAGCCGAAGCTGTATTCGGTGTTCCTGCTATGGCTGCTGGCCGAGCTGTTTGAACACCTGCCGGAAGTGGGTGATCCCGAACAGCCGAAGCTGGTGTTCTTCTTCGATGAAGCGCACTTGCTGTTCAACGACGCGCCGGCGGCGCTGCTGACCAAGATCGAACAGGTGGTGCGCCTGATCCGCTCCAAAGGCGTCGGCATTTACTTCGTCACCCAGAACCCGCTGGACATTCCGGACAGCGTATTGGGCCAATTGGGTAACCGCGTACAGCATGCTTTGCGCGCCTTTACCCCGCGCGATCAGAAAGCGGTGAAGACGGCGGCGCAAACCCTGCGCGCCAACCCGGCCTTCGATGCCGAAACGGCGATCACCGAGCTGGGCGTGGGCGAAGCGCTGGTGTCGTTCCTCGACGAGAAGGGCCGCCCGAACGTGGTGGAGCGGGCGATGGTGATCGCGCCGGAATCCAAGATGGGCATGCTTGGCGCGGAAGGGCTGAACAGCGCAATCAACAAGTCGCCGCTGTATGGCCGCTATGAGGATATGATCGATCGCGAGTCCGCCTACGAGAAGCTGTCGTCGGGTGGCTTTGCCACCGTCGGCACCCCGCAGCAGGGGCAGCAACCGCAGGCGCAACAGCAACAACAGCAGGCGGGCGGCGGCCTGATGGACGGCCTGAACGAGCTGCTGTTCGGTTCCACCGGCCCGCGCGGCGGCAAGCGCGACGGCATCGTCCAGACCGCCGCCAAGAGCATGGCGCGCGATCTCGGCCGCCAGATCCTGCGCGGCGTGCTGGGGTCGATCACCGGCGGCCGTAAAAAGTAAGCGGAAATTATCGTCGGCAGCGGCGTGTTAAATCAGTAAACTGTGGCGGCGTTTTTCTCTGCCGGACCTAACATGCTGCTGCTGATCGATAACTACGACTCCTTTACCTATAACCTTTACCAGTACTTCTGCGAATTGGGCGCCGAGGTGCTGGTGAAGCGCAACGATGAGCTGCAGCTGGCCGATATCGAGCGGCTGGCGCCGCAGCATCTGGTGATTTCCCCTGGCCCCTGTACCCCGAACGAAGCGGGTATCTCGCTGGCCGCCATTCGACATTTCGCCGGCAAGCTGCCGATCCTCGGCGTGTGCCTGGGGCATCAGGCGCTGGGGCAGGCGTTCGGCGCCGAGGTGGTGCGCGCCCGTGCGGTGATGCACGGCAAAACCTCGGCCATTCGTCACCTGGGCGTCGGCGTGTTTCGCGGCCTGAGCGATCCGCTGACCGTGACCCGTTACCACTCGCTGGTGCTGAAAGCCGAGACGCTGCCGGACTGTTTTGAAGTGACCGCCTGGAGCGAGCGCGACAGCGTGCGTGATGAGATCATGGGCATTCGCCACCGCACTTTGGCGTTGGAAGGCGTGCAGTTCCATCCGGAAAGCGTGCTCAGCGAGCAGGGCCACCAGCTGCTGGATAATTTCCTCAAGCGTTAATACTTTCGCGTTTTTTCACCCGTCAGGCGTTTTGCGTTTGCGCTTGATTGGTTTTTTATGCATATTTCGTGATTATGTTTTCAATCTGACATCGAAATAGCGCCGAAAAACCTTCGGGGTGGAGCCGAAAATGACTGACAAATTCGCAGTGAGCCGCAGCACCTTTGACCAGGTTATCCTGCCTGTTTATGCACCTGCCCAGTTCGTGCCGGTGCGCGGCAAAGGCAGCCGGGTCTGGGATCAGCAGGGAAAAGAGTACATCGATTTTTCCGGCGGCATCGCGGTAACGGCGCTGGGACATTGTCACCCGGCGCTGGTCGATGCGCTCAAACGTCAGGGGGAAACCCTGTGGCATACCAGCAACGTCTTCACCAATGAACCGGCGCTGCGTCTGGCGAGTAAACTGATCGACGCCACCTTCGCCGATCGGGTGTTCTTCGCCAACTCCGGCGCGGAGGCCAACGAGGCGGCGTTCAAGCTGGCGCGCCATTACGCCATCACCCGCCACAGCCCATACAAAACCAAAATCATCGCCTTCTATAACGCGTTTCACGGCCGCACGCTGTTCACCGTTTCGGTGGGCGGGCAGGCTAAATACTCCGACGGGTTCGGGCCGAAGCCGGCCGACATTGTGCACGTGCCGTTTAACGATCTGGCGGCGGTGAAAGCGGTGATGGACGACCATACCTGCGCGGTGGTGATGGAGCCGATTCAGGGTGAGGGCGGCATTACGCCGGTCGACGCCGGCTTCCTCAAAGGCGTGCGCGAGCTGTGCGACCAACATCAGGCGCTGCTGGTGTTCGACGAAGTGCAGAGCGGCATGGGGCGCAGCGGCAAGCTGTTCGCCTACATGCATTATGGCGTGACGCCGGACATTCTCACCACCGCCAAGGCGCTGGGCGGCGGTTTCCCGGTCAGCGCCATGCTGACCACCGAAGAGATCGCGTCGGTGATGCAGGTGGGCACTCACGGCACTACCTACGGCGGCAACCCGCTGGCCTGCGCGGTGGCGGAGGCGGCGCTGGATGTGATCAATACGCCGGAGGTGTTGAGCGGCATTGAGCAGCGCCATGCGCTGTATGTGCAGGCTTTACAGAATATCGGCGATAAATACGGTATTTTCACCGCCATTCGCGGTATGGGGTTGCTGATTGGCGCCGAACTGACGCCGCATTATCACGGCAGAGCGCGTGACTTCCTCACCGCCGCCGCTGTGCGTGGGCTGATGATCCTCAACGCCGGGCCGAACGTGATTCGTTTCGCGCCGTCGCTGGTGGTGGAGCTGCAGGATATCGAAGCCGGCATGGCGCTGTTCGAGCTGGCGGTGCAGGACGTGATCAACGCCTGAAGCCCGTGCGGCGAATAACGGGGCGCGGCATGCCGCGCCCTTATTGATCGCGCAGTTTGCGTTTGAGCCAGATGCCGTGGTGCGGGCGCTGGCGCCAGGCCAGCGACGAAATGGTATGCATCACGCTCAGGTGCGACAGGATGCGCCGCAGATGGCGCTCCATCTCGGTGACGGGCATGTCCGGATGCAGGTCCGGCGGCTGCATGATGCCGCTGTTGTCGCTGCTCGGGCCATCGTATTCCAGCCGCTGCTGGCAGCTTTGCAGCGCGATTTCACAGGTTTGCAGATACTCTTCCGCCAGCTTCGGCGTCAGCATGTAGTGCTCGCGCGCCAGAATGGTCATGGCGTTCAGGTGCTCGACGATGAACTGGCTGTGAGTGACCCACAGCCGCATGTCAGCCAGATAGTTCGAGGCGAATCCCGGTTCCTGCATCGCCTGATTGAGCGCGGTGAACAGCGCATTGTGCGCCTGGTTGACCTGCATGCGGGCGTAGGCCAGCGAGGCGGCGTCCGGCTCGGGTTGCTTCAGCATCAGCCGCAGCGCGGCCTGATCGTTCTCCAGCGCCTGATGGGCATTTTTGCGCAGCAGCCCGCTTTGCCACTGCGGCCACAGCCAAATGGTGCCACCGAACGCCAGCACGCAGCCGATCAGCGTATCGATCAGGCGCGGCACCAGAAAATGCGAGCCGTTCAGCGCCAGCAGCTGCAGGGTGTAAACCGCCGTGACCGTAAAGCCGATCACCGACAGCCCGTAGTTCTTGCGCGAAACCAGGTAGGCCAGCAGGGTGATCACCAGCATGATGCTCAGCGTTTCCCCTTCCGGCAACTGCAGCTGCAGCAGACCCGCCGCCAGCAACAGGCCGGCGATCGTGCCCAGCGCACGGTGCTGAATGCGCACCCGGGTGGCGTTATAGCCGTTTTGACTCACCAGCATGATGGTGAGCAGGATCCAGTAAGGCTTCGGCAGGTTGAATACCGCCCCCAGGCTGCTGCCGACCGCCAGCGTTACCCCCAGCCGCGCGGCGTTGCGCAGGGCGGTGGATTTGAACGACAGGTAGCTGGCCACCGCCGGCCAAAACGGCAGGCGGTGCTGGCTGGGCATCAAATCGCGGCGGTACAGCGGGTGCTGGGTGCGCAGCAGGCGGGCGATGCGGCTGAAATGGTAGTAGCAAAACTGGCCGACTGGGTTGTCGGGATGCTGCGCCGCCATTTTTTCCAGCGCTGCCAGCTCGTGCGTCATGGAAAAGCGCTTCGAATGTTGATGGTAGAGAATATCGTGCGCCACCACGCGCAGCCGGCCGGCGATCACCTGGGCGTTGCGGCGAATGATCGCTTCGGCCTGGCTCTGCTCCATCAGCTTCTGCACTTCTTCCGGCAGATGCAGGCTGACGGTGATGTGCTCCTGCAGGTCCATCGCCACCTGAAAGGCGCGCTGCAGGCGCTTTTGATCGAGGTTGTTGGCGTGTGGCAGGAAATTAAGCTGTTGGTACAGTAGGCTGATCAGATCCATCACCTTTTGCTGGCGCACCAGCAACGGCGGCAGCGCGGTTTGCGGGTCGGTGTGTTGGGTCAGCAGCGAATACTTGGCTTCGAAGTAGTCCGCCAGTTCCAGATAAAGCTGGCTCAACGTCTCGCGCATCGGCTGCTCTTTCCACAGTTTGAACCAGAACCAGGTGAATAAGCCGTACCAGGCGGTGCCGATGACGTACAACAACGGCGCCTGCCAGATTGGTACCGTGCCAGCCATGCTGAGAGCGAAGATGGCGGCCACCAGCGCCGCCGGCAACAGCCGGGCGTGCAGCGGGCTGATTTCGCCGGTGACGCCGAGCAACAGCGCCAGACCCAGCATCAGCGCCGGCAGCGGCAGATGCCACAGCAGGGTCTGTTGCAGCAGCAGGCTGCTAAGGGCGAACAGCGCACCGCCGACGATCAGCCGTTTAAAGAAGCGCTTATGCGGCGTGTCGAGACCGGCGATATTGCAGCAGGCGGGCACCAGAGAGAACATCAGGCCGAGCTGCAGTTGGCCGATCAGCAGGCCGAACAGCACCGGCAAGCACAACACCAGCGTTTGTCGCAGTGCGTAATTGACTTCCGGGTGGTAGATCAGACGACGCCACATGGCAGCGAGCAGATAAAAAACGGCGCAGATTGCGCCGTTTTTTCAGGGATTAACGGGTGCCGTAGACGACAATGGTTTTGCCGTGGGCGGAAATCAGATTTTGGTCTTCCAGCATTTTCAGAATACGGCCAACGGTTTCGCGCGAGCAGCCGACGATCTGGCCGATTTCCTGACGGGTGATTTTGATCTGCATGCCGTCCGGGTGAGTCATGGCGTCGGGTTGCTTCGCCAGATTCAGCAAGGTTTGCGCGATGCGGCCGGTAACGTCCAGGAAGGCGAGGTTGCCCACTTTTTCGGAAGTGACCTGCAGGCGGCTCGCCATTTGGGCGGACAGACGCATCAGGATGTCCGGGTTCACCTGGATCAGCTGGCGGAATTTCTTGTAGGAAATTTCGGCCACTTCACAGGCGGTTTTCGCGCGAACCCAGGCGCTGCGCTCCTGGCCCTCTTCGAACAATCCGAGCTCGCCGATGAAATCCCCCTGGTTGAGGTAGGACAAGATCATCTCTTTACCTTCTTCATCCTTGATCAGCACCGCGACGGAGCCTTTCACGATGTAGTAAAGCGTTTCGGCCTTTTCACCTTGGTGAATCAGCGTACTCTTCGATGGATATTTGTGGATATGGCAATGAGACAGGAACCATTCGAGAGTAGGGTCTGTTTGCGGTTTGCCGAGAACCATTCGCTGTTATCCTCTGTTGTTATCGCTGCCTTGTGTCACAGGGGTCAGAGTTCCCTGTAAAACCCGCCTGTAGCCGCTGTTATGAGCGAGGGCTACCGGCAAGTTTTGAGGCGTGTCATAAAAATACGCTGTCGCTCTAGCATATTAACTTGCCGTAAGCGCTGCAAGCTACATTCTGTTAACATACCGGTAAAGGAGCCTTTCTCTGGGCGTTTCCCTGAAATGCAGTGTCCCGGAAAGATTTATTGCGGCTCTGTTTGTAGCACAGAGTAAGGCGGGTGTCTCGTGTTGTCTCGCTTCAGCATGATTAGCATCAGGTTACGTTGCCTGTTTCTATGCGAAAGCGTACTCTGATTTTAAGAAATCAACCGGAGTGACCAGAATGCAGGCAAGAGTTAAATGGGTGGAAGGGTTAACGTTTTTGGGTGAATCGGCCTCCGGCCATCAGGTACTGATGGACGGCAACGCCGGCGATAAAGCGCCCAGCCCGATGGAGATGGTGCTGATGTCGGTAGGCGGCTGCAGCGCGATCGACGTGGTGTCCATCCTGCAAAAAGGGCGCAATGACGTGCGCGATTGTGAGGTGAAGCTGACCTCCGAGCGCCGCGAAGAAGCCCCGCGGCTGTTCACCCATATCAACCTGCACTTCATCGTCACCGGTCAGGATCTGACCGACAAGATCGTAGAGCGAGCGGTGAACCTGTCGGCGGAGAAATACTGCTCGGTGGCGCTGATGCTCAACAAAGCCGCCACGGTGACCCACAGCTTCGAGATCCGCCAGCCGGCGTAATCGAGACGGAGCGCGGCCAGCCGCCGCGCTCAATGCGCTTATTCGATCTTCTTGCCTTCCAGCAGCCGCTGCACCAACGGCGCCATGATCAGCTCCATCGCCAACCCCATCTTGCCGCCCGGCACCACCAGCGTATTGATGTGCGAAATAAACGATCCTTGCAGCATCGCCAGCAAATAGGGGAAGTCTATCTGATCCAGCCCGCGGAAGTGGATCACCACGAAGCTTTCATCCAGTGACGGAATGGCCTTGGCAGCGAACGGGTTGGAGGTGTCCACCGTCGGAACGCGCTGGAAGTTGATGTGGGTGCGCGAGAACTGCGGCGTGATGTAGTTGATGTAGTCTTCCATCGAACGCACCACCGAATCCATTACCGCTTCGCGGGAGTGGCCGCGCTCGCCGGTATCGCGGATCAGCTTCTGGATCCATTCCAGGTTGACGATCGGCACCACGCCGACCAGCAGATCGACATGTTTGGCCACGTCATGGTGCTCGGTGACCACGCCGCCGTGCAGCCCCTCGTAGAACAGCACGTCGGTCGGCGCCGGCAGCGGCTCCCACGGGGTGAAGGTGCCCGGCACCTGATTGTACGGCACCGCTTCGTCGTAGGTGTGCAGGTACTTGCGCGAACGGCCGGTGCCGTTCTTGCCGTAGTCGATAAAGCTTTGTTGCAGCAGGCCGAAGTCGTTGGCCTCGGGGCCGAAATAGCTGATGTGTCTGCCCAGATCGCGCGCCTTGCGGATCGCCGCGTCCATTTCCGGCCGGGTGTAGCGGTGGAAACTGTCGCCCTCCAGCTCGGCGGCGCGAATGTTGAGCTGCTGGAAGATTTTGCGGAACGCCACGCTGGTGGTGGTGGTGCCGGCGCCGCTGGAACCGGTCACCGCGATAACGGGATGTTTGGCAGACATGGTGGTTGTCACTCCGTGTTGAATGCGCCGGCGTCAGGGGATTATTGTGGCTCTTGTTGACGCTCTCTATGTCAGGAAAAAATGGTGCGCGCTGGTTTGCAATGCCCCATTGTTACCTGATTTTTTCCGTCAGTCATAGAACCGAGCGCCACTAAATTTCTTCTTGCCCGGCGCGGAACTGGCCGCGTGGCATGATGTTGACGCTCTCGTGCAGTTCCGACCACACCAGCACCACGTCGCCGTTTTTCAGCTGGCGGCGCACGTCCTCCACCTTCTGCTCCAGCGAGCGCTCGTGCTCGCCATAATCGGTGCCTTCGCGCAGCACAAAGGATTCGATCAGGCTGTTCAGGGTATCGGTTGTCAGCTCTTGCCAGGGAATGATCACGTCGGGATGTCCAGATAAGGGGAAAGCCAGGCCGGAATGCGATGCTCCAGCCACATGTGCGGTTTTTTCAGCGTGCCGCCGACGAAGCCGACGTGGCCGCCGTACTCGGTCAACTGGTATTCGATATTGCGCGGCAGGCCGGCGACGTCGGGGATCACCTCATGGGTCATGAAGGGATCGTCCTTCGCATGGATGATCAGCAGCGGCGTCTGGACAGCCGGCAACAGCGGCAGGGCGCTGCAGCGGCGATAATAGTCGATAGCGTCGCTGAAGCCGTGAATGCGCGAGGTGATGGCGTCGTCGAATTCGCGGATGCGCCGCAGGCCGCTAAGCTGTGACAGCTTGAGCGGCAGGGTGTCCGGGTAGTGCAACAACTTACGGGTGGCGTTTTGTTTCAACTGTCCCAGCAGGTAGCGCTGATAAACGCGAGAGAAGCCTTGCTCCATGCGATAGGCGCAGGGCTCCAGCATCAGCGGCGCCGAGACCACCACCGCCGCCTGCAGCAGGCTGTCGGCGCCTTGCTGCGCCAGATAGCAGGCCAGCATGTTGCCGCCGAGCGAAACGCCTACTGCCGCGGTCGGCACCTCGCCGTAGCTGTCGCGCAGCCAGCGCAGGAAGAAGCGCGCGTCTTCGGTTTCACCGGAGTGGTAGATGCGCTGCTTGCGGTTGGGCACGCCGCTGCAGCCGCGAAAGTGCATCACCACGCCGAGCCAGCCGCGCTCGCGCCAGGCGTTGAGCAGGCCGTGCGCGTAGGGGCTGTAGAAGCTGCCTTCCAGGCCATGAAACAGCACTGCGCGCGGTTTGTCGCGCGCCTGCGCCGGATCCTCGCTCCAGGCGAGATCGACGAAATCGCCGTCGGGCAATTCCAGCCGTTGCCAATGCGGTTTCAATAACACGCGGCGGCGCACCAGCCGCGGCAACAGCGTTTGCAGGTGCGGGTTACTGGCCCCGGTCAGGGGGCGAAAGACGTCATGCATAGGTTGAGTAAAAATGTTGTTGGCGACTATTGTGAGATCCCAGACGCACTGTTAGCTTCAATACCAATAACTAACAATGATACTGCAAAAAAGCGCCTTGGGTGAGGAGCACCCGTGCCATGGAACCGAGTTTATTCCTGTCGATGCTGGGCTTCCTGTGGGTGGCCGCCATCACGCCCGGCCCCAATAACCTGCTGCTGACCACCTCCGGCGCGAACTTTGGCTTTATGCGATCGCTGGGGCTGATGATCGGCATCATGCTCGGCATGCAAAGCATTTTGCTGTTGGTAGCCTTCGGCGTCGGCAGCCTGATCCTGGTCTATCCGTCGCTGCACCTGATCCTGAAAATCCTCGGCAGCCTGTACCTGCTGTGGCTGGCGTGGAAAGTGGCCACCGCCGCCTATGAAAAGCTGGAAACCGAGGTGGCGCCGCCGCAGCCGGTGCGGCTTTATCAGGGCTGGCTGCTGCAGTTCCTCAACCCGAAAGCCTGGTTGATGGCGTTGGGCGCGGTGGCGAGTTTCAGCCTGGCGGGCGACAGGTATAACGGTTCCATTGCGGCGATTGCGCTGGGCATTTTGGCGGTGAACATCGTCGCCGGCATTATCTGGCTGGCGTTCGGCACCGTGATCGGCCGCCTGCTGTACAGCAAAAAAGCCTGGGTTATCTTCAACGTTTCCATGGGGTTGTTGACTGCAGCCTGTGTGTTACTGATCTGGCATTAAGGAGCGAACGATGGCGGAAAACTATTATCACGTGGTCGCCTTTACCGGCGAAGGGCTGCGCGGCAACCCGGCCGGGGTCTGTCTGCTGACGCAGCCGCTGCCGACGGAGCGGTTGCAGGCGATCGCCAACGAGATCGGTCTGCCGGAAACCAGCTTTGTCTGGGATGATGGCGACATGACCGCCATTCGCTGGTTTACCCCGGAACGCGAGGTCGATCTTTGCGGCCACGGCACGCTGGCGGCGGCGCATGTGATGTTCAGCGCGGTTAACCCGGCGCTGCAGGATATTCGTTTCCGTTCGGCCGGCGGCGAGCTGTTCGTCAAGCGCGATGCGCAGGACCGGGAGCGGCTGGTGCTTGATTTCCCCGCCCGGCCGCCGCAGAAAGTCGCCGAGCCGGCGGGCCTTTCGGCGCTGTTGGGCGTGCAACCGCAAGAAGTGTGGCAGGCGAAAGCGCTGCTGGTGGTGGTGGAAAACGAGGCGCAGGTGCGCGCGCTGCGGCCGGACATTCCCGCGCTGATCGCACTGGCCGGGCGGGCGGTGATCGTCACCGCGCCGGGTGACGCGGTGGACTTTGTGTCGCGCTATTTCACCCTCGACGGCGGCGAGGATCCGGTCACCGGCTCCGCACACTGCACGCTGATGCCTTACTGGACGGCGCGTCTCGGCCGCCATCGCTTGCATGCCCGGCAGATCTCGGCGCGCGGCGGTGAGCTGTTCTGTGAACTGCAAGGGGACCGCACGCTGCTTGGGGGCTATGCTCACGTGTTCTTGCGCGGGACGATCGCGCTGTAATTTACCCTAATATTACTTAAGGTAATAAAGAAGACTTTTTTATTCTTTTATCGCCCGTCATCGCTCAGATAAAACTGTCAGCAACTGAACAGATTTTTATCAACGGAGCGGAACATGGCGGGCAAACTCTTTTCCTTACGCAACGCGGCGCTGTTGGCGTTGTCGCTCAGCGCGGCCAGCGCCTACGCGGTGGACGTGACCGTGGCGTATCAGACGTCGGCGGAACCGGCCAAGGTGGCGCAGGCGGAAAACAGCTTCGCCAAAAAATCCGGCGCGACCGTCGACTGGCGTAAGTTCGACAGCGGCTCCAGCGTGCTGCGCGCGCTGGCCTCCGGCGACGTGCAGATCGGCAATATCGGCTCCAGCCCACTGGCGGTGGCCGCCAGCCAAAAACTCCCCATCGAAGTGTTCCTCATCGCCTCGCAGCTCGGCAGCTCCGAAGCGCTGGTGGTGAAGAATGACATCAAAAGCCCGCAGGATCTGATCGGCAAGCGCATCGCGGTGCCGTTTATCTCCACCACCCATTACAGCCTGCTGGCTTCGCTCAAACATTGGGGCATCAAGCCTGAGCAGGTGAAGATCCTCAATCTGCAGCCGCCGGCCATCGCCGCCGCCTGGCAGCGCGGCGACATCGACGGCGCGTACGTCTGGGCGCCGGTGGTCAATGAACTGGCCAAACAGGGCAAGGTGCTGACCGACTCCGCGCAGGTAGGCGAATGGGGCTCGCCGACGCTGGACGTGTGGGTGGTGCGCAAGGACTTCGCCGAGAAACATCCCGACGTGGTGACCGCCTTTGCCGCCAGCGCGCTGCAGGCGCAACAGGCCTACCTGGCGGCGCCGGAACAGTGGCTGAAAGATCCGAACCATCTCAGCACGCTGGCGCGCCTGAGCGGCGTGCCGCAAGCGCAGGTGCCGGAGTTGGTGAAGGGGAACTGTTATCTGCCGGTGGCGGATCAGGTTGCCCAGCTCGGCCAGCCGGTGGATAAGGCGATCCGCGATACCGCCGAATTCCTCAAGCAGCAGGGCAAGATCCCGCAGGTCGACAGCGACTACAGCGCGTATGTGACCGACCGTTTTGTGAAACAGGTGCAGGCTGCGCCGCAGTCGTAAGGAAGCAGGATGCTAAACGTCAATCATCTTTCAGCAGAGTATCAGGGGCGGCCGGCGCTGCGCGACGTGTCGTTCCAGATCGCCGCCGGGCAACTGGTGGTGGTGCTCGGCCCGTCGGGCTGCGGCAAGACCACGCTGCTGAATTTGATCGCCGGGTTTATCGAGCCTTCAGCTGGCAGCATCACGCTGGATGGAACGCCCGTTCACGGCCCGAGCGCCGAGCGGGGCGTGGTGTTCCAGCATGAGGGCTTACTGCCGTGGCGCAACGTGGTGGACAACGTCGAATTTGGCCTGCAGTTGGCCGGCGTCGGCAAGGCGCAGCGTCGCCAGGTAGCAGAGCAGATGCTGCAGCGCGTGGGGCTGGCCGGTTACGAACGGCATTTTATCTGGCAGCTTTCCGGCGGCATGCGCCAACGCGTCGGCATCGCCCGCGCCCTGGCCGCCGATCCGCGCCTGCTGTTGCTGGACGAGCCGTTCGGCGCGCTGGACGCGTTCACCCGCGAGCAGATGCAGGAGCTGTTGCTGACCATCTGGCGCGACACCGGCAAGCAGGTGCTGCTGATTACCCACGATATCGAAGAGGCGGTGTTCCTCGCCAGCGAGCTGCTGCTGCTGTCGCCGGGGCCGGGGCAGGTGGTGGAGCGGCTGTCGCTGAACTTCGGCCAACGCTATGCCGACGGCGAAGCCTGCCGCGCGATTAAGTCCGATCCTGAATTTATCGCGCAGCGCGAATACGTGCTGGGCAAAGTTTTCCAACAGCGCGAGGCCTTGCTATGAGCCTGCATTCCACTCTGAAGGCCGCGGCGCAGCCGCAGGACAAGCCGGTACGCCGTTTCAGCGTACCGCGCAACGTTTGGCTGAGCGGCGCCACGCTATTGACGGTATTGATCGTCTGGTGGGGCGTGACGGCGCTGCAGCTGATCAGCCCGCTGTTTTTGCCGGCGCCGCAGCAGGTGCTGCACCAGCTGATCACCATCGCCAGCCCGCAGGGCTTTATGGACGCCACGCTGTGGCAGCATCTGGCGGCCAGCCTGGGACGCATTTTGGTGGCGCTGTTGGCGGCGGTGATCGTCGGCATTCCGGTGGGCATCGCCATGGGGCTGAACGACACGGTGCGCGGCATCCTCGATCCGCTGATTGAGATCTATCGTCCGGTGCCGCCGCTGGCCTATCTGCCGCTGATGGTGATTTGGTTCGGCATCGGCGAAACCTCGAAGATCTTGCTGATTTATCTGGCTATCTTCGCACCGGTGACGCTCTCCGCCGTGGCCGGTGTGCGCAGCGTGGCGCAGGTGCGGGTGCGCGCCGCCCGCGCGTTGGGCGCTACGCGCTGGCAGGTGCTGCGTTTCGTGGTGTTGCCGAGCGCGCTGCCGGAGATCCTGACCGGCATTCGCATCGGGCTGGGCGTCGGCTGGTCGACGCTGGTGGCCGCCGAACTGATCGCCGCCACGCGCGGCCTGGGATTTATGGTGCAATCCGCCGGTGAGTTTCTGGCGACCGACGTAGTGTTGGCCGGCATCGGCGTGATTGCGGTGATTGCTTTTGGTCTGGAGCTGGGGCTGCGCGCCCTGCAGCGTCGATTGACCCCGTGGCATGGAGTACAGCAATGAATGAACGTCTGAATATCACCCCGCTGGGGCCTTACATCGGGGCGCTGGTGGAAAACGTCGAATTAGCCCGGCCGCTGGGTGACGGCCAGTTTGAACAGCTCTATCATGCGCTGCTGAAGCATCAGGTGCTGTTCTTCCGCAATCAGCCGATCACGCCGCTGCAGCAGCGCGATCTGGCCGGCCGCTTCGGCGATCTGCATATTCATCCGGTCTATCCGCACGCCACCGACGTGGAAGAGATCATCGTGCTCGATACCCACGACGACAACCCGCCGGACAACGATAACTGGCACACCGACGTGACCTTTATCGAGAACCCGCCGCTGGGAGCGATCCTGGCGGCCAAGACCTTGCCTTCCACCGGTGGCGATACGCTGTGGGCCAGCGGCATCGCCGCCTACGAGGCGCTGTCGACGCCGTTCAGAACGCTGTTGGCGGGGCTGCGCGCGGAGCATGACTTCACCAAGTCGTTCCCGGAGCACAAGCATCGCGGCAGTGACGAGGAACATCAGCGCTGGCAACAGGCGGTGCAGAAAAACCCGCCGCTGCTGCATCCGGTGGTGCGCACCCACCCGGTCAGCGGCCGGCAGGCGCTGTTCGTCAATGAAGGATTCACTACGCGGATCGTCGATCTGGCGCCGAAGGAGAGTGACGCTTTACTGAATTTCCTGTTTGCTCACATCACCAAACCGGAGTTTCAGGTGCGCTGGCGCTGGCAGGAGAATGACGTGGCGATCTGGGATAACCGCGTGACGCAACACTACGCCAACGCGGATTATCTGCCGCAGCGGCGCATCATGCACCGCGCGACCATTCTGGGGGATAAACCTTTTTACAAGGCCTGAGGCTTAGGCGTCGAACGCCTGCGTTAGCTGCTCCAGCTGTTCCTGCGCATCCAGCCAGGTCATTTCCGTCTCTTCCAGCGCGGATTTGGCCTGGCTTTGCTTTTGCAGGCAGTCGGTCAGCTCGGCCTTGCGGCTGATGTCGTACAGTGCGGAGTCCGCCAACTGCTCTTCCACCGCCGCCAGTTCGGCGCCCAGTTTTTCCATCTGCTGTTCCAGTTTGGCGATCTGCTTGCGCAGCGGTTGGGTCTGGGTGCGGAATTCCGCCTCGCGGCGTTTTTGATCCTTGCGCGCCTGTGCGCTGTTGCCACCGCTCTCTTTTTCCGGTGCGTCCTGCTGGCTTTCCTGACGCTGCAGATCGATCAGCCACTGCTGGTAGTCGTCGAGGTCGCCCTCGAAAGGCTCGACCTGGCCGTCGTGCACCAGATACAGATCGTCGGTGGTGGAGCGCAGTAGATGACGGTCGTGCGATACCACCACCAACGCGCCTTCGAAATCGATCAGCGCCTCGGTCAGCGCCTGGCGCATGTCGAGATCCAGGTGGTTGGTCGGTTCATCGAGCAGCAGCAGGTTCGGGCGCTGCCAGACGATCAGCGCCAGCACCAGCCGCGCCTTCTCGCCGCCGGAGAACCGTTCGGTCATTTCGCTGACCTTGTCGCCCTGGAAGCCGAAACCGCCCAGATAGTCGCGCAACTGTTGCTCCAGCACCCTTGGGGCGATGCGGCTCAGATGTTGCAGCGGCGATTCGTCGGCGCGCAGGAATTCCAGCTGGTGCTGGGCGAAGTAACCCAGCTTGATGCCTTTCGCCAGGCCGATCTCGCCGCTCAGCGGTTCCAGGGTGCCGGCCAGCAGTTTGATCAGCGTCGATTTACCGGCGCCGTTGCGGCCGAGCAGACCGATGCGCGATCCGGGCACCAGGTTCAGCTTGATTGACTTCAGGATCACTTTCTCGCCATAGCCGGCGCTGACCTTTTCCATGCGCAGCAGCGGGTTCGGCAGGCTTTCCGGCGGACGGAAGCTGAAGGTGAACGGATTGTCGACGTGCGCCGGAGCGATCAGCTCCATGCGCTCCAGCATCTTGATACGGCTCTGCGCCTGCTTGGCCTTGGTGGCCTGCGCGCGGAAACGGTCGATATAGCTTTGCAGGTGCGCCACTTTCTCTTGCTGGTGCTGATACAGCGACTGCTGCTGCGCCAGTTTGGTGGCGCGCTGGCGTTCGAACGAAGAATAGTTACCGGTGTACTCGTTCATCGTCTGCTGTTCGATATGCAGGATCTTGTCGACGATCGGATCGAGGAAGTCGCGGTCGTGTGAGATCAGCACCAGCGTGCCGGGATAGCTTTTCAGCCAGCGCTCCAGCCAGATCACCGCGTCGAGATCCAGGTGGTTGGTCGGTTCGTCGAGCAGCAGCAGATCCGAACGGCACACCAGCGCCTGTGCCAGGTTAAGGCGCATGCGCCAGCCGCCAGAGAAGTCGCGTACCGGGCTTTGCAGCTGTTCGTTGGAGAAGCCGAGGCCGTGCAGCAGACTGGCGGCGCGGGAACGGATGGTCCAGGCGTCGATGGCGTCCAGCTTGCCGTGCAGGGTGGCGATGGCGTGGCCGTCGTTGCGGTCGTTGGCCGCCTGCAGTTCGGCTTCAAGCTGGCGAAACTCGCGGTCGCCGTCGATAACATACTCGATCGCCGGCACGTCCAGCGCCGGCGTCTCCTGGTTGACCCAAGCCAGCGCCCAGTTGCCGGGGAAGGTGAAACTGCCGCCGTCCGCCGCGATCTCGCCCTTCAGCAGCGACAGCAGCGTGGATTTGCCGCAGCCGTTTTTGCCCACCAGGCCGACCTTCTGACCGGGATTAACCGTCGCCGTGGCGTTGTCCAGCAGGACGCGAATGCCGCGTCGGATTTGTAGCGAGGAGAATACAATCATAAAGCGCCGTATGTTCAGAGTATGTTAAATTATCATTAAGGTAACAGAACGCGCACCGCGCGCTGTTTTTGTCTTTGCGATGCATGGTAACGGAAAACCGCTACCCTGACGACGCTTTGGAGGGGAATGATGTCGCAGCCGCCCAAGGTCTTGCTGCTGTATGCCCATCCGGAATCCCATGACTCGGTGGCGAACCGGGTTTTGCTTCGACCGGCGCAGCAGTTGGAACATGTCACCGTGCACGATCTTTACGCGCACTATCCTGATTTTTTTATCGATATCCATCACGAACAACAGCTGCTGCGTGAGCATCAGGTCATCGTGTTTCAGCATCCTCTCTATACCTACAGCTGCCCGGCGCTGCTGAAGGAGTGGCTGGATCGGGTCTTGTCGCGCGGCTTCGCCAGCGGGGTGGGCGGCAATGCGTTGGCGGGCAAATACTGGCGCTCGGTGATCACCACCGGCGAGCCGGAAGGCGCCTATCGCACCGGCGGTTATAACCATTATCCGATGGAAGATATCCTGCGGCCGTTCGAGTTGACCGCCGGAATGTGCCATATGCACTGGTTGACGCCGTTCGTGGTGTATTGGGCGCGGCGGCAGAAGCCGGAGGTGCTGCGCAGCCATGCGGACGCCTACGGCGAGTGGCTGAGCCACCCGCTGCCGCACGGAGGGCGGTGAGCATGGAAGGATCAACCTTACTGACCGCCATTTTACTGTTCCTGTTCGCCGCGGTGGTGACGGTGCCGATCGCTCGTCGCCTGGGGATCGGCGCGGTGCTGGGCTATCTGATCGCCGGCATCGCCATCGGCCCATGGGGATTGGGCTTCATTCGCGACGTTGACGAGATCCTGCACTTCTCCGAACTGGGCGTGGTGTTCCTGATGTTCATCATCGGCCTGGAGCTGAACCCCAGCAAGCTGTGGGAACTGCGGCGCTCGATCTTCGGCGCCGGCGCCGGCCAGGTGTTGATCACCGCGGCGGTGCTGGGCGCGTTGCTGTACCTGACGCACTTTGCCTGGCAGGCGGCGGTGATCGGCGGCGTCGGTCTGGCGATGTCCTCCACCGCGATGGCGCTGCAGCTGATGCGCGAGAAGGGCATGAACCGCAACGAAGGGGGGCAGCTCGGCTTCTCGGTGCTGCTGTTCCAGGATATGGCGGTGATCCCGGCGCTGGCGTTGATCCCGATTCTGGCCGGCGCGGGCGGCACCAGCGACGATTGGGCGAAAATCGCGCTCAAGGTGGCGGCGTTCGGCGGCATGCTGATCGGCGGCCGCTTCCTGCTGCGGCCGCTGTTCCGCTATATCGCCGCTTCCGGCGTGCGCGAAATCTTCACCGCCGCGGCGCTGTTGTTGGTGCTCGGCTCGGCGCTGTTTATGGAGACGCTCGGCCTGTCGATGGCGCTCGGCACCTTCATCGCCGGCGTGCTGCTGGCGGAGAGCGAATACCGCCACGAGTTGGAAATTTCCATCGAGCCGTTTAAAGGGCTGCTGCTGGGGTTATTCTTTATCTCGGTGGGTATGGTGTTGAATATCGGCGTGCTCTACACCCACCTGGCCGAAGTGTTGATCGGCGTGCTGGCGCTGGTGGCGGTCAAATCCGGCGTGCTCTACGGCGTGTCGCGCCTGTTCGGCCTGCGCAGCTCGGTGCGCCTGCAGTTCGCCGGCGTGCTCAGCCAGGGCGGTGAGTTCGCCTTCGTGTTGTTTTCTGCGGCGGGCGCCCAAAAGGTGCTGCAGCCGGATCAACTCTCTTTACTGCTGGTGGTGGTGACGCTGTCGATGATGACCACGCCGCTGCTGATGCAGGCCATCGACCGCATTTTGGCGCGCCGCTACAACGCCAAGGACGAGGATGAGGAAACGCCGTACGTGGAAGACGACGATCCGCAGGTGATCATCGTCGGCTTCGGGCGTTTCGGCCAGGTGATCGGCCGCCTGCTGATGGCCAACAAGATGCGCATTACCGTACTGGAGCGCGACGTCAGCGCCGTTGGCGTACTGCGGCGCTACGGCTACAAGGTTTATTACGGCGACGCCACCGAGCTGGAGCTGTTGCGCGCGGCGGGCGCCGAGAAGGCCAAGTCGATCGTGATCACCTGCAATGAGCCGGAAGACACCATGGAGATCGTGCGGCTGTGCCAGCAGCACTTCCCGAACCTGAGCATTCTGGCGCGTGCGCGCGGCCGCGTGGAGGCGCATGAGTTGCTGCAGGCGGGGGTGAAACAGTTCAGCCGCGAGACCTTCTCCAGCGCGCTGGAACTGGGGCGCAAGGCGCTGATGGAGTTGGGCATGCACCCGCATCAGGCCTTCCGCGCCCAGCAGCATTTCCGCCGCCTGGATATGCGCATGCTGCGTGAACTGATGCCGCCGCATCAGGGCGACGTGGCGCAAATTTCCCGCGTGAAAGAGGCGCGGCGCGAGTTGGAAGAGCTGTTCCATCGCGAAATGCAAAAAGAAAGTCGCCAGTTCGACGGCTGGGATGAATATGAATAAGCGGGAGCATAACGATGTCTGCAACACGTAAGAGATTTATCGCCGGGGCGGTGTGCCCGAGCTGTAGCGCCATGGATACGCTGGCGGTGTGGCGGGAGGATCAGGTGGAAGTGGTGGAGTGCGTCAAGTGCGGCCATCATCAGCGCCAGACCGAACAACAGGTAGAAAAACACGTTCGCCCGCAAGAGCAGGTGATCGGCATTTTCCAGCCGAAGTAGCGTTTTTTTATCCCGGAGGGTACAGCGCGACAGATTTCCGTTACAATCTGTCCGGAAAAGGCGCGCATCCCGATAACGGTGTGCGTCCTAGTAGCCAACGGTAGGAGATATCATGAAAGTAGCAAAAGACTTGGTGGTCAGCCTGGCTTACCAAGTACGTACAGAAGACGGTGTTTTGGTTGATGAGTCTCCGGTGAGCGCACCGCTGGACTATCTGCACGGGCATGGTTCTCTGATCGCAGGTCTGGAAAAAGCACTCGAAGGCCACGACGTTGGCGATCGTTTTGACGTTCACGTCGGCGCGAACGACGCGTACGGCAACTACGACGAAAACCTGGTGCAGCGCGTACCGAAAGACGTCTTCATGGGCGTTGACGAACTGCAGGTCGGCATGCGTTTCCTGGCTGACACCGATCAGGGTCCGGTACCGGTTGAAATCACCGAAGTTGATGGCGACCACGTTGTGGTTGACGGCAACCACATGCTGGCCGGCCAAAACCTGAACTTCAACGTGGAAGTTGTCGCGATCCGCGAAGCGACCGCAGAAGAACTGGCACACGGTCACGTACACGGCGAGCACGACCATCACCACGAACACGGTGAAGGCTGCTGCGGCGGTCACGGCCACAGCCACGATCACGACCATGGTCACGACCACGGTAAAGGCGGTTGCGGTAACGGCGGTTGCGGCTGCCACTAAGCAGAACGCGATCACGAGACAAGAGGGCGGCCATCGGCTGCCCTTTTTTATGCGCGGCGCACCGGGCGCCGAACAGCACGACAGGACATGTCATGGCCACCATGAAAGACGTTGCGCGCCGCGCCGGCGTTTCCACGGCCACCGTCAGCCGGGTGATCAATAATACCGCCTATGTTGAGCCGGTGACCCGCGAGCGTGTCGAGAAGGCGATGCGCGAGTTTAACTACCACCGTAACGCCGCCGCGCTGGCGTTGGCGAAAAGAAGCGGCAATATGCTGGGGCTGCTGACCGGCAACCTCGACGATCCGTTTTTCTCGCGCCTGGCGCGAGGCGTGGAAGACATCACGCGGCAGGCCGGCGTGCGCCTGATGCTGTGCAGCGGCGGACATCAGGCGGAGCTGGAAAAAAGCGGCCTCGACTTTCTCATCAACCAGGGATGTGAGGCCATCGTGGCACACGTCACGCGCATGAGGGAGGACGAACTGCTGCGTTACGCTGCTCACACGCCCGCGCTGGTGCTGATCAACCGCTACCTGCCCGCCATCGCCAACCGTTGCATCTGGCTCGACAACGCCAATGCGGCGCAGGCGGCGACCGAATTGCTTATTCGTCAGGGGCATCGAAGAATTGCCTGCGTGACGGCGGATCTGCCGATCGACGATCGCGCACAGCGGTTAACGGGTTACCGCCAGGCCATGGCGGCCGCCGGCATTGAGGTGCCGGGTGCTTGGATCATCAGCGTGCCCTTCAACGAAAGAGGGGGCGAACTGGCGGCCGAGCGCGTTTTGGGCAGCGATCAACGCTTTACCGCGGCGGTGACGTTCAACGACGTGATGGCCGCCGGCATGATGCGCACCTGCCACCAACGGCAAATTCAGCTGCCTGAGGCGCTGTCGATCGTCGGCTTTGACGACATTGCCCTGGCGAAATATCTCCACCCCTCGTTGACCACCGTGCATTACCCCATCGAAAAAATGGCCCGCCGCGCCGCGCGCCTGGCGCTACAGATCCACAGCGGCAGCGGCGTTGCGCCGCAGAACAACCGCTTTTCGGCCGAACTTATCCTGCGAGACTCCGTGGCTGCGGGCGAGCCGCATGAGCAAAGCAAGCGCGGTGAATGAGAGGCGGCTCACACAATTTTATTGCATGAAACCGATTACATGGGCAGTTGTCTGCGCTCACATCCTCCGGTGATCGAAGCCATTACGCTGTTGCAGTACCCCATCTTCAACAGGAGCCGTATATGGATAATAAGAAAACGCTCAACCTTGGGTTGGCGACGCTGCCGATTGTGGCCATGCTGTTGCTGCTCATCATCGGCTATGGCCAGTTTGGCCTGCGCATTGAACCGCTGCTGCTGGTGTCCGCCGCTATCGCCGCCGCGTTGGCCTGGTGGCAAGGCTACCGCTGGGACGACATCATCGAGGCCATCGTGGCCAAACTGGCGAAGGCCATGCCGGTGATCATGATCCTGATCTGCGTGGGCGGCCTGATCGGCACCTGGATGATCAGCGGCACTATCCCTTACATGGTGTATTGGGGGCTGAAGCTGATCAGCCCGCAATATATTCTGATCGCCGCGTTCTTCATCACCAGCGTGATCTCGGTATGCACCGGCACCTCCTGGGGAGCGGCCGGCACCGTGGGCGTGGCGCTGATGGGCGTGGCCGCAGGTCTGGACGTGCCGCTGGCCGCCGCAGCTGGGGCGGTGGTGTCCGGCGCTTACTTCGGCGACAAAATCTCGCCGCTGTCCGACTCGACGAACTTCGCGGCCATCGTCGCGGATACCGATCTCTACAGCCATATCCAGCATCTGATGTACACGACGTTGCCGAGCTTCATCCTGGCCGCCGTGGTGTACCTGATCGCCGGGCACACCGGCGCGGTGGCCAGCGTGGCTACGCCGGAAAAAGTGACCGAAATCGTCAGCGCGCTCGAGGGGCTGTACCATTTCAATCTGCTGCTGATCCTGCCGCCGGTGCTGGTGCTGTGGGGCGCGGTGACCAAACGGCCGGTGATCCCCGTCATGCTGGCCGCCTGCGCGCTGGCGATCGCCATCGGCGTCGCGCTGCAGGGCTTTAGCCTGCAGCAGGGGCTGAATGCGTTGATGGACGGTTTCAATCTGTCGATGTTCGCCGCCCAGGGCCACAACGTCGAGGGGATCGTCGCCGACGTGCCGCGCCTGCTTAACCGTGGCGGCATGTTCTCGATGATGAGCACGATCCTGCTGGTGTTCTGCGCCTTCTCCTTCGCCGGCGCGTTGACGCTGACCGGCGCGCTGACGGTGATCATCAGCCGACTGCTGAAAGTGGTGCACACCACCGGTCAACTGATCGCCGCTACCGTTGCCACCACCATCCTGGTGACCGGTGCGACCAGCGACGGCAAGCTGGCGCTGCTGATCCCGGCGGAGCTGTTCAAAGGGGCCTATCGTCGCATGGGGCTGGACAATAAAAACCTGTCGCGCACCGTCGAGGACGCGGGCACCGTCATTGAACCGCTGATCCCGTGGACGGCCGCCGGCATCTACATGGCGACCACGCTGGGAGTGAGCACGCTCGATTTGCTGCCGTGGGCGATTCAATGTTATGCCGCGGTGGTGTTCGCCCTGATTTATGGCTTCACCGGCTTCGGTATCGCCAAACTCCAGCCTCAGAACGATTTGCAGCGTAAGGAAGCCTGACATGACGACTAATTTCAGCGCCATTATCGACCGTCACAACACCGGCTCCGTGAAGTGGGACTTCATCGACCGCTATTTGCAACTGGACGGCAGCGAGCTGCTGCCGATGTGGGTGTCCGATTTCGACTTTCCGTGCCCGCCGGAGGTGCAGCAGGCGCTGCATCAGCGGGTGGAACACGGCGTCTTTGGCTACAGCGAGCGCGACGACGCCTACTACCAGGCGGCGATCGACTGGTTCGCCAGGCGGCACGATTTACCGCTGCGGCGCGAGTGGTTCACCTCGGTTGAAGGGGTGGTGCCCGGGTTGGCGATGCTGATCCAACTGCTCAGCCAGCCGGGGGACGGCGTGGTGGTGCAGGGGCCGTACTATGGCTCGTTCGCCAAGATAATCACCATGAACGGCCGAGAAGTGCTTGAAAATCCGCTGCAGGAAACCCCGCTGGGATACCGGATAGATTTTGACCGGCTGGCCGCCTGCCTGGCGCAGCGTAAGCCGCCGCTGCTGCTGTTGTGTAATCCGCACAATCCGACCGGCCGTTGCTGGACCCGCGATGAGCTGGAGCGGTTAATGGCGCTTTGTCACGCCCACGACGTCACGGTGATCTCCGATGAAATCTGGGCCGACCTGCTGCTGCCCGGCGAGACGTTTACCTCGGTATTGCATCTGAACGAGGACTATCGCGAAAGGGTGATTGTGGCGACGTCCGCCAGCAAAACCTTTGGCCTCTCCTCGCTGCGCATTTCGAATTTCCTGATCCCCAACGCCCGGCTGCGGCAGGCGTTTGTTGATCGACTGAACGCTCACGGCCTTGATGTGTTCAACGCGCTGTCGATGGTGGCGGCGACTGCGGCTTATCAACGTGGCGCGGTTTGGCTTGACGAGCTGCTCGGCTATCTGGCGGAAAATCGGCGCTGGTTTGCGCAGGCGCTCGCGGCCGCCGCCCCCTGGTGCACCTTGACCCGGGCCGAAGGAACCTATCTCGCCTGGCTGGATTGCCGCGCTCTGGGTTTGAGCGATGTGGAATTGCAGCGAGCGCTGGTGGAGGAGGCGAAGCTGGCACCGTCGATGGGCTGCGGTTTCGGCCCGCAGGGGAGCGGCTTCATTCGCATCAATTTGGGATGCCCGCGCCAGTATCTCGAGCGCGCCGTCGCCGGGCTGGCGCGCCTGAAATGAGCGCATGGCGGGCTATCAATAGTGCGGTGGAGGCGTTTCTTCCGATTGCGAGGCGATCATCGAGGTTTGGGTCGAACGCAGCTTGTCGGTCAACATGCGCAGGTGTTCGCGCATCTTCAGCATTTCCATTTGATGCTGAATGACCGTTTGGTTGAGCTCTTCGATGGTGAGCTCTTGAAAGGCCTGACGGCTTTCCAGTTCTTCAAGCCGCTGTAGCAGACCTTGAATGTCGTGATTGTGCATGAGGCTACCTCTGACGCGATAAAATCCTGATTCGGCGCTATGGTAACAGCTGGCGCCGGGTTTGCTCGCGCTATTTCTCTGGTCGGCGCGCAACGTTGCGATCGGCAGTGTAAAGTGCTGAAAAGTTATGCGCTCGATATGCCGTTTTTTGCTAACCTCGCCGAATATTCTGCAAGAAAAATCTGATTTATCATGTGAGTAGCGCGGGATGGGAAACTTCTTGGCAAAGTGGGAGTCACACTTTGACTCGATTGGTTACCTGTGCGACTGTTTTGTTTTGTTTCAGGCAGCTATAGTAGCCCGGTTATCTTACCTAATGATTGTTTGGGGCATTGCTTCAGACACTGGAGAAATGGATGAAATCTTTGTTTAAAGTCACGCTTCTGGCAACCACCATGGCTTTTGCTCTGAATGCGACCCAGGTCATGGCAGCCGATGCCGCCAAACCGGCAGAAGCCGCTAAACCAGCGGACGCGGCAGCAGCGCCAAGCACCGGCAAGTTCAAAAACGACGACGAGCAAGCGGCTTACGCACTGGGCGCCTCTCTCGGCCGTTACATGGACAACTCTCTGAAAGAGCAAGAGAAGCTGGGCATCAAGCTGGACAAAGATCAGCTGATCGCCGGCGTCCAGGACGCGTTCGCCAACAAGAGCAAGCTGAACGACGCCGATATCGAGAAGACCCTGCAGGGCTTCGAAGCGCGCGTGAAGGCTTCCGCTCAGGCGAAGATGGAACAGGACGCCAAGGACAACGAAACCAAAGGCGCCAAGTACCGTGACAGCTTCGCCAAAGAAAAAGGCGTGAAGAAAACCGAATCCGGTCTGCTGTACCAGGTAGAGAAGCCGGGCGCAGGTGAAGCGCCGAAAGACAGCGACACCGTAGTGGTGAACTACAAAGGCACCCTGACCGACGGCACCGAGTTCGATAATTCCTACACCCGCGGCGAGCCGCTGTCGTTCCGTCTGGACGGCGTGATCCCAGGCTGGACCGAAGGTCTGAAGCACATCAAGAAAGGCGGCAAAATCAAGCTGGTGATCCCACCGGCGCTGGCCTACGGCAAAACCGGCGTTCCGGGCATCCCGGCTAACTCCACGCTGGTGTTCGACGTTGAGCTGCTGGACGTGAAAGCGGCGCCGAAAGCCGACGCTAAAGCCGAGAAACCGGCTGACGCGAAAGCAGGCGCCAAAGCGAAATAATCTCGTCGCTCTGTTTGCCACCGCCGCGGATGCCCTCCGCGGCGGTTTTCATTTCGGCCGCCGCCGCCTCTCTCTCCATTGAACGCTTGACGCCTGCCGGGCATCGGGCTTAACGTCAATACCACGCGCAAACGCAAGGACTTTGCTCCGGCCGCTTTGCTAGACTAATAATTCTGACTTATCAGTCATGCGTCTGCCCCTTAGGGCGTGTACCTAAAATTGTTCCCGGCCGCTTCATGTCGATCTCAGCCAACTGCGCTGCGCATGTCTGACGACGGCCGCGAGCCGGTCCGAGCGATTTTAGCTGCGCCCCCTGGCACAGGCGATCTATGAGGGTGGTATCTTCGATGTCGAATTCGCTTTTATCCAGCGAAGCCAGCGAACTTGATTTGCTGAATGAACGTCCGTTTACTCAAACGGATCATGAAATCCTGAAATCCTATGAAGCGGTGGTCGACGGGCTGGCGATGCTGATCGGCGGCCACTGCGAGATCGTATTGCACGCGCTGGAAGACCTGAACAGTTCGGCGGTGCGCATCGCCAACGGGGAACACACCGGGCGCAAAATCGGCTCGCCGATCACCGACCTGGCGCTGCGCATGCTGCACGACATGGCCGGCGACGACAGCAGCGTGTCGAAAGCCTACTTCACGCGAGCCAAGAGCGGCGTGCTGATGAAGTCGGTGACCATCGCCATTCGCAATCGCGAACAACGGGTGATCGGCCTACTGTGCATCAACATGAACCTCGATGTGCCGTTCTCACAGATCATGCAGACCTTTATGCCGCCGGCCACGCAAGACGTGCCGTCGTCGGTGAATTTCGCCTCTTCTGTCGACGATCTGGTGGCGCAGACGCTGGAGTTCACCATCGAAGAGGTGAACGCCGACCGCTCGGTGTCCAATAACGCCAAGAACCGTCAGGTGGTGCTCAACCTCTATGAGAAAGGCATCTTCGACATCAAGGATGCGATCAACCAGGTGGCGGATCGTCTGAATATCTCCAAACACACCGTCTATCTGTACATCCGCCAGTTCAAGAGCGGCGATCTGTCGGGAAGCGACCGTTGATGCTCGATTATTGTCTGTTGGTCACCGGCCCGGCTTACGGCACGCAGCAGGCCAGCAGCGCCTATCAGTTCGCTCAGGCTTTGCTGGCGAAAGGGCACCGTCTTTCCAGCGTCTTTTTCTACCGTGAAGGGGTGCTGAACGCCAACCAACTGACCGCGCCCGCCAGCGATGAGTTCGATCTGGTGCGCGCTTGGGCGCAGCTGGCGCAGCAACACGGCGTGGCGCTCAACGTCTGCGTGGCCGCCGCGTTGCGCCGCGGCGTCTCCGATGAGCAGGAGGCGGCGCAACAGGGGCTGGCAAACGCCAACCTGCAGCCAGGTTTTATCCTGAGCGGGCTGGGTTCCCTGGCCGAAGCGTCGCTGAGTTGCGACCGTCTGGTGCAGTTCTGAGGATATGATGAAACGAGTCGCTTTTGTTTTCACCCACGGGCCGCATGGCGGCGCCGGCGGCAGGGAAGGGCTGGACGCGCTGCTCGCCACGTCGGCGCTCAGTGAAGATCTAGGGGTGTTTTTTGTTGGTGACGGCGTGCTGCAGCTGTTGCCGGGCCAACAGCCGGAAAAAATTTTGGCGCGCAATTACATCGCCACCTTCGGCGTGCTGCCGCTGTATGACGTGGAACGGTGCTATCTGTGCCAGGCTTCGCTGCAGGAGCGCGGGCTGGGCCAGGTGACCGATTGGGTGCTGGACGCCGAGGTGCTGGCGCCGGACGAACTGCGCCGCGAACTGGCCGGCTACGATACCGTGATGACGTTTTAGGATCTTCTGATGCTGTATACCCTGAGCCATTCGCCAAACCAATGTGACCTGCCTGCGCTGCTGCGCCTGACGGCGGAAGGCGACGCGCTATTGCTGCTGCAGGATGGCGTGCTGGCAGGCCTTGCCGGCAGCGCTCATCTTGAATTGCTGCTCGCCGCCCCCATATCCCTTTATGCGCTGCAGGACGACCTGGAAGCCCGGGGATTGGTTGGTCATTTTTCGCACAAAATCACTGTCGTCGGCTATAATCACTTCGTTGAATTAACCGAACAACACCGCAGCCAAATGGCCTGGTGATGAGAGTGATGTTGTATATTTCTTGACACCCATACTGGTCAGCCATAAAATTCTGCGTCCTCGTACTTTGCCAGTAGTGCATACGAGGGGATTTATCACATGTTTACGAAGCTAGTACGAAGCAAAAACCAGGAGCTTTTTTAATGGCAACAATTAACCAGCTGGTTCGCAAACCACGCTCTGTGAAGGCTGCTAAAAGCAACGTTCCAGCGCTGGAAGCCTGCCCGCAGAAACGTGGCGTATGCACCCGCGTATATACCACTACCCCGAAAAAACCAAACTCCGCACTGCGTAAAGTTTGCCGTGTGCGTTTGACCAACGGTTTCGAAGTAACTTCCTACATCGGTGGCGAAGGCCACAACCTGCAGGAACACTCCGTAATCCTGATCCGTGGCGGTCGAGTAAAAGACTTGCCAGGTGTGCGTTACCACACCGTCCGTGGTGCACTTGACTGCTCCGGTGTTAAAGACCGTAAGCAAGCTCGTTCCAAGTACGGCGTGAAGAAGCCAAAGGCTTAATGGTTCTCCGTTAAGTAAGGCCAAACGTTTTAACTTTAATGTCAAAATAAACTCGTAGAGTTTTGGACAATCCTGAATTAACAACGGAGTATTTCCATGCCACGTCGTCGCGTAATCGGCCAACGTAAAATCCTGCCAGATCCTAAGTTCGGATCTGAGCTGCTGGCCAAATTTGTAAATATCCTGATGGTAGACGGTAAAAAATCTACTGCAGAAGCAATCGTCTATACCGCGCTGGAGACCCTGGCTCAGCGTTCTGGTAAAGATCACCTGGAAGCTTTCGAAGTCGCTCTCGACAACGTTCGCCCGACTGTAGAAGTTAAGTCGCGTCGCGTTGGCGGTTCTACTTATCAGGTACCAGTTGAAGTCCGCCCGGTTCGTCGTAATGCTCTGGCAATGCGTTGGATCGTTGATGCTGCACGTAAACGCGGTGATAAATCCATGGCTCTGCGCCTGGCGAACGAGCTGTCTGACGCAGCAGAGAACAAAGGTTCTGCTGTTAAGAAGCGTGAAGACGTTCACCGTATGGCCGAAGCCAACAAGGCGTTCGCCCACTACCGCTGGTAATCACCACGCGATAGTTATGCTAACCAAGCGGGCGCGTCAAATCGGCCCGCTTGGGTTAACTGAACTTGAACGCCCTAGGAATAGAGGAATCAAATGGCTCGTACAACACCCATTGCACGCTACCGTAACATCGGTATCAGTGCTCACATCGACGCCGGTAAAACCACCACTACCGAACGTATTCTGTTCTACACCGGTGTAAACCACAAAATCGGTGAAGTTCATGACGGCGCTGCCACCATGGACTGGATGGAACAGGAGCAGGAGCGTGGTATTACCATCACTTCTGCAGCGACTACTGCCTTCTGGTCTGGTATGGCCAAGCAGTTCGAACCGCACCGCGTAAACATCATCGACACCCCAGGGCACGTTGACTTCACCATCGAAGTAGAACGTTCCATGCGTGTGCTGGATGGCGCGGTAATGGTTTACTGTGCTGTTGGTGGTGTTCAGCCACAGTCTGAAACCGTATGGCGTCAGGCTAACAAATACAAAGTGCCACGTATCGCGTTCGTTAACAAAATGGACCGTATGGGTGCTAACTTCCTGAAAGTTGTAGGCCAGATCAAATCTCGTCTGGGCGCCAACCCTGTTCCTCTGCAGCTGGCTATCGGCGCAGAAGACAAATTCACCGGCGTTATCGACCTGGTGAAAATGAAGGCGATCAACTGGAACGAAGAAGATGCAGGCGTAACCTTCGAATACGAAGACGTGCCGGCTGACATGATGGACCTGGCTGAAGAATGGCGCCAGAACCTGATCGAGTCCGCTGCGGAAGCTTCCGAAGAGCTGATGGAAAAATACCTGGGCGGCGAAGAGCTGACCGAGGAAGAAATCAAATCCGCTCTGCGTCAGCGCGTGCTGAACAACGAAATCATCCTGGTTACCTGTGGTTCTGCGTTCAAGAACAAAGGCGTACAGGCGATGCTGGATGCGGTAATCGAATACCTGCCGGCACCAACTGACGTTCCTGCGATCAACGGTATCCTGGACGATGGCAAAGACACTCCGGCTGAGCGTCACGCAAGTGATGACGAGCCGTTCTCTGCGCTGGCGTTCAAAATCGCTACCGACCCGTTCGTGGGTAACCTGACCTTCTTCCGCGTGTACTCCGGCGTTGTTAACTCCGGCGACACCGTGCTGAACTCCGTTAAGGCTGCGCGCGAGCGTTTCGGCCGTATCGTTCAGATGCACGCCAACAAGCGTGAAGAGATCAAAGAAGTTCGCGCAGGCGACATCGCCGCTGCGATCGGTCTGAAAGACGTGACCACCGGGGACACCCTGTGTGATCCAGACTCTCCAATCATCCTGGAGCGTATGGAATTCCCTGAGCCGGTAATCTCTATCGCCGTTGAACCAAAAACCAAAGCTGACCAGGAAAAAATGGGTCTGGCTCTGGGCCGTCTGGCTAAAGAAGACCCGTCATTCCGCGTATGGACTGACGAAGAGTCTAACCAGACCATCATCGCCGGTATGGGTGAACTGCACCTCGACATCATCGTTGACCGCATGAAGCGTGAATTCAACGTTGAAGCTAACGTGGGCAAACCTCAGGTAGCTTACCGCGAAGCGATTCGCGCGAAGATTACCGATGTTGAAGGTAAGCACGCCAAGCAGTCTGGTGGTCGCGGTCAGTACGGTCACGTTGTGATCGACATGTACCCACTGGAGCCGGGCTCTAACCCGAAAGGTTACGAGTTCGTCAACGACATCAAAGGTGGTGTAATTCCTGGCGAATACATCCCTGCCGTTGATAAAGGCATCCAGGAGCAGCTTAAGTCTGGTCCGTTGGCTGGTTACCCGGTAGTAGACATGGGTATTCGTCTGCACTTCGGTTCTTACCACGACGTTGACTCCTCTGAACTGGCGTTTAAACTGGCCGCGTCTATCGCCTTTAAAGAAGGCTTTAAGAAAGCGAAACCAGTTCTGCTTGAGCCTATCATGAAGGTTGAAGTTGAGACTCCAGAAGAGAACACCGGTGACGTTATCGGTGACTTGAGCCGTCGTCGCGGCATGCTGCGCGGTCAGGAATCTGAAGTGACTGGCGTTAAGATCCACGCTGAAGTACCGTTGTCCGAAATGTTCGGCTACGCAACTCAGCTGCGTTCTCTGACTAAAGGTCGCGCATCATACACCATGGAATTCCTGAAGTATGATGATGCACCGAACAACGTCGCTCAGGCCGTAATCGAAGCCCGTGGCAAATAAGCCGCAGGGTTAAAACCAAAGTCCCGTGCTCTCTCCAGAAGGGGAGAGCGCTATAGTAAGGAATATAGCCGTGTCTAAAGAAAAATTTGAACGTACAAAACCGCACGTTAACGTTGGTACTATCGGCCACGTTGACCACGGTAAAACTACCCTGACTGCAGCGATCACCACCGTTCTGGCTAAAACCTACGGCGGTTCTGCACGTGCTTTCGACCAGATCGATAACGCGCCAGAAGAAAAAGCTCGTGGTATCACCATCAACACCTCTCACGTTGAGTATGACACCCCGACTCGTCACTACGCGCACGTTGACTGCCCAGGGCACGCCGACTACGTGAAAAACATGATCACCGGTGCTGCTCAGATGGACGGCGCGATCCTGGTAGTAGCTGCGACTGACGGCCCAATGCCTCAGACCCGTGAGCACATCCTGCTGGGTCGTCAGGTTGGCGTTCCTTTCATCATCGTATTCATGAACAAATGCGACATGGTTGATGATGAAGAGCTGCTGGAACTGGTAGAAATGGAAGTTCGCGAACTGCTGTCCGCTTACGACTTCCCAGGCGACGACCTGCCAGTAATCCGCGGTTCCGCGCTGAAAGCGCTGGAAGGCGAAGCTGAGTGGGAAGCGAAAATCATCGAACTGGCCGAAGCCCTGGACAGCTACATCCCAGAGCCAGAGCGTGCAATCGACAAGCCGTTCCTGCTGCCAATCGAAGACGTATTCTCCATCTCCGGTCGTGGTACCGTTGTTACCGGTCGTGTTGAGCGCGGTATCATCAAAGTTGGCGAAGAAGTTGAAATCGTTGGTATCAAAGACACCGTTAAGTCTACCTGTACTGGCGTTGAAATGTTCCGCAAACTGCTGGACGAAGGCCGTGCTGGTGAGAACGTAGGCGTTCTGCTGCGTGGTATCAAACGTGAAGAAATCGAACGTGGTCAGGTACTGGCTAAGCCAGGCTCTATCAAGCCGCACACCCAGTTCGAATCTGAAGTGTACATCCTGAGCAAAGATGAAGGTGGTCGTCACACTCCATTCTTCAAAGGCTACCGTCCACAGTTCTACTTCCGTACTACTGACGTGACCGGTACCATCGAACTGCCAGAAGGCGTAGAGATGGTAATGCCAGGCGACAACGTGAACATGATTGTAACCCTGATTCACCCAATCGCGATGGACGACGGTCTGCGTTTCGCAATCCGTGAAGGCGGCCGTACTGTAGGCGCTGGTGTTGTTGCTAAAGTTATCGCTTAATCGCGAATAATTTTTTCGACACAAAAAAGGGCACTTCGGTGCCCTTTTTTTATGCAATTTGTACAAATCTTAATTGAAATAAAAACCATTCCTATTTAGACTCAATGCATTGGTTAAGAAGTGAGTCTCTCTATGTATGTATGTCTGTGTAATGCGGTGACTGACAAAGCGATCCGTAATGCGGTGCGTCAGCACAATCCCCACACCATGAAGCAGCTGCGTGAACTTGTGCCGATTGGTACCGATTGTGGAAAGTGCATTCGTCAGGCAAGACAAATTATGGTGGAGGAACGCGGAGCTATCATCCCAATGCATGAAGTTGCCTAACAAAGGGTAAGGTTATTTTTGACTCTTGGCTTACAGGTTCTACACTTTTAGAACTGGCCAGGAGGAGTTACCTATGAAAGGCGATAAAAAGATCATTGCTCACCTCAACAAGCTGCTCGGCAACGAGCTGGTTGCCATCAATCAATATTTCCTGCACGCCCGCATGTTCAAGAATTGGGGTTTAATGCGCCTCAACGATAAGGAATACCACGAGTCGATCGACGAAATGAAACATGCCGATCGCTACATCGAGCGTATCCTGTTCCTGGAAGGGCTCCCTAACCTGCAAGACCTCGGTAAGTTGAACATCGGCGAAGACATTGAAGAGATGCTGCGTTCCGATCTGGCGCTGGAATTGGCGGGCGCCAAGAATCTGCGCGAAGGTATCGTCTACGCCGACTCGATTCACGATTATGTCAGCCGCGATTTGATGATCGACATTCTGGCCGATGAAGAAGAGCATATCGACTGGCTGGAAACCGAGCTGGATCTGATCGCTCGCCTCGGCATTCAAAACTATGCCCAGGCCCAGATTTTAGAACGCAAATAGTAAGCCTGCCTTCCGTTCGTCATCGCCTCTCCTGCCGGCAACCGTTTTTACGGTGGGGCAGGGGAGCTACCCGCCAAGCATAATTCATACCTTGATCGCCACCTTCATCCCGCGACCGTCGCTGAAGGCGCAAAAATGACGATTTCCTGAGCATATTTCCAACTGCGGCTTGCTTCCTGGGCCATTTTGCGTATAATGCGCGGGCTTACCTAATCTTGGTAAGCCTGATTTTAGCGAATCAGTCGATTGGCAGGCCTTTTTTGCCTTTCGAACAATACTCCCGATATGGGGGTTATATGTTGACGATTACACTCCCCCATCAATCGAAATGGGTGTGAGGAGTAATTATTTACGTTTATAAATAATTGGAGCTCTGGTCTCATGCAGAACCAAAGAATCCGTATCCGCCTGAAAGCGTTTGATCATCGTCTGATCGATCAATCAACCGCGGAAATCGTCGAGACTGCAAAGCGCACTGGTGCGCAAGTCCGTGGTCCGATCCCGCTGCCAACTCGCAAAGAGCGCTTTACCGTTCTGATCTCTCCGCACGTCAACAAAGACGCGCGCGATCAGTACGAGATTCGCACTCACAAGCGTCTGGTTGACATCGTTGAGCCAACCGAGAAAACCGTTGATGCTCTGATGCGTCTGGATCTGGCTGCCGGTGTAGACGTGCAGATCAGCCTGGGTTAATCAGGTCATTGAGCGATTGAGAGGTTGAAACAATGATTGGTTTAGTCGGTAAAAAAGTGGGTATGACCCGTATCTTCACTGAAGATGGCGTTTCTATCCCAGTAACCGTAATTGAAATTGAAGCGAACCGCGTGACTCAGGTTAAAAGCCTGGACACCGACGGTTACCGTGCCGTTCAGGTTACCACCGGTAGCAAAAAAGCTAACCGCGTAACCAAGCCGGAAGCGGGCCATTTCGCTAAAGCTGGCGTTGAAGCTGGCCGTGGTCTGTGGGAATTCCGCCTTGAAGAAGGTCAAGAGTTCGCTGCAGGTCAGGAAATTAGCGTAGAAATCTTCGCTGACGTTAAAAAAGTCGATGTTACCGGTACTTCTAAAGGTAAAGGTTTTGCTGGCACTGTTAAGCGCTGGAACTTCCGTACCCAAGACGCTACCCACGGTAACTCCTTGTCTCACCGCGTTCCGGGTTCTATCGGTCAGAACCAGACTCCGGGCAAAGTGTTCAAAGGCAAGAAAATGGCTGGCCACCTGGGTGATGAGCGCGTAACCGTTCAGAGCCTGGACGTAGTACGTGTTGACGCTGAGCGCAACCTGCTGCTGGTTAAGGGTGCTGTACCGGGCGCAACCGGTGGCAACCTGATCGTTAAACCAGCTGTGAAGGCGTAAGGGGATAGCAATGGAATTAGTATTGAAAGACGCGCAAAGCGCGCTGACTGTTTCCGAAACTACCTTCGGTCGTGATTTCAACGAAGCGCTGGTACACCAGGTTGTTGTTGCTTATGCAGCAGGTGCCCGTCAAGGTACCCGTGCTCAGAAGACCCGTGCTGAAGTAACTGGTTCCGGCAAAAAGCCATGGCGTCAGAAAGGCACCGGCCGTGCGCGTTCAGGTTCTGTAAAGAGCCCGATCTGGCGTTCAGGCGGCGTGACCTTTGCTGCTAAGCCACAGGACCACAGTCAGAAAGTAAACAAAAAGATGTACCGCGGCGCGCTGAAAAGCATCCTGTCCGAGCTGGTACGTCAAGATCGTCTGATCGTTGTCGAGAAGTTCTCTGTAGAAGCGCCTAAAACTAAGCTGCTGGCACAGAAACTGAAAGATATGGCTCTGGAAGACGTGCTGATCGTGACCGGTGAACTGGATGAGAATCTGTTCCTGGCAGCTCGCAACCTGTACAAGGTTGACGTGCGCGATGTAGCAGGTATCGATCCGGTTAGCCTGATCGCCTTCGACAAAGTGGTTATGACTGCTGATGCTGTGAAGCAAGTTGAGGAGATGCTGGCATGATCCGTGAAGAACGTTTGCTGAAAGTGCTGCGTGCACCGCACGTATCTGAAAAAGCATCCGCTGCGATGGAAAAAAGCAACACCATCGTTCTCAAAGTTGCCAAAGACGCGACCAAAGCAGAAATCAAAGCTGCAGTGCAGAAACTGTTTGAAGTCGAAGTCGAAGACGTGAACACCCTGGTAGTTAAAGGGAAAGTGAAACGTCACGGTCAGCGTGTTGGTCGTCGTAGCGACTGGAAAAAAGCTTACGTCACCCTGAAAGAAGGCCAGAATCTGGACTTCATCGGCGGCGCAGAGTAAGTCGGAGGAGTAAGAACAATGGCAATTGTTAAATGTAAACCTACATCTCCGGGTCGTCGCCACGTTGTTAAAGTGGTTAACCCTGAGCTGCACAAGGGTAAACCTTATGCCCCGCTGCTGGAAAAACTGAGCAAAAGCGGTGGTCGTAACAACAATGGCCGTATCACCACCCGTCATATCGGTGGTGGCCACAAGCAACACTATCGTCTGGTTGACTTCAAGCGCAACAAAGACGGTATCCCTGCTGTGGTTGAGCGTCTGGAGTACGATCCGAACCGTTCCGCGAACATCGCGCTGGTTCTGTACAAAGACGGCGAACGCCGTTACATCCTGGCGCCGAAAGGCCTGAAAGCTGGTGACCAGATTCAATCTGGCGTTGATGCTGCAATCAAAGCGGGTAACACCCTGCCGATGCGCAACATTCCAGTTGGTTCAACGGTTCACAACGTAGAAATGAAACCAGGTAAAGGCGGCCAGATGGCTCGCTCCGCTGGTGCCTACGTTCAGATCGTTGCTCGTGATGGTTCCTACGTAACTCTGCGTCTGCGCTCCGGCGAAATGCGTAAAGTTCCAGCTGATTGCCGCGCCACCCTGGGTGAAGTCGGTAACGCTGAACACATGCTTCGCGTTCTGGGTAAAGCAGGTGCTGCACGTTGGCGTGGTGTTCGTCCTACCGTTCGCGGTACGGCGATGAACCCGGTAGATCACCCGCACGGTGGTGGTGAAGGTCGTAACTTTGGTAAGCACCCGGTAACTCCGTGGGGCGTTCAGACCAAAGGTAAGAAGACCCGTAGCAACAAGCGTACTGATAAGTTCATCGTACGTCGCCGTAGCAAAAAATAATTAGAGGATAAGCCATGCCACGTTCTCTCAAGAAAGGTCCTTTTATTGACCTGCACTTGCTGAAGAAGGTAGAGAAAGCGGTGGAAAGCGGTGACAAGAAGCCTTTGCGCACTTGGTCCCGTCGTTCAACGATCTTTCCTAACATGATCGGTTTGACCATCGCTGTCCATAATGGTCGTCAGCACGTACCAGTGTTCGTTTCCGATGAAATGGTCGGTCACAAACTGGGTGAATTCGCGCCGACTCGTACTTATCGCGGCCATGCGGCTGATAAAAAAGCTAAAAAGCGCTAAGGTAGGAGGAAGAGATGGAAACTATCGCTAAACATCGCCACGCTCGTTCTTCTGCTCAGAAGGTTCGCCTTGTTGCTGACCTGATTCGCGGTAAGAAAGTGTCGCAAGCTCTGGAAACTCTGACCTACACCAACAAGAAAGCTGCTGGTCTGGTTAAGAAAGTGCTGGAGTCTGCCATTGCTAACGCAGAACACAACGATGGCGCTGACATCGATGATCTGAAAGTTACGAAAATCTTCGTAGACGAAGGCCCAAGCATGAAGCGCATTATGCCGCGTGCAAAAGGTCGTGCAGATCGCATCCTGAAGCGCACCAGCCACATTACTGTGGTTGTGTCCGATCGCTGAGACTCTGGAGACTAGCAATGGGTCAGAAAGTACATCCTAATGGTATTCGCCTGGGTATTGTCAAACCTTGGAACTCTACTTGGTATGCGAATACCAAAGAATTCGCTGACAACCTGGACAGCGACTTTAAAGTTCGTCAATTCCTGACTAAGGAACTGTCGAAAGCTTCCGTTTCTCGCATCGTTATCGAGCGTCCTGCGAAGAGCATCCGTGTGACCATTCACACTGCTCGCCCAGGCATCGTTATCGGCAAGAAAGGTGAAGACGTCGAAAAACTGCGCAAGGTCGTAGCGGACATCGCTGGCGTTCCTGCACAGATCAACATCGCCGAAGTCCGTAAACCGGAACTCGACGCTAAATTGGTTGCTGACAGCATCACTTCTCAGCTGGAACGTCGCGTTATGTTCCGTCGTGCTATGAAGCGTGCTGTACAGAACGCAATGCGTCTTGGCGCTAAAGGTATCAAAGTTGAAGTAAGCGGCCGTCTTGGCGGCGCTGAAATCGCACGTACCGAATGGTACCGCGAAGGTCGTGTTCCATTGCACACTCTGCGTGCGGACATCGACTACAACACATCTGAAGCGCACACCACTTATGGTGTAATCGGCGTTAAGGTATGGATCTTCAAAGGTGAGATCCTGGGTGGTATGGCTGCAGTTGAACAACCGGAACCGGCTGCTCAACCTAAAAAGCAGCAGCGTAAAGGCCGCAAGTAAGGAGAGTCGCTGATGTTACAACCAAAGCGTACAAAATTCCGTAAGGTGCACAAGGGCCGCAACCGTGGTCTGGCGCAAGGTACGGATGTTAGCTTCGGCACTTTCGGTCTGAAAGCTGTTGGCCGTGGCCGTCTGACTGCTCGTCAAATCGAAGCAGCTCGTCGTGCAATGACTCGTGCAGTTAAGCGTCAAGGCAAGATCTGGATCCGTGTATTCCCGGACAAACCGATCACCGAGAAGCCGCTGGAAGTGCGTATGGGTAAAGGTAAGGGTAACGTGGAGTATTGGGTTGCCCTGATCCAGCCTGGTAAGGTCCTGTACGAAATGGACGGCGTGCCAGAAGAGGTTGCCCGCGAGGCATTCAAACTGGCAGCAGCGAAACTGCCGATCAAAACCACCTTTGTAACTAAGACGGTGATGTAATGAAAGCACAAGAGCTGCGTGAAAAAAGCGTTGAAGAGCTGAATGCCGAGCTGCTCAACCTGCTGCGTGAGCAATTCAACTTGCGCATGCAGGCGGCCAGTGGCCAGCTGCAACAAACTCACCTGTTGAAACAAGTGCGTCGTGACGTCGCACGCGTTAAGACTTTACTGACTCAAAAGGCGGGTGTGTAAATGACTGAAGTTATCCGTACCCTGCAGGGTCGTGTTGTTAGCGACAAAATGGAGAAATCCATCGTTGTTGCTATCGAGCGTACTGTGAAGCACCCGATCTACGGGAAATTCATCAAACGTACGACCAAGCTGCACGTACATGACGAGAACAACGAATGTGGTACCGGCGACGTGGTAGAAATCCGCGAATGCCGCCCACTGTCCAAGACTAAGTCCTGGACGTTGGTTCGCGTTGTAGAGAAAGCGATTCTGTAATAGAGTAGCTGGCTCTCACTTAATAAACGGCTCAGAAAATGAGCCGTTTATTTTTTCTACCCATACCAAGTAAGCGGTGTTATAATGCTGCGCCCTCGGTTATGGGGCTTTTCAACGGCCTAATTTTTACTTGGGTCTTTAAAGTAGTAGTTGACATTAGCGGAGCACTAAAATGATCCAAGAACAGACTATGCTGAACGTCGCCGACAACTCCGGTGCACGTCGCGTAATGTGTATCAAGGTTCTAGGTGGCTCGCACCGTCGCTACGCAGGCGTCGGCGACATCATCAAAATTACCATCAAGGAAGCAATTCCTCGCGGTAAGGTGAAGAAAGGCGATGTTCTGAAGGCGGTAGTGGTGCGCACCAAGAAGGGTGTACGTCGCCCGGACGGTTCTGTCATTCGCTTCGATGGCAATGCATGCGTTATTTTGAACAATAACAGCGAGCAGCCTATCGGTACGCGTATTTTTGGGCCGGTAACTCGTGAACTGCGTAATGAGAAGTTCATGAAAATTATCTCTCTGGCACCAGAAGTACTCTAAGGAGCGAACATGGCAGCGAAGATCCGTCGTGATGACGAAGTTATCGTGATTACCGGGAAAGACAAAGGTAAGCGCGGTAAAGTAAAAAATGTCCTGTCTGCTGGCAAGGTCATTGTTGAAGGCATCAACCTGGTTAAGAAACACCAGAAGCCGGTTCCGGCTCTGAACCAACCAGGCGGCATTGTTGAAAAAGAAGCTGCAATTCAGGTTTCTAACATTGCTATCTTCAACGCGGCTACCGGCAAGGCTGACCGTGTAGGCTTTAGATTCGAAGAGGGCAAAAAAGTCCGTTTCTTCAAATCTAACAGCGAAACTATCAAGTAATTTGGAGTAATACGATGGCGAAACTGCATGATTACTACAAAGACGAGGTAGTCAAACAACTGATGTCTCAGTTTGATTACAACTCTGTCATGCAAGTCCCTCGGGTCGAGAAGATCACCCTGAACATGGGTGTTGGTGAAGCGATTGCTGACAAGAAACTGCTGGATAACGCCGCAGCGGACCTGGCAGCCATCTCCGGTCAAAAACCGTTGATCACCAAAGCCCGCAAATCTGTTGCAGGCTTCAAAATCCGTCAGGGCTATCCGATCGGCTGTAAAGTAACTCTGCGTGGCGAACGCATGTGGGAGTTCTTTGAGCGTCTGATCTCCATTGCTGTTCCACGTATCCGTGACTTCCGTGGCCTGTCCGCCAAGTCATTCGATGGCCGTGGCAACTACAGCATGGGCGTGCGTGAGCAAATCATCTTCCCAGAAATCGACTACGACAAAGTCGATCGCGTTCGTGGTTTGGATATTACCATTACCACTACTGCGAAATCTGATGATGAAGGCCGCGCGCTGCTGGCTGCTTTTAACTTCCCGTTCCGCAAGTAAGGCAGGGTTACTGATGGCTAAGCAATCAATGAAAGCACGCGAAGTCAAGCGCGTGAAATTAGCTGACAAGTTCTTTGCAAAACGCGTTGAACTGAAAGCTATTATCTCTGATGTGAACGCGTCCGATGAAGATCGTTGGGATGCCGTTCTCAAGCTGCAAACTCTGCCGCGTGATTCCAGCCCGTCTCGTCAGCGTAAACGCTGCCGCCAAACTGGCCGTCCACATGGTTATGTGGGCAAATTCGGGTTGAGCCGTATTAAGCTTCGTGAAGCCGCTATGCGCGGTGAAGTACCAGGCTTGAAAAAGGCTAGCTGGTAATTACCAATTGAATCACGGGAGTAAAGACAGATGAGCATGCAAGATCCGATCGCGGATATGCTGACCCGTATCCGTAACGGTCAAGCCGCGAACAAAGTTGCGGTCACCATGCCTTCCTCCAAGCTGAAAGTGGCAATTGCCAACGTGCTGAAGGAAGAAGGTTTTATTGAAGATTTCAAAATCGAAGGCGACGCCAAGCCTGTTCTGGAACTGGTACTGAAGTACTTCCAGGGCAAAGCTGTGGTAGAAAGCATTCAACGTATCAGCCGTCCAGGTCTGCGCATCTACAAGAAAAAAGATGAGCTGCCAAAAGTTATGGCCGGTTTGGGTATCGCTGTTGTTTCTACCTCTAAAGGTGTTATGACCGATCGTGCAGCTCGCCAGGCTGGTCTGGGTGGCGAGATTATCTGCTACGTAGCTTAATTCGGGAGGAAAGAATGTCTCGTGTTGCAAAAGCACCCGTCGTCATTCCTGCCGGCGTAGAGGTAAAACTCAACGGTCAGGTTATTTCGATTAAGGGTAAAAACGGCGAGTTGACTCGTACTATCCACGACGCCGTTGAAGTGAAGCAAGAAGCTAACGCACTGACTTTCGCTCCGCGCGAAGGTTTTGCTAACGCATGGGCTCAAGCGGGTACCACGCGCGCTCTGCTGAACGCAATGGTTGTTGGTGTTACCGAAGGCTTCACCAAAAAGCTTCAACTGGTAGGTGTTGGTTATCGTGCTGCCGTTAAAGGCAACGTGGTGAATTTGGCCCTGGGCTTCTCTCACCCTATCGATCACCAGCTGCCGGCAGGTATCACTGCTGAATGCCCAAGCCAAACTGAAATCGTGCTGAAAGGCGCTGATAAGCAGGTAATTGGCCAGGTAGCAGCAGATCTGCGCGCTTACCGTCGTCCTGAGCCTTACAAAGGCAAGGGTGTTCGTTACGCCGACGAAGTCGTGCGTACCAAAGAGGCTAAGAAGAAGTAAGGTAACACTATGGATAAGAAATCTGCTCGTATCCGTCGTGCGACCCGCGCACGCCGCAAGCTCCAAGAGCTGGGTGCAACCCGCCTGGTGGTACATCGTACCCCGCGTCACATTTACGCACAGGTGATTGCTCCAAACGGTTCTGAAGTACTGGTAGCCGCTTCTACTTTAGAAAAAGCTATCGCGGAGCAACTGAAGTATTCCGGTAACAAAGACGCAGCAGCAGCCGTAGGTAAAGCTCTGGCTGAGCGCGCGTTGGAAAAAGGGATTGCGAAAGTATCCTTTGACCGTTCCGGTTTCCAATATCATGGTCGAGTCCAGGCACTGGCAGATGCTGCCCGTGAAGCTGGCCTTCAGTTCTAAGGAAGAGGTTTAAGATGGCTCACATCGAAAAACAAGCTGGCGAACTGCAGGAAAAGCTGATCGCGGTAAACCGCGTATCTAAAACCGTAAAAGGTGGCCGTATTTTCAGCTTTACCGCACTGACTGTAGTTGGTGATGGTAACGGTCGCGTTGGTTTTGGCTACGGCAAAGCACGCGAAGTTCCAGCAGCGATCCAGAAAGCGATGGAAAAAGCCCGTCGCAACATGATGAACGTCGCGCTGAACAGCGGCACCCTGCAGCACCCTGTTAAGGGCGCTCACACGGGTTCTCGCGTGTTCATGCAGCCTGCTCATGAAGGTACCGGTATCATCGCGGGTGGTGCAATGCGCGCCGTTCTCGAAGTTGCTGGGGTGCACAACGTATTGGCTAAAGCTTATGGTTCCACCAACCCGATCAACGTGGTTCGTGCAACTATCGACGCTCTGGCGAATATGAAGTCTCCTGAAATGGTCGCTGCTAAGCGTGGTAAATCCGTTGCCGACATTCTGGGGTAATTGACCATGGCTAAGACTATTAAAGTTACACAAACTCGCAGCTCAATTGGCCGTCTGCCGAAGCATAAAGCTACTCTGCTCGGTCTGGGTCTGCGTCGTATTGGTCACACCGTAGAGCGCGAGGATACTCCTGCTGTTCGCGGTATGGTCAACCTGGTTTCCTACATGGTTAAAGTTGAGGAGTAACAGATGCGTTTAAATACTCTGTCTCCGGCTGAAGGTGCCAAGCATGCGCCTAAGCGTGTAGGTCGTGGTATTGGTTCTGGCCTGGGTAAAACCGGCGGCCGTGGTCACAAAGGTCAGAAGTCTCGTTCTGGCGGTGGCGTACGTCGTGGTTTCGAAGGTGGTCAGATGCCTCTGTACCGTCGTCTGCCGAAATTCGGCTTCACTTCACGCAAAGCGATGATCACGGCAGAAGTTCGTCTGTCTGAACTGGCTCTGGTTGAAGGCGATGTTATCGACCTGAACGCGCTGAAAGCCGCTAACGTAGTTGGTGTCCAGATCGAATTCGCGAAAGTTGTACTTTCTGGCGAAGTCGCTCGTCCGGTAACCCTGCGTGGTCTGCGTGTCACCAAAGGCGCTCGTGCTGCTATCGAGGCTGCTGGCGGTAAAATTGAGGAATAAGTAGCAGATGGCTAAGCAACCAGGATTAGATTTTCAAAGTGCTAAAGGCGGGCTCGGCGAGCTGAAGCGCAGACTTTTGTTTGTCATCGGCGCGCTGATTGTCTTCCGCATCGGCTCTTTCATTCCGATTCCTGGTATCGATGCCACTGTGCTTGCCAAATTGCTTGAGCAGCAGAGAGGCACTATCATTGAAATGTTTAACATGTTCTCTGGTGGTGCCCTCAGCCGTGCTTCTATCTTTGCTCTGGGGATCATGCCGTATATCTCGGCGTCGATCATTATCCAGCTGCTGACGGTGGTTCATCCAGCGTTGGCGGAAATCAAGAAAGAAGGGGAGGCTGGCCGTCGCAAGATTAGCCAGTACACCCGTTACGGTACGCTGGTATTGGCCATATTCCAGTCGATCGGTATTGCTACCGGTCTGCCGAATATGCCTGGTATGCAGGGCCTGGTGTTAAACCCAGGCTTTGCATTCTACTTTACTGCGGTTGTGAGCCTGGTAACTGGGACAATGTTCCTGATGTGGCTGGGTGAGCAGATTACTGAGCGCGGTATCGGCAACGGTATCTCGATCATTATCTTCGCGGGTATTGTAGCGGGGCTCCCGCCGGCAGTGGCCCATACTATTGAGCAAGCGCGGCAAGGCGACCTGCACTTCCTCCTGCTGCTGTTGGTTGCAGTATTGGTGTTTGCAGTAACCTTCTTCGTTGTTTTCATCGAGCGTGGTCAACGTCGTATCGTCGTTAACTATGCGAAGCGTCAACAAGGTCGTCGTGTTTATGCAGCACAGAGTACACACTTACCGTTGAAAGTGAACATGGCGGGTGTTATCCCGGCGATTTTCGCTTCCAGCATTATTCTGTTCCCGGCCACGATTGCATCATGGTTCGGGGGCGGTACCGGTTGGAACTGGCTGACTACGATTTCGCTGTATTTGCAGCCAGGGCAACCGCTTTATGTGTTACTCTATGCGTCTGCAATCATCTTCTTCTGTTTCTTCTACACGGCGTTGGTTTTCAACCCGCGTGAGACAGCAGATAACCTGAAGAAGTCCGGTGCCTTCGTACCAGGAATTCGTCCGGGAGAGCAAACGGCGAAGTATATCGATAAAGTAATGACGCGTTTAACCCTGGTGGGCGCGATGTACATTACTTTCATCTGCCTGATCCCGGAGTTCATGCGTGATGCAATGAAAGTACCATTCTACTTTGGTGGTACCTCGCTACTGATCGTGGTTGTCGTCATCATGGACTTTATGGCTCAAGTGCAAACTCTGATGATGTCAAGTCAGTACGAGTCTGCATTGAAGAAAGCAAATCTGAAAGGCTATAACCGCTAGTCAGATTCGTTTGAGAAGTTACGGAGAGTAAAAATGAAAGTTCGTGCTTCCGTCAAGAAATTATGTCGTAACTGCAAAATCGTTAAGCGTAACGGTGTCGTTCGTGTGATTTGCAGCGCCGAGCCGAAGCATAAACAGCGTCAAGGCTGATTATCTCGCATATTTTTCTTGCAAAGTTGGGTTGAGCTGGCTAGATTAGCCAGCCAATCTTTTGTATGTCGCACTGCAACATTATTTGAGTATCCTGAAAACGGGCTTTTCAGAATGGTGTTGCTGTATAAAATAGTAGGAGTGCATAGTGGCCCGTATAGCAGGCATTAACATTCCTGATCATAAACATACCGTTATCGCCTTAACGTCGATCTTCGGTATCGGTAAAACCCGTTCACAGGCTATCTGTGCATCTACGGGTATTGCTGAAAATGTTAAGATCAGTGAGCTGTCTGAAGAGCAAATCGAAAAGCTTCGTGATGCAGTTGCCAAATACACCGTTGAGGGTGATTTGCGTCGTGAAATTACCCTGAGCATCAAGCGTCTTATGGACCTTGGTTGCTATCGTGGTTTGCGTCATCGTCGTGGTCTGCCGGTACGCGGTCAGCGCACCAAGACCAACGCTCGTACCCGTAAGGGTCCGCGCAAGCCGATCAAGAAATAATCGGGGTTATTGAATAATGGCAAAGGCACCTGTTCGTACACGTAAGCGTGTAAGAAAGCAAGTCTCTGACGGCGTGGCTCATATCCATGCTTCTTTCAACAACACCATCGTTACCATCACTGATCGTCAGGGTAATGCTTTGGGTTGGGCAACAGCCGGTGGTTCCGGTTTCCGTGGTTCTCGTAAGTCCACTCCGTTCGCAGCACAGGTTGCCGCAGAACGTTGTGCTGACGCAGTGAAAGAATACGGTATCAAGAACCTGGAAGTTATGGTTAAAGGACCTGGTCCTGGTCGTGAGTCTACTATCCGCGCTCTGAACGCGGCTGGTTTCCGCATCACTAACATTACTGATGTGACTCCGATCCCTCATAACGGTTGTCGTCCGCCGAAAAAGCGCCGCGTGTAACGCAGCTTTTAGGATTGTTGGAGAAAGAAAATGGCAAGATATTTGGGTCCTAAGCTCAAGCTGAGCCGTCGTGAGGGCACAGACCTGTTCCTTAAGTCTGGCGTTCGCGCGATCGATTCCAAGTGTAAAATTGAACAAGCACCTGGTCAGCACGGTGCGCGTAAACCGCGTCTGTCTGATTACGGTGTTCAGTTGCGTGAGAAGCAGAAAGTTCGTCGTATGTACGGCATTCTGGAGCGTCAATTCCGCAACTATTACAAAGAAGCAACCCGCCTGAAGGGCAACACCGGTGAAAACCTGTTGCAGCTGCTGGAAGGTCGTCTGGACAACGTTGTTTACCGTATGGGCTTCGGCGCTACTCGTGCAGAGTCACGTCAGCTGGTTAGCCACAAAGCAGTTATGGTAAACGGTCGCGTTGTTAACATCGCTTCTTATCAGGTATCTCCGAATGACGTAGTCAGCATCCGCGAGAAAGCTAAAAAGCAGTCTCGTGTTAAAGCTTCTCTGGAGCTGGCTGAGCAGCGTGAAAAGCCGACTTGGCTGGAAGTTGATGCTGCTAAGATGGAAGGCGTGTTCAAGCGTATGCCTGAACGTACCGATCTGTCTGCGGACATTAACGAACACCTGATCGTCGAGCTTTACTCCAAGTAAAGCTTAGTACCAAAGAGAGGACACAATGCAGGGTTCTGTGACAGAGTTTCTAAAACCGCGCCTGGTAGATATCGAGCAAGTCAGTTCGACGCACGCCAAGGTGACCCTTGAGCCTTTAGAGCGTGGCTTTGGCCATACTCTTGGCAACGCACTGCGCCGTATTCTGCTTTCATCTATGCCGGGTTGCGCGGTGACCGAGGTTGAGATTGATGGTGTACTGCATGAGTACAGCACCAAAGAAGGCGTACAGGAAGATATCCTGGAGATCCTGCTCAACCTGAAAGGGCTGGCGGTGAGAGTTCAAGGCAAAGACGAAGTTATTCTTACCCTGAATAAATCTGGCATTGGCCCTGTGACCGCTGCCGACATCACCCATGATGGTGATGTCGAAATCGTCAAGCCTCAGCACGTGATTTGCCACCTGACTGATGAGAACGCGGCTATCAGCATGCGTATCAAAGTTCAGCGCGGTCGCGGTTATGTGCCGGCTTCTGCCCGAATTCATTCGGAAGAAGATGAGCGCCCAATCGGTCGTCTGTTGGTTGACGCCTGCTACAGCCCTGTAGAGCGTATCGCCTACAATGTTGAAGCTGCGCGTGTAGAACAGCGTACTGACTTGGATAAGCTGGTCATCGAGATGGAGACCAATGGCACGATCGATCCTGAAGAGGCGATCCGCCGTGCGGCCACCATTCTGGCTGAACAACTTGAAGCTTTCGTTGACCTGCGTGATGTACGTCAGCCGGAAGTTAAAGAAGAGAAACCAGAGTTCGATCCGATCTTGCTGCGCCCTGTTGACGATCTGGAATTGACTGTCCGCTCTGCTAACTGCCTCAAGGCAGAAGCTATCCACTACATCGGTGATCTGGTACAGCGTACCGAGGTTGAGTTGCTGAAAACGCCAAACCTGGGTAAAAAATCTCTTACCGAGATTAAAGACGTGCTGGCCTCACGTGGTCTGTCTCTGGGCATGCGCCTGGAAAACTGGCCGCCGGCAAGCATTGCTGACGAGTAACCGGATCACAGGTTAAGGTTTTACTGAGAAGGATAAGGTCATGCGCCATCGTAAGAGTGGTCGTCAACTGAACCGTAACAGCAGCCATCGCCAGGCTATGTTCCGTAACATGGCCGGCTCTTTGGTTCGTCATGAGATCATCAAGACGACCCTGCCAAAAGCAAAAGAGCTGCGTCGCGTTGTTGAGCCGCTGATTACTCTTGCCAAGACCGACAGCGTAGCTAATCGTCGTCTGGCATTCGCCCGTACTCGTGATAACGAGATCGTGGCAAAACTGTTTAACGAGCTGGGCCCGCGTTTCGCGAGCCGTGCCGGTGGTTACACTCGCATTCTGAAGTGTGGCTTCCGCGCAGGCGACAACGCGCCGATGGCATACATCGAGCTGGTTGATCGTGCTGAGTCTCAAGCAGAAGTGGCAACTGCAGAGTAATCTGTAGACGCGTAAAAAAACCGGGCTTGCCCGGTTTTTTTACGTCCAAATCCAGCCAAATGTGCGCAATTCCCCCTGCTGTGCTTAAGATCCCCGCCCCTATCCGCTATGCTAAGGCTTATTCATTAGGCTAACTGAGGCTGTCTGTCATGGGATTGCTCGATCAATGGGCGGAACGTCATATCCTTGATGCCCAGGATAAAGGCGAGTTCGACAACCTGCCCGGTCAGGGGCAGCCGCTGGCGCTGGAAGATGACAGTGCGGTGCCGCCCGAGCTACGCGCCGGTTACCGTTTGCTGAAAAATGCCGGTTACCTACCGCCGGCGCTGGAAGATCGCAAAGAGGCATTAACCGTTGCTCGCTTACTGCAAGAGATTAATAGCGAACATCCGGACTATGTCGATCTCAGCAAGCGCATGGCACTGCTGGAACATCGATTGTGCCAGGCTGGGATGAGCACGGATTTCTTGCATGGCGAATATCAGCACGCGCTGGACGGCAAATTCACCCGAGAGGAGAAGTCATGTTCAAGATAGGTCAGTTGGCCAAGCTCGCCGAAGTGACGCCGGATACCGTGCGTTACTATGAAAAGCAGGGCATGATGGATCACAATGTCCGCACCGAAGGCGGTTATCGCCTGTATACGGAGCAGGACCTGCAGCGGCTGCGTTTTATTCGCTATGCCAAACAGTTGGGCTTTACTCTGGAAACGATCGCCGAACTGCTGTCGATCCGGGTTGATCCTGAACACCATACCTGCCAGGAATCGAAGTCGATCGTCGATGCTCGCCTGAGCGAAGTTGAAAGCAAGTTGGCGGAGCTGACCCGCATGCGCGAATCGTTGAAACGCTTGAGTGACGCCTGCTGCGGCACCGCCCATACCAGCAACTATTGTTCTATTCTGGAAGCCCTGGAGCAGGGCGCCAGCGATGATAAAGGCAAAAAAGGTTGCTGACGGCACTTTAATTTTTATATTGCCGGCAGTATTATCGGCTCGTTTTATTACCCTACCTTTTACAGGAGCATTACCATGACGAAATATCGTCACACTAAAGGCCAGATTCAAGATAACGCCATTGAGGCGCTGCTGCATGACCCGCTATTCCGCCAACGAGTGGAAAAGAATGTGAAAGGCAAAGGCAGCTATCGGCGTAAAGAAAAACACAACAAAGGCGGTAACTGGGAGGCCAGTGGCAAACTATCAAACGATAATTTACCACTGGCCTTCTGGTTTTAAGGCATTAAAAAAGCCACCGATGAAGGTGGCTTTTTATTGGCGTAACCTAATGCTGTTTTACAGCTTTGGCTGCTGTTGCTGGCTCAGCAAATCACGGATTTCCGTCAGCAGTTTCTCTTCTGCGGTTGGTTCTGGCGGCGCTGCCGGCGCTTCTTCCTGCTTGCGGCGCATCTTGTTCATCAGTTTAATCGCCAGGAAGATAGCAAAGGCGACAATCACAAAGTCAAATACGGTCTGGATGAATGAACCATAGTTCATTACCACCGCCGGTACGGCGCCCTGAGCTTCACGTAACACCAGATGGAACTGTTTAAAATCGACGCCGCCAATCAGTAAGCCCAGCGGTGGCATGATGATATCGGCCACGAAGGACGAAACAATCTTGCCGAATGCAGCACCGATAATCACACCGACGGCCAGATCGACCACGTTGCCGCGCATGGCAAATTCGCGAAACTCTTTCAACATACTCATAGAACGCACCCCTTGCAGAATTAATAACTCAAGTTTAACAAAGCAATTTCCCTTTGCCACAAATGGCGAGAAGTTTTATCTCCTCCCCCAGGCAGAGAACAACTACGCAATTATAGACCATCGCCTAATAAATTCGTTCTACAAGAAGAACGGGCTCGGTTGGAACAAGCGTTCAACGTCCGGCACGAATTTCTTGTCGGTAATAAACATGATGACGTGATCACCCTGTTCGATTTTGCTGTTGCCGTTGGCGATGATCACGTCGTCGCCTCGCACGATAGCGCCGATGGTGGTACCCGGCGGCAGCTTGATGTCTTCGACGATGCGGCCGACCACTTTGGAGGTGCTTTCGTCTCCGTGGGCAATCGCTTCGATCGCTTCAGCTACGCCGCGGCGCAGCGACGAAACGCTGACGATATCCGCTTTGCGCACGTGTCCCAGCAGGGCGGAGATGGTTGCCTGCTGGGGAGAAATGGCGATATCGATCACGCTGCCTTGCACCAGATCGACATAGGCACGGCGCTGGATCAATACCATCACCTTCTTGGCGCCCATGCGCTTGGCCAGCATGGCCGACATGATGTTGGCCTCATCGTCGTTAGTGATGGCGATGAAGACGTCCACCTGCTCGACGTGCTCTTCGGCCAGCAGTTCCTGATCCGAAGCATCGCCGTAGAACACGATGGTATCGTGCAGCTGTTCGGCCAGTTCGGCGGCGCGTTGCTGATTGCGCTCGATCAGTTTGACGTTGTAGTCTTTTTCCAGCTTGGCGGCCAGGCCGGCGCCGACGTTGCCGCCGCCGACGATCATGATGCGCTTATAGGGTTTTTCCAGCCGTTGCAGTTCGCTCATCACCGCGCGGATGTGCTGTGAGGCGGCGACGAAGAACACTTCATCGCCGGCTTCGATAATGGTCGAGCCCTGCGGTCGGATCGGACGATCCTGGCGGAATATGGCGGCGACGCGGGTATCGATATGCGGCATGTGTTCGCGCATCGAAGAGAGCGCATTGCCGACCAGCGGGCCGCCGTAATAGGCTTTAACCGCGGCGATGCTGACCTTGCCTTCGGCGAAGTTGACCACCTGCAGGGCGCCAGGGTATTCGATCAGCTTGTAGATATAGTCGATGACCAGCTGCTCCGGCGAAATCAGATGGTCGATCGGCACCGCTTCCGGCAGGAACAGTTTCTCCGACTCGCGGATATATTCCGGCGCGCGGATGCGGGCGATGCGGTTAGGGGTATTAAACAGAGAATAGGCGATCTGGCAGGCGATCATGTTGGTTTCGTCGGAGTTGGTGACCGCGACCAGCATGTCGGCGTCTTCTGCGCCGGCTTCGCGCAGCACCCGAGGGTGGGAACCATGTCCCTGAACCACCCGCAAATCGAATTTATCCTGTAGTTGGCGCAAGCGGCCGGAATCGGTATCGACGACGGTGATATCGTTGTTTTCACCCACCAGGTTTTCCGCCAGCGTCCCGCCAACCTGACCGGCACCAAGAATAATTATTTTCATCGTGTTCTCTGCTTCACACTGAAAGACTTAGGGCGCGCACGTACGCCCTGAAGAATTACATTTTAATCAGCTTAGCGTAAAAGAAGCCATCGCCATCCTCGGGATGCGGGATATTCTGTCGCCCTGGCCGCTGTGCATCGCCGGTTTCAACCAGCTTGGCATCGGCGTGGCGCTGCAAGAACGCGGCAATCTGGCTGCTGTTTTCATCCGGCAGGATAGAGCAGGTTGCGTAAACCATCACGCCACCTGATTTCAGATGCGGCCAGACGGCTTCCAGGATTTCGGCCTGCAGTGCGGCGAGCTCGGCGATGTCGCGATCGCGGCGCAGCCATTTGATATCGGGGTGACGGCGGATCACGCCGGTGGCGGAGCAAGGTGCGTCCAGAAGGATACGGTCGAACTGCTTGTCGCCGCACCATTGTTGCGGAGTGCGGCCATCACCCAGTTTAACCTCCGCGTGCAAACGCAGGCGTTGCAGGTTTTCTTTCACCCGCGCCAGACGTTGCTCGTCGATATCGACGGCCATCACGTGCGCTTTCGGCGCCGCTTCCAGGATATGCGTGGTTTTACCGCCAGGTGCGGCGCACAAATCGAGGATCTGCTCGCCGTCTTGCGGATCCAACAGATCGACACAGCCCTGGGCCGAGGCATCTTGTACGGTGACCCAGCCTTCGGTGAACCCAGGCAGATCGGTCACGGCGCAAGGCGCCAGCAAACGCACCGCGTCTGCATAGTCTGCATGAGGCTCTGCGGCGATGCCGGCGTCGGTCAGCAGCTGCAGATAAGCTTCGCGGGTGTGGTGCAGGCGGTTGACGCGTAGCCACATCGGCGGCTTCTGGTTATTCGCGTCGACGATCTGTTCCCAGTTGGCGGGATAAGCCTGTTGAATGCGTTTTAGTAACCAGCTGGGATGCAGATAGCGGCTGTCATTATTGGCGGCGCGTTGCAGCAGCTCTTCCTGCTGGCGTTGAAATTGGCGCAAAACGCCGTTAATCAGGCCTTTTAACTGCGGGCGTTTCAGCGCTACCGCACCTTCCACGGTTTCCGCCAGCACGGCGTGCGCCGGGATGCGGGTATACAGCAGCTGGTACAAGCCGACCATCAACAAATAGTGCAGCGTGCGCTGCTTGCCGGTCAGCGGTTTGGCCATCAATTGTTGAATGCACCATTCGAGCTGCGGCAGCACGCGTAACGTCCCGAAGCACAGTTCCTGCAGCAACCCGCGATCTTTGTCGCTGATGGAGGTTTGCAGCGCCGGCAGGACAGTGCTGAGCGACTGCCCTTGGTCCAGCACCTGGCCGATGGCTTTGGCAGCGATGCTGCGGAGATTGTAATTATTTTTCATAGGCTAAAGCTGATAACGATCGGCATTAAGAAAATAACGGCCCGGCGATGAACGGCCGGGCAGTGGGGTGGCTTACAGCCGGTTGCCCGGGGTAAACCATTCACGACGTGAATTTAACAGGTCCTGCGCCGACATCGGTTTCTTACCGGCGGGCTGCAGCTGGATCAGATTGAGGATGCCGTCGGCGGTCGCCACCTGAATGCCGTGCTTGTCGGCATGGATAACGGTGCCCGGATCTGCATTGGCGCTTTCCGCCAGCACGCTGGCCTGCCACACTTTCACCGGTTGCTCGTCGATGATGAAGTAGCTGACAGGCCAAGGGTTGAAGGCGCGGATGCAGCGCTCCAACTGGGCGGCGGACAGGGTCCAGTCCAGGCGAGCTTCTTCTTTGCTCAGCTTCTCGGCGTAGGTGACCAGCGATTCGTCCTGTACCTCACGGGTGGCGCTGCCGTCGGCCATTTGGCGCAGCGTCGTCAACAGACCCTGCGGGCCGAGCTGAGCCAGCTTGTCGTAGAGGCTGGCGCTGGTGTCGCTGCTCTCAATCGGGCAGGCGATCTTGTGCATCATGTCGCCGGTATCGAGGCCGACATCCATCTGCATGATGGTCACGCCGGTTTCGCTGTCGCCGGCCCAGAGTGAACGCTGGATCGGCGCCGCGCCGCGCCAGCGAGGCAGCAGCGAACCGTGTACGTTGATGCAGCCCAGGCGCGGCATATCCAACACCGCTTGCGGCAGGATCAGCCCGTAAGCGACCACCACCATAACATCGGCGTTGAGATCGGCCACCAGGCGCTGGTTCTCTTCGGGGCGTAATGACTTGGGCTGGAATACCGGCAGTTGGTGTTGTTCGGCCAGCGCTTTGACCGGGCTTGGCGTCAGCTTGTTGCCGCGGCCTGCCGGGCGGTCGGGCTGGGTAAATACGCCGACAATCTGGTGCTCAGATGACAACAGCGCGTCAAGATGACGCGCTGCAAAGTCTGGTGTTCCGGCGAAAATAATCCGTAAAGAATCAGACACGTTGATTTCCTGATCGGTTAGGCGCGGGCTTGAAGCTTGGCCATTTTTTCCAGTTTCTGACGAATGCGCTGGCGCTTGAGCGGCGACAGGTAATCGACGAACAGCTTGCCCATCAGGTGATCCATCTCGTGCTGGATGCAGATCGCCAGCAGATCGTCCGCTTCCAGCTCGAAAGGTTTGCCTTCGCGATCCAGCGCGCGGATCTTCACCTGCGCGGCGCGCGGCACTAACGCACGCTGCTCTGGAATGGAAAGACAGCCTTCCTCGATGCCGGTTTCGCCGCTTTTTTCCAGCAGCTCCGGGTTGATCAGCACCAGGCGCTGATCGCGATTCTCGGAGACGTCGATCACGATAATGCGCTGATGGATATCCACCTGAGTCGCAGCCAGGCCAATGCCTTCCTCTGCGTACATGGTTTCAAACATATCATCCACGATGCGCTGGATATCTGCATTGACTTCTTTTACCGGCGCTGCGACTTTGCGCAGACGCTCGTCTGGGAAATGTAATACCTGCAAGACTGACATATATCTTTAGATCTGTATCCGAGTAATGAACGAGGTTTAACCTCTATTCTAGACATTTCCCGACCTGATTGACAGCATTGCGCACCAATTGCTCAGATTGGTAATACCACCGTTTTTGCTGAGGGAACAGACGATGCGGCTGGAAGAGATCGCTTTACGGATGCGGGGGGTTACGGGGCTACAGACCCCGACGGCCAGTCGGATCGTGCAGCAGTTATCGCAAATGGGGGGCGAACCCAATCGCGCGCTGCGTGAACTGGGATTGAACGAACGGCAGCGGGCACAGTTCAACCGGGCGGATCCCGGCTATCTTACGGCTACCTTGCATTGGTTGGAAAAGCCGGCGCACCGCATAGTGAACTATGGGGCGCTCGGTTATCCCGATCGCCTGGCCCAGATCGACGATGCGCCGCTGTTTTTGCTGATCGAGGGCGATCCGCAGGCGCTGTTGCAACCGCAGCTCGCCATGGTCGGCAGTCGGCAGTTCAGCCATTACGGCGAGCGATGGGCGAACCATTTCGCCGCTGAGTTGGCGCGCTGCGGTTTCGCCATCACCAGCGGTCTGGCGATTGGCATCGACGGGATTTGCCATCGCGCGGCGTTGGCGGCCGGCGGCTGTACTGTCGCGGTGTTGGGTAGCGGGCTGGCCAATATCTATCCGCGCCGGCACAGTCGGCTCGCGGAACAGATAGTCGAACAAGGCGGCGCCGTGGTTTCAGATCATTTAGTCACCGACTTGCCTCTGGCCGACCATTTTCCGCGCCGCAATCGTATTATCAGCGGGCTGAGTCTGGGCGTTCTGGTTATAGAAGCCTCGCTGCGCAGCGGTACCCTGGTAACTGCTCGCTATGCGTTGGAACAGGGGCGTGAGGTGTTCGCTCTGCCAGGGCCATTAGGGAACCCGATGAGCGAGGGCACGCATTGGCTCATCCAACAGGGCGCGCATCTGGTCACCGGGCCGAAAGATATCGCCGAATTGCTGGAAAGCGGTCTTCAATGGCTGCCGCTGAACGAAAATACAACTATTTGTGCGTCACAGGCTGAAGTTGAATTGCCATTTGCCGATGTGTTGGCTAACGTAGGAGATGAGGTGACACCTGTTGACGTCGTCGCTGAACGTGCCGGCCAACCTGTGCCAGTGGTGGTAATCAAGTTACTCGAGCTGGAGTTAGCAGGGTGGATCGCAGCTGTACCCGGCGGCTATGTCCGAATAAGGAGGGCAAGCCATGTTCGACGTACTCATGTACTTGTTTGAAACTTATATCCACAATGAACCAGAGATGCGCGTCGATCAGGATCAACTGACTGATGATCTCGCTCAGGCGGGGTTTCATCGGGATGATATCTACAACGCGTTGAATTGGCTTGAGAAGTTGGCTGACCTGCAAGAAGGTCAGAATGCCCCTTACTTTATGGATGCCGATCCGCTGGCGATGCGGATTTACACCGAAGAGGAAGGTGCGCGTTTGGACGCCGGCTGCCGTGGTTTTCTCCTGTTCCTGGAACAGATTCAGGTATTGAACCTCGAAACCCGTGAAATGGTTATCGACCGCGTTATGGCTTTGGATAATGCGGAATTCGATCTCGAAGATCTGAAATGGGTCGTGTTGATGGTGCTGTTTAATATCCCCGGATATGAAAGCGCCTATCAGCAAATGGAAGAACTGTTGTTTGAAGTGAACGAAGGTTATCTGCATTGAGCCGATAACGCGCATAGAAGACGTTATGACAAAAAACGCGATTTTTGCCGCCAGGCAAAATGAACCCTGTCCGGAATGCGGGGCCGAGCTGGTGATCCGTAGCGGTCGCCACGGCCCCTTCCTCGGTTGTTCCCAGTACCCTGAATGCCAATATATTCGGCCGCTGAAAGCACAGGCCGATGGGCATATCGTTAAGGTGTTGGATGGGCAACAGTGCCCGAAGTGTCAGGCGACGTTGGTGCTGCGCCAGGGGCGCTACGGCATGTTTATCGGTTGCAGCGATTATCCGCAGTGCGACCACACTGAAGTGATCGACAAGCCTGACGAAACCGCCATTACCTGTCCGCAGTGCGGGCAAGGCAAGCTGTTGCAGCGTAAGTCGCGCTACGGCAAGGTTTTTCATTCCTGCGATCGTTACCCGGAATGCCAGTTCGCCCTCAATGTTAAACCCGTCGCCGGTGAATGCGCCTACTGCCATTACCCGTTGCTGATGGAAAAGCGCACGGCAAAGGGCCCCGTCCTGTGCTGTGCCAGCAAGCTGTGCGGCAAACCCGTCGCGACTACAGAATAATCACATCATGAACTCAGAATTAAGCCCGAACCTTTTATCTATCATCGATGCTTTGCATCAACAGCAGGTTATTGCCTATCCCACCGAAGCGGTATTCGGCCTGGGTTGCGATCCCGACAGCGAACAGGCGGTCAATGCGCTGCTGGCGTTGAAACAGCGGCCGTGGGAAAAGGGGCTGATTCTGATCGCCGCCGACTATGCACAGCTTAAGCCATATATCGATGACAGTGTGCTCAGCGAACAGCAGCGCGCGACGATGTTTGCCAGCTGGCCAGGGCCGGTAACCTGGGTGTTGCCCGCTCGGCCGGAGACGCCACGTTTGCTGACCGGGCGTTTCAGCTCGCTGGCGGTGCGCGTCAGCGATCATCCGTTGGTGCAGCAGCTGTGTCGGCAGTACGGCAAGCCGCTCGTGTCGACCAGCGCCAATCTCAGCGGGCTGGAGCCGTGCCGCAGTGCGGATGAAGTCACGCGGCAATTCGGCGACGCTTTCCCGGTATTGGCCGGTGAGGTGGGCGGCCGTCTTAATCCTTCCGAGATCAGAGATGCACTGACCGGCGAACAGATCCGTCAGGGCTAGAGGTAATGGGCATGGAGAAGTTTGCGGTATTTGGCAACCCTATTGGCCACAGCAAGTCGCCGCGAATTCATGCGCTGTTTGCTGCTCAGACCGGCATTGAGCACCCTTATGGCGCGGTGTTGGCGCCGTTGGACGGTTTTGAAACCAGCCTGCGGGCGTTTATCCGTGCCGGAGGGCTGGGGGCGAACGTTACGGTGCCCTTCAAAGAGCGTGCTTACACGGCCGCCTCTGAACTGAGTGAGCGCGCGGCGATGGCCGGCGCGGTCAACACCCTGAAGGTATTGCCGAATGGCGAACTGCTGGGGGACAACACCGACGGCATCGGTTTGTTGACCGATCTGCAGCGCCAGCAATTGATTCGGCCGCAGGATCGCATTCTGCTGGTGGGCGCCGGCGGTGCGGCACGCGGCGTGATCCTGCCGCTGCTGTCTTTCGGCTGCCGACTCACCATCACCAATCGTACCTTCAGCCGGGCCCAGGAATTGGCCGACGCTTTCCGGCATCTGGGGGAGATCTCGGCGGCGCCGATGGATCAACTGGATCAGCAAGCGTTCGATCTGGTGATCAATGCGACGGCGTCCGGCATCAGCGGGGAGATCCCGGCGTTGCCTGCAGGCGTGGTGAACGCGCAAACCCGTTGCTATGACATGTTCTATCAGCAAGGCATTACGCCATTTCTGGCCTGGGCGCAGCTGCAGGGCGCAACGGAATACGCCGATGGGCTGGGTATGCTGGTGGGGCAGGCGGCGCATGCTTTCCTGCTGTGGCACGGCGTGATGCCAGAGATAGAACCGGTCTTGCGCCAGCTGCGCAGCGAGCTGGCGGCATAAATCCTACCCCGTTCTCTTTATAGGGAACGGGGCGCCCATCAGATATCTTCCGACAGGTATTCGTCTTTCCAGCGTACATAGTTGTTAGAAGAATAAAGCAATCCCTCCAACTCGGCGGCGGTCAGCGGCCGAACCTGGCGTGCCGGGCTACCCATATAAAGATAGCCGCTCGCCAGACGCTTGCCCGGCGCCACCAAACTGCCGGCGCCAATCATTACGTCGTCTTCTACGACTACACCGTCCAACAGGATCGATCCCATCCCGACCAGCACCCGGTTGCCGATGGCGCAGCCGTGCAGCATCGCTTTATGGCCCACGGTAACGTCTTCGCCAATTAACAGGGGATAACCATCGGGGTTATGTTCGGAGCGGTGAGTCACATGCAGCACGCTGCCATCCTGAATATTGCTGCGTGCGCCGATCTTTACCGCATTGACGTCGCCGCGGATAGCGACCAGCGGCCAGATGCTGACGTCATCCGCCAGATCGACGTCGCCGATCACGACGCTGGAAGGATCGATCAGCACGCGCTGACCGAGTTTGGGGGTGTATTGAAGATAAGAACGTACTGCATCGGACATAGTGCTGCCTCACGTCGGGATCATATTTACCGGCAATACTAGACTCTGGCGATGGAATTACAACCAACGGCAGCGCCGGATCCTGCGGAAAATGGCCCTGATCGCACAAGATCCACCCGGAAGGGCTGAAAAGTGTGCAAACAGAAAGAAAAGATCAAAAAAGGGGTTGTGCAAAAAACTCGGATCCCTATAATGCGCCTCCATCGACACGGCGCAAGTGATTCACTTCACACAGCGGCCGGGAAGAAAGAGAAAAAATCC
>NZ_JBPAFV010000004.1:0-285992 GCF_050880365.1 Serratia sp. BFP-2025 | reverse complement strand
GTTGTTCCCGGTCAGTGGAGGCGCATTATAGGGAGTTCTCGGCGGGCCGCAACCCCTAATTGCAAAAAACTTTTCAAACGCGGATTTTTTCGGCAAAACGCTGGCCAAACCCGCGTTTTTGTCACTTTTCGTACTGGATCTGGCTAAATTCCTGGGCGAAACGATCGACCTGCTGCCAATCTGTGTACTCCACTTCCTTACTGGTATCCGTTTCACCGCCCGTCATACGCATAATAAATTGAATCATGATGCGGTCGAACCAACGATAGCGCGGATAACGCAATGCGCCGGCAAACACCGCGCACTGTTTTGGCTGCCACGGCGAGGCCAACAGGAACTTGCGGGTATAGGCGTTGGTTTGCGGCGAACGCTTTTCCGGTTTACGCGCGGTCAGGTTCACCGCGAAGAACGCGCTCGGCATCCTATTCAGCTGTTCGGCATGGCGCTTAACGAATTTATCCAGTACCGGGTTAAAGTGCCCGTAGCGGATGGAGGCGCCGATCATCACCTGCTGATACTGGCTAAGGTCGACCTGTTCCGCCTGCAGCAGATCGATCACCTCACAGCGCAGCGTGTCCTGCAACTTGCTTGCTATATAAGAAGCGATAGCACGTGTTTGCCCGTCACGGCTCGAATAAAGTATCAATGCCTTCATGGCGTACTCCTTATATCAGGCTCACTCACGCCAGAAGGTTGGCGTGAACAGCACCAGCAATGTAAACACTTCCAGACGCCCGAACAGCATCGTCACCACCAGGATCCACTTGGCTGCCGCCGGCATCGTGGTGAAGTTATCCGCCACCACGCCCAGGCCGGGGCCAAGGTTATTGAGCGTTGCCGTCACTGCGGCGAACGCGGAAAAGTCGTCGACACCGGTGGCAATGATCGCCAGCATGCTGACGATAAACACCAGCGCGTAGGCGGAGAAGAATCCCCATACCGCTTCCAGAATGCGTTCCGGCAGCGCGCGGTTGCCCAGTTTGATGGTATAGACCGCATTGGGGTGCACCAGCCTCTTCAACTCGCGCGAGCCCTGCAGGTATAGCAGCAGAATACGGATCACCTTCAGGCCGCCGCCGGTCGAGCCGGCGCAGCCGCCGATGAACGCCGAACACAGCAACAACATCGGTAAGAACAGCGGCCATTTGGCGATGCTGTCGGTCGTAAAACCGGCCGTGGTCGCCATCGAGACCACCTGGAAAAACGCCTGATTGAGCGTTTCCATACCGCTCTTGTACACGCCATGCCCCCAAAGCACCAACGTACACACCACCACCAGCGTCAGCTGAACGAAGATAAACATGCGGAATTCAGGATCGCGCCCATACACCTTCAGACTGCGGCCGCTCAGCAAAGCGAAGTGCAGGCCATAGTTACAGCCGGAAATCAGCAGGAACACGGCGATGATGGTGTTGATGGTCGGACTGGCGTAATAACCGATACTGGCGTCGTGGGTAGAAAAACCGCCGATGGCGATAGTCGAGAAACTGTGGCCGATGGCATCGAACACCGACATCCCGGCACCCCATAGCGCCAGCGCGCAGGCCACGGTCAGCAATACATAGATTAGCCACAGAGTTTTGGCGGTTTCGGCAATGCGCGGACGCATCTTGTTATCTTTCAGCGGCCCGGGCATTTCCGCCCGATACAGCTGCATGCCGCCGACGCCGAGTATCGGCAGTATCGCTACCGCCAACACGATGATCCCCATACCGCCCATCCATTGCAGCATTTGGCGATAAAACAGAATGGCCTTCGGCAGCGAGTCCAGCCCCACCAGCGTCGTCGCGCCGGTAGTCGTCAATCCCGAGAAGGATTCAAAGAAGGCGTCGGTCAGCGACAAGTTGGGCCGTTCCGAAAACAGGAACGGCAATGCCCCTACGCTGCCCAGCACGGTCCAGAACAATACGACGATCAGGAAGCCTTCGCGCGGCTTCAGCTCGTGTTTCTGTTTGCGGTTCGGCCACCACAGCATCAGGCCGATGGTCAGTGCCACGAAGAAGGTTTGGCTGAACGCGCGCCCCGCCCCATCGCGGTAAATCAATGCCACCAAGCCGGGAATAAACATCGTCCCGGAGAACAGGATGACCAGCAGACCAACGATACGGGTTATGGCGCGAAAATGCATTTCAGCACGATCCTTAGCAATTCAATTGGGAGGAATTATTGCGAAATGGGGGTTAATTGCAAATTACCGCGACTGAGATCACGCAATTTATTCCCAAACAGATCGACCTCGGTGGCCGGCAACGCCAGATGCAGCACGACGGCGGCGCCGTATTCGCCCTGCAGGATCCGACCTGCGGTTTGCTGCAGCAAGTTCTCCACCAACGCCAACTGCGCATAGTCGCACTGCAAGATATATTCGGCTTCCGGCACCTTTTGTACCAATGCCAACTGCTTCAACGCCTGTTGCACACCGTTGCCATAGGCTTTCACCAGCCCGCCGGTGCCTAATTTGACGCCGCCGTAGTAACGGACAACCACGGCGGTCACTTCGCCGATACCGCTGCCCATCAGCTGCGCGAGGATCGGTTTGCCGGCGGTGCCCGACGGTTCGCCGTCGTCGGAGAACCCCAACTGCTGCGAGTCATCGGGACTACCGGCGACGAAGGCCCAGCAGTGGTGCCGCGCCGCCGGGTGCTCATCCCGTACCTGCTGAATAAACGTCTTTGCCGCTTCTACCCCGCTGGTCGGCGCCAGCAGGGTGATAAAACGGCTCTTCTTTATCTCTTCGGTAAAGCAGGTTGCTTCCGCCGGTATCGGGTACGGCCGCATCAGGCCAGGTTCAGATCGCGCGTCATGTTCTCGATGCGCTTTTCGTGGATCACGATGTTGTCTTCGATACGGATGCCGCCATACGGCTTCAGCGCATCGATGCGATCCCAGGCGAAGTGCTGCTTGAACTCACCGCTGCGCCACGGCGCCAACAGAGAGTCGATAAAGTACAGACCCGGTTCGATGGTCAACACCATGCCCGGCTGCAACACGCGGGTACACCGCAGGAACGGATACTTGGACGGCGCCGCCAGATGGGTGCCTTGCTCATCCTGCATAAAGCCGGCGGCGTCGTGCACCTGCAGGCCCAGCGGGTGACCCAACCCGTGCGGCAGGAACGGCGTGGTGATGCCCGTTTCAACCATCGCCTCTTCGCTAAGGCCGTCCACCAGCTTGTGATTCTTGAGCAGCTTGGCGATGCGCTGGTGCATCTGCACATGATAGTCGGTATAGCGCACGCCGGTCTTGATGGTGTCGATCAACGCCAGTTGTTCACTATTGAGATCTTTCACCAGGTGGGCGAACTCGCTGCCGCTTTGCGCTGCATAGGTGCGGGTCAGATCGGCGGCGTAGCCGTTATATTCCGCACCGGCGTCGATCAGGAAACTCAGTGACTCGGCCGGCGGCTGGTGATCCAGTTTGGTGTAGTGCAGCACCGAAGCGTGTTCGTTCAGCGCCACGATGTTGTCGTAAGGCACGTCGGTATCGCGGTGGCCGGTCGCCGTCAGGTAGGCCAGGTTGATGTCGAACTCGCTCATGCCGGAGAGGAAGGCCTCATGCGCCGCGCGATGGCCGGTTACCGCCGTCTTCTGCGCTTCGCGCATGCAGGCCAGCTCGTAACCGGTTTTGATCGAACGGTGGAAATCCAGGTAGTTCAACACCGCTTTCGGATTGATGTTCTCAGAAGGGATGCCGAGATCGCGGGCGCGCTGTTGCGCATAACCGATATAGCCGACGCGCTCACGCTGAGGCGGAAGCTGCTGCGCAATAGCGTCAGCGTTGGCCAGCGGCATCAATTCAAGGGATTTGGTCCAGAAACTGTTCGGCAGCGGCTCTACGCTATGCCAATAGTCAACCGGAGAGTAGAACCACAGCTTCGGCTTATTGACGCCGTCGATCCACAACCAGCAGTTCGGCACCGACGTCACCGGCACCCAGGCTTTGAAATGCGCATTCACTTTGAACGGATAGCTATGGTCGTCCAAAAATACCTTTTGCAGTTCCCCGGAGTGAATCAGCAGCGCATCCAACTTGTTGCGTTCAAGCACTTCGCGCGCGCGTTTTTGCAGCTCTGCCAGGTGGTCGTTATACAAAGAAGCCAGCGTTTCCATCACAATACCCTTATGCCTTAGCACGAAAGAAGCCATCTTAACACAGCGCTCCGGCGCACCAACCTCATCGCGTTGGGCATGCGGAGCAGCTCGCAATTCCCTGCAAATGCCGTTACATCCGCAGTTTAACCATCAGCCAGCCGGCCAGACCGAGCAGCGCTATCGCCAGCGCCCACAGGCCATGGTGCTCCAACAACACCGCGCCGGCTGCGGCGACGCCCGCCAGACACTGCTGCAGAAAACCGCACAGCGCCATCGCATAGGCGCCGTACTCTTTGGCGTCGCTGACCGCCATCGCCATGCTGTTGGGAAACAGCACCGCCTGGCCAAAAATAGTCAGGCAATACAGCGCGATGAACACCGCCATGCCGGAAAGGCCGGCCAGGACGCCGCTCCACCACAGCAGCAGGATCGCTGCCGTCGCCAGAGCCACGATGCCGCTGCCGGTTTGCATCAGCTTTTTCCCGCCGACACGCGCCACCGTGCGGTTCACCGTCAACGCGCCGCTAAAGTAGGCGATGCCGATCACCAATCCCAACGCGCCGAACGCCGTGACGTTGAGACCAAAACCTTGCTGCATGACGAACGGGCTCACCTCCTGCAACGTCACCGTGGTGGCGAAGCCCAGCCCGCCAACGCAGGCCGGCCAAAAGAACCCCGGCCGCCGCAGGATGGCGAAGTAGGTGGCCGCCATCGCCGGACGTGGCCCGCGTGCCCGCCCCGCCTCCAGCGGCAGCGTCGCCATCAGCGCCAGAACGGTCAATCCGGTGGCGCCCATCAAGACGAAGCCCATCTGCCAGTGCGAATATTGGCTGAGTAGGCCGCCGATAAACTGCCCCCCGCCCAGCGCGGTGATGAAAGCGATGGAGAGCACCGACAGACGGCGCGCCAGCTCATCACCGCTCCAGTTATCCCGCACGATGATACGCGCAATGATCGCCGCACCGCCGGCGCCGACGCCCTGCAGAGCGCGCAGGGTCAGCAGCTCGGCGCCGTTGCTGCACAGCGCCAACAGCCCGCTGCAGCCAATGAAGAGAAACAGGGAAAGCGTCAGCGGCGCTCGACGGCCAAAGCGATCGGCCGCCGCGCCCCAGAACAGCACCGGCAACGCAGCGCCGATGACGAAGATTGAAATGGACAACTCGGTGGCTCGCCGGCTCATCGTCAACTCCCGCATCACCGTCGGCAGCGAAGGCAGGTACACGGTCGTCGCCATTTGTGCCATGAACACCAACAGACACGCCAGCGTCATGGTTCTGGCGGGAATGCTCCATAAGCCGCTGCGTTTGACACAAGCCGCCTTATTCATGCGTAACCTCGTCTGAATGATCAATCGCTGCGAGCAAGTGTATGAGGGCCGACCAACTCCAGCAAATGCCGATAGCACATAAAATATAACTTCGTTCTAAATCAAAACACTAACTTGGTGAGATGTGATCCGACCAGCAAATATGCAATCTCTTATTTGCATATTATTAACATAAAAACCACACTCCTCTTCATCTGGTCATACCAGATCATACGCTGATTCAGGAGATAGACATGCTCTACCAAGGCGAAACATTACAACTGCACTGGCTCGATAACGGCATCGCCGAGCTGGTGTTCAATGCACCAGGCTCGGTCAACAAGCTGGATACCCGCACCGTCGCCAGCCTGGGCGAAGCGCTCACCGTGCTGGAAAACCAGCCTGCGCTGAAGGGGCTGTTGCTGCGCTCCACCAAAGCCGCGTTTATCGTCGGCGCCGATATCACCGAATTCCTTTCTCTGTTCGCCGCGCCGGCCGAAAAGCTGCAAGAGTGGCTGGTGTTCGCCAACAACGTCTTTAACCGGCTGGAAGATTTGCCGGTGCCGACCATTTCGGCCATTAACGGCTATGCGCTCGGCGGCGGTTGCGAATGCATTCTGGCGACCGATTTCCGCGTCGCCTCACCGGACGCGCGTATCGGCCTGCCGGAAACCAAATTGGGCATCATGCCGGGCTTCGGCGGTTCCGTCCGCCTGCCGCGCCTGCTGGGTAACGACAGCGCGCTGGAAATCATCGCCGCCGGCAAAGACGTCAGCGCCAAAGACGCGTTGAAAGTCGGCCTGGTCGATGCGGTAGTGGCGCCGGAAAAACTGGCCGAAGCGGCGCTCAAAATGCTGCAGCAGGCGATCGACGGCAAACTGGACTGGCGCGCCGCGCGTCAACCGAAGCTGGAGCCGCTGAAACTCAGCCCGATCGAAGCGGCGATGAGCTTCACCACCGCCAAAGGCATGGTGCTGCAGACCGCCGGCAAACATTACCCGGCGCCGATGACCGCAGTGAAGACCATTGAAGCCGCCGCCAAGCTGGGCCGCGATGAAGCGCTGAAACTGGAAACCGCCAGCTTCGTGCCGTTGGCGCGTTCCAACGAAGCGCGCGCGCTGGTCGGCATCTTCCTTAACGACCAGTTCGTGAAGGGCCAGGCGAAAAAGCTGGCCAAGAATGTGGATGCGCCGAAACAGGCGGCGGTGCTGGGCGCCGGCATCATGGGCGGCGGCATCGCCTACCAATCGGCGCTGAAAGGCGTGCCGGTGATCATGAAAGACATCAGCGACAAGTCGCTGACGCTGGGCATGAGCGAAGCGGCCAAGCTGCTCAACAAGCAGCTGGAACGCGGCAAGCTGGATGGCCTGAAAATGGCGCAGGTGCTGTCGACCATTCAGCCGACGCTGGACTACGCTGGCATCGAGCGCGCGCAGGTGATCGTCGAAGCGGTGGTGGAGAATCCGAAGGTGAAAGCCGCCGTGCTGTCGGAAGTGGAAGGCCTGATCGGTGAAGACACTGTTCTGGCGTCGAACACCTCGACCATTCCGATTAATCACCTGGCAAAATCGCTGAAGCGCCCGCAAAACTTCTGCGGCATGCACTTCTTTAACCCGGTGCACCGCATGCCGCTGGTCGAGATCATCCGCGGCGAACAGACCAGCGACGACACCATCGCCAAAGTGGTGGCCTACGCCAGCCGCATGGGCAAAACGCCGATCGTGGTGAACGACTGCCCGGGCTTCTTCGTCAACCGCGTGCTGTTCCCGTATTTCGCCGGTTTCAGCCTGCTGCTGCGCGACGGCGCCGACTTCCGTCAGATCGATAAAGTGATGGAGAAACAGTTCGGCTGGCCGATGGGCCCGGCCTACCTGCTCGACGTCGTGGGCATCGATACCGCGCACCACGCGCAGGCGGTGATGGCCGCCGGCTTCCCGGATCGCATGAGCAAAGACTACCGCGACGCCATTGACGTGATGTTCGACAGCCAGCGCTTCGGTCAGAAAAACCAACTGGGCTTCTACCGTTACAGCCAGGACAACAAAGGCAAGCCGCGCAAGGACAACGACGAACAGACCGATGCGCTGCTGGCCGAAGTGAGCCAACCGCGCCAGACCATCAGCGACGAAGAAATCATCGCGCGCATGATGATCCCGATGATCAACGAGGTGGTTCGCTGCCTGGAAGAGAAGATCGTCGCCAGCCCGGCGGAAGCCGATATGGCGCTGGTCTACGGCATCGGCTTCCCTCCGTTCCACGGCGGCGCGTTCCGCTACCTGGATACGCTTGGCACCGCCAACTACGTTGAGCTGGCCCAGCGTTACGCACACCTCGGCGCGCTGTATCAGGTGCCGGCCGGTCTGCGCGCCAAGGCCGAGCACAATGAAAGCTACTACCCGGTGGCGACACCGCTGTCCGACGTCGCTACCCGCCAACCGGCATGAGGTCATAAAGATGGAAAACGTAGTTATTGTTGATGCCGTACGCACGCCGATGGGCCGCTCCAAGGGTGGCGCCTTCCGCCAGGTACGCGCCGAAGATCTCTCCGCTCACCTGATGCGCGAAGTGCTGAGCCGCAACCCGGCGCTGGACGCCGCCGAGATCGATGACATTTACTGGGGCTGCGTGCAGCAGACGCTGGAGCAAGGCTTCAACATCGCCCGCAACGCCGCGCTGCTGGCCGAGATCCCGCACCGCGTGCCGGCGGTGACCGTCAACCGCCTGTGCGGCTCTTCGATGCAGGCGCTGCATGACGCGGCGCGCGCCATCATGGTGGGCGACGCGCACGTCAGCCTGATCGGCGGCGTGGAACACATGGGCCATGTGCCGATGAACCACGGCGTGGATTTCCATCCGGGCCTGAGCCGCAGCGTGGCCAAAGCCGCCGGGATGATGGGGCTGACCGCCGAAATGCTGGCCAAGATGCACAACATCAGCCGCCAGATGCAGGATGAATTCGCCGCCCGCTCCCACCAGCGCGCGCATGCAGCGACGCTGGCGGGTTACTTTAAAAACGAGATCGTACCGACCAACGGCCACGACGCCGACGGCGTGCTGACCCGTTTCGACTTCGATGAAGTCATTCGCCCGGAAACCACCGTCGAAAGCCTGTCGGCCCTGCGCCCAGCGTTCGATCCGGTCAACGGCACCGTCACCGCCGGCAGTTCTTCCGCCCTGTCGGACGGCGCTTCCGCCATGCTGCTGATGAGCGAATCGCGCGCCAAAGCGCTCGGTTTGAAGGCCCGCGCCCGTATCCGCTCGATGGCGGTCGTCGGCTGCGATCCTTCCATCATGGGCTACGGCCCGGTGCCGGCCAGCAAGCTGGCGCTGAAACGTGCCGGTCTGAGCGTGCAGGACATCGATCTGTTCGAGCTGAACGAAGCGTTCGCCGCCCAGTCGCTCCCGTGCATCAAGGATCTGGGGCTGATGGACAGCCTCGACGACAAGATCAACCTGAACGGCGGCGCCATCGCGCTCGGCCACCCGCTGGGTTGTTCAGGCTCTCGCATCTCGACTACCTTGTTGAACAACATGGAACGTCGCGACGCGCAGTTTGGCCTGGCGACCATGTGCATCGGTCTGGGCCAGGGTATCGCCACCGTCTTTGAACGCGTTTAGCTGTGTCTATCTTGGGATGACCGCGTCACCACTTCAAATCGCGGCATCCCGCCAAGTTTAGTTGCCGTTCTTCCCGCCTGTCAGGGGCGGGTTTTTTATGCCTGAAATTTGCCGACGCCCAAATAAAAACGGGGCGACCCTCGGCCACCCCGTTCACTGTGCATCGCTTCTGTCAGATAAACGAAAACGCGTCGCCGAACATATGCGCTTCCTGCGCGCCGCGCTCGGCGCAGAAACGCTCGCGGGCGATTTTCGCCATCTCGAAACGCCCGGCGATATAGATGTCATGCTCCGCCAGCGTCCCGAAATCCTGCAGCACCGCGCTGAGCACGGTGCCGCTGCGGCCGCGCCATTCGGCATCCGGCTGCTCGACCACCGGGATCACCTTCAGGTTCGGGTGCTGCAACGACAGCGCTTCCAGCTCGCTCAGATCGTACAGGTGCTTCAGCTCACGCCCGCCCCAGTAGATAGAAATGTCGCGATCGGGCTGCTGCTCCAACGCGGTCAGCAGAATTGAACGCGCATAAGAGAAACCGGTGCCACCGGCGATCAGCACCAGCGGACGGCTGCCCTCTTCCCGCAGCCAGGCATCGCCGTGCGGCATGTCGACGGTGATCGCCTGCTCTTTCAGGATGCGATCCATCACCGCCATGGCGTACAAATTCAGTTCCGAAGCGCCGATATGCAGCTCGATATAATCTTGCTGCGTCGGGGTAGATGCCAGCGAGAACGGACGCTTGTCGCGCTCGTCCATCACCACCATCAGATATTGCCCTGCCTTGAAAGAAAACGGCTGTTCAGGCACCAGACGTACCCGATAAACCGTATCGGTAATGGCCTCTACCGAGGTCACTTTACAGCTCAATATTGTCATGCGTTCCCTCTGTCGGGTCATCAATGCAAAGCTGAGAACAGAGCCTGACGTTATAACGTCGGCTCCCTGTCACTGAAGATTGCGAGCTCATCCCAGATTTCGTCGACGCGCGCACGTACCTTTTCATCCATCTGAATCGGACGGCCCCATTCGCGATCGGTTTCACCCGGCCATTTATTGGTGGCGTCCAGCCCCATCTTCGAACCCAGCCCGGAAACCGGCGAGGCGAAGTCCAGATAGTCGATCGGCGTATTCTCCACCAGAACGGTATCCCTTGCCGGATCCATTCGTGTCGTGATCGCCCAAATCACGTCGTTCCAGTCGCGCGCATTGACGTCATCATCACAGACGATAACAAATTTGGTGTACATAAACTGCCGCAGGAACGACCAGACGCCCATCATCACGCGTTTAGCGTGGCCGGCGTACTGTTTTTTCATGGTCACTACCGCCAGGCGATACGAGCATCCCTCCGGCGGCAGATAGAAATCAACGATTTCCGGGAACTGCTTTTGCAGGATCGGCACGAACACTTCGTTCAGCGCCACGCCCAGGATCGCCGGCTCATCCGGCGGCCGGCCGGTGTAGGTCGAGTGATAGATCGCGTTGCGGCGCTGGGTGATGTGGGTGACGGTGAATACCGGGAACTGGTCGATTTCATTGTAGTAGCCGGTGTGATCGCCGTACGGGCCTTCCGGCGCCATTTCACCCGGTTCGATATAGCCTTCCAGCACGATTTCAGCACTGGCGGGCACTTCCAGATCGTTGGAAAGGCACTTGACCACTTCGGTTTTATTGCCGCGCAGCAGCCCGGCAAAGGCGTATTCAGACAGGGTATCCGGCACCGGCGTGACCGCGCCGAGGATAGTGGCGGGATCGGCGCCCAACGCCACGGCGACCGGGAAACGCTCGCCGGGATGCGCCTGGCACCACTCCTGGTAATCCAGCGCGCCGCCGCGGTGCGACAGCCAGCGCATGATCACTTTATTCTTGCCCAGCACCTGCTGGCGGTAGATGCCGAGGTTTTGCCGTTCCTTGTGCGGGCCGCGGGTCACCGTCAGCCCCCAGGTGATCAGCGGCGCGGCGTCTTCCGGCCAGCAGTGCATCACCGGAATACGGCTGAGATCGACATCATCGCCTTGCCATACCTGCTCCTGACAAGGCGCTGAACCCAGCACCTTGGTCGGCATGTTCAGCACCTGCTTGAACTTCGGCATTTTGTCGAACAGATCGCGGAAACCTTTCGGCGGTTCCGGTTCTTTGAGGAACGCCAGCAGTTTGCCGACTTCGCGCAGCGCGCTGATGTCTTCCTGCCCCATGCCCATCGCCACGCGATTGGCGGTGCCGAACAGGTTGCACAGCACCGGCATGTCGTACCCTTTCGGGTTTTCAAACAGCAATGCCGGGCCGCCCGCCCGCAGGGTGCGATCGGCAATCTCCGTCATTTCCAAGTAAGGATCGATCGGCTGGCTGATGCGTTTTAGTTCCCCTCTCTTCTCCAGCAACGAGAGGAAATCGCGTAAGTCACGGTATTTCATGCTGATCATTATAGCGGCCAGTGGGGAGGGCATTATAAGCCCTCTTCACGGTTGTTGCTGCAATTTTGTTAACGCCGCCCGCTGCCGGGCGGCGTTCAGCGGCAGTGGAACGGCACCAGCGAGGCCAATGCGCGCGTATCCTGATATTCGCGCGTCTCTTCGCCGTGGCGGAACACCTTGAAGCCCTGCCCGTTGGCGCTGAAGTAACGCAGCTGGTTGCCTTCAACGTGCAACAGGCTGCCTTCACGCAGCGCCACTACCGATTCGCTCGGGTTGATCGCGCAGAACTCCGCCAGGCGCTCGTCACGGGTTTCGCCCATGTGGCCGCTGATATGCGCATCGATGTAATGCGGGTTGATCTGCACCGGGAACAGCCCCAACGCCGGCAGCACCACGCTGCAGCGCACCGGCATATCGTTGGTGGTGCGAATGCTCGGCGTGGCCACGTTGCAACCGGCACTCCAGCCGACGTAAGGCACTTCGCGTTCGCGCACCGCGCGCTGGATAGGCACAATCAGGCCTTGCTCGTGCAGCATCTGGTTCAGCAACCAGGTATTGCCGCCGCTGACCAAAATGCATTCCGCCTGCGCGATGGCCTCCGCGGGCGAAGCGGCGTGGTGGATGCTGGTGACTTCAATGCCCAATGTTTGCGCCAGCTCCTGCGCACGCCGATCGTAGTCGTAACGGATCAGCGCGTAAGGGATAAAGACGGCGGATTTAATGCCGCGGCGCGCAATCATCGCCAGCAGTTGGCTTTTGGCGTACCCCAGCAGTTCGGCTTCGCCAGACAGCTTGCCGTTGCTCAACAGAAACAGCTCCATTTCTCTCCCCCTCGGTCAAAAACGATGAATAGCGTCACAGCCGGTGGCGCAACGCCTTGCCATACTGTGACGGTAACAAATTTTTCAGTCCTCTGTTATACCAGCACCGTATCGACAAGTGTGTGACCCTTCGCTAATAGCCATAGATTCATAGAGATAGGCGATGTTACATGCTGAAACTTGCATCACTATGTATCCGGAATAGCTTTTGATATGCTTACCGGCTGGCAGAAAGGCATGTGAAATTATGGAATCCTGGTATCTACTTTATTGCAAACGCGGTCAGCTGTTGCGAGCGCAGGAACATCTGGAACGGCAGCAGGTAAACTGCCTCAGCCCGATCATCACGCTGGAAAAAATCGTGCGTGGCAAACGCATTGCGGTCAGCGAACCCCTGTTTCCCAACTATCTGTTTGTGGAGTTCGACCCGGAGCGCATTCACACCACCACCATCAGCGCCACCCGCGGCGTCAGCCACTTCGTGCGTTTCGGCGCGCTGCCGAGCGTCATCCCGAGCAAGGTGATCGATGAGCTGCGCACCCACGCCAGCGAAGCCTATGTCGATCCGGAAACCCCACAGCCTGGGGATACCGTCCTGATCGTCGACGGCGTGTTCGAAGGATTGCAGGCGATCTACACCGAGCCGGACGGCGAGGCGCGATCCATGCTGCTGCTGAACCTGATCAACAAACAGGTCAGTCAAAGCATCGACAATCGGCAATTCCAGAAAATGTAATGTAAAAAGGCGCCCTCAGGCGCCTTTTTTACGGTTTCGCGCTTAGCGGCGCAGCGCTTCTTCATGCAGCCACTGGGCGACACGCTTGGCGAAGTAAGTCAGCACGCCGTCGGCACCGGCGCGTTTGAAGCACATCAACGACTCCATCACCGCCGGCTGCTCCTGCAGCCAGCCGTTCTGAATCGCCGCCATGTGCATGGCGTACTCACCGGACACCTGATAAGCGAAGGTCGGCACGCCGAAGGTATCCTTCACGCGGCGCACCACGTCCAGGTACGGCATGCCCGGCTTCACCATCACCATGTCCGCACCTTCCTGCAGATCCTGTGCAATCTCCTGCAGCGCTTCGTCGCTGTTGGCCGGATCCATCTGATAAGTCTTCTTGTTGCCGCCCTTCAGATTGCCGCTGGAGCCCAGCGCATCGCGGAACGGGCCGTAGTAACAGGAAGCGTACTTGGCGGAGTAGGCCATGATCTGAGTGTTCACCAGGCCCTGCAGCTCCAGACGATCGCGGATCGCCCCGATGCGGCCGTCCATCATGTCGCTCGGCGCCACGATTTCCGCGCCCGCTTCGGCATGGGACAGCGCCTGACGCACCAGAATGTCTTTGGTCACGTCGTTAATTACGTAGCCCTGTTCATCGATCACCCCGTCCTGCCCGTGCGTAGTGTAAGGATCGAGCGCTACGTCGGTCAGAATGCCCAGCTCAGGCACCGCGTCTTTCAGCGCGCGCACCGTGCGCTGCACCAGCCCTTCCGGGTTATAGGCTTCTTCCGCATGCAGCGATTTCAGGCCCGGTTCGATCACCGGGAACAGGGAAATCACCGGCACGCCGAGTTTGGCGATGGCTTCCGCTTCCTTGACCAGCAGATCGATCGTCATGCGCGATACGCCAGGCATCGAGGCCACTTCTTCCTGGCGGTTGCTGCCTTCCATGACAAACACCGGATAGATCAGGTCGTTGACCGTCAGTTGGTTCTCGGCGACCAGGCGGCGGCTGAAGTCATGACGGCGCACGCGGCGCATACGGCGACCAGGGAAGGTGCCCGGAAATGCATAGCTCATAGTTTTCTCCTAGCTCAAACCAGCCGGAATAGCCGGCGGGCGTTCTCATCGGTTTTTTGCCCCAGCCATTGCGGCTCTTCCTGCCGCCAGATGGCGACCTGATGCACGATGTGGGGCAGGAAACAGGGTTCGTTGCGGCGAGATGCGGGTTTAGGCAGTAAATCCCGGGGCAACAGATAAGGGGCGTCCGTTTCCAGCAGCAGACGCTCGGCCGGGATCTGCGGCAACAGGGCGCGCAATTCCAGGCCGCGCCGCTCGTCGCAGACCCAACCGGTAATCCCGATCGACAGGCCCAACGACAGACAGCTTGCTAATTCTTCGGCGGTGCCGGTGAAGCAGTGCACCACGGCCGCGGGCAGTTTATCCAACCACGGCGTCAGTAGCTCGGCAAAACGTGCGTGTGCGTCGCGGCAATGAAGAAACACCGGCAGCGCCAACTCCGCCGCCAGCGCCAGCTGCGCAGTGAACGCCGCTTCCTGCTGCTCAGGCGTCGAGAAATTGCGGTTGAAATCCAGACCGCATTCGCCGACCGCCACCACTTCGGGGCGGGCGGCCAGGGCATAAATCTGATCGGCGGTTTGTTCATTCCAACTGCTGGCGTAGTGCGGATGTACGCCGGCGGTAGACCAACAATAGCCCGGATGTTGTTGCGCCAGTTCGGCGGCTTCGCGGCTCTCCGGCAGATCGGTGCCGGTAATCAACATCCCGGTCACCCCTGCGGCGCGGGCGCGCTCCACCACCACCTGACGGTCTTTGGCGAATTGGCTGCTGGTAAGATTAACGCCGATATCAAACATGGTTTTTTCCAAAGCAAAAGCCGCCCAATGGGCGGCTTAGCAATCAATGTGGTTCAGGGGGCTGGGGGTTCGTCGCCCTCGTCTTCTTCTTCCGCCTGCGGACGACGTTTGCCGGTATAGAAGCGGGCGAAGAACACCCCGACTTCAAACAGCAGATACATCGGTATCGCCAACAGGGTTTGCGAGAACACGTCCGGCGGCGTCAACAACATGCCGACCACAAACGCGCCGACCAGCACATACGGCCGTTTCTTCTTCAGGTCGTCCGGCGAAGTGACGCCACTCCAGCACAGCAGAATAATAGCGACCGGCACTTCGAAGGCGACGCCAAACGCCATAAACAGCGCCATGACGAAGTCGAGGTAGTTTTTGATGTCGGTAGCAATGGTCACCCCCATCGGCGCGGTCTTGGCGAAGAAGCCGAAGGCCAGCGGGAACACGATGAAGTAGGCGAAGGCCATACCGAGGTAAAACAGCAGGCTGCTGGACACCAGCAGCGGCATCATCAGGCGGCGTTCGTGCTTGTACAGCGCCGGCGCGATGAATGCCCATACCTGATACAGGATCATCGGCGCAGAGACGAACACCGAGACGATCATGGTCAGCTTGATCGGAGTAAAGAACGGTGACGCCACGTCGGTGGCGATCATGCTCGCCCCGGCCGGCAGCTGCTTGAGCAGCGGCGCGGAAACCAGCTGGTAGATGTCATTGGCGAAAAACACCAGCACCACGAACACCGCCAGCACGCAAATAATCGAGTTCAACAGCCGCTTGCGCAGCTCTATCAGATGACTGATAAGGGGTTGGGTATCTTCAACAGCCATGTATTAACGATCGCCACTAGGTTGGTGAGACGCTGGGGTTTTATCCGCAACAGGTTCGACAGAGGCAGGCGCCGTTTCCACCGGCGCTTTAGCGGGTTGCGCCGCCACTGGCGGTGCCGGTGACACGGGCGCGACGGCTTCAGGCTCCGCTGGCGGTTTTGGCGCAGCGGCGGGCGCGCTGGCGCGGGTTGCCGCTTCAGCCGGCGTCACGCCGTCATGCAAGGCTTCCGGATCGGTGACCTGCGGATTATGGATGGTATTCGCCAGCTCTTCTTTCTCGCCCCGGTAGGTGCGTTTCAAAGATTCCGCCGCGTCTTTCAGCTCATCCATCGACGCCTTCAGCTCCGGCGTCAGGTTCTGCAGGCCGGCCTGTTCCGCTTTTTTCAGGCTGTCCTGCAGCTCCTGCAGCTTCAGCTCTTGAGACAGTTCGTGCTGCACCGAGGCCGCCAGCGAGCGCAGCGCGCGGATCCAGCCCGACACCGTTCTGACCGCGACCGGCAACCGTTCCGGCCCCAGGACAACCAGGCCGATCACCAGCACCAACAGCAGCTCACTAAACCCAATGTCAAACACGGTTTATACCTGCTCTTTGTTCTTCGACTCTTCCGGTTTCACTTCCGGCTGCTTTTCGGTAATAGGCTTGGCCGAGAAGTCAGCGTCATCCAGGCTGCTTTTTTCAGCCGTGTTGGTGGTCGACGGCGTATCGTCGCCGATCGCCTTCTTAAAGCCCTTGATCGAGGCGCCGAGATCGGAGCCCAGCGTGCGCAGTTTTTTGGTACCGAACAGCAGCACCACGATCACTGCGATGATCAACAATTGCGTAATACTAATACCGCCCATTTTAATTACCTCTAATTTAAAGGGTCTTTTAAAGCCAGCCCGCATTATAGGGCCGACTTTACCAGAGTAACGAATTAAATCAGGTGGTTCGCTTCCAGCCAATCACCCAGCATACGATGCCGGCGGCCATCATCCAGGCGGGAAACACCTCGATTTGCCCCAGCAGCAACAGCGTGCCGCTTACCAACAGTGTAGCGCCAACGCCGAACAAATAACGTGACTGCCCCTGACGAACCCGCTGAGCCTGCATCTGATTAGTCAGCTTATCAACGCTTTGTTGCAACAGTTTATGTTGCTGCAGGCTGTCGTAAAACAGCTCGGGCAGTTCAGGCAGCTTCTCCGCCCAGAACGGCGCTTTCTCTTTCAGCGCGCGCACCACCGCGGGAATGCCGACCTGATCGCGCAGCCAGCTCTCGAGGAACGGCTTGGCGGTGGTCCACAGATCCAGCTGCGGATAGAGCTGGCGCCCCAGACCTTCAACATACAGCAAGGTCTTCTGCAATAACACCAGCTGCGGCTGCACTTCCATATTGAAGCGGCGCGCGGTGTTGAACAGGTTCAGCAGCACGTTGCCGAAGGAAATCTCCGCCAGCGGCTTCTCGAAAATCGGTTCGCACACCGTGCGGATGGCGAATTCGAAGTCTTCCACATTGGTGTCGCGCGGCACCCACCCGGAATCGACGTGCAGTTCCGCCACCTTACGGTAATCGCGGTTGAAGAAGGCGATGAAGTTTTCTGCCAGGTAACGTTTGTCATCCTTGTTCAGCGAACCGACGATGCCGCAGTCGATGCCGATGTAGCAGGGATCCTCCGGATGTTCATAGCTGACGAAAATATTACCGGGATGCATGTCCGCATGGAAGAAGCTGTCGCGGAATACCTGGGTAAAGAACACCTGGACGCCGCGTTCCGCCAACAGTTTCATGTTGGTGCCCTGTTGCTCCAGCGTGGCGATGTCCGAAACCGGAATGCCATAGATGCGTTCCATCACCAATACGCTTTCACGGCAGTAGTCGGAATAGACCTCCGGCACATACAGCATCGGGCTGCCGTCGAAATTGCGGCGCAGCTGAATGGCGTTGGCCGCTTCGCGCAGCAGGTTCAATTCGTCCAGCAGCGTTTTCTCGTACTCGCGCACCACTTCGCGCGGACGCAGGCGGCGGCCGTCCGGCAGCAGCTTCGGCACCCAGCCGGCCAACCGGTACATCAGCCGCACGTCGGCCTTGATAACCGGCCCGATATCCGGCCGGATCACCTTCAGCACCACTTCCTGACCGGTGGTTTTCAGCCGCGCGGTGTGCACCTGCGCTATCGAAGCGGAAGCCAGCGGCTGCTGCTCGAAGTCGTCGAACCAGGTTTCCAGCGGGCCGCCCATCGCCAACTCGATATGCTTGCGCGCCAACGCACCGTCGAAAGGCGCCACCCGATCCTGCAGCAGCGTCAGCTGATCGGCAATCTGCGGTGGAAACAGATCGCGGCGGGTCGACATCATCTGGCCAAACTTGATCCAGACCGGCCCCAACTCCTGCAGCGCCAGCCGCAGGCGTTCACCCAGCGGTTTGTCCTTGTGCCGATTCGGCATCCAGAACAGCAGCCGGCGGCCGAAGCGCAGCGGCAGCGTCAAACGCATTTTAGGGATCAGCTCATCCAGCCCATAGCTGAGAAAAACGCGGACGATAAAATACAAACGACGCAGTTCGCCTGGGGTCATCGCTTGCCCTCCAACTTGTCCATACGGGCAATCAGCGCTTCCGCGCTGCGGGCGAGCGCGTCGACTTCTTCATGGAACCACACCACTTCCAGCGGCCCCGGCGCCAGACGCCACTCTTCGGTCAGCGCCTCCGCCATGTCTTGTTGCCGACGCATCAATCCGGTCTTGAGTAACGAGGCACCTTTTCCCAGCGCCTGCGTGATGCCCTGAGCGGCGATATCGCCGATGTAGGGCGCCAGCCACTCCGCCGGATCCCACTCCGCCAGATCGAGCAGGCCAACCAGCTGTTGCACCACCTGAATATCACCTTCCACCGTCAATTCACCGCTGCGCATCAGCACCGGCAACTGCTGGCGATCGCGCAGCTTCAGCAAGGAGGGAATGCGGCTGCGCACCGTGCAATCAGCGCTGTCTTCAGACTGCCCCAGCACATCCACGCGCAGTTCGCTGAACACCAGCACCAGCGGCGAAGCCAACTCTTCCAGTTCAATACGCAGCACCTTGCCCGCCAAACGTTGGCGGGCGGCTTTCATGCTGCGATCGCGAAACAGCAGATTATTCAGCGAGGTTTCCAGCGCACCGGTCAGCAGAGGGGTAAACAGCATCGGCATCTCCCTCTCAGAACTTGAAGCCGCGATGCAGGGCGACAATCCCACCGGTCAGGTTGAAATAGGTGACGTTTTCAAAACCGGCGTTGCCCATCATGCCCTTCAGGGTTTCCTGATCGGGGTGCATGCGGATCGATTCCGCCAGGTAGCGGTAACTGTCCGGATCTTTCACCACCAGCTCGCCGATCTTCGGCAGCACGTGGAAGGAGTAAGCGTCGTAGGCTTTGCTCAGCGGCGCCAGCAGCGGCTTGGAGAACTCCAGCACCAGCAGGCGGCCGCCCGGCTTCAGCACGCGGAACATCGAACGCAGCGCTTTGTCTTTGTCGGTGACGTTGCGCAGGCCAAAGGAGATAGTGATGCAATCGAAGTAGTTGTCCGGGAACGGCAACGCTTCCGCATTGGCCTGGACGTAGTTGATGTTGCCGACAATGCCGCGATCGCGCAGCTTCTCGCGCCCCATTTTCAACATCGAATCGTTGATGTCAGCCAGCACCACCTGCCCCTGCTCGCCCACCATGCGGGAGAACTTGGCGGCCAGGTCGCCGGTGCCGCCGGCCAGATCCAGTACGCGCTGCCCACGGCGCACGCCGCTGCAGTCAATGGTGAAACGCTTCCAGATACGGTGAATGCCGAACGACATCAGGTCGTTCATCACGTCATACTTTGCCGCTACCGAATGAAAAACGTCCGCCACCATGGCCTGTTTTTCGTCTCTAGCGACGGTGCGAAAACCGAAATCGGTGGTTTCCTGCGATTGATCTGCCATTGTCCTGCCTGCTATTCAGTCAATTTTGTGTGGATGAGTGTACCAGAAGCCCGGGGAATACCCCACCTCGCCACGGCCTCAGCCGTGCGAAACGAAGCCCGGTTCCCCGGCGGTATCATCATCGTCGTTCGTCTGCGGCAGCGCGGCGACATCGTCGTCGTTCGCCTCTTCCGCTTCATCGTGTTGCGCGCCGGCTTGCTGCGCCAGCAGCGGGTTGATCGGCCGTTTGACCTCAACCCCCAACGCGCGAAAACCTTCAATTTGGCCAATAAGATTACCACGGCCTTCGCTCAGTTTGTTCATCGCCTGACGATAACTGCCTTGAGCCTTGTCCAGGCTCTGCCCCAGCGCGGACATATCGTCCACGAACAGCCGCATCTTGTCATACAGTTTCGCCGCGCGATCGGCGATGCGTTGGGCGTTCTGGCTCTGATGTTCATAGCGCCACAGATTGGTGATGGTGCGTAGCGCCACCAGCAACGTGGTCGGGCTGACCAGCATGATGTTGTGCTTGAGCGCTTCGCTGATCAGCTCCGGTTCGCGATCGATAGCCAGCAGGAAGGCGGGTTCGACCGGAATGAACATCAACACATAATCCAGCGAGCGCAGCCCCGGCAATTGCTGGTAGTCCTTGCGGCCCAGCATGCGGATGTGGCCACGCAGCGAGGCGATATGTTCGCTCAGCGCCGCTTCGCGCTCCACCTCGTCTTCGCCGTTAAAATAGCGCTCGTAGGCGATCAGCGACATCTTGGCGTCGATCACTACATCCTTGCCCTGCGGCAGACGCACGATGACATCGGGCTGCATGCGGCTCTGGTGATCCACCCGCACGTTGACCTGCGTTTCATATTCGTGCCCTTCGCGCAGGCCTGAGGCCTCGAGCACCCGGCTCAATACCACCTCGCCCCAGTTGCCCTGCGTCTTGTTGTCGCCTTTCAGCGCCTTGGTGAGGTTGATGGCCTCGCGCGCCATCTGCGCGTTCAGCTGCTGCAGATTGCGTATCTCGTGCGTCAGCGTGTGGCGCTCCCGCGCCTCCTGGCCAAAGCTGTCTTGCACCTGACGGCGGAAACCGTCCAGCTGTTCGCGCAGCGGCAACAGTAAACGATCCAGACTTTGCTTATTTTGCTCGTCAACCTTGCGGCCGCTGTGTTCAAAAATGCGGTTGGCGAGATTTTCAAACTGGGTGGTGAGCCGCTGTTCGCTGTTGATAAGCAGGCGTTGCTTCTCTTCCGACGCCATGCGCGTCTCTTCCAGACGGATGGTGACTTCGCGCAGTTCGGCTTCTTGCGCGCTATTGACCTCGCGCTGGGCACGCAGCTCCTGATTGAGCAGTTCGCATTCGTTGCGCCAATGGTTGAGCTGTTGCAGCTTCTCATGCCCGGCCGCCAGTTGGCTGTGCAGATTGCGCAGCTCCAGCTCGCTCTGGCGCAGCTGTTGCTCGTGGCGCTGCAACGTTTCCTGCCGCGCCGCCGTTTCCTGCTGCGCCTGCTGCAACGCTTGCTCCAGCAACCGCAGCTCGGTTTCATGTTGCGCATGCGTCTGCTGCACCCGCAGACTGGCGATCAGCCACCCCAACAGCATGCCGATCGCTACGCCGCCAATCCCATAAATCAGACTGGTATCCACCCTGCCTCCTGTTGCACCTTGCCGTTGCGGCGTTTTGCACGCCCATTGCCCGTCACGTTAAGGGGAGGCTGTATGGATGTCCAGCCTGATTTTGCCGGCCGCGCACAATATTGCGCGGCGCTGCGCAATTTAGCGAGAAATCAACCCAGCCACTGGCTGAGCCACTTGATGCCGAATGCCCCCGGCGCCAGAATGCCGAACGCCCAGATCATCGCCGACGTGACGTTGGCCAGTTGGAAGTAGCGCTGCGGCATGCCGCAAATGCCGCCCACCAGCGGCACCACGGCGCGCAGCGGGCCGAAGAAGCGGCCGATGAAAATGCCCAGCACGCCCCAGCGTTCAAAGAACGCGTGGCCGCGCGCCAGCAACTGCGGATTGCGCGACAGCGGCCACATATGGGCCACGCGATCCTGATAGTGGTAGCCGATCCAGTAAGAGAGCCAGTCACCGAAAAACGCCCCGACGGCGGCGGCGGCCCAAATCGGCCAAAAGGCGATTCCGCTTTCGCCGATCAGCGCACCCAGCGCCAGCAGGATCACCGTGGCCGGCAACAGCAGCGACAAAAACGCCAACGACTCGCCGAACGCCAGGAAAAAAATGATGGGAATGGCCCAGCCTTCGTGCTGACGCACGACGTCGCTGACCCAGTTGATAACGTCATTGAGGCTCAATGCGGGGCTCCTGATACGCGATAATTCACCGCTTAGGATAGGCCGGGGCGAGTTAAACCCCGGTTAAACACGCGGCGATTTACTCGAGGTAGAACGCCTGCAGCGCTTCGCGCTGTGCCGCGCCCAGACCGTATTCCGCCTCCAGCCAGCGGTCGGTGGAGCCGTATTGCTGACGGATGCAGCCCAGCGCGGTCATCAGGAACTCCTCACGCGCGCTGAGCACGTAGGCGAATTGCTCCAGCGCCGCCGCATTCAGCTTGATAGACAGCTGATCCAGCATCTGCTCGCGGAAAGCGGCCAGCGTGGTTTCGGTCAGCAGATAGTCTTCCAGCACGGTCGCTTCGTCGGCACCCAGCGCGAACAGCACCAGCGCCGAGCCGACACCGGTGCGATCCTTGCCGACCGCGCAATGCTGCACGATGGCGCCACCGCCAGGATTGCTCAGCAGCTGCGCCAGCCGCTGATAGGCCGCATTGCCGAACGGCAGGCGGCGATACAGTTCCAGCATGAACGCGCGGGCGTCGAAAGCGGCCAGCGTTTCGTTGGTGAGCTTCTCCAGGTTGGCGTTGACTTCGCTGCTCAGCGGGTTGGCCGGCACGTGATGATAGTCGGCACCATTCCACAGAATATCCGGCTTGGCCTGCACTTCGTCGGCATCGCGATAGTCCAGCACCGAACGCACCGGCACACCGGCGAGAAAGGCGCAGTCGTTTTCCGTCAGCCGCTCGAGGGAACCGGAGCGAAACAGCAGGCCGCGCTTGATGCGGCGCCCATCGGCCACGCCGTTGCCGCCGAAGTCACGGAAATTGATGCCGCCGTCGAGCGGCGCAAGCGAAGGATGAAGCAGGATCTGGGCGGTCATAAACGTCCTCGTTGTTGTTATTCTGACAACGCGCGGCGGCCATCGGCGCAGCGCTGAGGAGTATCACCGTAACAGATTAGTCGCGAATGGAAAAACGAGCCGCGTCGGCGGCCCGTTCAGGGAAGGCGATTACAGCAGGCGACGAGCGGCGTCCACCACGATCTGCACCGCTTTGCTTTCGGTGTTTTTCATGGTCTCGGCGTTCGGGATCTCTTGCTGGGTGCGGTTGACGATCACCCCAGCCACCATGCCGGCGCGCAGGCCCTGGCTGGCGCACATGGTCAGCAGCGTGGCGGATTCCATTTCATAGTTCATCACGCCCATCGCCTGCCACTCTTCCATCGAGCCTTTGAAACGGCTGACCACGCGGCCGGAGTAGGTATCGTAACGTTCCTGGCCCGGGTAGAAAGTATCGGAAGAGGCGGTTACGCCAATGTGGGTGGTCGCGCCGCTGGCTTTGGCAGCTTCCACCAGCGCGGTGGTGCAGGCGAAGTCCGCGACCGCCGGGAACTCCATCGGCGCAAAGTGCAGGCTGGCGCCGTCGAGGCGTACCGCCGCCGTGGTGACCAGCACGTCACCGACGTTGATGTTCGCCTGAATGGCGCCGGTGGTGCCGATGCGCAGGAAGGTGCGGATGCCCAGCTGCGCCAGCTCTTCCACCGCGATAGAGGTAGACGGGCCGCCGATGCCGGTGGAGCAGACGATCACCGCCTTGCCGTCCAGCTCCGCGCGCCAGGTGGTGAATTCACGATGGGAGGCCAGATGCACCGGATTTTCCATCAGCTTGGCAATCTTCTCTACGCGCTGCGGATCGCCCGGCACGATGGCAAGCTGGGCCCCTTGTAAATCGTTCTTGGTGAGGCCGAGATGAAAAACGTCAGACTGAGACATACGAGACTCCTCATGGATCATGTTTATTGGGAGGAACAAAAAAGCACTCTACTGAAAATCGTCGCCCATTTTCGTGACGACAGTCACTATGAAAAGAGAAACAAATTACATGCTACATATTTTTTGTGATTTTTATCACAAAATAACGAGGCAGCGCCGCCAGCACTCTCTTGCTGAACCTCAGTCTAGCCGACAAAGCTTACCGCCTCTCCCCGTTGGTTGCCGGTTGAAACTATTTAGCTCAACAACCAGAAATAACCCTATCTTATCGGCTGCTTAGGGACAAAAAAGCCATCTAACGCACCTTATGGCAATTACGTGGGCCAAAACCCGCAATAACATGATAAAAAGCGCCTAAAAATGCCGTAAAGCCAGATAATTAGCCGTTTTTTATCGACTTGTCCGAAAGTGCTCCACGCAGCGCCAATAATGGGTAATCTTTCCTATAGTTAATCTCAGCGCTTTTTTCTATTGCACGGAGACCGCAATGAAAACCGAACATGTGATGACATTAGAACAGGCTCAGGGGGGATTCGCCCCGGCCGCCGCGCCGTTGGCCGCCTCCGCGATTATCACCGATGAACAGGGCATTCACGCCGGGCAAACGACCATCCCTTCTCAGGGAGACGCGCTGCCGGCCTACGTCGCCAAACCCGCCGAGCATAATGGCCCCTTCCCCATCGTGCTGGTGGTGCAGGAAATCTTCGGCGTACATGAACATATTCAGGATCTGTGCCGCCGCCTGGCGAAACAGGGCTATCTGGCGATCGCGCCCGAGCTCTATTTCCGCCAGGGCGACGCCAATGACTACACCGATATCGGCGAGTTGTTCCAGCAACTGGTGACCAAGGTGCCGGATCGCCAGGTGCTGTCGGATCTGGACCACGCCGCGCACTGGGCCATCCGCCACGGCGGCGATGCCGGCAAGCTGGCGATCACCGGCTTCTGCTGGGGCGGCCGCATTACCTGGCTGTATGCGGCGCACAACCCGCAGTTGAAGGCAGCGGTCGCCTGGTACGGCAAGCTGGTGGGTGAAAAAACGCTGAATTCACCGAAGCATCCGGTCGATGTCGCAACGCACCTGTCGACGCCGGTGCTGGGGCTGTATGGCGGGCAGGACAGCAGTATTCCGCTGGAGACGGTGGAAACCATGCGTCAGGCGATCCGCGCCGCCAACGCTGATGCTGAAATCGTGGTGTACCCCGGCGTCGGGCACGCGTTCAACGCCGACTATCGCCCCAGCTACAACGCCGAAGCGGCGCAGGACGGTTGGCAGCGCATGCTGGCGTGGTTCGCCCAGCACGGCGTCAAGTAACCTCCCCTGCATAAAAAAGGGCGCCGAAGCGCCCAATCATCACACCAGTAAATCTATAAGCGGCGGTCAATCCGCCGCACTCATCACGCCTGCTCGCGCAGGCGCTGCGCCGCCAATACCATGTTGGCCAGCGACTGGCGGGTTTCCGGCCAGCCGCGGGTTTTCAGGCCGCAATCCGGGTTAACCCACAGGCGTTCAGCCGGGATATTCTGCGCGGCTTTACGCAGCAACGCTTCAATCCATTCCACGCTCGGCACGTTCGGCGAGTGGATGTCGTAGACGCCCGGCCCGATTTCGTTCGGGTATTCGAACTCTTTGAAGGCTTCCAGCAGATCCATATCGGAACGCGAGGTCTCGATAGTGATCACGTCGGCGTCCAGCGCGGCGATGGAGTCCATGATGTCGTTGAACTCGCAATAACACATGTGGGTGTGGATCTGGGTATCATCCCGCGCCACGGCGGCGTTCAGCTTGAAGGCGTCCACCGCCCAGTTCAGATAGGCGGCCCAATCGGATTGACGCAGCGGCAGCCCCTCGCGCAGCGCAGGTTCGTCGATCTGAATGATGCCGATGCCGGCTTTTTCCAGATCTTCCACCTCGTCACGCAGTGCCAGCGCAATCTGCTTGGCGATCACTTCGCGGGTCACGTCTTCACGCGGGAACGACCAACACAGGATGGTCACCGGCCCGGTCAACATGCCTTTTACCGGCTTGTCGGTCAGAGACTGGGCGAATTTGGCCCATTCGACGGTGATGGCTTCCGGGCGGCTGACATCGCCGATGATCACCGGCGGCTTCACGCAGCGGGAACCGTAGCTCTGCACCCAGCCGTTCTGGGTAAACACGAAGCCGTCCAGGTTCTCGCCGAAATATTCCACCATGTCGTTGCGCTCGGCTTCACCGTGCACCAGCACGTCCAGCCCGAGGCGCTCCTGCTCAACGATCGCCTGTTTGATGTGCTCACCGATGCTGGTGCGGTAGTTGCTGCCGTCCAGACGGCCCTGCTTGAAGTCCAGGCGCAGGCCGCGGATCTCGGTGGTCTGCGGGAACGAACCGATGGTGGTGGTCGGCCAGGCCGGCAGGTTGAAACGTTCGCGCTGCGCCCTGGCGCGCTCGGCGTAAGCGCTGTGGCGCTCGCTGTCCTGCGCGGTGATAGCGGCCAGACGGCGCTCAACCTGCGCATTGTGTACACGGCTCGACTGACGGCGGGCGCGGATCGGCGCGCTGTAGGCGTCCAGTTCGGCCTGTTTCGCCGCGTCGGGCGCGTTCAGCGCCGCAGTCAGCAGCGCCAGCTCGGTACATTTTTGCAACGCGAAGGCGAACCAGCTCTTCACTTCTTCGTCCAGACGGCTTTCCACGCTCAGATCGATCGGGCTGTGCAGCAGTGAACAGGAGGTGCCGATCCACAGCGGGCGGCGGCCCACCAGCGGTTGCAGACGTTCGAACCAGCGGCTCAGATCGGCGCGCCAAACGTTGCGGCCGTTGATCACGCCCAGCGACAGCAGCCACTCTTGCGGCAATGCGGCGCTCAACGCGGCGATATCGTCATGGCCGGCGACCAGATCGACGTGCAGCCCCTGCACCGGCAGCGTGCGAATAGTGTCGATGTTGTGGCCGACGCTGTCGAAGTAAGTGGTCAGCAGCAGTTTCACCTGCCCCTGCAGCGCGTCGTAAGCCGGTTTAAAGGCGTCCAGCCAGGCCTGCGGCAGCTCCAGCACCAGCGCAGGCTCGTCAATCTGCACCCACTCGACGCCGCGTTTCGCCAGCTCGGCCAGCACCTGCTGGTAAACCGGCAGAATGTCTTTCAGCAACGACAGGCGATCGAACGGCTCGCCCTTCACTTTACCCAGCCACAGATAGGTCACCGGGCCAAGCAGCACCGGTTTGATGCGGTGACCAAGCGCCAGCGCTTCGTCCACTTCATCCAGCAGCTGAGTCCAGCCCAGCTTGAACTGCTGACCTTGCTGGAACTCGGGCACCATGTAGTGGTAGTTGGTGTTGAACCATTTGGTCATTTCCGCCGCGGCCGCCGGCTCGCCGGTCGGTGCGCGGCCTCGGCCGATGCGGAACAGCGTGTCCAGATCGATCGAGCCATCCGCATTCTGATGGCGCGCCGGCACGTTGCCCAACAGCAGGCTGGTGGTCAACACATGATCGTACCAGGCGAAATCGCCGACCGGCACCAAATCCACCCCGGCCTGCTGTTGCTGTTGCCAATGGCGAGCGCGCAGCTCGCGGCCAACCGCCAACAGCTCTTCCTGCGTTGAGTTGCCAGCCCAGTAGCTTTCCTGAGCTTTTTTCAGCTCACGTCGCAGCCCAACGCGAGGAAAACCCAGTGTGTGATTCAAAATTGCCATCGTCATATTCCCCATTTAGCCGTCCAGATGTTTACACATCCATAATCAGCAGGTACTGTATTAACCACAAGCGCAATTTATTCACTGTCAATGTGAAGGACTCTCATGATCGAACTGAAACATTTACGGACGCTGCAGGCCCTGCGCAGCAGCGGTTCGCTGGCGGGGGCGGCGGCCCAACTTCATCAGACGCAGTCTGCCCTGTCGCACCAGTTCAGCGATCTTGAGCAACGTCTGGGCTTCAAGCTGTTCGTGCGCAAGAGCCAGCCGCTGCGCTTCACCGCCCAGGGCGAGATCCTGCTGCAGCTGGCGGAACAGGTGCTGCCACAAATCTCACAGGCGCTGCAGGCCTGCCACGAGCCCCATCAGACTACGCTGCGCATCGCCATCGAATGCCACAGCTGCATTCAGTGGCTGACGCCGGCGCTGGACAATTTCCGCCGGCGTTTCCCACAGGTGGTGATGGACTTCACCTCCGGCGTCACTTTCGATCCGCAGCCGGCTTTACAGCAGGGCGAGCTGGATCTGGTGATGACGTCGGATATTCTGCCGCGCAGCGGCCTGCACTATTCGCCGATGTTCGATTTCGAGGTGCGTCTGGTGCTGGCGCCGGATCATCCGCTGGCCGGCAAGCCGCACATCGAACCGGAAGACTTGAGCGATGAAACGCTGTTGATTTACCCGGTGCAGCGCCAGCGGCTGGATATCTGGCGGCATTTCCTGCAGCCGGCGGGCGTCAGCCCGGCGTTGAAGAACGTCGATAACACGCTGCTGCTGATCCAGATGGTATCGGCGCGGATGGGGATTGCGGCGCTGCCGCACTGGGTGGTGGAGAGCTTCGAACAGCAAGGCCTGGTGGTGACCAAAACCCTGGGCGACGGCCTGTGGAGCCGGCTGTACGCCGCCGTGCGCGACGGCGAGCAGCGCCAGACGGTGACTGAAGCCTTTATCCGCTCGGCCCGTCAGCACGCCTGCGATCATCTGCCGTTTGTGCGCGACGCCGCACGCCCCGGCGCAACCGGCGCCAAAGCGTTGGCGGCCGGCGTATAAACTTACGGGCCCCTCCTGCCGGGGCCCATCCTCTTAGCCGTTCTGTTTCGGCGCCACCCAGCGGCGGTGCACCCACAGCGAAGCGACGATCACCGCTCCGCCGATGATAAAACTCGGCCAGTGCGGCTGCTGTTGCCAGATAGCCAGGTTGACCAACAGCCCGGCCGGCACATGCATATTGTTCATGATGCCGAGTGTGCCGGCATCCACCTGCGTCGCGCCGTAGTTCCACATGAAATAACCCAGCCCTGACGCCACCACGCCCAGCCAAATCAGCACGCCCCACTGCAGGTGAGTGGTCGGCAGCTGTTGCGGATTGCCCCACAGGCACCAGGCCACAACCGCCACCACCGCCGCCCCCAGGTAGAACCAGGAAAATGCGGTGTGCTGCGGCAAGGGGTGCACTTCCATCAGGCGCTTATAGCCGACCATGCCGATGGCGAAGCTGATGTTCGCTGCCTGCACCAACAGCAGCCCCCACCAGAAGTGCTCGCTCAACTGGTGATAGCGGATGATCGCCGCGCCCAGCACCGCCAACAGCGCGCTGAATACGTAGCCCCAGCGCAAGCGCCGGCCGCTCAGCAAGTCATAGATCAGCGTGATGTACAGCGGCGTCAGCACGGTAAACAGCAGGAACTCCGGCACCGTCAGGTAGAGATAGGCGCGGAAGCTGAACAGGTACATGATGCCCAGTTGGCAGGCACCCACCAGCATATACAGCAGGATCACCCTGGGTTTGATATTGCGCCAGCGCAGAAACGGCAGGAATACCAGCGCCGCCAGCCCGATGCGCATCAGCACCGAGAACCAGCTGTCGACATGGCCCGCCAAATATTCGCCGATCAGGCTGAAAGAGAACGCCCACAAAATGGTGGTGATAACCAAGAGCAGCACGATGGGTTCATCCTAAAAATACCGAAAGGGCGATTGTAACGGAAGATGGATGCATAAGGGGATGAAAGGCGGTTTACATCTGAGCAAAATATAAACTACCGGCAAAATTTCGCCGCTGCGTTAGGCTTAATAAAAAAGCGAGGTAACCATCATGAAAACGTCTCACATCCTGTTCGCTCTGTTGCTGCTGCCCGGTCTGGCCGCGGCGGCCAACGGCGTGACCGACCTGCGTTCACAGCAGCAGTTCCTCAACCAAAACAGCCAACAGGCCCAGCAACAGCGCCTGTTGAACAACCGGCAGATGGATCAACGCCGCCAGCAGCAGCAGCGGCAGTTCGACAATCAGCGGCAACAGCTGCTGCAAACCACGCCGAACGGCGGCCAACTGCTGCCTAACGGCAACCAACCGCGCGATCCGTTCAACCGCACCACGCCGGCAGTGCCGCAGGCGCCGCTACCGGCTACGCCCGCACGCCCATAACGGTGAGGATCAGCGGCGTGGTGATCGCCGCCAGCACGGTGGACATCACCAGGCTGGTGGCGGCCGGGCCGGTGAGCGTATTGAACTGGCGCGACATCAGGTAGACGTTCACGCCCACCGCCATTGAGCCCAGCAGCACCACGACGCGGGTCTCCATCGGCGGCAGCGCCATCATCCAGGCCAGCAGCCAAATCACTAACGGCTGCACCAGCAATTTCAACACGCAGATGGCGCTGCTCAACTGCCAGCCTTCGCTGATGCGGTACTCAGCGAGCCCCATGCCGAGCACCACCAGCGACAGCGGCGCCGCCACCTGGCCGAGCATGCTGACCGGCCGGTCGACGAAGTCCGGCAGCGGCAAGCCAGTCAGGCTGAACAGCGTGCCGGACAAAATGCCGACGATCAGCGGATTGGTCAGTACGCTGCGCGCGGTTTTAGCAAAGCCCCCCAGCGTCGGCGAGCCGTTGCGCGCCCATTCGATCGACACCGTGACCAGCGTCCACAAGATCAGGCCGTTGAACACCAGCACCAGTGCCACCGACGGGATCGCCGCCTCCCCCAGCATCACGCTGGCGATCGGTAAACCGAGCATCACGTTATTGGAGAAAATACCGCCCAGCGCAAACACCGACCCGGCGACGCCATCCAGCCGGAAAAGGTGCCGGGCGACGAGACGGCCGAGCACGAACACGATCAGGCAACTGCCGAAGAACGCGATCAGCAGCCGGGCGTCGACCGCCGGACGCTGCGAGAAGTCACACATCATGCGAAACAGCATGGCGGGCAAGGCGAGGGAAAACACAAAGCGCGTCAGGCCATCGGTGATGCTGGTGGGCCATTTCCCCCAGCGAATCAGCCCATAACCCAACGCGATCAGGACGAACAGCGGTAAAGACAGCACCATCTGGTGCCACAGTGACAGGATAAAGCCAGGCATCGCATTCCTTCCGGTGGTGCGGCGGCAAGGCTTGTCGTCGCGGGATTCATCGGCGCCGGATTAGAACTCCGGGCCAATCAAATCTATCCGGTCGGTGCAAATGCAGTCAACGCCCCAGTCGAGCAGCAGGCGCGCGCGATCCGGCTGGTTAACGGTGTACACCAGAATGCGCAGACCGGCGTCTTTCAACGCTTTCACCCGCTCGGCGGTCAGCGCTTTATGGTCGATATGCAGCGAGACGCAGTCCAGGCGTTCCGTCAGCTCGCGCCAGTTATCGTCCCAGTCCTCCAGCAGCAAGCCGCGCGGCAAATCCGGCACGGTGCGCTGCGCCGCCGCCAGCGCTTCCACCGAGAAGGAGGAGAGCAACGGGTCGGTCTGCCCTTGCCACAGCAGCCGCGCCGCCAGCGCCACCACCCGGCCGGTTTCATCGTCGCTGCCGGTGGTCGGTTTGATTTCGATATTGGCCATCAGACCATGTTCCTGGCAGCGTTCCGCCACTTCCGACAGCAGCGGCAGCCGCTCGCCCTTGAAGGCCGAGCTGTACCAGTTGCCGGCGTCCAGCTGCACCAGTTTATCCCACGGCAGTTCGCCCGCCACGCCCCAGCCGTTGCTGGTGCGATCCAGCGTATCGTCATGCAGCAGGAAAATTTGTCCGTCCTGCGCCAGCTTGGCGTCGAACTCGATCATCTTGTGGCCATGGCGCGCGCCGACGTCGATCGCCGCCAGGGTATTTTCCGGCGCCAGAGAACCGCCGCCGCGATGGGCGACAATATGAGGATAAGGCCAGGGTCTAGTCATCAATCCATCCGTAATCCGCTGTGGGTGTCAAAGAAGTGCAGCGCCTGAGCAGGCAGCTGCAAATATAGCGTACTGCCCGCCGTCGGCAAGGTTTCATGCGACAACCGCGCGATCACTCCGTGGCCGCCCCACTGGCCGTGCGCCAGATTGTCGGCTCCCAGCAGTTCCAGCGTCTGCAACTGCAACGGCACGCCCTGGCCTTGCGCCACCAACTGAATATGCTCCGGCCTGACGCCCAGCGTCAACTGCCGCCCCGCCCACTGCGGTTTGGCCACCGGCAACGGCAGCGCCATGCCGTCCGCCAGCAGCAGCTGGCTACCGTCGGCACTGAGGGTGCCGGGCAGCAAATTCATCGCCGGCGAGCCGATAAAGCCGGCGACGAACAGCGAAGCCGGCCGTTGGTACACTTCGCTCGGCGTGCCGATCTGCTCCGCCACGCCCTTATTCATCACGATCACCCGCTGCGCCAGCGTCATCGCCTCCACCTGATCGTGGGTCACGTACAGGCTGGTGGTTTTCAGGCGCCGGTGCAGCTGTTGCAGCTCCAGGCGCATCTGCACCCGCAGTTTGGCGTCCAGGTTGGACAAGGGTTCATCGAACAGGAACACCGCCGGTTCGCGCACGATGGCGCGCCCCATCGCCACGCGCTGACGCTGGCCGCCGGATAGCTCGCGCGGTTTACGCTTGAGCAGCGGCTCCAGCTCCAGAATGCGCGCCGCCTCCTCCACCCGCTGGCGGATATGATCCTTGCCAAAACCGCGGATCTTGAGGCCGTAGGCCATGTTGTCGTATACGCTCATGTGCGGATAGAGCGCGTAGTTCTGGAACACCATCGCGATGCCGCGATCCTTGGGCTCCAGATCGGTCACGCGCCGGGTATCGATATAGATATCGCCGCTGGTGGTGCGTTCCAGCCCGGCTACCATGCGCAGCAGCGTGGACTTGCCGCAGCCGGACGGGCCAACCATCACGATGAACTCACCGTCCGCCACATCGAGATCGATCTGTTTGATCACCGGCGTTTTACCGTCGTAAGACTTGGTGACCGCCTGTAGTTTTAATCCTGCCATCGTCGTTATTTCTCGCTATCAACCAGACCGCGCACAAACCAGCGCTGCATCAGAAGCACCACCGCCAGCGGTGGCAATAAAGTCAGAATCATCGCCGCCATCACCTGGTTCCACTGGGTCGGCGCGCCGGAAGTGGAGATCATGCTCTTGATGCCCGCTACCGCGGTGCCCATCGAGGCGTCGCTGGTGATCAGGATCGGCCACAGGTATTGGTTCCAGCCGTAGATAAAGGTGATGACGAACAGCGCCGCCAGATTGGTTTTCGACAGCGGCAACACGATGTCCCAGAAGAAACGCATCGGCCCGGCGCCGTCGATGCGCGCCGCCTCCAGCAGCTCATCCGGCAGCGTCATGAAGAACTGGCGCAGCAGGAAAGTGGCGGTAGCCGAGGCCATCAGCGGCAGCGTCAGACCGGTGTAACTGTCCAGCAGGTTGAGGTTGGAGATCACCTCCACCGTCGGGAAAATACGCACTTCCACCGGCAGCATCAGGGTGAGGAAAATCAGCCAGAAGAACAGGCTACGCAGCGGAAAGCGGAAGTACACGATGGCGTAAGCCGACAGCACCGACACCGCGATCTTGCCGAAGGTGATCGCCAGCGCCATGATCACGCTGTTCAGCAGCAGCAACGAGAACGGCACTTTGAGGTTGCCCACGCCGCCCTGCCAGATATTGCGGATGTTCTCCCACAGGTGGCCGCCGGGCACCAGCGTCATCGGCACCTGAAACACCTGTTTGTCGTCCAGCGTGGCGGCGACAAAGGCCACGTACAGCGGGAACAGCACCACCAGCACGCCGATAATCAGCATCACATGGCTGAAGATGTCCAGCCCGCGTCGATTCTCAATCATTGGTAGCGCACCTTACGTTCAACGAAGCGGAACTGGATCACCGTCAGGCCGATCACCAGCAGCATCAGGATCACCGACTGCGCGGCGGAGCTGGAGAGATCCAATCCGGCGAAGCCTTCGCGGTAGATCTTGTAGATCAACGTGGTGGTGGACTGCACCGGCCCGCCGCCGGTGGCGGCGTCGATCACCGGGAAGGTATCGAAGAAGGCGTACACCAGATTGACCACCAGCAGGAAGAAGCTCACCGGCGCGATCAGCGGCAGCACCAGATGGAAGAAGCGGCGTACCGGACCGGCGCCGTCGATGGCGGCCGCCTCCACCAGCGAACGCGGGATCGACTGCAGCGCGGCGAGGAAAAACAGGAAGTTATAGCTTATCTGCTGCCATACCGAGGCCAGCACCACCAGGAACATCGCCTGGCCGCTGTTTTGCGCATGGTTCCAGTTATAGCCCAGCCCATTGAGGAAGTGGGTGATCAACCCGAGGCCGGGGTTGAACAGAAAGATCCACAGCACCGCCGCCACTGCCGGTGCCACCGCGTAGGGCAGGATCATCAGCGTGCGGTAGAGGCGGCTGCCGCGCAGCACGTAGTCCACCAGCGCGGCGAAAAACAGCGAGACCGCCAGCCCGATGCCCGCCACCAGGAGGCTGAAGATCAGCGTGGTGTAGAACGAGTCGAGGTAGTAAGGATCCTGGAACAGCTGCTTAAAGTTATCCAGCCCGACAAACTGACTGGACAGGCCGAACGGATCGAGACTCTGCACCGAATACCACAGCGCCTCGCCGGCGGGCCATAAAAAGAACACGGCGGTAATCAGCAGCTGCGGCAGCACCAATGCATAGGGCAACCAGCTGCAGCCGAAACCGGGACGGGAAGATGACATAGACGTTAAACCATTAATCGGGTGCGGGAGGATCGGCGTGAAGATGCGAGCCCGGTCTACCGGGCCCGCGACACAGGATTACTTGGTCGACGCTTCGAAACGGCGCAGCAGCACGTCACCGCGCTGCACGGCGGCGTCCAGCGCCTGCTGAGGCGTTTTCTTGCCGGTCCACACGCCTTCCAGCTCCTCATCCACCACGCTGCGGATCTGCGGCATGTTGCCCAGGCGCAGCCCCTTGGTGAACGGCAATGGCGGCTTGTTCAGCATCTGGCGAGTGGCGACGTCGGCGCCCGGGTTCTTGTCGTAGAAGCCCTGCTGCTTGGTTAGATCGTAAGCCGCGGTGGTGATCGGCAGATAGCCGGTCTTCTGGTGCCATTCGGCGGCGATTTTCGGCTGCGCCAGGTACTGCAGGAACTCGGCCACGCCCTTGTAGGTGGCGGCGTCTTTGCCGTTCATCACCCACAGGCTGGCCCCGCCGATGATGGCGTTCTGCGGCGCGTTTTTCGCGTCGGCATCGTAAGGCATCATGCCGACGCCGTAGTTGAATTTGGCGTAGTGCTTGATGTCCGCCAGCGAACCGGAAGAGGCGGTGGTGATGGCGCAATCGCCGTTGTAGAACTTCTCGGTGGATTCGTCTTTGCGGCCGAAGTAGGTGAAATCACCCTTCTTGTTCATCGCTTCGAGCAGCTCGATATGCTTGACCTGCAGCGGCTTGTTGAACTCCAGCTTGGCGTTGGTACCGCCGAAGCCATTGTTTTCACTGGCGAACGGCACGCCGTGCCAGGCGCTGAAGTTCTCCAGTTGGATCCAGCCCTGCCAGCCGCTGGCGTAGCCGCATTTCATGCCGGCCGCGCGCAGCTTGGCGGTATCCGCCGCCAGTTCCTGCCAGGTTTTCGGCGGCTGATCCGGGTTCAGGCCGGCCTTCTTGAAGGCGTCTTTGTTGTAGTACAGCACCGGCGTGGAGCTGTTGAACGGCTGCGACAGCAGATGGCCGCTCTTGTTGTCGGTGTAATAGCCGGCTACCGTCGGCACGAACACCGATTCGTCGAAGTTGATGCCGGCCTCTTTGAACACTTCGTAGACTGGCTTGATGGCCTTGCTGGCCATCATGGTGGCGGTGCCCACCTCGTAAACCTGCAGGATCGCCGGCGCTTTGCCGGAGCGGTAAGCGGCGATGCCCGCCGCCAGGCTCTGTTCGTAGTTGCCTTTATAAACCGGCACAATCTTGACGTCGCTGTGCGACTGGTTGAAGCGATCCGCCAGGGAATCCACTTCCTTACCCAGTTCGCCTTCCATCGAATGCCAGAACGGGATCTCGGTCGCCGCCAGTGCCTGAGTGCTGACCGCCAGGGTCAACGCGACGCACAGCGTGGTTTTGCGAATAGCGTAGGTGAGCATGCCTAACTCCTGAAAAAAGCTGGTGTAAAAGCGCGTGAGCGAAAAGAATCAATTCTTGATGAGGGAGTGCCCCCTATAGCTTTCGAGTTGCAGCCAGGCGGCAACCTGCTGGCACCCTGGAGCTTAGCTAACTAAGTGACAGGGGGCAGCCGGGCAGCCAACAACGCTGCGGCTCGAAAGATGACGGGGGATAACATGCCATGCTCGGATGACAGAAAAATAACCGTTACATGACAGCCACATGACGGCAAGGTGAAGTGAAGATGGCGGTTTGATGTCGGCGGCGGGCATGTGCTCCGCCGCCGCGAGGATTACAGCGAACGGCGCAGACGCGCCACCGCTTCCTGCATCTGTTGCTCGGTGGCGGTGGCGAACGACAGGCGGAAGGTCGAACGATCCGGGTTGTCGGAGAAAAAGTATTCCCCCGGCACGAACACCACGCCCTGCTGCAGGGTGGCGTTCAGCCATTCGGTGGCGTTGAACGGCTGGCGGAAACGCGCCCACAGGAACATGCCGCCCTTCGGCTTATCGAAGGTGATGTAGTCGCCCAGCTCCTGTTCCACCAAACCGGCCAGGATCTCGCCCTTCTGTTTGTAGGCGGCGCGGATCTTGTCGATCTGCGCCGGCAGGCGGCCCAAACCGAGGTAGCACTCGACGATGCTCTGCGACAGCGCGCTGGCGTGCAGATCCGCCGCCTGTTTGATGATCGCCACTTTATGCAGCAGGAACGGCGGCAGGATCGCCCAGCCCAACCGCAGGCCCGGCGCCAGGATCTTGGAGAAGGTCGAGGTATAGATGATGTGGTCGGTGTTGCCCAGCACCCGCTGCGACACCTGATGCAGCGTCGGGTGGCGCTCTTCGGTGAAGCGCAGCTCGCCGTACGGATCGTCTTCGATGATCAGGAAGTTATGTTCGACGGCCAGCTTCACCAGCAGTTCGCGGCGCGCGGCGCTCAGGGTGATGCCGCTGGGGTTGCCGAAGTTCGGCACCACATACACGCCCTTGATGCGCTGGGTTTTCAGCAGCTCGGCCAACTCTTCCACCACCATGCCGTCGCTGTCGGACGAAACCGACATGATGTTGGCCTCCGCCAGTTCCAGCGTTTGCAGCGCCGCCAGGTAGGTCGGGCGCTCCACCACGAACACGTCGCCCGGATTGACGATGGCGCGCATCACCAAATCCAATGCCTGCTGAGAGCCGGCGGTGACCATCACCTCTTCCGCGCGAGCGGTGACGCCGCGCTCGGCGCACAGCGCGCAGATGCGCTCACGCAGCAGCGGGCTGCCCTCGGTCAAGCCATACTGGAACGCGCTTTTCGGCTGTTCGGTGATCGCCTGCTGCGTGGCGATGCTCAATCCTTCGAAATCGAACAGCGCATCAGAGGGGATGCCGCCCGCCAGCGAAATGACGTGTTCCATCTTGCTGTGCTTAAGCAATTCACGGATGGCCGAACTTTTTACGTTAACGATGCGCTGCGCGAGTAACCCTTCTGTCTTCATTTCTTCTTCTCGTACCTGATTATTTTAATTCGTAGGGGGGCGGATTAACCGCCCAGATACGCCGACCTCACTGCTTCGTTGGCTAACAATGCAGCCCCCGTATCTTCCAACACCACGCGGCCGTTTTCCAGCACATAACCGCGGTCCGCCAATTTCAGCGCCTGATTGGCGTTTTGCTCCACCAGGAAGATGGTCATGCCCTCTTCCCGCAGCTGCTGAATGATGTCGAAGATCTGCTGGATGATGATCGGCGCCAGCCCGAGCGAGGGCTCGTCGAGCAGCAGCAGCTTCGGCTGGCTCATCAGCGCGCGGCCGATGGCCAACATTTGCTGCTCGCCGCCGGACATAGTGCCGGAGCGCTGGTTACGCCGCTCCAGCAGGCGCGGGAACAGAGTGAACACCCGTTCGATGCGCTGTTGATACTGCTGGCGATCGGCGAAAAAGCCGCCCATCGCCAGGTTTTCTTCCACCGTCATGCGCGAGAAGACGCGCCGCCCTTCCGGCACGATCGCCACCGCCTCGCGCATGATGCGCGAGGTTTGCCACTGGGTGATGTCCTGATCCAGGAAGATGATGCTGCCTTCGCTGGCGCGCGGTTCGCCGCACAGGGTGCCGAGCAGCGTGGTTTTACCGGCGCCGTTGGCCCCGATTAACGTCACGATTTCGCCCTGCCTGATCGTCAGGCTGACCTGATGCAGCGCCTGAATTTTGCCGTAATGGGCGGATACCTGATTGAATGACAACATATTATTCTTCGCCCAAATAAGCCCGGATCACGTCCGGGTTGTTGCGGATCTCCGCCGGTGTGCCCTGCGCCAGCGGCGTGCCCTGATTCACCACATAAATGCGGTCGGAAATGCCCATCACCAGCTTCATGTCGTGCTCGATCAGCAGTACCGATACCTTATGCCGGTCACGCAGCTCGACGATCAGATGATCCAGCTCATCGGTCTCTTTCGGGTTAAGGCCGGCGGCCGGTTCGTCCAGCATCAGCAACTCCGGCCGGGTCACCATGCAACGGGCGATCTCCAGCCGCCGCTGCTGCCCGTAGGCCAGGTTGCCCGCCGAACGGTTGGCCATCTCCAGCAGGCCGACGCGCTCGAGCCACTCCGCCGCGCGCGTCAGCGCCTCGGCTTCGGCGCGGCGGAAGGCCGGGGTTTTCAGCAGTCCGGCGAACACGCCGCTTTTCAGATGCTGATGCTGCGCCACCAGCAGGTTCTCGATCACCGTCATTTCACGGAACAACCGCACGTGCTGGAAGGTGCGCACCACGCCCATACGGGCGATGGCCTGCCCCGCCAGCCCTTCCAGATGGCGATCGCGCAATTTGATGGTGCCGCCGGTCGGGCGGTAAAAACCGGTCAGGCAGTTGAACACCGTCGTCTTGCCGGCGCCGTTGGGGCCGATCAGCGATACGATTTCGCCTTCGTTCAGCGTCAACGCCACATTGTTGACCGCCAGCAGCCCGCCGAAACGCATCGACAGGCCTTCCACCTGCAGTAAAGGTTGAACGCTCATGCCTGCTCCCCCTTGCCCGCGCGAATATCCGCCGCCTGCAGCTTCAGCTGCGGCCGTTTCATCGGCAACAACCCCTGCGGCCGCCAAATCATCATCAGCACCATCAGTGCACCCAGCAGCAGCATGCTGTATTCATTCAGATCGCGCATCAGCTCGCGCGACACCACCAGCAGGATCGCCGCCAGAATGACCGCGAACTGCGACCCCATGCCCCCCAACACCACGATCGCCAACACGAAGGCCGATTCGACGAAGGTGAAGGATTCCGGGCTGACGAACCCCTGGCGCGCGGCAAACAGCGTGCCGGCGAACCCGGCGAAGGCGGCGCTGATGGTAAAGGCGGTCAGCTTGATGCGCGTCGGGCTGAGGCCCAGCGAGCGGCAGGCGATCTCGTCTTCACGCAGCGCTTCCCACGCGCGCCCCAGCGGCATGCGCAGCAGGCGGTTGATGACGAACAGCGTCAGCACCACCAGCAGCAGCGCCACCAGGTACAGGAACACGATGCGATCGCTCGGATCGTATTTCAGGCCGAAGAAGTTATGGAAGGTATCCCAACCGCCGTCGCGCAGGCTACGGTTAAACTCCAGGCCGAAAAAGGTCGGTTTCGGGATCTGGCTGATACCGTTCGGCCCGCCGGTGATCTCGGTATTGTTCAGCAGCAGGATGCGCACGATCTCGCCGAAGCCGAGCGTCACGATCGCCAGATAGTCGCCGCGCAGCCGCAGCACCGGGAAACCGAGCAGGAAGCCGAAAGCGGCGGTGACGATGCCCGCCAGCGGCAGGCTCTCCCAAAAGCCGAGGCCGTAATAGTGATTCAGCAGCGCATAGGTGTAGGCGCCGATGGCGTAGAAACCGCCGTAGCCCAGCACCAGGAGGCCGGACAAACCCACCACCACGTTGAGGCCGAGGCCCAGCATCACGTAGATCAGCGTCAGCGTGGCGATATCCACCGTGCCGCGCGACACCAGGAACGGCCAGGCGACCGCCGCGACGAGCAGCAGAGCCGCCAACAGCTTTTGCCGCGGCGTGGTGCCGTCGAAGCTCGGCAGCACGAACGCCGGGCCGGAGACCTTTTTCAGCCCCTGCTGCATCAGCGGGCGCAACAGCTGGAAGAGAAAGACGATGGCGCAGCCGATGCCGATCCACATCCAGCGCACTTCCGCCGCGCCGTGTACCACCAGTTTGGTGCCGTCGAGACTGAGCTGCATGCCCATCAGGAACGACGCCATCACGAACAGCACCGCCGTGGCGATCAGCGCATTAAGCAGATTGAGTTTCATACTTTCTCAACCTCCGGACGCCCGAGGATACCGGTCGGCATGATCAGCAGCACCACGATCAGCAACGCGAACGACACCACGTCTTTATACTCGGTGCTCAGGTAGGCGGAGGTCAATGCCTCCGCCACGCCCAGCACCAGGCCGCCGATCATCGCGCCGGGAATGCTGCCGATGCCGCCCAGGACCGCGGCGGTAAAGGCTTTCATACCGGCCATAAAGCCGATGTAAGGGTTGATGACGCCGTAGAACTGGCCGAGCAACACCCCGGCCACCGCCGCCATTACCGCCCCGATAACGAAGGTCAGCGAGATCACCCGGTCGGTGTTGATGCCCAGCAGGCTGGCCATCTTCAGGTCCTCCGCGCAGGCGCGGCAGGCGCGCCCCATGCGCGAATAGCGGATAAACAGCGTCAGCGCCAGCATCGCCAGGAAGGTCACGATCCAAATGGTCAGCTGCATGGTGCTGATGGTGGCGGCGAAGCCGTTGCTTTCCCCCAGCACCCATTGGCCGGTCACCAGGCTGGGCAGCGCCAGATCGCGCGAGCCCTGCGTCAGGCTGACGTAGTTTTGCAGGAATATCGACATGCCGATGGCCGAGATCAGCGCAATCAGGCGCTTGGAGTTGCGTACCGGCTTGTAGGCCACCCGCTCGATGCTCCAGCCGTAGGCGCTGGCAATGACGATCGAGACCAGGAACGCGGCGCCGATCAGCAGCCAGCCGACGTCGATGCCGAGCATCATCAGGGCGGCGATGACGATAAAGGAGACATAGCTGCCGATCATGTACACCTCGCCATGGGCGAAGTTGATCATGCCGATGATGCCGTAAACCATGGTGTAACCGATGGCGATCAATGCATAGGTGCTGCCCAACGTTAAGCCGTTGAACATCTGCTGCAGAAAATAGAGGAGTTGCTCTGACATACTCTGAACCCTTGGCTGCGAAACCCGCCGGCGGAGAACCGGCAGGTAAAGGGAAGCGGGGCCGGCAAGCCGACCCACCGGGCGCAGCGCGCTGCGCCCCACCCTAATCATGATGGCTTATTTGATCGGTGTGGATGTGCCGTTGGCATGCCACTCGAACACGCCGAACTCGAAGCCTTTCAGGTCGCCCTTATCATCCCAGCTCAACGGCCCCATCACGGTGTCCACCGGCTTGCCGGTTTTCAGATCCTTGACGATGTCCGCCGGTTCCTGGCTGCCGCTGCGCTCCATGCCGGTGGTCAGCGACTGCAGCGCGGCATAGGTGGTCCAGACGAACGGGCCGGTCGGATCCAGCTTCTTGGCTTTCAACGCATCGACGATCGGCTGGTTGGCGGGCACCTGATCGTAGCGTTTCGGCAGCGTCACCAGCATGCCTTCCGAGGCGGCGCCGGCGATGTTGGACAGCGAAGAGTTACCCACGCCTTCCGGCCCCATGAAGCGGGTGGTCAACCCGGCCTGTTTGGCCTGACGCAGGATCTGGCCCATTTCCGGGTAGTAACCGCCGAAATACACGAAATCGATATTTTCTTTCTTCAGGCGCGCCACCAGGGTGGAGAAGTCTTTGTCGCCGGCGGTGATGCCTTCGAACATCGCCACTTCGGTGCCCTGTTTTTTCAGGCTGTCGCGCACCGAGCGCGCCAGGCCTTCGCCGTATTGCTGCTTATCGTGCACCACGGCGATGCGCTTCGGTTTGATGTCGCTGAGGATGTACTTGGCGGCAGTCGGGCCCTGATCCGAATCCAGGCCGGTGGTGCGCAGGATCATCTTGTAGCCGCGGGTGGTCAGGTCGGCGTTGGTGGCCGCCGGGGTAATCATGATCACGCCTTCGTCTTCATAGATATCGGACGCCGGCTGGGTGGAAGAGGAGCACAGGTGGCCGATTACGTAGCGAATGCCGTCGTTGATCACCTTGTTGGCGACCGCAACCGCCTGTTTCGGGTCGCAGGCGTCGTCGTATTCGACGCCGACCAGCTTGTCGCCCTTGATGCCGCCCTTGGCGTTGATGTCGGCGATCGCCTGGCGCGCGCCGGTAAACTCCATGTCGCCATACTGCGCCACCGGACCGGACATCGCCCCGACGATCGCCACCTTGATGTCTTTCGCCATGGCCGCCTGGCTCATGGCCATCGCAATACAACCCGCCAGCAGTGCCTTACCTGTTGTTAATTTCATCCGCAAATCCCCATCTGTCGTTGTGAACGTACCTGTTGTGTTTGCCTGCGCCCGATCGTTATTGACCGCTTTTGTTATAAGTAATAATGATTTAGGCGTTTTGTCGGCATTATTTTCTAATAAGACTTTATTTTTCATACCATTAAACAGGAATTTTCTGCTGCAAATCAACTTCATCCGGCAGAAACAAGCGGTGTAAACAGGATAAAATTCGAATTAAATCTGCGCTGTTTACCTTGAGGCGTAGCGCGTTGTGCTGGTTAACAATCCCTTTACTAACTATTTACTCGGAAAATGCCCCGTGCAAAAAACATATTGCACAGTAATCGTACAGAAAAACTTACACAACGCTCTGCACAAGATCTATTACACTGTCGGCATCATTTAGCTGCGCGGAAATTCTGCATGAAACTGACCATCGAGCGCCTGACCGCGCTGTCCCCGCAAGACCTTATCGACCTCGGTAAAATTTGGCCACACCAGCAGCCGGAACAGTGGCAGAACTGGCTGAACGACGGCAAAGCGCTGTTCGCCGCCCGCTTTAACGAGCGCCTGCTGGGCGCGGTAAAAATCGTGCTGCAGGACGACCGCGCCGAGCTGCAGGATTTGCTGGTCCGTGAAGTGACGCGCCGCCGCGGCGTCGGTCTTTACCTGGTGCAGGATGCGCAGCGTCAGCTGCCGCAGGCAGCCCACTGGCAGCTGTCGACTGCCGGTCTGACGCCGCGCGAACGCGGCGAAGTCGATAACTTCATGCGCGCCTGCGGCTTCGCACCGCAGGGCGATCTCTGGCAAAAATGAAACGCCGGCTGGCGGCGCTGGTGCTGATTGCGCTGGGGTTGGCGGCCTGGTTCGCCGGGCGCCAGCAGGCGCTGCGCCTGCCCCCTGTCTGGGATCAGCAGGTTTATGTCTGGCAGCGGGTCTGGACGCCGCAACACGCCGATGCGCTGGCGCACAGCCGTGATCTGTTCACCGAGCTGCGAGTATTGGCATTGCAGGTGCATCCAGGCGAAGGTTGGCGAGAAATCCCGGCCGACCTTCGCTTGCTGCGGCAGGACGGCCGCCCGCTGTGGCTGGTGGCGCGCCTTGACGGCCAGCTGCCGCAGTTGGACCAGGCGGCCATTATCCAGCGTCTGCTGGCGCTGGCCCAGCGCTGGCAGACGGCCGGGCTCCACGTCACCGGCGTCGAGATCGATCATGACGCCGCCACCGCTCGCCTGCCCGACTATCAACGTTTTCTGCAGCAGCTGCGCCAACGGCTGCCCGCCTCTTTGCAACTCGGCATTACCGCCCTGCCGGCCTGGATCGGCTCGCCCGACCTGCCCGGCATACTGCAACAGGCCGATAGCTCCGTCCTGCAGGTACACGCGGTGCTCTCACCGCAGCAAGGGCTGTTTGACGGCCCGCTGGCGCTGCGCTGGGTACGGCAGTACGCCGCCGTCACACCGAAGCCGTTTCGCGTCGCGCTGCCGGCCTATGGCATGGCGCTGCTGGGTTTTGATGCGCAGGGCGCACAGGTGGAGAGCGAATCCTCGCTGCGCGTGGCGGGCAACGGCCGCGAGCTGACGGCCGCGCCGCGGCAGATCGCCGATTTTCTGCAAACGCTGACGCAGCAAACGCCGCCCCGGCTGCGCGGCATTATCTGGTTCCGCTTGCCGCTGGCGGACGATCGGCGCGCCTGGTCGCTCGCTACGCTACGAGCGGTGATCGAACGGCGGCCACTGAACGTCGAGTGGCAGGTAAAATTTAGGCCTCAGCCACAGCAAAACGGGCTGTATGATCTGATAATTCATAACAACGGGCCGGTGGACGCCCCGCTGCCGCAAGAAGTGCTCATCCGCGCCGACGACTGTCTGGCGGCGGACGCGGTCGGTAACTACCGGTTGGAATCCGCACCGCAACGGCAGCGTTTTATCCGCATCAGCAGCGATCAGCTGCGCGTCGGGCAATCCCGGCCGCTGGGCTGGCTGCGCTGCCAACAACTGACGCCAGGAGGCACCCTTGTCACACCTTGATACGCGCGCGGCACGGAACACCCGCCGCCTTCTTCCGCTGGCCATGCTGATCGGCGCCGCGCTGACGCTGCCGCTGAACGGCTATGCCTGCGGCCCGGATTTCCCTAACCGGCTGCTGATCGACCGCAATGGCACCCTGCTGTATATGCCGGAGGGCAATTTCGCCTTCGAAGCCGGCCGGCTGGTGCCGGCGGACAGTCAGTTGCCGCACTGGCAGGCCCCGCCGCCGCCGATGCCGCCGAAACCGATGCCGCAGTCGCTGGAAACGGTGGCGATCGGCAAAATGCGCGCCGCCAATACGGTGGAAGAAGCCGACGCAGTCAATACACAGGGGTTATCCAACGCCGCGCGTCTTTATCAATTGGGGGCCGTCGCTTTCGCCAGCCACGATCCGCGCGCCACAGACTATTTCCAGCAGGTGTTGAAGCTGCCGGCCGCCGAGCAGGGCGATTGGGGACTGCGGGCGCAGTATTCGCTGGGGCGGGTATTGATGGATGACCACGGTACGCCGGTGAATGAATCTGGTGAAGCGGCTCCCGCCGCCGAGCATCCGCCCAAAGCCGAACTTGAACAGGCGCTGGCGGCATTCCAGCAGGTGATCGACCGGGTGAAAGGCGGCGCCGCCGATCCCGATCAGCTGGCGCTGAGCAGCCTTGGGCAGCAGGCGCGCATCCATCTGTGGCTGGGTGAGGTCACCCCCGCCGCCCACCTGTACGCACAGCAGGCGGCGCAGGGCGATCCGAGCGGCGGGCAGTCGTTGCAGTACGTCTCCAGCTTCCTGGTCAACCCCGATCATTTGGACACGCTGAAACAGGCGATCGGCGATCCCTTGATCCAGCAGTTGGTAACCATTGAGCTATTCGCCCGCAGCGGCAACCTGCAAATGGCAGATACCGACGGTAACAGCCGCTCCGCGCAGATCATCAGCCAGATCCTGGCGCTGCTGGATGGCTCCGTGAAAAGCGGCTTCGCCGGCAGCGATCGGCTGGCGGCATTGGCTTACCGCTCCGGCCAGTACCCGATGGCGGCAAGCCTGCTGAAAAACGCCGGTGACAGCGGCCTCGCATGGTGGCTGCGCGCGAAAATGGCGCTGCGCGACGGCGACGTGAAAGCCGCCACCGCAGCCTACGCCAAGGCGGCAAGCGCGTTCCCCGCCGACGAAAGCTGGGGCGAACAGCGCAACGCCGACTTTGTCGCGGAAACCATCGTGCCCGAATGCCGGGTGGCCGGCGAACAGGCCATTCTGGCGCTGAACCGCGGCGACTATCTGCAGGCGATGGACCTGCTGTATCGCGGCAAGGCACTCTATTGGGCCGACGTGGCCGATGTGGCGGAGCGGGTGCTGACCGTCGATGAGTTGAAAGGCTTTGTCGATAAGCACGTCCCGGCGCCGACGACGCCACTCAAGCCGGTTAACCCGGACGACTACGGCGGCCAGCAGATCACGCCGGAGGTGCAGCTGCGCGAATTGCTGGCGCGGCGGCTGATGCGCGTAGGAAGAGCCCCGGAGGCGCTGGCCTACTTCGATATACCCAACTACCGGCAGGCGGCGCAGCAGTACGCCGACGAGCTGAAGGCCACCAAGGACAAATCCGCCGCACCGCTGGCGCGTGCGCAGGCTTACTATCGCGCTGCCAACCTGCTGCGCGCCCAGGGGCTGGAATTTACCGGCTATGAGATGACGCCGGACTACGCCATCTATGGCGCCGGCTATTCCTATCTGGGGGATGCGTTCGATACTCGCGAGCTGAAGCATAAAAGCTGGATCGACAGCGCAGAAGCGGCGCGCGCCAAGGCGGCGTTGCCGCCGGAAGACAACCGTTTCCTGCACTATCGCTGGCAGGCGGTGGAGCTGGCGCAACAGGCGGCCGATCTGCTGCCGCCGAAGAGCCAGGCCTACGCCGCCGTGCTGTGTAACGCCGCCAGCTGGGTGATCAAGCGCGACGCCAAAACCGGCCGGGCGCTTTATCAGCGCTACATCAACACCGGCACCCGCTACCCGTGGGCGGCGAAATTCGGCTACGACTGCCCGGCGCCGGACTTCGCCACCGTAGCGCCATAACGCCGGATTTCAGGCATGAAAAAGCCCGGCTTGCCGGGCTTTTTTTCGAATATCGCGTCAACTCAGGCTTCGATCGCCATTTTCAGTTTCTTCATGGCGTTCTTTTCCAACTGGCGCACACGCTCGGCGGAAACGCCATACTGATCGGCCAGCTCCTGCAACGTCGACTTGTTGTCGTCGTCCAACCAACGGGCACGAATGATATGCTGGCTACGCTCGTCCAGACCTTCCAGCGCATAGGCCAGTTTGTCTGCGGCGTTGCTTTCCCAGTTATCTTCCTCGATACCTTCGGCGAAGTCAGAACTCTTGTCCTGCAGGTACAGCACCGGCGCCATCGACTGGCCGTCGCGGGCCTCGTCGTCCGGAGTCGGATCGAAAGTCATGTCCTGCGCTGCCATGCGAGATTCCATCTCGCGTACGTCTTTGCTGGTTACGCCCAGCTCGCGGGCCACCAGTTCCACTTCGTCCTGGTTGAACCAGCCCAAACGCTGTTTGGTTTTGCGCAGGTTAAAGAACAGCTTGCGCTGCGCTTTGGTGGTCGCCACTTTTACGATGCGCCAGTTGCGCAATACGTACTCGTGGATTTCCGCCTTAATCCAATGCACCGCAAAGGAAACCAGACGCACGCCGACTTCAGGGTTGAAGCGGCGAACGGCTTTCATCAGGCCGATATTGCCTTCCTGAATCAGATCCGCCTGTGGCAGACCATAGCCTGAATAGTTGCGGGCAATATGAGCGACAAAGCGCAGGTGAGACAGGATGAGCTGCTTAGCGGCATCCAGATCGCCCTGATAATGCAGCCGTTCAGCCAGCTCCCGCTCTTCCTCTGCCGTCAGCATCGGATAGGCGTTGGCTGCCCGGATATAGGCTTCCAAGCTACCTTGGGGTACTAAGGCTAAAGTTTGCATTTCTTTGGTCATTCAAACCCTCTCTATGAGAATACAAAATCATGCAGGTGATTATTACAGCGGGGAAATGATTGATTCTACGGCAGTTGCTGAAGCAAAAGCGGTTCCACACGCCGGGCACCTTAACATTTGCTGCAATTTTTGACCGTACTCCGCCCTATAAGTTCACCCTTTTTTGCAAGCATTGTTGCTGACAATACGTGACGAGGGTACAGGCCGATAGGGAATTTGTGCGCTAAGAAGAGAGGATGGTGCTGACTTCGCTTGAGGTCACTCTTCTCCCGCAACGCGATCAAAAGCAGCAGGAGAAGAGTATACCAAAAAAATCTTACTGTGGTGTAAATCGGCGTAAATGTTGCACCGTCGCCAGCCAGGCGGCGATCCAACCGATCATCGCGGAGATGATCAGCAGCAGCAGCGCCTCATCCCAACCCAGCCCGTGCAGGGTGAAGGTGGTGCCGAACACTTTAGCTACGCCGGTGACCACCGACTCAAGCTGCCACACCAGCGCGCCGGACAGCACCAGCGACAGCAGCGCGCCGGCAAAGCCCAGCATCGCCCCGCCGTTGAGGAACGGCCGCAGAATAAAGCCGTCGGTGGCGCCGATCAGCTTCATCACGTTGATGGTGTCGCGACGGCTGAAGATGCTCAGACGCACGCTGTTGCCGATCACCAGGAACACCGCCACGATCATCAGCACGCCGATGATCGCCGCGATCTGGCCCGCCAGCCCAGTCAGCGCCGCCAGGCGGGCAAACCAGCTGTCATCCATACGCACTTCTTCCACCCCCTGCACCGCCGCTACGCGATCGCGCAGGGTGTTGAGGGTGTCCGAACTCTGGAAGCTCAGCTTCGGCGTGACGATCGCCACCGCCGGCAGCGGGTTCTCCTCCAGCATGTCCAGTGCGCCGCCAAAGCCCGACCAGTTGCGGAACTCGCCGCGCGCTTCTTCACGCGACAGGTAGTTCACTTTCTCCACCCCGGCTTCCGCCTTGATGGCGTCGAGCACTTTCAGCGCCGCGTCGTCATCGAGCGATTTATCCAGGTAGACCGTCAACTGCGGCGTCGGGTACCACTGGCTGGCTGCGGTGCTGACGTTTTTCCACACGATGTAGCACACGCTCGGCAGCGTCAGGGAAATGGCGATCACCATCACCGTCAGCAGCGTCGCCAACGGCTGACGCAGCATGTCTTTGATGGCGTTCATCCAGGCATAACGCCACTGTTCGCGCCAGCCGCCGCGCAGCGCCTTGCTCTTGGCGGTTTTTGCGTTATTGGCCATGGTGAGCGCCCCCTTGCATGCGGCCCTGGCTCAGCGTCAGGATGCGGTAATTGCGGCGGGCGATAAGCCCGGTGTCGTGCGTCGCCATCAGGACGGTCACGCCGACGCGGTTGAATTCTTCAAACAGGCGCAGAATGCCTTCCGACAGCGCATCGTCCAGGTTACCGGTCGGTTCATCCGCAAGCAGCACCGCCGGTTTGTTCACCACCGCACGGGCGATGCCCACACGCTGCTGCTCACCGCCAGACAGCTGAATCGGGAAGTTCTTCGCTTTATCCAGCAGACCGACCTTATCCAGCGCGGCGGAGACGCGGCGACGGATGTCTTCGGTGCTGGCACCGGCGATGATCAGCGGCATCGCCACGTTGTCATACACCGTGCGATCCAGCAGCAGGTGGTGATCCTGGAAGATCATGCCGATCTGCCGGCGCAGGAACGGCACCTCGCGGTTTTTCAAACGGCTGATGTCGTGACCGCCAAACCAGATGTGGCCGGCGCTGGGCCGTTCGATACCGCAAATCAGTTTCAGCAGGGTACTTTTCCCCGCGCCGGAATGGCCGGTCAGAAACGCCATTTCCGCTGGGCGCAGATGGAAATCTACCCCCTGCAGCGCTTGCCGTCCGCCCAGATAAGCTTTACTGACCTGTTCAAAGCGAATCATCCGTATTAATCCTCTCGGGCAAAAAGTGCCTCAATAAAATCGTCAGCCTTAAACGGCCGCAAATCTTCGATGCCTTCCCCGACGCCGATATAGCGAATCGGGATACCGAACTGATCGGCGATGGCGAAGATCACCCCGCCCTTGGCGGTACCGTCCAGTTTAGTCAGCGTGATGCCGGTTAAGCCCACGGCTTCATTAAATAATTTCGCCTGACTGACCGCATTCTGGCCGGTACTGGCATCGAGCGTCAGCATAACCTCATGGGGGGCCTGGTCGTCCAGTTTTTTCATGACGCGGACGATCTTCTTCAGCTCTTCCATCAGATGCGATTTGTTCTGCAGACGGCCGGCGGTATCGGCGATCAAGACATCGATGCCACGCGCCTTGGCGGCCTGCACCGCATCGAAGATCACCGAAGCGGAATCCGCGCCGGTATGCTGCGCCACCACCGGAATGCGGTTGCGCTCGCCCCACACCTGCAGCTGCTCCACCGCCGCGGCGCGGAAGGTGTCCCCCGCCGCCAGCATCACCGACTTGCCTTCCGCCTGGAACTGGCGCGCCAGTTTACCGATAGTGGTGGTTTTACCCACGCCATTCACGCCGACCATCAGAATGACATACGGGGTTTTCCCGCTGACATCCAGCGGCTGATCGACCTTGGCCAGAATTTCGGACATTTCCTCCTTCAGCTTGCCGTACAGCGCTTCGGCGTCTTTCAGCTGCTTGCGGCTGGCGTGCTGAGTCAGGGAGGTGATGATCTTGCGCGTGGTGTCCACACCAACGTCGGCGATCAGCAGCTGTTCTTCCAGCTCGTCGAACAGGTCGTCGTCGATCTTTTTGCCGCGGAACAGCCCCATAAAGCCGGAGCCGAGGTTCTGCTTGGTCTTCAGCAGGCTGCGCTTCAGGCGCGCGAAGAAGCCCTCTTTGGTCGGGCGCTCTTGCTCTTGCGCAGCGGCCGGCACGACGGGTTCCAGCGGCTCTTCTTCCGCTTCCGGCTCGGGCTCAACGACTGGCTCGGGTTCAACGACCGGCTCAGGCTCAACGACCGGCTCAGGCTCAACGACCGGCTCGGGTTCGACAACCGGCTCAGGCTCAACGACCGGCTCAGGCTCAACGACCGGCTCAGGTTCAACGACCGGCTCAGGCTCAACGACCGGCTCAGGCTCGACAACCGGTTCGGGTTCAACGACTGGCTCTGGCTCGACAACCGGCTCGGGTTCAACGACTGGCTCTGGCTCGACAACCGGCTCGGATTCAACGACCGGCTCGGATTCAACGACCGGCTCTGGCTCGACAACCGGCTCGGGTTCGGTGACAGGTTGCTGCTGCGCCGCCACCTGTTCAGTTACGCTGACGATCTCTTCGGCCAGCGCTTGCGCCGCCGGATGTTCGGCCGCCGCAGGCAGATTTTCTGCGATTTGCTCGCCGGCCTGACCGTTATCCCACTCTCCCGGGGTGTCGACGGAGGCGGCAGGTTCAGATTCCTGGGCGGGGAGCTTGTCGTCCAGCTTGGCGGCGACCGGTTCAGCCGGCGTCTCCGCGGCCTGAGGTTCCGCCTGCTCTACCGACGGCTCAGGTTGCTGTTGCTCTTCTTCCTTCTCCTTCTGGCCAAAGCCCAGCCAGGAGAAAAACCCACGTTTCTTATCTTTTGCCATGTTATGACTCTACTCCGTACCGAAGGCTCGCTTACCCTACATACCTGAAGGATATATGCTGACAATAATCCGCCGAGTCTATCACTTTCCCTCGCGCAGCAACACGCATCCGGCATGCTTTCCGGCGTGAAATCAGACAACAACGTTTTACCGTTCCCCCCGACGCCCGTCACCGGTAGAATAGGGACAACTTTTCGTTAACCTCGGCGGCCCCGCGCCGCAAAAGAAACCAAACAACGCTTATGACAAGACTCTCGCCACGGGCGGCGGCCAAAAAACCGCCCCAGGCCGCAGCCGGACAGATCCGCATCATCGGCGGCCAATGGCGCGGTCGCAAACTCCCGGTGCCGAACAGCCCGGGGCTGCGCCCCACCACCGATCGGGTACGCGAAACCCTGTTCAACTGGCTGGCGCCGGTGATTCAGGGCGCACGCTGCCTCGACTGTTTCGCCGGCAGCGGCGCATTGGGGCTGGAGGCGCTATCGCGCTATGCCGGCAGCGCCACGCTGCTGGAATTCGAACGGCCGGTGGCGCAGCAACTGGAAAAAAATCTGGCACTGCTGCAGGGCAAAGGGGTGGTTATCAACACCAACGCGCTGAGCTGGCTGGCGGGCGATGGCCAACCGTTCGACGTGGTGTTCCTCGATCCGCCGTTTCGCAAAGGCCTGCTGGCGGAAACCGCCCTGTTGCTGGAGCAACGTGGCTGGCTGGCCGACGAGGCCTGGATCTATGTAGAAGCCGAGGCGGAAAGCGCCGCGGCGGACGTGCCTGCCAGCTGGCAGCTGCACCGGGAGAAGGTCGCCGGCCAGGTGGCCTATCGCCTTTATATTCGTTCGCAAGAGAAAACCGACCATGCTGATTAATCTGGGCCGCCTGCTGATGCTGTGCGTGTGGGGCTTCCTGCTCTCTAACCTGTTCCATCCATTTCCCAAGCCGCTGAAGTATTTCATCGACGTGGCGCTGTTCTTTATGGTGGTGATGCACGGCCTGCAACTGGTGCTGTTGAAATCCACCCAGCCGAAGGATCAGCCGATCAGCTACTGGCAAGAGGCCAAGATCTTTATCTTTGGCGTGTTCGAGCTGCTGGCCTGGCAAAAGAAACAGCCGCCCATCAAGAAGAAGTGACCGCTACGGCTGAGCGGTGAACGAGACGAAGCGCGTGCCCTGCATGTTCAACGTGCCCTGCGCGCCCTTTTCTATCGGGTTGTACTGCCATTGCTTCAGCCGCAGCTGGATGTCTTCACCTCCCTGTACCGGGCTGAACACCACCTCGTAATTCATCGGTTCATTGACCAACGGCTCGCGCTGCGGCGCGCGGGTCTTGGTGACCGGCACCGCGCGTTTGTCGCTCACCGTCACCTGCAGACTGCGCATCGGCGCGCGATCGTTTTCCGCCTCCTGCTGCCGCTGCTTGAAGTAGCGTTGCGTGGCCAGCACGGCGATCAACGCAATCACGGCGACAAAAAATAACGGTGGCTTACTCATCGGTTTCCCATTTCCTTCGCGGCTAAATCAGCGTAAACATAGCATTCTCAAGAAAGCATTGTCGATCGCCGACAGGCTACCTACACTGAAATGAAGAAGTGACATTGGTGACAGTTTGGAGCCGGTTGTTGCGGCTCCCTCATACATAAGGAAGACATTAATGAGTTGGCCGTTCCTTGCCGTATTCTTTTCCGGTTGGCTGTTCGTCGACGCCTCTTACCGTGGGCCGCGCTGGCAGCGCTGGGTGTTCAAACCCGTCACGCTGCTGTTGCTGTTGCTGTTGGCCTGGCAGGCGCCGGTGCTCAGCGCTGCGGGCTATCTGATCGTACTCGGCCTGCTGGCGACGCTGATCGGCGACGCATTGCTCCTGTTGCCGCGCGAACGGGTGCTGTACGCCATCGGCGCCTTTTTCCTGTCCCACCTGCTGTATACCCTGAGTTTCGCCAGCCAGATGACGTTCAGCCTGTTTTGGCCGCTGCCGCTGGCGTTGCTGGCGATCGGCGCACTGCTGCTGGCCACCGTCTGGACCCGGCTGGAAGAGATGCGCTGGCCAATCGTCACCTACGTGGCGATGACGCTGCTGATGGTCTGGCTGGCAGGTGAGCAATACTTCCTGCGCAGCACCGATTTCGGTTTTTCGCTGCTGACCGGCACCTCGCTGCTGCTGCTGGCCAACGTAGTTTGGCTGATCAACCGCTACCGCTTTACCTTCCGCGCGGCGGACGCCATCGTGGCCTTCTGCTACTTCTCCGGCCACTTCCTGATCGTGCGCTCGCTCTACCTGTAAATACCTGCCGCGGGTTCGGCGCGCCGAACCCGTTTCTTCATATTACGCCAGCGCTTTCAACGTCAGGGCATCATCAGCGCCCAGCTGGTTGCGATACAGATCGCCGTCGCGCGAGAAGAACGCCAGCGTGCTGCCATCCTCCCTCAGCAACGCGATGCCGTCCGGCGCCGGGCGCCAGCCCGCCACTTCGGTCGCAAACACGCTTTGCAGACAACGTTGCCGATCCACCAGCTGATAGCCGTTGGTCTCACTTTGCTCACTGGCCAGAAACTCGATTTGGCATTGCCGTTCACTGTCGGCAACCTGCCATTGCCCCGCCAGCGACTGCGCGGTCGGCAGCGCCAAACTGCCGGCCATTACCGCACTCGTCACCATCATGCCTCCCGCTGCCAGAGCGGTGCGCGTTAGATTACCTTTCATACCGGGCTCCCGCATGACGCCCGGCCGAGACAGCGCCGGGCGTTTCGTTGCTGTGTTACACGATAAAGTCGGTGGCAACGTCTACCTGGCCGACAATTTTCACCAGGAAGTCCGGCGCCTGATGGCCGCCGATGTTCACCGCCAGATCGGTCACGTTGTTGGACGCGTTGTAGCTGAGCAGCGCCTCACCGGCTGCGCCGCTGAAGTGATCGACGAAGTGGATGAAATCACTGCTATTCGCTTCTTTGTTGAAGAACGACAGGTCAATTTTGTCGATCCCTTTCTGGAAGTCGCGGATCCAGTCGGAAGCGCCCGGTGCGGACTCGCTGGCGGCAGTGTAGACGAAGGTATCCTGACCGGAACCGCCCCACAGCTCATCCGCCCCGCCGCCGCCGAACAGCACGTCATTGCCCGCGCCGCCTTTCAGCACGTTGTTGGCCGCGTTGCCGACGATCACGTCGTTACCGGAACCGCCAATGGCGTTTTCGATGGTTACACCGGCGGCGATCGACACGTTGCCCTTCAAACCGCCCACGTCGGAGAACGATTTCTCATTCAGGTTAATACGCTGGTTAGCGGTGTAACCGGAGAAGTCGAAGGTATCGTTGCCGCCCGCATCCCAGACCGCAAAGATCAGTTTCTGCGAGTTGCTGGTGGTGCTGAGGAAGTCACGACCGGTGTTGGAGTTGAAGCCATACACGGTGTCACCGGTGCGGGTCGACAGGTTAGCGCCATACAGGTGTTGAATGGCGGCAATGTCGTCCAGCAGCGGAGCGGCGGCGTAGTGACCGCCGTTATCGCCGCCGGTGTTGGTTTCACTCCAGTAGCTCATCAGGCTGAACTGACGGGTGTCTTCCGCATAGCTGGCGTCACGGTAGGTCGGGTTGCCTTCACCGGCGTTGTAATCGCCCGGATGGCTCAGACCCAGCGCATGGCCAATCTCATGGGTGAACGTCTGGCGGCCGTAGTCTTCGGTCGCCGGATGCTTCACGTTGGACTGGTTGACGTTGTACCAGGTCTGGCCGCCCAGATCCTGGCCCTGCCAAATGGTGTTCGGCAGGAAGGCGTAGGCCTGGGTGCCGTAATCATAGTGACCAGGGCGATCCTGGCTGTAGTTGCCGAAGGTGATGTTGGCCTTTTGCCCGGCCGCCACTTCGGTGAAGGTGATATTGGCGACGTCGGCCCAGGACTGCAGCGACAGCTTAGCCTGCTGCTGCTGTTCCGCGCTGAACTTGCTCAGCCCGGTGTCACCGGCGACGTTGGTGGCAGAGAACTTATAGTCCGGGAAGGAGAAGGTTAATTTGGCCGGTTGGCCAAATACCTTGTAACCGTTCCAGGTTTGGTTCTCACGGGTAATAAACAGCCCAGCTTGCTCGTTAGAAAATGAATCCTTGCCATTAATCTGAATCCCGTTGCCACGCTCATGATAATGCAGCAGGTCGGCTACAGCATCGTAGCCGGTTTTGGCGGCCGCGAAGTTGGACTCAGTAATTTCAATTGCCTTTTTAGTAGATTGCATTGGTTCGATTCCACTCATTACCTGATTGATATCAATCAGACAGATAGACATAACCTCCCCGTAAGCCACGGTTAATGAACCTTAAGCTTGCTGGAAGGGGCTTATGCGCCGTTGCCGGCAGTGTGTTAGGTAGAATTAATGCATATATATCAGCAAATAAGATCACCACTAAAAATGGTAATCGATTCCAATTATAGGCAGGGCCGCAAAACTGAACATAAAATAATCAACCATTTATTGACTCAACGAAAGATTGTTATGCTACTTTATCGCTATCTTTACAAAACAAATGAAACTCAACACCGATAAGTTGGCACCAAACTTCAATAGAAATGCGGCCTGCAGACACAAGCGAATAATGCTGGCTGCCCCATCACAAAAAGGTAAATTTTGCTAAAGCGTCATAGATTAATAACTCTTTATTATTAGGTCGGGCGACTTTTTAGTTTCTATAGGAATATTATTTTCTTATTTAAACTAACGGCGGCGAGCCGCTTTATCGAAATAGGTAATAAGGAAAGCCAATAGGTTGAAATTCGCATTATTCATTATTGAATGAATATTCCTGCATGCGCCTGAGCGCCGTTAGCAATAATTCTCATCCATCGCTTGACTCTGGAGTGGACTCCAGGGTGTAGAGTCGGACAAGCAAACCCGGTTAACAGCCCGAAGGGGGACGTTATGCTCAATCAGCAAAATCATAATCATCAGGAACATCACCACGCCGAAGGCGGGTGCGGCTGCAACCACAGCCACAGCAAAACGCAGCACGGCTGCAGCAGCGAGCCGAAAAACGCCGCCGCACAGACCGAACACGCTCACCACCATCACGATCATGGCGATAGCGGCTGCGGCACCGCCGCGCCCGACGATCCGGACGAGGAAAGCGACAGGCTGGCCGCCGCTCCCCCTTCCGGCAGCCAACGTTTCAGCTGGAAAGTCACCGGTATGGACTGCCCCAGCTGCGCCAAGAAAATTGAGAATGCCGTCACCGCCATCCCTGGCGTCGACAGCGCGCGGGTGCTGTTCGCCACTGAGAAATTGGTGGTAGACGCGCAGTCCGACATCAGCCAGCGGATCCAGGACGCGGTCGCCCAGGCCGGCTTTACCCTGCTCGGCGCGCAGACCGCCAAAGGCGCCGCGGAAAAAACCTCGCGCTTCGGCGAATTCGCGCCGCTGCTGCTGTTGACCTCGTTGATGGTCGTCAGCTGGGTGCTGGATCGGGTTAACCCGGAGCTGGGCCGCATCGCCTTTATCGCCACCACGCTGGTCGGGTTGGCACCGGTTGCCGCCAAGGCAGTGCGCCTGATCCGTTCCGGCACGCCGTTCGCCATCGAAACGCTGATGAGCGTGGCGGCCATCGGCGCGCTGTTCATCGGCGCCACCGCCGAGGCGGCGATGGTGCTGCTGCTGTTTATGGTTGGTGAACTGTTGGAATCCTACGCCGCCAACCGCGCGCGGCGCGGGGTGACGGCGCTGATGGAGCTGGTGCCGGAAGATGCGCTGCTGCTGCAAGGCACGGAGCGTAAACGCGTGCCGGTCGCCAGCCTGCGGCCTGGTGATGTGATTGAAATCGCCCCCGGCGCACGCCTGCCGGCCGACGCAGAGCTGCTCAATCCGTTCGCCAGCTTCGACGAAAGTGCCCTGACCGGCGAATCGGTGCCGGTCGAACGCCAACAGGGTGAGAAAGTGGCCGCCGGCAGCCTGTCCGTCGATCAGGCGGCGCAGATGAAGGTGATCTCCGAGCCCGGCAAAAATGCCATCGACCGTATTCTGCAGTTGATTGAAGAAGCCGAAGAGCGCCGTGCGCCGATCGAACGCTTCCTCGATCGGTTCAGCCGTTATTACACCCCGGCCATTATGCTGCTGGCGGTCGCGGTGATCCTGTTGCCGCCGCTGCTGTTCTTGCAGCCGTGGGATACCTGGATCTATCGCGGCCTGACGCTGCTGTTGATCGGCTGTCCATGCGCGCTGGTGATCTCGACCCCGGCGGCCATTACCTCCGGACTGGCGGCCGCCACGCGGCGCGGCGCGCTGATTAAAGGCGGCGCAGCGCTGGAACAGCTGGGGCAGGTGCAAACTATCGCCTTCGATAAAACCGGTACCCTGACCGAGGGCAAGCCGACGGTCACCGACGTGCTGCCGATCGGCGCCCTCAGCGAACAACGGCTGTTGCAGCTTGCCGCCGCGGTGGAAGCCGGCTCGCATCACCCGCTGGCGCAGGCGATCATCAACCGCGCCGCCGAGAGCGGAGCTGAGCTGCCGCTGGCGCAGGCGCGCCGCGCCCTGGCCGGCATCGGTGTGGAAGGCATCGTGGACGGCAAGACCGTGCTGATCAGCGCGCCGAGCAAGCTGGTGCCAGGCCTGCTCGACGCCCAATGGCAGAGCCAGGTGGACAAGCTGGAAAACGCCGGTAAAACGGCGGTGGTGGTGCTGGAAGACGGCGCGCCTATCGGTTTGCTGGCGCTGCGCGATACGCTGCGCGGCGACGCCAAACAGGCGATCGCCGAACTGAACGCGCTGGGTATTCGCGGCGTGATGCTGACCGGTGACAATCCGCGCGCCGCTGCGGCGATCGCCGGCGAACTGGGCCTCGACTATCGCGCCGGTCTGCTGCCGGAAGATAAGGTCAAAGCGGTCACCGAGCTGAGCGAACTACGCCCGACGGCGATGATCGGCGACGGCATCAACGACGCCCCGGCGATGAAAGCCTCCAGCATCGGCATCGCCATGGGCAGCGGCACCGACGTGGCGCTGGAAACCGCCGACGCCGCCCTGACCCACAACCGGCTGCTGGGCGTTGCGGAGATGATTCGTATCTCGCGCGCCACCCACGCCAACATCCGGCAAAACATCACCATCGCGCTGGGGTTGAAAGGGGTCTTCCTGATCACCAGCCTGTTGGGATTGACCGGGCTGTGGCTGGCAGTGCTGGCGGACTCCGGCGCCACCGCGCTGGTCACCGCCAACGCGCTGCGGCTATTGAGAAAGCGCCAATAACCTGGTGCCATACCGGGTTCCTCAATGGGAGCCCGGTATGATGAACTACAGCGCCGATACTACGGATATTGTCGGCGCGCATGTAAAACCCTCAACACCCGGATGTGAGTTTCCAGCACTTGATAAACCAAGAGATAATTGGGATGTAGAGGGATTTCATGCGTGCCATCCACTCTGCCACGCCGGAAAAGTCGAGGATGTCTGGCGGCGGGAATGACCGCCTCCATGATGAGAAGCTTCATTTTTCTGGCCGCCAAGGGATTATCATTGGCGATGAATCCCACAATCTCCGCCAGATCCCGACGAGCGGATCGAGTCCATTCGATGTTGAGCATTATGACTGCTTAGCTTTCATCCTGGCTTCTGCAGCAGCGATAACCGCATCCATTTCAGCCATCACCTCGTCATGAGGAATACCGGGCAGCGGCTCATCCATGGCTTCCTGAACGCTCTCAAGAAACCAGCGCTCATAGCCCTGTGTACGTTCCTCACTTTCCATCTTGGCAACCGTTGGCAGTAGTAAAATACTCATCGTTTGTCCCCTTCGAACGTTCCCCGATCGCAGGGAGCTTATCTTACAAGGCGATTAAAAACTATACACCTTTACGTAACAGATAACGGTATGGCACCTGTTCGGTCTCCTGCGCCACCAGCGTGTGTTCCATAAAGCGGCAGAACCCCGGGATATCGCGGGTGGTGGCCGGATCGTCGGCAATAATCAGCAGCGTTTCGCCGTTGTCCATATGGCGCACGGTTTTACGCACCATCATCACCGGTTCCGGACAGCGCAGCCCCAGCGCGTCGAGCGTCTGGTCCGCCTGGGCAAATAAGTCAGTCATGCAATTTTTCTCGTTCAAAAACGATCGGCGAACGCTCGCCGCATCTCATTAGCGCCTAGTTTACGCCGGTAGTTTTTCTGCGCAAGATGCGTTAACGTTTGCGTTAAATTTAACCATTGCATTGGTTGCGCAAACGCGTATCATGCCGCCGCGCAGCGTTTTTTGCTGTTTTAACAAGACACACTGGGTTCCCTCACCCCACTGCTAAAAAGGCTACAACATGTATTCGTTTACCGCACAGCAGCGCTTCACGGCGTTGGTCTGGCTTTCGCTGTTTCATATCGCCATCATTACCTCCAGCAACTACCTGGTGCAGCTGCCGATCACCGTTTTCGGCTTTCATACCACCTGGGGCGCTTTTACCTTCCCATTCATCTTCCTGGCGACCGATCTGACCGTGCGCATCTTCGGCGCGCCGTTGGCGCGGCGCATTATCCTGGCGGTGATGGTGCCGGCGCTGTTCATCTCCTATGTGATCTCCACCGTCACCTATCAGGGAGAGTGGCAAGGGTTTGCCGCACTGAGCAGCTTTAACCTGTTCGTGGCGCGCATCGCCGTGGCCAGCTTTATGGCCTATGTGCTCGGCCAGATCCTCGACGTGCACGTCTTCAACCGCCTGCGTCAGCGCAGTGCCTGGTGGGTGGCGCCGGCGGCGGCGATGTTCTTCGGCAACATCAGCGATACGCTGGCGTTCTTCTTCATCGCCTTCTACAAGAGCAGCGATCCCTTCATGGCCAACAACTGGGTGGAGATCGCGCTGGTGGATTACAGCTTCAAAGTCATGATCTGCCTGCTGTTCTTCCTGCCGATGTACGGCGTGCTGCTGAACATGCTGCTCAAACGCATCGCGGCGCGCAGCGGCGACCTGCAGCCAGGCTGAACCGTGCTATGCTGGGCGGCCCTATCCTCTGGAGGCCGCCGATGACTCCGCTCACCCGCACCGCCACGCTCGAAGAAATCCACCGTCTGTATCAACGCATCCCCGAATTCGGCGGCCTGCATAGCCTGGCCGATCTGCAACAGCGCATCGGCGCCGCCCCCGCCAGCCTGCTGATCGCCGAGATCGACGGCCAACCGGCCGGCTTCAAACTCGGTTATCAACGGCAGGAGACGGTGTTTTACAGCTGGCTGGGCGGCGTGCTGCCGGCGTTTCGTCGCCATGGCGTCGCGCAGGCGCTGCTGGCCGAACAAGAACGCTGGGCTCGGGCGCAGGGCTATCGCCAACTGACGGTCAAAACCCGTAATCGATTTCGCGCCATGCTGACGATGCTGCTCGCTCACCACTATCAGATTGTTCAGCTGGAAAAGAAAGGCGAAGTGGCTGATTATCGGCTATTACTGGAAAAAAACTTGTGACAACATCTGCCTTGCATTTCAACCTGGAATAGGTTGCGATACGACAGTAAATCCCTACCGGAAAGGAAGAAGGAAGCCCGATGCATAAAGTAGCGAAATTGATAGGTATCAGCCTGCTGGTGCTTGGCCTCGCGGCCTGCGACGGCAACACCAAAGACAGCTCGACGGCCAGCACCCAGGCCGGACAGCAGGTCAGCCTGCTGGGCGGCAACCTAGAGTTCACCCTGCCGGCGGGCATGGCGGATCAAACCAGCAAGTTGGAAAAACCGGCCAACAACATGCACGCATATGCTGACAGCACCAGCCAGCGCGCAGTGATTGTGATCCTCGGCGACAAGACCGCCGACAGTCTGGAAACCCTGGCCCAACGGTTGGAAAACAACCAACGCGCGAACGACGCCAATCTGCAGCTGATTACCAACAAGGCTATCGACGTAGACGGCGTGCCGCTGCGTCAGTTGGACAGCATCGTCACCAACAGTGGCAAGAAAGCTTACTCTTCCATTCTGGTTGGCGCACTGAACAACAACTTGCTGACCATTCAGATTTCGCTGCCAGCGGACAATCAGCAGCAGGCGCAGACCGAAGCCGAAGGTATCATCTCCACCCTGAAGCTGAAGCAGTGATCCCGCAGGGGCCGGTTTGCCGGCCCCTGAACGTTAGGCCAGCGCCTGCGCCAGCAGGGTGATCGGATGCTCGCAGCGCTTGCTGGTGGACATTTCGATCTGCCACTTGCAGGTCTCGCAATCGGTCACCACCAGATCCACCCCGCTCTCTTCTATCTGCCGGAACAGCGGCGCGCCGATGCCTTGCGACGTGGCATAGTTCTCCGACTTGAACCCGTAGGTGCCGGCGATGCCGCAGCACTGCGAATCCAGCACCACCAGCTCCAGCCCAGGTATCTGGCGCAACAACTCCAGGGTGTAGGCGGTCCAGCCCATTTTCTCCATATGGCAAGGCGTGTGGTAAGCCACCCGCAGCGGCGTGTGCTGCAGCGGCAGGCTGCGCCCCTGATTGATCAGGCGATAGAGATAGCGCGTCGCCAGCTCTACCCGATCGCGCACCGGGGTGGTGTCCACGTCCAGCAAATGGGGGTATTCGTCACGCAGGGTGAAGGTGCAGCTCGATGAGGTCGCCACCACCGGAATGCCGCGCTCCAGCACCGTTTCCTGCAGCGATTCGGCGTTGACCCTGGCCTGTTTTTTCGCCTGCTCGATAAACCCGTTGGCGATCAGCGGCACGCCGCAGCATTTCTCGCGCTTCAGCAACTGTACGCCGATATCCAGCGCGTTGAACACTCGGATCAAATCCTTGCCCAGCTGCGGGTGGTTGTAGTTGACGAAGCAGCCGTGGAAGAACGCCACCTGCTCGGCGTAACGCTGCTGGGCCTGCGCCTGTTGCCGGTACCAGCGGCGGAAGGTGCCGAACGAATACTTCGGCAGTTCGCGACGATGATCGATCTTCAGCGCCTTGTCCAACAGCTTGCGCACCGGTTTCAGCCCGGTGGCGGCGTTGACGATCGGCGCAAACGGCGTCGACAGCGATCCCATGATGTCGGTATGGCTAAGGATGGCGTCGCGCAGCGTCGGTTTGCTCTGGGCGAAGTCGGCACGGGCGCGTTGAATAATGTCGCCGATTTTGACGTCCGATGGGCAGGCCACTTCGCAGCGCTTGCAGTTGGTACAGTATTTCAGCGCTTCGTCATACAGCGCCGGGTCTTTCAGCCGCAGCCGTTCGCCGTCCGGCCCCGCCTGTTTCGGCCCCGGGTAGAGCGGGTTAACTTTGGCTACCGGGCAGTAGGTGGTGCAAACGGTGCATTTGATGCAGCTTTCAAAGCTGTGGTCCTGATGCAGGCTCATGCGTTCTCCTCCGCGGCGATCTGCTGCGCGACGTGCAGCGCCCCGATCAATGACACGCCGGCGCCGCAGCCCTGCTGCAGCGGATCGTAACCGCCGGCGACCGCGCCGATGGCATACAGATTGTCGAACGGCATCCCCTGTTTCATCGCCCGCAGCCTGCCGTCGGTGCGCACGCCGAACTGCAGATAAGGCTGCGGCGCGAACAGTTCGCGTTGGCTCCAGTCGGCACGATCCGCGCGGCTGTGCACGTCCAGCCCGAAGATAGGCTCACGCACCCGGTCGAACTCCGCTACCAACCCGTTGCTGAAGAAGCTGCCGCTGGCCAGCACCACCTGCTGCGCCCGCAGCGGAATATCGCCATGGTTGCGGGTGTACAGGCCGGTGACGCAGCCGGCTTCGCACTCGGCGCGCACTACGCTGTCACCCGGCATGAAAACGCCACCCAGCTGCTGGAGACGCCGCCGCAGCGCCTGATGCAAGCGCATGCCGGGCACCGAAGGCGGCAACGTCGGCAGCAGTCGGATCGGCTTGCCGACCGCATCCTGCAGCACCGCCAGCGACGCATCGTCCTCCAGGCCCAGACAGGCCGGCAGGAAGAGCGCCTCGGCCTCACCCGCCAGCCGCCGCAGCTCTTCGGCCATCGGCGGCAGGCTTTCCATCAAATCCAGTACCCGGGCGATGTTCACCGCGCGGAACTCACTGGGGTTATTGCGCAATCGGTCCAGCGCCGGCACGTGCAGATAGGCTACGTCCGTCTGCACGCCGAGCTCCCGGCTTAAGGAGTCGGCAGCCATCTGCGGCTGGAAGTCGAGGAACCCTTCGATGCCGATCACCGCGATGCGCCGCCAGGGCAACTGGCCGGTCAGCGGCAGCGTCGGGATCGCCTGCGGGCTGAGCCAGGTGGCGCGGCGCGTGCCGAGCGGCGTAATGCGCAGATGGTTTTTGGTCCCCTCACCCTGCAGGTTCAGCCCGCAGCGTTCCAGCAGCCGTTGCGCGGCGGCGGACAGCGCCGCCACCCGGCCGGGGCCAATCAGAGAATACGGATGCTGCGGCGCCTGCTGCGCCAGCTGCGGCAACGCCGCCAACGGCATCTCGACCGGCGTGCCGTCCGGCAATCTCGCCAACAGGTCGAGCGAACCGGAGGAGAAGTAGAGCGCGCTCTGGCCAGAACTGACCACCGCGCAGCGCTTGCCCTGCTCGGCCACGGCAATGGCGCAGCTCAGGCCCGCCAGGCCGCCGCCAATCACCACTACGTCAAATCGCATCATCCGCCTCCTGCCCCTTGTCGGCCTGGGCCTCAAGCCCGCATAACCCTTGATAAACCCAGCTGGTAAATTCGCTCTCGCGCAGCGCATCGCCCCAGGCGATCGGCCGAACACCTTTCCATCGTTCGTTGAGGAACTGCGACAGCTGCGCGATGGACTGCTGCGGCGTGCTGACGTTAAAGCGCGTCAACAGCCCGGCGGCGCGACAGGCGCAGAGTTCCCCCTGGCAGGTGCCCATGCCGACGCGGGTGCGGCGGCGCAGATCCACCAGGTTATTGACGGTCAGCGAATTGACCGCATAGCGCACCTCCCCGGCGGTCACCGCCTCGCATTCGCACACCAGGCTGGTGTCGAGCCGATCGGCCGCCGGCACCTGGCTGGCGCGATCGCCGTGCCGGTAAATCGCCGAACCGCGAATGCTGGCGGGCAGAGAAACTACGCGGCGCACCGTTTCCTCCGCCGACTGACGGGATCCCGGCAACGCGTCCTGCGCAGTGGTGCACGGGCTGTTTACCCCGAGCTTTTCGCACACCTTGTCGGTGGCCCACTCCGCCATCAGGCGGTAGGTCATCAGCTTGCCGCCGGTGATGGTGATGAACCCTTCCAGCCCGTCGCGGGCGGCGTGATCGAGCAGCACGATGCCGCGGCTGACGTTGCGCCCGCTGGGATCGTCGTCGCTGGCCACCAGCGGCCGCACCCCGGCGTAGGCGCGCAAAATGCGGGTCTGCGCCAGAGTGGGCGCCAGCAGCGCCCCTTCGCGGATCAGAATGTCCACCTCCTGCGGGGTCACCAGCATGTTGTCAATTTGGTCGTAGTCGATATGGGTCGAGGTGGTGCCGATCAGCGAGATGGTGTCGCCCGGCACCAGGATGTCGGCGTCCGCCGGTTTGCGGCAGCGGTTGATCACCATGTTGTTGATGCGATGGCCGAGGATCAGCAGCGCCCCCTTGGCCGGGAACATGCGGATGCGCAAATCGGCGTATTCGGCGATCTGCTGGCCCCAGATGCCGGCGGCATTGACCACCACCGGCGCGTGCAGCTCATAGCGCCGCTGACTCTGATGGTCGTAAACGCGCACGCCCGTCACCCGATCGCCGCTGCGCAACAATCCCACCACCTGGTGGTAGGTCAGGATCTGCGCGCCGTGTTCGCGCGCGTCCAACATGTTGGCGGCGGTCAGCCGGAAGGGATCGACGGTGCCGTCCGGCACGCGCACCGCGCCGATCAGCGCGGGGTTAGCCGCCGGCTCCAGCCGCAGCGCCAGCTGCGGGTCGATCGCTTCGGCGTCGATGTCGGCCTGGCGACAGGCGGCGATAAACTGTTGCTGATACTCCAGCGAGTCCTGCGGCAGGGTGATGAACAGCCCATCGGTGCGCTCGATACAGTGATGCGCGATGCGTTTCAGGATGCGGTTCTCTTCGATGCACTCGCGCGCCGACTCGCCGTCAGTCACCGCATAGCGCGCGCCGCTGTGCAGCAAGCCGTGGTTGCGGCCGGTGGCGCCGGTGGCGATGTCATGACGCTCCAGCAAAATGCAGCGCAAGCCGCGCCGCGCACAATCGCGGGCAATGCCTGCGCCGGTGGCGCCGCCGCCGATGATGATCACATCCGTTTCGCCGCCGTCAAAATAGCTGCTCATTTCGCTCCCTCAGGATCGGTAGTTATGAGCCTATTGAGCCACGGTTATTAGGGTCTTTGTTTGATAAGGAACAAGAACGAACATGAAACGAAATAAAAATGTCCACAAAAAACCATCAATGTGATCATAATCACGATTTTTGGACGTTTTTCTATTTCATAACGTTAACGAATCGCTCAAAATCCGCCGTGGTTTCATGAAAGTGTAACAATTGCGCCATTCGTCACAGCGACACCAGGCGTATTTGATGACAATGGCGCTCGTTATGGAACACAAAAACACCACATTCGATATCCGCTCAATCATCAAATGAACGTAAAAGGTCATATTGATGTGATAACAGATAAAGCCATCGGAGGCGCTCATGTTGAGTATTTTTAAGCCGGCCGCACACATCGCCCGTGTGCCGAGCGATAAGGTAGACCCGCTCTACCGTAAGCTGCGCTGGCAAATTTTCCTGGGGATCTTCTTCGGTTACGCCGCTTACTATCTGGTGCGTAAGAACTTCACCCTGGCCATGCCTTACCTGATCGAACAAGGCTTCAGCCGCGGTGACCTCGGCTTCGCGCTGTCGGGCATCTCCATCGCCTACGGCTTCTCCAAATTCATCATGGGCTCGGTCTCCGACCGATCCAACCCGCGGGTATTCTTGCCAGCCGGCCTGATCCTGGCGGCGGCGGTAATGCTGTTCATGGGCTTCGTGCCGTGGGCAACCTCCAGCATCGCCATCATGTTCGTCCTGCTGTTCCTGTGCGGCTGGTTCCAGGGCATGGGTTGGCCGCCGTGCGGCCGCACCATGGTGCACTGGTGGTCGCAGAAAGAACGCGGCGGCATCGTTTCCATCTGGAACTGCGCCCACAACGTGGGTGGCGGCCTGCCGCCGCTGCTGTTCCTGCTGGGTATGGCCTGGTTCAACGACTGGCACGCGGCGCTGTACATGCCGGCCTTCGGCGCCATCCTGGTGGCCCTGATCGCCTTCGCCCTGATGCGCGACACTCCGCAATCCTGCGGCCTGCCGCCGATTGAAGAGTACAAAAACGACTATCCGGACGACTACAGCGAAAAAGACGAAGAAGAGCTGACCGCCAAGCAGATCTTCATGCAGTACATCCTGCCGAACAAGCTGCTGTGGTACATCGCGGTCGCCAACGTGTTCGTCTACCTGCTGCGTTACGGCATTCTGGACTGGTCGCCGACCTACCTGAAAGAAGTGAAGCACTTCGCGCTGGACAAGTCTTCCTGGGCCTACTTCCTGTATGAGTACGCCGGTATTCCAGGCACTCTGCTGTGCGGCTGGATGTCGGACAAGGTGTTCAAAGGCAACCGCGGCGCCACCGGCGTGTTCTTCATGACGCTGGTGACCATCGCCACCGTGGTGTTCTGGATGAACCCGGCCGGCAACCCGACCGTGGACATGATCTGTATGCTGGTCATCGGCTTCCTGATCTACGGCCCGGTCATGCTGATCGGCCTGCATGCGCTGGAGCTGGCGCCGAAGAAAGCCGCCGGCACCGCCGCAGGCTTCACCGGCCTGTTCGGCTACCTGGGCGGCTCGGTTGCGGCCAGCGCCATCGTCGGTTACACCGTGGACTTCTTCGGTTGGGACGGCGGCTTTATGGTGATGATCGGCGGCGGCGTGCTGGCGGTTATCCTGCTGCTGCTGACCATGCTGAACGAGAAGAAACACCACGCGGAAATCGCTGCCGGCAAGCGCGGCTAACCGTCACACGACTTTTGCATGATTTAAAGGCCGCCCTGCGGCCTTTTTACTACCCTGCCCCCAACAACACGGAGAAAACGGAATGCGGACTCAAGTCAAAGCCCTGCTGACAGGGATCATTCTCGCCACCTCAATGGTCAGCGCCGCGCAGGCGGCGGACAAAGTGGTGATCGCCCACCGCGGTGCCAGCGGCTACCTGCCGGAACACACCCTGCCGGCGAAGGCGATGGCCTATGCGCAGGGCGCCGATTACCTCGAGCAAGACCTGGTGATGACCAAAGACAACGAGCTGGTGGTGCTGCACGACCACTACCTCGATCGCGTCACCGACGTCGCCGAACGCTTCCCGGATCGCGCGCGTAAAGACGGCCGCTACTACGCCATCGACTTTACGCTGGCGGAGATCAAATCGCTGAAGTTCACCGAAGGTTTTGAAATCGAAAACGGCAAGAAGGTGCAGGGCTACCCTGGCCGCTTCCCGATGGGCAAATCCGACTTCCGCGTACACACCTTCCAGGAAGAGATCGAGTTCGTGCAGGGTCTGAACCACTCGACCGGCAAAAACATCGGCATCTACCCTGAAATCAAGGCACCGTGGTTCCATAAGCAGGAAGGCAAAGACATCTCCAGCAAAGTACTGGCGGTGCTCAAGCAGTACGGCTACACCGGCAAGAACGACAACGTCTACCTGCAGTGCTTCGACGCCAACGAGCTCAAGCGCATCAAGAACGAGCTGGAGCCGAAGCTGGGCATGGATCTGAAGCTGGTGCAGCTGATCGCCTATAACGACTGGCAGGAAACCTACGAGCAGAAAGCCGACGGCAAGTGGGTGGAATACGACTACGACTGGATGTTCAAGCCGGGCGCGATGAAGAAAATCGCGCAGTATGCCGACGGCATCGGGCCGGACTACCATATGCTGGTGGTAGCGGATAAATCCAAGCCGGGCCACATCGTGCTGACCGACATGGTGAAAGAAGCGCACGCCAGCAAGCTGGCGGTGCATCCGTTCACCATTCGCGCCGATGCGCTGCCGAAGTACGTGACCGACGTGAATCAGCTGTATGACGTGATTTACAACCAGGCCGGCGTTGACGGCGTGTTCACCGACTTCCCGGACAAGGGCGTGCAGTTCCTGCAGAAGCAGGGCCAGCACAAATAATGCCAAGGGCGCCGCAAGGCGCCCTTGTTATTTCAGAGGAACATTTTACGCAGGTAGTGCGGCACCGCGTTGTCGACGTTGGAGCCGATCACCTCCAGCTCCGGCAGCATATCCTTCAGGCGCTGATGCGCGTCGCGCATGATGCAGCCCTTGCCGGCCATCGACAGCATCTCCAGATCGTTCATGCCGTCGCCGAAGGCGATGCACTCTTGCAGCGTATAGCCGATGATCTTGGCCACTTCTTCCAGCGCATGCCCTTTCGACACGCCGCCCGCCATCACTTCCAGGCAGGTCGGGAACGAGAAGCTGACGTTGACCCGATCGCCCCAGCGCGCGTTGATGGCGTCTTCCACCTGCAGCAACCGCTCATGGTCTTCACAGGTGAAGTAAACCTTGCAGACGCCGTCGGTTTCCAGCAGGCCCGGCTCGAACAGTTGATATTTGAACACAGATTCCTGGAAGAACTCTTCCTGCTCCGGGCTCTCGCGGTTGATGAACCAGTCATCGTTACGGTAGACGTTGGTGGTGATCTCCGGATCGTCGTGCAGCATGCCGTACAGATCGCGGGCGATATCCCCATCCAGGTTATGGCTGAAGATCAGCTCGCCGGCGGTATTGTGCACCCGCGCGCCGTTGGAGGTGATCATAAAGGCGCTGATCTCCAGGCTGTCGCGGATCTGCGCCACGTCGATATGGTGGCGGCCGGTGGCGAACACGAAATGCACGCCGCGCTGGGTCAGCAACTTCAGCGTTTCTTTGGCGTACGGCGACAGGGTATGGTCGGGAGACAGCAGCGTGCCATCTAAATCGGAAGCGACGACGTGATACATAGCGTTATGTTCTAACCTCTGATGGAGTTGTCGGCGGCAGCGCACCGCCTAAGTGTTGAGCAAAGAAGCGCAGAATTGCGTTCAGTGCTTCGGCGCGCATCGCGTCCCGCTCGAACAGGATCTCATGGCGTGCGCCGTTGATAACCAACGGGAGCTCCCCTTCGCAAGGGCGCCCCGCGTCTGACAGAGCCTGACAAAAAGCCTGGTGCGAACGGTTGTCGACCACTCGTTCCTCACCGGCTTGCAAAAGCAACAGCGGCGTTGTTATCTCCCCGGCCTGCGCGATAATCTGCCGGCCGGCACGAATGCTCTCCCGCACCCAATGGTAGGTCGGCCCGCCCACCTGCAGCTCGGGATAATCGGCGTAATAGCGCAGGCTGCGCCGGTAGCGCTCGCGGCTGTGGGTCAACACGTTGACCACATAGGGCAGCGGACGCCACTGGCCGGTGCCCACCGCGTAATAGTCGCGGATCGCCGGGCGCGCCTCCGCCCAGTCGAGAATGCGATCGGCGAGCCAGCCCGGCATCGGCAACTGAATGCCGAACATCGGCGCGCAAAACGCCGCCGCGTCGAACGCCTGCGGCCGACGCTGCAGGAACCGCGCCAGGATCGCGCCGCCCATCGAATGCGCCAGCGCGAAGCGCTGCCGGTAACCGCGCGATTCGACCTCGCGCAGCCAAAGTTGCTCGAAATCGTCCACGTAGTCGTCGAAGTTTACCACATGACCGCGGTGCGTATCCGCCAGTAAACGCCCGGAACGCCCCTGCCCGCGATGATCGACGATCACCACGTCGTAGCCGCAGTGGAACAGGTCGTAGGCCACCTCAGGGTATTTCACGTAGCTTTCGATGCGGCCGGGGCTGACCACCACCACCCGCTGATGCCGCGCGGAACGAAAACGCACAAAGCGGATCGGCACGCCGTCCACACCGCTGAACTCGCCTTCTTCGCGCTGCCGCCAGAAGTCCAGCAGCGGCCCGGTGGCGAAGGCGGCGAACTGCGTTTCACGCGTTAACCAGTCATCGGAGCTGAGAGTGAACGAGGTCATCGAGAGCGTTTTCCCTGTGGGGCCGGCGGAAAATGTGACCGCTGGCACAAGAAATCATACTAGCGTATTGTGATTCAATTCTTACAAAAAACGGCGCCGCCTCGGCGCATTGTGGCACAAAACGACACTTTCAGGGAGCCGAGAACCATGACCTTGGACTGGTGGTTAACCTACCTGCTGACCACGCTTATCCTCAGCCTGTCCCCCGGCTCAGGCGCCATCAACACCATGAGCACCGGCATCAGCCACGGCTATCGCGGCGCCGCCGCGTCGATCGCCGGGCTGCAGGTCGGGCTGAGCGCGCACATCGTGCTGGTTGGCATCGGCCTCGGCGCGCTGATTTCTCAATCGCTGCTGGCGTTCGAGCTGCTGAAATGGCTGGGTGCCGCCTACCTGGTGTGGCTCGGCATCCAGCAGTGGCGCGCCGCCGGCGCGCTGGATCTGCATGCGCTGGCGGGCAGCATGCCGCGCCGCCGTCTGTTCCGCCGCGCGGTGCTGGTCAACCTGACCAACCCGAAAAGCATCGTGTTTCTCGCCGCGCTGTTCCCGCAGTTCATTCTGCCCAATCAACCGCAGGCCGAGCAGTATCTGGTGCTCGGCGTCACTACCGTGATAGTGGATATTCTGGTGATGATCGGTTACGCCACCCTGGCGACGCGCATCGCCGGCTGGCTGAAGACTCCGCGCCAGATGCAGCTGCTCAACCGGCTGTTCGGTTCGCTGTTCATTCTGGTGGCCGGCCTGCTGGCGACCGCACGCAAAGCCTGACAAAAAAGGCCGGGCATCGCTGCTCGGCCTTCGACGTTTCACTGCCGGTTAACGGGTAAAGATCAGGTGTAACCCGAAGCCGGTGAACAGCACGCCCGCCACCCCGTCGATCCACTTGGCCAACCGCTGATAACCGCGGCGCATCGCCGGCAGCGCGAACACCACCGCCACCAGGCTGAACCAGACGAAGGTCTCGGCGACGATCAGCAGGAACAGCCCCCAACGCGCCCCGGCACCGACGCTGTCGCCGACGAACAGCGAGAACACGCTGCCGAAATAGATCACCGCTTTCGGGTTGGACAGATTGGTCAGGAAGCCGCGAATAAAGCTGCGTCCGGCCTTCGGCAACGCCACCTGGGCCTCCGCTGCCGGCTGCGCCCGCGCGGAACGCAGCAGTTGCCACCCCATCCAGCACAGGTACATCCCGCCGCCGACCATGATGATCTGATGCAGCCAGGCCATTTTCTGCAGGATCAGGTGCAGCCCCATCAAGGCCACGCCGGCCCACACCACGATGCCGAGCGAAATGCCGACCACGCCCATCATCGCCTCACGGCGCGAACGGCTGGCGGCGGTTTGCGACACGAAAAAGAAGTCCGGCCCCGGGCTCATCAGCGCAATCAGATGTACCAGCGCCACGGTGAGAAACAGCATCAGCATGATTTATCGCCCTCAGTCTTCGTCATTGTCGAGATGGTCGCGGATCATCGCCATAAAGGGCGCGCCGAAACGCTCCAGTTTGCGCTGGCCGACGCCGTTGACGCTCAGCAGATCGCCGGCCTTGATCGGCATTTGTTCGGCCATTTCCAGCAGCGTGGCGTCGTTGAACACCACGTAAGGCGGAATGTTTTCTTCGTCGGCGATCGATTTGCGCAGTTTGCGCAACTTGGCGAACAGCTTGCGATCGTAATTGCCGCCGTAGGATTTCTGGTTGGCGCTGCTGCGCGACTTCAGGCTCTGAATGCGCGGCACCGCCAGCTGCAGCGCCACCTCGCCACGCAATACCGGGCGCGCCGCCTCGGTCAATTGCAGCGCCGAGTGCATGGCGATGTTCTGGGTGATAAAGCCCAGGTGGATCAGCTGACGCAGCACGCTGGTCCAGTGTTCGGTGGTCTGATCGCGGCCGATGCCGTACACCGGCAGCTTGTCGTGACCGTATTCGCGAATGCGTTGGTTGTTGGAGCCGCGCAGCACTTCCACGATGTACCCCAGACCGAAGCGCTGGCCGACGCGATACACGCAGGACAGCGCCTTACGCGCGTCCTCCAGCCCGTCGTAGCGCTTGGGCGGATCGAGGCAGATATCGCAGTTGCCGCAGTTCTCGTGTTTGCCTTCGCCGAAGTAGTTGAGCAGCACCAGACGACGACAGGTTTGCGCCTCGGCGAACGCGCCCATGGCGTTCAGCTTGTGGCGTTCGATGTCCAATTGCTGCCCGGCGGGTTTCTCCTCCAGACAGCGGCGCAGCCAGGCCATGTCGGCCGGATCGTACAGCAGGATGGCTTCGGCCGGCAGGCCGTCGCGCCCGGCGCGGCCGGTCTCCTGATAATAGGATTCGATATTGCGCGGGATGTCGAAGTGCACCACGAAGCGCACGTTGGGTTTGTTGATGCCCATGCCGAAGGCGACAGTGGCCACCACCACCTGCAGATCGTCACGCTGGAACGCCTCTTGCACCTGCGCGCGGCGATCGTTGTCCAGCCCGGCGTGATAGGCGCCGACGCTCAACCCGCGGCTTTGCAGACGCGCGGCGGTGTCTTCCACCTTGGCGCGGCTGTTGCAATAGATAATGCCGCTCTTGCCGCGCTGATCCTGCACGAAGCGCCACAACTGATCGAGCGGTTTGAATTTTTCCACCAGCGTGTAGCGGATGTTCGGCCGGTCGAAGCTACTGACCTGCACCAACGGATCCTGCAGCGACAGCAGGCGCACGATGTCGCCGCGCGTGGCCTCGTCAGCGGTGGCGGTCAACGCGATCACCGGCATTGACGGGAAGCGTTGTTTCAGCTGACCCAGCGCACGGTATTCCGGCCGGAAGTCATGGCCCCACTGCGAAATGCAGTGCGCCTCATCCACCGCCAGCATCGCCGGCGGGCAGTGATCGAGCAGATTGAGGAAGCTTTCCATCATCAGCCGTTCCGGCGCGATGTACAGCATCTTGATGGTGCCGTTGCGGCAACCGGCCATGACCTCCAGCTGCTCTTCGCGGGTTTGCGTCGAGTTGTAGCAGGCGGCGGAGACGCCGTAGGCCAACAGCTGATCGACCTGGTCTTTCATCAGCGAAATCAGCGGAGAAACGACCAGCGTCAGGCCGTCCATCACCAGCGCCGGGATTTGGTAACACAACGACTTGCCGCCGCCGGTCGGCATCACCACCAGGCAATCCTGCCCGCCGATCGCGGCATTGATAATCGTTTGCTGCCCCGGACGGAATTGCTGGTAACCGAAGGTATCGCGCAATACCTGCTCGGCCAGCAACTCTCTGTTAATCACTGCTGCGGTTGACACACACTTCCCCATTTTTTCATCGGTACACACCCACCGGGTATGATTACATAATATCGTTCAGCATGACACCGACGCGCGTGCGACTCTTTTGCCGAAACAGGCTGGAAAGCAACAAAGGTTAAGCATAAAATCAACATGGCATTAACCTGGACTGACCAGTTACCTCCCTTAAAACGCAAAAGAAAAACGGAAACATGCTATGTCGACCACACCTCTCACCCTGGAAACCGCCCGCCAGAAGATCGGCGAAATCTTTGTTTATCACATGCCGTTCAACCGCGAGCTCGGCCTGGAACTGCGCCGTTTCGACGATGACTACGTCGAACTGAGCTTCACCAACCAACGCAAGCTGGTGGGCAACGCCGCGCAGGAGATTCTGCACGGCGGCGTGATCGCTGCGGTGCTCGACGTCGCCGCCGGGATGGCCTGCGCCGGCGGCGTGCTGACGCGCCTGGAACCGCTGATCGAAGAAGAGATAGCTGCCAAGCTGTCGCGCATGGGCACCATCGATCTGCGCGTCGATTACCTGCGCCCCGGCCGCGGCGAGCACTTCGTCGCCACTGCGCATGTGCTGCGCAGCGGCAATAAGGTCGCCGTCGCGCGCGTAGAACTTCATAACCACGACGGTCTGCATATCGCCACCGCTACCGCCACCTATCTGGTCGGCTGATGATTGTGCGCGGTGAGCGTCTTCAGTACACTCACCGCATCTTAAGTTCCCACCCAGAGTGACGTCATGGACGCAAAGCAAACGCGTCAGGGCATTTTCTTCGCCCTGGCCGCCTATTTTATGTGGGGCATCGCCCCGGCCTATTTCAAACTGATTCAGCAAGTGCCCGCCGATGAGATCCTCACTCACCGGATCATCTGGTCGTTTTTCTTCATGCTGGCGCTGATCACGCTGGGCCGCAACTGGCCGAAAGTGCGCGCCGCCTGCCAAAACCGCAAACGGCTGCTGCTGCTGGCGCTCACCGCGCTGCTGATCGGCGGCAACTGGCTGCTGTTCATCTGGGCGGTGAACAACCACCATATGCTGGAAGCCAGCCTGGGCTACTTCATCAACCCGCTGGTTAACGTGCTGTTGGGGATGCTGTTTCTCGGCGAGCGTTTCCGCCGCATGCAGTGGGTGGCGGTGGCGCTGGCGTTCACCGGGGTGCTGGTGCAACTCTGGCAGTTCGGCTCGTTGCCGATCATCGGCCTGGGGCTGGCGTTCAGCTTCGCCTTCTACGGCCTGCTGCGCAAGAAAATCGCCATCGACGCCCAGACCGGCATGCTGATCGAAACGCTGTGGCTGCTGCCGGTGGCGGCGGCCTACCTGTTCCTGTTCGCCGACAGCCCTACCAGCCATCTGAGCGCCAACCCGTGGTCGCTGAACCTGCTGCTGGTCGCCGCCGGCATCGTCACCACCGTGCCGCTGCTGTGCTTCACCGCGGCGGCCACCCGGCTGCGTCTGTCGACGCTCGGCTTCTTCCAGTACCTCGGCCCGACCTTGATGTTCCTGCTGGCGGTCACGTTCTACGGTGAAACCGTCGGCCAGGACAAACTGGTGACCTTCGGCTTTATCTGGGCGGCGCTGATCCTGTTCACCCTCGACGCGCTCTACACCCAGCGCAAGCTGCGCTGAGCCCGGCGCCGCCGGGTTACAGCCAGTTCTTGCGCTTGAAGTACAGGTAAGGGGCCAGGCCGGCCAGGATCATTAGCGTGATGGCCCCCGGGTAGCCGAACGACCATTTCAGCTCCGGCATGAATTCGAAGTTCATGCCGTAGCTGGAGGCCACCAGCGTAGGTGGCAGGAACACCACCGACACCACCGAGAAGATCTTGATGATGCGGTTCTGTTCGATATTGATGAAGCCCATCGCCGCCTGCATCAGGAAGTTCACCTTCTGGAACAGCGATTCGTTGTGCGGCAGCAGGGATTCGATGTCGCGCAGCACTTCACGCGCCTGCTCCAACTGGCCGGTCGGCAGACGCGCCTTGCGCACCAGGAAGTTGAGCGCGCGCTGGGTATCCATCAGACACAAACGCACCTTCCAGCCGATATCCTCCAGTTCCGCCAGCGTCGACAGCGCGGCGTCGTATTCATCGCCCTGATGCCCTTCCATGATCACCCGGCTGAGCTGTTCCAGGTCGCTGTAGATGTTCTCAATCTCGTCCGCCAGCTGTTCAATCTTGGTTTCAAACAGATCCAGCAGCAGTTCGTAGGCGTTGCCTTCGAGCATGGTCTGATTGCGGGCGCGCATGCGGTACAAGCGAAACGCAGGCAGTTCGCGCTCGCGCAGGGTATACAGGCGGCCGTCGCGGATGGTGAACGCCACCGTGGAGTTGCCGGCGTGATCTTCCGCATCTTCAAAGTAGAAGAAGGAGTGGATATGCAGACCGTCTTCGTCTTCGAAGAAACGGGCGGAGGCTTCGATGTCGTCCAGCTCGGGACGCGTCGCCAGGCTTTGTCCCAGCTCATTCTGCACGCGCTCGCGCTCGCCCTCTTCCGGCTCGACCAGATCAACCCACAGCGATGAAGTGAGATCATCTGAGTCGTCCAGTTCCAGGCGGGACAAGCGGCGGTTATCTAATTTAAAAGCGCTCAGCATGTGCCAAAACTCCGTGAAGGTAACGGGTGCGGACAACGCGTTGAAGCACAGAAACAGAGGGGATACGTATCACCGATTTGTTTCAGACCATGAAGAGATCTGACTCATAGCGACACTTTGCGGGGTCGCCGACAACCACGAAGGCTATCAGCAAAAACGGAGAGCCTTAGAAGTTATACCTGCGGCGCAGGTCAGTGAGCCAGTATCTACTGGGTGTGTCCAAGGCGTCTGTCCTCAATGATAATAGTGCGCGCATGTTACGCCGAGAGGAAAAAGCCTGTCAACACGTTAGGAGGGATAATTGCGCAACAAATCATCACGATGATCAATAGCAAAAATCGCGCTTAACCTGGGGTAAACCGTGCTGAAAAAGTCGCGGCGATCGCTTACCGCCAACGAGAATGTTGCTAAGATGACATCACCCTAATGGTACGACAAGCATGCGGATTTAAATGATGAAACAGATTACCGCCCATGAACTGACCGCGATGAGCGAACAGGCCGCCAGCGTGGCCCGCCTGCGCGCGCACCGCACCTTACACGAAGAGCTGAGCGACCCGGTGCAACGCCTGGCGATCGCCATGGAACCCGGCACCTATATCCGCCCGCACCGCCACCCGCAAACCTGGGAACTGCTGACGCCGCTGCGCGGCCGTTTTGTCGTGTTGCAGTTCAACGATGACGGCGTCGTGACGCAGCGCACCCTGCTCGGCGAAGAGACCAAAGTGCTGGAGATGCCGGCATTTACCTGGCATGCAGTGCTGTCGGTCGATGCCGGCGGCGTGGTGTTCGAAGTGAAGCAGGGCCCTTATCAGGCGCTGACGGAAGAGGACTGCATGCAATGGGCGCCGCAGGAAGGCGGCGAAGGCACCGAAGCGGTGATGCGCTGGTATGCCACCGCGCAGGTCGGCGATCGCTACCCTCACTGATCATGAACGATTGCAGGGGCCTGCCCCTGCAACTTCCCTCTCTCTTTATACCGCTTCCAGGCGAGCGTAGGCCGCCACCAGCCACTTGATGCCCTCACCCGGGAAAGCAATCTGCAGCCGGCTGTGCTCGCCGCTGCCCTCCAGATTGACGATGGTGCCTTCGCCAAACTTGGGATGGCGCACGCGCTGGCCCAGCTTGTAGCCGGTGTCGTTCTCGCTGATCGGCGTGCCCATGCGGCGGTGATTGACCGGGCGGGATACGCTGGCGCGCAGGCGCACTTCTTCCACGCACTCTTCCGGCAGCTCGCCGATAAAGCGCGACGGCCGGTGATACACCTCTTTGCCGTACAGACGGCGCGTTTCGGCATAGGTCAGCGTCAGTTTCTGCATGGCGCGCGTTACGCCCACATAGGCCAGGCGGCGCTCCTCTTCCAACCGGCCGCCTTCATCCAGCGACATCTGGCTCGGGAACATGCCTTCTTCCATGCCGACGATAAACACCAGCGGGAACTCCAGCCCCTTGGCGGAGTGCAGGGTCATCAGTTGCACCGCGTCCTGATAGGCGTCGGCCTGGCCTTCACCCGCCTCCAGCGCCGCATGCGACAGGAACGCCTGCAGCGGCATCAGATCCTGATCTTCTTCCTGATAGCTGAACTGGCGCGTCGCCGTCACCAGTTCCTCAAGGTTTTCGATGCGCGCCTGCCCCTTTTCACCCTTTTCCTGCTCATACATGATGAACAGCCCGGAATCGCGGATCACCCGGTCGGTCTGCACATGCAGCGGCATGTCGGCGGTTTCATGCGCCAGCGACTCCACCAGTTCGATAAAACGCTGCAACGCGGACGCGGCGCGGCCGGCCAACACCTTGTCCTGCATCAGCTCGCGTGTCGCCTGCCACAGCGTCAGCTGGCGATCGCGCGCCGCCTGGCGCACCACGTCGAGAGTGCGATCGCCGATGCCCCGCGTCGGGGTGTTGACCACGCGCTCAAAGGCCGCATCATCGTTGCGGTTGGAGATAAGACGCAGGTAAGCCAGCGCGTCCTTGATTTCCTGGCGTTCGAAGAAACGCTGGCCGCCGTAGATGCGGTACGGCATCGCCGTCTGCAGCAGCGCCTCTTCCAGCACGCGCGACTGGGCGTTGCTGCGGTACAAGATGGCGCAGTCGTTCAACGCGCCGCCGTTGTCTTGCCAGGTCTTGATGCGATTGACCACAAAGCGCGCTTCGTCGAGCTCGTTGAAGGCGCAGTAGATGGAAATTGGTTCGCCTTCGCCGCCTTCGGTCCACAGGTTTTTACCCATGCGCCCGTCGTTGTTGGCGATCAGGGTATTGGCCGCTTTCAGGATGTTGCTGGTGGAACGGTAGTTCTGCTCCAGGCGGATGGTTTCCGCGCCGGGGAAATCCTTCAGGAAGCGCTGGATGTTTTCCACCTGCGCGCCGCGCCAGCCGTAGATTGACTGGTCGTCGTCGCCGACGATCATCACGTTGCTGTTGCCGCCCGCCAGCAGGCGGATCCAGGCGTACTGGATGCTGTTGGTATCCTGGAATTCGTCCACCAGTATGTTGGTGAAACGTTCGCGGTAATGATTGAGGATATGCGGCTTGTTCAGCCACAGCTCATGCGCGCGCAGCAGCAGCTCGGCGAAATCCACCAGCCCGGCGCGATCGCAGGCTTCCTGATAGGCCTGGTAGATGCGCAGCCAGGTGGCCTCCACCGGGTTGTTGTAGGTCTCGACGTGCTGCGGCCGCAGGCCTTCGTCTTTCTTGCCGTTGATGTACCACATCGCCTGACGCGGCGGCCACTGCTTCTCGTCGACGTTCAGCGCCTTGATGATGCGCTTGAGCAGCCGCAGCTGGTCATCGCTGTCGAGGATCTGGAAATCCTGCGGCAGGTTGGCCTCCAGATGGTGGGCGCGCAACAGGCGATGCGCCAGGCCGTGGAAGGTGCCGATCCACATGCCGCCCTGGCTGGTGCCGATCAGATGTTCGATACGATGGCGCATTTCCGCCGCCGCCTTGTTGGTGAAGGTCACCGCCATGATCGAATACGGCGAGCAGTTCTCCACCGACAGCAGCCAGGCGATGCGATGCACCAGCACCCGCGTCTTGCCGCTGCCCGCCCCGGCCAGAACCAACAGGTTGCTGCGCGGCGCCGCCACGGCTTCACGTTGTTTTTCATTCAGGCTATCGAGCAGATCGGAGACGTCCATAGGCACCACTAATGGTTAAGGGAAAACCCGCCGGCGACGGGTTTTTCACTGGAAATTTATACAGAGTTCTGGCAGGGATTATAACAATGCTGTCAGCGATGCCAACTGTGAAATCTCAATATGCGGCAACAGGCGACTGTCGGCGACCTGCATCAGATCCCGTTGGCGATCGTTGATCCAACAGGCCTGCAGCCCCGCACGCAGCGCGCCGGCAACATCGGTGGTCAGATCGTCGCCCACGTGCAGGATCTGTTCGGGCGCCACGCCCAACCGTTCGACGGCCAGGTGATACATGTCCTGATACGGCTTGGCGCGCCCGTCCGGCCCGGAGCGCAACACGAACTGGAAGTAACCGTCCAGGCCGCACTGCGCCGGATCGGCGTTGCCGTTGGTGATCGCCACCAGCGGATAGCGCGCGGCCAGCGCCTTCAGCGTGGCGTGGGTCGTTTCCGGCACCTCGATGCGGCTGCGCCATAGCGCGAAGTTCTGCATCGCCGCATCGGCCCCGACCGCCGCCTCGGCGTCGCGCAGCCCCTGCCGGCTCAGCGCCAGATGAATGGCGCGCCAGCGCCACTCGGTGACGTCATGATAGATCTCCGGATCCTGTTCGCGCAGCTCCTGGCGCAGGCGGTGGAAATCCGCCGACTGGAAGCTGTTCAGACCGGGATGGTAGCTCTGCAGGAAGGCCACCGACTGTTGTTCGGTCTGCCTAATCACCGGACGATTGTCATACAGCGTGTCGTCCAGATCGAAAGTCAGCGCCGCCAGCGGGCGCAGCGGGCGATAAAAATGCATCAGGATTTCCCCCGTTTGGCGCGCGGATGAGCGGCATCGTACACGTTCGCCAGATGTTGAAAGTCGAGGTGGGTATAAATCTGCGTGGTGGTCAGGTTGGCGTGGCCGAGCAGCTCTTGCACCGCGCGCAGATCGCCGCTGGACTCCAGCATGTGGGTGGCGAACGAGTGGCGCAGCTTGTGCGGATGAATATGACTGTTGACGCCCTGCTTCACGCCCCATTCGGCGAAGCGTTTTTGCACGTTGCGCGTCGAGATGCGTCGCCCCTGGTTGGACAGGAACATGGCGTCGTCCTGCGGCCCGAACAGATCGCGCATCGCCAGCCAGTGTTCCAGCCAGGTGACGGCGGTTCGTCCGATCGGCAATTTGCGCTCTTTGCTGCCTTTCCCCATCACCCACACCTCGCCGGCGGCCATATCGACATGGCGGCAGTCCAGCCCCACCAGCTCGGAGAGGCGCAGGCCGGCGCCGTACATCACCTCCAGCATGGCGCGATCGCGCACCGCCAGCGGATCGTTGAGATCGATCTCCAGCAGCTGGTTCATTTCATCGACGTCGATGTTTTTCGGCAGATGGCGGCCGCTGCGCGGCGTGCGGATGCCTTTGGCGGGGTTGGCGTGCAACACGCCCTGGCTGACCAGCCAGTCGAGAAAACTGCGCAACGAAGAGAGCCGCAGCGCCAGACTGGCTGACTGCAGGCCGGCGCGTTTGCTGCGCGCCGCCAACATGCGCACCCGGGCGGCGTCCAGCGCCGTCCAGTCGGTGACGCCGATCTCCTGCGCCAGGCGCATCAACGCCGCCAGCTGGCGCGAATAGCTGAGCTGCGTCAGCGGGCTGAGTTGCCGTTCTACCTTGAGATAACGCAGAAAAGCGTCCACCGGCTGCTGCAGGCTGGGCGCAATCGGCGTCATGCGCGTTCGACCCAGCGTTCCAGCAGTTCCGGCAGCATGCGCGCCAGTTGATTGAGCATCACCGTGCCCATGCCCTGCTGATAGTGTTGCGTATCGCGACTGCTGAAGATCACCATGCCCAATTCGCCGTCGTCGCCCAGCATTGACAGCGCCACCGAGCCAATCTGGCCGATCTGTTTGGCCTGCGGCAACAGCAGCAGCAGTTCGGGGCCGTTCAGGCCGCCGAGGTAGTGTTGTTCACTGCCCAGGCGCTGGATGCGGAACGGCTCAAACGCCGAGCGCGTCAGCGCCAGATGGGTAAAGTCGGAAGGCGCGCCGATATTCCAGCGATCGGCAAACAGACGCACCGTAGCGCCGGCCAAACCGAAGCCGCGCGCCCAGCGCTGCAGCCGGTTCAGCATATCCTGCAGGCTGTCGGCGGTGGCCAGATCGGCCTGCAGGTGCAGCAACCTGGCGAACAGCCCTTCATTGGCGCTGGCCTGCTCCATCAACAGCGTGATCTCTTCTTCCAGCCGTTCGATGTGATTGCGTTGGCGGGCCAGATGCCATTCCACCAGCGAAACGGTGCCGCGTACCGGGTGAGGCACGCGCATCTGCTCAACCTGGCGCGCGTTGCGAATAAAGAAATCCGGGTTCTGCAGCAGATACTGCATCACGGTGTCGTCATCCAGCGCCAGGCCGGCGACGCTCTGTTCTTCTACGCTCTTCATAGATGAATAAATCCGTCATAGACATGGGTTGCCGGACCGGTCATAAACAGCGGGTTGCCCGGCCCTTTCCAGCGAATATGCAGGCTGCCGCCCGGCAGTTCTACATGCACCTCTTCTGACAGCAATTCCTGTTGGATCCCCACCGCCACCGCCGCGCAGGCGCCGCTGCCGCAGGCCTGGGTTTCGCCGGCGCCGCGCTCATAAACCCGCAGCTTGATGTGATCGCGGCTGACCACCTGCATAAAGCCGATGTTGGCCCGTTCCGGGAAGCGCTCATGCCCTTCCAGCACCGGTCCGAGCAGCTCCACCTTGGCGGTTTTTACATCATCCACCTGCAAAACACAATGCGGGTTGCCCATCGACACCACGCCGCACAGCACGGTATGTTCCGCCGCGCGCATGATGTAAGTCTTTTCCGCTTTGGCGGCGCGGAACGGCACCGCCTGCGGATCGAAATTCGGCTCGCCCATATTGACGCACACCAGATCGTCGTCGGTGACGCTGAGCACCATACGCCCGGTTTGGGTGCTGACGCGGATATCGCGCTTGTTGGTCAGCCCTTTCAGCCGCACAAAGCGCGCGAAGCAGCGCGCGCCGTTGCCGCACTGGGCCACTTCGCTGCCGTCGGCGTTGAAAATCCGGTAGTGAAAATCCAGCTCGGGATCGTAAGGCGGTTCTACCACCAGCATCTGGTCAAAGCCGACGCCCAGGTGCCGATCGGCCAGCCGGCGGATCAGCTCAGGTGAAAAATAGACATTCTGTGTAACGGCATCGACCACCATAAAGTCGTTGCCCAGACCGTGCATTTTGGAGAACTGCATATCATACTCCGCTATCTGGACGCGCTATCCGTCTTGATTTTGCGGCGGCGCTCGCCACCGCAAACCGGGTGTTACTGATCGACCATCGACGGTTTTTGCTGAGAGCCAGACTGCTCCTGCTGGTTCTTTTGCACCTGATCGCCCGTTTGCACCGGCGGCTTGGCCGATTTTTGGCCAGTGGCGTCGGCAGGTGGGAAGTAAAGCGGGCCTTTCAGACCACAGCCGGCGAGGCCGGTAAGCAGAACTGCCATCAGCGCATAGCGTAGTTGTTTTTTCATTTGCATTAATGCCTGTAATTCATGCGTCCAAGGTCTCTATAATCGCAGGTGGATCATGAAAAGCAATAGGAATTGAATATGAACGACAGCGAGTTTCACCAGTTGGCCGACCAGCTGATGCTGAATATTGAAGAGACACTGGACGATTTTGACGGCGATGCGGACATCGATTACGAAACCAATGGCGGCGTGATGACGCTGAGCTTCGAAAACGGCACCAAGATCGTCATCAACCGCCAGGAGCCGCTGCACCAGGTGTGGCTTGCCACCAAGGCCGGCGGCTATCACTTCAACTACCGCGACGGCGTCTGGCTATGCGATCGCAGCGGGCAGCCGTTTTATCAGCTGCTCAGCGAAGCGGCCAGCACGCAGGCCGGCGAAGCACTGCGTTTTTCCTGAAGCAATGCAGGGCTCGGCCACCGAGCCCTTGTGGCGTCAATGCAGTTGGAACTGCTGTTTGAGCGGCTGAGCGGCGCCGTCGGCCACCGTCACGCACAGGCTGGACAGCACGTTGCTGCGGAACGGGATCACCTGCGTGCGCCCGTCGAGCTGCACGATCTGATAGAACTGCGGCAGGTTGAAGTTGATGAAGCTGGAACCGTAGGTGAAGCGATCGTGCGACGAGGAGTAGAAGCGGCTGACGTCGCGCACCAGTTCCTCTTTACTGCCCTCGCAGTGGTGATACACCTCCACCCGATTAGACTCATCCAGAATATAGATGTTGAAGCCCTTGTCGTCTGAGGTGTCTTCGAAGAAGAACTGAATGATCCCCTCGCTGGCGAAACCGTCCACCACCGGCGGCAGATGCACCTGATCGGTTTCCACCTTGATAGACAGGCCGTGCAGCTTGTTGTTGGAGATGGCGCCGTAAAACTCCACCGCGTTCTCCAGCTTTTGCACCGATACGCTCAGACGTTCGAAGAACAGCCCCCAGGTCTGCCCGGCGACGCGCACCGCCTTGAAGCGGCCGGGTTCCAGCCGGGTGCTGGACAGGCGCAGCTCGATGCACTCCGACACCAACTGCTGGATGCGGGTGCGGATCAGGCCGCGCAGGTGCTGACTGTAGCAGAATACCTCCACCGACTCCGGCGGCGCGGCATCCTGGTGCATCTTGCCGAGAATGGTCTTCAACGCTTCCAGCACCGACTGCTCGCCGCTGAAATGCAGGGTACGCACTTCGTTCCAGGAGTTGCGATACAGCAGATCGATGCTGCCCACCAAACACTGTTGCTGCTGGCCGAAGCTGAACACGTCCAGCTTGCGGAAATCGAAGTGCACCACCTGATTGCGGAACGCGGCGGTCGGATCGTTTTCCAAATTGACGATGATCGCCAGATGGCGAATCTCGCACGGGCTGTACAGCGCTTTCGGCGTCGGCGCCGGCAGGCGCAGCGGGAAGTGATGAGAAACGTCGGCCACCAGCTCCTGCAGCTTGGCGGTGTCGCACAGGTTGCCGCTCTTGATGTGCAGGCGGGTCTGCGGCGTCAGCAGGCCGTTGAAATAGGCCCAGGCCACCAGCTTGTTCAGGTAGCGGTTATATTCCAGCGGCTGATGGCTGACGATCGAATCCATGGCCGGCGCCTGATTATACAGGTACCAGCCGGTGCGGTTGGCGCGGCCAACCGGCACGTGAATAAAGGTTAAATCGTTTTCCGACAGATCCGGCGAGATCTGCGGGTTCACCAGCGTCACCTTGCCGGGCAGCGCTTCAAACGCCGCGTACAGTTTACGGGTCAGCACGCCGATATCCTGCGGGCTGGCGCTGACGCTGAGATTGTTGCGGCGGGCGAAACGGATCAGGTTGCGGTAGCTCTGCATCATCGCGTCGAGCAGTTCGTTATGCGCTTCGCGCACCCGCTCGATTTTCCAGTTGGCGCGGTTGTCCAGCATCGCCAGGCGCTCTTCGCTCCAGCCCCACTCGCTGACCAACTGGCTGAGGATCTCGCGCCGCCAGCCGACGCAGGCCTTGGCCAGCGACAGCTTTTCACACACTTTCAGGTAGAAACAGCGGCGGGCCAGATCGAGACGGGTGGTGTCGTTGATGTCGGTCAGGTAGCGGGTGACGCGTTCGAGCATCATGCAGTAGGCGTCGAGCCCGAAGCTGACGATCTCGCCCTGGTGCAGACGATGTTTGATGTCCGTCGCCAGCAGTTGGGTATTGGGGTATTCCCAGGAATAGGCTTCCAGCAGCAGGGTCTTCAGCACCGCCTTGTAAGGCGAATCGATGCTCTTGTACAGCTGCCACAGGCTGGCGCCGAAGTACTCTTCTGCCGACAGCGAACTCAGGCCGCCGAGATCCAGCCACTCGTTCGGCGTCAGCGCGCCCTGCGCGTACAGCGACAGCACGTATTCATCGTAGTGCGCTTCTTCTTCGCCCGGCACCATGTTCCACAGGATGCGCTTGCCGGCCAGGCGTACCGCGGTGCGGTAGAATTCGTCGAGCAACAGGATATGCTGCGTCGAGCCGCAGTCTTCGCCGCCCAGGCTGCCGCTTTCATTATGGCGGAAGCGGTTTTCGTCGATCAGGAAGAAGCTGACTTCCACCCCCATCGAGGCGGCCCACTTCTCAAGCAGGCTGCATTTTTGCTGCAGGCGGGTGCGTTCTTCGTTGTCCAGCCAGGACTGGTGGCAGACCCAGATGTCGAGATCCGAGCTGCAGCTTTGGCCGATAGACGAGGTGCTGCCCATCGAGTAGACGCCGGTGATCGGCAGCTCGCCGCTGGCCGGCTTATCAAACGGGCTGCCCCATTTGTCTTCTAAATCGTTCAGGTAATCTTGTTGAGTTTCATCAGGCGTGTAGAGGCAAATGCCGTGGGGAACGTTACCGTTCAGGTAACCCGGCATCAGCGGGTGGTGGTGGTGCAGTAAGGTGGGCAGCAGACTGTATACCCGTTGAAACGCGGGCTTCATAGCCGCCAGGGCGCGATCGACGCGTAGCTGATTGATCGCATCCAGTCTCTGCTTCAATGTCTCGATGTAGAGGTACAAGACGTCTCGCCTGATTATCCCGGTGTTTAGAAAAAAACCCGTATTCCATAAGCGCCGTTAGTGTAAGAAGAATATTTGGCGACTTATTGCTGGAAACGTGATCAATTTAACACCTTGCTGATTGACCGTAAAGGAGGTAACGCTTCACAATTATTGTAGCGCTTCCCTAAACGATTTACCCGCAGTGTTAACTGCCCCAAAGCACATCACACGTCCCTTTGATTCCGTTGTCCTTTTTCCGCCTCCGGCTTCTTGCACTGACAGTATTGGCTCTCAGTGGTAGGATGGATGGCGAAATATAAAAACGGTAACAAGCATGTTAGACAAAATTATTCGAATTGCCACCCGACAAAGCCCGCTTGCACTTTGGCAAGCACATTATGTGCAGCAACGTCTGATGGCCAGCCATCCCGGCCTGCAGGTCGAGTTGGTGCCGATGGTAACGCGCGGCGACGTTATTCTGGATACGCCGTTGGCGAAAGTCGGCGGTAAAGGCCTGTTTGTTAAAGAACTCGAACTGGCGCTGCTGGAAGGCCGCGCCGACATCGCCGTGCACTCGATGAAAGACGTGCCGGTCGACTTCCCCGCCGGCCTCGGTTTGACCACCATCTGCGAGCGCGAAGATCCGCGTGACGCTTTTGTTTCCAATCGTTTCGCCTCGCTCGATCAACTGCCACAGGGCAGCGTGGTCGGCACTTCCAGCCTGCGCCGCCAGTGCCAGCTGCGTGAACGCCGCCCGGATCTTGTCGTGCGCGACCTGCGCGGCAACGTCGGCACGCGCCTGGCCAAGCTGGACAACGGCGACTACGACGCGATTATTCTGGCGGTGGCCGGCCTGAAGCGCCTGGGGCTGGAGCAACGCATCCGCAGCCCGCTGAGCGCCGAAGAGTGCCTGCCGGCGGTCGGCCAGGGTGCGGTCGGCATCGAATGCCGTCTCGACGACAGCGTCACCCGCGCGCTGCTGGCGCCGCTGAACCATGCGGCCACCGAAACCCGCGTGCGCGCCGAACGGGCGATGAACACCCGTCTGGAAGGCGGCTGCCAGGTACCGATCGGCAGCTATGCCGAACTGGATGGCGACAGCCTGTGGCTGCGCGCGCTGGTCGGCGCGCCGGACGGCAGCCAGATGGTGCGCGGCGAGCGCCGCGGCCCGGCCGCCGAGGCCGAACGGATGGGCGTTGAGCTGGCGGAAGAGCTGCTGGCGCGCGGCGCGCGCGAGATCCTGCGCGAAGTTTATCAGGGAAATCCGCCGGCATGACCATTCTGGTAACCCGCCCATCGCCTTCGGGAGAGCTGCTGGTGAGCCGGCTGCGCGCGCTCGGCCGGGTTGCCTATCATGCACCGCTGATCGACTTCGCCCCCGGCGGCGATCTGCCGCAGTTGCCGCAGGCGTTGCAGCAGCTTAACGCCGGCGATCTGGTGTTCGTGCTGTCGCAACATTCGGTGAACTATGCCGATTCGGTCATTGGCCGTGCCGGGTTGAGCTGGCCCGCTCACCTGGCGTATTACGCCATCGGCCGCACCACCGGGCTGGCGCTGCATCGCATCAGCAGTTTGCCGGTGGAATACCCGCGTGAACGCGAGATCAGCGAAACGCTGCTGCTGCTGCCGGCGCTGCAAAAGCTGGCGGGCAAACGCGCGCTGATTCTGCGCGGCAACGGCGGCCGCGAACTGTTGGGCTCGACGCTGAGCGAGCGCGGCGCCGACGTCAGCTATTATGAATGTTATCAACGCAGCCCGGTGCACTACGACGGCAGCGAGCAAAGCGCCCACTGGCAGCGCGCCGGTGTGGATACGCTGGTGGTGACCAGCGGTGAAATGTTACAACAGCTCTATACTTTAGTTCCTGATTACTATCGTTCTTCATGGCTGCTGCGTTGCCGCCTGGTAGTAGTGAGCGAACGCCTGGCTACCCTCGCCCGGGAATTGGGCTGGCGTACGATTCGGGTAGCTGACAACGCCGATAATGACGCGCTGATCCGCGCGCTACAATAATCTGACTATGGGATGTGCCACTATGACGGAACAAAATACCCCATCCGCCCCGGTTGAAGAGCCAACCACCGCGGTTGAGAGCTCCCAGCAGCCAGCCGCTGCCAGCCGCAAAGGCAAGAATACCGGCCCGGTGCTCGGCGCGATCGCTATCGTGCTGGTCATCGCCCTCGGCGCGGGCGGCTATTACCACACGCACAAGCAGGCGCAACAGCTGATCGCCGCCAACCAGGCGCTGCAGCAGCAGCTCGAAGGCGTGAAGCAGAGCCAGCAGCAGGAAAGAAACGCGCTGGAAGGCCTGCTGCAACAGCAGGGTAAAACCCTGGACGCCGCCGATCGCGAGCAGGCGAACCTGGCGCGCCAGCTGAGCGAGCTGCAGGAAAAAGTGGCGACCATCTCCGGCAGCGACGCCAAAACCTGGCTGCTGGCTCAGGCCGATTTCCTGGTGAAAATGGCCGGCCGCAAACTGTGGAGCGATCAGGACGTGACCAGCGCCGCCGCGCTGCTGAAAAGCGCCGACGCCAGCCTGGCGGACATGAACGATCCGAGCCTGCTCGACGTGCGTCGCGCCATTACCGAAGACATCGGTACGCTTTCAACCCTGACCCAGGTCGATTACGACGGCATCATCCTCAAGGTTAATCAGCTGTCCAATCAGGTGGATAACCTGCGCCTGGCGGACAACGACACCGACGAAGCGCCGATGGATCAAAACAGCAACGAGCTCTCCGGCTCGATCGGCGAATGGCGGCAGAACCTGGCCAAGAGCTGGCGCAATTTCATGGCCGACTTCATCACCATCCGCCGCCGCGACACCAGCGCCGAGCCGCTGCTGGCGCCGAACCAGGACATCTACCTGCGCGAAAACATCCGTTCGCGCCTGCTGGTGGCGGCACAGGCCATTCCGCGTCACCAGAACGAGACCTACAAGCAATCGCTGGAAACCGTCTCTACCTGGGTGCGCGCCTATTTCGACACCACCGACCCGGCGACCAAGGCCTTCCTTGAAGAGCTGGATAACCTGAGCCAACAGTCGATCTCGATGGACGTGCCGGATCAGCTGAAAAGCCAGCCGCTGCTGGAAAAAGTGATGCAGACCCGGGTGCGCAACCTGATGACCCAGTCCCCTGCCGTTCACCAGGAGGGTTAAGCCATGTTACGCGTGCTATTTCTGTTTCTGGTGGTGATCGCCAGCGTGGTGCTCGGGCCGATGTTAGCCGGGCATCAGGGCTATGTGCTGATTCAGACCGATAATTACAATATTGAAACCAGCGTCACCGGCCTGGTGATCATGCTGGTGCTGCTGTTCGTGGTGCTGTTGGCGATCGAGTGGATCCTGCGCCGAATTTTCCGTACCGGCGCCCGCACGCGCGGTTGGTTTATCGGCCGCAAGCGCACCCGCGCGCGCCAGCAAACCAAAGCCGCGCTGATCAAACTGGCGGAAGGCGACTACAAGCAGGTTGAAAAGCTGATGACACGCAACGCCGACCACGCCGAACAGCCGGTGGTGAACTACCTGCTGGCCGCCGAGGCCGCGCAGCAACGCGGCGATGACTTCCGCACCAACCAGTATCTGGAACGCGCCGCCGAAGCCGCCGACACCGATCAGCTGCCGGTGGATATCACCCGGGTTCGCATTCAGCTGGCACAGGGCGAGAACCACGCCGCGCGCCACGGCGTCGATCGTCTGTTGAACCAGGCTCCGCGCCATCCGGAAGTGCTGCGCCTGGCGGAACAAGCCTATCTGCGCACCGGCGCCTATGCGTCGCTGCTGGAAGTGCTGCCGTCGATGCGTAAAATCGAACTGCATAGTGAAGAGCAGCTGCAGGCCCTGCAGCAACAGGCTTACATCGGGCTGATGAATCAGGCGATGGCGGACGAAGGCAGCGAAGGCCTGAAGCGCTGGTGGAAAGATCAGAGCCGCAAGACGCGTCACGAAGTGCCGCTGCAAATCGCGATGGTGGAGCACCTGATCGAATGCAACGACCATGAACTGGCGCAGGAAATTGTGCTCGACAGCCTGAAGCGCCAATACGACGAGCGTCTGGTGCTGTTGCTGCCGCGGCTGAAGTCCGGCAATCCCGAGCAGTTGGAGAGAGCGCTGCGCCAGCAGATGAAACAACACGGCGCGACGCCGCTGTTGAACAGCACGCTGGGGCAGTTGCTGATGAAGCACGGCGAATGGCAGCAGGCGGCCGACGCCTTCCGCGAAGCGTTGAAGCAGCGCCCGGACGCCTATGATTACGCCTGGTTGGCCGATACGCTGGAGAAACTGCACCGTTCGGATGAAGCGGCACAGATGCGGCGTGAAGGGCTGATGTTAACGCTGAAACAGAACGGCGGCGAGTAACGCCCCGTTCGGTTGAGAGAAGCGCGGCCCCGATGCCGCGCTTTTTTTTGCCCGCGAGCTGGCTGAAGCGAAAAAAAAAACACTTGCCGCATGGCAAGTGTATAAAGAAGCAATCAGGTCTAGGACAACAGGGGCGGTGCCTCACTCAACGTTCTGCCCTGAGCGTGATGACGGGTTAGTCATCGTTCTCGTGGGCGATAGGCACCCTAAATCGGCTCTGCGTCATTCCCAGGGTTTATGAAGCCTAAGGCGAACATAAGAGATGGAATGAGCATCTACGCTGTAGATATTGCACTTGCCGTGCCAACTTTTAGATTAAAGCGACCATCCATAAAAAATAGAATTCAATACATTGAAATATATCTATTTTTTATTTAACTCCGCCTTCCTCGTCATGTGCCGCACCCTTCGTTCCATACCGACGGCAGATCTGAAGATGTCGCCTCGCAACGACGACTTAAGCCAAAGCTGATTATGTTGTTTAAAATCAATTGATTATTTGTCTCAAACTGACGACAGCATCAGGCGATACTGTCGCTGAAAACCAACAGGCTTGCCGGTATAAACAAGGCGCCAACTCCAGACCGGCAAAAAACCCGCACAGGGTTGCACAGGCTGCTCATTTTTCGTCTCGCCATGCTGAGCATAAGCTCATCCTCATAAACTGCAGACGTAAAAAAACCGACTTGCGTCGGTTTCTTTGAAAGCGTTCGGCGAGAGAGGATTACGTGCATCTTGGATGCGCGCCCTGCGGGCCGTTGCTAAAGCAACGTTGCCTCGCTTCGCGAGGCGCGAACCTCCTGCGGAGGTACTCATCCTCATAAACTACAGACGTAAAAAAACCGACTTGCGTCGGTTTCTTTGAAAGTGGTCGGCGAGAGAGGATTCGAACCTCCGACCCACTGGTCCCAAACCAGTTGCGCTACCAAGCTGCGCTACTCGCCGATTTATGTTGCTTATACTACCCGATTTATCAGACCATTGTCCATATAAATCTTATATTTATCAGATATTTTGCGTGGTGCGAAGAGAGGGACTTGAACCCTCACGTCCGTAAGAACACTAACACCTGAAGCTAGCGCGTCTACCAATTCCGCCACCTTCGCACTGTCACAAAATACTGCTAAATCTTCACTTCGTTAGGAAGTGGGGTGGCTAATGGGACTCGAACCCACGACAACTGGAATCACAATCCAGGGCTCTACCAACTGAGCTATAGCCACCATTACTACTTCTTACTCACGCGGTAATATTACCACCGCAGCTCCTGCGCACAAACTTAATGGCGCGCCCGACAGGATTCGAACCTGAGACCTCTGCCTCCGGAGGGCAGCGCTCTATCCAGCTGAGCTACGGGCGCGTAGCGCCGTTGCGGGAGGGGATACTACGGATTTACGCCAATTCTGTCTAGTGCTTTTTCGCAGAAATGTTGCGTTTGATTACGCTTTGCTCACTCCCACGCACAAAAGCGCACTCCGTAGCCCCTTTTCACCGTTTATTGGCGCGTTTCTACCCGATTTTCAGCCGGATGATGTTTCTTGTGCATGCCGAAAGCGAAGTAGCACAGGCTGACGCCGGCTAAGAAAATCGCCCCGACCAGCAGGGAAATCCGCGTATCCGGGTTGATTCCCATACCGACCAGCACGCACACCAGAAAAGCGATGGTCAGATAGTTCACATACGGGAACATGATCGACTTGAAGCTGTGGTTTTTGATCGCTTCCTTGTGGGCGCGGCGGAAATAGAGTTGGCTAATCAGCACCACGAACCACGGCACCATGCCCGGCAGTACGCTGGCGCTATAGACGTAGACGAACACCTGCTCCGGATTAGGGATGATGTAGTTCAGCGCGGATCCCACCAACAGGCAGCCGATGGTGACGGCGATGCAGTTGACCGGCACGCCGCTGGCGGAAAGCTTGGTCAACGCCGCTGGCAGCTGGCGGTTCTTGGCCAGGGCGTACAGCATGCGGCCGCCGCTGTACATGCCGCTGTTGCAGCCGGAGAGCGCGGCGGTCAACACCACGAAGTTGATGATGCCGGCGGCGGCGACGATGCCAATCTTGGCGAAGGTCAGTACGAACGGGCTACCGGTGGTGCCGATGCCGTTCCACGGGAAGATGGTAACGATGACGAAGATGGCGCCGACATAGAAGATCAGGATACGCCACAGGATATTGTTGATCGCGCGTTTCAGCGTCACCTGAGGATTCTTGGCTTCCCCGGCGGTGATGCCCACCAGCTCTACCCCCTGATAGGACGCCACTACGATGCACAGCGCAAACAGGAAGCCTTTCCAGCCGCCGGCGAAGAAGCCGCCGTGCGCCGTCAGATTAGCGAAACCAACGGGTTCACCGCCGTTGCCGAAACCGAAGAAGATCACCCCCAGCCCCACCAGAATCATCACGATGATGGTGGTGACCTTGATCATGGCGAACCAGAACTCCAGCTCACCGTACAGGCGCACCGCCGCCAGGTTGGCCAGCGCCACCATCGCCACGGCGATCAGCGCCGGCACCCACTGCGGTATTTCGGGGAACCAGAACTGCACATACACCCCAATGGCGGTGATCTCCGAAATGCCGACGGCGATCCACATAAACCAATAGCCCCAGGCGGTCAGATAGCCGAAATAGGGATTCATGTATTTATGCGCGTAAACGGCGAACGACCCGGCGACCGGCTCGAGGAACAGCATTTCCCCCATCGAACGCATAATGAAGAACACGAACAGCCCGGCGATGATGTAAGCCAGCAGCACCGATGGCCCCGCCCACTTCAGCGTACTGGCCGACCCCATAAACAGGCCGACACCGATGGTGCCCCCCAGAGCGATAAGCTCGATATGCCGGGCCTCAAGGCCCCGGTGTAGCCCTTGCGGTTTCTCTTTGTGTGCCATAAATCCTCAATAATTTTTCTCGGGTTGTGTTTGCCTGCCGGCCGCTGCCGGTCGTTATTGTCATTATTAAAAGAATAAATCATCCCCTGCCGATCGGGTTGGCATCAACGGGTAGTCGGAGCGAAGTTACCGTGAGAAGAACATCGTTCAGCGCTGGCGCAACAGGCGCAGCGGCCAGGGATAATTTCCGGGCGGTATCGTTTCGCATTTCGCCGCTATAAGCAAACCGCAATTTAAAACTTTATGGAATAAATGCGGCGGCGTTTAGGGCCGGGGGTTATAGATATGCGGGAGAAATGGGCAAAAACAGATTATTGGTATAGCAGACCGGGGCGGAACAACACTTTCCGCCCCGAATGAGGGGTTACATCTTGCCGCGGTAGTAGTAGCCGACAAACTTCAACAGCTTCAACTGCCGGCCGATGCGGCTGGGCTGGCTGAGCAGGCGGTAGAGCCACTCCAGGCCGAGGTTCTGCCAGACCTTGGGCGCACGCTTCACGTGCCCGGTAAACACGTCATAGGTGCCGCCTACGCCCATGTACAGCGCCTGCGGATGCACCTTGCGGCAATCACGCATCAGAATCTCCTGCTTCGGCGATCCCATCGCTACCGTCACAATGGCGGCGCCGCTGGCGCGAATACGCTCGAACAGCGCCTCTCGCTGCTCCGGCTTGAAATAGCCGTCCTGGCTGCCCACCAGGTTGACATTCCACTGGCTGCGCAGCTTCTGCTCGGTTTCCGCCAAGACTTCCGGCTTGCCACCGACCAGAAAGACCGGCGTGCCTTCCTGCCCGGCGCGCTGCATCAAGGCTTCCCAAAGATCGGCGCCCGCGACGCGCGAAACCTCCGCCGCCGGGTATTTGCGGCGGATCGAACGCACCATGCTAATGCCATCGGCGTACTTGTACTCCGCCTCATCCAGCAACGCATGCAGCGCCTGGTCCTCTTCCGCCTTCAGGATCTTTTCCGCGTTCATCGCTACCAGCGTGCCCTGCTTTACCCGGCCACCGTCGAACAAAAAGTCCATGCAATGCGCCATATCGCGAAAGCCCCACAGGCTGAAACCGCGCAGCTCGTACTGCGGCACCGAAATCTTTGCTTCCATCGTTCTCATTACCCTTACAAAAGACCGCTCGCCCGAGGCGGAGACGCCGGCGCGCGAGCGCGCGTCACTCTGGCCTTGATCAACCCGGCGGTATCGAACAGCCAATACAGCAACTTCGCCAGCACCAGACAGGCGCCGAAAATAATGCAGAAGAACACCACGCGCGACACGAAGGAGTCCACCCCTTCGCGCGCCAGCACGATCATGTTGAACACCGCGCCGAAGCAGAAGCCTTGCAGGATAGCCGCCTTGTAGCGGTTCGGTTCGGTTTTGCCCAACTCGTACAGCCAGTCGAACCACTTGATGATCATGCCCACCAGAATCGCACCGAGCGGAATAAACAGCGCGCCGCCCATCACGACCAGCGAACCGATCAGCGTCGGGGAAATCGCCAGCCCGGAGTGGTTGTTCAGCACTTCCCAGGTGAAATAGTTGGCCGAGTTCAGCACCACGTCCGGCCGGCCCGGCCACAGCCAGGTTGGGATAAAGACATAGAAATCACGCACGATCGGCGCCAGCCCCTGGAAGTCGATCTTGTCGTAATTTTGCAGCAGCAGCGCCAGGTTTTCCCACGGCGAGAAGGTATCGCGAGTCAGATAGAGGAAGGTATAAAACGCTTCCGCGCCGCTGACGTCCAGGCTGTAGCGCTTCAACGCCAGCCAGAACATGCCGACCACGCCGAATATGCCCGCCGCCGCCAGCATCCACAGCGTGATCCAGCCGCGCACGATGCCGATAAACAGGAACAGTGCGAAGGCGATGATGATATTGGCGCGGGTGCCGCCGACGATCACATAGGTCAGAATGCCGAACGCCACCGTCGCCACCAGGAACAAGAACCAGGCGCGCAGATCCTGTCGCAGGAAATAGACCACCAGCATGGCTGGAATGAAGAAGTAGAAGAACCGCTTAAGCGCCACGCCGGACACGTCGCTGGAGAAGATCTGGCTGTAGGAATTGAGCTTGAACAGCAGGAAGCCGTTCTGCATGAAGAAGATCCCAACGGTACCGATCGCCACCAGCGCCAGCAACACCCAGGTCATATGGGTCTCTACCCGGTTCATGGTGAACAGCACCGCGCGCGGCTGAACGCGCCGCTTGCGCAGCCGCGTCTTGTAGGTGACGTAATAGATGGCGTAAAACGCCGTCGCCGACAGCAGGGCGTACAGCAGGAACTCCACCGGCACCACCTCGACGTCAAACTGAAACACCAGCAGGCAGGTCAGCGGGAAGCCGAAATAAAACGTCAGCAAATACAGCAGCGAGAAGAAGACGTTGAAGTTAAAGCGCACGCGCCGAAACTCCTGATAGGTCAGCGTCAGAATAAACGTCAGGCTGACCAGATAGACGACAAACAGGCCGCCGAATTGCGCCAACGTCATGAGTGCTCTCCCGCCGCCAGCGCCAGGGCTTGCTGCCAGCCGTCGACATAGTTCGGATTGAAGAAGGCGATCGCCTGTTTATCCACCGCCGCCAGCTGGCGCTGCGCTTCGCGCACCACCGCCTCGTCCAGCGAATCGCCGTAGAACAGCACCGGCAGGTGCTGTTCCGCCAGATCCTGCCAGAACGGGTTCTGCCGGCTGAGCACGAAAGGCACGCCGAACTGAATCAGCAGGCACAGGGTGCCGATCCCCTGCTGGCGATTGAAAATGAAATAGCCGAGATCGCAGGCGCGCAGAATATTGAGGTAATCCTCAAACGCCACCTGCTGCGTGAGCAGCTGCAGGTTTTTCTCACCGAACAGCGGCAATCCGGCGGCGCGTACTTGCTCGATGTAGGCGTCGTTGTTGGCCGGATAGCCCATCGGCAGGATCACGCGCACGTCGGCGCCAAACTGCTGATGAATCGCCTGCAGCGCTTCGATATGCCGATTGCTACGATCGCCGGAGTTACCCACCAGAATCGTCATCGGCCCGGCCAGATTTTTTTCGACGTGAACATCGGTCAGCGCCGGGTCCATGCGGGTCGGGAAGTACAGCAGCGAGGCCGGTACCCGCACATGGCGCTGCTGGTAGTGAATCACGTCGCCACGAGTGGCGAACACGTTCCCCACCCGCCCCTGCGCAATGCGCCGCAGCAGATAGAACAGGCGGAATTTCCAGCTGGTGGCGTCTTCATACAGATCGGCGCCCCAAATATGCCAACTGACCTGGCGCGCCTTGATCTTGCCGCTCAGCAGTGCCAGCCACAGCCCCGGATTAAATTGGCCATGCAGGAAGAAACGCGCATCACGATCGGACTGGGCGCGGGCGATCACCGCCGCCGCCAAACTCTTCTTGTCGGCGTAAGGCTCAATATTAAGGGCGGGAAACGCCCCCAACGCCGCCACATCCTTGGCCGCCACCATAAAATGCCGCGTCTGCTCAGCCGGCAAACGCGGCGCCAGCACGTCGTTGAAGAAGCGCAGCACCGTCTGGTTATGATGCGGGATATCGGATCCCAGAACGTGAATCAGTGTGGTCATACTCGTCTACGATAAATAAGAAACACGCAGCTACAGAGCGCGAAATACACGATGTAGGTTGCCATATAGGCCTGAGCCGCTCCCAGCGCGCCGTGCAGCGGGATCAGCCAGTGCGAGAACAGCGTCAGCAGCAGAAACTGACTGACTTCTGTCAGGATATAAAAGCGCAGCGACGCTTTGGCGATCACCAGATAGCCGAACACATAAGCCCCGACTTTCAGCACATCGCCCACCAGCTGCCAGGCAAACAGATCGCGCATGGCAACGAATTTGTCCGAGAACAGCAGCCAAATGGCGAAATCGCGCAGCAACCACACCGTAAAGCTCGCCGCCGCTACCGCCGGCAGCACGAATTTCAGCGAGCGAACGATCTCTCGCGAGATGGCGCCCTTGTCCGTCAGCCGCGACAGCGTCGGCAGCAGATAGACGGTAAACGAGGCGGTGATAAACTGCAGATAGGCATCGGAAATACTGCTGACGCCCTGCCAGATCCCCACCTCATCCCAACCGTAATGCGCGGCCAACAGGTTACGCATCATCACGTAGGCCACCGGCAACGTCACCGAGGTGATCAACGCCATGATGGTGAATTTGCCGAGGTTGCCGGCCACCGGTTTGTCCCAGCGCGGTGCCAGATAGCGCAGCGGCAACGTTTTGCGCCGCCACAACATCAACCCTGCCGGCAACACCACCAACGCCGGCACCAGCGCCAGCCCCGCCAGCGCGCCTTCATAGCCGCCCAGCTTGAAACACAGATAGTAAGCCACCACGCCGATCAGGCTGCCGCCTATCACCGTCAGCGCATTACCCATCGCATCGCGATAGCCTTTCAGCACCGCCATAAACAGGTTGGCGTAGGCGATACCCATCTGAATGAAAGCCACGGCGCGCACCACCCCGACATAATCGGCATGCCCGAACAGCCCTATGCTGATCGGCTCGGCGGCGAACAGAAACACCAGCGCCAACAAGGTCGAAAAGCCCAGCACGATGCTCGACGCGGTGCCGACCGCCAGACGCAGACGCTGCGGATCCTGGTGGTACTCCGCCACGTATTTGGTAATGCCGTTAAAAATACCCGCGCCGGACAGCACGCCCAGCACGGTAATCAACTGGCGGAAGTTACCTGCCTGCCCCACCCCGCTGGGGCCAAACGCCACCGCCAGCAGTTTCACCACCAACAACCCCACGCCGATTTTGATCAGCGTGGAGCCGGCGGTCCATATCGATGCTTTTGCCAGCGACATATCAGGCGAAGAAGCTCAGGATAGTATTGATTACCGTACGCTGATTAACATCGGACATATTGTAGAACAACGGCAAGCGCACCAGACGCGCGCTTTCCTGTGAGGTGTATCGGTCTTCGCCGGCAAAACGACCAAAACGTTCGCCGGCCGGGCAGTCATGCAGCGGGATATAGTGGAACACCGCCATGATCTCGGCTTCCTTCAGGTAGTCGATAAAGGCTGTGCGCTCTTCGATATCACGCAGCTTGATATAGAACATATGCGCGTTATGCACGCAGTCCGCCGGAATGCTCGGCAGCTCGATGCGCCCTGCTCGCGCCAGCGGCAGGAAACTGTCGTGGTACTTCTGCCACAGCGACAGGCGGCGCTGATTGATGCGTTCCGCCACTTCCAGCTGGCCCCACAGGTAGGCGGCCTGCAGGTCAGACATCAGATAGCTGGAGCCGATGTCGCGCCAGGTGTATTTGTCGACCTGCCCACGGAAGAACTGACTGCGGTTGGTGCCTTTCTCGCGGATGACTTCCGCCCGATCGACCAGAGCCGGATCGTTCACCAGCGTCGCACCGCCTTCACCGCCGGCAGTATAGTTTTTGGTTTCATGGAAGCTGAAGCAGCCGATATGGCCGATGGTGCCCAATGCCTTGCCTTTGTAGGTCGACATCACACCCTGCGCGGCGTCTTCCACCACGAACAGGTTATATTTCTTCGCCAGCGCCATGATGGTATCCATCTCGCAGGCGACGCCAGCGTAGTGTACCGGCACAATCACGCGGGTTTTATCGGTGATCGCCGCTTCGATTTTGGTTTCGTCGATGTTCATGGTGTCCGGACGCAGGTCGACGAACACCACTTTGGCGCCGCGCAACACAAAGGCGTTGGCGGTGGACACGAAGGTAAAGCTCGGCATGATCACTTCGTCACCCGGCTGAATATCCAGCAGAATGGCGGCCATTTCCAACGACGCGGTGCAGGAAGGCGTCAGCAATACTTTCGCGCTGCCGAAACGCTGCTCCATCCACTGCTGGCAGCGACGGGTAAAGCCGCCGTCGCCGCACAACTTGCCGCTGCCCATGGCAGCCTGCATATATTCCAGTTCAGTGCCAACAACCGGTGGAGCGTTAAATGGAATCATGTCTACCTCTGTATAACCAGTACGCGGTGCTTTCAATCACGGCACCCTGTCGTTGATAGAGTCGTAATGCGGCAATATTGCTTATCTGGGTCGCGACCCGCAGGCGCTGCATCCCCTGGCGCCGACTTTCGGCGATCGCCGCCGCCATCAGCCGAGTGCCAATGCCCCGGCCAGATGCGCCGGGGAAAGCCGCCAGCAGGCCAATGCGCATTTCCTGGCCGCCCAGATTACGCAGGCTGACAAATCCCTCTGGCCGCCCCTGTTCGTCCAGTGCCAACAGGCACTGATGATCAAAAGTGCCTAAAACGGCCTTTTCGATCCACAAGGCATAAAATCGGCCGCTGTCATCAGGTTGATACCAAGGCGCGCGAAAGCGGCTGACGGTGAACGCTTGAGCCGCAGCAGCGCGCAATGCCGGAATATCGGCCTCAGTCGCCAGGCGAGAAGTCCCAGTGCCGTCACCGGATTCATCCGCTCGTCCATCCTCGAGGGCCAGGACCAGATCGACCTCGCCTTCAACCAAACGGAATCCCAATCCAGCCAGGCCATCCGCCAATGCCAGTTGCTGCGCGGGAATTTTTGCCTGCGTCAGGGCGTAAGCCGCCAAGTCGGCCTCGGCAAGCGCCGGGGCCGAGGAGGAGAAGCTAAGTTTCGCGCTGTCTAGCGCGAAAAACTCGCTTTCCCACGCCAAAGGCTCAATAGTGGCGTGGACGCACATGCAGCAGATCCAACAAATACTTGCCGTAGCCCGTTTTGGACAATGAGGTGGCGGCGCGTTTCAGCCCCTTGTCATCCAGCCAGCCATTACGCCAGGCAATCTCTTCCAGACAGGCGATTTTAAAGCCTTGGCGTTTCTCGACCGTCTGTACGAAGCTGCTGGCTTCCAACAGACTGTCGTGCGTGCCGGTATCCAGCCAGGCGAAACCACGCCCCAACAGCTCTACGGTCAGCTCACCGCGCTCCAGGTACATCTGGTTGATGCTGGTGATTTCAAGCTCGCCACGCTCGGAGGGCTTCACCTGCTTGGCGAACTCCACCACCTGGCTATCGTAGAAGTACAGACCGGTCACCGCCCAATCGGATTTTGGTTTCTTCGGCTTTTCTTCGATCGACAGCGCGCGGAAATTGTCGTCAAACTCCACCACGCCAAAGCGCTCGGGATCCATCACCTGATAGCCGAACACGGTGGCGCCTTCGGTGCGGGCCGCAACGGTTTTTAATTTCGGGCTGAAAGATTGGCCGAAGAAGATGTTATCTCCCAACACCAGGCAGCAAGAATCGCCGTTGATAAATTCCTCGCCGATCAGAAATGCCTGCGCCAGACCTTCCGGCTTAGGCTGCGCAGCGTAGCTGAGATTGACACCGAACTGTTCCCCGTTGCCTAACAAACGTTCGAAGGACGGCAGATCTTCCGGGGTCGAGATGATCAAAATGTCACGGATCCCCGCCAGCATCAGCACCGACATCGGGTAATAGATCATCGGCTTGTCGTAGATCGGCAGCAGTTGCTTGGACACGCCACGAGTGATCGGATGCAGACGCGTACCGGAACCGCCAGCCAGAATAATACCTTTCATACTTACTCCAAAACCCGCCGCTCCGCCGCAAAGCGGCGCGGCGTTAAATTAATCTGACAAACCCAAACGCTCGCCGGCATAAGAGCCGTCTTGCACCCGTCGCCACCAGGTTTCGTTAGCCAAATACCAGGCCACCGTCTTACGAATGCCGCTTTCGAAAGTTTCCTGCGGCCGCCAACCCAACTCACGATCGATTTTGCCGGCGTCGATAGCGTAACGCATATCGTGGCCCGGGCGATCCTTCACATAAGTGATCAGATCGCGGTAGTTCGCCACGCCCTGTGGTTTGTTCGGCGCCAGTTCTTCCAGCAGATCGCAAATGGTCTGCACCACTTCGATATTCTTACGCTCGTTATGACCACCGATATTGTAAGTTTCGCCCACCACACCTTCGGTCACGACCTGATAGAGCGCGCGTGCGTGATCTTCGACATACAGCCAGTCACGCACCTGCGCGCCGTTGCCGTATACCGGCAGCGGTTTGCCGGCTACCGCATTCAGGATCACCAACGGAATCAACTTCTCCGGGAAGTGATAAGGACCGTAGTTGTTCGAACAGTTGGTGACGAGGGTCGGCAAACCGTAGGTACGCAACCAGGCACGCACCAGATGATCGCTTGACGCCTTGGAGGCGGAGTATGGGCTGCTCGGCGCATACGGCGTGGTTTCGGTGAACAGATCGTCGGTACCGTGCAAATCGCCGTACACTTCGTCGGTGGAGATATGATGGAAACGGAAAGCCAGCTTCTTCTCCGCCGCCAACGGCTGCCAGTAGTGGCGCGCCGCTTCCAGCAGGGTGTAAGTGCCGACCACGTTGGTCTCGATAAACGCCGCCGGGCCGTCAATAGAGCGATCGACGTGGCTTTCCGCCGCCAGGTGCATCACCACGTCCGGCTGATACTGGGCAAATACCCGATCCAACTCGGCGCGATCGCAGATGTCGACCTGCTCGAAAGCATAGCGCTCGCTCTCAGCCACCACCGCCAACGACTCGAGGTTACCGGCATAGGTCAGCTTATCCACCACCACCACGTTATCGCCGGTAGCCTCGATGATGTGCCGCACGACTGCGGAGCCAATGAAACCGGCACCACCGGTAACTAAAATACGTTTCAACGCCATACTCCTTTGGTATCAACAACCCATGTTTGTTTTACATCTTCCGGCCGGATGGCCTTGAACTGCTGGTGATCGACCAACATCACGATCACGTCGGCCTGCTGCAACGCCTCAGCGATCGGCGTCAACGTCACATGGCCCGCCAGCGCCTTCGGCAGCTGTTCTACATTCGGTTCCACCGCCAGCGTTTCGCCAACGTGCCATTCGGCGATCAGGTGAGCGACTTCTACCGCCGGGCTTTCACGCAGATCGTCGATATTCGGCTTGAAGGCCAGGCCGAAGCAGGCGATTTTCACCTCAGACGCACGCTTGTCGGTGGCGGCCAGGCAATCGGCCACCGCCGCTTTCACCCGATCGACCACCCACAGCGGTTTGCCGTCGTTCACCAGACGCGCGGTGTGGATCAAGCGTGCCTGCTGTGGGTTCTGCGCCACAATAAACCACGGATCGACGGCGATGCAGTGGCCGCCGACGCCTGGCCCCGGCTGCAGAATATTCACCCGCGGGTGGCGATTCGCCAGGCGAATCAGTTCCCAGACGTTGATCCCCTGTTCGGCGCAAATCAACGACAGTTCGTTAGCAAAGGCGATGTTCACGTCGCGGAAGCTGTTTTCCGTCAGCTTGCACATCTCGGCGGTGCGCGAGTTGGTAACCACGCATTCCCCCTCGAGGAAAATCTTGTACAGCTCGCTGGCGCGCGCCGAACACTTCGGCGTCATGCCGCCGATCACGCGGTCGTTTTGAATCAGTTCCACCATCACCTGCCCCGGCAACACGCGCTCTGGGCAGTAGGCGATATTCACGTCCGCCGCTTCGCCCGCTTGCTGCGGGAAGCTCAGATCGCTGCGCGCCTGCGCCAACCATGCCGCCATCTGTTCGGTGGCGCCCACCGGCGAAGTGGACTCAAGGATCACCAGGTCACCCTTTTTCAGCACCGGCGCCAGCGATTTCGCCGCCGCTTCAACAAAGGCCAGATCCGGCTCATGGTCGCCTTTGAACGGCGTAGGCACCGCGATCAGGAACGCATCGGCCGCCAGCGGTTTGGTTACCGCCTGCAGGAAACCGCCGTCGACAGCCTCCTTGACCACTTTGTCCAGATCCGGTTCGACGATGTGGATCGCACCGCGGTTAATGGTATCTACCGCATGTTGGTTAACATCTACGCCCACCACTTTTTTCTTGCGGGAGGCAAACGCCGCCGCCGTTGGCAAGCCGATATAACCCAGGCCGATAACCGAAATAGTGTTAAAACTCATAGCGTCACCTGATGATTCTTTAAAGCCTCGAGGATACGGTGACAAGCATGCCCGTCACCGTATGGGTTGTGCGCCCGGCTCATGGCGTGATATTCGCTTTCGTCCGTCAACAGCCGGGTCACCGCTTCAACAATTTTGGCCACGTCAGTGCCGACCAAACGCACCGTGCCCGCATCTATCGCCTCCGGGCGTTCGGTGGTATCACGCATCACCAGCACCGGTTTGCCTAACGACGGCGCTTCTTCCTGAATGCCACCCGAATCGGTGAGGATCATGTAAGCGTGCGTCATCAGATAGACAAACGGCAGATAGTCCTGCGGTTCGATCAGCATGACGTTGTCGATGCCTTTCAAAATGCGATTCACCGGCTCGCTGACGTTCGGGTTGAGATGCACCGGATAAACCACCTGCACTTCCGGATGGTTGCGAGCGATCTCCGCCAGCGCGCTGCAAATTCGCTCAAAGCCGCCGCCAAAGCTTTCGCGGCGATGGCCGGTGACCAGAATCAGTTTCTTGTCGGCGTCGAGGAACGGGTAACGCTGCGCCAGGCTAGCCCGCAATGCGGCATCGCTCATCACGCGATCGCGCACCCAGAACAGCGCGTCGATCACCGTATTGCCGGTCACGAAAATGCGGTTGTCAGGCAGCAGCTCGCGCAACAGATTTTGGCGTGAGTTCTCGGTTGGCGCGAAATGGTACATCGCCAAATGGCCGGTCAGTTTGCGGTTGGCCTCTTCCGGCCAGGGAGAATACAGATTGCCGGTGCGCAGGCCGGCCTCGACATGCCCGACAGGGATGCGTTGATAGAACGCCGCCAGGCTGGTCGCCAGCGTGGTGGTGGTATCGCCGTGCACCAGCACCACGTCCGGTTTGAAATCTTCCAGCACCCCTTTCAACCCTTCCAGAATGCGGCAGGTGATCTCCGTTAGCCCCTGGCCGGGTTTCATGATGTTCAGGTCGTAATCCGGCGTGATCTCAAACAACCGCAAAACCTGATCCAACATCTCTCGATGCTGTGCCGTTACGCAGACTCTTGCGTCAAAGGCCTCGTCCTGGGCCAGTGCATGTACCAGCGGTGCCATCTTAATGGCTTCAGGCCTGGTGCCGAAAACAGTCAACACTTTCACAGCGAATCTCTTTTGGTCGGTTAATCGCAGGCCCCGCCTGCGAATGGGGCGCTCACGCGCCCTGCATCAGATTATTGTATTATTTTTTTAATTACGCGGCCGACGCGCCAAGGCAACACCCGCGCCAACCAAAGCGCCCATCGCGCCCCACAGAATCAGCCAGAAGACCCGGCGTGGGCTGTCGCGTTTTACCGGCTCTTCCGGCGTACGCAAATAGCGATAGGTTTGGAACTTCTCATCCAACGTCGGGCCAACGTTCAGCGTCGCCAGCATCGCACGGTTCTGATCGTAATCCAGATCGTAGGTCGGGCCGGAAGCCTGCAGGCCTTCCAGACGTGCCTGCAGCATTGGCCGGCCCAACAGGAACAGATCCGAATCCGGCAGTTGTTCGGCCGGGGTGTCGGTTTGTGTACGGCTGATCCCCTGGCTCTCGGCGATTTTCAGCGCCTGCTGCGTGGTGTTCAGCTCACGCTTGTAAACCGACTCCGCCACCGCTTCCTGGCGCTTGACCTGCGCCTTCATCGAGGTGGTGCGGGCGGCCCAGGCGCCCTGAATTTCTTCGTTCAGGTGCAGGGCCGCGCGGTGGCTGGCGAAGGCCACGTATTGGCGCAGCAGACGGTTGGCGTCCGCAGCGGTTTCCGCCGTCAGCTTCACGCCGTCGTTCGGCACTTTCTTGTCGTCGCGCGGCGTGAACAGGATGTTGTTGATCAGTTCGTCGAGCAATGCCGCATCGGCGCGGGCATCCCCTTCCTGACGCTGCTTGTAGTAATCGCTCTGCAGCCAGAAATCGCGACGCGTATCATAAGCCGCTAGCTGCATGATGAACTCATTGTATGCTTCGTCCGCGATGCTCGGCTGATCGCCGGCCGTCGCCGGCAACGTACGCACGTCCAGATTACGCAGGAACTGCTGCTGCGAGTAGTAACCGCCCAGCGCATTCACCGTAGGTCTGTCCGTGATTGCGGTGGCGCTCCACTCTTGCTTAACCAGGTAAGAGACGATCAGCGCGACCGCCGCGAACAGCACCGCAATGCCGATAATCCACGGTTTGCCGCGCCACAGGGTGCAGCACAGGCCGCGGATATCGAGTTCGTTATCCACCGCCGGGGTATGCTTGTCAGACGTTGTTTCTGGATTCATCACAGCCAAAAAGCCTCTGGTTAAGATACTTGCTTGTTATCGCCCGAACGCCGCAAGCGGCGCTTGATACGCTTAATGTACCGCGCAACCCGCCAGGCGCGCTTGATGCAGTAACCGTACAGGAAGAAAGCAAGCAAGAATAATGCCAACATAACCCACTCTGGGATAAAAGTCAGGCGCTCGCCGATCACGCCAACCGCCGCCAGCAAGGCGGCCGCCAGGGTGATCAACACGAAAGCCTGCCGCGGCGTAAAGCCGGCGCGCATGATCAGGTGGTGAATATGTTGACGATCGGGAGAGAAGGGGCTCATCCCCTTGCGTAAACGACGATACATGATTGCTATCATGTCCATCAGCGGAATAGCGATGATCCATAGCGCGGTCACCGGGTTAATCGAGTGTGCCTTTCCCTGCGAGCTTTGCAGCAGCAGCCAAATGGCGGTAAAGCCGATCAGGGTACTGCCGGCATCCCCCATGAACACCTTATAACGGCGGCCGAGGATACCGAGGTTGAGCAAAATATAGGGAACGATGGTGGCGATCATCGCAAAGCACCAGAACGCCAGCTCATGATGGCCGCTCAGGTACAGCAACAGGCCCAGCGCGCCGAAGGAGACGCACGACAGTCCCCCCAGCAGACCATCGATGCCGTCGACCATGTTGAAAGCGTTGATCGCCGCCCATACCGCGAACAGCGTCACCAGATAGCCGAACGGCCCCAGCAGCATCTCCCAGTCGCCCAGCACATGGCCGAAGCTGCGCAGGTACAGCCCGGCGAAGACCATCATGGCAATGCCGACCAACGCCTGCACCAGGGCGCGAATTTTAACGCTGATGTCGAAACGATCGTCAAGCGCCCCCACAAACACCAGAATGCCGGCGCAGGTAAGATAAAGCTTGGCGTGTGCGATAGGTTGCTCGGAAATCCAAAACGCGAAGCACAACCCGGCATAAACGGAAATACCGCCGACCAGCGGAATCAGCCCCTGGTGGCGTTTGCGATAATTGGGTTTATCTACCAGACCAATACGTTTTGCCGCCTTGCGGGCAACAAAGAGAAAAGCCAAAGAAAACAGGAAAACAAATAGAATTTCAGTACTCATAGTGAGTAAGTTCACAGTTAACAGATCTCTGTAGAAGATAAGGCAGCTTACCACGGGCAATAGCTTGTGCCATCGGCCCCCGCCACCTTTCGGTCATTTCCTATGACAACGGTGATTCATGCCTATTTTCTTCGCTTCGGCTGACAAAATGACAGCAGCAAAGCCGATCGGCGCAGAACCGACCGACAAACAAGATGAATTCTCAATAAGTCGAGGAAACAACTTACTTTTCCATTACTGCTACTTATCGTATCCGCCAAAAGCGAAAAACGCCACGACTAGGCGTGGCGTTCAGCGAATTTTTTAACGAATTATGAGCGTTTCATCATATCGAAGAATTCATCGTTGGTTTTGGTCATCGCCAACTTATTAATGAGGAACTCCATCGCGTCAATCTCACCCATCGGGTGAATGATTTTGCGCAGGATCCACATTTTTTGCAGCTCTTCGGAGGTGGTGAGCAGCTCTTCTTTACGGGTACCGGAACGGTTGTAATCGATCGCAGGGAATACGCGTTTCTCGGCGATTTTACGCGCCAGGTGCAATTCCATGTTGCCGGTGCCTTTAAATTCTTCGTAGATCACTTCGTCCATCTTCGAACCGGTATCAACCAGCGCAGTCGCGATGATGGTCAGGCTGCCGCCCTCTTCCACGTTACGCGCCGCACCGAAGAAACGCTTCGGACGGTGCAGGGCGTTGGCGTCCACACCACCGGTCAGCACCTTGCCGGAGGCCGGTACCACGGTGTTGTAGGCACGCGCCAGACGGGTGATGGAGTCGAGCAGAATGATAACGTCTTTCTTGTGTTCAACCAGGCGCTTGGCCTTCTCGATCACCATTTCGGCCACTTGCACGTGACGCGAAGCCGGCTCGTCGAAGGTCGAGGCGATCACTTCGCCTTTCACCAGACGTTGCATCTCGGTCACTTCTTCCGGACGCTCGTCGATCAGCAGCACCATCAGCACGCAGTCTGGGTGGTTGTAGGCGATGCTCTGCGCGATGTTCTGCAGCAGCATGGTTTTACCGGCTTTCGGCGGTGCCACGATCAGGCCACGTTGGCCGCGGCCAATCGGCGCCGCCAGATCCAGTACGCGCGCCGTCAGGTCTTCGGTCGAGCCGTTGCCGCGCTCCATCCGCAGACGTGAATTGGCGTGCAGCGGCGTCAAGTTTTCGAACAGGATCTTGCTGCGGGCGTTTTCCGGCTTGTCGTAGTTGACTTCGTTGACTTTCAACAGGGCAAAATAGCGCTCGCCTTCTTTTGGCGGACGAATCTTACCGGAAATGGTGTCACCTGTGCGGAGGTTGAAACGGCGGATTTGGCTAGGGGATACATAGATGTCGTCGGGACCGGCGAGGTAGGAACTGTCTCCAGAGCGGAGGAAACCGAATCCATCCTGCAATATCTCGAGCACGCCGTCGCCGAAGATATCTTCTCCGCTTTTCGCATGTTGCTTCAGAATGGAGAAGATAATGTCCTGCTTGCGCATGCGGGCAAGGTTTTCCAGCCCCATATTTTCGCCGAGAGTAATCAGCTCAGAAACCGGCGTATTCTTTAATTCGGTAAGATTCATAATGGTGGGTTCTTAAACTCGGGGTATGTCTCGAACTTGTATCGTGAATGGTATGGCAGCGAAATGCGTGCCTGTCTACTGGACGTTCGATCACCGGGCGCAGAGCCGTCGCGGTAAGAAATGGCTTACATCGGGCGTACGCATTGACGGTTGAAGATCGAAGGTACCTTAAAAATGATTTTGCAAAACCGTTTGATTGCCAAAACACGGGCTGAGTTCAGTTTACTTTCAACGCCAGTGGTTCAACACAGAGTATAGCTTTAGATTCAAACTCTTTAGATTTAAAACTTCGGGCAAGTTCTATATGCAGTGTGGTTAAACTTAACACGCTTCTTGGCAGGCGTCTAGCGGTGAATTGAACATCACCGCCAGCCGCCTGATATGGGGCTTCCCGCCCGATTACAGATTCGCGTTCAGGAAATCTTTGAGCTGACCTTTGGACAACGCGCCCACCTTGGTCGCGGCCACTTCACCGTTCTTGAACAGCAACAGCGTAGGGATGCCACGGATACCGTACTTAGGCGCGGTAGCCGGGTTCTGATCGATATTCAGCTTGGTGATGGTCAGCTTGCCTTCGAACTCTTCGGCAATCTCATCCAGAATCGGAGCAATCATCTTGCACGGCCCACACCATTCAGCCCAGAAATCGACCAGGATCGGCCCTTCCGCTTTCAGCACATCGGCTTCGAAGCTGCTGTCAGTCAGGTGAATAATTTTATCGCTCATGTTCTACTCCACAGGATTATGTCTACCTTGTTGGTGTAGCATTAACCAACTCAAGGTGATTTTATTGCACCGCGTTTATTTCAACGGATGTGCTTTCGTAAAGCAATAGTTAGCTGATATTCTACCACACTATGAGCAAAACACACTTGACCGAACAGAAGTTTTCCGACTTCGCCCTGCACCCGTTAGTCCTTGAAGCCCTTGAGAAAAAAGGGTTTCACAATTGCACGCCCATCCAGGCGTTAGCATTGCCGCTCACGCTCTCCGGGCGTGACGTTGCAGGTCAGGCGCAAACCGGTACCGGAAAGACGCTGGCGTTTTTGGCGTCTACTTTTCACTATTTGCTGACTCACCCGGCGAAACAGGATCGCCAGACCAATCAGCCGCGCGCCTTGATCATGGCGCCTACGCGTGAACTGGCGGTGCAAATCCACTCCGATGCGGAAGCTCTCTCCCAGACCACCGGCCTGAAACTGGGCCTGGCCTACGGCGGCGACGGCTACGACAAACAGCTGAAAGTGCTGGAAAGCGGCGTGGATATTCTGATTGGCACCACCGGCCGTTTAATCGATTACACCAAACAGAACTATGTCGATCTCGGCGCGATGCAGGTTGTCGTGCTGGATGAAGCCGATCGCATGTACGATCTGGGCTTTATCAAAGACATCCGTTGGCTGTTCCGTCGCATGCCTGCGGCCGATCAACGCCTGAACATGCTGTTCTCCGCCACCCTGTCCTATCGCGTACGCGAGCTGGCCTTCGAGCAGATGAACAACGCCGAATATGTTGAAGTGGAACCGGAACAGAAAACCGGCCACCGCATTAAAGAAGAGCTGTTCTACCCGTCCAACGAAGAAAAAATGCGTCTGCTGCAGACGCTGATCGAAGAAGAGTGGCCGGATCGCGCCATCATCTTCGCCAACACCAAGCACCGCTGCGAAGACATCTGGGGCCACCTGGCCGCCGACGGTCACCGCGTCGGCCTGCTGACCGGTGACGTGGCGCAGAAAAAACGCCTGCGCATCCTCGACGACTTCACCAAGGGCAACCTCGATATCCTGGTCGCCACCGACGTCGCCGCGCGCGGTCTGCACATCCCTGCCGTCACGCACGTTTTCAACTACGATCTGCCTGACGACTGCGAAGACTACGTGCACCGCATCGGCCGTACCGGCCGCGCAGGCGCCAGCGGTCACTCCATCAGTCTGGCTTGTGAAGAGTACGCGCTCAACCTGCCGGCGATCGAGACCTATATCGACCACAGCATTCCGGTGAGCAAGTACAACAGCGATGCGCTGCTGACCGATCTGCCGGCGCCGAAGCGCCTGTCGCGTCCGCGCGGCGGCAACGGCCCACGTCGCAACTCCGCGCCTCGTCGCGGCGGCGCGCCGCGCAACAACCGTAAACGTTCGAGCTGATCGCCATGCTCAGTTCCAGCACGCTTTATGCTGCCATCGATCTCGGCTCCAACAGCTTCCATATGCTGGTGGTGCGCGAGGTGGCCGGCAGCATTCAGACTCTGGCGCGGATCAAGCGCAAAGTGCGCCTGGCGGCCGGGCTGGATCAGAACAATCACCTGTCGCATGAGGCCATGCAGCGCGGCTGGCAGTGTCTTCGGCTGTTCTCCGAACGCCTGCAGGACATTCCGCGCGAGCAAATCCGCGTTGTCGCCACCGCCACGCTGCGTCTGGCGTCCAACGCCGATGAGTTTCTGCAGGCCGCCGAGCACATCCTCGGCTGCCCGGTACAGGTGATCAGCGGTGAAGAAGAGGCGCGGCTGATTTATCACGGTGTCGCACACACCACCGGCGGGCCGGATCAGCGGCTGGTCGTCGATATCGGCGGCGGCAGCACCGAACTGGTCACCGGCACCGGCGCGCAGGCATTGCAGCTGTATAGCCTGTCGATGGGCTGCGTCACCTGGCTGGAACGCTACTTCAGCGATCGCAACCTCGCGCAAGAAAACTTCGAGCGCGCCGAACAGGCCGCGCGCGAAATGGTGCGGCCGATCGCGCCACAGCTGCGCCAGCAGGGTTGGCAGGTTTGCGTCGGCGCTTCCGGCACCGTGCAAGCGCTGCAGGAGATCATGGTGGCGCAAGGCATGGATGAGCGCATCACCCTGGCCAAATTGCGCCAGCTGAAACAACGCGCCATTCAGTGCGGCAAGCTGGAAGAGCTGGAGATAGAAGGGTTAACGCTGGAGCGCGCGCTGGTGTTTCCAAGCGGCCTGTCCATTCTGCTGGCCATCTTCCAGGAGCTGGGCATCGAGAGCATGATGCTGGCCGGCGGGGCGCTGCGCGAAGGCCTGGTTTACGGCATGCTGCATCTGCCGGTGGAACAGGATATCCGCATTCGCACTATCCGCAACCTGCAACGTCGTTACCTGATCGATACCGAGCAGGCCGAACGCGTCAGCCAGCTCGCCGCCAACTTCTCGCAGCAGGTCGCCAACGAGTGGCAGTTGGATGCGCGATGTCGCGAGCTGCTGCACAGCGCCTGTCTAATCCACGAGCTCGGCCTCAGCGTCGATTTCAAGCAGGCGCCGCAACATGCCGCCTACCTGATTCGCCACTTGGATCTCCCCGGCTTTACCCCGGCGCAGAAAAAACTGCTGGCCACCCTGCTGCAAAACCAGAGCAACACCCTCGACCTGTCGCTGTTGAACCAGCAAAACGCCCTGCCGCCGCGCACCGCGCAGCGTCTGTGCCGCATTTTGCGCCTGGCGATCATCTTCGCCAGCCGCCGCCGCGACGACACGCTGCCGGCGGTGCGTTTACGCGCCAATCAGGATGATGAACTGACGGTGATCTTGCCGCCAGGCTGGCTGGAACAGCATCCGCTGCGTGCCGAAGCGCTGGAGCAGGAAAGCCACTGGCAGAGTTACGTCCACTGGACGCTGCGGCTGGAAGAGCAACGTTGAAATGACAAGGGCGCGATGAGCGCCCTTTCTTTTTAATTCCCGCCTTTGGCCTTGGCCAGCTGGGCGCGGATGTTGGCCAGATGGCTCTGTCCCTTCTGCATCCGCTCCTGCGGGCTCACCACTTTACGCTCGGTTTCCCATGCCAGATCGTCCTGCGGCAATTCCAGCAGGAAGCGGCTCGGCTCCGGCCGCACCAGCTCGCCGTACTGGCGGCGCTCGCGGCACAGGGTGAAAATCAGTTCTTTTTGCGCACGAGTGATCCCCACATAGGCCAGACGCCGCTCTTCATCGACATTGTCTTCATCGATACTGCTCTGGTGCGGCAGCAGGCCCTCTTCCATGCCCACCAGGAACACGTAAGGGAACTCCAGCCCCTTGGAGGCGTGCAACGTCATCAGCTGCACCTGATCCAATTCTTCTTCGCTTTCACCTCGCTCCATCATGTCGCGCAGGGTGAAGCGGGTCACGACCTGGGTCAGCGTCATCGGCTCGTCCAGATCGTTGCCCTCCAACATCTCCGTCATCCAGCCGAACAGCGTATTGACGTTCTTCATTCGCATTTCGGCGGCCTTCGGGCTGGTCGAGGTTTCAAACAGCCAGCTCTCATAATCCACGCCGCGGATCAGATCGCGCACCGCCGCCACCGGCTCACGCTCCGCCTGCTGGGCGATGCCGCCCAGCCAGTGGGTGAAACGCTGCAGCGATTCCAGCCCGCGCCCGGTCAGGTGCTGGCTCAGCCCCAGATCGAAGCTGGCATGGAACAAACTCTTGTTGCGCTGGTTGGCCCACTCGCCGAGCTTCTGCAGCGTCGCCGGGCCGATCTCGCGCTTGGGAGTATTGACGATACGCAGGAAGGCGCTGTCGTCCTCCGGGTTGGTCAGCACGCGCAGGTAGGCCAGCAAATCCTTGATCTCGGGGCGAGAGAAGAACGACGTACCGCCGGAAATCTTGTACGGGATGCGGTTCTGCATCAGCATCTTTTCAAACACCCGAGACTGATGATTGCCGCGGTACAGAATCGCATAGTCGCCGTAATTGGTCTTTTTCACGAAGTGGTGGGCGATAAGCTCCCCCACCACGCGCTCGGCTTCGTGATCCTCGTTATTGGCGGTCACCACCTTCAGCTCTTCGCCATACCCGAGTTCGGAAAACAGCCGTTTTTCAAACACGTGCGGGTTATTGGCGATCAGGATGTTGGCAGCCTTCAGAATGCGCTCGCTGGAGCGATAATTTTGCTCCAGTTTGATCACCTGCAGCGCCGGGAAATCTTCCTTCAACAGCACCAGGTTCTGCGGCCGCGCGCCGCGCCAGGAGTAGATCGACTGATCGTCGTCGCCCACCACGGTAAAGCGCGCGCGGTTGCCCACCAGCAGCTTCACCAGCTCGTACTGGCTGGTGTTGGTATCCTGATACTCATCCACCAGCAGATAGCGGATGCGCTGCTGCCAGCGTTCGCGCACCTCTTCGTTGCGTTGCAGCAACAGCGTCGGCAACAGGATCAGATCGTCGAAGTCCAGCACATTGCACGCCCGCATATGGGCGTGGTACAGCCCGTAGCAGTGGGCGAACAGCTTGTCGCGCTCCGAGCGCGCCAGCTCCGCCGCACGCTGGGGATCGATCAAGTCGTTTTTCCAGTTGGAGATGGTCGAGATCAGCTGCGCCACCAGCGTTTTGTCACTCTCCAACCACTTTTCGGTCAGCTCTTTCAACAGCGCCAGCTGATCCTGGTCGTCGAACAGCGAGAAGTTGGACTTCATTCCCAGCGCCACGTATTCCCGTTTGATGATCTCCAGCCCCAGGGTATGGAAGGTGGAAATCATCAGCCCTCGCGCCTCTTTGCGGCCCAGGGTTTGCGACACGCGCTCTTTCATCTCGCGCGCGGCCTTGTTGGTGAAGGTCACGGCGGCGATATGCCGCGCCTGATAGCCGCAGTGGTGGATCAGGTGAGCTATCTTGTTAGTGATAACGCGCGTCTTGCCGGAACCGGCGCCGGCCAACACCAGGCAGGGCCCGGTAACGAATTCGACGGCTTGTTGTTGGCTGGGGTTTAATCGCATGGTGCTGACTTGCTCGACTGTAAAACGTGGAAGGGAATTGTAGCAGAAAGCGCCGATGAGATTTAGCGGGTATAATCAGCGCAATTTTCGCATCGACAAAGGCATTACCATGGCAAAAACGGCGTGCGCCCTGCACATTCTGGTAGACAATGAAAAGCTGGCCAACGAGCTGCTGGCCAAGCTGAAGCGCGGCGTCAGCTTCGACACGCTGGCGCGCAAATACTCGAGCTGCCCGTCAAAACGCAACGGCGGCTCGCTGGGCGAATTCAACAAGGGCGCGATGGTCCCGGCGTTCGACAAAGCGGTGTTCAGCATTCCGCTGCTCAAACCCTACGGCCCGGTCAAAACCCAGTTCGGTTACCACATCATCAAGGTGCTGTACCGCAACTAGGGGGCCTGCGCCCCCTGCTGCGAATTACTGCGCGCTGGCGTCCGTCGCCGGCACAGCCACCGCGGTGTCGGCCGGTTTGGCTTCTTCCGTCACCACCGCCGGCGCCGGCATCATGATGCCGTCATAGGTTTCCTGCAGCTGCTTCATGCTCATTTCCGGCTCGCCCTTCGGCTGCAACAGCACCAGCGTCGCCTCCTGAGACAGCTGCAGCTTCAGCGCCTGATTCAGCGTATCCAGCGTCAGGCTGGACAAGAACTCCTGGCGCAGCTTCTGATACAGCTCCGGCGCGATATCCACCACCCCGCTCTGCTGCGAACGCAGGCGCTGGCTCATCAGCACGTCGGTGTCGGTGCGAGCGTAGGTGGCGAACAGCTTGCTCAGCTGATCGTTTTTCTGCGCCAGCAGCGCATCGAATTCCTCTTTCGACAGGCCGTTGTCACGCACGTTGGCCAGCTCGCGGGCGATAAAGCCCAGGCTGCCGTTCAGGTTGTTGTTCGGCGTATCCAGGTGGATGGCGCACTGCCCGCGCTGGTACTGCACGCGGCAGTCAAAGCCCAGATGCAGGTTCTTCTGGTCGCTTTTTTCCAGCGTTTGCTGGAGATGCCAGAACAAGGCCTCGCGGGCGAGATCGCCACGCCAATAGCGGAGCAGGCTCTGCGAATCGCGAATTGGGTGCCACGGCGAATCCCACATGATCGACAGCGTATCCTGTTTCACCTGCTCGCTGATCAGGCTCACCGGCTGCTGCGGCAGCGGCGTCAGGGTCGGCATCGGGGCCGGGGTTTCACGCTTGCCTTGCAGCGGCGAGAACGCCTTGTTGATCTGCTCGCCCAGGCTGCGGCTGTCGACCTTGCCGACCACGAACAGCGTCATGGCGTCCGGGGTATACCACTGCTGATAGAATTTCTTCAGCTGTTCGAGATTGACCGGCCGTTTCGCCGGCTGCGCCGGATCGTGCGCCAGCAGCGTCGAGCCTTTCAGGCGGTAACGCCACCAGGCGTCTTTGGTATTGGGCGGGAACGTGCCGACCGGATTGATGCTGGAGTTCATCACCGCATGCACCGTATGCTCGTCGATCGCCAGTTTGCCGGTGGTGTCCGCCAGCCAGGCCAGCGCTTCCTTCAGCAGGTCGGGCCGGTTGTTCGGCAAGCTGAGGTTATACATGGTGAAGTCATACGAGATGATAGCCGGCGGCAGCGGCCGTTCGTTATCCACGCTCTGTTGCCACAGGGCGCGCAGCTGCGGCGCGGTGAAGCTTTCGCTGCGCGCCAACGCCAGCCGCGGCAGCAAGTGGGCGAAGCCGGTCTGTTGAGAAGACTCCACCAAAGAGCCGGTATTGACGATCAGCCGCAGTTCGACGCGGTCGCTCGGCCGCTGCGGCGTATCGAGAATCTGCCATGAAAACCCGTTGGCCAACGCCCCCTGCTGCCAGGCAGGATCGGGTTGTAGTGCTTCAGCCTGCACGCTGCTACTGGCTGCAGCCAATAGCAGCCCACCAACTATAAGATGAATTCTGGTGCCCTGCATGTGAACCCCTACTTAATGACTATCCAATTTCTTATGCAAATGCGTGTATTCCATTCAATGGAATCATAAAAATACGCCCTGAGTTTCACAGTGGGGCGGAAAGCAGAAAGTGTACCATCGTGTTAGACCGCGCGCCTTTGCGGATGTCACTCATTAGAGTGAAAAATAATGGATAGCGGGGTTTTTAATGCAAGAAATCGTTACGAGGCAGGGATAGAACCTCACCGGCCGCGGCTGCGGCCGGTGATTTACCGCCGATATCAGGCGGAAGGCAGCGTTTTGTCCGCGCCGGCGTTTTTGTTGTTCAGCGTGTCTTTCAGCTGTTGCTCATCCAGCTGATTACACCATTTCGCCACCACCACGGTCGCCACGCCATTGCCCACCAGGTTGGTCAACGCGCGGGCTTCCGACATAAAGCGGTCGATGCCGAGGATCAGCGCCAGGCCGGCCAACGGCAGGTGGCCGACGGCGGAGATGGTGGCGGCCAACACGATAAAGCCGCTGCCGGTCACGCCCGCCGCCCCTTTGGAAGAAAGCAGCAGCACCACCAGCAAGGTAACCTGATGCATGATGTCCATATGGGTGTTGGTCGCCTGCGCGATAAACACCGCGGCCATGGTCAGGTAGATCGAGGTGCCGTCCAGGTTGAAGGAGTACCCGGTCGGGATCACCAGGCCCACCACCGATTTCTTGCAGCCCAGCTTCTCCATTTTATCCAGCATGCGCGGCAGCGCCGACTCGGACGACGATGTCCCCAGCACGATCAGCAGCTCTTCTTTGATGTAGTTGACGAATTTGAAGATGCTGAAGCCGTTGGCGCGGGCGATGCTGCCCAACACCACCACCACGAACAGGATACAGGTGATATAGAAGCACACGATCAGCTGGCCGAGTTGCACCAGCGTGCCGACGCCATATTTACCGATGGTAAACGCCATGGCGCCGAAGGCCCCCAGCGGCGCCAGGCGCATGATCATGTTGATGATGCCGAAAATCACTCGCGAGAAGCTGTCGATCACGTTGAAGATCAGCTGCCCTTTCTCGCCCAGACGATGCAGAGCGAAGCCGAACAGCACCGCGAACAGCAGCACCTGCAGAATGTTGCCGCTGGCGAACGCGCCGATCACGCTGCCGGGGATGATATCCAGCAGGAACGGAATGATGCCCTGCTGCTGCGCCTGCTCGGCATAGACCGCCACCGCTTTGGCGTCCAGCGTGCCGGGATCGACGTTCATGCCGGCGCCCGGTTGCACCAGGTTGACGATCACCAGGCCGATAATCAGCGCAATGGTGCTGACGATTTCAAAATACAGCAGCGCGATGGCGCCGGTGCGCCCCACCGCCTTCATGCTTTCCATACCGGCGATACCGGTCACCACGGTGCAGAAGATCACCGGGGCGATAATCATCTTGATCAGTTTGACGAAGCCATCGCCCAGGGGTTTCATTTGGGCGCCGAGGTCAGGGTAGAAGTGGCCAAGCAGGATACCCAGCGTGATCGCCGTCAGCACCTGAAAATAGAGGCTCTTAAAAATCGTTGTTTTCATATGAACATCCTATGGGGGGAAGACACGCACCAGGCAGCAGTCTAAAAATCCAGCCTGTTCATTGCTTGCGCGGAAAATAACACCCACTTAACAACATGGAAATAATTTGTTGCACCCCAGCCTCGGGGTTGATGTGAATTTAAGAGCTGAAACGCGTCAGTCCGGGTGCAAAACTGAAAATTGCGTAAGCCTATGTTTGCACTAACGCAAAAGAGGTAGGGAGAGAATGGCGGTTTTCGGACAGGGAAAAGTACCGGAAAGGTAACGCGGCGCTCAAGGCGCCGCGCGGCAAAACTCGGCTTCGAAGGCTTCGCGCGGCAGCGGCCGGGCGAACAGGAACCCTTGCCCGCTGCGAATGCCGTGCCTCAGCAGCCAGTCGCGCTGCTCGGCGTTTTCCACGCCTTCGGCCATCACCGGCAGCGCCAGCACTTCGGAGATCGAACTGACGATGCGCACCATCGCATCGTCGGCCGGCAGCCCCTGAATGAAGCTCCGGTCGATTTTAATCAAATCGATCGGCAGGGATTTCAACCGGTTCAGGTACTCCAGGCTGGAGTAGCCCATGCCGAAGTCGTCCAGCGCGATCGACAGCCCCAGATCGTGCAGCTCGCGCAGCAGCGCCAGCGCGCGGTCGAGATCGTCGATGCGTACCGTCTCGGTGATCTCCAGCAGCAGCTTGCGCGGATCGATCCGATACTGCGCCAGCAGACTTTTCAGATGCGGAACGAACGCCTCGTTCTGCATCTGAATGCCGGAAACGTTGACCGCCAGCGGCAGCGCAATGCCGCGCTGCTGCCAGTCCGCCAGGATACGGCAAGACTCTTCCAGCACCCAGTTGCCGAGGGGCACGATCACGCCCAGCTCTTCCGCAAGCGGGATGACGTCGGCCGGCAGGGTATAGCTGCCGTCGTACTGCTGCCAACGCAACAGCGCTTCGGCGCCGATCACCTCATTGGATTGCATGTCGATCTGCGGCTGCAGGAACAGCGTGAAATGCCGCTGTTCAATGCCGTGCAGGATCTCGCTCTCCTGCGTCAGCCGCTTCTGCGTGCGTTCCGTCAGGCTGGGTTCGAAGAACAGGATCTGATTTTTTCCTTCGCGGTGCGCGGACATCATCGCCGAGGTAGCGCTGCGCAGCAGCTGTTCCGCGCTCTCCTCCTGATTGAGGTAGTGCGCGATGCCGATGCTGGCGTTAGGCCGCAGCGCCAGGCCTTCCAGCGTCAACGGCGCGTTGATCTCCGCCATGATGCGCCGCGCCAGCTGCATGGCGTGGAACGGCCGCTCGATGCCCTTGGCCAGGATGGCGAATTCGGTATTGCTCAGCTGCGCCAGCACGCCGTTTTCGTCGATGCAGCCGCGCAGTTTCTTCGCCAGCGCCAACAGCAAGGCTTCACGCATCGCCGGGCTCATCACGCCGGAGGCCTCATGCAACGTCTCGATGCCGATCACCAGCAGATTAAAACGCTCAGGGCGCAGGCTGGAGGCGATATGCTGTTCCAGCAGCGCGTTCAAGAGCACCGCATTCGGCAGTTCGGTCACCGGGTGACGGGTGCTGAGGCGGCTCATGTCGGCATGCGCCTTGGCCAGCGTCTGTTGATTGCGGTTGTAGTTGCGCACCAGCAGGCCGAGCTCGTCGTCCTGATGCAGCGCCGGCAGCATCAGCTGGTGATAAGGCGCTTCGTCCTGCGAGATGTTTTCCAGCTCTTTGGCCATCGCGCGCAGTGGATGCACCATCAGCCGGTTCATGCACCAGGTGATGGCCACCGACAGGATCAGCGCCAGCAGCAGGTACGTCGACAGCATGGTCGACAAAATACTGAGGATAAACTGGTACATGCGGAACGAATCGGCCTGCAGCACCAGATAAGCCAGCGGCTGCTGGTTGGCCGGCACCCGCTCCAGCGAATAAAGCGGCACGGAAATTTGGATAGGCAATTCAAACAGCCGGGCGATCAGCGTCGGCACCGGCCGCTCCGGCGGAAAATTGGCATGCAGCGCCTGAAACTCATTCGGCAAGACGATATCCGCCCGGCTCAGAATGCCGACCGGCAACAGCGTGTTCAGCACCTTTTTGGCTTCCGGCACGTCCATGCGCAGCACCGCTTCCGCCAGCGGCTGACGCACGGAGTGGGCGATATTCTCCAGTTGCTGGGCGTAGTCATCCCTGCGCTGCTGCACAAAGTGGAATAACTGGATCACGATAAAAATGCAGATCGTGACCAGCGCCACGCCGGACACCGTCGCCATCTGCTTAATCGTTAACGAACGCCTGACCCGCAAACCTGCTCTCCGTAAAATCGGGCTGAAACAAAAAAGGGGGCTGACTCTTACCCGCCCCCTCGAACCGGGCTGAGTATACTCGATCATCGGCTGTTTTTATCTGGCTATGCCGCAGGCAGAACCAAGAAAATCGCGGGTTTCAGTCTTTTCCTAAAGCGGACAAACGCAACCCGGACACAGGGTAACAAAACTCCCCGGTGTCCGACACTCCGAATCTTCCCCCTCCCGGCTACTTGAAGTCGGCGTATGGCGTCAACGGCTGCGGCGGCAAATCGAGATCCCCCTGCCAGCCGGCCAGCGAATAGCGCAGATAAATTAATGCGTGGCTCGGCGTATAGTCTTTCGCCTGCTGGATATCGATGCCGGCGCCGAGCGTCCAGTGCGAACTGAGGCGGCGTTCGACGATCGCCCGCAGGGTATAGCCGACGCCGCTCGAGGAACTGCCGTCCTCGACGGCGAACTTGTCGGGCAGCGAGTCCGGGATCAGGCCCTGCAGCGGATAGCGGCGCTGGCTGTCGGTTTTTGAATGGGACAACGACACCGAACCGCCCAGCTCCCACGACCAGTTCTCGGTGCGCTGGCGGTAGTTGACCGGCAGTGACAGCGACAGATATTGCTGCGGGCTGTAATAGCCGCCCTGTCCCAGCGAATAGCCGCTCAAATCCTTCTGATAGTGCCACAGCATGGTATTGAGCCCGACGCTCAGACGGCGATTGTCTTCGTTGATCAGCTTGTAGTAATAGCCGGCCATCAACCGCTGCCGCTGGTTGTCCGCCACGTTCTTGCCGGTAATCTGGTGCGCGCTGAGATCGGCCCAGACGCCGTTCGCCTCGCCGCGATCGTAGCTGGCGCTCAGGCTGACGCCGGTGGCGCGCACGCCGCCCCAGGTGACGCCGGTATTCGGGTCTTTGGCGCCGCCGAACGCCAGCAGCGAGCTGGAGATCGGCCGCCGCGAAGCCGCCAGCGTCCAGCCGATGTGGTTCCAATCGCCGCTGTAGGCCAGGCCGCCGGTCCAGTCGACCACCTCAAAGCCCATCGGCGTCGTGCCGATGTCGGCGGCCCAGCGATCGTTTTTCCAGCCGGCCGCCACGCTGGTACCGGTGGTTTTCTGGTGTTCATCGCCGCGGCATCCTTGCGTGTGGCAGGTGCCGAAGGTCTCGTAGTATTTGCCGCTGCCGTCGGTCGAGAAGCGGCCGGCATCCAGCTGCACGGTGTCGGTGCGCAAGAAGGCGCGCCCGTCATACAGCGGCATGTCCATCTGCAGCATGGTGTCGTGCGCGTTGAAATCGGAAATGCCGCCGGTGCCGCTCGAGCGCCAGTAATCGTGATCGAGCGTGACGTTCACGTCTTGCTGTCGATACAGATCCGCCGCGTCGGAGCGGATGCCGCGTTTCAGCCAGTCGTCGCTCGGATTATTGCGCGTCAAATAGGTGTAACTGTCATTGTCCTGCGGCAGCGTCGGCGTGATGCCGCTGGCCACCATCGCCTGGCGGTAATCCTGCTGCGCCCGCTCAGGCTGTTGCTGAGCCCGCTCCAGCCGGGCGGCGTCACGGTAAACCAGCACCTTGGTCTGCCCGACGGGCTCCGAAGCCGCCGCCGTTTTCAGTCGGTCGAAGATAGCTTCGGCCTGCTGCGGATCGCCGACCGCCCCCCAGGCGTTGGCGACTCGCCGCTGGCTGTTGAGCGAAGCGTCTTGTGGCTGCGGTTCGGTTTTCAGCCGTTGCCGCGCCGCTTCCAGATCCCCCTGCGCTACATAGGCTTCAATCTCGCCCAGCTGCGCATCCGGGTTATTCGGTTCACGCCGTTTCACCCGCTGATAGTCGTCCAGCGCCGCCGCATACTCCCCGCGCGCCAGCGCCCAGTCGGCCAGCAGCAAATCGATGCGCGTGTCTGCCGGCTGCCGGCGCAGATAGGCTTCCGCCGCCGGTTCGTCACCGGCCGCCCGCAGCCGTTCGGCATGATCGATCACCGCCTGCATTTTCAGCCGCTGCGCCAGCTCGCGCATGTTGTCGTTCCACTGCGCAACAGGCAGCGTATTGAGCTGCGCCAGCGCCTGATCGTCGCGATCGCTGCCGGAAAGGTAGAGCGCATAGGCGTAGACCAACTGCGGATTAGCGTGCTGACGCTGCGCCAACTGTCGGAATAAGGCATCCGCCTGCTGCGGCTGCCCGGCCTGGCGCAGCGCTTGGGCGTAGCGGTAGGTCAGCCAGACGTCGTCGGGATCCATCGGCTGGGCGCGGCGATAGATTTCCGCCGCCTGCCGCCACTGCTGTTGCGCCGCCAATGTCTCCGCCTGCTGTTTCAGCATATCGAGCCGCAGTCCGTCGAGGGTGCTGCGCAGTTTGGCCTGCTGGCTGCCTGGCAGCCCATTAAGGTAGGCCAACGCTTTTTCCGGCGACTGCCGTTGATAGATATTCACCAGGCCGCGCAACGCGCTGCCGTTACCGGGATCGCGCCGCAGCGCCTGCCGATAAAACCCTTCCGCTGCGGCGTCATCTTTGCTCGCCACCGCCACATCGCCCAGGCCGATGAACGCGTCGCCGTCGCTGTCGTCGAGCTGACGCGCCTGCTGATATTTCTGGCGGGCCAGCGAGAGATTACCGGCCTTCAGCGCCTTGTCGCCCTCATCGATCGCCAGCCAGTAGCCGGTGCTCTTGATCAGGCTTTGCCACTTGCCGCTGTCGTAGCCGTTCTTGTCGGCGGCCAGCGCCTGACGAAACAGCTTCAGCGCCTGCGGGCGATTGCCGGCGCGCGAATAGGCCTGGCCGAGCGCGCCCAGCACCTCGGCGTCGTTCGGCGTCGCCGCCAGCGCCTTTTGCAATTCCGGAATAGCCGCCCGGCTGCCGCCTTTATCCACCTGCGCCAGGCCGCGCACCCGCGCCTGATAGGCCGGATCGGCCAACAATTTCTGCTGTCTGGCCAGCTCTTCGCGGGCGCTGGTCGCCTGATCGCCGGTGTCGAACACGCCGAGGAAACGGTTGAGCGCCGCCACGCTTTGCGCGCTGACCGGCATCGCTTTGACCTTATCCAACCACAGATCGGCGGCATCGCCGCGCCCGGCCGGATCGGCGGCGATCTTCTGCAGCAGTTCATAAGCCTGCGCGTCCTGATTCTGACTGAACAGCATGCGCGCCAGCGACATGCGCAGCGCCACGTTGCCTGAATATTGCTGGTCCAGCGCCTGCAGCTGCTTCAGCGCCTTCGCTTCCTGCCCCGGCAAGCGCGCCACCAGCCGCCAGTATTCCACCGCCAGGTCGAGCGTCGGCGGCTCGCCGTGGAACAGCGCATCGTACTGCGCCTTGGCCTCCGGCAACCGGCCGGCGGTCGCCATCAGGCGCGCCTGCTGCAGCTTTTGCCGGGTTTCCGGCTGGGTCAGCAGCATGTTCATTTGCGCCTGGCGATAGGCGCTGGACTGCGGCGCGAGGGTTTTCAGCTTATCCAGCTGCTGCTGCGCCAGCGCCATGTTGCCCTGCCGCAGCGCCAAACGCATGCGCGCGGCGATCACGTCCGGGTTGTTCGGATCCATCAGCTCGAGCCGGTACAGCGACTGGCGCACCAGATCGTCCTTGTTACCGGCCTCGCCGATGCGCACCTGCTCCAACAGCCACTGCTCCGGGGCCACGGCCTCCGCGGCGCGCGCCTGCGGCAGCATCGCCAGACTCAGCGGAATCAAATTCAGCCAGTTTATTTTGAAGTTGTGCATTGGCCGTCCCACGAGGGTTGCAATTCACCCTGACGATTAAAGCGATAACGTTGTTGATCCCATCCCTGACCGAACAGCGTCAGCGAGGCGCTGAAATAGGCGTCGTCGCCCGGCGGATGATCGCTGATGCGCTGCCGCTGCACCGCCAGCGCTTCAGTCTGCATCGCCAGCATCGGCAGCATGGAAGCGGAGAAACCGACCGGGCCGTCGCCGGTCGTTTTGCCGCTGGCGGTATCGGTTTTCTCCGGCGGCACGCCCTGTTTGGCGGTGAGCTGCGCCATCGGCTGGAAGCGTTCAAGCAGCACCGCCTTATGTTCATCGTCGTCCGCCAGCATGCCGGCCCACAGGTAGACCCGAATGGCGTCGTAACTGCCGACGTTCGGCTTGACGGTGTCCGGCTGCCAGCCGGTACCGACCCGCCACACCACCCAGTCCGGTGAGAAACCGTGCGGCGCGGTGTCCAGCCACAGCCGCTGATTGATCTCACGCATCGCGCGCCACGGGCCGTTCAGCGCCGCAAAGCGCGCCAACAGCTGCGGCGGCAGATAGCTGGGGTTCAAGCGCCAGCGATCTTCCGCCACGAACCCGACCTTGCCCGGCAGCAGCATCAACCCCAGGCCGGGAATGTCGGCCACTTCCTCACGGCCGATGCGTTGCAGCAGCAGCGTTCCCAGGGTTTGATAACGCCGGCTTTTCCACAGGCGGCCGGCTTCGAGCAGGTTGTATGCTATCCACAGATCGGCGTCCGATGCCGAGTTGGCGTCCAGCACCTTCCACTGCTTGTCGTCACCTTCGCCCCACAGCCAGGCGGGCAAATGCGCGCTGAGATCGCCCGCCGCCAGGTTGTTCTCCGTCCAGGTCAACAGCCGGTCGAAGGTCGGCCGGTCGTTGGCCACCAGGGCGAAGAACAGGCCGTAACTCTGCCCCTCCGAGGTGGTGATTTTGTTCGGGCTGCTCGGGTCGATCACCCGCCCCTGCGGACTGATGTAGAACTGCTTGTACTGTTGCCAGCCCGGCCACTCGCAGGCCGCCGCCGCGCTGAAGGCGCACAGCAGCAGCATGCCGAGCGACAGGCGTTGCAGCATCGCGTTCACCGCCGTCAATCCCGATCTTCAGGCGCCAGGCGACGCCGGCTGAAGGCCTTCAGGCCACGCCACAGCATCAGCCCCAGGATCACCACCAGCACCACCGCGATCGCCGCCAGCAGGACCGGATGGGTGGAGAGGGCATACCACAGCCGCTCCCACCACGGCAGGTGGCCAACATAGTAAACATCGCCGACGCGCAGGCTGTTGACCCCCGATTCGCGGATCACCGCCACCGAACCGAACACCGCGGCGCGCTTGCCGCTGTCCAGCAAGGCGTCATTCAGCAACTCATAGCCGCGCGGGCTGTCCGCCAACAGCGCCACGATGCTGCGCTGGTCGTTGAACGGCGACTGCACGCCGATAATCGCCGACATCGCCCCCTCTGAGCTGACGGTCGTTTTACTGTCCGGTTTGGTATCTTCCGCCAGCACTTCTGCGCTGGGCAGCGGCGGTTGGCGCGTCGGCTGTTTCACCCAGCTTTGGGTGGCGTCCACCAACAGGCTGATTTTCTTATCGTCACGCAGCTCCGGCGGGATGGTACCGACCATCAGGATATCGTCGTCGCGATCTTTGGCCTGCGACCAGTCGTCGCTGAGCGTGAAGGCCAGCGCCGGATAGCCGGTTTGCGCACCGATCACCCCCAGCGCATTCAGCAGCGCGCTGACCTGCGCCGGCTGAGGTTTCTGGTTCACCAACACCAGCGTTTGCGACAGATCCGCCAGGCGGCTGAACGGGAAGCCGGCGTTGGCAAAGGCGCGCAGATCCGGCATCGCCATAAAGTGGCGGTAGCCGGAGAAATCGATGGTGGAAGCACCGTCGATCACCGCGTGGTTTTGCGTGAAGGAATAAGTTTCGCAACGCCCTTCGGCGCCGCTGGCCAGCAGCGTGGTGTAGTCGAAGTCAAAGCGCAGCTGGTTGGTGGCCCCCAGACGCAGCGCCGGGATGCTGACGTTCTTGTCGGAATCGAGCAGCCCCTGCGTCAACGGCAGGCGCAGCAGCTGCGCCCCCTGCTCGTGTTCCGGCACCAGCGAGTAAGCCTGCACGAACTGGTTGTTCAGGCTGACGCTTAGCCGTGAACCGTCCTGAATGCGCGGCGCGGTGTAACGGTACTTCAGGTGCATGTCGATGCCGGTGCTGCGGATCAGGAACAGGTCCGGCGGCAGGTTCATGGTCAACGAAATCGGGCCGGGTTCAATGCCGCTGGTCTGCAGCTGTTCGGCGTATTGCTGCAGTTCGGCGAAGGTCATCGGCCGATCGGTGCGCACCCAGTTCGGCGCGTCGTAAGGCTGGCGCGGCGCCAGTTGCTCCACCTTGTCCACCGTTACGTTCTGGCCGCGGAACAGGATGTTGCCCTGTGCGATACCTTTCACTGCGGTGATCAAATCGTTGTCGTCGCGCCCCTGAATCAGCAGCAGTTTGACGTACGGATTGTCCGGGTGGCTGATCATCTCCACCGTCGGGCCGTTGACCGCCGGGTAATCGCGCAGGAAATCCGGGCGCTGTTGGTTGGTGGCGAACACCACCGCATGCTGCGTCGGCAGCGCATTATACAGCGTCGGGAAAGACTGCCCGCGCCACTGCGCCTTGCTGCCGAACCAGGATGCCAGGATGCCCGCCGCGCGCTGCTGGGCGAGATCCGGCTGGCCGGCGAACACCATCGGCAACGTCAGCGGCCGATTATCGCGGCTGTCGAAGAACGGTTCAGGGAAATGCGACAGTTCGTTTTTCACCGGCAGCGTCTGGAAACGCAGCTTCAGCGCGCTGGATTTGCTGACGTCGAGCCACAGCGAGGTGCTGGCCGGGTTTTCGCAAATGTTCTGATAATGGCCGACAAACACCAGCCGGACGCGGTTAAAATCGGTGATATAGCGCGGATCGATCGCCATCTGAATGCGATTGGGCTTGCCCAGCTGCTCTTTGGCGATAGTGGTTACGCCCATCAACTCGTCGTTGAGGTAGACCTTGACGTGCGACTCCACCGGGATCAGCGCCGGCGACGGCGTAAACTCCATATCGAGCATCGCCTGCGAAACCACTTCATCGCTGCGCACGCCGAATTCAATCTGCCCATCCGGGCGGGTGCCGCGCAGAATAAAGGTGCCCGGCGGCGGCGCTATCTGCGCGAACGGCAGCGACACGTCGCGCACCGGCGCATTCGGATCCTGCGGCACGGCGAGCGGCGGCGCGTTCGAGGTATCGGCCGGCGCCGCAATCGGCGGCTGGGCCGCCACGGTCGGCGCGGTGGCGGTTTCGGCCTGCGACAGGGTACTGATGCCTAAGGCCAGAGCAGTTAACCAGGTTATTTTTCTCGTCATCGTATCATCATCAATGTTGGAGCCTGTTCACCGGGCGAGTGAGCGGGCGGTTGAACTCGCAGCTAACCCACTGTTTCTTGTTGACCCAAGGTCGGATCCCTGCCGACGCCGCGCGGAATAAACGACACTACCCAGGCGGTCAGCGAAGTGACCCCGACCAGCAGACCGCGCACCAGCGGCGGCGCGTAGTCCGCCATGCGCACATACCCTCGGAAACCCAGCGCCAGCACGTCGCGCAGGCTTTCGATCGGCCGATCTTCAGGGAACCCGTCCTGCCACAGCGCCCAGGTATCAGCGCGGGCGAAGGTGCACTGAATGAAATCGATATGTTCACGGGTAGAGAGCTCGACCAGGCGCACCCCCACCTTGTTGCCAAAGGCGCGCGTCACCACGCAGGGGAAGCTGTATTCCTGCTGGCCACGTTTGAGCAACAGCGAAACCTTGTCGCCGTCTTTCAACGCATTCTCCACCCGCATCTCGATGCCCACGCCGCCATCGGAGTAATCGCGCAGCGTGCAGGGATACAGATGACCGTCGGCGCGCGCGATCGCCGCCGGCATGGCGATCTCCACGCGGTGCGCCTGGCGCACCTGTTTGGCCTCCACCGCCACCGCCACCGCGCCGCCGAGAATCGTCATGTTGTACAGCACCCACACCAGGCTGATGATCACCGTCATCACCTCATCCGTCGGGCCATAGGCCAACCGCCAGGCGCCGAACGCCAGCCCGGCCAGATTCAGCACGACCAGGAACATGTAAGGCCGGGTGATCACCCAGTCGACGTGTTCCTCTTCCACCAGGCCGCCTTTGGCGGTGACGTTGAATTTACCCTTGTGCGGATTGAACAGCGCTACCGTCGTCGGCCGCGCGATATACCAGGCCAGCACCGTTTCATAGATCTCGCTCCAGAACGAATGGCGGTATTTCCCCTGAATGCGCGAGTTGGTCAGGCTGGCGTGGATCATGTGCGGCAGCACATACAGCGCGATCGCCAGCGCCGGCGCAAAAATGATGTAGGCATGCAGCAGCAAAAATGCCAGCGGCGCGGTGAGGAAGATCAGGCGCGGAATGCCCGACAGGAAATGCAGCATGGCGTTGGCATAGCACAGGCGCTGGGCCAGTTTCAGCCCCTTGCCCAGCAGCGGGTTGTCGAGCCGGAAGATCTGCACCATGCCGCGCGCCCAGCGAATGCGCTGGCCGATATGCGCCGACAGGCTTTCGGTCGCCAGCCCGGCGGCCTGCGGAATGCGGATGTAGGCCGAGGTGTGCCCACGCCGGTGCAGACGCAGCGAGGTATGGGCGTCTTCGGTGACGGTTTCCACCGCAATGCCGCCGATCTCGTCGAGCGCGCTGCGGCGCAGAATGGCGCAAGAACCGCAGAAGAAGGTGGCGTCCCACATGTCGTTGCCGTCCTGCACCAGCCCGTAGAACAAAGTGCCTTCGTTAGGCGTCTGGCGGAAGCGGCCGAGGTTGCGCTCGAACGGATCCGGCGAGAAGAAGTGGTGCGGGGTCTGCAGCATCGCCAGCTTTTTGTCTTTGAAGAACCAGCCCATGGTCAGTTGCAGGAAGGAGCGCGTCGGCACGTGGTCGCAGTCGAAAATTGCCACGAATTCGCCGGTGGCCTGCTTCAACGCATTGTTGATGTTGCCGGCCTTGGCGTGTTCGTGGGTCGGCCTGGCGATGTATTTCACGCCGACTTCGGCAGCGAACGCCCGGAATTCGGGGCGATTACCGTCGTCGAGGATATAGATGTTCACCTTTTCCTTCGGCCAGTCGATACCCAACGCCGCATAGATGGTGGGCTTCACCACCCCGAGGTCTTCGTTGTAGGTCGGCACCATCAGATCGATGGTCGGCCAGGTCGCGCTGTCTTCGGGCAACGGCACCGGCTGGCGGTTAAGCGGCCAAACGGTCTGGAAATAGCCCAGCACCAGCACCACCCAGGCATAGGTCTCCGCCACCAGCAGCAGCAGACCGCATGTCAGGCTGAGCGGATCGTCCCAGTTCAGCGTGGCGGTATAGCGCCACCACAGGTAGCGGCAGGACACGGTCAGCGACAGGACGATCAGCATCAGCCCCGGCAAGCGCCCCGGCACCCGGCGCACCACCATGGCGATTCCCCACAGCAGCAGAACGAACACGAACTGCGCCGGCAGATCGAACGGCTGCGAAATGCACAGCATGGCGAGGATCGCCGCCAACACCCCGATCAGGATAAACAGCGCGCGCCGCATGCCGCGGCTCATGCGGCCAAGGCGCGTCACCGAGCGCTGCTCCACGCCGGCGTTTTCCAGCCGTTGCGGCAGGCTCTGCAGCCAGTCGGCATAGCGCTGCTGCAGGCGGCGCCAGCCGGCGAAATAGTCGCGCTGCACCGGCGCGCGGCCGCTGCGAAACAGCAGCAGCCACAGCCCTTGCAGCAGATAGCGCAGCGCATCCGCCGGACGCGGACGTTCGGCGGACAGGTGCGGGAACCAATAAGCGCGGCCGGCGCGCACGCGTTGCCAGGCCGGCGACTCGAAGCGCAGCAGCAGCCACCCCAACGCCACCAGCAGCGTGGCGAAAAAGGCGGTCAGCGCCGACGCGCCGCTGCGGCGATAGCCGCGATAGCGCGCCTGCACCGCCTGACGCACCGGCGGCACCAGCAGCAGGCTCAGCACCCGACTCATGGCGCAACGCCCGGTTTAAGATTGATCAGACACCAGTTGGCCAGCGTCAGCACTTCATCCGCCGCCAGGCTTTCGGGGCGGTACTCGCCCAACGGCTGCTTGACCGCCATCGCTTCCGCCAACGCTTCATCGCGATGGATCACCACAGGCAGCAGACCGCCCAGGGTTTGCAGCCACAGCTGATGCAGATCCTGCTGCAGCTGGCTGGCGGAGGAGTAGTGATTGACCAGGAAACGACAATCGTTCGGCAGCGTCTGCTGATGGAGCCTAACCTGACAGTTGGCGTCGGGATTCAACAGCACGAACACGCTGTCGGCAAGCTGCAGCGCCTGTTGCGCCAGCGCGCCGTCCCCGACCGGAACATCCAGCAGGATCCAGCGCTGCGGCTCGCCGGCGATCAGTTGGCGCACATTGTCGCGCCAGCACTCGGGCTGCTGCTGACATTGACGTTGCACTTCCAGCCGTTCCGCCGCATTCAGGCGGCCAAACGGTAAAAAGTCGAGGTTTTCGCAATAACGCAGCGCGCCTTCCCGCCAGCCGCCGCCGTCATGTTCTGCGCGGGCCCAGCCGCGCGTCAGCTCGAACGGCGTGTTGAAATGCAGACGCAGCAGATTATCCGGCGTGAAATCGATCGCCAGCACCGATTCGCCCAACTGCTGCAACGCCCAGGCGAGCGCCGCCGTGACCGACGTCGTCCCCATTCCACCCCGCAACCCTTGCAGCGCGATCACCGGCATAGATCAGTGGCTCCCCGTGGTCTGCGCCAATTCGGCCAACAGAGGCCAACGCGTCATCATTTGCGTTAACCGCTCCTGCCGTGAAATATCGACATAGCTTAATTTCGGCAATGAAAAAGCCTGGCTGAGCGCCTGCAGGTCATCCTGGCTCTCCCCAGGCGCCGCTGCACGAAAATGGGTGGGTGCGTTATTCATTCTTCCGCCTTTGCGAAAATAGGCTATGTTAATTAACTATAGCAACGATACAAAAAGAGAGAGGCAATAAGATGATTCTCAACAAATATTGTTGCAGAGCGTCGGAGATTTGTTATTGCCAGAGTAAAAATGGCTATCTTTAAATATAAACGCCTTTAGTCGGCTTTCAACGAAAGTAGAACACATCCTATGGCGCACTCTTTTTCTCTAGGCATTCGGCAGATTTGGGAAGAGCTGTCGGTGATGCAGGCCCCCGGCCTTTATTGGGTGAATATCGATCGGCAAAGCGACGCCGCGTTGCTGTGTCGTCAGGCCATCGCCGCCCAACCGGCCACCCACAAAGTCGCCCTGATCTGCAGCGGCGACAAACCCGATCGCCTATTGGCCGAGCTGGCGTCGCCTGCCCTGCAGAAGCTGCCGCTGTATCAATTGCCGGAGAAAAAAGCCGCGCTGACGCAGTTGAGCGACGATTTGATGCGCGCCCTGCGGCCGCAAAATCGCTTACTGATCCTGCTGGCCCATGCCAGCCTGTGGCAAACCTTCACCACCGAAGAACTGCGCGAGTGGACGCGCGCGCTCGCCGCCTGGCTGCGGCGTCAGGAATGCACGTTGTTGATCCTCAGCCACGGCGGCGGTATCAATAAGCTCAAGGGCCAGCTCAGCGCGCAGCACCGCATTCTGAACGGCCTGTCCAGCCTGCAATGGCAGCAGGACAGCGCGCAATACCTGGTGAACTGGTGGAGCACCGAAAACGGCATCAACGCCAATCAGCTGCTGACGCTGTACGCCGCGGAGGGCGGCTGGCAGGGCGAGGATGAAAATAGCCAGCCCTCCCCCACCACCCTGCGCAGCGACGAAGGCCTGTATCTGGCCGAACGCAGCATTCTGGAAGGCGCGCCGCCGCTGTCCGCCAACTGGCAACTGCTGGAGAGCAACGACGAGCTGGCGCAGCACGGCATGCTGAGACTCTCGGCGACCTTGATTTTCGCCCTGTACCAAAGCGACCAAATCGATCACCTGGCGCACCAGATCCACACCCTGCGCCGCAGCCGCGGCAACGGGATGAAAATCGCGGTGCGCGAAATGAGCGCCAGCCTGCGCTACAGCGACGAACGGCTGCTGCTGGCCTGCGGCGCCAACCTGATCGTGCCGCACGTCGCGCCGCTGTCGCGTTTTCTGACCATGCTTGAGGGCATCCAGGGGCAGCGTTTCTCACGCCATGTGCCCGCCGACATCGATGCGCTGCTGGCCGGTTTGCGCCCGCTGCAGCTGAAAGGCTACATGCGGCCGGAAGCGTTCAGCCAGGCGGTGCTCTCGCTGATGGGCAACACGCTGCTGCCCGAAGACGGCAAGGGCGTGATGGTGGCGCTGCGCCCGGCCACCGGCCTGCGCGCCGAACAGGCGATGACCCTGTGCCACCTGCGGCGTTTCGGCGACGTGATGACCGTGGTGCAGGGGCGACTGGTGCTGTTCCTCTCCACCTGCCGCATCAACGATCTGGATACCGCGCTGAAATTCATCTTCCGCCTGCCGGTGGATGAGGCCTTCAGTAATCGGGTGGTGTGGCACCAGGATGTCGATATCATTTCGGAAATCAAACGCATGGCCCAGGGGCGCTGGCAGATCTCGGCCACCGGCGCCGCCGGTGCCGCGCCGCGTCCGAACGTGGCGGCCAGCGCAGAGCCCACAGAACGGCGCCAGCCGGTCGCCTTCACGCTGCCGCTCGGCCCGCAGGAGGAAAAGCATGCTGAACCTTAACGACATCGTGCAACTGATCCTGCTGTGCGCGCTGATCTTCATTCCGCTGGGCTACGCCTTTCATCGGCGTTTTCCACATTTGCGCCAATACTGGCAAAACCTGTTGTTATCGCCGCGCTATTTGAAATCCGCCGGTTTGTGGGTGCGCACAGGCGCCTCATCTCAGATTAAACGTGATAAGAAGCAGCCATGAATTCAAACTCGAATACGCAATCCGATAACGCACTGTGGCGCTACTGGCGCGGGCTGGGCGGCTGGAACCTCTACTTTCTGGCCAAATTCGCCCTGCTGTGGTTCGGCTATCTGAACTTCCATGCGCTGCCAAACCTGGTGTTCATGGCGTTTCTGCTGATGCCGATCCCCTCGCAACGCCTGCACCGCTGGCGCCATTACCTTGCCATCCCGATCGGCATCGCGCTGTTCTATCACGACACCTGGCTGCCGGGCATCAACAGCATTCTCAGCCAGGGCTCGCAGCTGACCGGCTTCAGCGCCCAGTATCTGCTGGAGCTGGTCAACCGCTTCATCAACTGGCAGATGGTCGGCGCCGCCTTCGTGCTGCTTATCGCCTACCTGTTCGTTGCCCAGTGGGTGCGCGTCACGGTGTTCACCGTAGCGGCGCTGGTGTGGCTCAATATCGTCAACATCGCCGGGCCGGCGGTCTCACTGCTGCCCGCCACCTCCACGGCCTCAAGCGGCGGAGCCAATGCACCGGCCACCTCTGCGCCGGCGGCCGGGGACGCCGCGCCGGCAGACAGCCTGCCGCCGACCAGCGCCAACCTGACGGCCTACCTCAATCAGTTCTACGAGCGGGAAAAAGGCCGCGCCACCGCGTTTCCGGCCACCTTGCCCGCCGACGCCCAGCCGTTCGATCTGCTGGTGATCAACATCTGTTCGCTGGCCTGGGCCGATATGGAGGCAGTCAATCTGCAGAATCATCCGCTGTGGTCGAAAATGGACATCATGTTCGACAGTTTCAACTCGGCTACTGCCTACAGCGGCCCGGCAGCCATCCGCTTGCTGCGCGCCAGCTGCGGGCAGCTTTCGCATCACGATCTGTATCAGCCGGTGAACCAGCAGTGTTACCTGTTCGACAATCTGGCGAAGCTCGGCTTCAAGGAACAGCTGATGCTCGATCACTCCGGGGTATTCGGCAACTTCCTGAAAGAGCTGCGCGAACAGGGCGACATGCAGGCGCCGCTGATGTCGCAGGCCGGCATCGGCAACGAGCTGACATCGTTCGACGGCGAGCCGATTTATAACGATCTCGAATTGCTGAGCCGCTGGCTGGATCAGCAGCAAAAAGGCGGCGACGGCCGCACCGCCACCTTCTTCAACATCATTCCGCTGCACGACGGCAACCGCTTTGTCGGCTCCAACAAGAGCGCCGACTACCAGCCGCGCGCGCAGAAGCTGTTCGATCAGCTGAACACCTTCCTCGACCAGCTGGAGAAATCCGGCCGCAAAGTGGTGGTGGTGATCGTGCCTGAACACGGCGCGGCGTTGGTGGGCGACAAGATGCAGATGTCCGGCCTGCGCGACATTCCCAGCCCGAACATCACCCATACGCCGGTCGGCATCAAACTGGTGGGCATGAAGGCGCCGCATCAGGGCAGCCCGCTGCAGATCAAAACGCCGAGCAGCTATCTGGCGCTGTCTGAACTGGTGTCGCGCCTGGTGGACGGCAAAGTCTTCAGCGAATCCAGCGTCGACTGGCAGGCGCTGACGCAGGGGCTGCCGCAGACCCCGGTCATCTCCGAAAACGACAACGCCATCGTGATGCAGTATCAGGGCAAGCCCTACATTCGCCTGAACGGCGGCGACTGGGTGCCCTATCCGCAATAAGTACGGCCTCAGCAACTCAAAGCACGCCGGCGGCGTGCTTTTTTATTTGGTTTTTATAATAAAAATAGTTAAGCCGATCGACCGACAAAATGTTATTAACAACAAACCGTTAAATTCTATTATCCGATAATTATTGCCATGCGAAGATTCTTAAAAAAAATAACGATCGCCCGACTTACAGCAAGAAAGTCGTTAAATCGCGGGTAATGAAGATAGTTTAATGATTAACCCGTTGATTGAATAATAAAAAACGCCGGCGTTATGCCGGCGTGGGTTTACGCAGTGACCTCGAGCGCCTTACGTTCCCGGATGTTCGTCCTGATCGACCGCAAAACAGGCTACCATCTGCTCACCGTACTGTTTGAGCTGGGGCTGCAGCTGCACGCAGGTGCCAAAGGCGCGGCGGCAGCGGGCGTTGAACGCACAGCCCGGCGGCGGGTTCATCGGACTGGGCAGTTCGCCGGTCAGCTTGATGCGCTCGCGGCGCATATCCGGATTCAACCGCGGCGTCGCCGACAGCAACGCCTGGGTGTACGGATGGCGCGGGTTGTTGAAGATCGCCTCTTTACTGCCCTTTTCCACGCAGCGGCCGAGGTACATCACCATCACCTCGTCGGCGATGTGTTCCACCACCGACAGATCGTGCGAAATAAACACATAGGACAGCCCCAGCTCCTGCTGCAGATCCATCATCAGGTTCAGCACCTGAGCGCGCACCGACACGTCCAGCGCCGACACCGGCTCATCGGCGATCACCACGTCCGGGTTCAGCATCAGCCCGCGGGCGATGGCGATACGCTGACGCTGGCCACCGGAAAACATGTGCGGGTAACGGTCATAATGCTCGGTTTTCAGGCCGACCTTCGCCATCATCCCCAGCGCTTTTTCCCGCCGCTCGGCGGCGCTGAGGGGCGTGTTGATCAACAGCGGCTCCTCGAGGATCTGCCCGACCTTCTTGCGCGGGTTGAGCGATCCGTAAGGATTCTGGAACACGATTTGGATCTTCTGGCGGCGCAGCTTCTCGGCGGAAACGTCCGGCTTCAGCAGATCCTGCCCCTGGTAATACAGCTCGCCGCCGGTCGGCACTTCGATCATCGTCAGCAGGCGGCCGAGCGTCGATTTGCCGCAGCCCGACTCGCCGACCACCGCCAGCGTTTTGCCGCGCTCCAGGGTGAAGGAGACGCCATCCAGCGCCTTGACCAGCCGCTCCGGCGCGAACAGGCCCTTTTTCACCGGGTAATGCTTCTTCAGGTCGATCGCCTGCAGTAAAGGTTGATTCTGGCTCATACGGTCGGCCTCCCCGCATCATCCAGCGGTGTGTGACATTTAACCTGACGGCCGGGAATGCTGCGCAGTTCCGGCTCCTCGTTACGGCAGCGCTCGTTGGCGTAGGGACAGCGCGGGTTGAGCAGGCAGCCGGTCGGGCGATCGTATTTGCCCGGCACCACGCCCGGCAGCGAAGCCAGCCGCGCCTTGTCGGCGGCGAACTCCGGCAGCGCGCGCAGCAGCGCCTGGGTATAAGGGTGACGCGGAGCACGGAAAATCTCCGCCGCCTTGCCGGATTCCACCACCTGGCCGGCGTACATCACGATGATGTGATGCGCTGCTTCCGCCACCAGCGCCAGATCGTGGGTGATCAGCACCAGCGCCATATTCTCGCGTTGTTGCAGATCCAGCAGCAGTTCGATGATCTGCGCCTGGATGGTCACGTCGAGCGCGGTCGTCGGCTCATCGGCGATCAGCAGCTTCGGCCGACAGGCGATGGCCATGGCGATCATCACGCGCTGGCTCATACCGCCGGAAAGTTGGTGCGGGTACACGTCCAGCCGCGAGGCCGGATCGGGGATACCCACCTGCGTCAGCAGGTCGATGGCGCGCTGGCGACGGGTGCGGCGGTTGCCGCCCTGATGCACCTTCAGCGCTTCCATGATTTGATAGCCGACGGTGTAGCACGGGTTCAGGCTGGTCATCGGATCCTGGAAGATCATCGCCACTTCGGAGCCCACCAGCTGGCGGCGCTCTTTTTCAGAGATCTTGCGCAAATCCTGGCCGTTGAACTCCAGCTTGTCGGCCATCACCTTGCCGGGAAAATCGATCAGGCCCATGATCGCCAGCGAGCTGACGGATTTGCCGGAGCCGGATTCACCGACGATGCCGACCACCTGGCCTTGATCCACGCTGTAACTGATGCGGTCCACTGCGCGGAACGGGGTGCCTTCGTCACCGAAGTGCACCGAAAGCTTGTCTACATTCAATAACGCCATCTCTCTCGTCCTCTGTTACTGCTTGAGTTTGGGGTCGAGAGCATCACGCAAGCCGTCCCCCATCAGGTTAAATGCCAGAACCGTCAGCAGGATCGCCAGACCGGGGAAGGTCACGACCCACCAGGCGCTTTGCGCGAACTGCAGCACGTCGGAGAGCATGGTGCCCCACTCCGGCGTCGGCGGTTGCGCGCCCATGCCCAGGAAGCCGAGAGCGGCCATGTCCAGAATGGCGTTCGAGAAACCGAGAGAAGCCTGAACGATCAAAGGCGCCAGGCAGTTAGGCAGAATATTGACGAACATCTGGCGCAGCGCGCCGGCGCCCGCCACCCGCGAGGCGGTGACGTAATCGCGGTTCACTTCCGCCAGCACCGCCGCGCGCGTCAGACGCACATAGTGCGGCAGGGCGACGAAGGTGAGCGCCAGCGAGGCGTTGACGATCGACGGCCCGAAGACCGCCACCAGCACCAGCGCCAGCAGCAGGCTCGGCAGGGCCAGCATGATGTCGACGACGCGCATGATCACCGCGTCCACCGCGCCGCCGAAGTAACCGGCCAGCAGGCCGAGCACCACGCCCATGATCAGCGACAGCACCACCACCAGACAGCCGACCAGCAGCGACAGGCGCGCGCCGTACATCAGGCGCGACAGCACGTCGCGGCCGACGTCGTCAGTGCCGAGAATGTATTGCCAGCTGCCGCCCTCTTGCCACACCGGCGGCTTGAGCAGCGCGTCGCGGAACTGGTCCGCCGGCGCATGCGGCGCCAGCACCCCGGCACCGAGCGCGATCACCAGCATCAGAACGATATACACCAGGCCGACCACGGCCCCTTTATTGCGCTTGAAATAGTGCCAGAACTCCTGGAACGGGGTCATCGGCTTCGGCGCACCTTTAACTGCAGACTCAGTAACTTGAGACATGAGAGCGCCCCTTATTTCTTGTGGCGAATACGCGGGTTGACCACGCCGTAGAGCACGTCTACCAGCAGGTTAACCAGAATGATCATACAGGCGACCAGCAACACCCCGCCCTGCACCACCGGGTAATCGCGGCGCTGCAGCGCGTCGATCAGCCAGCGGCCGAGCCCCGGCCAGGAGAAGATGGTTTCAGTCAGAATGGCGCCGGCCAGCATGGTGCCGACCTGCAGCCCGATCACCGTCACCACCGGCAGCAGCGCGTTGCGCAGCGCGTGAACGACGATCACCCGCATGCGGCTCACGCCCTTGGCGCGCGCGGTGCGGATATAGTCTTCGCCCAGCACTTCCAGCATCGAGGAGCGGGTCATGCGCACGATCACCGCCAGCGGGATAGTGCCCAGCACAATGGCCGGCAGGATCATATGCATCACGGCATCGATAAAGTCGCCCGGCTCGCCCCAGATCAGGGTGTCTATCAGCATGAAGCCGGTCAGCGGATGGCTGTCGTCGAGGAATACCGTGTCGCTGATGCGCCCCGATACCGGCGTCAGGTTAAGCTGCACCGACACCAGCATGATCAGCATCATGCCCCACCAGAAAATTGGCATCGAATAGCCGGTCAGCGAGATGCCCACCGCGGTGTGATCGAAGACCGAGCCGCGTTTGACCGCCGCCAGCACCCCGACCGGGATGCCCACCAGCACCGCGAACAGCATCGCGCAGAAACCCAGCTCCAGCGTAGCCTGGAAGCGCGGAACGAACTCGCTCCAGACGGAGATGCGGCTTTTGAGTGAGGTGCCCAAATCGCCGTGCAGCACGTTGGACACGTAGGAGAAATATTGTTGATAAAGCGGCTTGTCCAGCCCCATTTCCGCCATCAGCTGCGCGTGGCGCTCGGCGGAGATACCGCGTTCCCCGGCCATGATGGTCACCGGGTCGCCGGGGATCATATGGACGAATGCAAAAGTCAGCAACGTAATGCCGATAAACGTTGGGATAACTAACCCCAAACGTCGGAGTATGAACTGCAACATATCCCGAACTCTCTGTATCAATGCCCGGCAGCTCATCGTCCGCCAGGCTTATTAACGCTCACATGCCTTTGAACGATTCGACGGCCATACGCCGGAGACTGGTCAGCAGAGGCGCAAACCTGTTGCGCCCCTGCAAGTCCATTCGTGCGTCTCCGGTAAAGCGGTCGAAATCAGTCTACAGAGACATTCTCGAAGTGATGCTTACCGAGCGGATCCACGACGTAGCCTTTCACTTCCTTACGCACAGGCTCATACACGGTGGAGTGTGCGACAATCAGCGCCGGAGCCTGATCGTGCATCACCACCTGCGCCTGTTTGTACAGTTCGATACGCTTGTCGTGGTTGGATTCGGCGCGCGCCGGTTGAATCAGATCTTCAAACGGCTTGTAGCACCAGCGGGAGTAGTTGGAGCCGTCTTTCGCCGCCGCGCAGCTGAACAGCGTGGCGAAGAAGTTGTCCGGATCCCCGTTGTCGCCGGTCCAGCCCATCATCACCGTCTGGTGCTCGCCCGCTTTGGCGCGCTTGAGGTATTCACCCCACTCATAGGTCACGATTTTGGCTTTCACGCCGATCTTGGCCCAGTCGGCCTGGATCATTTCCGCCATGCGGCGCGCGTTCGGGTTGTAAGGACGCTGTACCGGCATCGCCCACAGATCGATGCTGAAACCGTCGGCCATGCCCGCTTCTTTCAGCAGCTCTTTCGCCTTGGCCGGATCGTAAGCGTAATCCTGCACCGCGTCGTTATAGCCCCACATGGTCGGCGGGATCAGGTTCTTGGCCGCCTGGCCCGCGCCCTGATAGACCGCATCGATGATCGCCTGCTTGTTGACCGCCATGGTCAACGCCTGACGTACCTTCAGGTTATCCAGCGGCTTTTTCTCGACGTTGAACGACAGGTAGCCCACGTTCAAGCCCGGCTGTTCCATCAGGTTGATGGACTTGTCCTGCTTCATGCGGGCGATATCGGCCGGGTTCGGATACGGCATCACCTGGCATTCGTTTTTCTGCAGTTTGGCGTAACGCACGGAGGCGTCAGGCGTGATGGAGAACACCAGGCGATCGATCTTCGGCTTGGTGCCCCAGAAACCGTCGAACGCCTTGTACAGGATCTTGGAGTCTTTCTGGTATTGCAGCAGCTGGAATGGGCCGGTGCCGATCGGATTCAGGTCGACTTTCTCCGGCGTGCCGGCTTTCATCATCACGTCAGCGTATTCGGCGGACAGGATGGACGCGAAGTCCATGCCCAGGTCAGCCAGGAACGGCGCCTCCGGGCGGTTCAGCACGAAGCGCACGGTGTTGTCGTCGACTTTTTCGATCTTGGCGATCAGCTTAGGCATGTCCATGCCTTCGAAGTATTCGTAACTGCCGCCGGACACCTTGTGATAGGCGTTGTTGGCATCCAACTGGCGCTCAAAGGAGAACACCACGTCGTCGGCGTTGAAATCGCGCGTCGGTTTGAAATCTTTGCTGCTCTGCCACTTCACGCCTTTGCGCAGGTGGAAGGTGTAGGTTTTGCCGTCTTCGCTGACGTCCCACTTCTCCGCCAGACCTGGCTGCAGTTCGGTGGTGCCGATTTTGAATTCGACCAGACGGTTGTAGATCGGTACCGAGCTGGCGTCGTAGGTGGTGCCGGAGGTGAACAGCTGCGGGTTGAACCCTTCCGGGGAACCTTCAGAACAGTAAACCAACGTCTTGGCCTGTACGCTGGCCGCCACGGTCAGCGCGATCAGCCCAATGCCGAATTTCAGAACCCCCGATTTACCCAAGGAACGTGTCATCGTTAGTGCTCCATTGTGTGATGTGATGTGTGTAATTGCCGCCAGACCTGTATTTTTTATTGCGTGGCCTGTGCGGTCGGCGCCCGAAGGCAGAAGGTATGAGAGGAGAGAATGCCGGATGGAACGCATCGCGGCGGGGACGTCTGAGCGCGTGGAATTCACTCAAACAACTCTCGCTCTTATCCCTGAGGCTATCAAGTTGCCAACTGTTTGGGGTGTCGTCAATATAACCAGTGGGGATTTACGCAGACTGTGAGAAACAGCAAACAAACATAAAAAAAACCTTTTGTTAACAGTTCCAGCATGAAAATTTATGCTAAGCGGTCATTTTTAGCGCATTGGTCTGACCCCCACAAACTTACTGGTTTTTAACTCCGTTAAAAAACGCCAAAACTTTGTTGCTGAATGATGAATATCTGAACGGTTATTTTTGTGATCGCCGTTAAAGACAGAAGGAAATGCTGAAGGATTACCCAAAAGGGTGAGTCCGATGACCGCGTTTTGCTCGGGGCAAAGCCACAATCTGTGCGGCGTAAAAAAACTTTCGGCGGCGAAAAAGCCGGGGGCGAAAGGATATCCCCCGGCAACGCACTGCAACCGATTATTGAACGCCGGCGCTGTTGCCCAGGCTGGCGTTCATGCTGTTGAGAATATCGCCGTTATCCGCGTCGATCTCCCAGGAGAACAGGCCGCCCAACTGCTTATCCAGCACGTACTTACCTTTGGCCTGCACCGAGCGGGCATCGTCGAAGGTGATCAGATCGCCGGTGGAAGGTTTGAACACGTATGGCGCTTCCGCAGTAGCGTCGTAGGTGTACTGCCACTCGCCGCTCATGAACTGGCTGGCGATTTGGCGATAATCCACGATGCCGTTCTCCCAGGTGCCTTTGACCGGCCCGGTGGCGGTGCCGGTGAACGGAATATTGTTCTGGTAGCCGTTCACCCCGGTCCAGCCGCGGCCATACATGGCGGTGCCGACCACAATCTTGCCCGGCGTGACGCCCTGCGCCAGCAGCGCATTGACGCCGTTCACCGTGGTATAAGCGGTGTCCGGTTTCCAGGCCGGCGCATTCAACGCGGTCTGATGCCCCAGGTTCTTCAGATCGAAGGCGCCGTAGAAGTCGTAGCTCATCAGGAAGATGTGATCCATCGAGTTCTGCGCGACGTTGTACGCCACCTTGTCGATCTTGTCCTTGCCAGCGCTGATAGCGGAGGTCAGCTCATACTTGCGGCCGGTTTCCGCCGACAGCTGATCCAGCATCGCCCGCAGCTCTTTCATCAGCAGCACATAGGTTTCCCCGTCTTGCGAGCTGCCCAGGTTAGGGTTAGCGCCTTTGCCGCCCGGGAACTCCCAGTCGATATCCACACCGTCGAAGAACTTCCAGGTCTGCAGGAACTCTTTCACCGAGCCGACGAAGCGATCGCGCTTCACCTTGTCACCCATGAAGAAGAACGGGTCGGATAACGTCCAGCCGCCGATCGACGGCAGAATTTTCAGGTCAGGACGCGCCTGCTTCAGCGCCATCAGCTGGCCGAAGTTGCCCTTGTAGGGGTCATCCCAGGCGGTGACGCCCTTCTGCGCTTTTTGCAGCGCGGCGAACGGATCGTGGATCGAGACTTTGAAGTCCTCCCGGCCCTGACAGGAGCGCTGCAACGCCTGGAAACTGCCTTCGATCTCTTTCAGGCTGTCGTTGATGCCGTTGCCGCCGCAGATCGGGATAAAGCCGTACAGCAGGTGGGTCAGGTTTTGTGCCGGGATCTTGTCGACGGTGAAATTGCGCCCGTAAACGCCCCACTCGACGAAATAAGAACCGACGACTTTGCCGGAGTTTTGTTTATAAGGTTTGTTCTTTTCCAGCAGCGGCTCTTTCAACGGCGCCAAATGGCTACCGTCGGTATCGGCCACCACAATTTCGGTGGCGTCGCTGGCGGTGCAGCCGTCGGCATTACACAGTGCCACCTGCATTTGATAACGGCCGCCTTTATTCACTTTAAAATTTGCCGTACCGGAAGAACCGGTTGAAGGGCCGCTCCACGCCTCTTTGCCATTTAATAAAATCTTGGCCGTCGTGCCCGCGTCGCCATTCCATAAATTCCAGGAGACCGAAACGTCGGCGGCATTTTTTACCTTCACCAGATTATTATAAGCGGTGGCCGCCTGATCGACTTCGACGATGGCGAACTTGGTGTTACCCCAGGCGATGGTCGGCTTGCCCGGCGCGGCGGCCTGCGCCGCGGAACACAGCGTGCTGCCGATCAACAGCGCCAACAGCGGTTTATTAAATTTGCGCATAACTGATTCCTTTATTCCGAGAGGATAAACATAAAAGAGTTAATCGTCGCGATGCATTGCCGAAGCGAAAAAATTCCGCAATAATCCACGAAGATTAAAATCAATAAATAGCAACAGCGTCTTTCCACGTGGCGAAATAATCATTCCCACCGCGTATATTCAGACTATAAATAAAAAAGGCGTGAAAACAAGAGCGCTATCAACTGGGTTTTATTCAGCAAGCGTGAATTTATTTTAATATAGAAAAAAGAACCTAATTGGAATAAGGATCGTGAATTAATTAATTGCAAAGGATAAATATATTTCACAGGGGTGGTGAATTAACTCGCCATGCTGTTCATTGCCAAAATGAAGCCGTAAGTGCCCACGAAGGGAGGACACTCATAAACGACAGGCGAAAAAAAACCTGCTTTAAAAAGCAGGTTTTTCGAATGGTGGTCGGCGAGAGAGGATTACGCGCATCCTTGATGCGCGCCCTGCGGGCCGTTGCTGAAGCAACGTTGTCTCGCTTCGCGAGGCTCGAACCTCCTGCGGAGGTACTCATCCTCATAAACTGCAGGCGAAAAAAAACCTGCTTTAAAAAGCAGGTTTTTCGAATGGTGGTCGGCGAGAGAGGATTCGAACCTCCGACCCACTGGTCCCAAACCAGTTGCGCTACCAAGCTGCGCTACTCGCCGATGCGGGGCGCATCTTACTGCTGGCGGTTATAGGCGTCAATCACTTTTTTGCCCCCGTATTTCAAGTGGTGATAAAAGCGCCATAATGCGCTGCGCCGGGGGTTGCGCAGCGCAGGATGCTCAGGCTTTGGCGGTTTTCAGCGCCGGCGTCTGCGCACGCAGGAACGGCAGCAGGAACAGCGCCGACAGGCAGGCGGCGATGGAAATCACCACGAAGAAGCCGTTCCAATGCCAGATTTCCATCACCCGCGCGATCGGATAGCCAGACAGCGCCGCGCCCAGGTAGGCGAACAGGCCGACGAAACCGGTCGCCGCGCCCGCCGCATCCTTGTGCGAGCACTCCGCCGCCGCCATGCCGATCAGCATCTGCGGGCCGAAGATGAAGAAGCCGATGGCGAAGAAGCAGCAGGCCTGCAGCAGGTAGGTGACGCCTGGCATCAGCCACAACGCGGCTACCGACAGGAAGATACCGATAGCGAAGATCAGGTTCATCGGGCCGCGGTTGCCGCGGAACAGCTTGTCGGAACCCCAACCGGCCACCAGCGAACCAATAAAGCCACCCACTTCAAACAGCGAGATAGCCGAGTTGGCGGTCATCAGCGAATAACCTTTTTCCTGCGTCAGATAGAGGTTGCCCCAGTCGTTGATCGCGGTACGCACGATGTACACCAGCACGTAAGAGACCGCCAGCAGCCAGATGTACTTGTTGGTCAGCACGTAGCGCTTGATGATCTCACGATTGCTCAGCCCCTGACCTTCCGACTCCTGCACCAGCTCCATGGCGTCGTTGCGCCATTTGCCGACGCTCGGCAGCCCCATGCTGGTCGGCTTGTCGCGCAGGCGCCAGCACATCAGCAGGCCCAGCACCACGCCGATGATGCCGGGAATGATCATGCCGTAACGCCAGCTGAAGTGCAGCGAGATAAAGCCCACCAGCAGCGGGATCAGCGCGCCGCCGACGTTGTGCGATGTGTTCCAGATCGCCCACCAGCTGCCGCGCTCGGAGCGCGAATACCAGCTGGTGAGGATTTTGGAGCACGGCGGCCAGCCCCAGCCCTGGAAGAAGGCGTTGAGGATCCACAGCGTGCCCAGCATCATCAACGACGAGCTGAGGCCGAAGAAGATATTCAGCACCCCGGTCATGATCAGGCCCAGGCCCATAAAGTAACGCGGGTTGGAACGATCGCTGATCATGCCGGAAATGAATTTCGAGCAGCCGTAGGTGATGTAGAACAGCGTGCCGAGAATGCCGACGTCGGACATCGTCAGGCCCAGATCGCTCAGCATCGCCGGCATGATGAAGTTGAAGCTTTTGCGCGTGAAGTAAAACGCGGCGTAGCCGATGTACATGGTGCACATCAGCTGGATGCGCCAGTATTTGTAGCTGGCGTCGATCTGCCGTTGATCGGTGACCTGCGGCGCGTCCGGGCGGCTTTTAAGGAAAGACCACATGTGGAACCTCAGAGGATTGAATAAAGTGCCGCTATGATGCTCCTCGCGCGCGCGCGGAGCTTACGCCGGATTCCCGATGCGGCTAGGAGTTTTTCCTAGTTTTGCGCCTGCGCCGGCGAAACTGTGGGCAAGATCACACTCAAACAGGCGCCCCGCTCAGAGGTGAGCCGCAGGCTGCCGCCGAGGGCGCTGATACGCTCCTGCATACCGCGCAGGCCGTATCCCGGCTGATGATTATCCGCAGCAAAACCCACGCCGTTGTCACGGATGGTTAGGACGATCTGCGGCGCGGCGCCTTTGCGCGGTTGCAGGCGCGCGTCCAGCTCCAGGCGGCTGGCGCCGGCGTGGCGGCACACATTGGTCACGCCTTCCTGGCACACCCGATACAGCGTGATTTTCAGCGTTTCATCCAGCAGTTCGTCCGGTACCTGCCACTGCATGCTACTCACCAGCGACGCGTCCTGCGGCAGCGACTCCCGCAGCATCGCCGCCACCGCCGCCGACAGCGGCAGGTTGTTCAGCGCCGCCGGCCACAGCTGGGTCAGCACATCGTGCACCCCGTCGTAGACCCGCAGCGCCAACGTATCGATGGCGTCGGCGCAGCCGATCACCGCCGGCTCCGGCGCCAGGCGCTTGACGATGCTGGCCTGAGTGCGAATAACGGTAATGGTCTGTCCCACTTCATCGTGCAGCTCGCGCGCCACCTCACGCCGGGTTTGTTCCTCCGCCGTCACCAGCGCCCGCGCCAGCTGCCGATTCTCTTCCAGCCTCAGCCTCAGTTGCTGATTCAGCTCGCGCTGGCGCTGAATGCCGGCCCCCAGCAGCAACCCGGTCAGGCTTTGGACCAGCAACGACAACAGCAGATCGCGGTGCGACTCCGGCTGCGGCGGCTCGTTGACCATCAGCGCCACGCCGTTGAGCAGCGTCGCCAACAGCGCCCCCTGCCAGCCGTAGCGATAAGACATGAACACGATTGGGATCGCCAGGCAGAAAGGCGCGAAACGGCGCAGCTCGGCGGCGTTAACCTGCTGTTGCAGCCAGATGCTGAACGCAAACAGCAGCAGATAGCTGGCCAGGTGACCCAGGCGCAACTCCACCGGTTTGTGGATCAGCCCCGGCTCCAGCGGCACCCAGATTTGGCGCGCCAGATAGTGCCACAGCAGCAGGCAGGTCGGCGCGATGGTGAAACCGCCGGTCAGGCCGAGCAGCAGCGCGCGCGCGCCCTCGCCGCTCACCAGTTGCCACACCAGCGCCTGCAATAAAGCGGCAGCGGCCACCACCGCGCCCTGCAACAGCGGCCAGCGCCATTCACTGTCGCTCTGCTGATGGCGCAGCAACCACGGCGAGGCCAGCAGGCTGAGCAGCACCGTCAGTACCAGCACCGCCACCGATGCCCACAGCGCCGGGCCATAGCCGAACTGATCCGCCAGCAGCGCCATCAGCAGCAGGTCAGCCAGCAGGATCCCCGGCCAGAAACGGTACGGGCTCTGCAGCAGAATGCCCATGCGCAGGCCGAACGGGAACAGCAACAGCGCCTGCCAGGGCGGATCGATCAGCGCGGTGCCGATGCCCCACAGGCAAAACGCGCTGGCGGCATAGATGAAAAACAGCGCCAGCTGGGTGATCAGGCGCTGCGTCACAGATTCAACATCCGTCTGGCCAGCTCGACGTTGTTATTGATGCCCAGCTTGGCGAACAGGTTGGCGCGATGCACATGCACCGTCTTCGGCGACAGCCCCAGCGCGGCGGCAATCTCGCGCACCTCCTGCCCCTGCGCCAACAGCAGCGCGATCTCGCGCTCGCGGCGGGTGAGCGGATCCACCTTCACCCGCGCCAGCTGCTGGGCGATTTCCGGCATCAGGTAGACGCCGCCGCCGGCGACGGTGCGCACTGCGGTGATCAGATCTTCCGGCTTGCAACGCTTGGAGAGAAAGCCGCTGGCGCCGCGCTCCAGCGCCATTTCCACCAGCGCCGGATTATCGTGCATCGACAGCATCACCACGCGAATGCCGGAAGGAATGTCCGCCAGCAGATCCAAGCCGCTGCCGTCCGGCATCGAAATGTCGCAGATGCAGATTTCCGCCTCCAGCCCCGGCAGGCCGGCGCGCGCCTGCGCCGCGCTGCTGAATTCGCCCACCACCTGAATATCGGCCTCCAGCGACAGCAGCTGCACAAAGCCCGAACGCACAATGTCATGATCGTCGATAAACGCCACGCGCAGGGTCATGGAAATCTCCGGTTAGCAGGGAAAGTGCGCAAGTATACCGTATGCACACACCGGAATAATTGATGAAGAGAATGTATTAGGTGAAATAGCCGGGCGCACATGGCGCCCGGCAGGGGGATTACAGGCGGGCGGGCGCCGCTTTCGGCTGCGGCACATGGCACCAGTTGTTTTTATCCACGATGCCGCCGTTCGGCGAGGTGTAGCCGAGACAGCCGAGAATGGTGTCGAACAGCTCGACGTGGCGGTGCGTTCTGCCGATGCGCTGCTGCGCCTGCAGCTGCTCAAAGGCGCTGAGGTGCTGCGGATTCTCGAGGTACTTGTCCGACGCCCACACTATCATCGGCACGCGGAACTGCTCCGGCGGCGCCATTTCGCGCGGCGTGCCGTGCAGGTGTGTATTCTCGCCGATCGATTCGCCGTGATCGGCGGCGTAGAACACGATGGCCTTCTTGTCGCGCACCTGATCGATCACGTTGCTGATAAAGCTGTCGGTATACAACACGGTGTTATCGAAGGCGTTGATCAGCTGCGCCTTGGTGCAGGAGTCATCCACCCCCATACACTCCGGCTGATAGCGCGCATAGCTGCGCGGATAACGCTGCGAGTACAGGTAGTGCGAGCCTTTGGTATGCAGGATCACCAGGTGTTTGCCCTTCGGATAACGCGCCAGCGATTCCTTCATTTCATCCACCAGCAGCATATCGTCGACCGCCTTGCCGTCGTTGCGCTTCTCGGACGCGATCATCTCGCGGAACGAATAGTTGTTCACCTCGGTGTTGTTGTAAAACCACACTTCGCTCTGCATGGCGAACAGTTCGGAAGAGAAGCCCAGCTCTTTCAGTACCGCAAACACGTTCTGCTCTTTCAGCGTGCGCTGCGGGTTGTCCTCGGCACCGCCTTCACGCACGAACATGCAGCGCAGCGACAGTTTGGTGGCGGTGTCGCACGACTCGCCGCGGAACGCCACCAGATTCTTCTCTTTCGACAGCCGCGGCGTGGTATCGCGCTCGTAGCCCAGCATGCCCATGTGATCCCAGCGGGTGGTTTCGCCGATGATGAACACCACATAGGTATCGTCGATGTCGGCCGGCGGTACATAGGTGAAATGTTTGCCCGGATCGAACAGCGTGCTCTGATCCTGGCTTTCGTCATAGCGGGTATAGGCGAACAGCCCCAGCGCCGACAGCCAGTTGGACGGCAGGTACGAATGCGCCACCACGCCGCCGTAGCTCGGCAGATCGACGTTGGCGAGCTTCTCCTGCACGCTTTGTTCATCGTCCAGCATACGCAGCGGCAGCCATACCAATGCCACCACCGCCAGCAAGACCAGCAGCGGCTTGATGCGGTGGCCGGGGGTTTTCAGCTGCTCTATCAGGGTGTGGCGCAGGCTGTTTTTCCAGATCAGCAGCAGCGGCAAGGCGCTGAGCGCCATCATCCACAGCACGAAGTGCAAGCCGACCACCTCTTTCGACAGATCGATATCGGTGGTCATCACCGACACCACGATGCCGTAGCCGATCACCACATTGAAAAACGTCATGTAGTAGCTGGCGGCAACCGAAATCAGCACCAGCAGCGAGGCGACAATGCGATAAAACAAACGGCCGCCGAGCGACACCAACCGCATGATAAAGAAAGTGAACAAAACGATAGCGATCACTTCCGTCACCGCCGAAATAAGCTTAATTCCCTGAATGCCGTGCGCGAGCGAGTCAAAACGGCGATAAAAAACGGACAGGTTTAAAAAGATGCCGATATAGATCGCTAACAATAACGATAAATTCTGCTGCGATAGCGATTTTATTTTGTTCATGTAGTGCGGTGGCTCCGGAGGGCGATAGCAGTTCTGAGTTTTTCAGACAGTCAATGCGGCTGCAGGTTCAGCCAACCGGCAATAAGCGTGATTTGGCAGGCAACAATCAAGAGAATTCTCACAAAACGGACATTTTTTGCCATTCACGTGAACTGTTTTCAGGCGGGACGGACATGAAAATGGAGGGATAAACCCTCCATTTTTTCCAAGGTGTCGGCGAAAATCTTACTTAACGTTCAGAGTGACGTCGATTTTGCCGCGAGTAGCGTTGGAATACGGGCACACCACGTGCGCCTTTTTCACCAGATCTTCCGCCACGCTGCGTTCGATGCCCGGCAGCGAAATATCCAACTGCACTTCGATGCCGAAGCCGTTCGGGATTTCACCGATGCCGACGGTGCCGTCGATCTTCGCTTCGGCCGGAATTTTAACCTTTTCTTTCGCCGCGACGAACTTCAGCGCGCCGAGGAAGCAGGCGGAATAACCGGCGGCAAACAGCTGCTCGGGGTTGGTGACTTCGCCGCCGGCACCGCCCATCTCTTTCGGCACGCCCAGTTTCACGTCCAACACGCCGTCGGAGGAGGTCGCACGGCCGTCGCGGCCGCCGGTTGCGGTGGCGTGAGCGCGGTAAACCACTTTCTCAATAGACATCGTTCATTCCTTCTTGCTGGTTGGCGAGATGACTACGGCTTCCACGAGGGAAAACCGGTCACATATTTATCTTTTGCGATTAAATCGCGCACTACTTATTTTTGACACTTATTAACCAGTGTAGACCACCCGCGCCGTTCTTGCGTTCGGCGGCGACGGGTCAAATCTGATCGATCAGGCTGCCGCGCAGCTTTTCCAGCTGCTGTTTAAGCGAAACGATCTCGTCCAGGCTGCAGTCGGTGGCGCACATCACCGCCTCGGGCACCGATTGCGCCCGCTCGCGCAGCGCGCGGCCTGCTTCGGTGAGCGCGATGATCACCTGCCGTTCGTCGGTGGTGGCGCGATAGCGCACCAGCAAACCGGCGGTTTCCAGCCGTTTCAGCAGCGGCGTCAGCGTGGCGGAATCGAGGAACAGCCGCTCGCCGATATCCGATACCGTCACCCGATCGCGTTCCCACAGCACCATCATCACCAGGTATTGCGGGTAGGTGAGTTCGAGCTGATTCAACAGCTTGCGGTAAACTTTGTGCAGCGCCAGGTTGGCGGAGTACAGCGCGAAACAGAGCTGCTGATCGAGCTGCAGCAGATTCTTCGCCTTGAATTGTTCGGTATCGGTGCTTTTCATGCGTGTGAATATAGATAGTGCACGATGTAATCGCAAGCTATTTTTTGTGAGGTGTGCTACATTTTTTTCATGCAGAGGAAGCCCGGAGGGAAAGGAAATGACGAACACGCTTGCAGAACGCGCGCGCCGCTACGCCACCAAGGCGCATGCGGCCATCGATCAGCGCCGCAAATACACCGACGATCCGTACATCGTCCACCCGCAGGCGGTCATGGAACTGGTGCGTAGCGTGCCGCATACTGAAGAGATGCTGGCGGCCGCCTGGCTGCATGACACGGTGGAAGACACGCCCACCACCCTCGGCGATATCGAAAGCCACTTTGGGCCGCAGGTAGCGGAGCTGGTGCGGATGTTGACCAACGTCAGCCACGCCGAGGACGGCAACCGCTTCGAGCGCAAAAACCGCGATCGGCGCCACAGCGCAAGCGCATCGCCACAGGCCAAAACCATCAAGCTGGCGGATCTGATCGACAACACCCGCTCGCTGCTGGACTACGACAGCCACTTCGCCCAGACCTACCTGATCGAGAAGCAGCGCCTGCTGGAGGTACTGACCGAAGGCGACCCGACGCTGTGGCGCCAGGCCAGCCATATCGTCGAACAGGGGCTGCTCAGACTGCAGCAGCCGCCGCACAACGTGCCGGCCAGCTGGTTCGAGCATGCCCGCCGGCGCTACCGCGAGAGCGACGCGGCCTGATCAGAAGGTCACTACCGTTTTCAACGCCGTCACCCAGGCGTCCTGCGTCTCGCTGACGCCCGCCGGGTGATGCCAATACTGCAGGCCCGGCTGCAGCTGCAGCCACGGCGTGACGTTCACCCGATAATAGAGCTCCGCCGTCACCGAATGGCCCGGTACCGGCCGGTAGTTCGGATCGTGATAATCACTGACGCCGTTGAGTTGGTTGAGATAGCGCTGATTGTCTTTATAGCGATCGCTCAGCTTCACTACCGAGACACCCAGCCCCAGCCAGTCGTCCGGCCGCGCATCGAACAGCCCGCGGTAACGGATGCCGGTCGAGGTGGACCAGTGCAGGTAGTTGCTGCGCTGATCCCCCAGCCCCAGGCTGTAAAACACGCTCAGACCGCGGTTGGCGTCATCCGCATGGCGCGTCACCTGCTGGTTGAAACCGGTGTACAGGAACCAGGTGCGATCGTGGCTGCGATAGCCCTGCGGATCGCTGGCGCCCGGCCCGCCGGATACCCCTTCATAGAGATCGCTCTGGCGCGCGTTGGTGAACAGCACGCCCAGGTTATACACCCCCGGCAGCTGGTTGACGGCGTGGGTTTTCAGCTCCAGCTCCATCGGCAACAGAAAGCCTTTGCTGCCCTTGGTGGACCAACTCCAGGCGTGGCTGCGGCTGGGGGCGCTCGGGTTCTGTTCCATCACGCCGCCCTTGAGCGTCAGGCCGTCGGTCAGCTTGTACTGCAGCGTGGTGCCCCAGTAATGCACGTTCCAGTTGTACCAGGTCAGCGAGTTGGCGGACTTGCCGCCGCACAGCGTCAGCGTTTGGAAATCGCAGGGGATGATCTGATCGAAATCCTGCACCTTGTTCATCATGCCAATGCGCCACTGCAGCCGGCTGTCGAGGAAGGAACGGCTGAAGGTCAGCCAGCCCAGGCGGGTAATCGACTGCCCGCCAAAGCTCTCCTGCGACAGATCGGTCAGGCCGACGCGCGGATCCTGCAGCCGATCGCGGGTCAGGCTGTTGTCATGGTTGCGGTTGACGATATTGCCTTCGATCGCCGCGTCCGGAATGCCGGTCAGCGCCTGCAGATCCTGACTGAAGGTCAGCGAAAATTGGTCGATGTACGACGCCTGCTTATCGTGGTTGTAACCGCCGCCGGCGTTATACGACAGCTGGCTGAGGTAACCGAGATTATAGTGGAAACCGTGATCCTCCAGGATCGGCCTGATCCCCAGCATATCCCCCAATAGCCCAGGCTGCGGCGGTTCAAAACCGAGCGCCACCCCTTCCCATTTGGCGGTGGGGGCTTCGACTTCCTTGCCGGTCTGCAGCGTTTCCGCCTGCGCCTGGCTGCACCACAGCGCCAGCGCCGCCAGAGTCATAGAACGAGGTAATAAGCTTTTCATCATTATTATATTTCTCCGCATAACGGCTGACTGCGGGCAACAGCATTCCCTGGGAGAGAATTTCCCATCATGAACAGCAGCGAATAAAGGTTAATGCCCGGCGTTTGCCGCCGGGCTGAAGGGCTAGCGTCGGTCTTTCAGGCTGGCGCCGTTGCTGTGGATCACATCGCGATACCAGTAGAAACTTTTCTTGCGGCGACGCTCGAGGCTACCGTTGCCGGCATCGTCTCTGTCGACGTGAATGAAGCCGTAACGCTTCGACATTTCGGCCTTCGAGGCGCTGACCAGATCGATCGGCCCCCAGCTGGTATAGCCCATCACCTCGACGCCGTCATCGATCGCCTCGGCCACCTGCACCAGATGATCATTCAGGTAGTTGATGCGGTAATCGTCGTTGATGCTGCCGTCGGCCTCGACGCGGTCTTTGGCACCCAGCCCGTTCTCAACGATAAACAACGGCTTCTGATAGCGGTCGTACAACACGTTGAGCAGGTAGCGCAGCCCGATCGGATCGATTTGCCACCCCCACTCCGAGCTGGTCAGGTGCGGGTTCGGCACCATGTCGAGAATGTTGCCGCGCGCCGTTTCGTACTGCTCCGGATCGGCGGTTACGCAGCCGCTCATGTAGTAGCTGAACGAGATGAAATCGATGGTTTCACGCAGCGTTTGCCGATCTTCGTTGGTGATCTCCACCTGGATGCCGTTTTCGCGGAAGAATCGCTGCATATAGGCCGGGTAATAGCCGCGCGCCTGCACGTCGCCGAAGAACAGCCAGTCGCGGTTTTGGCGCTGGGTTTCCAGCAGATCTTCCGGCCTGCAACTCAGCGGATACAGGATGCCGCCCAACAGCATGTTGCCGATTTTGCCCTCCGGCACGATCTCGTGACAGGCCTTCACCGCTTTGGCGCTGGCCACCAGCTGATGGTGGATCGCCTGATAGATGGCGCTCCGGTCGCTCTCCGGCGGCAAGCCGACGCCGGTGAAGGGCGCGTGCAGCGACATGTTGATCTCGTTGAAGGTCAGCCAGTGTTTGACCTTGTGCTTATAGCGTTCGAATACGGTGCGCGCATAGCGCTCGAAGAAAGCGATGGTCCGGCGATCGCCCCAACCGCCGTAATTCTTCACCAGGCCGTAAGGCATCTCATAGTGCGACAGCGTGATCAGCGGCTGGATGCCATACTTCGCCATCTCGTCGAACAGCCGATCGTAAAACGCCAGCCCGGCCTCGTTAGGGGTCTCTTCATCGCCCTGCGGGAAAATGCGCGTCCAGGCGATCGAGGTGCGCAGGCACTTGAAACCCATTTCGGCGAACAGCGCGATGTCTTCCGGATAGCGATGATAGAAATCGATCGCCACGTCCTTGATGCCGCTGTCGCCCGGCATGCGCGGCGTGATGGCGCCGAAAATGCCCTGCGGCTGCAGATCGGAGGTCGACAGCCCCTTGCCGTCGGCCTGATATGCGCCTTCTACCTGGTTCGCCGCTACCGCGCCGCCCCACAGAAAATGTTGCGGAAACTTGCCGTTCATCGCTTGCTCCTCAATTAACGTAATAAAGTCAGCAGCGGCGCCTGTTCCTGCACCGGAGACAGGCCGCTGGTCAACACGTCCACGTAGTCATCGCTGTTGCTGATGATGATCGGCGTGGTGGTGTCATAGCCGGCGGCATGGATCGCCGCCTGGTCGAACTCGATCAGCAGATCGCCCGGGGCGATCCGTTCGCCTTCCCGCACGTGGGCAGTGAAATGCGCCCCGTCGAGCTTCACGGTATCGATGCCGACGTGGATGAGAATCTCCGCGCCGTCGTCCGATTCGATACCGATGGCGTGTTTGGTTTTGAACAGCGACGCCACGCTGCCGCTCACCGGCGCCACTACGCGCCCCTGCTGCGGCGCAATCGCCACGCCTTTCCCCAGCAGACCGCTGGCGAAGGTGGCGTCGTTCACCTGCTCCAGCGGCACGATATCGCCGGCGATCGGGCTGAGGATCGCCTGTTTGCGGTTGAGCGGTGAAGCGGCTTCAGGCTGCGCGACGGCCTCTTCCGCCGGCGCGACGCCGAACAGATAGCTGGCCAGCGCGGCGAACACGAACGACAGCAGGGTGCCGCCGATCGCGCCCCACACCGTGGCGTCGATGCCGCCGCCGGGGATGATCTGCGCGAAGGTGAACACGCTCACCAGGCCAAACGAGTAAACCGAAGTATGGAAGTAGCCGATCACCGCGCCGCCCAGCGCGCCGCCGATGCAACCGAAGATGAACGGGCGCTTGTTCGGCAAGGTGACGCCGTACACCGCCGGCTCGGTGATGCCGAAAATGCCGGCGCCGATCGCCGACGCGGACAGCGCCCGCAGCTTGGCGTCACGGGTGCGCAGCATCACGCCCAGCGTGGCGCCGACCTGCCCCATCACCGCCGGCAGCAGCAGCGGCACCATGGTGTCACGCCCCAACACGCTCAGGTTGTTGATCATCAACGGCACCAGCCCCCAATGCAGGCCGAAGATCACGCACACCTGCCACATCGCCCCCATAAAGACGCCGGCAATGATCGGGTTGAAGGCGTAAATGCTCTGATAACCGTTGGCCAGCAGATGGCTGAGCCAGGTCGCCGCCGGGCCGATCAACAGGAAGGTCAGCGGCACGGTGATCGCCAGACACAGCAGCGGCGTGATGAAATTGCGCAGCGCGCTGTGGATCACCCGGTTGAACAGCGGCTCCAGGCGGCAGGACACCCAGGCCGCAAAGATGATCGGAATCACCGACGAGCTGTAGTTGATGAAGGTCAACGGAATGCCGAAGAAGTATTCGCGCACCGCGCCCGGCTGCTGCGCCGCCTCGAAGGCCGCCATCATCAGCGGGTGCGTCAGCGCGCCGCCGATCGCCATGGTGACGAACGGGTTGCCGCCGAATTTTTTCCCGGCGGTATAGCCGAGCATGATCGGGAAGAAGTAGAACAGCGCGTCGCTGGCGGCGAACAGCATTTTGAAGGTGCCGCCGCTTTCCAGCAGCCAACCGCAGGCCAGGCTCAGCGCCAGGAACCCTTTCAGGATCCCCGAAGCGGCCATCACCCCGAGCAACGGGGTGAAAATGCCGGAGACCAGATCGATAAAGCGGCTGAGCAGGTTATCCTTCTTGCCGTCCGCCTCGCCGCCATTCGGCGCGCCTTCGGTCAGCCCACCGACCCGGTTGACCGCATCGAACACCTCCGCGACGTGGTTGCCCACCACCACCTGGAACTGGCCGCCGCTCTCCACCACCATGATAACGCCGGGGTTTTTCTTCAGCGCCTCGGCATTGGCATGGCTGTCGTCACGCAGCTTGAAACGCAGGCGAGTGGCGCAGTGCACCAGACTTTTCACATTGTCGCGGCCACCGACGCCGGCCAAAATCTCACTGGCTAATGTGTCATATTTCATACGGTTATCCTTAGACTTCACGTTCTGCCGAGCCCGCCCTGCGCTGGCCTGGCGCAGGGCCGAAATGCGGCGCAAAAAAAAACCTAAACCTCGCGGCCTCTGCCCCATCGAGGGACAAAAACGCGAGGTTTAGGTTTTGCCTGCCGCAGCAGTAACAACCCTAAATCGGTTGAGTTATGACGTTACCACCGCGGATTTTGCCGGGGCAAGGCTTTGCGGCGGCAAATTCTCGAACTGTGATCGTGGGGGCAAAACGGCCTCAATGCGCGAAATAATGCATGCCGCCATCTACCGGGATCACTGCGCCGGTGATATATCGCGCGAGCGGGGAACAAAGAAACGCCGCCAGATAGGCCATATCTTCCGGCTCGCCGAAGTAGCCTATCGGGATATGTTGCGCAATGAACGCCTGGCGCGCTTCATCGGATGCGTATAAGCGCTCGCGGATCTGTTCGCTGTTGATGCGCCCCGGCTGTAACGTATTGACGGTAATCCCCTGCGCAGCCACGTCGCCGGCCAGCCCCTTGGCCCACAGATGCAGCGCGCCCTTGGCGGCGCTGGCGGCGCTCAGGCTGCGCGGCTCCATCGAGCCGCTGATGTTGATAACCCTCCCCCAGCCCTGTGCCTGCATGGCCGGCAACAGCGCCTGAGTCAACCGCCGGGCCGGCGTGAAGTTCAAAGCGAAAGCCTCTTCCCAACCGCGATCGCTTTCGTCCAGCGCCGTGGGGTGAAATGCGCCGACCGCGTTGATCAGAATATCGACGGTCCCCAGCTGACGCAGCGCCTGCGCCGCCAGTTGGGTTAACGCTTCGGGGTCGGTAACGTCTGCAACGGCGACCCACGGGCGCACAGCGCCTTGCCGTTCCACCTCATCCGCCAAGGCCTGCAGCCGATCGCCGCGTCGCGCAGTGGCCACGACCGTGACCCCTTGAGCGGCCAGCACCCTGACCATGCCGGCACCGATCCCTTCGCTGGCTCCCGTGACCAATGCCGTGCGTTGCTGTAATTGCAAATTCATAAGAAAACCTAATTGAATAATTCAATTTAAAAGGATGTGTTCGCACATTGAATCACGACGCTATCCGTGTGAATATTCCTGAAAACCGCATCGTTAATGTGCAGGAATTCACCGATGTTTGACTGGCAGGATTTAAAACACTTCGTGGCATTGGCGCGCACCGGTTCGCTGTCGGCGGCGGCGCGGGAATTGGGCTGCGATCACGCCACCGTCGGGCGACGCGTAGCGGCGCTGGAACAGGCGCTCGGCCTGCGTTTGATCGTACGTCACCCGCGCAGCACCCCGCTGACCCAGGACGGGCTGGCCATCGCCGGACTGGCGGCCGGGATCGACGCGCAGAGCCAGGCCATTATCCGCCATGCGCGCAGCGCCGGCGCAACGCCACAGGCCAGCGTGCGCATCAGCGCGCCGCCGTCGATCGCCGCGCATATTCTCGCGCCGCGCATTGCCGAATTTAATCAGGCTTTCCCACAAATCGTCGTGACGCTGGCGGGTGAATCCGCGCTCGCGGAGCTGGATCGCGGCGAAGCGGACATCGCCGTGCGCATGGTGCGCCCACAGCAGCCGGAGCTGCTGGCACAGCGTATCGGCATGATGCGCTACGCGCTGTACGCCGCGCCTGAGCATGCCGCACTGCCCGACGCGGCGCGCCGCTTTCTCGCCTATGACCCTCACTACCGACAGCAGCCGCATCAGCAATGGTTGCAGCAGCTGTTACAGGGGCGGCCGGTGGTCTTTCAGGCCAGCGATCTGTTTTCACTGCAACAAGCGGCACGCTCAGGGTTGGGCGCCGCCGTTTTGCCGACGTTTGTCGCCGATAACGATCCGGATCTGGTGCCGTTGCCCACGGCGAGCGCCGCACCAACGCGCGAGCTTTGGCTGGTGACGTATCCCGATTTGGCGCGTACCGCCGCCGTGCGCGCAGTGATGACTTTCCTGGTCGAGACGCTCGGTAAAACGTGCCCATTGCCGGCATAAACCATCAGCGCAACTAATATAAATACTGGACAAAAGTCACGCAGGGGATTATTACTGGTCAACGCTTAATCGAGAGTAGGGATGACCATCATCATGGTGTTGCGTACTGATGTAGGACGGATTTTGATTACCGGCGCCGGCGGCCGGGTCGCCACGGCGTTTCGTCAGGCCATGGGCGATCGCTACGCGCTGCGCCTGGCGGAACGCGACATCAGCCTGCTGAGCGATCGGCTGCCCGGCGATGAGATCATCAGCTTCAACATCGCCGATCTCGACGCCTGCCGCGCAGCCTGCGCCAACATCGACACCGTATTGCACCTGGCCGCCGATCCGGCTCCCGACGCCGATTTTTGCAGTTCGTTGATGGACAACAACATTCTCGGCACCTTCAATATCTTCCGCGCGGCGAAAGATGCCGGCTGCCGCCGGGTAGTGTTCGCCAGCAGCGCACAGGCGGTGGAAGGTTATCCGCTCGATTACCAAATCCGCCCGGATGACGCGCCGAAACCGAAAAACCTGTACGGCGCCAGCAAAGCATTCGGCGAAGGCATCGCCGCCTATTTCGCCTACCAGGAGGGGCTTTCCGCCCTGTCGGTGCGCATCGCCAACTTCACGGCCCTGAGCCCGGGCGATCGCCTCAGCGCCCGCGACATGAGCGCGTTTCTCAGCCATCGCGACGCCGCCGATCTGCTGGAGCGCTGCATTCGTGTCGCAGAGGTGCAATATGCGGTGGTGCACGGGGTTTCCAATAACCGCTACAAACGTTTATCGCTGGAAGAGACCAGCCGTTTGCTCGGTTACTACCCGCAGGACGATGCGTTCAGCCTGCTCGGTTTCGAGTAGCAGGCGGCAAGGGGGAGAGAACAACGCCGGGCAGAACCCGGCGCCTGGCGGGAAATTACGGTTTTTCGGCGATTTTGCGCAGATATTCGTTATTTTTAAACGCAATGATGATCATCTCGAACGCCACGCGCACGAACACGCCACCGACGATGATGCCGAACAGGCCGCGGAAGAACTCGCCGTAAAACATCATGCCAATACCGCTGATCAACACGCCCAACAGCGCCAGCCAGTAAACGGCGGTGATGATTTTTGGCGTCAGCATCGCATCGAAGAAGAAGATATTTCTCATGTGGATCTTTCCTTAGGCAGGTCTTTCATTATCCCAGAGGTGCCGTGCTAGCGGCCACCATGCATATACATGGGTAATGATAGCGGCTAAGACTAGATGCCGAACAGATAAATGGGGGCGGGAGTGGATAAGCGTTTATGTTTTATGCGGCTAACGGCGTGCGACGGGTAAAACCCGCCGCACGCTGTCGTTTTTAGCCGTTGGCGTAGGCCACCTTTTCGGCTCGGCGGCTGGTAAACAGCACCAACAGCAGCGCCAGCCCGGCGATAATCGCCCCCATCACCGGCACGAAGCTGTATCCCAGCCCGGCGGAGACCACCGCGCCGCCGGCGGCGGCACCGAGCGCATTGCCCAGGTTGAAAGCGCCGATATTGACCGAAGACGACAGGCCCGGTGCTTCGCTGGCGACGCGCATCACACGCATCTGCAGCGGCGGCACCACGGCGAAGGTCGCCGCCCCCCAAATCACCATGCTGACCGCCGCGCCGATTTCACTGCGCGCCAGCAACGGGATCAGCAGCATGATGGCCGCCAGCAACAGCAGGAAGCCTTTCAGCGTCGCGCTTTCGGAGCGGTCAGCAAATTTGCCGCCGAGGTAATTGCCGATGGAGAAACCAACGCCGATCAATACCAGCATCACCGTCACGAACAACGGCGTCGCCTCAGTGATGTGCTGCAATACCGGCGAGATATAGGTATAGAGCGTGAACATCGCGCCCGCGCCCAGCACGGTGGTCAGCAGCGCGGTCAATACCTGCGGCCGCACCAGCACCGACAGTTCGCGTTTCACATCGGGCCGCGCCCCGGCGCTGCCTTGCGGCAACGAGAACCACAGCCCCAGCATGGCGACCACGCCTAACCCTGCGGTAGCCAGGAACGACATGCGCCAGCCGATGGTTTCGCCCAGCCAGGTCGCGGCCGGCACCCCGCCGATATTGGCGATGGTCAGGCCCATAAACATGGTTGCCACGGCGCTGGCCTGTTTCTCCTTCGGCACCACGCTGGCGGCCACCACCGACCCGAGGCCAAAGAAAGCGCCGTGGTTCAGGCTGGTGATGATACGCGACAGCATCAGGGTGGTGTAATCCGGCGCGAGGGCCGACAGCACGTTACCGAGGGTAAAGATCGCCATCAGGAAGATCAGCGCGCTTCTGCGCGCCCGGTGCGACAGCAGCAGCGTCATCAACGGTGCGCCGACCATCACGCCAACGGCGTAGGCGCTGATCAACATGCCGGCCATCGGAATGGAAACGTCCACCCCTTTGGCGATGGTTGGCAGCAACCCCATGGGGGAAAACTCGGTGGTGCCGATACCGAACGCCCCCACCGCCAGGGCTAACAAGGGATAATTCACTTTCATGCAACAACTCCGGTTTACCGCTGCCGAAGCGCGGGAACAGTTAAGATGCCGAAAGTATGACATTGGTCACAGCAAAGATAAGCCGGCGGAAGGCTAAAAGACTTTTGCGATTTTGTTAAAAGTGCGGCGGGAAGGGAAGGCTATCGGCATCCGTCACCCGGACGGGGATAAGGCATGGCGGCCCGAGTATCGGGCCGGAAGACGTCTGTCATGAGCGTGGAATCAACGCCACCTCAGGCCCTCCCGCGGCGCACCTTGCCCGCACGCATTTCGATATTCCGCGCCAGCTCAGGCAGCCCGCCGGCCAGGAAGCAGGCTTCCGCCAGCACGAACAGCGGGCCGATGATAAGGCCCGCCACGTCGTCCATAAACGCCGGTTTTCGCCCCTCCCAGAAATGCCCGACGAACTGAAACAGCCAGCCGATCACGAAACCGCCGAGGCTGACGCTCAGCCACGCCGCCGTCGACAGCGACGCCACCCAGGCGCCGAACCCGAGGCACAGCACCAGCAACGCCAACATCATGACGCCAAGACGCAGATTCAGCCGCAGGTAATAGAGCGCCGAGACGATAACCAGCGCGCAGGCCGGCGAGAACGGCAGCCATCCCGCCCCCCATGCCGGCCGAGAGAGCAGCGCCAACAGGCTGACGACGATCAGCGGGATGCCGATAAAATGTGTGGCGATATTGCGCGCATCGCGATGATAGGCGGCATAAGCGGCAAGTTGATCTTCCAGACTTCGCATGTTGACCTCCGGTATGTGTGGCCTTCGTCGCCGAACGCGCGCCGCCGCATGCGGCTGCCCTTCCCCATAGCTTAGCGCGGGATCACCAATACCGGTTGACCAATCTCATCCAGCAGGCCGCGCGTGACCGAGGCGTTCAGCCAGCGCTCCAACGAAGACAGGTGGCGGTGCGAGATGATCAACAGATCGCAGTTGAACAGCGCCATCTGCTCCGGGATCACCTCGATGGGCGCCCCGGCAGCCAGCAGGCCCTGGGCGTTGAAGCCCATCTGTTTCAACGCCCGCGTCACCTGCCCGACCTGCTTTTCCGCCAGCGCCTCTTCGCGCTGGGCGGCGGGATATTCTTCGCGCTCGTCGCTGTCGAAACGCAGGCCGCTGCGGCTAAGCGTGAAGGCATTGTCCACCACCGTCAGCACGATCACGCCGCCGATGCTGCCTTGCAGACGCGCCATAAACTCCAGGGCGTTGCCGCTGTGTTCAAAGCAGTCCACCGCCAATAACACTCTCTCAATCATAACCATCCTCATTCGACCGAGTTAAATCGCGCCCTTGAAATTGGCTTCGCCCTTTTTCCAATAACCTTTGGCAAACAAGGCGGCGCGGGAGATGCCCATTTCGTTGATAAAACGCGCCTTCAGATACGCAGCGACCTGGTGTTCGCAGGCCAGCCACACCTGCCCTTCCCCGGCCGGCAGTTCGCAGTGGCTGACGGCCTGCACCAGCGGGCTGTTCATCACGCTGTCAAAATGCCGGGTGCGTATTTGCCAGCTGTTCACCTGCAAAAAGGAGCAATCGACGTCCTGGATCTCCTGCGCATCGCCCACTTCGGCGAACCACAGCACCGGCAACGGATCGGAGAGCGAGGCGAGGATGGTGCGCATGGCGGGCAACGCGGTCTCATCGCCCAGCAACAAAAGCCAGCGGGTTTGCGGCAGCAGCCGGAAGCCGCCGGAGCAAGGGCCGGCGAACCCCAGCTTGTCGCCCGGCATCGCGTCGCGCGCCCAGTTCGACGCCGGGCCTTCGCCGTGCAGCACCATGTCGATATCGAAGGTGCGGGCGAGTTTATCGATGCCGCTCAGGGTGTAAGCTCGCCCGGCCAGCGTGTCGCGCCACGGAAAGAACACCTTGACCCAGCTGGCCGGCTCCTGCGCGCGCGGATCGGCGATAAACTTGTCCACATCGTCGCCGCTCAACGTGATGCGCCTGATCCGCGCGCTAACTTGCCGCACCGCGCTCACCCGCGCCTCCCGTTTGCGGCGGGTATCTCTTTCCAGCATCTCGTCGACCATCTTATTCAGCGTGTTGTGCATCAGCCTTCTCCTGTGGCGCCGCAGACGGGTAGGTGTGTTCCCAGCCGCCGCCCAGCGCTCGATAGATATTCACCACGGCGATCGCCGTCTCCTCCTCTGAAACAATTTGCGCGGACTGCAGATCCAGCAGCGCGCGCTGCGTGCTCAGAACGTGGATAAAATCGCTGGCGCCGTTCAGATAGCTGTCGCGCGCCAGCGCAAACGCGTGTCGGTTGGCGGCCAGCGCTTCGGCCAGGTGCGTCTGGCGGCGCTGCTGGGCGCGATAGCCGGAAAGCGCGTCGTCGATCTCGTGCCAGGCGCGCAGCACCGTTTGCTGGTAGGCGATGGCCATTTCCTGCTGGCGATATTCGCTCAGGCGTACCCGCTGGGTGATTTTTCCCCCGTCGAACAACGGCAGATACAAAACGGGGCCGATGGCGAAGGTATGCGTGGACCAGCTGCCCATATCCGACAAGGCCAATGCCTGGTAGCCCGCGTTGCCGGTCAGCGTAATGCGTGGGTAGTAGTCGGCGGTGGCGACGCCTATCTCGGCGGTGGCCTGATGCAAACGCTCCGCCGCTTCGCGAATATCCGGCCTGCGCAGCGCCAGATCCGACGGCACCCCCATCGGCACCGCGCGCGCCAGCGTCGGCAGCGGCCCCGGCGGCGACAACATCGCCTTCAGCGCGCCCGGCCGCTCGCCCAGCAACAGGCCGATGGCGTTGATCAAGCGTTCCTGCCGATCGGCCAACGTCGGCAGCAGAGCATCCACCTGCGCCAACTGCACCTGCGCCTGATCGATATCCAGTTCGTTGCCCGCGCCGCTTTGATAACGGCTTTGCGTCAGCTGCAGCGTGCGCAGCGCGGTGGCGCGGTTTTCCTGCGCCACAGCCAGCTGCTGCTGCGTGGCGCGCAGGCGCAGATAGTTGCTCGCCACCTCCGCCGTCACCGACGTCAGCAGTGCGCGCCGATTCTCCTGCGAAGCGGCGAAGCCGGCGCGCGCGCTTTCCGACGCGCGGCGCAGCTTGCCCCACATGTCCAGCTCCCAGGCGGCGCTGAAGCCGCCGCGCCAGAGGTTGTAATCCGCCTCTCCGCCGTTGCCGGACGGATCCATGCTGCCCACCGAGGTAGCGCGCTGGCGCTGATAAGCGCCGTCCAGGCTCAGATCCGGCATCAGCGCCGCCTCCGTCACCCCCAGCAGGGCGCGGCTCTGCTGCAGGCGCGCCGTGGCGAGCTGCAGATCCAGGTTACCGGCCGCCACGCGCTGCACCAGCTGCGACAGCGGCGCATCGTTGAATATCGACCACCAGGCCACCGGCAATGCCCCGCCGCCGGCCTGCTGACCCCAGCTCTCGGGCAATGTGTTCTGTGGCTGAGCATAATCCGGCCCCACCGCCCGGCAGCCGCTCAGCGCAATCAGCAAGAGCGGTATCACGGCTCTGTTCATTACAGCCCCCCGTCCAGCGTATTGATGCTGACGTCCGCAGACATGCCGACGCGCAGCGCGCTCAGCAAAGCGGCGTGCTCCTTGTTGATATCAAACACAATCTTCACCGGGATGCGCTGGACGATCTTGGTGAAGTTACCGGTGGCGTTTTCCGGCGCCACGGCCGAGAAACTGACGCCGGAAGCTGGCGCGATGCTGTCCACCTGCCCTTTCAGCGTTTGGCCGGGAAAGGTATCGATATGGATGTCTACCGACTGCCCGTGCGCAATGTTTTCCAACTGGGTTTCCTGGTAGTTGGCGATGATGTACAGCTTGTCCTGCGGCACGATGGCCAGCAGCGCATCGCCCGGTTTGACGAACTCCCCGACCCGCAGGCTTTTCTTGCCGACCACGCCGCCGATCGGCGCGGTGATGCGGGTATAAGACAGGTTCAGTTCGGCCATCGCTTTCTTCGCCTGCGCCAACATCAGTTCGGCATCGCTGTCCGCCAGCTTGGCCTGCAGCACCTGCTCCATATTTTTCGCCGCTTTGAGCGTCGCCTCCGCCTGCGCCACATTGGCGGAAAGCGTGTGCACCCGCGTCGTCGCCTGCTGCGCCGCCTGCTGCGAACCCGCGCCGCTGCTGGCCATTCGCTGGTAGCGGTTCTGCTCCTGGCGCGCAAACGCCAGCTCCGCCTGCGCCGCCTGCCGCTCCGCCTGCGCGGCGGCGATCAGCGCACTCTGCCGGGTGAGGTTAGCCCTGGCGTCGTCCTGCCGGGCGCGGGCCGATTGCTCCTGCGCCGTCGCCTGCGCCAGGGCAACGTTGAACTCACGCGGGTCGATCACCGCCAGCAACTCCCCCTGCTTGACCCACTGGTTGTCCTTGACCAACACCTGTGCAATTTCACCGGCGATCTGCGGAGAAATACGCGAAATATCGGCGCGAATATAGGCATCGTTGGTATTCTGCTGTGTCTCTTTAATAAAAAACTTATTCATTAATAACCCCAGCGTAATGATGGTAACCGCCAATACGGCGACGGCGACTTTTTTGTTAGCCATAAAAGTGACTCCACTTAATATTTATTTCTGATGATAAAATGTCAGGCGGCGACCGAACGCGGCGGATAAATACGGGTCGGCATAACTAAAATCAGCGCGGTCAGTAATAACGCCAGGCCGGCAACCAACAGATAAAGATCGGCGCTGGCCAGCACGTGGCCCTGCCGGGCGGCAAGCTGCGCCAGCTGCTCCGCCGACCCCGATGCGCTGCTGTAGGCCGAGCCAAAACCGTCGGCGATCGTGCCGGCGTGATAGTCCCCGCGCTGTCGGCTGAGCAGCGCGATGGCGCCGCCGGCCGCGGTGGCGGCGAAGCCCTTCACCGCGTTAAACCAGGCCGCCGCAAACGGCCCGTCGGTCGGCAACAGCCCACCGGTCGCCTGCATCAGCAGGGGGATGATCGCCATCGGTTGCGCGACCGCCTGCAACAGCGCGATAACGCGAAACGTGTCGCCGTTCCATTCCGGCGTCAGCTGGGCGGCCAGCACGCAGGCGGTGGCCATCAACAGCAGGCTGATCGCCAGTACCCAGCGGCAATCCACCCGCGGCGTATTGCAAATAATGGCGACAATCGGCAGCGTAATTAATTGCGGCAACGCCACCCACAGCATTAAGTCGGAGGTTTGTTCCTGACGATAGCCATGAATCGCGGATAAATATCCCGACGTAATATTGACCAGCGACACCATAATTAACAGCACGCCACCCAGCGTAATTAAGGAGAAAGACAAATTCCTTTTGCTTAATAGCTGCAAATTAAAAAAAGGCAGCGGGTGATACCATTCGTTAATCAGAAATAACGCCAATAATCCGCCGCCGCCCAATAATAAAACGTAGATCAGCGGCGAGTTCAGCCAGTCGAGCCGCTCCCCCTGTGAAATGCCCACCGTCAGCATGCCGAGCGCCATGCCGCCGAGCAGCAGGCCGCGCCAGTTGAACTGCCGCAGGCGCTCCAGCCGCAGAGGATCCTGCGGCAGACCGTAGCCGATACACACAGCGGCAATCGCCATCAGCGGCAGGTTCCAGTAGAAGTACCCACTCCAACCCCAGTGAAAGGCGAAAGCGGCGGCGGTGGCGCCCAGCGTAGCGCTCCAGGCCGAGACCCAGCCGTAGGCGCCCAGCCCCAACACCTTGATCAGCGGCGGCATAAAACGCAGCACCACCGTCATCAGCATCGGCGGCAACGCGCCGCCGGCGAAGCCCTGCAGGCTGCGCACCGCCAGCAACACGCCATACTGTTCTCCCAACCAGGGCGTCAGCAGCCCGCCGGCCAGGTAAATGCCGCACATCGTCAACGCCACCCGGCGCAACGAAAAGGTCGGCCAAAAACAGGGTGTGAACCCGGAACCGATCACAAAGCCGGTAACGTAACAGGTGGTCAGCCAACTGCCGGCATCGAAACTCAGCAGCATGCCGCCCTGTATATCCGCCAGCGCGAACTTGCTGGCGTTTTCCCCCACGCCGCTGGCCATCACCGCCAAAAACACGCCGAACAACCCCAGCCAGGTGCGGCCGTTGATTTCACCGGCGCTGGCGAGCCATCGATTTTTGTGGTGCGGCGTAACAGACACCTCAACCATTCCCCACTCCTGCTGTTTCAGCCTCAATCTTTGTTGTCGTGGGCAGTATCCGGACTTATTTCGATTGTTTAAAATGAAATCATGTAATTAACTAGTTGCACAAAACGCAATCCACTACGCACACCACGACCGGAGAGGCCATGCCGCAAAAAATTGATTTCAATCTGATCTATGCGCTGAATCTGCTGCTGGAAGAAGGGAGCGTGAGCGGCGCTGCCGAAAAGATGAACCTGAGCGCGCCGGCGATGAGCCGCATTCTGGGGCGCATCCGCCGGCAGTTCGACGATCCGATCATGGTCAGGGCCGGCAAGCATCTGGTGCCGACGCCGCGCGCGCTGGAATTGAAACGCCAGCTCGGCGAGATCATCGAACAGGCCGCCGCGCTGATCGCACCGAATGAATCCTTCGAACCCGGCAGGCTGACCAGAACCTTCACCATTCGCGCCAACGACATCTTTATCGGCGCGCTGGCAGGCGGATTGCTGGAGACGCTGCGGGAATCGGCGCCGCTGAGCGGCCTGAAATTCATCGCCGAAAGCGACGGCGAGGATGACGCGCTGCGCAGCGGCAAAGTGGATCTGGTGATCGGTTCCTCACGCGATTGGCACCCGGAAATCAAGACGCAGAGCCTGTTCACCAGCACCTTTCAGGCGCTGGTGCGGCCGGGGCACCCGATCATCGGCCGGGTAACACCCGAAACCCTGACCCATTACCCGCATATCAGCGTCTCCCGCCGCGGGCGTACGCAGGGGCCGATCGACGATGCGCTGCGCGATCTCGGCCTGCAGCGCAACGTCGCTCTGACCCTGCCGGGCTTCCATTCAGCGATGATGTTGACCATGAAATCGGACTTTATCCTGCCGCTGCCGCGCCACGTGCTGCAGGGGGTGAGCAACATCCACCTGCCATTGGCGGAGATCGAGCTGCCGCTCGAGTTGGAGTCGGTGTTTATCGTCCAGGCCTGGCACCCGCGCCTGGATCGCGATCCGGCGCATCGCTGGCTGCGGCAGACCATCAAGCAGTTCTTTTTGCAGCGGGAGTGAGGGGGTTATTGGCGATAAGGTGGCGGAAGATCACAGGAGTCGAACCTGCCCAGGACCGCTGGCGGCCCCAACCGGATTTGAAGTCCGGCCGCCCCACCGGGGACGAGGATCTTCCTTGGAGAAGGGAGAAGCAAGGCGCTGATTATAGCGCAGTTTGTTCGCTGCGCTAAGCGGGAAATGGCGGCCGCCGACCGGGAAGCCGGCAGCCGAGGAGCGCTACTTCAGGAAATCCTTCACGTCCAGCAGGATGAACTCGTTGTCATCCGCCATATTGGGCTGGCGGCTGGAGGAGAACGGGAAGTTGTTGTCGTTGCCGACGATGATGTGGTTGGCGTCCACCACGTCCACGTTCTCGATGGTGAAGAACGGGAAGGTCAGCACGCCGTCGTTCAGCGGCTTGCGCGCCAGCTTGTTCGGATCCTGAATGTTCATCAGGTCGATATAGCCCAGTTTTTCGACCGGTTTGCCGACGTTGGCGTCCGAGAAGGCGATTTTATATACCCGCTTGAACTTGGCTACCTGGCTGAAGCAGTTGTCGGTTGGCGCACCGGCGGCGCAGGCTTTGTCCGGCGTGCCTTCGCCGTTGTCGCGCTCGATCACCAACCCGTGGGTGGCGTCGATCATGTTGAAGTCGCCGATGGCGTTCTGGTTGTCTTCCAGCACGTACTGCCAACTGCGGCCGGTCCAGGCCTGCCGTTTGACGTCAAACTCCAGCACCCGCAGGTAGCGTTTGCCGCCGACGTTCTCGAACTGCTCGCCGTCCCACAGCGCCCCTTCCAGCAGCGGGTACAGCTTGCTGCCGTCCGGCGAGGCGGCCATGCCTTCAAAGCCCTTGGAGCGCGCCACCTGGAAGTTTTGCTTGCCGTCCGGCGCGCCCGGCAGGGTCAGCGTCGGGTTGTCCGGCGATTTCACCACCTTGCCGTCCACCTGAGTGTCGAACACCGCCAGCACTTTACCGTTCAGGTCGGCCTTGATCAGGTAAGGCCCGAATTCTTCGCCGATCCACAAGGCATCGTCGGCAAACTGGAAGCTTTCCGGGTCGAAATCGCTGCCGGTCAGATAGCGCTTCTCGGTGCTCTCATTGATGATATGGAACGGCACCTTTTTATCCGGATCGTGCAGGAACACCGTCTTCAGCGGCGCAACCGTGCCGTCTTTGAAATCGATCTTGTAGTGGTTGAGGTACAGCATGGCATCCGGGGAGTTGGCTTTGCTGCCGAAGCCGTTGTCGGTCAGCACCCAGTAGGTGCCGTCGGGCATGTGCTTGATGCCGGAGTGGCCCTGCAGCGGCTGACCGTTGATCGGCAGGCCGAGGCCGGTCAGGCGATCGGCGGATTTGCCCGCCACGCTGCCCAGCTCGGTGACGCGTTTGCCGCTGGTGTATTTGCCGCTCTGTTGCAGATCGCTCGGTGCATCCTTCGGTGTGGAAACGGCGGATTTTACCGGCAGCAGCGCATGCCCGGCCAGCGTCGCCTGCACCGGCTGCGCCTCGGCCCACAGGTTGGCGCTCAGCGCCATGCAGCCGACCAGCAGCGCCAGCCGGGTTTTGGTGTTGTGCATGTCATTGTCCCTTTTCGTTGTTATCGCCCAGAAGTAAAAGCAACGTCACTATAGGGAGCGGCAATGACAGAAATATTATTCGGCGAACGCCCGCCGGTAGCTGTGCGGGTGGAAGCGCCAGGTGATGGCGATCAGCACCACCACCAGCAGCGCGTGGATCTGCCAGTCCAGCACGAAGCCGCCGCTGTAGTCGCGCAGCAGGCCGGAGAGGTAGGGCGTCACGCCCGCCAGCAGAAAACCGACGCCCTGCATAAAGGCCACCAGCCGCCCGGCCGCCGCCGGCTGGTGCAGGTGATCAAGCGCCAGCACCAGGCACAGCGGGAACGCGCCGCCCAGCCCCAGCCCGGAAACCAACACCCACAGCCACGGCAGCGTCTGCGGCAGGTAAATCAGACCGATAAAGCCGATCAGTTGCATCATCAAGGCCAGCAACAGCAGCGGCCGCCGGTCATGATTGCGCGCCAGCGCCGGCAGCAGCAGCGCGCCCATCACCTGGCCGAAGGTCATCAGCGCCAGCAGCGAACCGCTGGCCTGCGGCTGCCAGCCGAGCTGCATGTAATACGGCGGCAGCCAGGCGATCAGGCTGGTATAGCCGCCGTTGATCAGGCCGAAATAGGCACCGAGCAGCCAGGCGCGCCGGTTGCGCAGCAGGCTTGGGCCGCGGTGTTCTCCCGCCGCGCCCAGGCGAGACAGCCCGCGGCTGACCGGCCACCAGGCCAGCAGCGCCACCAGGGCCGGCAACGCCCACCAGGCCAGCGCACTGTGCCAGTCGCGCCCCGTACTCATCAGCCATGGGGTGATCGCCGCCCCCAGACCGCCGCCCCCCATCAGCGCCGCCGACCACAGCCCGGCCACCAGCGCCATGCTTTTGAGGAAGTGATGCTTGATGATGCCGGGCATCACCGCCTGGATCACCCCGATGCCGAGCCCGCCCAGCACCGCGCTCATTAACAGTTGCACGCTGCCGGGGGCCAGTTCGCGCCAAAGCGCGCCCAGCCCGATCGCCAGCAGGCTCAACGTCACGGCGCTGCGCTCGCTGAACAGCCGATTGATGGCGCCGCCCGCCAGCGCCATCAGCCCCATCATCAGCACCGGCAGCGTGGTCAACAGCGCCGCGCCGCCAAAGCTCAGCCCGGTGGCCTGGCGCAGCGTCGGCAGCAACGGGCCGATCGAGGTCAACAGCGGCCGCATGTTCAGGCCGATCAACACCAGCGCCAGCAACAGGGGGTTGAACCAGCGACGTGGAGAAGGTGAATTAACAGAATGATTTAACAAGATATATTCCTGGTACTGCGAAATGAAGAGTGCGGCGTCACAGCGCGATCGCCGCAGCGTTGCGTTACTGTAGGCAACGCCGCTAGTATTGGGAAATTAAATAATAAAATAGCCAACAGTGGGAAAATGAATCGCTACCCGATGTTCAATCCGCAGCTGCTGCTCAGCTTCGTCGCCGTGTGCGACAGCAACAGCTTCACCCGCGCCGCAGAGCGGGTGTTTTTGTCGCAGTCCACCGTCAGCCAGCAGGTGCGTCGGCTGGAAGAGATGTTGGGCAAACCGTTGTTTGAACGCTCCTCGCATCAGGTGCTGCTGACTGAAGAAGGCGTCAAGTTGTTAAGCTACGCGCGCCGCATCATCGCGCTGAATGAAGAAGCCCACGACGCGCTGACCGGCATCTGGCGCGACGGCGTGCTACGGATCGGCATGCCGGAAGATTTCGCCGTGCCCACCACCGAGCTGCTGGCGGAATTCAGCCGCGAGCACCCGCACCTGCGGCTGGACGTAGCCAGCGGCCTGAGCGCCGATCTGCACAGCGCCTACGCACGTGAAGAGCTGGATCTGATCCTGGTGAAGCAGCGCCGCCAGCAACCGCCGCGCGCCGCGCGGCCGGAACCGCTGCTGTGGCTGGACAGCCTGGCCTTTCCGGCTATCGAGCAATCGCCGGTGCCGCTGGCGGTATTTCCACTCAACGGCCTGTACCGCGACGAGCTGTGCCAGGCGCTGGACAACCTCGGCAAACGCTGGCGTATCGGTTACAGCAGCGCCAGCCTGGCGGCGCTGACCGCCGCTTCCGCCGCCGGGCTGGGCGTCACCCTGCTGCCGGCCGGCTGCCGTCTGCCCACGCACCGGGTGCTGGGCGCGGCCGAAGGATTGCCGCCGATAGACAGCTTCGAACTGGCGCTCTACTACCGCGACGGCGCCCCCGCCGCCACGCTGGCACTGGCCCAGCGACTGACGGTGTTTTGCGGGTTGAAGTGAGATCGGTTACGCCAATATCTGCGGATATTCGCGCTGTAGCCAGTCGATAATCCGTACCCACAGCGCGTCGGTCTGCTCAAGGCAAGCCTGTACCGCCGCATCCGTCACCAAATCGCCGGAGTAATCCGCCACATTGCGCTGTTTTCGCAATGCATCCAGGCAGATCATTGCCTCGCGCGGCAACCCTACGGTGAGCGGCAACGTTTGGATCATGGTCTGGTGATGACCGGGTTTGCTGATCAGCGTACGGTACCCCTTGGCTTGCAAAGCGGCATTAGCCATTTGCATGACCGCCTTATATGCCGTGTCGAAACGGCTCTCATTGCTGAGCTGAGTGATACCCGCATCACGGCGGTTGCGCGCGGCGGCGGCCAGCAATTTTTTAATCGCCCCCGAGTCAGGCGTTATCACCTCCAGTCCCAGCCCGACCAGATTGTCCAGCGTCATCCTTGTCTCCCGCAATCCAGAGTTGGGGTTTCTGCATAATGTCCTGTATAAACGCGGAGTTCTCGGCCAAAGCCACCCGCCACTCTTCCGGCGAGTAAAGTTTGGGGTTAATTTCCCGTCCCAGCGTTTCCTGCAGCGGATAAATAGCCTGAATCACCTGCGAAAAAGACAGTTTGCCAACGATCAACACATCGATATCGCTGGCCGCCGTCGCTTTGCCACTGGCGACGGATCCAAAAATAAAGGCCCGTTCAATAGCTGCACCAAACTCTGCCAATGTCTGCCTTAAGCGCTCCACTGGCCCGCAAGCCTTGCGGAAAATAGCCGCCAGCTCTGGGAAAATCAGGCAATCAACGTTGGCCTGATAGCAAATTTGATTGCCCTGCCGCTGCCTGAGCAAAATGCCCCCCTCAGCCAGCCTGCTCAACTCTTTATGTAAAGTACCGGCCTGAGTTGCGGTACGCCGCGCAATTTCCCGCACGTGAAACGCTCGCCCGGGCTCAATAAACAGCAGGCTTAGCACTTTTCTACGGTATTCGCTGAACAGCAGTTCGAGCATCGGATCGTGCATCACGCTAACCTCAATGTAGCTTTAATGACTACAAATGTAGCTATTAAAGCTACGAAAGAGCAAGCCAGGAAAGCCATTCAACCGATGGGCGCCGGTCATTACCAAATCGAATAGTCACCAGTGGCAAATGTCGCTGCCAACCGACCGCTTCCTCTCCTAAATTGGGGGATGTTTTCACCCACCTCACCTCTGGATTAAGGAACCGAACGTGGAAAACCCTCAACAACCGGGCCGCAGAGCCTTCCTCAGCCAAACTGGCAAACTCACCACCGCCTGCGCGGTGATCGGCCTGACCGGCGGTGTGGCACAGGCCGCGTCTCTTGGCGGCGAGCAGTGCGCACCGGCACCGATGACCCTGACCGAACGTCACTACTGCCTGAGCGAGGTGCGGCTGGAAGACGGCTTTGAATACGACGGCGACACGGTGATCGGCACCCGCACCGCGCTGTATACGCTTGAGATCAAAGACGGCAAGATCGCCGCCATTCATGCCGCCAACGCCGCGCTGCCCGCCGGCGTGCCCCGCTATAAGGCGCAGGGCCAGCTGCTGCTGCCGGCGTTTCGCGATATGCACATCCACCTGGACAAAACCTTCTACAGCGGCCCGTGGCAGGCGCCGCGCCCGCGCCAGGGCAAAACCATCATGGACATGATCGCGCTGGAGCAGACGCTGATCCCGAAACTGCTGCCCACCTCGCAGCAGCGGGCGGAAAATCTGATCGCCCTGCTGCAATCCAAAGGCAGCACCGTGGCGCGCAGCCACTGCAATATCGATCCGGTCAGCGGCCTGAAAAGCCTGGAGCACCTGCAGCGCGCGCTGGAAAACCACCGGGCGGACTTCAGCTGTGAAATCGTCGCTTTCCCGCAGCATGGCCTGCTGCACTCCAGGGTCGATACGCTGATGCGTGAAGCGATGCAGATGGGCGTGCAGTACGTCGGCGGGCTCGATCCGACCAACGTCGACGGCGCGATGGAGAAATCGCTGGACGCCATGTTCCAGATCGCCCTCGATACCGGCAAAGGCGTGGATATCCACCTGCATGAAACCAGCCCGGCCGGGGTCGCCGCCATTAACTATATGATCGCCACCGTGGAGCAAAACCCGGCGCTGCGCGGCAAGGTCACCATCAGCCACGCTTTCGCCCTGACCACGCTGACGCCGGGCGAACTGGCGGAAACCGCCACCCGGCTGGCGGCGCAGCAGATCACCATCGCCTCTACGGTGCCGATCGGCGGCCTGATGATGCCGCTGCCGCAGCTCAGCGAGAAAGGGGTGTTCGTGATGACCGGCACCGACAGCGTAATCGACCACTGGTCGCCGTTCGGCACCGGCGACATTCTGGAAAAGGCTAACCTGTATGCCCAGCTGTACCGCGGCTCCGACGAGTTTCACCTGTCGCGCGCCATGGCCATCTCTACCGGCGGCGTGCTGCCGCTGGACGATAAGGGCCAGCGCGTCTGGCCGAAAGCCGGCGACGCCGCCGAGTTCGTATTGGTCAACGCCAGCTGCTCCGCCGAGGCGGTCGCCCGCCTGCCGGCACGCAGCGCCACCTTCCATCAGGGGCGTCTGGTGGCCGGCCAGGTGAGCAAAGCCTAAGGTCGGTCCGCTGTTGTCATCATGATGGCCGTTTTTGGCCTTCTGCCAGAGTAAGGCGTGGCGCAAGATGGTCGCTACACACACTGGCGGAGGGCCGAAAATGTCACAGAGCGCGTTATTGATCATCGATGTCCAGCAATCATTCCAGCACCGTCCATTCTGGCAGGAGGACGATCTGCCGGCGTTTCAACAGGCGCTGACCCATCTGATCGCGGGCTGTCAGCAACGCGGCGCGGCGCTGGTCGACGTGCTGCACGTCTCGCCGCAGGGGCCTTTCTCGCTGGCTTCGGGCCACGTGCAACGCCTGCCGTTCCTCACCCACCAGGCGGATATCACCGTGCATAAGCATGTGCACAATGCGCTGACCGAATCCGGCCTCGACGCCTGGCTGCGCGAGCGGGATATCAACCACCTGATCATCTCCGGCATCCGCACCGAACAGTGCTGTGAAACCACCACCCGGGTGGCGTCCGATCTCGGTTATCGGGTGACCTTCGTCACCGAGGCGACGCTGACCTTCCCGATGCGCCATCCCGACGGTGAAGTCTTTACCCCCGCGCAGCTGAAGCGGCATACTGAAACCGTACTGGTCGATCGTTTCGCCCGCATCGCCAGCGTGGATGAGGCGCTGGCGCAACTCGCACAGGAGTAACCATGCCGCAGGCCGTCTATTTTCTGCTGTTGCCCAACGTGCTGTCGCTCGACGTCAGCGGCCCAGCGGAAACCCTGCGCCTCGCCGGGTCGTTCAGCCTGCGTTACCTCAGCCCGGCGCCGCAGGTCGTCTGCTCCATCGGCATGACACTGAGCGGCCTGCAGCCGTTGCCCGAACGCCTGGAAGACGGCGCTATTCTGGTGTTGCCGGGCGTCGGCGATTCGCAGCGCTATTTCGCCGGTGAAGAGGCCGAGCAGGCCCGCCGCTGGCTGGCGACGCTGCGGCCCGATCTGCAGCGGCAGCGCATCACCCTGGTGTGCATCTGCTCCGGCGCGCTGCTGGCAGCGCAGGCCGGGCTGCTCGACGGCTATCAGTGCACCACCCACCACGACGTCATCGAACGCATCCGCCTGCAGGCGCCGGCGGCGCAGGTGAAAGAGAACCGCATCTTCGTCGAAGACCGCGGCGTCTATACCAGCGCGGGCATCACCACCGGCATCGATTTGGCACTGCATCTGGTTCACCGTCACTGCGGCTCCGGCCGGGCGCGCGACGTCGCACGCGACATGGTGGTCTATTTCCGCCGCGCCGGCGACGATCCGCAGCTGTCGCCCTGGCTGCGCTACCGCAACCACCTGCACCCGGCGGTACACCGCGCGCAGGACGTGATGGCCGCCGAGCCGGAGGCCGACTGGTCGGTGCCGCAGGTAGCGGAAAAGGCGCACGTCAGCAGCCGACACCTGGCGCGGCTGTTTCGCAGCCACGTCGGCATCAGCGTGCGGGAATATCATGAACAGCTGCGGTTGGCGGTGGCGCAACAGCGCCTGCAGCAAGGGTATGGGTTGGAAAAGGCCGCGTTGGCGGCCGGTTTTTCTTCCGGGCGGCAGCTGCGCCGCGCCCAGCAGCGCCAGCACTCGCCGCTATGACACCAGTCGGCGGGTATCCAGCCGCTGCAGGCCGACAGACAGCAGCAGGCTGAGCCCCAGCGCCACGCCGAACACCCAGAAGATATCCAGCAGCGGGTGGCCGGTGAAATCGAGGTGCCGATTGCGCATCATGTTGACGATAAGGGCGTGAAAACCGTAGATCGCCAGCGAATGGCGGGAAAACACGCCCAACCAACCGATCGGCTGCGGCAGGCAATGTTTCACCCACACCAGCAGCGCTACCGCCGCCATAAACACCAGCGGGCCGCTGTAGATATAGTAGGTATCGGCGAAATTGCCGTTGATGAACAGCTGGTGCTTGGTGCCGCGCGCGATCAGCGCCACGCACAGCGCAAATCCCAGCGCCGCCAGCCAGCCCACGGCGCGCCCGCGCGCCTCCATCATGCCCATTGCCCGCCCGGCCAGCGCATACAGCAGGTAGTAGAAGGTATCGCCGTAGATATACAGGTTAACCGGCAGCAGGTGCACGTTGCCGAAGGTCAGCTTGTCGGTATTCGGGTTGGCGATCACCGCCAACACCACCAGCACGGCGGCCAGGTAACGGCGCGACACCGGCTTGACGCCGATCAGCGGCGACAGCAGGTAAATCACCGCGATGGCGTAGAAAAACCACAGATGATAGAACACCGGCTTTTGCAGAATGCCGCGCAGCGACGGCCAGAAACCGATCTTGGTGAAAGCCGCGATATAGATCAGCGCGATGGCGCTGTAGAACAGAATGCAGCAGATGATGCGGGTGAAATGTCGCCGGCCGGCGCTCTTTTCGCCGAAGAACAGGTAGCCGGAAATCATAAAGAACAGCGGCACCGACACACGCGACAGCGAATTCAGCACGTTGGCGATATCCCAGTTATGCAGCCCTATCGCCGCGCCGTTGGTGACGTAATAAGTGGTGGCGTGGATCATCACCACCATCATGCACGCTATCGCCCGCAGGTTGTCTATCCAGCCGATTTTCTCGCTCAAACGCTCGCTCGATCTTGTGTCATATTGATATGTTAATAAGAGGTTATCGGGCGCAGCGTTCGGCGACAACCCAAAAGCGAAATATCAGAATGCACTTAAACCGCACCTTATGATTGCGAAGGTGAACAATTGGCGGCAAAATAGCCGCCATAACTCGCTCAGTTTGCGCTCCCGCCCTGGCAGTTCCTTTTTCTCTTTTACTATCAGTACAATAATATGAAAACAACATTACCACCTGCGGCACGTTTGGGCCGGCAGGCGCTTTTATTCCCTCTTTGTCTGGTGCTGTTCGAGTTCGCCACCTATATCGGCAACGATATGATTCAGCCGGGCATGCTGGCCGTCGTGGCGGATTTCAACGCCGGCGAAGAGTGGGTGCCCACCTCGATGACCGCCTATCTGGCCGGCGGCATCTTCCTGCAGTGGCTGCTCGGGCCGCTGTCGGATCGCCGTGGCCGTCGCCCGGTGATGCTGACCGGGGTGGCGTTCTTTATCGTCTCCTGCCTGGCGATCCTGCTGGTCACCACCATCGAGCAGTTTATCGCCATGCGTTTCCTGCAGGGCATCGGCCTGTGCTTTATCGGCGCGGTCGGCTACGCCACGATCCAGGAGTCGTTCGAGGAGGCGGTGTGCATCAAAATCACCGCCCTGATGGCTAACGTGGCGCTGATCGCCCCGCTGCTGGGGCCACTGGCCGGCGCAGCGCTGATCCACGTCGCGCCGTGGCAGAGCATGTTCGTGCTGTTTGCGGCGCTGGCGGCCATCGCCTTCTATGGCCTGTGGAAAGCCATGCCGGAAACCGCCACGCTGCAGGGCGAGGCGTTTTCCGCCGCCAACCTGTGGCGCGACTACCGCCAGGTGTTGGGCAACCGCCGCTTCCTGTGCGGCGCCCTGGCGATCGGTTTCGCCAGCCTGCCGCTGCTGGCCTGGATCGCCCAATCGCCGGTGATCCTGATCAGCGGCGAGTCGCTGTCGACGTTGGACTACGGCCTGCTGCAGATCCCGGTGTTCGGCGCGCTGATCCTCGGCAACCTGACGCTGGCGCGCCTGACCGGCAAGAACAGCGTGGAACGCCTGATCAAGCTGGGCGCGGGCCCGATGCTGCTGGGGCTGCTGATCGCCGCGCTGGCGACCCAGTTCTCCAGCCACGCCTACCTGTGGATGACCGCCGGCCTGAGCCTGTACGCCTTCGGCATTGGCCTCGCCAACGCCGGGCTGTACCGCCTGACGCTGTTCTCCAGCAACGTCAGCAAAGGCACGGTGTCCGCCACCATGGGCATGCTGAGCATGATGGTGTTCACCGTCGGCATCGAGCTGGCCAAGGTCGCCTACGTCTGGGGCGGCAGCGGGCTGTTCAACCTGTTCAACCTCATCAGCGGCCTGTGCTGGCTGACGCTGGTGGCGCTGTTCCTCGGCAAACGCCGCAACGGCGACCCCACGCCGCAGCCGAACGGCGCGGCTTAAACATGACGATAAACGCCGGTCCGGTTTTCCGACCGGCGTTTTTTATGCGGCTTCAGCCGAGCAGCCCCCACAACGCATACCCCGTTCCCACCACCGCCACCACCAACAGCAGCACTGCCGACAGAATGGAAATCGTCCGGCGCGCGCGCTGCAGCACCGAGCCCGACAGCAGAATGATATAGGCCAGCAAGATGGCGAAGTCCGCCAGCACCCACAGCGTGGTCAGCAGCGTCAGGCTGGCGCCGACCGAGGGGGTGACGGCGATGAACTGCGGAAAAAAGGCGACGAAGAAGATGATATCTTTCGGGTTGGCGATGCCCACCAGAAAGCCGTTCACGATCGCCGAGCGTTTGTGCGGCCCCGCTGGGCGCGGCGCGCTCGGTGCCTCGCTAAATGAAGATAAATCCTCATAGAGTGAGACAATCGCCATGCGGGCGATGAACAGACAGCCCAACAGGCTTATCCACTGCAGCATGCGCATATCCACGGCGAACAGCCCGGTGATGATCAGCGCCGCGATGCCGATCAGCAGCAAGGAGGCCCAGTTGCTGCCGAGCGCGGTCAGCAGCGCGCGCCGGGCGCCAAAGCGCGCCGCGGTGTTGGCCACCATCATCACCACCGGCCCCGGGGTGGCGATCAGCAGGAAAATGGCGGCGAAATACGCCGCCAGCAACGACAGGTTCATCTTTATTTCACTCACATTCAGGCGGTTGGCTTCGCGCCATTATCATCCCGCCGCCCCCGCCTTGAAAAAGGAGTAATCCTGTCGTTTACTGTGAGTCATACTCATCTTGAGAGACGCCGCGATGGCCAGTTCCCTTCCGCCGCTTTATGCCCTGCGTGCCTTCGAAAGCGCTGCCCGCACCGGCTCGTTCACGCAGGCCGCCACCGAGCTGCACCTCACCCCCAGCGCCGTCAGCAAGCACATCAAAACGCTGGAGCAGCACTTCGGCTGTCGCCTGTTCCAGCGCAATGGCCCGCGCATCGAGGTCACGCCGCAGGGAAAAATCTTCGCCGCCGAGCTGCAGCAAGGGTTTGGGCGCATCGAACAAGCCTGCGAGCTGTTCAAGAGCCACCGCGATCTGCTGCGGCTGAAGGCGCCTTCCACCCTGACCATGCGCTGGCTGCTGGACTGCCTGAGCCGGTTCCGGCAAACGGCGCAGGCGTTCGAGGTGCAGGCAGCCAGCGTCTGGATGGACATCGACAGCGTGGATTTTTTCAGCGAACCCTACGACTGCGCCATCCTGCTCGGCAACGGCTATTTCGGCGCCAACACCGCCGCCGTAAAGCTGTTCGACGAATGGCTGATCCCGATTTGCGCCCCTGCGCTGCTCGCCGACGGGCAGCGCAACCTCGCCACCTGCCCGCTGATCCATCCGTCGCCCGATCGGCGCGACTGGCGGCGCTGGCTGCAGAAAAGCGGCATAGCAGCCCCGATCGATCTCGCGCGCGGCCAGGTATTCGACTCGCTGGAACAGGGCAATGCGGCGGCCATCGCCGGGCACGGCATCTCGATCGGCGATCTGGCGCTGAGCCTGCGGACCATTGAGGAGGGGTTATTGGCGCTGCCTTGTGACGCCGCCGTGCGCACCGGCGACGGTTATTATCTGGTTTGGCCGGCGGAGTCGGCGAAGCGGCCGCTGATCGAACGCTTACAGGCGTTTCTCGCCGCCCAGACGCCCGACGTGAGCCGGGCCGCCGTCAGATTTATCGGGTAGGGGACTCGCTACCGAACAGCCCGCCGTCGCGCAGCAGATGCTCGTTGCCCTTGCGGCGGGTAAAGCCGCTGCGATCGAAGAACTCCAGCACCTGGATCGCCAGCTTGCGCCCGACGCCAAGCCGATCGCGGAAGTCGGCGGCGTTGGCGCCACCCCGCTCCGCATCCAGCGCGCGGATCAGCGCCGCAAACTGCTCGATGCGTCGGCTGAGGTAATAGCGATCCACCACCACCGCCGTCACATGGCCCAGTTGGGCCGCCTTGCGCAGCAGCGTTCGCACCCGGCTCTCCTCCTCGCCCAATTCGAGCGCCAGATCGCGCACCCACCACGGTTCGTCGCCGAACAGCGGTTCGATGCGCGCCCACAGCGGCGCCTCTTCGGCGCTGAACGCCAGGCCGAGCTCCGGCAGGTGCAGCCAGCCGCGCGTATTGCGCAGCGCACCGGCCTTCAGCAGCCGATCGATCATCATAAACACCAGCGCTTCAGGCTGCTGCGGCAGCGCCATGCGCCGCAGGCGAGCGCGCCCTAAGCCCAGCTGATCGGCGTGCTGTTGGTGATATTCCGTCAGCACCTGCAGCAGGCGGCTTTCCGCCTGTTGCACCTGATCCAGCGCCAGCGCCCGGTCACCGACGATCAGCAGATCGCCGTTCGCCAGCAGCTCGTTCAGACCGTCGTCCGTCAATTGCCGCGCCCAGGCGAACGCCGCCAGCGACAGCGCGCCGTGCGGCAACTCAAGCGCCAGCGCCTGCGCATCGTCTTGCGCCTGCGCCAGGGCCTGCAGCCGTGCCAGATAGTCCGGCTGACGTTTGCCGCGCTTGGGCGCATTCAGCCTGAGCACCCGGGCCGCGCCCAGCGTTTGCCGCGCGCCGATATCGCGCAGCACCAGCCGATCGTTCTGCGCCAACCACAGCGGGCGATCGAGGATCAGTTCCGCCAGCTCGTCGTTCAGCAACGAAATGCGCCCGGTGATGTGGCTGGCGGCATGGTGCAGATGCAGCGGCTGCCAATGGCGGATCGGCCGATCCGTCTCCAACGCCACCAGAATGCGTTCCGCCGCTTCGGGCGGACGCTGCGCCAGCAGCCAATCGCCGCGCGCGATCCGCTCTTTGTCGACATCGCCGCTGATGTTAAGCGCAATGCGCTGCCCGGCCTGCGCCTGCTCCACGGTCTGATTCTGGGCATGCAGGCCACGCACCCGCACCGGCGCGTCAGCACCGGTCAGCCACAGCGTATCCCCCACCTTCACCCGGCCGCCGAGCGCGGTGCCGGTCACCACCAGCCCCGCCCCTTTGACGCTGAACGCACGGTCTACCGCCAGGCGAAAACGGCGCGTCAGCGCATGTTCAGCGGGCGACAACGCCAGCAAATGCGTGCGCAGCGCCTCGATGCCCTCGCCCGCCGCCGCCGCGGTCACGAACAGCGGCGCATCGGGCCACCCTTGGCGCGCCAGCTCGTCGCGCACCTGGCTACGCACTTCATCGACACGCGCCGCGTCCACCCGGTCGGCCTTGGTCAGCGCCACCGTCAACGCCGGGTGCCCGCTCAGGCGCAGGATCGCCAGATGCTCGCGGGTCTGCGCCATCACGCCATCGTCGCAGGCCACCACCAGCAACGCATGGTCGATGCCACCGACGCCCGCCAGCATATTGGCGAGGAATTTCTCGTGGCCGGGCACGTCGATAAACCCCAGCACCCGGCCGTCCGGCTGCGGCCAATAGGCGTAGCCCAGATCGATGGTCATGCCACGGCGCTTTTCTTCCGGCAGGCGATCCGCGTTGATCCCGGAGATCGCCTGCAGCAAGGTGGTTTTGCCATGATCGACATGGCCGGCAGTGGCGATGATCATGATGCGCTCAGCGCTGCGATCAGCGCCCCTTCCTGTTCCAGGCAGCGCAGATCCAGCCACAGCCTGCCGTCGCCGAGGCGGCCGATCACCGGCTGCGGCAGGCGGCGCCAGCGTTCGGCCAGCGCTTCCAGCGTGGCGCCGCGGCCGTCGCGCGGCGTGAAGGTCAGGGCATAGCTGGGCAGCCGATCCACCGGCAGCGAACCGCTGCCGATCTGCGACCAGCACGGTTCGGCGCGCAGGTCGAAATCAGTGGTGAACTGCGGCGTCAGCGCCGCCAGCAACCGCTCGGCCGCCTGTTGCATCTCCTGCTGCGGGCGGGTCAGCAGCCGCAGCGTCGGCAGCTGCTCAGCCAGTTTTTCCGGCTGCAGATAGAGCCGCAGCGTGGCCTCCAGAGCCGCCAGCGTCAGCTTGCCGACGCGCAGCGCGCGCTTGAGCGGATGCTGCTGCAGGCGAGCGATCAGCGCCTTTTTGCCGACGATGATCCCGGCCTGCGGGCCGCCCAGCAGCTTATCGCCGGAGAACGTCACCAGATCGACGCCGGCGGCCAACAACCGCTGCGGCATCGGTTCGGCGGGCAGACCGTACTGCGCCATATCGATCAGCGAGCCGCTGCCCAGATCGGTGGCGGTCGGCACGCCCCGTTCGGCCCCGAGCTGCGCCAGCTCGGCCTCGTCGACCGCTGCGGTAAAGCCCTGAATGCTGTAGTTGCTGGTGTGCACCTTCATCAACAGGCCGGTCTGCTCGTTGATGGCGTGCTGGTAATCTTTCAGATGGGTGCGGTTGGTGGTGCCGACCTCCACCAATTGGCAACCTGCCTGGCGCATCACGTCAGGAATGCGGAACGCGCCGCCGATCTCCACCAGCTCGCCGCGCGACACCACCACCTCTTTGCCGGGGGCGACCGCCGCCAGCATCAGCAGCACCGCCGCCGCGTTGTTATTGACGATGCAGGCGTCTTCCGCGCCGGTCAGCTGGCACAGCAGACTCGCCACCGCCCGATCGCGATGGCCGCGCCCGGCGCCGTCCAGATCGTACTCCAGCGTCACCGCCTCCCCCATCACCGCACTCACCGCATCCTTCACCGGCTGCGCGAGCAGGGCGCGCCCGAGGTTGGTGTGCAGCACGGTGCCGCTGAGGTTGAACACCGGCAACAAAGCCGGGCGTTGCTGCCGGGCCAGCTCGGCCCGCAGCGCCTGCGGCCAGTCGTCGCACCAGGCCGGTAAGCGTTGCTGTTGTTTGATCGCGTCGCGCGCCTGGGCCTGCAGCCGGCGCAGCAGTTCGCCGATCAGCGTCTGGCCATGCTGTGCCACCAGCGGTTCAATCGCGGGTTCACGCAGCAGGCGGTCGATGGCGGGCAGTTGGCTGTAAAGAAGGTGGGATTCAGTGCTCATGGTCGCTCGGTTTTCAGTTTAGACGTATCGGCATAGCAAAACCCCGCCGCGGCGGGGGAGAAAAGAAAGCTCAGGGCGGCGCAGTGCGGGCGAAGCTTTCGCGGGCGAACAGACGTTCGGCCAGCTTTACCAGCGCCGGGCGCTCGACGCACCAGTTGGGCAGGATGCGGCGGAAATTGAGGTAGCCCAGCGCGCAGCCGACGGCGATATCCGCCAGCGTCAGCCGCTCGGCATTGAGCCACGCTTTTTCCCACGCCAGCGTTTCCAGCGCGTCCAGGCCGTGCGTCAGCTTGTCGCGCTGGCGCAGCATCCAGCTTTCGTCCTGTTTTTCCGGCGCGCGCCGGCTTTCGCGAAACAGCGTCGCCGCCGCTTCGGTCACGCCGTCCGCCAGCGCCGCCACCTGACGAACGCGCAGCGCAGCGGCGCGCTCGACCGGCAAAAACGCCGGTTCCACCGCCAGCAGCTCAAGGTATTCGGCCACGATCGGCGAGTCGTAAAACACCTCGCCGTCATCGGCGATCAGCACCGGCACCTTGGCGAGCGGGTTCCATTCCTTCACCCGGCTGCCGGGCTCATACGGCGGATCGTTGACGAATTCGAACGCGATCCCCTTCTCCAGCAGCAGCACGGAAATCTTGCGCACAAAGGGGCTGGTGTAACTGCCGATAAGTTTCATCCGTTCTCCTCCGCTTCGTCCTGGCCGCGGCGCGGCGCCCTTACTTCACCGTCAGAGTATCGATAATCCGCTGCACCAACGCCTGATGCACCTCCGGCGTTTTGGCCGGCGACAGCATTTGCAGCGTTACCACCCGCTTGTTGAACACCGTCAACACCAGCGTGGAAACCACTTTTTGCCCGTTGACGGTCTGCTCGGTATCTACCCGGCGAAACTTCTGTTTGCCGACGGTGAAGTTCTCTTCTTTGGTGGTCTGGATGTTCTGATAACGCTCGGCCAACACCGTGATGGCGCTCTGCGCCAGCTCTTTCAGCATTTTGTCGCTGGTGTTGAGCTTCATGTCATCCGGCGGGATCACTTCGGACGAGACCGCACTCTGGCGCGACTTGCCGTCGAGGAAACGCTGGATGGTGGAGGTGCTGTCGTTGATGATGCCGCTGTTCAGCGTCTGATCGCTGAAGCCCGGCGGCAGTTCGAAGGTGATTTTGCCCTTCTGCAGCGACACGTTCAGCCCCGGCGGCGCAGGTGGCGTCTCTACCGGCGCAGGCGGCGGCGGTGGCGCGGGCTGCGTCACGGTCGGCTTGGTATCGGGTGGCGGCACCGCCGGTTTGGTGTCGTCCTTGTTGTCGCAGGCCGCCAGTCCGAACGCCAGTACGGCGACCGCAGTCAGTTTTGCCAGGGTGTTTAACATCGTGGTTCCTTTCGCTTGGCGCGTCATGGCCTAAACGTAGCAACTCGCCCGGGCGAATGCCAGAAGCCCGTTCTGAAATTGCTCATCCGGCCCCGCGCGAACGGGGCCGGGCGGTTACTCCGCCGGGAACAGGAACGGATTGATGCTGCTGCGGCCGAAGCCTTCTTCTTCCATACGGGCGTCCAGCACCAGTGAAGCCAGATCGTCGGCCACCGCTTCGACCTGCGGGTCTTTTTCCTGATAGAGGATCTTCAGGTAAGTGCCGCAGTCGCCGCAGCTTTCCGCCTTCACCGCCGCCTGCTCGCTGTCCAGCGACCAGTAGTTGAGATCGCGGGTCTGCTCGCAGTTGCTGCACTTCACCCGCACCACGTGCCATTCGCTTTCGCACAGGTTGCAGTGCAGGTAGCGCAGGCCGTTGACGGTGCCGATGTGCACCATGCTGGAGACCGGGATGCTGCCGCACACCGGGCAGAACTGGCGCTGCTCGCCGTATTCGGCGCGCGCCTTGCCGGGGATCAGGCTGGCCATCTGCGCCCAATAGAGCGACAGCGCGGCCCAGAGGAACGGCGCCTTCTCGCTGCCCACCTTGCCGAACTCGCGGTTGAGCAAGGCGTCGGCCATCAGCTCCAGCTCGTGCGCCGAGGCCTTCTCCAGGTTGTCCAGCACCGCCAGAATGTGCTCCGGCGCCTGTGGGCGCAGCTCGGCGATCAGCGACGTCAGCAGCTTGCGCCAGTGCTCGCTGCGCGGAAACACGCTCAGATCAAGCGGCGGTTTGCCGCTGGCGGCGCCCTGCGCCAACGCTTCGCTCAGATCGAGCTCCAGCGGATTGTCGTGCAGCGCATGCTGCTGCGCCTGCGCCAGTTCGGCGGCGAAGTTCAGGTAGTCGCCCAGCGGGTTGTCGACCGCCAGCTGACGCAGGCGTTCGGCGCGGCGGCTGTAGAGGCTTTTCAGGTTGGCGAAAAGTAACGGCGGGATGTTCTCCGCCGTTGTGGACTTCTCACGCTGTGCCCCTAACTGCTCTTTAGGAACGATGCGGATACTCATCAGGGTTTGTCTTCCTGTCGTTTCTCGCGGACCTCACGGTACCAGCGCGGATGATGTTTCTTGGCCCAGGCCGCCGGCACCCAGCCTTCCACCATCGCGGTAATGGTGCCTTTTACCCACAATGCGGCGTAAATGTGCACCATAATCACGATGATAAGGCCGACCGCGGCCAGCGAATGCACCAGCAGCGCGATGCGGATCAGCGGGATGGAGAACGACGGCGCAAAATACGGCCGCCAGATCACCACGCCGCTGGCCAGCAGCAGCACCAGGCTGATAATCGCCGCCCAGAACACGCACTTCTGGCCGAAATTATAGCGCCCGGTATCACCCACTTCCTCGTTCATGGCGATTTTGTGGATGTTCTTGGCCCAGACGATATCTTCCCGGTTGATCAGGTTATGCTTCCAGTAGCGCAGGAACATCAGCAGGAACGCGGCAAACATGATCACCCCGACAAACGGGTGCAGAATGCGCGCCAGCTGCGGCGTCCCGAAGATGTTCATCAGCCAGTTGAAGGAGGGGAAGAAGAACCCCAGCCCGCTGATGGCGGCGAACACGAAGCAGAACGCCACGATCCAGTGGTTGATGCGCTCCGGTGCGCTGTAACGCTGAATGGGCTTTTCCTTTCTCATTTGCGCGTCTCCTCGTCATGCGACTCGTCGTGCTCGTCCTCATCTTCGACGCGGTTAGGCCCGACGCCGACATAGTGGAACACGCTCGCCGCGAAGGTGGCGGCAAAGCCGATGGCCGCCAGGGGTTTCCACACGCCCTTCCAGAAGGTCACCGCCGGGCTGATGCTCGGGTTGTCCGGCAAACCGTGGTACAGCTGCGGTTTGTCGGCGTGGTGCAGCACATACATCACGTGCGTACCGCCCACCCCCGCCGGATCGTACAGACCGGCGTTCTGGTAGCCGCGGGTGTTCAGCTCGCTGACGCGATCCGCCGCCACCTGCTTCATCGCTTCCTTGGTGCCGAAGTGAATCGCGCCGGTCGGGCAGGTTTTCACGCAGGCCGGTTCCTGGCCGACGTCCACGCGGTCGACGCACAGGGTGCACTTGTACACCCGGTTGTCGTCCTTGTTCATGCGCGGTACGTCGAACGGGCAGCCGGCGATGCAGTAGCCGCAGCCGATGCAGTGCTCGGACTGGAAGTCGACGATGCCGTTGGCGTACTGAATGATCGCGCCTTCCGACGGGCAAGCCTTGAGGCAGCCCGGATCGGCGCAGTGCATGCAGCCGTCCTTGCGGATCAGCCATTCCAGCTTGCCGTTTTCCTCCACCTCGGAGAAGCGCATCACCGTCCACGACTTGGCGGTCAGATCGGCGGGGTTATCGTACACCCCGACGTTGTGCCCCACTTCGTCGCGGATGTCGTTCCATTCGGAACAGGCCACCTGACAGGCCTTGCAGCCGATACAGGTGGTGACATCGATCAGTTTGGCCACTTCTTCCTGGTGGTCACGGGCGCGCGGCGCCGGCGTGAAGCCATTGGTGGCGGATTTACGAATGATGTCTTGAGATTGCATGGCCATAATTCGTCTCCGTTACACCTTTTCCACGTTGACCAGGAACGCCTTGAACTCCGGCGTTTGCGTATTGGCGTCGCCGACGAACGGCGTCAGCGTGTTGGCGATAAAGCCTTTCTTCGCCACCCCTTCGTAACCCCAGTGGATCGGGATGCCGATGGTGTCGACTTCCTGGCCGTGCACCTGCAGCGTGCGAATGCGCTTGGTCACCACCGCCTTGGCCTTGATATAGCCACGGTTGGAGCTGACTTTCACGGTATCGCCCTGCTTGATGCCTTTTTTCTCCGCCAGCTTCTCGCCGATCTCCACGAACTGCTCCGGCTGCGCGATGGCATTCAGCCGCGCGTGCTTGGTCCAGTAGTGGAAGTGCTCGGTCAGACGATAGGTGGTGCCGACGTACGGGAACTTGTCGGATTTGCCCATCGCCGCCAGATCGTCCTTGAACACGCGCGCCGCCGGGTTGGACACCACGTTCGGGTGCAGCGGGTTGGTGCCGAGCGGCGTTTCGAACGGCTCGTAGTGCTCAGGGAACGGCCCTTCCGCCATCTTGTCGGTGGCGAACAGGCGGCCCATGCCTTCCGGCTGCATGATGAACGGCCCGACATCGCTGCCCGGTGCTGCGGTGCTGTAGTCCGGGATATCGGCCCCGACCCACTTGGCGCCGTCCCACTCCAGCAGCTGGCGTTTCGGATCCCAAGGTTTCCCCTGTGGGTCCGCCGAGGCGCGGTTGTACAGGATGCGACGGTTGAGCGGCCATGCCCAGGCCCAGCCCAGCGTATTGCCGAGGCCAGACGGATCGGCGTTGTCGCGCCGCGCCATCTGGTTGCCGGCCGGCGTCCAGCTGCCCGCGAAGATCCAGCAGCCGCTGGCGGTGGTGCCGTCGTCGCGCAGCTGCGCGAACGAGCTGAGCAGCTCGCCTTTTTTCACCAGCACTTTGCCGTCGGCATCCAGCAGATCCGCCAGCGCCTTGCCGTTGTTCTCCTGCGCCACCTCTTCCGGCGCCGGGTTGTCCGGCGTCAGGTAGTCCCAGCGCATGTTCAGCACCTGCTCCGGCACCGCACCGCCGTCGCGCGCATACATCTCGCGCAGGCGACTGAAGATGCCCGCCAGGATCTCGCCGTCGTTCAGCGCTTCGCCCGGGGCGTCCGCGCCTTTCCAGTGCCACTGCAGCCAGCGGCCGGAGTTGACGATCGAGCCGTTCTCTTCGGCGAAGCAGGTGGACGGCAGGCGGAACACTTCGGTCTGGATCTGCGACGGATCCACTTCGTTGAACTCGCCGTGGTTCTGCCAGAAGTTGGAGGTCTCGGTGTTCAACGGATCGATGGTCACCAGGAACTTCAGCTTGGACAGTGAAGCCACTACCTTATTTTTGTTCGGGAACGACGCTACCGGGTTAAAGCCCTGGCAGAAGTAACCGTTGACCTTGCCCTGCGCCATCATCTCGAAGTACTGCAGCACGTCGTAGCCTTTGTCCCACTTCGGCAACCAGTCAAAGCCCCAGCTGTTGTCCTTCTGCGCCTTGTCGCCGTAGAAGGTCTTCATCATGCTGACGAAGAATTTCGGGTAGTTGCCCCAGTAGTTCACCTGGCCCGGCAGCAGCGCCTTCGGCGTGTTGGCCTTCAGGTAGGTCTCGAGATCGGTCTGTTTCTCCGACGGCAGCGTCATGTAGCCCGGCAGGCTCTGCGACAGCAGGCCGAGATCGGTCAGACCCTGGATGTTGGAGTGGCCGCGCAGCGCGTTGACGCCGCCGCCCGCCATGCCCATGTTGCCGAGCAGCAGCTGGATCATCGCCATGGTGCGGATGTTCTGCGCGCCAACCGAGTGCTGAGTCCAGCCCAGGGCGTACAGGAACGACGCGGTTTTATCTGCCACGCAGGTTTCGGCGATGTATTCGCACACCTTGAGGAAATCGTCCTTCGGCGTGCCGCAGATGTTGGTCACCACGTCAGGGGTGTAGCGGCTCACGTGCTGCTTCAGCATGTTCCACACGCAGCGCGGATCCTGCAGCGTGACGTCACGCTTGGCGAAGCCGTTCTCGTCGAACTGGTAGTTCCAGGTGGTTTTGTCGTACTTGCGGTTTTCCGCGTCGTAGCCGCTGAACAAGCCGTCTTCGAAGGCAAAGTCTTCCCGCACCAGCAGGCTGGCGTTGGTATAGGCCTCGACGTACTCGCGGTTAAATTTGTTGTTGGTCATCAGATACAGCAACACGCCCGACAGGAAAGCGATGTCGGTCCCGGAGCGGATCGGCGTGTAGAAGTCCGCCACCGATGCGGTTCGGGTAAAGCGCGGATCGATCACGATCAGCTTGGCATTGTTGTGTATTTTGGCTTCCATCGCCCAGCGGAACCCCACCGGATGCGCTTCCGCCGCATTACCGCCCATGACGATAATCAAATTCGCGTTCTTGATATCAACCCAGTGGTTGGTCATCGCACCGCGACCAAATGTTGGAGCAAGACTTGCTACCGTTGGTCCGTGTCAGACACGCGCCTGGTTATCTACGGCAAGCATGCCGAGAGCGCGACTAAATTTTTGCGACAGAAAACCGGTTTCGTTGCTGGCGGCCGAGGCGCACAGCATGCCGGTGGTCAGCCAACGGTTGACGGTAACGCCCTGATCGTTGGTTTTGATGAAGTTGGCGTCACGGTCTTCTTTCACCAGCTTGGCGATGCGGGTAAAGGCGTCGTCCCAGCTGATGCGCTGCCATTTGTCCGACCCTGGCGCCCGGTATTCCGGGTACTTGAGGCGGCTTTCGCTGTGGATGAAGTCAACCAGGCCGGCACCTTTCGGGCAAAGCGCGCCGCGGTTTACCGGATGATCCGGATCCCCTTCGATATGGAAAATGCTTTCTTTGGCGTTTTTGGCGCCATCACCAAGGCTGTACATCAACAGCCCACAGCCGACGGAACAATACGTACAGGTATTACGGGTCTCGCGGGCGCGCAGCAGTTTGTACTGCCGGGTTTCCGCCAACGCCACTTCAGGGGCAAAGCCCAGCGCGGCCACCGTCGTTCCTGCCATACCGCCAGCGCAGATCTTAAAGAACTGCCTTCTGCTGACCTGCATGGGGGTCTCCTTTACTCTCGATTGTCACATTGTTCAAATGGCGCTCTTCGCCAAAAACGGCAGAGCGCTAATGTCACTGTTGTTATGCTGATACGCGACGCGGCGATATTACCACAGCGTGCTTGTGGTTGTTACACACTCGTGCTCATTCAGTGAACGCATTGGCACATTTCGATACATTTCGGCGTCTGTACAGGCCCGGCGCTCTCTACAGTATAGAGAGTAACCAACATGTCGGCGCGAGGGCATCAGGTGGCGCTCAAGGCTTCTTTTCTATCAGTCTGTTAACGCAGCGATTTGTTCATTAACCACACACTTCACAGGGCATTGATAATCATTTTCAATATCATTTAATTAACTATAATGATCCGACTGCTTACGCGGTGCTCGCCCTTTGCGCCGCCCATACACCACTGGAGATGATGATTATGAGTTATTCACTGCCATCCCTGCCGTACGCTTACGACGCACTGGAACCGCATTTCGACAAGCAGACGATGGAAATCCATCACACCAAACACCACCAGACCTATGTCAACAACGCCAACACCGTGCTGGAAGCCTACCCTGAGCTGGCCAAATACAGCGTTGAAGAGCTGATCCAGGATCTGGATAAAGTGCCTGCCGACAAACGCACCTTCATGCGCAACAACGCCGGCGGCCACGCCAACCACAGCTTCTTCTGGAAAAACCTGAAAACCGGCACCACGCTGGGCGGCGATCTGAAAGCGGCCATCGAGCGCGATTTCGGCAGCGTTGAGAAATTCCAGGAAGAGTTCGAGAAAGCCGCAGCCACCCGCTTCGGTTCCGGTTGGGCCTGGCTGGTGCTGAAAGACGGCAAACTGGCCGTGGTGTCTACCGCCAACCAGGACAGCCCGCTGATGGGCGAAGCCGTCGCCGGCGCTTCCGGTTTCCCAATCATCGGTCTGGACGTGTGGGAACACGCTTACTACCTGAAATATCAGAACAAACGCCCTGACTACATCAAGGCGTTCTGGAACGTGGTCAACTGGGACGAAGCGGCCGCACGCTTCGCTGCGAAGAAGTAATTCGCCCCCGCTGATGAAGATGCCCGCCGCCGGCGGGTATTTTTTTGCCTGAAATCCGCTAAAGTTTGACCACTTCTTGCCGATGGTTTGTTCAATTGACGTTCGCCCGGAGAAGGAAAAACGCTATGGCGGCATTGCAAGCATTGGCAGGAAAGTTCACTCATCTCACCGTAGGTAAAAAGCTCGGTCTCGGCTTCGCGCTGTTGCTGCTGTTGGCGGTCGTCATCGCCGGCACCGGAGCGCAATACCTGCACATCATCGAATCCCGCGCCGATCGCATCGACTTCAGCAACCGGCTGAACGAGGAGATCAATCAGGCCAAATACAACCGCGCCATGTATGGCCAGACCTACCAGCCGGAATATATTCAGAACAATCGCGCCAATATCGACAACGCCGTCAAACTGATAGACCAGGGGCAAGCGCTGGACTGGGACGCCCAAAGCCGCAAGGATCTGCAGCGTCTGGTGACGCTGATCGGGGAATACCAGCAGCAGCAAAAAGTCTTTGAGCAGGCGGTGGCGGCCAAAGATGCGGTGCGCCAGAGCTGGAACATGTCGGAAGTGCAGGCCAGCCTGAGCCAGGTGGAACGTCAGCTGACCAACGGCGATCTGCAGCTGGCCTTTATCCAGCTGAACCAAAAGCTGACCCAGGTGCGCTACGGCGCGCGCGGCCTGCTGCTGAGCCTGAACAAGGAAACCGAGGCGCCGCTGATGGCGGCCATTGACGACGCGCGTGACGCGGCCAACGCCCTGAGCCTCCGGGTCAGCGACGCGCAGCGCCCGCAGCTGCAGCCGCTGCTGGCCGCTTTGGACGATTACAAAAACCGCATTGCGGCCTACCTGCCGGCCTATGAGCACGAGCAGCAGATCAGCCGGCAGCTCGGCGAACGCGCGCAGGCGATCGGCACGCTGGTGAACGCCTTTATGCAGGACGAGCTGGTGCAAACGCGCAACAACATCAATCTGGCGCAGCTGCAGATGGGCATCACCACCCTGATCGCCATCATCGCCGGGGTCCTTATCGCCTGGCGCATCACGCTGCAGATCACCCGTCCGCTGCACAGCACGCTGGCGATGGCGGAACGCATCGCCAGCGGCGACCTGCGTCAGGCGCAGACCAGCACCCGCCGCGATGAGCTGGGGCAGCTGCTGAACGCGGTGGCGGCGATGAGCCAAAATCTGCGCACCATGATTGAAAAGATCCAGATGGGCGTCAGCCAGGTTTCCACCGCCTCGGCGGAAATCGCCGCCGGCAACACCGATCTCTCTTCCCGTACCGAACAGCAGGCGGCAGCGGTCGAGGAAACCGCCGCCAGCATGGAACAGCTGACCGCCACGGTGAAACAGAACGCCGACAACGCCCATCACGCCAATCAGCTGGCCACCGACGCTTCGCAGACCGCGCAGCAGGGCGGCAAGCTGGTGGAAAACGTGGTCAGCACCATGCGCGATATCTCCAGCAGTTCGCAGCGTATCGCCGAAATTACCACCCTGATCAACGGCATTGCCTTCCAGACCAACATCCTGGCGCTCAACGCCGCTGTCGAAGCGGCACGCGCCGGCGAACAGGGCCGCGGCTTCTCGGTGGTCGCCAGCGAAGTGCGCAGCCTGGCGAGCCGCAGCGCCCAGGCAGCCAAAGAGATCGAAGGGTTGATCGCCGAATCGGTCAGCCGGGTGAAAACCGGCACCGAACTGGTAGAAAGCACCGGCAACACCATGGAGCAGATCGTCCGCTCGGTTACCCACGTGCGCGACATCATGGCCGAGATCGCCGCCGCCTCCGATGAACAGACGCGCGGCATCGCCCAGATTGGCCAGGCGATCGTAGAAATGGACCACACCACCCAGCAGAACGCCGCGTTGGTAGAAGAGTCTGCCGCCGCCGCCGATTCGCTGGAAGAGCAGGCGGAGATGCTGCTGCAGAGCGTTTCGGTGTTCCGCTTGGCGGAACAGACCGAGCCCGTCGCCACCAAAGCCGCCGCGCCGAAAGCGCCGACCGTCAAACCCGCGGCCGCCAACGCCGCAGCGGAAGAGAACTGGACCACCTTCTGACGCCCCGCCGCCCGCCTGATTATTTCGGGCGGGTTGTTATGTCCCCCCGGCGCAACTCAGGCTATGCTGAGCCCTCGACGCGAGACACGGAGGCACACATGCATCACCCAGACGTTTACATCGGCAGCATTCAACCCTATGAGGGCGGGCGCCCCAGCGCCATCGCCAAGCGCCAGGTGGATGGCGCCATCCGGCTCACGCCGCTCGGCCTGGAGGGTGACGAACAGGCGGAGAAAAGCTATCACGGCGGGCCGGACCGCGCGCTGTGCCACTACCCGCGCGAGCATTACCTCCATTGGCGCGAGCAGTTTCCGGCGCAGGCGGAGCAGTTTTGCGCCCCGGCCTTCGGCGAGAATCTCTCCACCGAAGGGCTGACCGAGCACAACGTCTTTATGGGCGACATCTTCCGCTGGGGTGAGGCGCTGATCCAGGTCACTCAGCCGCGCTCGCCGTGCTTCAAACTCAACTATCACTTCGCGATCGAGGATATTTCGGTGCTGATGCAGCAAAGCGGCCGCTGCGGCTGGCTGTATCGGGTGGTGTCGCCGGGCGCGGTCAGCGGCGACCGTCCGCTGGAGCTGGCGGCGCGCAGCAGCGACGTGACGGTCGCCGAAGCTATCGCCATCGCCTGGCATATGCCGTTCGACGCGGAACAGTACCGCCGCCTGTTGGCGGTGGCCGGCCTCTCCGCCAGCTGGAGCAAGACCATGCTCACGCGGCTCGCCGAAGGGCGCCTCGAGGACTTCAATCGCCGCCTGCTCGGCCGTTGAACACGCGGGCGGAAAAGATGAAAAACGTGCGCCGGATGCCGCGCTAAACATTTTCTTCCGCCTATACTGTAGCCGCACGTTTTTTCAGCCAGGAGCCAGGTATATGACCACCCCGACCCATTCGATTCATCACGCCGCCGCCGAAGGCTATCAGACCAATGCCGATCGCTATGTGAAAGGCCGGCCGGATTACCCGCCGGAAATCGCCGTCTGGCTGCGTGACGTCATCGGTTTGCACGCCGGCATGACGGTTATCGATCTCGGTGCCGGCACCGGCAAGTTCACCCCGCGCCTGCTGGAAACCGGCGCGCAGGTGATCGCCGTCGAACCGGTGCCGCAAATGCTGGAAAAATTGTCGGCGGCGCTGCCGCAGGTGAAAACGCTGGCGGGCACCGCCGAGGCGATCCCGCTGCCGGACGAGTCGGTCGATGCCGTGGTGTGCGCCCAATCCTTCCACTGGTTCGCCACGCCGCAGGCGCTGGCGGAAATCCAGCGCATTCTCAAGCCCGGCGGCAAACTCGGTCTGGTGTGGAACATGCGCGATGCGCGCGTCGGTTGGGTGCGTAAACTGAATCAGATCGTCGATCGCCACGAAGGCGATGCGCCGCGTTTCTATACCGGTGAATGGCGCAAGTTCTTCCCGTTCAAAGGCTTTGAACCTCTGCAGGAGCAGGTGTTTATGCTGGGCCACCGGGGCGCAGTGGAGGACGTGATCTACAACCGCGTGCGTTCAACCAGCTTTATCGCCGCGCTGCCGCAGCCGCAACAGGAGCAGGTTATCGATCAATTGCGCCAACTGGTGGCGGAAGAAGAGGAGCTGCAGGGCCAGGACACGATAACCGTGCCCTATCAGACCAAGGCGTATTTCACCACCAAGGTCTGACGCCCGGGGTTCAGAACGCTTTCTTGGCGTAACCGGTGACCGCTTTCAGGCCCATCTCACGGCCCAGCGCGGTCATCGGGTGCACCACGATCAGCCCACGCGCGCTTTTCTTCAGCGCGCCCATATCGGCCTGCTCTTTCTTGGTGATTTCACGGCTGAACGGCAGCTTGCTCAGCTTTTGCGCTTCGGCGCTCAGCTTTTCGCCGCGCACGTTTTTCAGGCGCTCGATCTCCGCCGCCAGCTTCTCTTTTTCTTTGGTGTGCTGCGCGATCAACTCAGGATTGCCCTGTTGGATCACGGTGGCGTCTTTGTGGTTCAAGGCGTCCAGCAGGTCGCTCAGGCGCTTGATCTCTGCCTTTTCTTTCTCTTTCATGGTCTCTGGCCCGTTGTGCCCAAAATGGCACGCTAATCAACAATACCGGCATTGTAGCAAAAGGCGCGCGCCGTTACCCGTCCTGCGCAATACCGGGCGGCAGGCCGCTCATCTCGCAGGCTTTGGCGCCCAGCCGGGCCAGCGCCTGGGTGTAACGCGCGTTGAACGGGTAGCAGCAGGAGAGCCGTAGCGCGTTGCGGTAGCGCCCGCTGGGGGAATACAGGGTGCCCGGCGTCAAACAGATCTGCTCCTCCAGCAGTTGATGGAACAGCGCCACGCTGTCCACGTTAGGAGGGAACTCGACCCAAAACACGAAGCCGCCCGCCGGCTGCGTGGCCAGCGTGCCGCGCGGGAAATGCCGGGCGATCAGCGCCCGCGCCTCGTCCACCTGAGCGGCGTAGCGCTTACGCAGGTTGCGCAAATGGTGATCGTAGCCGCCGCTCTCCAGGAAGGTCGCCAGCGTTTCCGACAGTAGCTGCGACTCGGACATCGATGACACCGCCTTCAGCTTGCGCAACGCCTCATGGAAACGGCCGCCGCAGATCCAGCCGACGCGAAAATCCGGCGCCAGCGTTTTGGTGAAGCTGGAGCAAAACAGCACCCAGCCGTCGCGATCGAACGCCTTCACCGCCGGTGACAGCGCGCCACCGAACTGGATCTCGGCATACAGCCCGTCTTCAATCAACGGCACCTGATGATCGTTCATCAGCCGCGCTAGCCGCTTTTTCGCCGCCAGCGGCATGGTGCAACCCAGCGGGTTTTGCACCGTCGGCATGGCGATCACCGCATTCAGCCGCTTCTCGTTCAATAGCAGTTCCAGCGCATCCAGCGACAGCCCCAGCTGTGGGTCGGTGGGGATTTCCAGCGCTTTCAGCCCCAGGCTGGCCAGCAGCGGCAGCAGATAAAAGTAGGTCGGCGACTCCAGCCCGACGCAGTCGCCCGGTTGGGTGGTGACGCGCAGCGCCAGCTGCAGCGCTTCCATGCAGCCGTGGGTCAGCACCACGTCGCCCGGCTCCAGCAGCATACCCAGCGTCATCGAGCGGCGGGCGATCTGCTGGCGCAGCCGCAGGCTGCCGGGCGGCAACGGGTACTGCCCGATCAGATCCGGCTGGCGGCGCAGCTGAGAGGACAGCATGCGCCCCAGCTTGCCGCCGGGATAGAAATCGCTGGTCTGCGGGCAGGCCAGCGCAATGTTGGTGAAGGCCGGGTTTTGCTGGGCGGCGAACACCGTATCGATCAGCGCCAGCACGTCGTCCGCCGGCGGTTCGATACGGCCACTGGGCGCCGAGGCCATCTTCAGCGCCGGCAGCGTGCTGCGCACATAAAACCCCGACTGTGGCCGTGCTTCAATCAGCCCGCGATCCTCCAGCGTGCGGTAAGCCGACACCACGGTATTGATGCTGACGCGATGGGTTTGCGCACAGCGCCGCACCGAGGGCAAGCGGTCACCGGGCAGCAGCGTGCCGCGGCGAATGGCCTCAGCCAGCGTATCCGCCAGCTGCAGGTAACGGGTATCCGGGGTCTCATCGAGCAGGGTCACAGTTTCTCTCCAGGCAATGGGTACAGTTTACATTTCGTACAACTGTAACCATGACAATATACGATTTGTGATTCTGTCACCATCCCATCGCAGCGATTATGCTGATCCTCTCGTTATCACCGTCATTTTCAAGGAACCTGCCATGCTGGACTCCGCCTTTGTCAGCTACGTCACCGTCATGTCGATCACCCCCGGCCCCAACAACCTGCTGCTGGCCTCGTCGGGCGTCAACTTCGGCCTGCGCCGCACCCTGCCGATGCTGTTCGGCATCTGCGTCGGCTGCGCGGTGCAGCTGGCGATCATTATCCCGCTGCTGGCGCTGGCGTTGAGCTGGGCCGGCGTCATCCGCTTCCCGCTGGCGGTGATCGGCTGCGCCTACCTGCTGTGGCTGTCGTGGAAACTGTTCCAGGCCGCCTCGCCGGACGCCAAAGAGCAGGCGCAGCCGATGAGCCTGCTCAACGGCGCGCTGTTTCAGGCGGTCAATCCCAAGGCCTGGCTGATGGTGATCAACGTGGCGATCCTGTTCACCCCGCGCGAAGGCGCCACCTTTGTCCATACGCTGTCGGTCATCGCCGGTTTCGCGCTGCTGAACTTGCCTTGCGTGCTGCTGTGGGCGGTGCTGGGCGATCGGTTGCGCAACGCGCTGCGGGTCACCTGGAAACTGCGGGTGTTCAACGGCGCGATGTCAGGCCTGATGGCCGCCACCGCGCTGTGGTTGCTGTTCGACGAGTGGCGCGCGGCCTTTGCTTAGCCGCGGCCGAGAGGAGAAAGCCGGGAGGGTTGTTTGGCGCCGATACCGGCGATCAGATCGGTAATGGACAGCACCATGGTGGAGCGCACCATCTGCTGATAGCGCTGGCGCTGCATGGCGATCAGCGCTTCATCCGCCTCACCCGGCTGCAGGAAGGTCGGCACCGGCGGCAGCGCAGCCACGCAGTGCAGCTCGCCGAACGGTCCGAGGATTTCGTCGTCAACGAAGCGGTATTCCGAACCGTCATGGTTCAGCTCTTCCCGCATCGCCATCAGCAGCTCGGCGTCTTCATATTCGTGGCGGGAAATCACCCCCAGCCCGTACATCAGCTTCAGGCGCACCGACAGCTCCCCCAACGGGCCGCTGCCGGACAATAGCGGTTCGACGGCATATTTCACCGCGTAGTCGTCCTTGCGAAATACCTGCACCACCAGCACGTTGAGCGCTTCCGCCAGCAGCTCTACCGCCGCGATCAGGAAGCTGCGCACCGTTTTGCCCGCGTTCAGCTTTTCCAGAACCTGGTTTTCAAATGCCTGTGCTTCTTCCATCGTCGCTTTTCGAAAGGCGTGGGGAGGGCCGTCGATGCCGAACTCGGGTTGCAGGAGCGCAGCAAGCTGCGCTCGGGTGTTCATCATCACGGATCTACTTGTGCATGGCGTTATACACAGCAACGGCCTGTTCTACAACCTCGCTTTCCGCCGGCAAGCCGGAAATTTGCGCCAGCGCGGCTTTCGGCCCCAGGGTGCTCAGCAGTTCCGCCAATTCCAGCGCCTGCGGATCCTGTTCGCTGCGGTAACTCATGGCGGCGGCGATGCCCTGGATCAGGTTGGCGTGCGGCAGGCCATATTCCAGCGTGCCCAGCAACGGCTTGATCAGGCGATCGCCAGCGCTCAGTTTGCGCAGCGGCTGACGCCCTACGCGCTCGACGTCGTCATGCAGATACGGGTTTTCAAAGCGGCCGAGGATTTTATTGATGTAGGCGGCGTGCTTATCGGCGTCAAAGCCATAGCGCTTGATCAGCACCGCGCCGCTCTCTTCCATCGCCCCTTTCACCACGCGGCGGATCGCCGGGTCAAGAATGGCGTCGCGAATGGTTTGCAACCCAGCCAGCTGGCCGAGATAGGCGGTGATGGCGTGACCGGTGTTGAGGGTGAACAGCTTACGCTCGACGAAAGCCATCAGGTTATCGGTCAGCTCCATGCCAGCGATCGCCGGAGGCTGGCCTTTAAACTGCGTCTGGTCGACGATCCATTCGCTGAAGGTTTCCACTGTGACTTCCAGCGGATCGCTGCTGTCCGCCGGCGGCACGATGCGGTCGACCGCCGAATCGACGAAGCCGACGTGCTGCTCAACCCATGCTTGCTCGTCCTGCGGCAGCGCGGCAAACACGTGCTGCTTCAGCTGGCTGGTGCCGCGCACCATGTTCTCACAGGCGATGATGTTCAGCGGCTGCGCATTGCCCTGCTGATGGCGCAACACCAACCCTTTGGCGATCGTGCCGGCGATTTTGGCGAGAATTTGCGGGCCCACGGCGGTGGTCACCAGATCCGCCTCGGCGATCAGCGCTACCGCGGCTTCGCTGCCGCTGTTGACGGCGCTGACGTTGTTGACGCTCTCTACGCGCTCTTGCTCGCCCACCACGTGCACCTGGTAGCTTTTACGGCTGTTCAGCAGATCCAGCACCGTTTGATTGACGTCGGCGAAGGTCAGCTCAACGCCCGCGTCCGCCAGCAGCTTGCCGATAAAACCGCGGCCGATGTTCCCTGCGCCAAAATGTAATGCTTTCATAACTCTACCTTCTTAATGTCGAAGGGTGCAGCAAGCTGCACCCTTTAAAATGATTCTGTTATCCGGCTTTTTTGCCGCCGAGCAGGTCCAGCACTTCCTGGACGCTGGTGGTATTCGCCAGCCGCTCGATCACGCTCTCGTCATCCAGCGCGTTGGTCAGGCTGGTGATCACCTGGATATGTTCGTTGTTGCGCGCGGCAATGCCGATCACCAGGCGCGCCACTTCGTCCTCTTCATCGCCGAAGCGCACGCCCTGCGGGTATTGGCAGAACACCACGCCGGTACGCAGCACCCGGTCTTTAGCCTCGATGGTGCCGTGCGGCACGGCGATCGACTCGCCCAGGTAGGTGGACGTGAGCTTTTCGCGCTCCAGCATCGCCGGCACGTATTCCGGCTCAACGTAGCCGCCCTTCACCAGCTGCTCGCCGGCGAAACGGATCGCCTGCTCTTTGTCGCTGGCCTGCAGGTTGAGGAACACGTTGCTCTCGCTTAGCTTGAACAGCCCCTGTTCGCCGGCCTCTGCAGCCGCGTGCGCGCCGCTCTGCGGGGCCGCTGCGGCAGCGGTATTCACCGCCAGCAAACGCTCGACCAGATCGCCATATAGCTTGCTGTCGAGGAAGTTGGTCAGTGAAATGTGCTGGGCCTGCGGCGCATGGCGCATCGCGCGTTCTGTCAGATCGCGGTGGGTGATCACCAGGTCCACATCGTCCGGCAGACTGTTGATGGCGCTGTTGGTCACCGAGATGTTCTTCAGCCCGGCGTCGGCCACTTTCTTGCGCAGCACCCCGGCGCCCATGGCGCTGGAGCCCATGCCCGCATCGCAGGCGACGATGATTTTGCGCACGGTGCTCAGATCGCCATCGACCGCCGACGGCGCGGCCGCGCCGCCCTTGGACTGCGATTTCATCTCTTGCACGCGACGGGTCGCGGCTTCCAGATCGTCATCCTCTTTCACCTTGGAGGTTTTCAGCAGGAAAGCGGACACCACGAAGGAGACGGCAAAGGCTGCGAACACCGCTGCAATGTTGGCGAAATAGGCGCCTTTCGGGGTCATCGCCAGCACCGCCAGAATCGACCCAGGGGAAGCCGGAGACACCAGGCCACCGTTCAGCATCGTCAGGGTAAAGACGCCGGTCATGCCGCCCAGGATCACCGCCAGCAGCAGACGTGGGTTCATCAGCACGTACGGGAAGTAGATTTCGTGGATGCCGCCCAGGAAGTGAATGATCGCTGCACCGCCGGCGGATTGCTTGGCGCTGCCGCGGCCGAAGAACATGTAGGCCATCAGCACGCCCATGCCCGGGCCTGGGTTGGCTTCAATCAGGAAGAACACCGACTTGCCGGCTTCCGTGGCCTGCTGAATGCCCAGCGGCGAGAAGATGCCGTGGTTGATGGCGTTGTTCAGGAACAGGATTTTCGCCGGTTCAACGAAGATGGACGCCAACGGCAGCAGGTTGTTCGTCACCATCACGTGCACACCCGCCGCCAGCAGTTTGGAGAGCACCTCCACCAGCGGCCCGATGCCCAGGAAGGCCAGGATCGCCAGCAGCATGCCGATGATGCCGGCGGAGAAGTTGTTCACCAGCATTTCAAAGCCGCTTTTGATCTTGCCGTCCACCCAGCGGTCGAAGTGCTTGATAGCCCAGCCGCCCAGCGGGCCGGCGATCATCGCGCCGAGGAACATCGGCATGTCGGCGCCGACGATGACGCCCATGGTGGTGATGGCGCCGACTACGCCGCCGCGATCGCCGCCTACCAGTCGCCCGCCGGTGTAGCCGATCAGCAACGGCAGCAGGTAGGTGATCATCGGGCCGACCAGCTTGGCTAAGGTTTCATTCGGCAGCCAGCCGGTTGGAATGAACAGTGCGGTGATAATCCCCCAGGCGATAAAGGCGCCGATGTTGGGCATCACCATGTTGCTCAGGAAGCGGCCAAAGTTTTGCACTTTAACCTTGATGTCTGGTGAAAACATAAAACACACCCCTATTGTTACGCGCTGACAATAGAGCGCGTGATTATTGTTGTGACGATCCAGCCGTGTTGCCGCTGTATGCGAAACGGACTCTATCACGCTGTTTTTGTCACGCGAACTTCACGAATTTTTTGTGATACAAATCACATACAACACCCCAACAAACCACCACTTATAGTGATGCCGATCACAATTATGGCGTGTAAAAAAAGCACAGTGAGAAAGAAACCGCCTTAAAACCCGCAATAAAGTGATGCGCATCACATTTTTAACTTGGTGTTTTGTTTTTAAATTGTGACAAACATCACAATTTATTTTTGGCCGCCGCGCCCGATAACAACGCGCTGTTTGATCTTCCCTGTGAGCACTCATCCCGCCGGGAACTAGCGAAGTGATGAGTGAAAGAAAACTACATTGCCTAATGAATGGATTAATTGAAGTGTAGTACAGAAGCCTGCGCAATAAGCCAGCAAGTTATTGGAAACGCTGAGGGGGGAAATAAAACAGGCCGGCAATGCCGGCCTGTCTCTCGTGCGCGGGGGCGTTATTGCGTCACGCTTTGAATGGTTTTCTGCGCGTTCACCAGGTTCTGCTGTTTAGCCACCAGATTCGACATCATGGTGTTGTATTGCGCCACCTGTTGCGCGGTGCGGAACTGCACGCCGTTGTTGTTAAAGCTGACCTGATTGCCCTGGCTCTGCAGGAAATCGCCAACCTGCACCAGATCCTGCACGAAGCTGGCGGTGGTCGGGATCGCCGGCATCAGGGCGTTGGCCGGCGCGGTGACGATCTTGTCATAGGCCTGGTTGTACACCGCCTTCAGATCGTCGGGCTGCTTCAGCGCCGCACGGGCGGTATCCGCCTGCGATTTGGCGGACTGGATCTGCTGGCCCAGCAGGTTCAATGCTCCGACCGACTGCTGCAGCGCGTCGCGTTTGTTCAGGTAGTCCTGCGCGGTGCGGATCTGGTTAATCTGGTCCAGCGCCGGCGTCAGGCTGGCGCCGACCGATTTGGACAACTGCTGGGAAAAACCGACCAAAATCGCGTAATCGCCGGCATAGTTGCCGAACTTCTGTTTCTGGTCTTCGCTCAGCGTGGGGATGTTCGCCCCGCTGCGCATCACGGTATTCTGTAAGTAATCAATGAATGCTTTGCGCTGTTCCGGCTCTTTATCGCCGCAGGCGGTCAATTGCATGACCACCAACAATGCCAATACCGGTGCCAACCAACGCGCGAAAACTCTGCTCTGGATCCCTACCGCCATGTGACATAACTCCTGTTATAAACCTGCTTTTTCATTGGACTCCGCCCCTTTTTCCGCACTCCGTGCGCCTATAAGAATAGATCAACTGGCGGCGTTCCGATACGCGATTCCGCTTGCGGTGAACATTGTCTGGTTAAAAACGGCGTACTGCGTGTACCACGTACGCATGGTACACTTTTCCAACGTTTATCGCCGGGCCAACTTGCTCATGTCCTCTTATCAACCGCCGTTGACCATCACCCCCTCCATTCTGCATCTGGCGACAGACGTAGGGGCAGCGTTGGCCCATTTGACAATGCAAGCGGAACAAGAGCATGCGTTGCAGCTAAGGCGCATCAATCGGATCCGCACCATTCAAGGTTCGTTGGCGATCGAAGGCAATACCCTGAGCGAAGAGCAGATCACCGCTATCATCGCAGGTAAACGCGTCATCGCCCCTCCGCGAGACGTTCAGGAAGCGATGAATGCCATCCATTGCTATACCAACCTGAATCATTGGCATCCCGAAAATGAACGCCATCTGCTTGCCGCACATGGGATGCTGATGAACAGCTTGCTACCTGATGCCGGCCGCTATCGTCAGAGCGGCGTCGGCGTGATGAACGGCAACGTCGTGATCCATATGGCTCCCCCGGCGGAACGCGTACCGTTGCTGATCCGCCAACTGCTCATCTGGCTGCAACAAACCGATCTGCCACCGCTGATCGGCAGCTGCGTATTTCACTATGAATTCGAATTCATCCACCCGTTTGCCGATGGAAACGGCCGCATGGGACGGTTGTGGCAAACGCTGATTTTGTCACGCTGGGATCCGTTGTTCGCCAACGTGCCGGTTGAGAGCCTGGTGCATGATAACCAGTCCGGATATTACCAAGCGCTGAATGCCAGCAACCAAAAAACCGATTGTTCACCCTTCGTTGAATTCATGCTGGAAATGATTCTAAAAGCGCTTGAGCTGAGTATTACCCCCCAAGTCACCCCCCAAGTCACCCCCCAAGTCGCTGACTTGCTGGCGACGCTGCAAGGTGAGATGTCGCGAGAAGCACTCCAGAATGTTCTACAGTTGCAGGATCGAAAATCTTTCCGCGAACGCTATCTCCAACCTGCCTTGAATGCCGGTTGGATTGAAATGACGTTACCGGATAAGCCCAAGAGCCGTTTACAACGCTATCGCTTGACCGCAGCCGGTATCAAACAGTTACGCCAGCCATAAAAAAGGCGCCCGCAGGCGCCTTTTCACAGCACAGAGCCGTTTTACTGCAGTACGGAGATATCCGCCACCTGCAGGAACAGTTCACGCAGTTTGCTCAGCAGCGTCAGACGATTCACGCGCACTTCCGCATCGTCCGCCATTACCATCACGTTGTCGAAGAACGCATCCACCGGCTCACGCAGCGCAGCCAGTTCCACCAGCGCTTCCTGGTAGTTGCCCGCCGCGAAGTACGGCTGCAGCTTGTCGCGCAGCACCACCAGGTGGGTCGCCAACTGGATCTCTGCCGCGTCCTTCAGCACCGAGGCGCGCACGCTGTCGTTCAGCGTTTCGGTAGATTTGGCCAGGATGTTGGAGACGCGTTTGTTGGCCGCAGCCAACGCCGCCGCTTCGTCCAGCGTGCGGAAGTGGGATACCGCCTTGACGCGTGCGTCGAAGTCGGCCGGCTTGGTCGGACGGCGCGCCAGCACCGCCTGAATGGTATCGACCGCGTGGCCTTCTTCCTGATACCAGGCGCGGAAGCGGCCCAGCATGAATTCCACCACCTCATCGACCACTTTGGCGTTGGTCAGCTTGCTGCCGTACAGGCGCACGGCCTCTTCGGTCAGAGTCTGCAGATCCAGCGGCAGGTTTTTCTCGACGATGATGCGCAGCACGCCCAGCGCGGCGCGGCGCAGCGCGAACGGGTCTTTATCGCCTTTCGGATGCTGCCCGATGCCGAAGATGCCGGCCAGGGTGTCCATCTTGTCGGCGATCGCCAGTGAACAAGCCACCAGCGACTGCGGCAGCGCATCACCGGCGTAGCGCGGCTGATACTGCTCGTTCAGCGCAACGGCGACGTCTTCCGCCTCACCGTCGTGGCGCGCGTAGTGCATGCCCATCACGCCCTGGGTGTCGGTGAATTCGAACACCATGTTGGTCATCAGGTCGCACTTCGACAGCAGGCCCGCACGGGTGGCGTGGTTGACGTCGGCGCCGATCTGGCCGGCAACCCAGCCCGCCAGCGCCTGAATGCGATCGGTCTTGTCGCGCAGGGTGCCCAACTGCTGTTGGAACAGCACGGTTTCCAGGCGCGGCAGATTGTCTTCCAGACGTTTCTTGCGGTCGGTGTTGAAGAAGAACTCGGCGTCGGCCAGACGCGGACGCACCACCTTCTCGTTACCGGAGATGATCTGCTGCGGGTCTTTCGACTCGATGTTGGCCACGAAGATAAAGTTCGGCAGCAGTTTGCCCGCGGCGTCGTACACCGGGAAATACTTCTGATCGCCCTTCATGGTGTACACCAGCGCTTCCGCCGGCACCGCCAGGAATTTCTCTTCGAATTTGGCGGTCAGCACCACCGGCCATTCCACCAGCGAGGCCACTTCTTCCAGCAGGCTGTCGCTCAGATCGGCCTTGCCGCCAATCTTCTGCGCCGCCAGCTCGGCGTCGCGCTTGATGAGCGCTTTACGCGCTTCATAGTCGGCGACCACTTTGCCACGCTCCAGCAAGATCTGCGGGTATTGGTCGGCGTTGTCGAGGGTAAACTCGGCTTCGCCCATGAAGCGGTGGCCGCGCACGGTACGCGCAGAGTCGATGCCCAGCACGGTGCCCGGGATCAGATCGGCGCCCAGCAGCATCGTGACGGTGTGCACCGGACGCACGAACTGCACGTCAGAATCGCCCCAGCGCATCAGTTTCGGGATCGGCAGCTTGCCGAGCGCGGTGCTGACCATGCCGGCCAGCAGTTGCTGCGCCGACTGGCCTTTGACGTGGGCGCGGTACATCAACCACTCGCCCTTGTCGGTCACCAGGCGTTCAGCCTGATCGACGGTGATGCCGCAGCCGCGCGCCCAGCCTTCGGCCGCTTTGCTCGGTTTGCCTTCGGCGTCGAACGCTTGAGCGATCGCCGGGCCGCGTTTTTCAATTTCGCGATCGGCCTGCGCCGCGCTCAGGTTGGCCACTTTCAGCGCCAGGCGGCGCGGTGCGGCGAACCAGCTCACTTCACCGTGTTCCAGGCCGGCGTTATCCAGCTCGGCAGTGAAGTTGGCGGCGAAAGATTCCGCCAGGGAACGAAGAGCCTTCGGCGGCAGCTCTTCCGTGCCGATTTCCACCAGGAAAGTCTGTTGAGTCATGGCTGCCTCTTAGTTCTCGTTCTTCTTGTTGCACATCGGGAAGCCCAGCGCTTCGCGGGAAGCGTAGTAGGCTTCGGCAACGGCTTTGGTCAGCGTGCGGATGCGCAGAATGTAGCGTTGACGCTCGGTCACCGAAATCGCCTTGCGCGCGTCCAGCAGGTTGAAGGTATGACCCGCCTTCAGGATGCGTTCGTAGGCCGGCAGCGGCAGCGGTTTTTCCAGCGCCAGCAGCGACTGGGCCTCTTTCTCGTACTGCTCGAAGCAGGAGAACAGGAAGTCGACGTCGGCGTATTCGAAGTTGTAGGTGGACTGCTCCACTTCGTTCTGGTGGAACACGTCGCCGTAGGTGGTGACGCCCAGCGGGCCGTTGCTCCACACCAGATCATACACGCTGTCCACGCCCTGGATGTACATCGCCAGACGCTCCAGACCGTAGGTGATCTCGCCGGTTACCGGCTTGCACTCCAGGCCGCCGACCTGCTGGAAGTAGGTGAACTGCGTCACTTCCATGCCGTTCAGCCACACTTCCCAACCCAGGCCCCAGGCGCCGAGCGTCGGGTTTTCCCAGTTGTCTTCCACGAAGCGGATGTCGTGGATGGTCGGATCCAGACCCAGCTCTTTCAACGAGCCCAGGTAGAGTTCCTGAATGTTGTCCGGCGATGGCTTAATCACCACCTGGAACTGGTAGTAGTGCTGCAGACGGTTCGGGTTTTCGCCGTAGCGGCCGTCGGTCGGACGGCGGGATGGCTGCACGTAGGCGGCGGCCATCGGCTCCGGCCCCAGTGCACGCAGGCACGTCATCGGGTGTGAGGTTCCCGCGCCGACTTCCATGTCCAATGGTTGAACGATGGTGCAGCCCTGGCGCGCCCAATAATCCTGCAGTGTCAGGATCAGGCCCTGGAAGGTCTTGGTATCAAACTTTTGCATGTTGAATTCGCACGCGATACAAGTGGATTTAGATGGAATGAGCCAGTATACCCGTTGACCGTAAGATATACAGCCAGAATCCGGCAACAAGTGCGAATCGGGGCGAGAAGCGCTGGATTTTCGCGCGCGGCGCGCGCAGGACAGGACGCCGGTTAGCCGGCTTATTTCACCGGCGACGAACGTGGCGAAAATACGGCCCGCCAAAAACATTAGAATAACTTAACAAAAAACGAGACTAATCGTTGCTTAAATCGTCACTTATTCGCCCACAGCACCTGTTCTCATCAACCCTATTTACGCAGATTGAAATGCACACATGCTTATATTTGCCACAGGGCAAAGTTACGCCAATGTTATTTTTGTTAATTTTATCAACTAAAAAACTCGCCTCACCGGCAGATAATGTGACTAAGCGCCAAATTATTTCTTATATCGTGAAAAATAAGGCGATATCACGCGACGGGCCGATGCAGCGACTCGAGGAGAAACAAGCGGATATGTAATACGCCAACAATGAGCCACAGAAACCCATTGACAGTTAATCTTTGGTTATACAATAATAATTAAAATTTTCCCTGGTGTTGGCCAAGTGGCTACCTGATCCTTTCATAGGATCAGTTTTTTTTTGTATTTCCGTCAGCGTCATGACGGCCCGCATAATTAATTCCCGTCCGCTTCCTCTTAATTAGCTTCCCTTATACGAACGTATCGCTTACGCATTGCCATTTAGCGCGCCTTTGGCAAACGCGCTCTGCAGGCAATCCATTCAAAAACGCGCGCTGACGCCGACGTTATACATAAACTGCTCGCCGCTGCTCAGCCCGCCGGTTTGCGAGACGGTGGCGAAGGCCGATACCCTGTCCGTCAGCGGCATGTTGGCCCCCAGCGTGACATCCACCCAGTTTTTGTCCTGGCCCGCACTGTCGCGGGTAAACGAGGTTTGCGTCGATTTCAGGCCACCGCCGGCGCGGTAGACGTCGTCGCCGAACTGATGCTGATAGCTCACTTCCGCATAAGGGTTAAATACGCCGAATTGCGTATCCAGCCGCCAGCCCAGCGCACCAATCTGCGAGTGGTAGGTTTGATCGTTGAAGCGCATGGCGGTGCTGTCATCGCCGTCTTCGCTGTAGCCGGAAACGCGGCTGTAATCCCAGGCGAACTGCGCCACCGGCCCGGTGGTCAGGTAAGAAGCGATCGGGAAGTCATAGCCGGCAGTCACGCGCGCGCCCCACTGCTTGCCGGAAGTCGAACCGGTTTCGGTACGCGTCAGCGGCCCCAGCCGCATGCTGCGGCGAATATCGTCATAATCCATCGCCGCATAGTGCAGATCGGCGTTGACCCAACCGTGCTCGAATATCGCCAGCGAACTGAAGGCCGACAGCAGCAGCCCACGCGCCTTGTAATCATAACGGCTGGAAGGATGCTGATCGTCGTTGGAACCGGCGATCAACGCACCGATCAACCAGCCGTCGGTCAGCTGATAGTCCACGCCGACGGTCAGGTTGTGGGTGGTGGCGTTGCCGTCCCCCGCCGCCCGGTTATCGGCATAGTCGTAGTGCTGGCCGGCGTAACCGCCGAACACGCCCAGCGAGCCCTGCGGGTTTTCGCCGTGGCGCAGCTGCTGGAAGCGGCTGTCGAGCGTGGCGCGGCTGTCGCGCGCCATCGCCGCCGTCGCCTGATTCAGCGCCACCACCTGCGCCGGGCCATCCAACACCGCCTGGATATAATCCGCAATCAGCAGGTGCGCCTGCGGGCTCGGGTGGAAGTGGTCGGAGAACAGATAGGATTGGCTGGCATCGAAGCCGGGCATGTCGGAACGGCAGACCGCCGAGGAAACGCCCGGCGGACAAGCCATGCCGGCGGTGTTGGCGAAGCCGAACTGCGCCGGATTGGCGATCGCTTCGGCAAACAGTTTGTTGACGTCCACCCGCACGATATTGCCGCCGCCCTGCGCCAGCAAACGGTCTTCACTTTGATTATAGAAATCGGTCAGCTGACCGGCCTGCGCGCTCAGGCTGTCATACGCCGCGATGAGCTGGGTGGCGATCGCCTGCTGCACCTGAGGAATGGCGCTGCCCTGCTTCGCCGCAGCGGCCAACGCCGCGTGGATCGCCTGCGTGCGTGACGCGTTGTCCGGCGTCGCCAGCGAATTGAGCGTGGCGTAGGCCGCCTGGATTGCCGCCCCCTGCACCGGAGACAGTGCCTGTTGAATGATCAACTCCATCAGCTGCGGCGTGGAGCCGATGTTCGGCACCGTCGGCACGATCACCGTGCCGGCGCCGGCGTTCAGCAGCGAATGCACCTGCGCGGCGGCGGCCGCCGCGCTGTTATAGGCCACACCGGGTGCGGTCGCGGCGTTCAACGCCGCCGCCGCCAGATCGTTACCGCCGATCCAATGAATGTACAAACCGTCGCCATCGGCCTGGCCGTTAACCCGGTTCAGATAGCGCTGCACCTGATCCTGGGTATTATCGACCGGATTCAGGCCCGGCACCGCCACGGCGCCGCCGGCGGCATAGTTTTCACCGCCGTTGTCCGAAGCCACCAGCGCCGCGCCGATGCGCTGCGCCAACGCCTCGTCGTACAGCAGATGCTGGCTGCCGTCATAGGTGAACCGGCCGTTGTTGCCGGTATCGCTCAGGCTGTCGCCAAAGACGTAGAGTTGGTCATACGCCTGAGCCGGAAGGGTCACACAGCAAAGTAGCGCCACTGCAAGCGCCGCCGGGCGGGGCATGCACGTTATTTTTAGAGGCATGAATCGACTCCTGAGAGCCTGCAAATGAAGGCAATATCGTTTTTATCGTTGACCGGTTTTCCACCGGCCATGTAGTAACTATTGTCGGCTTTTCCGTCACGTCAAGCGGGCTGATGACAAAACAATCAGAGGCTTGCCAAGTTCGCCGCTTCGAGCGATGATTACTGTTCATAAATACAGCATAAGGACATTCAGGATGGCAGACGAACGTTGCGGTTGGGTGACGGCCGATCCGTTGTATCTCGAGTATCACGACAAGGAATGGGGCGCACCCACCACCGACGCGCGCGAGCTGTTTGAAATGCTCTGTCTGGAGGGGCAACAGGCCGGCCTTTCCTGGATCACCGTGCTGAAAAAGCGCGAGAACTACCGCCGCGCTTTCCACCAGTTCGATCCGCAGCGGGTCGCCGCCATGAGCGAGCAGGACGTGGAACGATTGCTGCAGGACAGCGGCATCATCCGCCATCGCGGCAAGATAGAAGCCATTATCACCAACGCCAGGGCCTATCTGGCGATGGAGGAGGCCGGGGAGAATTTCGTCACCTTCATTTGGGATTTCGTCGGCGGCCAGCCGCAGCTCAACCGCTGGCAAGCGCTAAGCCAGGTCCCGGCTAAAACCGAGCAGTCCGACGCCATGTCCAAGGCGCTGAAAAAGCGCGGCTTCAAGTTTATCGGCTCCACCATCTGTTACGCCTTCATGCAGGCCAGCGGGCTGGTGAACGATCACCTGACGGGGTGCATGTGCTACCCAAAGCCACGGTGATCCGCCCCAGCGGCCTGGAGGATATCGACCGGCTGATGGCGCTGTGGCTGCCCAGCACCATCGCCGCCCATCCGTTCGTGGCGGAAAAATACTGGCGCGAGAGCGCCGCGCTGGTACGAGAAAACTACCTGCCGCGCGCGCAAAGCTGGGCCTGCTGGCATGACGACGAGATCGTCGGCTTTATCAGCGTGCTGGACGAGCAGTTCATCGGCGCGCTGTTCGTCGATCGGGCGTTCCACGGCCGCGGCGTCGCCCAGGCGCTGATGGCGCATGTGCAGCAGCGCTACCGCCGGCTCAGCCTGGAGGTTTATCAGCAGAACCTGCGCGCCTGCGCGTTCTACCACAAGCACGGTTTTCAGGTGACACAGCGCCTGTTCAACGACGAAACCCTGGCCTATACGCTGATCATGAACTGGCCAGCAATCGAAAATTCAACCGGTTGCGGTTAAAAAAGGCGCATTCACACCCCGGCGGCGCGCAATTAGGAATCCGCTGCATGGCGCCGCCCGGCATTTTGTCGCATAACACCCCCCAGCACTCCCCCGCGCTCATCATTTGTCACGCTTTTCTCTGGAACTGCCGGCGAACCAGCGCGTCATAGTAGCGCGGTGGCGCGGGCTTCCCGCGGCGCCCATTTTTTGCGCCCCCGTTTTGGGCCGGCGCGTACAGATTTTGATGCCATTAAGGACAAGAACATGAAAAAACGCATTGCCATTATTGCCGGCGCAGTGAGCGTAGCGCTCACCCTGTCGGCCTGTACCACCAACCCTTACACCGGCGAATCCGAAGTCGGTAAATCCGGTATCGGTGCAGGCCTCGGGGCCGCACTGGGCGCCGGCGTCGGCGTGCTGTCCTCCTCCAAGAAAGATCGCGGCAAAGGCGCGCTGATCGGCGCGGCGGCCGGTGCGGCGCTCGGCGGCGGCGCGGGTTATTACATGGATGTGCAAGAAGCCAAACTGCGCGACAAGATGAAAGGCACCGGCGTCAGCGTCACCCGCCAGGGCGACAACATCGTGCTGAACATGCCGAACAACGTGACCTTCGACAGCAGCAGCGCCACGCTGAAACCGGCGGGCGCCAACACCCTGACCGGCGTCGCCATGGTGCTGAAAGAGTATCCGAAAACCGCGGTCAACGTGGTCGGCTACACCGACAGCACCGGTTCTCGCTCGCTCAACATGAACCTGTCGCAACAGCGCGCCGACGGCGTAGCCAGCGCGCTGATCACTCAGGGCGTGGCGGCGAACCGTATTCGCACCACCGGCGCCGGCCCGGACAACCCGATCGCCTCCAACAGCACCGCGGAAGGCAAGGCGCAGAACCGTCGCGTCGAGATCACCCTCAGCCCGCTGCAGTAATCCCGTGCGGGGCGCAACCGACGCCCCGCCGCTTCCTCCCGACTTTCTCCTTATCCTTCAACATTCCCGCTCGCACATCGGGTATGGTAGTCTCCTTGGCAATTAACTGCGGGAGAGATCGGCTGTGAGCACAGGCAAGGCAACGCGCGCCTCAGGACGCGCCACCATCAGCGATGTGGCAAGCATCGCCAAAACCGGCAAGACCAGCGTGTCGCGCTATCTGAATGGTGAACAGCACCTGCTTTCCGACGATCTCAAACAGCGCATCGAACAGGCCATTCAGCAGCTCGACTACCGGCCAAGCCAGATGGCGCGCAGCCTGAAAGGTGGCCAGACCCGCCTGATCGGCCTGATCCTCGCCGATATCACCAACCCCTATTCGGTGGACGTGATGCGCGGTATTGAAGCCGCCTGTCGCCAGCACGGTTTTACCCTGCTGGTGTGTAACACCAACAACGAAGTCAATCAGGAGCAGCACTATCTGCAGCTGCTCAGCAGTTATCGGGTGGAAGGCATCGTGGTCAACGCGGTCGGCATGCGCGAGGAAGCCTTATCCACGCTGCAACAGTCGATGCTGCCGATGGTGCTGATCGACCGCAAGATCCCCGACTTCGCCTGCGACGTGGTGGGCCTGAACAACCGCGAAGCCGCCACCGTCGCCACCGAACATCTGCTGCAACAAGGTTTCGAAGCGATCCTGTTCCTCAGCGAGCCGCTCGGCACGGTCAACACCCGTCTGGAACGCCTGCACGCCTTCAGGCATACCATGGCGCAGCACCCCGCGCTGTTGGCGGAGCAGGCCGAAACGCCGCTCAACGATCGGCAGAAGCTGGAGCAAGTGTTGAGCGATTTCAGCGGCCGCCATCGCGGCATGCGCAAGGCGGTGATCTCCGCCAATGGCGCCCTGACGCTGCAGGTGGCGCGCGCCATGCGACGGCTGGGCATCCAGTGGGGCAACGACATCGGCCTGCTGGGCTTTGATGAACTGGAGTGGGCGGAGCTGGCGGGCGTCGGCATCACCACGCTGAAGCAGCCCACCTACCAAATGGGGCACGCGGCGCTGGAGCGGCTGGTGCAGCGCATTCAGGGCCTGGCCGCCCCCAGTGGCGATCAAATGTTCTCCGGCGAGCTGATCGTCCGCGGCTCCACCACCCGCTGACTGACTTTCCCATGGGCCGTTGACCTCCCCTCCGCATCGGCTGTTTTTTGCTCAGCTTCGTGATTGCGATCATATTTTTACACTCTGTCGCTTCCCGCTGGAACCGGTTCCATTTAACGTACCGGTAACAGCAGCGGTGGCGACAATGCCGCCTCAGGAGTCAAAATGAAAACAGAAATCATCGTGGTCACCGGCGCCTACGGCACCGATACCGTCAAACAACACGGCGGCCAGCGCGCGCTATTGCCCCTCATCGCCGGTGCCGGCGCCGACGGCGTCGAGATCCGCCGCGAACTGTTCGCCGCCGGCGAGCTGGACAGCCTGCCGGCGCTGGCGCAGGAGATCGAGCGCCAGCAACTGTTCGCCGTCTATTCCGCCCCTGAGGCGCTGTTCACCCCGCAACATACGCTGAACCCCAACCTGCCGGCGCTGCTGGCGGAGGCACAGGCGCTGAACGCACGCCAGCTGAAGCTGTCCCTTGGCCATTTCCGCCCCGGCTTCGACTTTACCGAGCTGAAAGTGGCGCTGGAACAACACCCGGTCAAACTGGTGGTAGAAAACGACCAGACGCCGGACTGCGGCATTTTGTCGATGCTGAACGCCTTTTTCCATGCGGCGGAAGATAGCCACCTGCCGGTCAGCATGACCTTCGATATGGCCAACTGGCTGTGGGTAGGACAAGACGCCTTCGCCGCCGCCGATCGCCTGGCCCGTCACGTCGGTTACGTGCACGTCAAAGCCGCCACCCAAGGCCCACGCGGCTGGCGCGCCGTGGCGCTGGACGATACCGACGGCAGCTGGCGCGATCTCTTGGCCCGCCTGCCGCACGACGCGCCGCGCGGCATCGAATTCCCGTTGCAGGGCGATGATCTGGAAGCCGTCACCCGCCATTACGTCAATATTTTGCGTGCGGAGTAACCCCATGATGACAACGTTAACGGCAACGACGGCGCAACAGGCGCCCCTGGATGTGGTCACGCTGGGCGAAGCCATGGCGATGTTCGTGGCGGCACAGACCGGCGATCTGGCGGAGGTGGAAACCTTCACCAAACGCATCGCCGGCGCCGAACTGAACGTGGCGATCGGCCTGGCGCGCCTGGGCATGAACGTCGGCTGGGTCAGCCGCGTCGGCAACGACTCGTTCGGCCGCTTCACCCTGCAGCAGCTGAAAAAAGAGGGCATCAACTACCGGCAGGTCACGGTTGACGGCCAGTATCCGACCGGTTTTCAGGTGAAGTCCAAAACCACCGATGGTACCGATCCCAGCGTGGAGTATTTCCGCAAAGGCTCGGCGGCCAGCCACCTGTCGGTCGCCGATTTCAACCGTGAGTATTTCGCTTCGGCACGCCACCTGCATCTGAGCGGCGTAGCGGCGGCGCTGTCCAGCCAATCGCTGGCGCTGTGCCACCATGCGGCGCGCGAGATGCGCGCCCTGGGCAAAACCATTTCGTTTGACCCCAACCTGCGCCCGGTGCTGTGGCCCAGCCGCGAGGTGATGATCGAGCAGCTCAACCAGCTGGCGTTCGCCGCCGATTGGGTGCTGCCGGGGCTGAAAGAGGGGCAGATCCTCACCGGCCAATCGACGCCGGAAGGCATCGCCGATTTCTATCTGGAGCGCGGCGTGCAGGCGGTGATCATCAAAACCGGCCCGGACGGCGCCTGGTTTAAAACCGCCGCCGGCGATAAAGCGGCAGTAGCTGCGGTCAAGGTCGACAACGTGGTGGATACCGTGGGCGCAGGTGACGGCTTTGCCGTCGGCACCCTCAGCGCCCTGCTGGAAGGCAAAACGCTGAAACAGGCGGTGCAGCGCGGCAACAAAATCGGCTCGCTGGCGATCCAGGCCATCGGCGACAGCGAAGGCTTGCCGACCCGCGCGGCGCTGGCCGAATAATAATAAAAAAATACGACTTCTCCGCATGACGTCAGCCTCTGGCCCTACAACCGGGACGCGTCGGGAGAGCATCTGCCCCTTCTTCTGGCATGCCGGCGAAGGGGATGCAACACCACTGAAGGATACTGAACATGAACAAAGCGACTGTCGCGGCCAAACGCTGGTGGTACATCATGCCCATCGTGTTTATCACCTACAGCCTGGCCTATCTCGATCGCGCCAACTTCAGCTTCGCCTCCGCCGCCGGCATCAATGAAGATCTCGGCATCACCAAAGGCATGGCCTCGCTGCTGGGCGCGCTGTTTTTCCTCGGTTATTTCTTCTTCCAAATTCCCGGCGCCATCTACGCCGAACGCCGCAGCGTCAAAAAACTGATCTTCTGGTGCCTGATCCTGTGGGGCGGCTGCGCCTCGCTGACCGGCGTAGTCAGCAATATCCCGATGCTGGCCGCCATTCGCTTTATCCTCGGCGTGGTGGAGGCGGCGGTGATGCCGGCGATGCTGATCTACATCAGCAACTGGTTCACCAAATCGGAGCGGTCACGCGCCAATACCTTCCTGATCCTCGGCAACCCGGTGACGGTGCTGTGGATGTCGGTGGTGTCCGGCTACCTGATCCACGCCTTCGGCTGGCGCGAAATGTTCATCATCGAGGGCATTCCGGCGGTCATCTGGGCGTTCTGCTGGTGGGTGTTGGCGAAAGACAAACCGGCGCAGGCCGGCTGGCTGAGCGCCGATGAGAAACGGGCGCTGCAACAGCAGCTGGACGAAGAGCAGAAGGGCATCAAGGCCGTGCGCAACTACGGCGAAGCCTTCCGCTCGCGCAACGTGATCCTGCTGTGCGTGCAGTACTTCGCCTGGAGCATCGGCGTGTACGGCTTCGTGCTGTGGCTGCCTTCCATCCTGCGCAGCGGCATGCAGATGGGCATGGTGGAAGCCGGTTGGCTGTCGGCGGTACCTTACCTGGCGGCGACCATCGCCATGATCGTGGTCTCCTGGGCGTCGGACAAAATGCAAAACCGCAAACTGTTCGTCTGGCCGCTGCTGCTGATCGGCGCGCTGGCGTTCTTCGGTTCTTACGCCGTGGGCACCAACCACTTCTGGATCTCCTACGGCCTGCTGGTGGTCGCCGGCGCCGCGATGTACGCCCCTTACGGGCCGTTCTTCGCCATCATTCCGGAAATGCTGCCGAAAAACGTCGCCGGCGGCGCCATGGCGCTGATCAACAGCATGGGCGCGCTGGGTTCGTTCTTCGGTTCCTGGTTCGTCGGCTATCTGAATGGCGCCACCGGCAGCCCGGCGGCCTCTTACATGTTTATGGCCATCGCACTGGTGGTGGCGGTGGTGCTGACGCTGATCGTCAAACCCGCCCGCAACGAGATCCAGCCGCAATTGGCTTGATCCGGTTATACTTTTTATCTGTTAACCCAACCGGGGGGGCGCCAGGCCCCCTTTGGCCCAGCTGGAGTTCGTGATGAAGCCTTCTATCGTATTGTACAAAAGCCTGCCTGCCGACCTGCGTGAACGCCTGGAACAGCACTTCACCGTGCACGCCTTCAACGGCCTGCAGCCGGAGAACCGCGACGAACTGCGCCAGGCGCTGCAGCAGGCCGAAGGGATCATCGGTTCCGGCGGTAAAATTGACGAAGCCTTCCTGCAGCAGGCGCCCAAACTGCGCGCGGCCTCGACCGTTTCCGTCGGCTACGACAACTTCGACGTCGAGGCGCTCAACGCGCATAACGTGCTGCTGATGCACACCCCGACGGTGCTGACCGAAACCGTCGCCGACACCATCATGAGCCTGGTGCTGGCGACCGCGCGCCGGGTGGTGGAAGTGGCCGAACGGGTGAAGGCCGGCGAATGGCGCGGCAGCATCGGGCCAGACTGGTTCGGCGTCGACGTGCACCACAAAACCATCGGCATCCTCGGCATGGGCCGCATCGGCCTGGCGCTGGCGCAGCGCGCGCACTTCGGCTTCGGCATGCCGGTGCTGTACAACGCCCGCCGCACGCACGAAGAGGCGGAACAGCGCTTCAACGCGCGCCGCTGCGATCTGGATACCCTGCTGGCCGAGTCGGATTTCGTTTGCATCACGCTGCCGCTGACCGAGCAAACCTTCCACATGATCGGCCGCGATCAGCTGGCGAAGATGAAGAAAAGCGGCATTCTGATCAACGCCGGCCGCGGGCCGGTGGTGGATGAGCAGGCGCTGATCGAAGCGCTGCAAAACGGCGTGATCCACGCCGCCGGGTTGGATGTGTTCGAGAAAGAGCCGCTGCCGGCCAACTCGCCGCTGCTCAGCATGCCGAACGTGGTGGCGTTGCCGCACATCGGCTCCGCCACCCATGAAACGCGCTACGGCATGGCCGCCTGCGCGGTGGATAACTTGATCGCCGCATTGACCGGCACGGTGAAAGAAAACTGCGTCAATCCGCAGCTGTTGCAGAAATAACTTAGCGCGGCCGGTGGTCTGCGGATAACCGGCCGTGTTGCTCTTCCTGCTGCGGCGCGAACAGCGCCTGCAGCTGATGTTCTTCGGCGAAGTGCTGCAATTCGGCATCCTGAATTGCCTGAACGATCTCTTCTCGCCAGTTTTTGTCCGTCATCGCTAACCTCCTTTGATGTTCATCGTTTAATCTGCCGCAGCGCACGCGCAAAGCCAAGCCGAATCAATCCGAAAACGCTCCGCCCTCCCTCTCCTCCCCGAAAAAAAACCGCAGGGAGGAGGCCGTTTTTTCACCGTTTGCCACACTGGGCGCTACCCTGCGACAAAAACGCTTCCTGCCGCGCGTAAGGAGAGCCATGAAACTGTTACCCCTGCCCTTGTTGATGCTGTTGTCGCCAGCAGCGCTAGCCGCCTGGACGCTGCCCGGCTTTCCGGCCTTCGACGAAACCGCCGCCGGGCTGTTCATCAGCCAGGCCCCGCTGCCTAAAGGCCAGCGGCCGCTGCAGCTGTATCAGGACAACCAATGCTGGCAGCCGGCCGAGGCGGTGAAGCTTAACCAGACGCTGTCGCTGCAGCCCTGCGGCGTCAACCCGCCGGTCAGCTGGCGGCAGTTCCGCGCCGGCGACTATCAGGCGCACATCGACACCCGCAGCGGTACCCCCACGCTGCGGCTCAGCCTGCGCAGCGCGCCGGAAAGCGCCGCCGTTGCCGTCCGCAGCTGCCCGTGCTGGGACGGCAAGCCGGTCACGGTCGACGTCGCCTCGACCTTCGCCGAAGGCGAAACGCTGCGCGATTTCTATTCCGGCCAAACGGCGCAGGTGAGCCAGGGTAAAATCACGCTGCAGCCCGCCGCCGTCAGCGGCGGCTTGTTGCTGCTGGAATCCGCCGCCACCACTAAACCGGCGGCGTTCAGCTGGCATAACGCCACGGTTTATTTCGTGCTGACCGATCGCTTTGAGAACGGCAATCCGACCAATGACCACAGCTACGGGCGCCGCAGCGACGGCCTGCAGGAGATCGGCACCTTTCACGGCGGCGATCTGGCTGGCCTGACGCAAAAGCTGGATTATCTGCAGCAACTCGGCGTCAACGCCTTGTGGATCAGCTCACCGCTGGAGCAGATCCACGGCTGGGTCGGCGGCGGCGCCAAGGGCGACTTCCCGCATTACGCCTATCACGGCTATTACGCGCTGGACTGGACCCGCCTCGACGCCAACATGGGCACCGAACAGGAGCTACGCACGCTGGTCGAGCAGGCGCATCAGCGCGGCATTCGCATCCTGTTCGACGTGGTAGTGAACCACGTCGGCTACGCCACGCTGGCGGATATGCAGACGTTTCACTTCGGCTCGCTGTATCTGCAGGGCACGGAGGTGGAAAGCATCCTGGGGAAAAACTGGGGCGACTGGCGTCCTGGGCCGGGGCAAAACTGGCACAGCTTCAACGACTACATCAACTTCAGCGACAAGGCGGGCTGGCGCCAATGGTGGGGAAAAAACTGGATCCGCACCGATATCGGCGACTATGACGCGCCGGGCTACGATGATCTGACGATGTCGCTGGCCTTCTTGCCGGACATCAAAACCGAAGCGCCCGGCGCCAGCGGCCTGCCGCTGTTCTACCGCCATAAGCCCGACACCGCCGCACACGATATCCCCGGTGCCACTACCCGCGATTACCTGACCGTCTGGCTCAGCCAGTGGGTGCGCGATTACGGCATCGACGGTTTCCGCGTCGATACCGCCAAACACGTGGAGAAACCGACGCTGGTGCTGTTGAAGCAACGCGCCACGGCGGCGCTGGCGGCGTGGAAAGCGGAACACCCGCAGCAGGCGCTGGATGACGCACCGTTCTGGATGACCGGCGAAGCCTGGGGGCACGGGGTGATGAAAAGCGACTATTACCAGAACGGTTTCGACGCGATGATCAACTTCGACTTCCAGGACCAGGCGTCACAGGCGTTGGGCTGCTTTGCCGACATCGACGCCACCTACCGGCAGATGGCCGAGCGGCTGCAGGATTTCAACGTGCTGAGCTACCTCTCGTCGCACGACACCCGGCTGTTCTTCGCCGACGATGCCAAAGGCTCGCTGTCCCGGCAACAGCGGGCGGCGAACCTGCTGCTGCTGGCGCCGGGCGCGGTGCAGATTTACTACGGCGACGAAAGCGGCCGCCCGCTCGGCCCGACCGGTTCCGATCCGCTGCAGGGCACCCGCTCCAACATGAACTGGCGCGAACTGCAGGGGGAGAAAGCTCCGTTGCTGGCCCACTGGCAGCGGCTGGGGCAGTTTCGCGCCCGCCACCCGGCGATCGGCGGCGGCGTGCAAATCCCGCAGCCGCACGCCGCTTACTATGCCTTCAGCCGCCGGCTCGGCGACGATAAGGTGATGATAGTGTGGGCCGGCGAACGGTCACAATAATTCAGCGTAATATGCTACCAATAGACCATTGAGTAAAACTTATGCCCAGTGGTCTATTTTTCGGCCGCATTGCAGCGGGATTTATCTGGCGGTATGGTGGGTGATTACCTGCTAAAAAACAGTACTGCTGCACCTATGACTTTCTCACTTTTCGGCGACAAATTTACCCGTTATGCGGGCATCACCCGTTTGATGGACGATCTGAACGAAGGCCTGCGCACCCCCGGTGCCATCATGCTCGGCGGCGGCAACCCCGCGCAGATCCCAGAGATGGAAGCCTACTTCAAACAGCTGTGCCAGGAGATGCTCGATCAGGGCAAACTGACCGAAGCGCTGTGCAACTACGACGGCCCGCAAGGCAAGGACGCGCTGCTGAAAGCGCTGGCCAATCTGCTGCGCGACGAGCTCGGCTGGGAGATCTCGCCACAGAATATTGCACTGACTAACGGCAGTCAGAGCGCGTTTTTCTACTTGTTCAACCTGTTCGCCGGCCGCTACGCCGATGGTTCACGCCGCCGCGTGCTGTTCCCGCTGGCGCCGGAATATATCGGCTATGCCGACGCCGGGCTGGACGAAGGGCTGTTCGTCTCCGCTAAACCGAACATCGAGCTGCTGCCGGAAGGCCAGTTCAAATATCACGTTGATTTCGAGCACCTGAATATCGGCGATGACATCGGCATGATCTGCGTTTCGCGGCCGACCAACCCAACAGGCAACGTGATCACCGACGAAGAGCTGATAAAGCTCGATCGGTTGGCGCAGCAGCGCAATATTCCGCTGGTGATCGACAACGCCTACGGCGTACCTTTCCCCGGTATCATCTTCAGCGACGCCACGCCGCTGTGGAACCCGAATACCATCCTGTGCATGAGTCTGTCCAAGCTCGGCCTGCCGGGCTCGCGCTGTGGCATCGTGATCGCCGACGAGAAGGTGATCACCGCGCTGACCAACATGAACGGCATCATCAGCCTGTCGCCGGGCAGCATGGGGCCGGCGATGGCGACGGAAATGATCGAGCGCGGCGATCTGCTGCGCCTGTCGAACGAGGTGATTCGCCCGTTCTACAAACAGCGTGTCGAACACACCATCGAGATTATCCGCCGCTACCTGTCGCCGGAACGCTGCCTGATCCACAAACCGGAAGGGGCTATCTTCCTCTGGCTGTGGTTCAAGGATCTGCCGATCACTACCGAGGTGCTGTATCAGCGCCTGAAAAAGCGCGGCGTGCTGATGGTGCCGGGCCACTACTTCTTCCCGGGGCTGGAGCACGACTGGCCACATACCCACCAGTGCATGCGCATGAACTACGTGCCCGACCCGGAGAAAATCGAGCGCGGCGTGGCTATTCTGGCGGAAGAGATCGAACGCGCGCATCAGGAAGCGAACTAAGATCAATCCATCGGGGCGCCACCACGGCGCCCTTCTTGTGGATTACAGCGTCCAGAACAGCACCGCCAGCAGCTGCGGCGACATAATGCGCAGGAACATCGCCAGCGGATAAACGGTGGCGTAAGACAGCGCGGCGGCGCCGCTGGTCGGGTGCAGACCGTTGGCGAAGGCCAGCGCCGGCGGATCGGTCATCGATCCCGCCAACATGCCGGACAGCGTCAGGTAGTTCATCTTGCCCACCGTGCGCGCCAGAATACCGACGCTCAGCAGCGGAATGGCGGTGATCAACGCGCCGTATCCCACCCACGTCAGCCCCTCGCCGTGCAGCAACGTCTCGATGAAGTTGCCGCCCGACTTCAACCCGACTACCGCCAGAAACAGCACGATGCCCAGTTCGCGCAGCGCCAGGTTGGCGCTCGGCGGCATAAACCAGTACAGCTTGCCGATACTGCCGATGCGCCCGAGGATCAGCGCCGCCACCAGCGGCCCGCCGGCCAGCCCCAGCCGCAATGCCGCCGGGAAGCCGGGCACGAACAGCGGAATGGAACCGAGCAGCACCCCTAGGCCGATACCGATAAACACCGGCAGCATCTGCACCTGCTGCAGTTTTTGTTGGGCGTTGCCGACGATTGCCGTCACCGCGTCGATGGCCTCCGGCCGACCGACCAGGTTGAGGATGTCGCCGAACTGCAGCGTCACGTTGCTGCCGGCCACCAGCTCGACGCCGGCGCGGTTGAGGCGTGAAATCACCACGTCATACTTTTGCTTCAGGTTCAGATCGCGGATTTTTTTACCCAGCACCTGCTCGTTGGTCACCACCGCCCTCACCACCTGCAGCGCGGTGCCGCGCGTCGAGAGCGACGCGTCTACCTCTTCGCCGATCACCAACCGGGCATTCTCCAGGTCTTCGCGCTTGCCCACCAAATGCAGGTAGTCGCCAAGCTCCAGCCGCTCGTGCGGCGCCGGCACCATCAGCAGCTCCCCACGCTTGAGGCGTGAACAGACGATCGCTTCACCGTTGAGCAGCGGCACCTGCTTGATCGCCATGCCCTGCAGATTGGGATTGCGTACCGCCACGTTCATGGCGTGCAGCAGCTCGCGCTGATTGCCCAGGCTGCTTTCAAACGCCTGCGCCTCGCGCTCGATATTGATGCGGAAAAACAGTCGGATCAGCCACATCACCAGCAGAATGCCGCAAATGCCGAACGGATAGGCCATGGCGTAGCCCATGCCCATGCCGTCCACCAACGCCGGATCGGAGCCGAGATCGGTCAGAATCTGCTGGCCGGCGCCCAACGCCGGGGTGTTGGTGACCGCACCGGAGAACACGCCGAGGATGATCGGCAGCGGCACGTCGAACAGCTTATGTACCGCCGCCGCCACTACGCCGCCGGTCAGCACCAGCAGCACCGCGAAGGCGTTAAGCCGCAAACCGGAGACGCGTAGCGAAGAGAAGAAACCGGGGCCGACCTGAATGCCGATGGTATAGACGAACAGGATCAGGCCAAACTCCTGGATAAAGTGCAGCATGTCGCCGTTCAGGCTAATTTGCCCACTCTGGGCGAAGTGCCCGACCAGAATGCCGCCGAACAGCACGCCGCCGATGCCCAACCCGACGCCGTACAGCTTCCAGTTCCCCATCCACAGCCCAATGACGGCCGCCAGCGCCAACATGCTGACGGTCAGGGCGATATCGCTCATAGGTCACATCCTTGCCAAAGTTGAACAATGGGTTTGCGGCCAAAGACACACAATTAACAAGGATTATGACATCGGGCTGACGGGGGGTCTGTGGCGTGCGCCACATAACGCAGCGGGGGAGATCCGTCTGGATCTCCCCCGCATGATGATGACCGTTTTTCAGTCGGTTATTTGGCTTCCAGCTCCGGCGTCGCGCCGATGGCGATGCGCTGCGGCTGCAAGGCTTCCGGCACCTGACGCACCAGATCGATGTGCAACAGGCCATTTTCAAATTTGGCCTCGGACACCTGCAGATGCTCCGCCAGAGTGAAGGTCAACTGGAACTCTTTGCACACCAGGCCCTGATGCAGGTATTCGACCTGTTTTTCCGGCGGTGTGGGTTTACCGCTGACGGTCAAGCGCGGCCCTTCCACTTCGATATTCAGTTCGCTCTGCCGAAAACCGGCCAGCGCCAGAGAAATGCGGTAGTGATTGTCATCGCTTTTCTCGATGTTATACGGCGGGAACCCCTGAGGCTCCTGGCCCCCCATTGAGCTGGCCAATTTATCAAAACCAATCCATTGACGCAGAAGCGGGGATAAATCGTAATTACGCATAGGAACAACTCCTTTCATTAAGCGAGATGTGTTTATTCAGCCCCCTGACGGCGGGCGTGTCATGACTGCATATTTACCGGCAGCATAACTGCCGGCGAAACGGGAATTATTTAATTTCGATGCGGCGCGGTTTTAATGTTTCCGGCACGATGCGTTGCATGTCGATATACAGCAGGCCGTTCTCCAATTTGGCGCCTTTAATTTGAATATGTTCGGCCAGCTGGAATTTACGCTCGAAATTACGTTCGGCGATGCCCTGGTATAAATAGGTTTTCTCTGCCGGTTCATTATTGTGCGCCCCGCGCACGATCAGCAGATTATCTTGCGTGGTGATCTCCAGCTCCTGCTCGGCAAACCCGGCTACCGCGATAGCGATGCGATAATGATTTTCGTCCACCAGCTCGACATTATAAGGCGGATAACCGCCGTTGCCCTGGCTCTGGCCGGCCTCCAACGCGTTGAACAGGCGATCGAAACCAATGGCGGAACGGTATAGCGGGGAAAGATCAAAATTACGCATAAAACAGCCTCCTAAGGCACTTCAGCGAGGTTGAAATAAATACGCCTTCCATTCTGGACAGGCTAATTAAGCCAGAATCCCCTTACGGCGAATTCTCAATTCGGCTCTGATGATAAAATGGGGGTTGATTTCATCAATTCAACAGGCGAGGATCAAAAAAAGCTCATTCCGGTTAGGTGAAAGTTTTTTTACCACTTACACTAAAGTGAGAGAGCCGCCACAGAGCGGGATTTTGCTTCTTTTCAAGCAGCAACAGGATGTTATAAATCGGCTTAATTAAGGGGCACAGCAACCCTGCAGGATGGATTAATGACGACGATGAAAGCGATAGCGACGGGCTGCATGCTGTTGGCGACCAGCGGTTGCTCCAGCGTGATGAGCCATACTGGCCCGAATCAGGGTTACTATCCCGGCACCCGCGCCAGCGTGGACATGCTGAAGGACGACAACACCAGTTGGGCGATGATGCCGCTGGTGGCGCTGGATCTGCCGTTCTCCGCGGTGATGGATACCGTACTGTTACCTTACGACTATCTGCGTTCCGGCGATGACGCCACCGCAGACTCGCCGAAAGCGCGTATCCTGCGCAGCGAGCAGCAGAATCTGGCGGCGACCGGCAATCCCGGCGAGGGTAACGACAGCGCCGCCACGCATTAATCACGCACGCTGCGGGCCGTCAGGCCCGCCTTACGCCTCAACCACGAAGATCTGGTTGAACCCCGCTATCTCACGCATAAACGCCACTTTCTTGCCATCCGGCGAAAATACCACGGCATCGCCCGACGGCGGCTGCGCGCTGCGCTGCGTCAAACGCTGCAGGCGGCCGCTGGCGACCTCGCACAGCATCACGCTGTTATCGCACACCAGCGCAATCGTCCCGCCCTGCGGGTGCCAGCTGAACGCCGACTGAATGTCATGCTCGCTGCGGCTCACCTGGCGCGGCTCGCCGCCATTCGGCGACACCGTCCACAGCTGCACCACGCCGCCGTCATCCTTCATCAAAAACGCGATCTGGCTGCCATCCGGCGAGCTGCGCAGCCAGTGGCGCGGCGCGCCGGCTACGCCCGGAAAACGGCGTTCCCCGGTAAAGGTCACCCGCCGTTGCCTGACGCCCAGCGGCGGCGCGGGCAGCTCGCTTTCCGTCCCCTGCAGCGGCAGAGCGCCCGCAGCGGCGTAGTCGGCGTCGTTTTCCGGCAGATCGACGATAAACACCTCCGGCAGCTTCTCGCCGGCGGCGGACAGCGTATCGCCGATGAACGCCAGCGCCCAACGCTGCCGGCTGCCGTCGGCCTTGCGGTAACCTTCGCGGCCAATCCAGCCTTCTTCGTAGGCGCGATTGATCTGATCGCTGCCCGGCTGCGGCTGCGGTACGGTCTCGCTGACCAGCACGCAATAGTGGCTGCCGTCATATTCGCGCGGGTGCTGTTTCGGCGGATTAACCCCGTGCAGCGGCACGGCCACGCCGACGTTGCGCAGATCGCGCGCCGGATCGCGTTCATGCATCACATGGTCGTTGTAGGTAAAGCTGAGGCGGCTGCCGTCCGGGCTGAAAACGTGCACATGGCTGCCGCCGCGCAGCGCGCCGGGCGTATAGGGCGCTGTGATATCCAGCGCGTCGAGGGTGATGGCCAACTCGCGATCCGGTTCGCTGACGATCACCCCGCGACGGTGGTGAAAATCATACTGCCAGGCGCTGTCCGGATGCTCCGGGCCATGGATGAATACATAGCGCGCCGGCGCATCGGGGCTGACCGTGACCACGCCGACGTGCGCGCCGTGCTGGGCGCGATACACCACTTCCACCGCGCCGCTGGCGACGTTGACCCGCTCGATGCTCAGGCCGGTGAAAGAGGCGCCGCGCGGGCGCACGTCATAAGCGAGCCATTGGCTGTCCGGCGTCCAGACGTTGATATTGGTTAACTGATGCCCGCGTGGGTCGAAAGTCAGTTGTTTTTCCCGATGGCTCATGACGGCTCTCCTGCGCATGCTGGCACTGAGCCGCCATCTTACCGGATCGACGGCGGCGTTTCACATAGCCAACAAGGGTAGCCCAAAGGGCTTTTTCGGTGCGGAATTACGCCAGACTTTTCCCCTGTCTTATCATTGAAGGCTATCGGCGGCACCGGCAGGAAATAAGCGCCCGATTAGCCGGCCATATGCCTGGCGGAAAAACTCAACGGCGCCAATGCGGTATAAGTGAATGAGACGAGCGCTATTTTTTCATTCTCATTTCCCTCATAAAAATAAGGCAGTGGCGGTGCCTTACTTAACGCAAATAAATAAAAGGTCATGCCACTAAGCGATAAATTAATGATTATTTTCACCGCAAACGCGATGCCGTTTCCCCTGCCTGGCCGGTTAGCCAGACGCCCGGGCGACGGGGTTTACAACCAATACAAAAAAGTACAAACTGGATTTTTAAGTCCAATAAAATTCTGGAGCCGGTATGAACCCCCTCTTCGATGCCATTGTTTCTGCCCATCAGCAACTGCGCCCTCAGGTGCGGGTCACGCCGTTGGAGCGCAGCGTGCTGCTTTCACAGCAGTTGGGCTGCGAGCTGTATCTGAAGTGCGATCATCTGCAGCACACCGGTTCCTTTAAATTTCGCGGCGCCAGCAACAAGCTGCGGCTACTGGATAGCGAACAACGCCGGCGCGGCGTGATCGCCGCCTCAACCGGCAACCACGGCCAGGCGGTCGCCCTAGCGGGGCAGCTGATGGGCGTTGGCGTCACGGTTTATGCGCCGGAGACGGCGGCGAGCATCAAGCTCGACACCATCCGCGCGCTGGGCGGCACCGTGGAACTGGTGCCGGGCGATGCGCTGAACGCCGAACTGGCGGGGGAACAAGCCGCACGCCAGCAGGGGAAAACCTATATCTCGCCGTATAACGACGAGCAGGTCATTGCCGGCCAGGGCACCTGTGGCATGGAGCTGGTTGAACAACTCGCCGATCTGGACGCGGTATTCGTGGCGGTGGGCGGCGGTGGCTATATCGCCGGCATCGGCACCGTTTTGCGGCAATTGTCGCCGAACACGCAGCTTATCGCCTGCTGGCCGGAAAACGCCACCAGCATGTACAGCGCGCTGGAAGCGGGCCATATCTTCCCGGTGGCAGAGCAAGAAACCTTGTCCGACGGCACCGCAGGCGGCGTCGAGCCGGGCGCCGTGACCTTTCCACTGTGCCAGCAGCTGATCGACCGTAAAGTGCTGGTCAGCGAGGCAGAGATCAAGCATGCGATGCGTCTGATTGCCGCCAGCGATCGGTGGATTATCGAAGGTGCGGCCGGCGTGGCACTGGCGGCGGCGATCAAACTGGCGCCGGAATACCAGGGGAAAAAGGTGGCGGTGGTGCTGTGCGGTAAAAACATCGTGCTGGAGAAATACCTCAAGGCCATCGCCGATGCGCATCCTTAACCGGCAGCAAATCCTCGCCGCGTTCGACGCCGAGGCCATTACGCCGCTGCTGAAGCAGGGGTTTATCGCCTACTCGCAGCGACGGGTGCAACAGCCGCCAGTGCAGCATTTCAAGTTCGATCGGGCCGCCGGCGACTGCTGCATCAAATCCGCCTGGCTGGAAGGCGACGAGCTGTTCGTGGTCAAAGTGTCCGCCGGTTTCTATCGCAACGCCGAGCACGGTCTGGCCAGCAATCAGGGGTTGATGATGGCGTTCTCCGCCCAGACCGGCGAGCCCCGCGCGCTGCTGCAGGATGAGGGGTGGTTGACCGCGCTGCGCACCGCTCTGGCCGGCCGCATCGCCGCCGAGCTATGCGCGCCGCCGCATATTCAGGCGATAGGCATGGTCGGTACCGGGCTGCAGGCACGGCTGCAGCTGCAGTGTCTGAAACCGGTGACCGATTGCCGCGAGGTATGGGTATGGGGCCGCAACGAACAGGCGCTGGCGGCGTATCGGCGCGATGCCGAAGCCGAGGGATTTCGGGTGTGGGTCACGCAGGATGCGGCGGAGCTGGCGGCGCACTGCCAGCTGATCGTGACCACCACGCCCAGCCGCGAACCGATCTTGCAGGCGGCAGATATCCGGCCCGGCACGCACATTAGCGCCGTGGGCGCCGACGCGCCCGGCAAGCAAGAGCTGGCGACCGATCTGGTGGCCAAGGCGGACACGCTGCTGGTCGATGCGCTGACGCAGTGTGCGGAATATGGCGAGATCGCGACGGCTTATCGGCAGAACAAGCTGACTTCAACGCCGATCGTCGAAATTGGCACCGCATTGGCGCAGGGGGAGCAGGTGCGAAGCGAGCCGCAACACATCACCATCGCCGATCTTACCGGGCTGGCGATTCAGGATCTGCAGATCGCCAAAGGGGTGCTGGCGGCAATATAAAGGGGCGCCGCAGCGCCCCGTTTTCTCAGGCGTTGAGCACAAATTTCTCGATGGCGCGCGCCACGCCGTCTTCGGTATTGGCGCTGGTGACAAACTGCGCCACCGCTTTCAGCTCGGGAATGGCGTTGCCCATCGCCACGCCGACGCCGGCATATTCGATCATCGCCGTATCGTTGGCCTGATCCCCCAGCGTCATGATATTTTCCCGCGCCACGCCGAGGTGCTCGGCCAGCATTCTCACCCCGGCGCCCTTATCGACGTTCTTATGCAGGATCTCGAGGAAGTAAGGCGCGCTTTTGAGAATGGTGTAGCGCTCGCGCGTTTCCGCCGGGATGCGCGCAATGGCGCTGTCCAGCAGCTCCGGCTCGTCGATCATCATCACTTTCGGGAAACGCATCTGGCGATCCATCTCTTCCACGCTGCGGTATTTCAGCGGGATGCCGGTCATTGCCGCCTCGTGGATGGTGTACTTGCCGATGTCCTTGTTCGGGGTATAGAGGGTATCGAAATCAAACGCCTGGTAGTGAACGCCGAACTCGCGCGCCATCTGCTCGAAGTGCAGATAATCCTCGAAGCCCAGGGTTTCCTGCAGGATGCAGGCGCCGTCGGCCGCACGCAGCACCAGCGCGCCGTTGTAGGTGATGCAAAAATCGCCGGGGCCCTGAATGTCCAACTGGCGCAGATAGTCCTGCACGCCGACATAAGGCCGCCCGGTGGCCAGCACCACATGCACCCCTTTGCGCCGCGCCGCCGCGATAGCCTGCTTTACCGCCGGCGTGATTTGGTGCTGCGGATCCAGCAACGTGCCATCCATGTCGATCGCAATCAGTTCAATAGCCATTCAACGCTTCTCCCAGTGGTTTTTTTCCATGCTAACGCGTTTCAGCCTCGGCTGTCAGCGCCAAAAAAGGCGTAAAAAAATCCGCGCGGGTCGCCCGGCGCGGATTTTCACAGCCATTAACGCATCAGATATCGATGTTCGCCGCTTTCAGGGCGTTTTCTTCGATAAAGGCGCGACGCGGTTCAACCGCATCGCCCATCAGCGTGGTGAACAGCTGATCGGCGGCGATGGCGTCCTTGACGGTCACGCGCAGCATGCGGCGGCTTTCCGGATCCATGGTGGTTTCCCACAGCTGTTCCGGGTTCATCTCGCCCAGACCTTTATAACGCTGCACCGACAGACCGCGGCGCGACTCTTTCACCAGCCACTCCAGCGCCTGCTCGAAGCTGTCTACCGGCTGACGGCGTTCGCCACGCTCGATAAACGCACCCTCTTCGATCAGCCCGCGCAGCTTCTCGCCCAGCTGGCAGATCTTGCGGTATTCGCCGCCGTGGATGAAGTCGAAGTCCAGCTTATAATCGGTATCCACGCCGTGGGTACGGATGCGCAGTGCCGGTTCGAACATCTGGCGTTCACGGTTCTCGAAGATCACGAAGTCATAGCTGCTGCCATGCTGTTCTTTGTCGTTCAGCGCCTGCACCAGCGAAGCGATCCAGGCTTTCACCTTGGCTTCATCGCTGAGATCGCCTTCGTTCAGCGTCGGCTGGTAGATCAGGCTGTTCAGCAGCGCGCGCGGGTAGCGGCGCTCCATGCGGCCGATCAGCTTCTGCACGCTATAGTGCTCAGCCACCAGTTTCTCCAGCTGCTCGCCGCCGAGCGCCGGCGCGCTGGCGTTGGTGTGTAGCGTAGCGCCGTCCATCGCGATGGCGATCTGGTACTGATCCATCGCCTCGTCATCTTTGATGTACTGCTCTTGCTTGCCTTTCTTCACCTTGTACAGCGGCGGCTGCGCGATGAACACGTGGCCGCGCTCGATGATTTCCGGCATCTGGCGGTAGAAGAAGGTCAACAGCAGCGTACGGATGTGCGAACCGTCGACGTCGGCATCGGTCATGATGATGATGCTGTGGTAACGCAGCTTGTCCGGGCTGTACTCGTCGCGGCCGATGCCGCAACCCAGCGCGGTGATCAGCGTCGCCACTTCCTGCGAAGAAAGCATTTTGTCGAAACGCGCTTTCTCGACGTTGAGGATTTTCCCCTTCAGCGGCAAGATAGCCTGGTTCTTGCGGTTACGCCCCTGCTTGGCAGAGCCGCCCGCGGAGTCCCCTTCCACCAGGTACAGTTCGGACAGCGCCGGATCGCGTTCCTGGCAGTCCGCCAGCTTGCCCGGCAGGCCGGCCAGATCCAGCGCGCCTTTGCGGCGGGTCATCTCACGCGCCTTACGCGCCGCTTCGCGCGCGCGCGCCGCGTCGATGATTTTGCCGACCACGATTTTCGCGTCGCCTGGATTCTCCATCAGGTAATCCACCAGCTTCTCGTTCATCAGCGTTTCAACCGCGGTTTTCACCTCGGAAGAGACCAGCTTGTCCTTGGTCTGAGAGGAGAACTTAGGATCCGGCACCTTCACCGACACTACGGCGATCAGGCCTTCACGCGCGTCATCGCCGGTGGCGCTGACCTTGGCCTTCTTGCTGTAGCCTTCCTTCTCCATGTAGCTGTTCAGCGTGCGGGTCATCGCGGTACGGAAACCGACCAGGTGCGTGCCGCCGTCGCGCTGCGGAATGTTGTTGGTGAAGCAGTAGATATTTTCCTGGAAACCGTCGTTCCACTGCAGCGCCACTTCCACGCCGATGTCATCTTTCACGGTGGAGAAGTAGAACACGTTCGGGTGGATCGGGGTTTTGTTCTTGTTCAGGTACTCGACAAACGCCTTGATGCCGCCTTCGTAATGGAAGTGGTCTTCACGGTCGGTGCGCTTGTCCTTCAGGCGGATGGACACGCCGGAGTTGAGGAAGGACAGCTCGCGCAGACGCTTGGCCAGAATGTCGTACTCGAATTCGGTCACGTTGGTGAAAGTCTGGTGACTCGGCCAGAAGCGCACCATGGTGCCGGTCTGCTCGGTTTCGCCCACCACGTTCAGCGGCGCCTGCGGCTCGCCGTGGCTGTAAGTTTGTTCGTGCACTTTGCCTTCGCGGCGGATCACCAGCTCCAGTTTCTCCGACAGGGCGTTAACCACCGAGACGCCCACGCCGTGCAGGCCGCCGGAAACTTTATAGGAGTTGTCGTCGAATTTACCGCCGGCGTGCAGCACGGTCATGATGACCTCTGCGGCTGAAACCCCTTCTTCCGGGTGAATGCCGGTCGGAATGCCGCGGCCGTCATCCTGCACCGATACCGAGTTGTCGGCATGGATGGTGACCTGAATGTCACTACAGTGGCCCGCGAGCGCTTCGTCGATAGCGTTGTCCACAACCTCGAATACCATGTGGTGCAGACCGGTGCCGTCATCGGTATCGCCGATATACATGCCCGGGCGCTTGCGCACCGCATCCAGCCCTTTTAATACCTTGATACTTGAGGAGTCATAAGAATTCGACATCAACGTTTCTCGCTCATTTTAGTCCTGTGGTTGAACCTCTATTTTACCCTGTTCCACGCGGAACATCTTGCCCTTTTCACCGGCCATGTCGGTCACTTGTTCAGCGCTGACCGCGCTGACAAAAACCTGGGCCTGGGTGGCTTTCAGGCGATCGGCCAGCAACCGGCGACGGCCGGTGTCCAGCTCGGAGGCAAAATCATCAATCAGATACAGGCAACGCCGCCCGCTCTGCCGGGTGAGAAACTCACCCTGCGCCAAGCGCAACGCGCACATCAGCAGCTTAAGCTGACCGCGCGATAACAAATCCTCTACCGGCGTGCCGTCGGCACGAATGCGAAAGTCCGCTTTATGCGGCCCCACCGCGGTATAGGTCAACGCCCTGTCGCGCTCAAACTGGCGCTCCAGCAGCTCGCCGTAGTCGCTCTCTTTGTCCCAGCCGCGCTGGAAGGAGAAGCTCAGGGCGAATTCAGGCAGAAACTGCGCGCAGGTCGCGGTGATATCCGCGGCGATCGCGTCGCTGTATTCCGCCCGCCATTCGCTGATGCGCTCCGCGAGCGGGATCAGTTCCTGATCCCAGGCGCGGATCTGCGCATAGCGACTCACCTGGCGCAGCGCGGCATTGCGCTGCTTCAGTAACCGTTTCAGGTTGCTCCAGGCGGTGAAAAAACCGGGTTCGTTATGAAAACAGCCCCAGTCCAGGAAAGCGCGCCGGAATTTCGGCCCGCCGTTCAGCAGGGTAAAACCTTCGGGAGTGATCAGCTGCATGGGCAGCAGCTGCGCCAGCTCGGCCACCTTGTGGCCGTCGCTGCCATCGATGCGTACTTTGCTGTCACCCTGACGGCTCTTGCTCAATCCTACCGACAGCTCGCGCTCCGCGCCTTCGATGCGGCCGTGCAGCACGAACTCCGGTTGGTCGTGGCGAATGACCCGACCGGCCTGCAGGCTGCGAAAGGCGCGGCCATGGCCGAGCGTATACACCGCCTCCAGCACGCTGGTCTTGCCGCTGCCGTTGGCGCCGACCAGGAAGTTGAATCCCGGCGCCAGCGCCAAATCCGCCGCCTCGATATTGCGGAAGTCTTTAATCAATAAACGCGTCAGAGCCATGCAATCTCTTTACCGATGACGGTGCTGTAATTCAAGGTAACGAGACTACAACCGCATTGGCATGACAACGTAGGCCGCCGCCTGGCTGGCGCCGTCTTCGATCTGCACGCTGGAGACCGAGTCGGTCAACAGCAGGCGCACGTCTTCACACTTGAGCGCGTTCAACACGTCCAGCACGTAGCTGACGTTGAAGCCGATCTCCATCTCCGCGCCGTCGTAGCTGACGTCGAGGATCTCTTCCGCCTCTTCCTGCTCCGGGTTGTTGGCGGTGATCTTCAGCTGGTTCTGGCTGACGTACAGCCGCACGCCGCGGAATTTCTCGTTCGAGAGAATGGCCGCGCGGGCGAACGCCTGCTTGAGCAGATCGCAGCCGGCTTCCAGCGTTTTGTCCGGATTCTTCGGCAAGACGCGGCGATAGTCCGGGAAACGGCCGTCAACCAGCTTGGACGTGAAGATGAAATCGCCAACGTGGGCGCGGATGTTGTTGCTGCCGATCTGCAGCTGCAGCAGCGAATCGCCGCCGTCCAGCAGACGCACCAGTTCCATCACCCCTTTACGCGGCACGATCACCGAATGCGACGGCAGCTGCTGGCCGATCGGCATCGAGCACACCGCCAGGCGGTGGCCGTCGGTCGCGACGGTGCGCAGCTCTTCGCCTTCGGTTTCAAACAGCATGCCGTTCAGGTAGTAACGCACGTCCTGATGGGCCATCGAGAACTGGGTGGCTTCGATCAGGCGCTTCAGCGTCGCCTGCGGCAAGGTGAACTCCACCTCGCTCTGCCAGTCGTCCAGGTTCGGGAAGTCCGCCGCGGGCAGCGTGGACAGCGAGAAGCGGCTGCGGCCGGACCGCACCAGCATGCGCTCGCTTTCCAGCGTGACAGCGATCTCCGCCCCTTCCGGCAGGCCACGGCAGATATCAAAGAATTTGCGCGCGGGCACGGTGGTCGCGCCCGGCTCATGCGGCTGGGACAGGGCGACGCGCGCCACCATCTCCATCTCCAGATCGGTGCCGGTCAGCAGCAGGGAGCCTTCCGTCACCTGCAGCAGCAGGTTGCCCAGGATCGGCAAGGTCGGGCGGCCGCCCAGCGGGCTGCTCACCTGTTGCAGCGGTTTTAGCAGATGCTCACGTTCAACGATAAATTTCATAGCGCTATGAAGATAATGTTCTGATTAAATTGGAGAAATCTTCTTTGATGTCGTGACTTTCCTCACGCAGCTGCTCGATCTTCCGGCAGGCGTGCAACACCGTGGTATGGTCGCGGCCACCAAACGCATCGCCGATTTCCGGCAGGCTGTGGTTGGTGAGTTCCTTCGCCAGCGCCATCGCCATCTGGCGCGGGCGGGCAACGGATCGCGAACGCCGCTTGGACAGCAAATCCGCGACTTTAATCTTGTAATACTCCGCCACCGTCTTTTGAATATTGTCGATGGTGACCAGCTTTTCCTGCAGCGCCAGCAGATCGCGCAGCGCTTCGCGCACGAAATCAATGGTGATGGCCCGGCCGGTAAAGTTGGCGTTGGCGATCACGCGGTTCAGCGCCCCTTCGAGCTCACGCACGTTGGAACGCAGGCGCTTGGCGATGAAGAACGCCACTTCGCCCGGCAGGCGAATGTCGTTTTCGTCGGCCTTTTTCATCAGGATCGCCACGCGGGTTTCCAGCTCCGGCGGCTCGATCGCCACCGTCAGCCCCCAGCCGAAGCGGGACTTCAGACGATCTTCCACTCCGTTGATCTCTTTAGGGTAGCGATCCGAGGTCAGGATGATCTGCTGATTGCCTTCCAACAGGGCGTTAAAGGTATGGAAGAACTCTTCCTGCGAACGCTCCTTGTTGGCGAAGAATTGGATGTCATCGATCAGCAGCGCGTCGACCGAACGGTAGTAGCGCTTAAACTCTTCGATGGCATTGTTCTGCAACGCTTTGACCATGTCCTGCACGAAGCGTTCCGAGTGCATGTAGACCACTTTGGCGTTGGCCTTGCGCGCCATGATGCCGTTGCCGACCGCGTGCAGCAGGTGAGTTTTACCCAGGCCGGTGCCGCCATACAGGAACAAAGGGTTGTAGGCACCGCCCGGATTGTCCGCCACCTGGCGAGCCGCCGCGCGCGCCAGCTGGTTGGACTTACCCTCGACGAAGTTGTCGAAGGTGTGTTTAGGGTTGACGTTGGAGCGGTAAGAGAGCTCGGGCTGCGCCGCCGCGTTGTCCCAGCTCGGGCGCGAAGGCGCGGCCGTGCGCGCCGCCGGAGCCGCAGGAGCGCTGCTGACGCTGGCGGTCACGGTCTGGCTTATCACCTGCGTGATCGGCTTGCTGCCGACTTCAAAACGCAGCAAAGGCGCGTCCGTGCCGCAGAAATCATTCAGCAGACCATTGATGTTGTTTAAGTACTTATCGCGAACCCAATCCAGCACAAAACGGTTAGGCGCGTACAGCGCCAGGGTGTTGTCACTCAGTTCCGCCTGCAATGGGCGAATCCACATACTAAATTCTGTGGCAGGTAACTCATCCTGCAATCGGGCAAGACACTGCTGCCAAAGCGAAAGTGACACGGCGGACTCCACTCGAACAAGATCAATAAAGAAAAGAAACGGGCAACTTTTTTATAACTCATGATTTTTGACACATACCCGGCATCGGCTGTTTGCCTGTGGGGGATGCGAACCGCCTTTCACGGTTTGTGTCCCTCACGATCCCGGCATGAGGGATCGCGATCGGAATGACGGATCATAGCGCAATCCGCGCAAGAGATCCTCCCCTTCCTCACAGATTAGATCCATTTTATCCACAGGCCGCGGCCGGCGGCGATCTTTTCACCGCTGCGGCCGCACGACCGTGCAGATCCCGGCCGCTGCGCCGCGTTTTTTACATTGTCAACCGGTTATACCCTGTTATCCACGCCGGATCCTGGGATCGCGCGCAAAGGATCTCACGGGGATCCTTGCGATTTCACCCCGAGTCCGTATAATCTTCGCCCTACGTGTGATACCTGGTTCCTTATGGTGCGTCATTAGCCAGACAGGATTCTGCGGTGACCACGGGCCAAGACCGGATTTTGTTCCGTTATTGGCAGACAACCAGGTAGGCTGGCGCGATGCGAATTGACTCAGGACTGTACAATTATTACAATCCCGCTTCTTTATGTATTGCGATTGAGGCGTCGGTCATCTTCACGCCGAGTAGCCAAACGCGTTTACTGATCAGTAATTATTTTAAGTTTAGGTAGAAATCGCTATGAAACGCACTTTCCAACCGTCCGTATTGAAGCGCAACCGTAGCCACGGTTTCCGTGCTCGTATGGCCACCAAAAATGGTCGTCAAGTTCTGGCCCGCCGTCGTGCGAAAGGCCGTGCTCGTCTGACTGTTTCTAAGTAATAAAGCTAACCCGCTGAGTGGTTAAGCTCGCTTTTCCCAGGGAGTTACGTTTGTTAACTCCCACTCATTTCACTTTCGTCTTCCAGCAGCCACAACGGGCTGGCACGCCGCAAATCACCATCCTCGGCCGCCTGAACCAGCTGGGGCATCCCCGCATCGGTCTTACCGTCGCCAAAAAACACGTCAAACGCGCGCACGAGCGTAATCGGATCAAACGCCTAACCCGCGAAAGCTTCCGCCTGCGCCAGCACGAATTACCGGCGATGGATTTTGTCGTGGTGGCCAAAAAGGGGATAGCGGATTTGGATAACCGCGCGCTGACGGAAGCTTTGGATAAATTATGGCGTCGCCACTGTCGCCAGGCTCCCGCATCCTGATCGGGCTGGTGCGAGCCTATCAGCTCGTCATCAGTCCGCTGCTAGGGCCTCGTTGTCGCTTCCAGCCGACATGCTCTCATTACGCAATTGAGGCATTAAGCAGGTTTGGCATGATAAAAGGCAGTTGGTTAGCATTGAAACGCGTATTAAAATGCCACCCTTTGAACCCAGGTGGCGATGATCCGGTGCCGCCAAAAACCGACGATAACAGAGAACACTAACGATGGATTCGCAACGCAATCTTCTCCTCATCGCTCTGCTGTTCGTGTCTTTCATGATCTGGCAGGCATGGCAAACGGACAACGCTCCGCAGCCGGCCGCACAGACCACGCAACAGACTTCGAACGCAGTAGCCGGTGATGCCGCCAGCCAGGCCGTGCCAGCCAGTGGTCAGGGTAAGCTGATTACCGTGAACACCGACGTGCTGTCGCTGACCATCAACACCCGTGGTGGCGATATCGAGCAGGCTAAACTGTTGGCCTACCCGGATACTCTGGGTTCATCGACTCCGTTCCAACTGCTGGAAACCACCCCGTCGTTCGTCTATCAGGCGCAAAGCGGCCTGACCGGTAAAAACGGCCCGGACAACCCGGCCAACGGCGAACGCCCGCTGTATCAGGCGGCACAAGACAGCTACACCCTGCCGGAAGGCCAGGACGAGCTGCGCATTCCGCTGACCTACACCGATAAAGACGGCGCGGTCTACACCAAGACCTTCGTGCTCAAACGCGATCACTATGCGGTCGGCGTGGATTACAGCATCGACAACAAAGGCGCGACGCCGCTGGAGCTGACCCTGTTCGGCCAGCTGAAGCAGACCACCGAATTGCCTAAGCACCGCGACACCGGCAGCAGCAACTTCGCGCTGCACACCTTCCGCGGCGCGGCGTACTCGTCCAGCGAAGACAAGTACCAGAAATACGCGTTCGACAAAGATGAAAACCTGAGCGTCACCACCAAAGACGGTTGGGTCGCGATGCTGCAACAGTACTTTGCCACCGCGTGGGTGCCGGCGACCAAGGGTGACAACACCTTCTACACCGCCAAACCGGGTGACAACCTGTCCACCATCGGCTTCAAGTCTACGCCGGTTGTGGTGCAGCCGGGCGCTCAGCAACAGCTGAACGCCACCCTGTGGGTCGGTCCGGAGCTGCAGGACCAGATGGCCCAGCTGGCGCCGCACCTGGACCTGACCGTGGATTACGGTTGGCTGTGGTTCATCTCCCAGCCGCTGTTCAAACTGCTGAAGTTCATCCACGGCTTTATCGGCAACTGGGGCTTCTCCATCATCATCATCACCTTCATCGTGCGCGGCATCATGTACCCGCTGACCAAGGCGCAGTACACCTCGATGGCGAAAATGCGCATGCTGCAGCCGAAACTGCAGGCGATGCGCGAGCGTATCGGCGATGACAAACAGCGCATGAGCCAAGAGATGATGGCGCTGTACAAGGCGGAGAAAGTGAACCCGCTCGGCGGCTGTCTGCCGCTGATCATTCAGATGCCGATCTTCCTGGCGCTGTACTACATGCTGATGGGTTCGGTCGAGCTGCGCCACGCGCCGTTCGCCCTGTGGATCCATGACCTGTCGGCGCAAGACCCGTACTACATCCTGCCAATCCTGATGGGCGTGACGATGTTCTTCATTCAGAAGATGTCGCCGACCACCGTGACTGACCCGATGCAGCAGAAAATCATGACCTTCATGCCGGTGATCTTCACAGTGTTCTTCCTGTGGTTCCCGTCCGGTCTGGTGCTGTACTACATCGTCAGCAACCTGGTGACCATCCTGCAGCAGCAGCTGATTTACCGTGGTCTGGAAAAACGCGGTCTGCACAGCCGCGACAAGAAAAAAAGCTAAGCGTATTGTAGGGGTTCGGCGCGCCGACCCTTGCAGTCACACCAAAGGCGGTCATTAGACCGCCTTTTTGCATCTTAATCGTCAGAGAGAACCGTTATGAGCACCACCGATACCATCGTAGCCCAAGCCACCCCGCCGGGACGCGGCGGCGTCGGCATTCTGCGCATTTCCGGAAGCAAGGCCAAAGACGTCGCCCAGGCGTTGCTCGGCAAGCTGCCGAAGCCGCGCTACGCTGACTATCTGCCGTTCCGCGACGCCACTGGTGACACTCTCGATCAGGGCATCGCGCTGTGGTTCCCCGGGCCGAACTCCTTTACCGGCGAAGACGTGCTGGAGCTGCAGGGCCACGGTGGGCCGGTGATCCTCGATCTGCTGCTCAAGCGCGTGCTGGCGCTGCCCGACGTACGCATCGCACGGCCCGGCGAGTTCTCCGAACGCGCGTTTCTCAACGACAAACTCGATTTGGCGCAGGCCGAAGCGATCGCCGATCTGATCGACGCCAGCTCCGAACAGGCGGCGCGTTCGGCGATGAACTCGCTGCAGGGCGCGTTCTCCACCCGCATCCACCAGCTCGTGGAAGCGCTCACTCACCTGCGAATCTACGTGGAGGCGGCGATCGACTTCCCGGACGAGGAAATCGACTTCCTGTCCGACGGTAAAATCGAGGCGCAGCTCAATGACGTGATGGCGGATCTGGACAACGTGCGCGGTGAAGCGCGCCAGGGCAGCCTGCTGCGCGAAGGGATGAAGGTGGTGATCGCCGGGCGTCCTAACGCCGGTAAATCCAGCCTGCTCAATGCGTTGGCCGGGCGCGAAGCGGCGATCGTCACCGATATCGCCGGCACCACCCGCGACGTTCTGCGCGAACACATCCATATCGACGGCATGCCGCTGCACATCATCGACACCGCCGGCCTGCGCGACGCCAGCGACGAAGTGGAGCGCATCGGCATCGAACGTGCATGGAACGAGATCGAACAGGCCGACAGAGTGCTGTTTATGGTTGACGGCACCACCACCGCCGCCACCGAGCCGGCCGAAATCTGGCCGGAGTTTATGGCGCGCCTGCCGAACACGCTGCCGATCACCGTGGTGCGTAACAAGGCCGACATCACCGGCGAAACGCTGGGTATGACGGAAGTGAACAACCACTCGCTTATTCGCCTGTCGGCCCGCACCGGCGAAGGCGTCGATGTGCTGCGCGATCATCTTAAACAGAGCATGGGCTTCACCAGCAACATGGAAGGCGGCTTCCTGGCGCGCCGTCGCCACCTGCAGGCGCTGGAACTGGCGGCGCAGCATCTGGTGCAGGGCAAAGAACAGTTAGTGAGCGCTTACGCGGGCGAGCTGCTGGCCGAGGAACTGCGCCAGGCGCAGCTGGCCTTGAGCGAAATCACCGGCGAATTCACCTCCGACGACCTGCTGGGCCGCATTTTCTCCAGCTTCTGTATCGGTAAATAACGCGGGTTCTACAGGCATCCATCAAGGTCGTCAAACCGCCTTGAATCCCGCGTAAAAACTAGCCTTTTTGCCTATTGGCCTCTGCTGAAGCACACTGAAAACCATCTGATTTTATGTCCAAGTAGCGGTTTGGCCGGAGCCATCTTCTACTTGGACATACGGAGGAAGAAGATGGCACTCACCGACACCGCCTTGAAGGCACACAAGCCCAGGGACAAAACCTACACCGTCAGCGATTATCGCGGCCTGTATCTGGAGGTATTTCCAACGGGCGGGATGATTCAGGCTGAACGGCAAGAACGAAAAGCTCACGCTGGGGAAGTACCCGGCACTTATCCTCAGGATCGCCAGTCTCATGCGTGATGGCACATCGCAAATGTCAGCCATTGGCGAGTCACCCGCGCAGAAGAAACAGCGCCAAGTTGGTGGGTCCGGAAGACACCACTCTGAGTCAGTTCGCCGAGCATTTTTTCAAGGAAATCCAGCAGCGCGACCACAAGTACAACACAATGCTGCGCCGCTATCCTCTTACGAGGATCTCGACGCCATAAGCTGGTGCTAAACTTACTGATTATCTACATCATGCGTAAACCGGAGATGATTGACGCGACATGGAGTGAACCCCCAATGAAAGGATGAAGATGGATAACCCGCATATTGTTCCGCTGTCAAAGCAGGTGCTGGCGATGTTCGAAGAGCTAGAATTTCTGGTCGGAGATTCCCCTTACGTTTTCCCCAGCAGCAACGACTACCAATGCCCGAACCCCATAACTGCACAGTAAGTACGCAGGCGCTAAACGTCAGGTATTTTTATTCATGATTTCCGGCGTACTACCAGCACAGTGCTACATGAGCAGGAATACAACGCTGATTGTGTAGGGAATTACCTGGCACATAAAATTCCCTGCGCTCTCGGAGGTTACAACCGCTCGGAGTACCTAAACCAGCGCCGAGGGATGATCCTGTCTCAGGCTGATTTTGTGGATACGCAGATCAATGCAGGAAGTAATGTGACCATCGGGAAGTCTAGGAAGACTTATGAGGTCAAATAACAATAATGAACATTATTATAAGTTGATTTAATAAGTTAAGTACCCTACTTATGCCACTTCAATGTTCTGCACAAAAAACATAAGACAAAAAACCAATATAAATCAATCAATTAAAATCAATCACTTGCAAATAAACTGGAACAACAATGTGACAAAAGTTAGCCAATAAGTTATCATCATAATTGTTATATAACTCACTGAAAGTAACTAATAATATGAGAGATAGTTACTATTAAGTATAAACATTGTGAGGATAGATGTGCTAAATCCTACGCAACTCTCAGCGCTATCAAGGATGTTTTCTTCATCAGTAATTTCCGAGATAGCAAAAAAAGGTCAGTCACCGCTTTTTTCAAGGTTGCTGTCTGAGGCTTCTTTTTTCGAATCTGATGACATAGATAATGTAACTATTGGTGATGCCTTTGATACAGCATTTTCTTTGCTCAGACGCTCAGGTTTGAGAAATGAGTATGTCTATCGTTCGGCATTAATTCGAAATGTATTATTAGGACGCCATTCTTTGCGAACCGCCAGTATGCTTACGGAGTTTAGAATTGGCTCTAGCAAAGCAGATATGGTTATTCTTAACGGTTGTGGAACTGTATACGAAATAAAATCCGATAGAGACTCACTTGCTAGACTCGAGAGCCAAATAGAGAATTATAGAAAAGCATTTAGTAAGATCTACGTCATTGCTGGCTCTGCACATATTCAAGATGTTTTGGAAAAAACATCTGAAGAGGTAGGAGTAATGAGTTTGGTTAGATGGAATAGAATAAGTATTATAAGAGAAGCAAAAGAGTGCATTGATTATATTTGTACTGCAACTATTTTTGACTCACTAAGAATTAGCGAAGCTATTGAAATTCTAAAATATTTAGATGTCGAAATTCCAGATTTACCCAACACACTAATGAGTAATGCAATAAGAGGGATTTTTACTGAGTTAAATCCAATTGATGTACAGAGATACATGATAAAAACTTTAAAAAGGACGCGTAATCTTGCTCCATTAAGTACTTTAATTGCAAACTTACCAAGTGCATTGCAAAGTATAGCCCTAATGGTGCAGTTGCGTAGTAAGGATCGAGATCGCTTAGTTGAGACGTTAAATAAACCTCTTAATGAAGCACTTAAATGGGTTTAATAAACTATGTACTATCCATATTTTAGAGGTAAGCAGTTTGAACTAATAGCAATTCGTGAAACAGCAGAGACAATGGCTCTGGCTGGTTTCATTCCAATTATCGAACCAGTTAAAGAAACTCTGAATGGATTGGAAAAAACACTGAAAGCTATCTGTGAAGCTAAAGGTAATGCAATTGTAATAGTAAACCCTTCATATGGTGATCATTCAACAAATGGACATAATATCTCTCAGTTATTGAGAGACAGCTTTCATGGACATGCAAACATCTTTGCAGGGATATTATTAAGTGAAGGGATGAATGAAGAAGATATAATAGATTTGCTTGATGAACATGCTGAATATCAACCTTGTTTCATCCACTCTGGATTTTCTGAACCTCGCTCTTTGTCAGAAAAAACAAATGGACGAGTTTTCAAACATGTTTTCTTAGAAATATACTGCGGCAAGCTCTACAGAAAGCATTTCAATGGCTGCGAAAGAATATTAATTCGCGACGGTTTTAAAAAGAGAAAAAATGCTGATTATCCTCCTATTGAAGAGTTTTCTGATCTTCATATAACCTTCGGAGAAGAAGGAATGAATGGATTTGGCGACTTTTTAATCGTCGGGGATGATTATACTGAAGGCGGTGGTCCAGCATATGCCGTAGCAATACATCTCACGTTCTTAGAATCTAAAAAAGAAAATGTTATGTATATTTATCATTTTGTTTCAACAACAATAGATACGCCAACGGACCCTGCAGGGAAATTTGGTCAGGCACTTGAAAAACTCATTACAACAATAAATGAAGATGGTTCTCCTGTAGTGGAAACCTCAGCTATTGTAGAATTTAGGGCCTTGCATGCAAAAGGTCATTTTCCCGGATTGGGAACGGTCAAAAAACTATCAATGAGGCACCATGTTGAAACATTAGCTAATTATTTTAGGAGATAAAAATGATTAGAATGTGTTGTACTGAATGTTTCAATGATAACGGATTAAGAAATAATATAATCCCTACGTTGACTCCAAAAAAAGGAAACTGCTCTTTTTGCAATAGTCATAATGTTGATATCATTGACCCGAAACTCTTGCTTGATTATTTTGAACTACTGATAAATATATATGAAATAAATCCTGAGGGGAAAAGCCTTGTTGAATGGTTAAAAGAAGATTGGTGTTTATTTTCCCATCCCAAAATGGATAATGCTCACGCTAAAGATTTATTGGGAGAGATTCTCGATGATGGAGATATAGTGCGCAAAAAATTCTCTCCTTCAGAAAATTACAAAAGTAGTGGTCTTGCGCAATGGGATACATTGCGAGATGAAATTCTTCACAAAAACAGATACTTTCTTGATGAAAACATCGATACACAAAGATTACAGGAATTATTAAACCATTTAAAAGCATTTAATATCCCTAAAAGATGGTTTAGAGCGAGGATAAATCAAACAGATACTCCATACAAAATTGAGGATATGGGAGCCCCTCCAAGTCAGTATGCCAGTCATGGACGAGCAAACCCAACGGGCATTCCATATTTATATTTAGGCTCCATGCCCGACACAGCGATTTCGGAGATTAGGCCACACACAGGTGAAATAGCAACAGTAGCCGAGTTTGAAATACCAGAAGAACTAATCATTGTTGATTTAAGAGAGCCAAGAAAACACGTTTCTCCTTTTGTCCTATCTGATGCACAAGAAATAGGAAAAATGCGAGCAGACATACCTTTTCTAGAAAAGTTAGGAGAGGAATTGACTCGCCCAGTATTACCTCGAAGTGCTGCCATTGATTATATCCCTAGTCAATATTTATGCGAATTCATTAAAAAAATTGGTTTTCATGGTGTGATTTACAGAAGTTCGGTAAGTGAAGGAATAAACTTAGCCTTATTCGACCCAACGTTAGCAGCCCCGATTTCAACATCCCAATATGACGTTTCTCGCGTAAGTGTTGAGGTACAACAAAAATAAAAAATAGACTTTTCAGAACTGATGCCAGTAACATCAACTAAAAATTACTATTACTAGCATTATTGTTTCAGAAATAAAAATCTCTTACCAGTGATTTAATTACCCGCGAGATTCCCCTTTACTCCGGAACTACCTTATCACCACTGAAAAATTTTTCCATTCAAGGACGAACTGCGACCATAAAAAAGCACCTTTTGCGCTCCCCCTGCAAACCAAGGAGCGCAGCGTCATTCCAAACAATACAACATTATAATTTTGTGTTCTTGAGTGTGCTTATAGATATTATCTCAAGCTATGCTACCGTTAATTTATTTGACGTAACACCGCCAGACGCCTTCACGGCCGGGGCACCCTGTTCCGGCCGTTTTTCTTTCCCGCTCTCGCTCTGCGCGCTGGCTCACAGCGCCACCGCAACTGCCCGCGATATACTGGAAGGTCAGGTGTCTTTCTCAGGAACGAGTCAACATGGCGTTAACCCTCAAGGTATTGCTGGAAAACCGCCGCGCCGCCGGCGCCAACCCGCTATTGCAGGCCAAGGCCGGGTTAAGCCTGCTGATTGAGGACGAGACGACCTCCATACTGTTCGACACCGGCCCCGACGACAGCTTCCTGCGCAATGCGGCGCTGATGGGCGTCGATCTCTCCCGCATCACCGCGACGGTGCTCTCCCACGGCCACTATGACCACTGCGGCGGCGTCGCCTGGCTGCCGGACAACAGCCGCATCATCTGCCACCCGCAGGTCGGCGATGAGCGCTATGCGGCGCTGAAGGTGCTGGGCCACACCCACAAAATCAAAAAGCTCTCTTTGGACATCGACTACTCGCGCCATAACATGCACTACAGCCGCGAGCCGCTGGCGATCGGCGATCGCTTTATGTGGTCAGGTGAAATCGCCGTGCCCGCACCGCGCGCCTACGGGGTGATTACCGGGGAAAACGCGGCGGTGGATTACGTTATCGACGAAGGGGTGCTGATTTACAAATCGGATCGCGGTCTGGTGATCGTGACCGGCTGCGGGCATCGCGGGATCGTGAATATCGTGCGCCACTGCCAGAAAATCACCGGTATCGATCGGATCCACGCCTTGATTGGCGGTTTTCATCTGCGTTGCGCTTCCCCGCGCACGCTCTGGCGCGTCCGCCGTTTTTTACGGCAGCACCAGCCGGAAAAGATCATGGGTTGCCACTGTACCGGCGCGTGGGGTCGGCTATGGCTGCCGGAAGGGATCGCGCCGGCCACCGGCGATAGCTGGATCCTGGAATAACGCCTGCGCCGTTCATCACTGAAATCGGCAACAAATCGGATAAAACGCATAGTGTTTTTTGATGATAAATCCTCAACTTAGTCTTAATCTAACCCCCCTGCGTTCTTAGCGACCCTCTGTCATGGAGCGAACAATGGCGTGTCATTTTGCCCGATGGACCCCGGCCTCCGCTGTCCTGGATACCCAGAGACTCGCCGACGAAGTGATAGCCGCCACCCGCACCTTTTCCGTTAAGCGCCGCACGCGCTACCTGCAAGGGCGCATTCTGCTCGCCGAAATGATGTTCTACCTGTACGGCCTGCCGACGCTTCCCCCTATAGCCACCACGCCCACCGGCCGCCCCTGCTTCGCCGACCATCAGCTGCCCGATTTTAGCCTCGCCTACGCCAGCAACACCGTGGGCGTGCTGCTCAGCGACGAAGGCAAAGTCGGACTGGATATCGAAGTGATGCGGGCGCGCGGCAGCCGGCAAAGCGCGCTGCAGAACGCGCACCAGACGCCGGCGGAAAGCGCCTGGATCGGCGCGCAGGACGATCGGCTGGAGGCGGAGACTCAGCTGTGGAGCATTCGGCAAAGCGTGCTGAAAATTTCCGGCCTCGGCAACAGCGGCCAGTCTACGCTGCGTCTGCATCCCTTCTCCGGTCACCTGCGCTCCAGCGCCACGCCGGACGTTCAGGTGATGAGCGACGCCGACGAATACCTGAGCTGGGCGTGCGCCGGCAGCCCTAGCCTGGATCGCCTGCTGTGCTGGCGCTACGAAGAGCGCCACGGTTTGCGCAAAGACGGGGAGATCTCGCCGCGCAGTCCGGCGGCGTCCTCGCGTTTCGTCAAATTGACGGGCCTGACGACGCCCGGTTAAGGCGGTGCAAAGCGGACAGCACTTGTCTTTGCCGCACGAGTTTCTGCATTAAATTGTAAAAACAGCTAAATGTTGAGCAATCGCCTATTCTCGACCCGAGCTTTAGCCTACTATTCGCCCATGTTGTTCGCTGAATCTGCTCATTCGAAAGGGAGAATCACCATGTCAGACCAAGCCTTAAAAATCGTCACTCTGCTCGGCAGCCTGCGCAAAGGCTCCTACAACGCCATGGTGGCCCGCGCCTTGCCAGGCCTGGCTCCGCAGGGCGTCACCATTGAAGCGCTGCCTTCCATCCGCGATATCCCTCTGTACGATGCCGACCTGCAGCAGGGTGAAGGTTTCCCTGCCGCGGTCGAGGCGATCGCCGAGCAGATCCGCCAGGCCGACGGCGTGATCATCGTTACCCCCGAATACAACTATTCCGTGCCCGGCGGGTTGAAAAACGCCATCGACTGGCTGTCGCGCTTGCCGAATCAGCCGCTGGCCGGTAAGCCGGTCGCCATTCAAACCAGTTCGATGGGGCCGATCGGCGGCGCGCGCTGCCAATATCACCTGCGCCAGATCCTGGTGTTCCTCGATGCGATGGTAATGAACAAGCCTGAGTTTATGGGCGGTGTGATCCAGAGCAAGGTGGATGAACAGGCTGGTGAACTGAGCGATCAGGGAACGCTGGATTTCCTGACTGGCCAGCTGTCCGCATTCAGCGATTTTATTCGCCGCGTGGAGTGAAGGTCTCGCGGCGCCTGCCGGGCGCCGCAACAGGACATGAAGTCCGTCAATTCATTAGAAATTAAAGCCATAGCATCATGTATTTTTTCATTTTAGCGTTATTTTTTGTTGCCATCACCAGTCCCGCTTTCGCCGCAGACATGCGTTATCCCGCCGGTGAAGAGCCGCTGGAGCTGCCTGCGCACAGCGCGCTCAACGCCCAACTGTCGCGATCCGCGCAAAACCAGGAAGATAAAAAGCTCGGCGCCATGTCGCTGTACCTGACGCTGATGCGCGAAGACGGCCGCAACGTCTGGGCGCCCTACCAACTGGCGGTGTCGTCGGCGGAGAAAGGGCAAACCGAGCTGGCGGAGCGTTACCTGCAGCTGAGCGCCGACCGCGGCCTGTGGTACTACTACAACCTGCTGGAGGACGACGCCTTCAACAGCATCCAACACTCCGCCACTTACCAATCCATTTTGGCCGCCACCAAAGCGCGCTATCTGCAGCACGCACGCCAGTATGAAGGCAAAGCCAGCTACGCGGTGCCGGACGGCGAAGCGCCGCCCGCAGGTTGGCCAACGGTGATCTTCCTGCATACCTACGGCAAAGCCGCCGCCATCAGCCCCGAGGAGCGGCTGCTGTTCGGCGAAATGGGCGTGGCCTACATCGAGATCAACGGCACGCAGATGCTGTCGGAAAACAGCTTCCGCTGGTCAAATTACAGCGACGAGAGCACCCAAACCGCCCTGCAGCGCACGGTGCAACAGCTGGCCCCGCAGCTAAAGCTGAATCCCCAACGGATTTACCTCAGCGCCCGCGGCCAGGGCGCGCTGCACGCCGCTAACCTGCTCGCGAAATACCCGCAGTTTTACGCCGGTGCGCTGCTGATCGCCCCCCACGGCGAAATCAAACCCGCCCAGCAGTCGCTGGCGGCGCAAAAGAAAATCGTGATGGCGTATTACGATCGGCAAAACTTCAGCGAACAGGCGCTGGCGCTACATTTCGCCAATCTGTTCGGGGAGGAGAATCAGGTGCAGACGCTGCACTTCGCCCAGGGAGAGGATGCCGCCGGCAGCTGGCAGGCGCGCTTCAGGCGGCCATTGCAGTGGGTGTTGGATCAAGCGCCGGATGCGACGCCGGGCGTCTAGGGATTCAGGGCCGACCACAGTCGGCCCTTTAGCGATCAATGGCCGTCGACGAAGACGATCTTCAGCACGAACAGCAGCGCCACGACCACCACGCACGGACTGATTTCACGCCAGCGGCCGGTACCCAGCTTCATCACGCAGTAGGAGATAAAGCCGAGCGCGATGCCCTCGGTGATCGAGAAGCTGAACGGCATCATCACCGCAGTAACAAACGCCGGAACCGCTTCGGTCAGATCGTCCCACTTCACCCGCGCCAGGCTGGAGGTCATCAGCACGCCGACGTAGATCAGCGCGCCGGCGGCGGCGTAAGCCGGCACCATGCCCGCCAGCGGCGACAGGAAGATCACCAGCAGGAACAGCAGGCCGGTGACCACCGCCGTCAAACCGGTGCGGCCGCCGACGGCGACGCCGGACGAGCTTTCGATGTAAGCGGTCACGGAAGAAGTGCCCGCCAGCGAACCAGCCACTGAGCTGATGCTGTCTACGTACAGGGCCTGCTTCATGCGCGGGAACTTGCCCTGGTTATCGGTCAGGCCGGCTTTATCGGTGACGCCGATCAGCGTACCGGAGGAGTCGAACAGGTTCACCAGCATAAACGAGAAGATGACCCCGGCCAGCCCGATGTTCAGCGCGCCGGCCACGTCGACCTGGCCCACCACCGAGGTAATGCTCGGCGGCAGCGAGAACAGGCCGCCGTATTTCACGTCGCCCAGCATCCAACCGATCAGGGTAGTGACCACGATCGACACCAGCACTGCCGCGTGGAAGTTACGCGAAGAAAGCACGGCGATGATGAAGAAGCCGAGCGCCCCCAGCAGCACGTTGTGCGAGGTCAGGCTACCGATGGTCACCAGGGTATCCGGGTTGGCCACTACGATGCCGGCGTTTTTCAGCCCCATCATGCCGATGAACAGGCCGATGCCGCTGGTGATGCCGACCCGCAGGCTGACCGGAATATTGGCGATCATCCAATAGCGAATGCGGAAAATGGTCAGCAGCAGCAGGCCGACAGCTCCCCAGAAGATGGCGCCCATGCCCACCTGCCAGGAGATGCCCATCGCCCCGACCACCACGAAGGCGAAGAAGGCGTTCAAGCCCATCGCCGGCGCCAGCGCCACCGGCAGGTTCGCCAGCAGCCCCATGAAGATGCTGCCGAAGGCGGCGATCAAACAGGTGGTGACAAATACCGCCTGGGTATCCATGCCCGCCGCGCCCAAAATTTGCGGGTTAACGAACACGATATACACCATGGTGAGGAAGGTGGTGATACCGGCAATCGTTTCCGTACGCGCCGTCGTGCCATGTTGCTTGAGTTTAAACACGCGCCCAAGCAAGCCTTGCTCAGCGTCAAGGCCAGATACTGGTTTGGTCATTATCAGAATTCCGAAAATGGGAATGGACAGTCGCCGGCTATCCTATAACAAAAAGTGGGGCTTTTGACGCCGAACACCGGTTTTTTTCGCCGTCTTTACGGCTAAACGTGTCAACGGCTTGTATTTACAGACATTCATCCCCTGACCGCCCATTGCGTTGCCGTTTGTCGGCACGGCCGATAAAATGGCCTATCGCCCCTCTTTCCTCATCCGTTAAGAAACAGGAACCCGCATGTCTTCGACCTTTATCGATAAGCTCGCGTTGATCGCGCTGAAAGATGACAAAGTGGCGCTGGTGCGCTCACACAATAAGACGCTGTTTTATATGCCTGGTGGAAAGCGCGAAGCGGGTGAAACCGACGAACAGGCGCTGTGCCGCGAAATCGACGAAGAGCTGACCGTCGCGCTGCAGCCGAACTCCATCGCGTTTTACGGCGAGTTCTCCGGCCCGGCAGACGGCAAGCAGGACGGCACCCAGGTGCGCATTCGCTGCTACCAGGCCGGCTTTACCGGGCAGCTGCAGCCGGCCGCCGAAATCGCCGAACTGAGATGGTGCGACAGCCGCGATCTGCCGCATTGCTCACATGTCGCCGCGCTGATTTTGCACGATCTCAAGGCGCGTAACCTGATCAAGTGATCGCTGAGCACCGCCAGCGGCGCTAACCCGAAGGAACCTGTCCCGCATGAATCAGATTGACTGCATTTTGTTCGACTGCGACGGCACGCTGGTGGACAGCGAAGTGCTGTGCAGCAAAGCCTACGTGCACATGTTCGCCCACTACGGCATTCATCTGTCGCTGGAAGAGGTGTTCAAGAAATACAAAGGGGTGAAACTGTACGAGATCATCGATCGGGTCAACGCCGAGCAGGGCACCGATCTGGCAAAAGAGACGCTGGAACCGCTGTATCGGCAGGAAGTGGCGCGGCTGTTCGACAGCGAGCTGCAGCAGATCGCCGGCGCCCGCGAGTTGCTGGCGCAGGTGACGGTGCCAATCTGCACCGTCTCCAATGGGCCGGTCAGCAAGATGCAGCACTCGCTCGGCCTGACCGGCATGCTGCCCTATTTTGATGACCGGTTGTTCAGCGGCTATGACATTCAGCGCTGGAAGCCGGATCCGGCGATCGTGTTTCACGCCGCCGAACAGATGCAGGTGCCGGTGACGCGCTGTCTCCTGGTAGACGACTCGCCCGCCGGCGCGCAGGCCGGGATCGCCGCCGGCATTCCGGTATTTTACTTCTGCGCCGATCCGCATAACCCGCCGATCGACCACCCGCTGGTGACGACGTTCGACGATTTGGCTCAGCTGCCCGCGCTGTGGCGTGAACGCGGCTGGCGGCTGACGGCCGATTAACTGGCCGGCAACGGCGGTTTGTTGCGCCACCAGCGCCAGGACCGCTTCAGCGCGCGGGTTTGTGCGCCGAAGCGGCGGTTGACCGCGTTGGCCAGCAGGTCGAGCGCCAGGCAGAACACAAAATAGACCAGCGCCACGAACAGGAACACTTCCATCGGGTAGACCATGCTGCGGTTGTTGACCTGAGTCGCCAGGAAGGTCAGTTCGCCAACGCCGACGATATAAGCCAGCGAGGTGTCTTTGATCAGGGAGATCCACTGGTTGATGAACGACGGCACCATCATGCGCAGCGCCTGCGGCAGCACGATCATGCGCAGCGTCTGCCAGCGGGTCAGCCCCAGAGAGAGCCCGGCCTGCCACTGGCCGGGGCCGATGGCGGCGATGCCGGCTTTCACCGCGTGGGCCAAATAGGCTGAGGCGATCAGCGCCAGCGCGCACACCACGGTGGTGATTTCCGGGATCTCGACGCCAAACACCATCGGCAGCAGGAAATAGGTCCAGAAGATCAGCATGATGACCGGAATAGCGCGGAAAAAGCCCAGCAGCGCCGCCAGCAGCCCGGCGGCCACGCCGCGCGACATCGCCAGCGCCACGCCGAGTAAGGTACCGAGCACCGCCGAGGCTACGCCGGCCATCAGACTGATCGCCAACGTCAGCGCTGCGCCACCCAGCGGCCCGTCCGGCCAGGTGCCCCACAGCAGATAGCCCAGGTTATCGTGAATCACGCTGAAATCCATCTCAATGTCCTCCCAGCGGTTTACGCTGTTGGCGCCACATGCCCCAGCCTTCCAGCAGCGCGATAATGGCGATATACAGCACCGTCGCCACGCCAAACGCCTGGAAGGTGCGCAACGTTTCGGTTTCGACCTGACGCGAAGCGTAAGAGAGTTCGGCAACGCCGATCGCCATGGTCAGCGACGAGTTTTTGATTACGTTCATGTATTGGCCCAGCAGCGGCGGCAGCGCGATTTTCAGCGCCTGCGGCAGCACCACGTAGCGCATCGCCTGCCAACCGGTCAGCCCCAGCGCCTGAGCGGCATATTTCTGCCCGCCGGCGACGCCGCGAATGCCGGAACGGATCTCTTCGGCGATAAAGGCGGTGGAATAGAGCGTCAGGCCGAAGAAACCGGCGAGAAACTCGAACGACGGCCACTCAAGCGGGCCGACCTGATGGGTGCTGTTCAGCCACTGCATGGCGGCGGAAGGCAGGATCTGCCCGGCGGCGAAGTAGCAGAAGAACAGCTGCACCAGCAGCGGCGTATTGCGAAACAGCGAGCTGTAGCCCATCGCCAGCCAGCGCAACGGCCGCAGGCTGCTGTCGCGCATCGCCGCCAGCACAAAGCCCAGCAACGTGGCCGCCAGGCCCGCGCAGGCGGAAAGCCACAGCGTCAGCAGAAAACCGTGCCACAGCCAGCTCAGATATTGCGGCGCCAGCAGCCAGTCCAGGTTCATGTTCAATCCTTGTCTTGCAGAATGCATCAGGGGCGCAGCAAGCTGCGCCCCTCCGTACCGATCTCACCGCGCGCGGTTACATCAGGCTTTCGGTTGCTGATCCAAAGGCGCGATTTTGAAATCGCCGCGCGGCTGGGCGGATTGGGTTTCCGGCCCGAACCAGCGATCGTAAATCTTAACCGCTTCACCGTCTTTTTCCAGCTTGATCAACGTCTCGTTCACCGCGGCGGTCAGGCGATCTTCGCCTTTGGGAATGCCGACACCCTGATACTCTTTGGTCAGGCTGAACGGCGAAATCTCAAACTCGGCCTTCTGCGCCGCCGGCAGATTGCCGAGCAGGCCAACCAGCTTGGCGTCGTCCTGAGTGATCGCCTGTACGTTGCCATTGCGCAGCGCCACGAAAGCCAGCGGGGTGTCATCGTAGGAGATCACTTTCGCCGTCGGGAAACGCTCGCGCAGGGTGATTTCCTGTACCGTGCCCTTGTCCGCGCCGATGCGCAGCTTCTTGATGTCTTCCGGCGTTTTCAGCACGCCTTTGCGAGCGATGAATTTCTGGCCGGTGGCGAAATACGGCACGCTGAAGTTCACTTCCTTGGCGCGCTCGTCGGTAATGGTGAAGTTGGCGGCGATCAGGTCAACCTTCTTCGACACCAGCAGCGGAATGCGGTTAGCCGGGTTGGTGGCGCGCAGCTCCACTTTCACGCCCAGCGCTTTGCCGATCGCGTCGGCGACATCCACATCGTAACCCACCAGCTTCTTGCTCTGCGGATCGATGTAGCCGAACGGCGGGTTGCTGTCGAACACCGCGATGCGCACCACGCCGGCTTGCTTGATATCGTCAAGTTTGTCCGCGTGCGCGGCGCCGGCGGCGAGGCCGGTCAGACTGGCTAACAACGTTAAGGCCAAAGCGCGATGTTTCATAGAGAGCTCCTAAGTGGTTGATGTCCTGCTGGCGGATAAGCTAGCAAGCGCCACATAGGTCAGGAAATAATATAAAAAGCTATATTTATAACCTTTTTATCTTTACGCGCTGAAGATGGAATAAAGGCGCGGGAAACCGCGCCTTCGAAGGATATTACCCGGAAAGGGTTAGTCGTCCTTTTCGTCTTTACCGCCTGGAGACAGCAGCTTTTCCAAGGCGTCGCCGCCCAGATGACGGAAATCCTGCCCTTTGACGAAATAGAAGATAAATTCGCAGATGTTCTGGCAGCGGTCGCCGATGCGCTCGATAGAACGGGCGCAGAACAACGCGGTCAGCACGCTCGGAATGGTGCGCGAGTCTTCCATCATGTAGGTCATCAGCTGACGCACGATGCCTTCGTATTCCTGGTCGACCTTTTTATCTTCGCGGTAAATACGGATCGCCTCGTCCAGATCCATGCGCGCAAAGGCGTCCAGCACGTCGTGCAGCATCTGCACGGTGTGGCGCCCCAGCGACTCCAGGCTCACCAGCAGCGGCTGGTGCTGGTGCGAGAACTTCTCCAGCGCAGTGCGGCAGATTTTGTCCGCCACGTCGCCGATGCGTTCCAGCTCGGAAATGGTTTTGATGATCGCCATGACCAGGCGCAGATCGCTGGCGGTCGGCTGGCGTTTGGCGATGATGCGCACGCAGGCTTCGTCGATCGCCACTTCCATCATGTTGACCTTGGCGTCGCCTTCGATCACGCGCTTGGCCAGCTCGCCATCCTGATTGTGCATCGCGGTGATGGCGTCGGTCAGCTGCTGCTCCACCAGCCCGCCCATGGTCAGCACCTGGGTGCGGATATGCTCAAGCTCTGCGTTGAACTGGCCGGAAATATGTTTGTTTAAATTCAGGTTATCCATGATGCTTCCTATCAACCATAACGGCCAGTGATGTAGTCTTCAGTCTGCTTTTTCTGCGGCGCAGTGAACAGGTTATCAGTATCACTGAACTCGATCAGCTCGCCCAGGTACATAAATGCGGTAGAGTCGGAGCAACGCGCCGCCTGCTGCATGTTGTGCGTCACGATCACCACGGTGTAGTCGGCCTTCAGCTCGCTGATCAGCTCTTCAATCTTGCCGGTGGAGATCGGATCCAGCGCCGAGCAAGGCTCATCCAGCAACAACACTTCCGGACGAATGGCGATGCCGCGGGCGATGCACAGACGCTGCTGCTGGCCGCCGGAGAGGCTGTAGCCGCTCTGGTGCAGCTTGTCTTTGGTTTCGTTCCACAGCGCCGCTTTGGTCAGCGCCCACTGTACGCGCTCGTCCATATCGGCGCGCGACAGCTTTTCAAACAGGCGAACGCCGAAGGCGATGTTGTCGTAAATCGACATCGGGAACGGCGTCGGCTTCTGGAACACCATGCCGACCTTGGCGCGCAGCAGCGCGATATCCGAGTTGTCGGTCAGGATGTTCTGGCCATCCAGCAGGATGCCGCCTTCCGCACGCTGTTCCGGGTACAGCTGGTACATCTTGTTGAAGGTACGCAGCAGGGTGGATTTGCCGCAGCCGGACGGGCCGATAAACGCGGTGACCTTGTTCTTGGCAATATCCAGCGTGATGTTCTTCAGCGCATGGAATTTGCCATAGTAGAAGTTCAGATCGCGTACCTGAATTTTGCTGCTGGAAGCGTCAGTAACCATACTCATCAAGACTTCTCTCTTTTCATCAGCGCCGCCAAAGCGGCGCTCAAAATTTTATGAATGCTTTTTCTTGGCGAAAATCACGCGCGCCAGGATATTCAGTAACAGTACGCACAGGGTGATCAACAGTACCCCGGCCCAGGCCAGCTGTTGCCATTCGGCGAACGGGCTCATGGCGAATTTGAAGATGGTCACCGGCAGGTTGGCGATCGGCTGCATCAGGTCGGTGCTCCAGAACTGGTTCGACAGCGAGGTGAACAGCAGCGGCGCCGTTTCCCCCGCGATGCGCGCAATCGCCAGCAGCACGCCGGTGATGATGCCGGACACCGACGCCTTCAGCGTGATGGCGGAAATCATGCGCCATTTCGGCGTGCCCAGAGCGTAGGCGGCCTCGCGCAGCGTATCCGGTACCAGCTTCAGCATGTTCTCGGTGGTGCGAATGACGATCGGCACCTGCAGCAGCGCCAGCGCCACGATGCCGGCCCAGCCGGAGAAGTGTTCCATCTTCGCCACCACGATGGTGTAAACGAACAGGCCCACCACGATCGACGGTGCGGACAGCAGAATGTCGTTGATAAAGCGGATCACTTCCGCCAGCCAGGATTTGCGGCCGTATTCCGCCAGATAGATGCCGGCCATGATGCCGAGCGGCGTACCGAAGATGGTCGCCCACAGGATCAGCAGGCCGCTGCCGGCGATGGCGTTGGCCAGGCCGCCGCCCGCGGTGTTCGGTGGCGGGGTCATCTCGGTGAACAGCGCCAGCGACATGCCGTCGAAGCCTTTGGTGACGGTGGCAATCAGGATCCAGATCAGCCAGAACAACCCGAACGCCATAGTCGCCATCGACAAGAACAGCGCGAGGCGGTTTTTCTGCCGGCGCCAGGCCTGCATTTTGCGGCGGCTTTCCGCCAGCACGACTGCGTTTTGCATATCCATCGTCGCCATGTTAACGCCCCTCATTCTTGGCCAGACGCATGATCATCAGTTTCGACAGCGCCAGCACGATAAAGGTGATAACAAACAGAATCAGGCCCAGCTCCATCAACGCGGCGGTGTGCACGCCGGACTCGGCTTCGGCGAATTCGTTGGCCAGCGCCGAGGTGATGCTGTTGCCCGGCATATACAGCGAAGCGCTGTCGAGCTGGTAGGTGTTGCCGATGATAAAAGTCACCGCCATGGTTTCCCCCAGCGCGCGGCCCAGGCCCAGCATCACGCCGCCGATAACGCCGTTTTTGGTGAACGGCAGCACGATGCGCCAGATGACTTCCCAGGTGGTGCAGCCGATGCCGTAGGCCGACTCTTTCATCATCACCGGGGTCTGTTCGAACACGTCGCGCATCACCGCGGCGATGTAAGGAATGATCATGATAGCCAGGATCACCCCGGCGGCCAGGATGCCGATGCCGAAGGCCGGGCCGGAGAACAGCTCGCCGACGATCGGAATGCCCGACAGCACTTCGCCCACCGGCGTCTGGAAATATTCGGCGAACAGCGGGGCGAACACGAACAGGCCCCACATGCCGTAGACGATGCTCGGAATGGCCGCCAACAGCTCAATGGCGATGCCCAGCGGCCGCTTCAACCAGTTCGGCGCCAGTTCGGTCAGGAACAGCGCGATGCCGAAACTGACCGGTACGGCGATGATCAGCGCGATAAGCGAGGTGACCACGGTGCCGTAGATCGGCACCAGCGCGCCGAACTGCTCCGCCGGCGCATCCCACTCTTTGGTCCACAGGAAAGCGAAGCCGAATTTCTGCATGCTTGGCCAGGAGGCGAAGATCAGCGAAACGATGATGCCGCCCAGCAACAATAGGGTAATCAGCGCAGCCAGTCTCACCAGCGCGCTGAAAATGATGTCACCGTTTTTGCCCGGTGCTTTGATGGTCGGCTTGTACTCAGCCATAGATTACTCTCTGTTTGAACCCTGGCAGCTCCAACCTGGATTGGAGCCTGAAGAACTTGTGGGGCGCGGCGAACCCGCGCCCCTGCGTTGTTAGTACAGCGCTTTACCTGAACTGTCTTTTACGTTGGTTTTCCAGGCTGCACGCACCTGCTCAACCACTTCTTTCGGCAGGGTGGCGTAATCCAGCTCGTTAGCCTGTTTGCCGCCGGTTTTGTAGGCCCAGTCGAAGAACTTCAGCACTTCGGCACCCTGAGCAGGGTTTTTCTGCTCTTTGTGCACCAGAATGAAGGTGGTGGAGGTGATTGGCCACACGTTGTCGCCTTTCTGATCGGTCAGATCCTGAGCGAAGGTTTTGCTCCAATCCGCGCCTTTGGCGGCGTTGCTGAAGCTCTCTTCGGTCGGGCTGACCGGTTTGCCGTCGGCGGAAATCAGCTTGGTGTAAGCCAGGTTGTTCTGCTTGGCGTACGCGTATTCTACATAGCCGATAGAGCCAGGCAGACGCTGAACGAAGGCGGCGATGCCGTCGTTGCCTTTGCCGCCCAGACCGGTCGGCCAGTTAACGGTAGAACCGGCACCAATCTTCTCTTTCCACTGCGCGTTGGCCTTGGACAGGTAGCTGGTGAACACGAACGAGGTGCCGGAACCGTCGGCGCGGCGCACCACGGCGATGTTCTGGTCAGGCAGTTTCACGCCAGGGTTCAGCTTGGTGATAGCCGGATCGTTCCATTTTTTGACGTTGCCCAGGTAGATATCACCCAGGGTTTTACCGTCCAGAGTCAGTTCGCCGGATTTGATGCCCGGGATATTCACGGCCAGCACCACGCCGCCGATCACGGTCGGGAACTGGAACAGGCCATCGGCCGCCAGCTTGTCGTCAGACAGCGGGGCGTCGGAGGCGCCAAAGTCAACGGTGTTGGCCACGATTTGCTTCACGCCGCCAGAGGAGCCGATGCCCTGATAGTTAACTTTATTGCCGGTTTCTTTCTGATAAGAATCTGCCCACTTGGCGTAAACCGGAGCGGGGAATGTCGCACCTGCACCGGTCAGGCTGGCAGCAGCGAACGCGGACACGGCGGTCAGGGAGAAGGTCGCTGCCACAATACTGGCGACGGTGGTACGCATCAGTTTCATAATCCCTCCTAATGGGATATTTAAAATCGACTTCGAGTCGTTTTAATCAGAGTAAGTATTGCTGCAGGAGGGAAAATAGGACAGTTTGGTGACAGAAAAATGTACGCAATATGACAGTTATATTACAGTCTGTCTGAATGGTGTTTGTTTATTTATAAATCAATTCGTTAGATTAAAAACAGCGCAATTGCCAAACAATAAAAAAACCGTTTTGGCGCGACCTATCCGCTTGAATATGACAACCTTTATCGCCGAATCAACCTCGCCGTCATCTTTTACGTCGCTCATGAAAAAAGCCGGCGCGAAGGCCGGCTTTTGCAGTTTACCTGCGGCAAATTACTCTACGGTGACAGACTTCGCCAGGTTGCGCGGCTGGTCAACGTCGGTGCCTTTGATCAGCGCCACGTGGTAAGACAGCAGCTGCAACGGCACGGTGTAGAAGATAGGCGCCACGATTTCCTCGACGTGCGGCAGAGGAATGATGGTCATGCCTTCGCTGCTGACGAAACCGGCGTCCTGATCGGCGAACACGTACAGCTGACCGCCGCGCGCGCGCACTTCTTCAATGTTGGACTTCAGCTTTTCCAGCAGTTCGTTGTTCGGCGCCACGACGATCACCGGCATATCGGCATCGATCAGCGCCAGTGGGCCGTGTTTCAACTCGCCCGCCGCATAAGCTTCGGCATGAATATAGGAGATCTCTTTCAGCTTCAGCGCCCCTTCCATGGCGATCGGATACTGATCGCCGCGGCCGAGGAACAGCGCATGGTGCTTGTCGGAGAAACCTTCCGCCAGCGCTTCGATCTGTTTATCCATCGACAGCATTTGCTCGATACGCGCCGGCAGCGCCTGCAGGCCGTGCACGATCTCTTGCTCCACGCTTTCCGCCATGCCTTTCAGGCGGCCCAGGCGCGCCACCAGCATCAACAGCACGGTAAGCTGAGTGGTGAAGGCTTTGGTCGAGGCGACGCCAATTTCCGTACCGGCTTTGGTCATCAGCGCCAGATCGGATTCGCGCACCAGCGAAGAGCCGGCAACGTTACAAACGGCCAGCGAACCGAGATAACCCAGCTCTTTGGACAGACGCAGCGCCGCCAGGGTGTCGGCGGTTTCGCCGGACTGCGACAGGGTGATGATCAGGCTGCCCGGACGCACCGCCGATTTGCGGTAACGGAATTCGGACGCGATCTCGACGTCGCACGGCACGCCGGCCAGCGCTTCGAACCAGTAACGCGCCACCATGCCGGAGTGGTAAGACGTCCCGCAGGCGATGATCTGCACGTGCTGCACCTTGGCCAGCAACTCGTCGGCGTGTGGGCCCAGCTCGCTCAGGTTGATTTGGCCATGGCTGAAGCGCCCTTCCAGGGTGTTTTTCAGCGCCAGCGGCTGTTCGTAGATCTCTTTTTGCATGTAGTGGCGGTAAGCGCCTTTGTCGCCGGCGTCATACTGCACCTGGGATTCGATCTCAGGGCGCTCGATGGCGTTGCCCTGCTTGTCGAAGATGTTGACGGTGCGGCGAGTCACTTCCACCACGTCGCCCTCTTCCAGGAAGATGAAGCGGCGAGTCACCGGCAGCAGCGCCAGCTGATCGGAAGCAATGAAGTTTTCCCCGACGCCGCGGCCGATAACCAGCGGGCTGCCGGAGCGCGCAGCGACCAGCACGCTCGGATCGCGGCTGTCCATCACCACGGTGCCGTAGGCGCCACGCAGCTGCGGGATCACGCGCTGAACCACTTCCAGCAGCGTACCGCCCTGCAGCTGTTCCCAGTGCACCAAATGGGCGATCACTTCGGTATCGGTTTCAGAACTGAAGCGGTAACCGCGTTCGATCAGCAGTTCGCGCAGCGGTTCGTGGTTTTCGATGATGCCGTTATGCACCACGGTAATGTAGTCGGAAACATGCGGGTGCGCGTTCGCTTCGGTCGGTTCACCGTGCGTTGCCCAACGGGTGTGAGCGATGCCGGTACCGCCGTGCAGATCGGTCTGCTCCGCCGCTTCGGCCAGTTTTTGCACCTTGCCTACGCGACGCAGGCGACTGACGTTGCCTTGCTCATCAACCACCGCCAGACCGGCGGAGTCGTAACCGCGGTACTCGAGACGACGTAAACCTTCCAACAGAATTTCTGCGATATCACGTTGCGCTACTGCGCCTACAATTCCACACATTCAGTTATATTCCTAATGAACGCCCTTCATGGGCGTTTTCGATGCCTTGACCTGATTTTTGCCGGTTTTTACCGTGCAGCCCCGAGCCTGTAGATGGTGGGGATTATTATGTTTTGTATTGGGCTCGTGAACGGAGCCCAACGCAAAACACACTATGACTTCTTCTTCACCGGACGTTGCCAGCCCTGAATGTGCACCTGCTTGACGCGGCTCAGCACCAGTTCGTTCTCGGCGATATCGCGCGTCACCGTGGTGCCGGCGGCGATGGTGGAGCCTTTGCCGACCGACACCGGCGCCACCAGCTGAGTATCGGAACCGACGAACACGCCGTCGCCGATCAGCGTCTTGTGCTTGTTGGCACCATCGTAGTTGCAGGTGATGGTGCCGGCGCCGATATTCACGTCATCGCCAATTTCAGCATCGCCCAGGTAGCTGAGGTGACCGGCCTTGGAGCCTTTGCCCAGGCGCGCCTTCTTCATTTCCACGAAGTTGCCGACGTGAGCACCTGCCGCCAGCTCCGCGCCAGGGCGCAGGCGGGCGAACGGCCCCACGGTGCACTCGGCTGCCAACACGCTGTCTTCCAGCACGCTGTAAGGGCTGATCTCGCAGTCATCACCGATCACACAGTTTTTCAGCACGCAGCCGGCGCCGATTTTCACCCGGTCGCCCAGCTTGACGCGGCCTTCGATAATCACGTTCGCATCAATAGTGATGTCGCGACCGTGAACAAGTTCCCCGCGCAGATCGAAACGCGCCGGATCCAGCAGCATCACACCGGCCAACAGCAGTTTTTCAGACTGTTCCGACTGGAATACACGCTCCAGGCTCGCCAGCTGCAGGCGGTTGTTCACGCCTTCCACTTCGCTCAGACGCGACGGGTGCACGGCTTCGATTTTCTTGCCGTCGGCATGGGCCAACGCAATGATATCGGTAATGTAAAACTCGCCCTGGGCGTTGTCGTTATTCAACATTCCCAGCCAGCGCTTCAGATCTCGACCATTCGCCACCAGGATGCCGGTATTGATCTCGTTGATTTGACGCTGCGCTTCGCTGGCATCTTTATGCTCGACGATGCCCACCACGTCGCCGTTCTCGCGAACGATGCGGCCATAGCCGCTCGGGTCATCCAGCTTGACCGTCAGCAGGCCGATGCCGCCCTGCGGCTTGGCCGCCAACAGGCGTTGCAGCGTATCGACGGAGATCAACGGCACGTCGCCGTACAGCATCAGCACGTCTTCATCGTCGGCAAAATGTGGCGCGGCCTGCTGCATTGCATGACCGGTCCCCAGTTGCTCCGCCTGCAGTACCCAGTTCAGCGCGCCGTCAGTCAACGTGCTTTTCAACAGATCGCCGCCGTGGCCGTATACCAGGTGAACATGTTGCGCACCCAGCTTCATCGCGGCGTCAATGACGTGCTGCACCATCGGCTTGCCGGCCAACGGGTGCAACACTTTGGGAAGATCGGAATACATGCGCGTACCCTTGCCTGCGGCGAGGATAACCACGCTCATTGCGCTGTTCGACATAAGCAACCTGATAACTCCATTTTGATAGACGAAAGTAAAACCGTTTAGCGACGATATTACTACATATTTCTCTGCACGAACCCGGCGCAGGCCGCGTGGGCCTTGGCCTGCCGCTATCGCGGCCAATTCGGCGTCGGGGCGAAAAAATTGTCGGCGATCGGCGACGTTTCTTTCCCGATATCAGGGGTTATACACCACTCTGCACGCCGGGCTGAAATGCTTATTTTAAAGTAAAAAAAAAGCGACCCTATAGGCCGCTTTCTTAAAGTTGGGTGCTATGCACCCAAACATTACATCGCTTTTCTGGTGAGCTCGATAACGCGCAGTTTTGCGATCGCTTTCGCCAGTTCAGCGGATGCCTGAGCATAGTCGACATCGCCATGAGAGCTGCGAATGTGTTCTTCAGCTTTACGCTTAGCTTCCAACGCTCTCGCTTCGTCGAGGTCAGTACCACGGATAGCAGTGTCCGCCAGCACGGTAACCACGCTCGGCTGCACCTCGAGGATGCCGCCGGACAGGTAGATGAACTCTTCTTCACCGTGCTGCTTAACAATACGCACCATGCCAGGCTTGATGGCAGTCAGCAGCGGCGCATGGCCAGGGAAGATCCCCAGTTCACCTTCGCTGCCTGTCACCTGGATCTTCTGCACCAGGCCGGAAAACATCTGTTTTTCCGCGCTGACTACATCCAGATGGTAAGTCATAGCCATATCACCCTCCTCTCAAGGCGTTACAGTTTCTTGGCTTTTTCCACTGCTTCTTCAATGGTGCCAACCATGTAGAACGCCTGCTCCGGCAGGTGGTCATAGTCGCCGTCCATAATGCCTTTGAAACCACGGATGGTGTCTTTCAGCGATACGAACTTGCCCGGAGAACCGGTGAAGACTTCTGCCACGAAGAACGGCTGAGACAGGAAGCGTTGGATCTTACGCGCACGGGATACGACCAGTTTGTCTTCTTCAGACAGCTCGTCCATACCCAGGATCGCGATGATATCTTTCAGTTCCTGGTAGCGTTGCAGAATGGACTGCACGCCACGCGCTACGTCGTAGTGCTCCTGGCCAACTACCAGCGGATCCAGCTGACGGCTGGTGGAATCCAGCGGGTCAACGGCCGGGTAGATACCCAGAGAAGCGATGTTACGGCTCAGTACCACGGTTGCGTCCAAGTGCGCAAAGGTGGTGGCTGGAGACGGGTCAGTCAAGTCATCCGCAGGAACGTAAACGGCCTGTACGGAAGTGATCGAACCGGTCTTGGTCGAGGTGATACGTTCTTGCAGAACGCCCATCTCTTCCGCCAGCGTTGGCTGATAACCTACCGCGGATGGCATACGGCCCAGAAGTGCGGACACTTCGGTACCAGCCAGGGTGTAACGGTAGATGTTGTCAACGAACAGCAGAACGTCGCGGCCTTCGTCACGGAATTTCTCCGCCATGGTCAGACCGGTCAGCGCAACGCGCAGACGGTTACCTGGTGGCTCGTTCATCTGGCCGTAAACCAGGGATACTTTGTCCAGAACGTTGGAGTCGGTCATTTCGTGGTAGAAGTCGTTACCCTCACGAGTACGCTCGCCCACGCCCGCAAACACGGAATAACCGGAGTGCTCGATCGCGATGTTACGGATCAGCTCCATCATGTTTACGGTTTTACCTACGCCCGCACCGCCGAACAGACCGACTTTACCGCCCTTGGCGAATGGACAAATCAGGTCCATTACCTTGATACCGGTTTCCAGCAGTTCTTGGGAGCTGGACAGCTCTTCGTAGCTTGGTGCCGCGCGGTGAATCGCCCAACGCTCTTCTTCGCCGATGTCGCCTTTCATGTCGATCGGTTGACCCAATACGTTCATGATACGGCCCAGGGTCGCTTTACCCACCGGCACTTCAATCGGGTGGTCCAGGTTGTTCACTTTCAGACCGCGACGCAGACCGTCGGAGGTCCCCATTGCGATACAGCGAACCACGCCACCGCCCAGCTGTTGCTGAACTTCCAACACCAGTTTTTCGGTGCCGTTTTCTACCTCAAGGGCATCGTACACTTTTGGTACGGCATCCTGAGGGAACTCGACGTCCACCACGGCGCCGATTACCTGGATAATCTTTCCAGTAGCCATCTTGAATCCTCTACGTAATTCGTAAACCTAGCTTAAACCGCGGAGGCTCCCGAAACGATCTCGGTGAGTTCCTGAGTGATGCTGGCCTGACGCGCCTTGTTGTATACCAACTGCAGCTCTTTGATCAGGCTACCGCCGTTATCGGTTGCGGCTTTCATCGCGACCATTCGTGCGGCCTGCTCGCTGGCCAGGTTTTCCACGACGCCCTGATAAACCTGCGACTCCACATAGCGGCGCAGCAAGGTATCAAGCAGCACTTTTGGATCGGGTTCATACAGGTAATCCCAAGGCGTTTTCTTCAGCTCTTCGTCATCGGCTGGCGGTAACGGCAGCAGCTGAAGCACCTGCGGCTCTTGGGACATCGTATTAACAAATTTGTTGCTGACAATGTACAGCTTGTCCAAACGACCTTCGTCGTAGGCCTGCAGCATCACTTTCACCGGCCCGATCAGATCCGACAGGGAAGGTTTGTCCCCCATGCCGGTCACCTGGGCAACTACGTTGCCGCCCACGGAACCAAAGAAAGAGGCCGCTTTAGAGCCAATCAGCGCCAAATCGGTTTCGACGCCTTTTTCGGACCAGGCTTTCATCTCCGCCAGCAGCTTTTTGAACAGGTTGATGTTCAAGCCGCCGCAGAGACCACGGTCAGTAGACACCACCAGATACCCGACGCGCTTAACGTCACGCTCATCCAGGTACGGGTGCTTGTACTCCAGATTCCCTAACGCAAGGTGACCAATCACTTTGCGCATGGTCTCTGCATAAGGACGGCTGGCCGCCATGCGATCCTGCGATTTACGCATTTTGGAGGCGGCGACCATTTCCATCGCTTTAGTGATCTTTTGCGTGTTTTGCACGCTAGCGATCTTACTACGTATCTCTTTTGCGCCGGCCATCTCTGCTTCTCCTCAGTGCCAGACGGCCTGCTGTCTTTCAACAGCAGGACCGTTCGGCGTTACCAGGACTGGGTTTTCTTGAAGGTCTCGAGGATGTCTTTCAACTTGCCCTCGATCTCATCATTGAAGTTGCCAGTTTGGTTGATGTGGTTCAGCAGCTCGGCGTGCTCGCGGTCCGCATAGGCAACCAGCGCGGCTTCGAAGCTCACCACTTTGGCGACTTCGACGTCGTTCAGGTAACCGCGTTCTGCGGCAAACAGCACCAGAGACTGTTGTGCGACCGACATCGGCGCATACTGTTTCTGTTTCAGCAGCTCGGTCACTTTCTGACCGTGGCTCAGCTGTTTGCGGGTCGCGTCGTCCAGATCGGATGCGAACTGGGAGAACGCAGCCAGTTCACGATACTGCGCCAGCGCGGTACGGATACCGCCGGACAGTTTCTTCATGATCTTGGTCTGCGCGGCGCCACCAACACGGGATACGGAGATACCCGGGTTAACTGCCGGACGAATACCGGAGTTGAACAGGTTGGATTCCAGGAAGATCTGACCATCGGTAATCGAGATTACGTTGGTCGGAACGAACGCGGAAACGTCACCCGCCTGGGTTTCAATGATCGGCAGAGCGGTCAGTGAACCGGTTTGGCCTTTAACTTCACCTTTGGTGAAGGCTTCAACGTATTCGGCGTTAACGCGCGCTGCACGCTCCAGCAAACGGGAGTGCAGGTAGAATACGTCGCCTGGGTAAGCTTCACGACCTGGCGGACGACGAAGCAGCAGGGAAATCTGGCGGTAAGCAACGGCCTGTTTGGACAGGTCATCGTACACGATCAGCGCATCTTCACCGCGGTCACGGAAGTATTCGCCCATTGCGCAACCGGCGTATGGCGCCAGGTATTGCAGTGCAGCAGACTCGGAAGCGGTCGCCACTACCACGATGGTGTTGGCCAGTGCGCCGTGCTCTTCCAGTTTGCGCACCACGTTAGCGATGGTGGAAGCTTTCTGGCCGATAGCCACGTAAACGCATTTGATGCCGGAGTCGCGTTGGTTGATGATCGCATCGATCGCCAGCGCGGTTTTACCGGTCTGACGGTCACCGATCACCAGCTCACGCTGGCCACGGCCGATTGGAATCATGGCGTCAACGGATTTGTAGCCAGTCTGAACCGGCTGATCAACGGACTGACGCTCGATAACGCCTGGCGCGATAGCTTCTACCGGAGAGAAACCGTCGTTCTCAATCGGGCCTTTGCCGTCGATTGGTGCGCCCAGGGTGTTAACTACGCGGCCCAGCAGACCACGACCGACTGGAACTTCCAGGATACGGCCGGTGCATTTCACCTTCATGCCTTCGGCCAGATCCGCGTACGGACCCATGACCACGGCACCGACGGAGTCGCGCTCCAGGTTCAATGCGATTGCGTAACGGTTGCCAGGCAGCGCGATCATTTCGCCCTGCATAACTTCGGCCAGGCCGTGTACGCGGATGATCCCGTCGCTGACGGAAACGATAGTACCTTCATTGTGAGCTTCGCTCACTACATTGAACTGAGCAATGCGCTGCTTGATCAGTTCGCTGATTTCGGTGGAATTCAGTTGCATGCTCCAGTCCCCTTAAGACTGCAAGACGTCTGTCAGGCGTTCAAGACGACCGCGAACGCTGCCATCAATCACCATATCGCCGGCGCGAACAACGATGCCGGCCAGTACAGACTTGTCAATTTTGCAATTCAGCTTAACTTTGCGTGACAGACGTTTTTCCATCGCAGCGGCGATTTTCGCCTGCTGTTCGTCGCTCAGCGCGCTCGCAGAGAGCACTTCGACTTCGACGGTGGATTCCAGCGAGGCGCGCAGTTCGATGAACTGCTGCAGCACGGCAGGAAGAACCAGTAAACGTCCATTTTCGGCCATTACACGGATAAAGTTCTGGCCATGTTCGTCGAGCCGATCGCCACAAACCGCGATGAACGTCTTGGACAGCGTTTCTGGCGCAACCGCGCCAGACAGCAGTTCAGAAATCTGTTCATTGCGAGTGACTTCAGCCGCAAACGCCAGCATGTCCTGCCAGCGCTCTACGCTTTGGTGCTCAACGGCAAAGTCAAAAGCTGCTTTGGCGTAGGGGCGAGCTACAGTTACAAATTCAGACATCAGCCCCTCCCTCCTTACAGTTCAGCGACCAGTTTATCAACGATGTCGCTGTTAGCAGCTTCATCCACGGAACGTTCGATGATCTTCTCGGCGCCGGCAATTGCCAGCATCGCGACTTGCTTACGCAACTCTTCACGAGCGCGCTTACGTTCGGCTTCGATCTCAGCCTGAGCCTGCGCCACGATTTTGTTACGTTCCTGCTCGGCTTCGGCTTTCGCTTCATCCATGATCTGAGCTTTGCGTTTGTTCGCTTGCTCGATGATCACCTGAGCTTCTGCTTTAGCAGTTTTCAGCTGGTCGGTCGCATTGGCTTGCGCTAAGTCCAGATCTTTTTTGGCACGCTCTGCAGAAGCGAGGCCGTCAGCGATTTCTTTCTGACGTTTCTCGATGGCAGCCATGATCGGCGGCCATACGTACTTCATGCAGAACCAGACAAACAGAACGAACGCGATGGCCTGGCCGAGGATTGTTGCGTTAAGATTCACAGCACAATGCCTCTTTAAAAGTTAATAGTTTGGTTACGTCGTAGAGGGTTGCTCTACTTACGCGACGGCGAACATCACGTACAGACCCAGACCTACAGCGATCATCGGGATGGCGTCGACCAGACCCATAACGATAAAGAACTGTGTACGCAGCAGAGGAATCAGGTCAGGCTGACGAGCAGCGCCTTCCAAGAATTTACCACCCAGGATGCCGATACCGATCGCAGCACCGATTGCCGCTAAACCCATCATCACAGCGGCAGCCATGTACAGCAGATCCATACTCAGGTTTTCCATGACAGTCTCCAGTTTGTTTCAGTTTAAAAGTGCAAGTGTTTTAAGAAAATCAGTGCTCTTCAGACGCCATCGACAGATAGACGATCGTCAGAACCATGAAAATAAAGGCTTGAAGCGTAATGATCAGGATGTGGAAGATAGCCCAAGGCAAGCTCAGGACCCACTGTGACCACCACGGCAACAGGCCGGCAATCAGGATGAAGATCAACTCACCCGCATACATGTTGCCGAACAGTCGCAGACCCAGTGAAACAGGTTTGGACAGCAGGCTGACACCTTCAAGAATCAGGTTGATAGGAATGAATACAGGGTGGTTGAACGGCTGCATGGTCAACTCTTTAACGAACCCGCCAACGCCTTTCATTTTGATGCTATAGAACAGAATCAGGATAAACACGCCCAGCGCCATAGACAGCGTGACGTTCACGTCGGCGGTAGGCACTACGCGCAGCGCAGGCAGACCGAGAACGTGAGTGCCGAGATAAGGCAGGAAGTCTACCGGAATCAGGTCCATCAGGTTCATCAGGAACACCCAGACGAACACGGTCAGTGCCAGCGGCGCAATCACCTTGCTCTTGCCGTGGTACATGTCGCGCACGCTGCTGTCGACGAAACCGACCACCAGCTCCACGGCGGTTTGCAGTTTACCCGGCACGCCGCTGGTGGCGTTTTTGGCCACTTTGCGGAAGATCACCAGGAAGAGCGCCCCGAGGACGACGGAGAAAAACATCGAGTCGAGGTTAATCGACCAAAACCCAGTCCCGACCTGAAGCTGCGTCAGGTGGTGACCGATATACTCCTGTGGAGTCAAGACTTCTCCTGCAGACATGATGCCTCTTACCCTTATTTAGTTAAGTTCGGTAACTGTTAATCACGGCCGGTGCCACTATCTGCACCACTAACACCGCTAAATAGGTCAGGCCAAGCGGTATAAACTCCGCCTTGAACACCCCCAGCGCCACGATCAGCAAAACGATGGTGATCACGACCTTTAGCCCCTCGCCGATGGCGAACGACCAGGCAACCCTACCGGGCGCCGGCGTTTGCGCCTGATGGCGCAAGGCAAACAGCATAAACATTGCACTCGGCAACCAGGCGGCAAGACCGCCCGCCAGCGCCGAAGCGCTCCATTCCGGGCTTTTCAGCCAGAAAGCAACGCTGATCAGAACAAAAGTCATTAACTGCAAAAACAGCAGTTTGCGTGCGACTTTCCCGCTGTATAGGGACACAGACATGACGTTTGTTCTCTCCGTACCCCAGGGGGGGTATGCTGAGTGACGTATACAACTGTTTTTGCTGTCCTGAGTCAAGCAGCAAAAAACGAGCAAATTATACGGGGCATACCAACGAATTCAATCGATAAGTAGCGAAAAGGTGAACAATTATTTAAATTTCCCTATTCCAGCCTATTTTCACAAGAAAACGGTCGGAATAATAGGGCGCATTTAATTGTCTGATTATTCCAGCGTTGCGTTTAGAAACGCGAAGCCGATCACAGTAATGTCCCTTCCTGATTTATAGCCGATGGTCAATCAAACAGTCTTTAGCAATTTGAGCGATCAAAAGATTATATAAATCAAAACATTATCAGTTAACTGTTCAAAAACAATCCGTATACCCGATGAAAACCTTTTATTGACAAGCAGCGGGGCAATATTCCAACAGCCAATTAACATTAGCAGCAAAGGCAAATCTTTCGCACATGATTGCTAACGTGACTATTTCCAAATGTAATTACTCTATTGTCGCTAATTAGCCGCGTTTTTTGTGTTAATAGAAAGTAAATTAACTAAAAAAAGCGACCAACTAATTAGCCTGCTTACCTTTACACACCGTACTACCGTTAATTCACGCTTGTTTGATCAAAAACAAACTCAGTTTGCCTTAAGAACCACCAGATGGCGTTCGCCTTCCAGTTCTGGCACCTGCAGCCGCACGATGGACTCCAGGCTGATGCCTGCCGGCAGCTGCGCCAACTCTTCATCCGGGCGCACGCCTTTCAGCGCGTAAAAACGCCCCTGCCCTTTCGCCGGCAAATGGTGACACCAGGACAGCATATCCTGCAGCGAAGCGAACGCCCGGCTGATCACGCCGTCGAACGGCGGCTCGGCCGGAAACTCCTCAACGCGGCTCTGCACCGGCTCGATATTGTTCAGGCCCAGCTCATGCTGCACCTGGCGCAGGAATCGCACGCGCTTGCCCAGGCTGTCGAGCAGCGTGAAATGCGCATCCGGACGAACGATCGCCAGTGGGATGCCCGGCAAACCGGGGCCGGTGCCAACATCGATAAAACGCGATCCCTGCAGATGCGGGTTGACCACGATACTGTCGAGGATGTGGCGCACCAGCATTTGCTGCGGATCGCGCACCGACGTCAGGTTATAAGCCTTGTTCCACTTATCCAGCATGCCGACATAACCCAGCAGCTGCTGTTTCTGCTGATCGGGCAGCTCAATGCCTGCTGCCGCGAGCAGCGAGTCTAATTTTTTTTGCACAACGGATCCTCTGGCAGGCGCTGAACGACCAGCGGATGGTCAGCTGGCGCAATGAGGCGACTATGATAATTCAGGGCACATGTGATGTCAGCGGCCGTTTGGCTACGGGATGAGCAAACGGCCGCCTGGATGCGGGATTTATGCGCTGCGGCGCAGCAGTCCCTGCTTTTTCAGCCAGATCAGCAGAATTGAGATCGCCGCCGGCGTAATGCCGGAAATGCGCGAAGCCTGCCCGATGGAGTTCGGTTTGTGATCGTTCAACTTGGCGATCACCTCGTTCGACAGCCCCGACACCTGACGGTAATCAAGATCCAGCGGCAGCACGGTGTTCTCGTTGCGCTGCTGTTTTTCGATCTCTTCCTGCTGGCGAGCGATATAGCCTTCGTATTTGACCTGGATCTCGACCTGTTCGGCAGCCTGCACATCCTCCAGCGGCGGCGCGAAGGCGTCGATGCCGGTCAATTGCGCGTAATCCATCTCAGGACGGCGCAGCAACTCTTCGCCGTTCGCTTCACGCGACAGCGGCGCTTTCAGCAATGCATTGACCTGTTCGACGTTCTCGGCGTGCGGATGCATCCAGATGTCGCGCAGGCGTTGACGTTCACGTTCGATTCGCTCCAGCTTCTCGCTGTAACGCGCCCAGCGCACGTCGTCCACCAGACCGAGTTCACGGCCTTTTTCCGTCAGACGGAGATCGGCGTTGTCTTCACGTAGCATCAGACGATACTCGGCGCGCGAGGTAAACATGCGATACGGCTCTTTGGTGCCGAGGGTGCTGAGATCGTCCACCAGCACGCCCAGGTAGGCCTGATCGCGACGCGGTGCCCAGCCCTCTTGTTCGTCGGCGAAGCGGCCGGCGTTCAGGCCGGCCAACAGGCCCTGTGCGGCGGCTTCTTCATAGCCGGTAGTGCCGTTGATCTGGCCGGCGAAGAACAGGCCTTGAATAAATTTGCTTTCCAGCGTCGGTTTCAGATCGCGTGGATCGAAGAAATCGTACTCGATAGCATAACCAGGGCGAATAATACGCGCGTTCTGCATCCCTTCCATTGAACGGACGATCTGCATCTGTACGTCGAACGGCAGGCTAGTGGAAATCCCGTTAGGGTAAATCTCGTTGCTGGTCAGGCCTTCTGGCTCGAGGAAGATCTGGTGCGCGTTGCGATCGGCAAAACGCATGACCTTGTCTTCGATCGACGGGCAGTAACGTGGACCGATCCCTTCGATGATCCCGGCATACATCGGGCTGCGATCGAGGTTATTGCGGATCACGTCATGCGTTTTTTCATTGGTGTGGGTGATGTAGCACGCCATTTGTTCCGGGTGCTGGCTGGCATTGCCCAGGAACGAGAATACCGGCACCGGCGTATCGCCGTGTTGTGGTGCCAGTACGCTGAAATCGATAGTACGGGCGTCGATGCGCGGTGGGGTACCGGTTTTCAAACGGTTGACGCGCAGCGGCAGTTCACGCAAACGCTGCGACAGCGAGATCGACGGAGGATCCCCGGCGCGGCCGCCGCTGTAATTTTCCAGGCCGATATGGATCTTGCCGTCCAGGAAGGTGCCTACGGTCAATACCACCGCCTTGGCGCGGAATTTCAGCCCCATTTGGGTTACAGCGCCCACGACGCGATCGTTTTCGACGATCAGATCCTCAACCGGCTGTTGGAAGATCATCAGGTTGGGCTGATTCTCCAGCGCGGTGCGGATCGCCTGGCGATACAGTACGCGGTCAGCCTGAGCGCGTGTGGCGCGAACCGCAGGACCTTTGCTGGCGTTTAGTATCCTAAACTGAATGCCGGCATGGTCGATCGCCGTCGCCATCAGGCCGCCGAGTGCATCAATTTCCTTAACCAGATGCCCTTTACCAATACCGCCAATCGCCGGGTTGCAGGACATCTGCCCCAGCGTATCGATATTGTGTGTCAATAATAAAGTCTGACGCCCCATGCGTGCCGCAGCCATCGCGGCCTCGGTACCTGCATGACCACCACCGATGATGATGACGTCAAATTGATCTGGATAAAACATGGAACTGCACCTCGCCGTATTGCGAACGATCGTATTTGCCCTGGGGTTGGGGATTCTACTCAAGTTTAGACGATCGACCAAGTGGTCAGGATCGTCGGTAATTAAAAGAAGATCTTTTTTATTTAAAGATCTCTTTATTGGATCTCTTATTAGGATCGCGATCCTCTGTGGATAAGTGACTATTCACGAAGAAGATCAGCAGATTAAGGAGGATCGTTTGCTGTGAATGATCGGTGATCCAGACGCAGATAAGCTGGGATCTAAAAGGCTTGTTATGCACAGGACAAAAAGCGACCTACGGTTGTTATTTGGATAACTACGGCTTTTACCCTGCTTTTAAGCATAGTTATCCACAATCGTTCGCGCGATCTTTCGCCGAATTAGAGTAAATTAATCCAGTTTTTTACCCATTCCTCTGCCGGATCCTCGGGAATTTCATGCTCGGTCACGTCGATCTCGAGAAGATCGCCGATCCTTTTCGCGCCTCTGGCGATCAACAGATCGTCGATCAGTTTGATCGCGCCGCAGAAGGTGTCGTATTCCGAACTGCCCAAACCGACGGCGCCGAACTGCACCTCGGAGAGATCCGGTTGCTGTTCGGCGATCTGTTCCAGCAGAGGCTGAAGGTTATCCGGCAATTCGCCGGCGCCGTGTGTGGAGGAGACCACCAGCCAGCGGCCGCTCAACGGCAGTTCATCCAGTTCAGGGCCGTGCAGCATCTCGGTAGAGAAACCCGCGTCTTCCAGCTTTTCAGCCAAATGTTCAGCCACGTATTCGGCGCTGCCAAGCGTACTGCCACTGATCAGAGTAATGTCTGCCATGAACCAACGATCCCAACCTTCTCACTCAAAGTGGCTGCATTGTACGCTGTGAATCGGCTGGGATCTACCTGTGGATAATGTGGGTATGCAATTTGGCGGGTTACGGCACGATGGTACGCATGATGGGGTTCTGCAGCGAGATCAGCGTTTCTGTCGACTGGATCTCGTCGATGGTCTGGATCTTGTTGATAAGTACCTGTTGCAGCGCATCGATCGATCGGCACATCACTTTAATGAAGACGCTATAGTGGCCGGTGGTGTAATAGGCTTCCACCACTTCCTCCAGGCTTTCCAGTTTCTTCAGCGCCGAAGGATAGTCCTTGGCGCTCTTCAATATGATGCCGATAAAGCAGCACACGTCGTAGCCCAGCTGTTTGGGGCTGACGTCGATGCGCGCGCCGGTGATGATCCCGGCCTGTTTCATCTTCTCCACCCGCACATGAATGGTGCCTGGGCTGACGGCAAAGTTTTTCGCCAGCTCGGCGTACGGCGTACGCGCGTTGTCCATCAGGGCGTTGAGGATGCCGCGATCGAGATTATCGATCTGATAAATTTCCGCCATTTAATCCCCCATTAATTAACGATTGTTGAATTCTGTCCGGGTAAAAATGAACGATTAAAAGTGAAAAGGCAATATTGATTATCGGATATTGAATTGGCGCATCATTTTGTTGCTTAATCGATGGCAACAGAGACAGGTTTACAAGAGATACGGCAATGAAAAAACAGTTTATCCAAAAACAACAACAAATCAGCCAGGTCAAATTCTTCTTCTCCCGCCAGCTGGAGCAGCAGCTCGGTCTGATCGAAGTGCAGGCTCCGATCCTCAGCCGTCTGGGCGACGGCACGCAGGATAACCTCTCCGGCAGCGAGAAAGCGGTGCAGGTCAAAGTCAAAACCCTGCCGGACGCCACTTTCGAAGTGGTGCATTCGCTGGCGAAATGGAAACGCAAAACTCTGGGCAGCTACGACTTTGGCGCCGGCGAAGGCCTGTACACCCATATGAAGGCGCTGCGCCCGGATGAAGATCGCCTGACGCCAATCCACTCGGTGTACGTCGATCAGTGGGACTGGGAGCGAGTGATGGGCGATGGCGAGCGCGGCCTGGATTATCTGAAAAGCACCGTGCGCAGCATTTACGCTGCCATCAAGGCGACGGAGGCGGAAGTCAGCCGCGAACACGGCCTGACCCCGTTCCTGCCGGATCAGATCCAGTTCGTGCACAGTGAAACCCTGCTGCAGCGCTATCCGGATCTGGACGCCAAAGGGCGCGAGCGGGCGATCGCCAAAGAGCTGGGCGCGGTGTTTCTGATCGGCATCGGCGGCAAGCTGTCGCACGGCAAATCGCACGATGTGCGGGCGCCGGATTATGATGACTGGACCACCCCTACGGCGGATGGCCTGGCGGGCCTGAACGGCGATATCGTGGTGTGGAACCCGGTGCTGCAGGACGCTTTCGAGCTGTCTTCTATGGGCATCCGCGTCGACGCCGCCGCGCTGAAACATCAGCTGGCATTGACCGGCGATGAAGAGCGCATGAAGCTGGAATGGCATCAGTCGTTGCTGCGCGGCGATATGCCGCAGACCATCGGCGGCGGTATCGGCCAGTCGCGTCTGGTGATGTTGTTGCTGCAACTGTCGCATATCGGCCAGGTGCAGTGCGGCGTGTGGTCGCCGGAAGTGCGCGAGGCGGTCGAAGGCCTGCTCTAACCCCGCCTAGCGCCGCCAGCGGCGCATCAAACGGCTTTTCAACCCGGTATCGAAGCGCCAGATATGATCGAAGATGCGCATGATGCCGGGTTTGCCGTAGGCGGACATCGCCACCGCGTGGAAACGCTGCTGATGGCTCTGCTGTTGCTGTTTTACCTTCTTTATTACCTCCTCCGGCAACCGCTGGGCGATAAAATCGGAAATGATCACCGCATCGGCGTCGAACCAGCCGCTCTCGGCCATTTTGGTGACGGTGGCGTTCAGACAGGCCGCCAGATCGGTGCCGCCGCGAAACTGCTGGCCGAGAAAGCGCACCGCCTGTTCGATGCCGCTGGCGGCGGTGAGTTCGTAATGCACGATCTGATTGGCGAACAGCATGATGTAGCAGCGGCGGTTGTCCGCCAGCGCAATGCGCAACAGCGCCAGGCAGAACGCCTTGGCGCACTGTTCGTTGAAGCCGCCCATCGATCCTGAAGTGTCCACGCAGACGATAAACGGCCCGCGTGGCTGTTGATCCTGCTGCTGGTGGGTGACCTGACGGATCAGAATCTGTTCCTGCCAGACGTCGCCCTGCAGGCGGTAGCTCAGCAGCCGCTTTTCCAGCAGGCGGCGATAAAACTCGAATTCCAGCTCTTCAATCCCCAGCGTCGCCAGCTCCGGCGGCAGCAGACGCAGGATGTCGTCGCTCTGATGAATGCCGCTCACTTCTTCCGGCAACGTGGCCGGCACCTGCACCATGACCCTGAACGGTTCCGGCTGCGCGTCCTGTTGTTGTACCGCTTTGGCCTGATAGCTGCGGCCCAGTTGCTGCGCCAGTTTTTTCAGCTCCGGCTGCTGCTGCAAGAAGTTGCCGTATTCCACCAGCCGCTGATAGTCGCCGCGCTGCAGCTGGCCTTTGCTCATGTCCCACAGCCTGCCGGCGGCGGTGTCGTTTTCCGACAGCAGCGGCTCCAGCGCGCCGCTCAGCGCCAGGCGCTCCTGCAGTTCCGCCATCAGTTGCTCGCGTTCTTGTTCCAGCAGCTGGTGGTGCAACATGGTGGCCTGCAGCGTCAGGCTGATGCGCCAGCGCTGCAGGAACAGGGTTTGAAAGCTGTCGTCCAGCGGATGATTGGGCAGATCGGCGGCGTCCACCAGCGCGCGCGCCTGTTCATAAAACGGTGAGACCAGCTGGCGCAGTAGCTCCATGGTGTCGTTGAGGTTGTGATAGAACTGAGTGTTGTTCTCCAGCTGGCACTGCTGGTAGCGATAGAATTCCTGCGCCAGCGCCGGCGGCACCATGGCCTCCTGCAGACGCTCCTTGAGCTGCAGCTTCCAGCGCGGCAGATCGCGATCCAGCGCCCGGCGAATGGCCGGAAACTTTTTAAGGAACACCGACAGCTGCGGCGCCGCCAGCATGCCGACGATCATCTCCTCGATCATCTCGCCTTCGGTGATCGCCAGCAGCAGATCGAGCGTCTCCAGACTGAGCATGGTTACTGGCCGCGCATTTGCTGCTGTTGCTGTTTAACCTGCTCTGCCACCTGCAGCAGGCTGGCTTCGATCTTGGCCAGACCGGCGGCGGGCGTGAACAGACAGGGCTGATGTTGGCTGAAGGCGCGGCGCTGCTCCGCCAGGCGCTGGGCCAACGCATCCATTTCATCCAACAGCGCCTGTGGCGTGGCGGTGGCCTGTTTGCCCGGCAGCGCCAGCAACGACGGCTGGCGGCTGACGTCCAGCACCGTCAGGTGCAGTTGGTCGTCCACTTCCAAATCGATCGGCTGCGCGAAGCCGATGCCATTTAGCTTGGCGCGCACGTCGCCGCCTTTTTGCAGCCAGTTGTCCAGCGCGCTGCTTTCGATGCTCAGATGGTTGACCTGAATGTCATGCAGCTGCAGCGGCTTTTGCAACAGCAGGGTGAGGGTGCCGCCGGCGAACGGCGTGGCCGGCGCGTATTGCGGTTTGCGGCTGAACATGCCGCCTTTTTTCACCAGGCTGATGGCCTGCCGGTCGCTCTGTTGTTGCTGATCCTGCAGCCAGCGGGTATGGATCTGTTGCAGCTGGATCAGCATCGACTGCTGCTGATAGGCCGATTCGGTCAGCAACTGGTCGATCTGCTGTTGCAGCAGCTTCAGCGAGGTGAGATCGTGCCACAGGCAGTCTTTCAGCAGCATCAGGTCGAGCGGGGCGATGGCGTCGCGCCCGCTGAAGAAGGCGCAGGCCTGCAGCAGGCGCAGGGCTTTTTTCCAGCGCCGGTCAGAGACGTACGGCGCCTGTTCCAGCGCGTCCAGCCGCTGGCGCAGCTGGAAAATCAACTCGAAGCAGGCTTCCGGCAGCGCCACCTTATCGATCTGCGGTTGCCACTGCAGAAACTCTTCGTCGCTGACGCTCAGCGCCGCCGGCACCGGGTTTTGGCTTTCGCTCTGGCGGTTGACCAGCAGCGAGCGGAAATTCTGCTTATCCTGCACCTTGTCCAGCCACAGGCGGATCAACATGCGGTCATACAGGGCTTCGAGGCTGTTGTCCGCTTCGGGCAGTTCGTTGGAGGCGGTGACCAGCAGGCGCAGCGGGATCGGCTCTTCGCTGTTACCGTTGCGAAAGCGCCGTTCGTTGATCGCCGTCAGCAGGGTGTTGAGGATCGCTGGGCCGGCCTTCCAGATTTCGTCCAGAAACACGATCTCCGCTTCCGGCAAATAGCCGGCGGTCAGGCGCTGGTAGCGCCCTTCGTCTTTCAGCGCCTGAATAGAGAGCGGGCCGAAGACCTCTTCCGGCGTGGAAAAGCGCGTCATCAGGTATTCAAAGGAGCGGGCGTTGCGGAAGGCAAACTTCAGCCGGCGCGCGATCAGGCTTTTGGCGATGCCGGGCGGGCCGAGCAGGAATACGCTTTCGCCGCTCAGCGCCGCCAGCAGGCACAGGCGGATCGCTTCTTGCCGCTCATAGAGACCGCTCTCCAGCGCGCTGCTGAGGCGGGAAATTCGTTCTGCCAGAAGGGATGATGGCGTCATATAATCGTCGTATTGTCCGAGAGTTAGCCAATCTTGATCGATAATTCGATGATAAACCACCATTATTTTTAGTGGTATAGCTTGTTGATTAGTAAAAATTTTCTCAGTTCAATCGGATATTCGGTTCACATTTTGTTTATTTTTCGGCTCTGATATAAGGGTAGGCAAGCGGTATAAATGGTGCATACTGTGCGGCTTTCTGGTGGGCGTGACGGATCTTTGAGCCCGTATTTTGCCTGATGCGGATGCATCGCTAACGGATGTTCTGATAAAGAAACGAATTATGAGCGCAGAGCATAAACAGTCCTTATCGGCGGTAACCCTGGCGGCCATCGGCGTGGTTTACGGCGATATCGGCACCAGTCCTCTTTATACGCTGAGAGAGTGTTTCTCCGGCCATTACGGCTTCGACGTGCGTCCAGACGTGGTTTTCGGCTTCCTGTCGCTGATTTTCTGGATGCTGATCGTGATCGTTTCCCTCAAATATCTCACCTATGTGATGCGCGCGGACAACGCCGGCGAGGGCGGCATTCTGACGCTGATGTCGCTGGCCGGGCGCAATACCTCGGCGCGCACCACGGCGGTGCTGGTGATACTGGGCCTGATCGGCGGCAGCTTCTTCTATGGCGAGGTAGTGATCACCCCGGCGATATCGGTGATGTCGGCGATAGAAGGGTTGGAAATCGCCGCCCCTGCGCTCGACGCCTATATTGTGCCGCTCTCCATTCTGGTGTTGACGCTGCTGTTCGTCATTCAAAAGCACGGCACCGGCAGCGTCGGCAAGCTGTTCGCCCCGGTGATGCTGCTGTGGTTCATCGTGTTGGCGGTGCTGGGCGCGCGCAGCATCATATCGAACCCGGAAGTGCTGCAGGCGCTGAACCCCAAATGGGCGCTCAACTTCTTTATGGAATATAAGAAGGTATCGTTCTTTGCGTTAGGTGCGGTGGTGCTGTCGATCACCGGCGTTGAGGCGCTGTATGCCGACATGGGGCACTTCGGCAAGTTCCCGATCCGCCTGGCCTGGTTCACCGTGGTGCTGCCTTCGCTGGTACTCAACTATTTCGGCCAGGGCGCGCTGCTGCTGAAAAATCCAGAGGCGATCAAAAACCCGTTCTTCCTGTTGGCGCCTGACTGGGCGCTGATCCCGCTGCTGATTCTGGCGACCCTGGCGACGGTGATCGCTTCGCAGGCGGTGATTTCCGGCGTCTTCTCGCTGACTCGCCAGGCGGTGCGCCTGGGTTATCTGTCGCCGATGCGCATCATTCACACCTCGGAAATGGAATCCGGCCAGATCTACATTCCGGTGATCAACTGGACGCTGTACATCTCGGTGGTGCTGGTGATCATCGGCTTTGAGCACTCCAGCAACCTGGCGGCGGCGTACGGCATCGCGGTCACCGGCACCATGGTGCTGACCAGCATTCTGGTCACCTCGGTGGCGATCAACAACTGGCACTGGAATCGCTTCCTGGCGATCGGCATCGTGACCATCTTGCTGATCATCGACGTGCCGATGTTCTCCGCCAACGCCCTGAAGCTGTTCTCCGGCGGCTGGTTGCCGCTGACGTTGGCGCTGGTGATGTTCATCATTATGACCACCTGGAAGAGCGAGCGCTTCCGGCTGCTGCGCCGCCTGCATGAACACGGCAACTCGCTGGAGGCGATGATCGCTTCGCTGGAGAAGTCGCCGCCGGTGCGGGTGCCGGGCACCGCGGTGTTCCTGTCGCGCGCCACCAACGTCATTCCTTTTGCGCTGCTGCATAACCTGAAACACAACAAGGTGCTGCATGAGCGCGTGGTGCTGCTGACGCTGCGCACCGAGGATGCGCCTTACGTGCACAATGTGCGCCGGGTGACCATCGAACAGCTGTCGCCGACCTTCTGGCGGGTGGTGGCCAGCTACGGTTGGCGCGAAACGCCGAACGTCGAGGAAGTGTTCCACCGCTGCGGGCTGGAAGGGTTGCCGTGCCGCATGTCGGAGACCTCGTTCTTCATGTCCCATGAGTCGCTGATCCTCACCAAGCGGCCGTGGTACCTCTACCTGCGCGGCAAGCTGTTCGTCGCCCTGAGCCGCAATGCGCTGCGCGCGCCGGATCAGTTTGAGATCCCGCCGAACCGGGTGATCGAGCTCGGCACGCAGGTCGAGATCTAACCCACCTGATCAGGGGCTCAGCATGGCTGAGCCCCTTTTGTTTGCGCTTTCTCCGCGCGTGAACGAAACGTTTCGATAGCGATCACACTTCTGCATTGTCCCGGTTGCCTTCCCCTGTCGTTTTTTTAAACTCCCCATCAAAGAGCGAAACGTTTCGCTAGCGGAGTGAGAAGATGAAAAAAGGCGTATTACTGAATTCTGACGTGTCTGCCGTGATTGCCCGCCTGGGGCATACCGATCAGCTCACCCTTTGTGATGCGGGCCTGCCGATACCGGCGGCGACGCAGCGCATCGATCTGGCGCTGACGCAGGGTGTGCCGACCTTTATGCAGGTGTTCGCGGCGGTCACGCAAGAGATGCAGGTAGAAAGCGCCATTCTGGCGGAAGAGATCGTGAAACAGAATCCGCAGCTCCATGAAACCTTGTTGGCTGAACTGAGCGCGTTGGGCCAACGCCAGGGCAATACCATCAATGTGCGTTATATCAGCCATCAGGCGTTTAAAGCGCAAACCGAGCACAGCCGGGCGGTGATCCGCAGCGGGGAGTGTTCGCCTTACGCGAACGTGATCCTGTGCGCCGGCGTAACATTCTGAGGCGTTTATGCAACCTTTACTGCAACTGAAAGGGATTGATAAAGCCTTTCCCGGCGTGAAGGCGCTTTCCGGCGCCGCCCTCAGCGTCTATCCCGGCAAGGTGATGGCGCTGGTGGGGGAAAACGGCGCCGGGAAGTCCACCATGATGAAAGTGCTGACCGGCATCTATCAGAAAGACGCCGGCAGTCAGTATTTTCTCGGTAAAGAGGTGGCGTTCAACGGGCCTAAGGATTCGCAGGAAGCGGGCATCGGCATTATCCACCAGGAGCTGAACCTGATCCCGCAGCTGACGATTGCGGAAAACATCTTCCTCGGCCGCGAATTCGTCAACCGTTTCGGCCGCATTGACTGGAAGCGTATGTACGCCGAGGCCGATCGCTTGCTGGCGCGCCTCAACCTGCGCTACAGCAGCCACCGGCTGGTGGGCGAGCTGTCGATCGGCGATCAGCAGATGGTGGAGATCGCCAAGGTGCTGAGCTTCGAATCGAAAGTGATCATCATGGACGAACCAACCGATGCGCTGACCGACACCGAAACCGCCTCGCTGTTCAAGGTGATCAACGAGCTGAAGGCCGAAGGGCGCGGCATTGTGTATATATCGCACCGCCTGAAAGAGATTTTTGAAATCTGCGACGACGTGACCGTGTTCCGCGACGGGCAGTTTATCGCCGAGCGGCCGGTGAGCGAGCTGCAGGAAGATTCGCTGATAGAGATGATGGTCGGCCGCAAGCTGGAAGAACAATATCCGCGTCTTGATTTGCCGCGTGGGGAAAAGCGGCTGGAAGTCAGCCACCTTTCCGGCCCCGGCGTTGAAGACGTCAGCTTTACGCTGTACCGCGGCGAGATCCTCGGCGTGGCTGGGCTGATGGGCGCCGGGCGCACCGAATTGATGAAGATCCTATACGGCGCCGCGCCGCGCAAGGCCGGCACCGTCAGCCTGGACGGCCGCGACGTGGTCACCCATTCGCCGCAGGACGGGTTGGCGAACGGCATCGTCTATATCTCGGAAGACCGCAAGCGCGATGGCCTGGTGCTGGGCATGTCGGTGAAGGAAAACATGTCGCTGACCGCGCTGCGCTACTTTAGCCGCGCCGACGGCAGCCTGAAACAGGCCGACGAGCGGCAGGCGGTGGGGGATTTCATCCGGCTGTTCAATATCAAAACGCCGTCGATGGAGCAGCCTATAGGTCTGCTTTCCGGTGGCAACCAGCAAAAAGTGGCGATCGCCCGCGGCCTGATGACCCGGCCGAAGGTGCTGATCCTCGATGAGCCGACGCGCGGCGTCGACGTTGGGGCGAAAAAAGAGATTTATCAGTTAATCAACCAGTTCAAGCAGGAAGGGCTGAGCATCATTCTGGTGTCTTCGGAAATGCCGGAGGTGATGGGCATGAGCGATCGCATTCTGGTGATGCACGAAGGGCATCTCAGCGGCGAGTTTCCGATTGAACAGGCCACCCAGGAAGCGTTGATGGCGGCAGCCGTCGGCAAGCAATACGGCGTAAAGCAGGAGTAATCAGATATGAGTTCCCAGACTATCGCAGCTAAGCGCTGGTTCAGTAAAGAGTGGCTGTTAGAGCAGAAGTCGTTGATTGCTCTGCTGGTGCTGATCGCCGTGGTCTCTTCCATGAGCCCGAATTTTTTCACCCTGAACAATCTGTTCAATATTCTGCAGCAGACTTCGGTAAACGCCATCATGGCGGTGGGGATGACGCTGGTGATCCTCACGTCCGGCATCGATCTGTCGGTGGGATCGCTGCTGGCGCTGACCGGCGCGGTGGCAGCGTCGATTGTCGGCTTTGAGGTCAACGCGCTGGTGGCGGTGGCGGCGGCATTGGCGCTGGGCGCTGCGGTTGGTGCCTGCACCGGGGTGATCGTCGCCAAAGGCAAAGTGCAGGCCTTTATCGCCACGCTGGTGATGATGTTGCTGCTGCGCGGCGTCACCATGGTGTACACCAACGGCAGCCCGGTCAACACCGGTTTCACCGACGTGGCCGACACCTTCGGCTGGTTCGGCATTGGCCGTCCGCTGGGCGTGCCTACGCCGATCTGGATCATGGCGATCGTGTTCATCGCCGCCTGGTATATGCTGCACCATACGCGCCTGGGCCGTTATATTTATGCTCTGGGCGGCAACGAGGCGGCGACTCGCCTGTCCGGCATCAGCGTCGATAAAGTGAAGATCATTGTCTACTCGCTGTGCGGCCTGTTAGCGGCGCTGGCTGGGGTGATTGAAGTGGCGCGCCTGTCGTCGGCGCAGCCGACCGCCGGCACCGGCTATGAGCTGGACGCCATCGCCGCCGTAGTGCTGGGCGGCACCAGCCTGGCCGGCGGCAAGGGCCGCATCGTCGGCACGCTGATTGGGGCGCTGATCCTTGGCTTCCTGAACAACGGTCTGAATTTACTGGGTGTTTCTTCCTACTACCAAATGATCGTGAAGGCAGTGGTGATACTGCTGGCGGTTCTGGTAGATAACAAAAGCAACAAGTAACCTCCCCCTACAGGAATCACGATGATGAAAATGAAAAAACTGGCAACCTTAGCCTCCGCCATCGCGCTGAGCGCCACCCTGAGCGCCAATGCCATGGCCAAAGACACCATCGCGCTGGTGGTGTCGACCCTCAACAACCCGTTCTTCGTCTCGATGAAGGATGGCGCGCAGCAAGAGGCCAACAAGCTGGGTTACAACCTGGTGGTGCTGGACTCCCAGAACAACCCGGCGAAAGAACTGGCCAACGTGCAGGATCTGATGGTGCGGGCGCCTAAGCTGCTGCTGATCAACCCGACCGACTCCGATGCGGTGGGCAACGCCATCAAGATGGCCAACCAGGCGAAAATCCCCGTCATCACGCTGGACCGCGTGGCGAGCAAGGGGGACGTGGTGAGCCACATTGCTTCGGACAACCGCGTGGGCGGCAAAATGGCCGGTGATTTCATCGCCAAGAAAGTGGGCGCCGATGCCAAAGTGATTCAGCTGGAAGGCATTGCCGGCACCTCCGCCGCGCGTGAACGCGGTGAAGGCTTCAAACAGTCGCTGGATCAGAATAAATTCAAACTGTTGGCCAGCCAGCCGGCCGATTTTGACCGCACCAAGGGTTTGAACGTGATGCAGAACCTGCTGACCGCCCACCCGGATGTGCAAGCGGTATTCGCCCAGAACGATGAGATGGCGCTGGGCGCGCTGCGCGCGTTGCAAACCGCCGGTAAAACCGACGTGATCGTGGTAGGCTTCGACGGCACCGCCGACGGCGTGAAAGCGGTCGAAGGCGGCAAGCTGGCGGCGACCGTGGCGCAGCGCCCCGATCAGATCGGCGTGATCGGTGTGGAAACCGCCGATAAAGTGCTGAAAGGCGAAAAAGTGCCGGCGACCATTCCGGTCGATTTGAAACTGGTCACTCAGTAAGTCATACCAGCGCCATCGGGACGGGGCGTTCACGATGGCGCGCAATTCAGGAATCAATGCGATGGAAACAGGTAAGCTGGTGGTTCTGGGCAGCATCAATGCCGACCATATCCTCAATATTGAACAGTTCCCCCATCCGGGCGAAACGGTGATCGGGAAACAGTATAAGGTGGCGTTTGGCGGTAAGGGCGCGAATCAGGCGGTGGCGGCCGGGCGCAGCGGGGCGGAGATCGCCTTTATCGCCTGCGTGGGCGCCGACGATATCGGCGAACGTGTCCGCCGGCAGCTGGCGAGCGATCGCATTGATACCCAACCGATTGAAGCCATCGCCGACAGCACTACCGGCGTGGCGCTGATCTTCGTCAACGCCGAGGGCGAGAACGTGATCGGCATCGATGCCGGCGCCAACGCCGCGGTGACGCCGGATTACCTGGCGCGCTACCAACAAAAAGTGATCGACGCCGACGCTCTGCTGATGCAGCTGGAGTCGCCGCTCGAGACGGTGATCGCCGCTGCCCGCCTGGCGAAGCAGCATCAAACGCAGGTGATCCTCAATCCGGCTCCGGCGCGTGAGCTGCCGGACGAGCTGCTGGGCATGATCGATATGATCACCCCGAATGAAACCGAAGCGCAGCGCCTGACCGGCATCGCCGTGGACAACGACGCCGATGCGGCGCGCGCGGCGCAGGCGCTGCACGATAAAGGCATCGCGACGGTGATCATCACCCTCGGCAGCCGCGGCGTGTGGCTGAGCGAAAACGGCAACGGCAAACTGGTGCCCGGCTTCAAGGTGCAGGCGGTGGACACTATCGCCGCCGGCGATACCTTTAACGGTGCGCTGGTGACCGCCCTGCTGGAAGGTAGAATCATGGCCGACGCGGTGCGTTTCGCCCATGCGGCGGCGGCGATCGCCGTGACCCGCCCCGGCGCGCAGCCTTCGGTGCCCTGGCGTGAAGAGATCGACGCCTTCTTGCAGCAACAGGGGTGATCCTTTGGCCACCATGAAAGATGTCGCCCGCCTGGCGGGCGTTTCAACCTCTACCGTTTCGCATGTGGTCAACAACAATCGCTTTGTCAGCGACAGCGTGCGCGACAAGGTCATGGCGGCCGTGGAACAGCTGAACTATGCGCCTTCTGCGCTGGCGCGCAGCCTGAAGCTCAATCAGACGCGTACCATCGGCATGTTGGTGACCGCCAGCAACAACCCGTTTTATGCCGAAGTGGTACGCGGCGTGGAGCGCAGCTGCTATGAGCGCGGCTACAGCCTGATCCTGTGCAATACCGAAGAAGACGCCGCGCGCATGAACCGCAGCATGGAGACGCTGCTGCAAAAGCGCGTCGACGGTTTGCTGCTGATGTGCACCGAAAACCATCGGCCATCGCAGGACGCCCTGAGCCGCTACCCGTCATTGCCGATCGTGATGATGGACTGGGCGCCGTTCGAGGGCGCCAACGACATTATTCAGGATAACTCGCTGCTGGGCGGCGAGATGGCGACCGATCATCTGATCGCCCGCGGTTATCGCAAGATCGCCTGCATCGCCGGTCCGCAGGACAAAACTACCGCTCGTCATCGGCTGGAAGGCTATCGCAACGCGATGCGGCGCGCCGGATTGCCGGTTCCGCCAGGGTATGAAGTGCATTGCGACTTTGAGTTTGATGGCGGGGTAAACGCCATGCGCCAGCTGCTGGCGCTGGACGAGCCGCCCCATGCGGTGTTTGCCGGCAACGACGCGGTGGCGGTAGGCGTTTATCAGGCGCTGTATCAGGCCGGACTGTCGGTGCCGCAAGATATGGCGGTGATGGGCTACGATGACATTGAGCTGGCGCGTTATCTGGCGCCGCCGCTGAGCACCATTCATCAACCGAAGGATTCGCTGGGCGAACTGGCGATCGATGCGCTGATCAACCGCCTGCAGAACCCGGAGCGTGCGCCCCAGGTGCTGGTGCTGACGCCCGAGCTGGTGGAACGTGCCTCGGTGGGCCGCCGTTAACTCGCCGCCTTCGCTTCTTTCTTGCTTTCCTGGCCGCTGATCAAATTGCGGCCATCCTTCCTTCTTAGCAACATAAATACCAGCGCCGACGCCACGGTGACGATCCCCATGGTGATAAAGGTGTAGTGGAAGTGGTCAATCATGGTGCCTAACGACAGGGATTCGTAAAAACGCAGCACCGCCGCGCTGATTGCCACACCGAAGCTGATGGACAGCTGCTGGGTGACCGCCAGGACGCTGTTGCCGGCGCTGGCGTTGGCGTCGTTCAAATCCGCCAGGCTGATGGTGTTCATGGCGGTGAACTGGGTGGACATCGCCATGCCCAGCACGAACAGCGGCAGGATCATCAGCCACAGCGGCATACCCGGGCTTTGCAGGGCGAACTGGGCGATCAGCACCCCGATAATAACGGTGATGCCGACCAGCGTTTTACGGTAGCCGAACCAGCGCAGCACCTGAGTGACGGTGGATTTTGCCATCAGCGAACCGATGGCAGTCGGCGCCATCATGCAGCCGGCGACGATCGCCGTGTAGCCGAAGCCTACCTGCAGCATGAGCGGCATTAAAAACGGCACGCAGCCGGTGCCCAACCTGGAAGCGACGTTGCCGGCGATGCCGACCGAGAAGGTACGGGTTTTGAACAGGTCGAGACCGATCAGCGGCTGAGGATGACGGCGGGCGTGCGCGATGTAGCCGAACAGCATCACGAAACCGCTGAGCAGAATACCCAGCGAAACGTAGCTCGCCAGTACCCGCTCGCCAAACAGTTCCAGCCCGGTGGAGATCAGCACCAGGCTCAGGCCGAACAGCATAAAACCAAGAAAATCGAAGCGGCGTTTGGGCGTGGTGAAGTCCGGCATGTATTTGCGCGCATAGAAGATGCCGAGCAGGCCGATCGGGATATTGATCAGGAAAATCCAATGCCAGGTGGCGTAGGTCACCAGCCAGCCGCCCAGCAGCGGCCCCAGAATCGGCCCGACCAGGCCAGGCATGGTGACGAAGTTCAGCACCGGCAGCAGTTCGCTGCGTGGGTAGGCGCGCAGCAGCGCCAGCCGTGCGACCGGCATCATCATCGCGCCGCCGATGCCTTGCAGTACGCGAGAGGCAACCAGCGCGCTCAGCGTGGGGGACAGCGCGCACAGCAGCGAGCCGAGGGTGAATAACGTGACGGCGAAGATGAACACGCGCCGGGTGCCGAAGCGGTCCGCCAGCCAGCCGCTGACCGGGATCAGCATCGCCACCGTCAGCGTGTAGCTGATGACGGCCGATTGCATCGCCAGCGGCGAACGCCCCAGGCTTTGGGCGATCGCCGGCAGCGCCGTGTTGAGGATGGTGGCGTCCAGCGCCTGCATAAAGAACGCCATTGCGGCGATCCACGGTAGTCCTGCCATACTGCGCGCGGATTGAGTCATGGTCGGTCCTGGTTAAATGGTCGTCTGTCCCTCGTCTCTTTCTTCTATATATAAGCGGGGAGCGTGTCTAGTCTTTCTCTTTCAGCAGCACCTGGCAGGCGACAAGCGCGCCGGCGCTGTCCCCGGCGAGTATTGCATCGACGATGGCCTGATGATGGCGCAGCTTGATCACTTCATTGCCGGTGATGGCGCGGAAGTAGCTTTGGTACACCGAACTGAACAGGTTGGCGAACGAGGTCAGGAACGGGTTGCCGCTGGCCTCGTAGATAAGCTGGTGGAATTGGGTATCGACCAGGATCCAGCGTTCGCGGTCAAACTGGGTATGCAGCGCGCGCATTTCCGCCATCAGTTCCGCCAGCAGCTTGGTTTGCTGCGGGCTGGCGTGGCTCGCCGCCAATGCGCAGGCCTGCGGCTCCAGCGAGGTGCGCAAGATAAGAAAGTGTTGCATCACCTGATCGAAGTTTTCCCGCGTCATCCACCAGGTCAGTAAATCCTGATCGAGAAAGTTCCATTGGCTTTGCGGCATTACGCGGGTGCCGATCCGCGGGCGCGGCAATAACATGCCTTTGGCGGCTAACATCTTTACCGCTTCGCGCACCGCAGTGCGGCTGACGCCGAATTGCTCGCCCAGTTCCATTTCACCAGGCAGGATGCTGCCGGCCTGATAATCGCCCGCCAGAATTTGTTGGCCGAGTTTCTCTGCAAGCAGATAAGAAAGATTGCGTTGGGCGGCCTGTTGTTGCGCATTTAATGGCATGGCTGCGGGTCCTTACTGACATCGTTAATTCTATTTTACTCCAGTGAACGCCAGCTTTTACGGCTGTTTGCCTGAAAAAGTGACATTAATTCGCCGCTTTTTCGCCCTTTTGCCGAAAAAAACCGCGCTTGAAAAGTTTTTTGCAATTAGGGGTTGCGGCCCGCCGAGAACTCCCTATAATGCGCCTCCACTGACCGGGAAC
>NZ_JBPAFV010000003.1:541867-563885 GCF_050880365.1 Serratia sp. BFP-2025 | reverse complement strand
GTTCCCGGTCAGTGGAGGCGCATTATAGGGAGTTCTCGGCGGGCCGCAACCCCTAATTGCAAAAAACTTTTCAAGCGTTCAAATAATCACCAAAAACGCCTTTTTAGGATGTTTATTAGTCAAAAAATACCGGTTTTAGCGCAGTAATAGCGGCAAACGCTGCAAACAGGAGCAAACGAAGATAAAGAAAAGGGAGCGGTCGCCCGCTCCCTTTTATCTTTATTACGCTTAATCGCCGTTATTGGCGTGCGACGATATGGTCGTTTTCCACATCCAGCGTCACCAGCTTGCCGGGGATCAGCTTGCCGGACAGGATTTGCTGCGCCAACGGGTTCTCGATCTCCTGCTGAATAGCGCGTTTCAACGGACGCGCGCCATAGACAGGGTCGTAACCGGTTTTGCTCAACAGCGCCAGAGCAGGCTCGGTCATAGTCACTTCGTAACCGCGCTCTTCCAAACGCTTGTACAGACGCGACAGCTGAATCTTGGCGATCGCAGCAATATGTTTCTCGCCCAGCGGATGGAACACCACCACTTCATCGATACGGTTGATAAATTCCGGACGGAAGTGGTGACTCACCATCTCCATCACCGACTCTTTCATCTGCGCGTAGTTCATCTGACCGAAATGCTCCTGGATCAGATCCGAACCCAAGTTGGACGTCATGATCACCACGGTATTGCGGAAATCGACGGTGCGGCCTTGACCATCGGTCAGGCGGCCGTCATCCAACACCTGCAGCAGGATGTTGAACACGTCCGGGTGCGCTTTCTCGACTTCATCCAGCAGGATCACCGAATAAGGCCGACGGCGTACGGCTTCCGTCAGGTAGCCGCCCTCTTCATAACCGACATAGCCCGGAGGCGCGCCGACCAGACGAGAGACGGAGTGCTTCTCCATAAACTCGGACATATCGATACGCACCATGGCATCGTCGCTGTCGAATAAGAACGAAGCCAACGCCTTGCAGAGCTCGGTTTTACCCACCCCGGTCGGGCCAAGGAACAGGAATGAACCGATCGGCCGGTTGGGATCGGACAACCCGGCGCGGCTGCGGCGAATCGCATTGGAAACCGCGCTGACCGCTTCGTCCTGGCCGATAACCCGCGAATGCAGCTCTTGCTCCAGGCGCAGCAGCTTGTCACGCTCCCCTTCCAGCATTCTGGCCACCGGGATCCCGGTGGCACGCGCCAGCACCTCGGCAATCTCCGCATCGGTCACCCGGTTGCGCAGCAGCTTCATGCTCTTGCCTTCGGCCTGCGTGGCGGCGGCGAGCTGTTTCTCCAGCTCAGGGATTTTGCCGTATTGCAGTTCCGACATCCGCCCCAGATCGCCGACGCGTCGCGCCTGCTCCAGAGTGATTTTGGCCTGTTCGAGTTCAGCCTTGATATTCTGGGTGCCGGAGAGCGACGCTTTTTCCGCTTTCCACTCTTCTTCCAGCTCCGAATACTCGCGCTCTTTCTGCCCCAGCTCATCGCTGAGCATTTCCAGGCGTTTCTTGCTGGCATCGTCAGACTCTTTATTCAGCGCCTGCTGTTCCAGCTTCAATTGAATGATGCGGCGCTCAAGCCTGTCGAGCGATTCCGGCTTGGAGTCCATCTGCATGCGAATGCTGGACGCCGCTTCGTCGATCAGGTCGATAGCCTTGTCCGGCAATTGACGATCGGCGATATAACGGTGCGAAAGCGTTGCCGCCGCTACGATGGCCGGGTCGGTGATCTGCACATGGTGGTGCAGTTCGTAACGCTCTTTCAGGCCGCGCAGGATAGCGATGGTGTCTTCCACGCTCGGCTCCGCTACATACACTTTCTGGAAACGACGTTCGAGCGCCGCATCCTTCTCTATATATTGGCGGTACTCATCCAGCGTGGTGGCACCGACGCAGTGCAGTTCGCCGCGCGCCAGCGCCGGCTTCAGCATGTTGCCCGCATCCATCGCGCCATCCGCCTTCCCGGCACCGACCATGGTGTGCAGTTCGTCGATAAACAGGATCACACTGCCTTCCTGCTTGGCCAAATCGTTGAGCACGCCTTTCAGGCGCTCCTCAAACTCGCCGCGGTATTTGGCACCGGCGATCAAAGCGCCCATATCGAGGGACAATACGCGCTTGTGCTTCAGCCCTTCCGGCACTTCGCCGTTGATGATGCGTTGCGCCAGGCCTTCGACGATGGCGGTTTTACCCACGCCAGGTTCGCCGATCAACACCGGGTTGTTTTTGGTACGGCGCTGCAGCACCTGAATGGTGCGGCGGATCTCTTCGTCACGGCCGATCACCGGGTCAAGCTTGCCCTGCTCGGCGCGCTCGGTCAGGTCGATGGTATATTTCTTCAATGCTTGCCGTTGGTCTTCGGCGCCTTGATCTTCCACGCTGTCACCGCCTCTCATTTGTTCAATGGCTTTGCTGATTTTGTCGGCCGTCGCACCAGCCGCTTTCAACAAGTCGGTCAGCGAGCCGCGGTCTTCCAGCACCGCAAGCACAAACAGCTCGGAAGAAATGAATTTGTCCGCACGCTTCTGCGCCAGCTTGTCGCACAGGTTCAAAACGCGCACCAGCTCGTGGGACGGTTGAACGTCGCCACCGGTGCCTTCTACCTGCGGTAAACGGGACAGCGCCTGTTCGATCTCGGTGCGCACGCGCCCGGCATCGATACCTGCGGAAGTTAATAATGGACGAACCGTGCCCCCTTCCTGATTGAGCAGGGCGCTCATCAGATGTAGCGGTTCAATAAACTGGTTGTCGTGCCCAAGGGCTAGTGACTGGGCATCGGCGAGGGCAAGCTGGAATTTGTTGGTAAGACGATCCAGACGCATAACACCTCCAAGATGGGTCGAAATTGCTACTGGAGATTAAATGAGGTCATCCCTCAAATTTTCAAGGTTATCTCGACGCTAAATTTTCGGTACAACGCCATGCGTCGTTGGATCGTCCTAATTCAATAGGTTATATCAGCCAGATTAAACTTGCCAGACGTCCGGTTATTCCGTCGCGTCGATAGGAGAAAAAATGACTCGTTTCGTTAACCGTACAGCGGTCGCCGCCATAGATGGCCTGCACGCCCGCTCGCAACAAACGTTGGCGAGCCAGCAAGTAGATATTAGCCAAAAACTTATCGCCGTGCGGCGTAAACGCCGCCGCGGCTTCGGCGTCTTCCGCCATGAAAGCGGCGCGCACCTCCGGCCCGACCTCAAACTGCTGTGGGCCGATCGCCGGCCCCAACCAGGCGCTGATCTGGCCCGGCGCGGCGTTGAACGCCGCTACGGTTTGCTCCAGCACGCCGTGGCATAACCCACGCCAACCGGCGTGAGCGGCGGCCACTTCGTCGCCGCGCTGCGAGCAGAATAGCACCGGCAGACAATCCGCCGTCATCACTGCGCACACCTGCCCCGGCACATTGCTGTACACCGCATCCGCCCGCAGATCGGCGGGCGCTTGCCCGGCCAACGTCACCACGCGAGTGCCGTGTACCTGCTCGAGCCACACCGGCATTTGCGGCAAACCGGCGGCGATAACCAGCCGTTCCCGATTGCGCTTCACCGCTTGCACCTCGTCGCCGACGTGGGCGCCGAGATTCAGCGAGTCATAAGGCGGCAGGCTGACGCCGCCACCGCGCGTGGTGCTGCAGGCCTTAACGCCGGGAGGTAACGGCCAGTCGGGCAGAATGAGCGAGTTCATTACCAGTCCATCTGATCTTTGAATTCTTCGGTGTCCGCCTTCAGCGCATTGATCAGATCGACCATGTCCTGCGGCAGCGGCGCATGCCACTCCATCTGGATGCCGCTGATCGGATGGTACAAACGCAGCATGGTGGCGTGCAGCGCCTGGCGGTCAAAGCCGCGCAGCGTGTTGATGAAGGCTTCCGAAGCGCCCTTTGGCGGACGTGGACGGCCGCCGTACAGCGGATCGCCCACCAGCGGATGACTGATGTAGGCCATGTGCACGCGGATCTGGTGAGTACGGCCGGTTTCCAGGCGCAAACGCAGGCGGGTATGCGCACGGAAGTGCTCCATAATGCGATAATGCGTCACCGCCGGTTTACCCATCGGATGCACCGCCATGTGAGTGCGTTTGGTGGAGTGGCGCGCGATAGGCTCCTCTACCGTGCCGCCTGCCGTCATGGTGCCGATCGCCACCGCTTCGTATTCACGGGTGATTTCACGCGCCTGCAGCGCTTCCACCAGCCGAGTTTGCGCCGGTACGGTCTTCGCCACCACCATCAGGCCGGTGGTGTCTTTATCCAGACGGTGTACGATGCCGGCGCGCGGCACGTCGGCGATTTCCGGGTAGTGATGCAGCAGCGCATTGAGCACCGTGCCGTCCGGATTGCCGGCGCCAGGATGCACCACCAAATCGCGCGGCTTGTTGATCACCAGGATGTCGCTGTCTTCATAGACGATGTCCAGCGCAATGTCCTGCGGCTCCCAACGCGCTTCTTCTTCTATCTGTGCATCGATGGCGACCGCCTCTCCGCCCAGCACCTTCTCTTTCGGTTTGTTTGACGTTTTGCCATTGACCTTCACCCGATCGCCCAGGATCCACTCTTTTATGCGAGATCGTGAATAATCAGGGAACAATTCGGCCAAAGCCTGATCTAAACGTTGTCCGAGTTGAGATTCGGCCACCGTTGCGGTGAGTTGTACTTGTTGTGCCATATGCAGCTTCTTCGTTAACGTTGGGTTTTCACGGCGATGCCGTTTAATATAATGTGCTATTGTACCTGGTCTTTGTCGGGAGCTTAACGGACAGTCTCCCGGAATAACACCCTGAGGATAATCAAAACGTCATGACGCGTATGAAATATCTGGTGGCGGCAGCCACGTTGAGCCTGGCGCTGGCAGGTTGCTCCACATCCAAGGATGCGGTTCCCGACAACCCACCTTCGGAAATCTATGCTACCGCGCAGCAAAAACTGCAGGACGGTAACTTCAAGGGCGCGATTACGCAACTCGAAGCGTTAGACAACCGCTATCCTTTCGGGCCGTATTCCCAGCAGGTCCAGCTGGATTTGATTTACGCCTACTATAAGGCTGCCGACTTGCCGATGGCTCAGGCATCGATCGATCGCTTCATGCGCCTGAACCCGACGCACCCGAACATCGATTACGTGATGTACATGCGTGGTCTGACCGACATGGCGCTCGATGACAGCGCGCTGCAGGGCTTCTTCGGGGTTGACCGTTCGGACCGCGATCCTCAGCACGCTCGCGCTGCGTTCCGCGACTTCAGCCAGTTGATTCAGCAATATCCGAACAGCCAATACGCAACCGACGCCAACAAGCGTTTGGTGTATCTGAAAGACCGCTTGGCCAAGTATGAGCTTTCGGTGGCGGAATACTACACTAAACGCGGTGCTTACGTCGCGGTCGTTAATCGCGCCGAGCAGATGTTGCGTGAATTCCCGGATACCAAAGCGACGCACGACGTGTTGCCGCTGATGGAAAATGCCTACAAGCAGCTGCAGCTGAACGGCCAGGCTGACAAAGTGGCCAAAGTGATCGCCGCCAACCCGCAATAATCGCGCATCGGCAACGATAGAAAAACCAAACGGCAGCCCAGGCTGCCGTTTTCATTGGCGTCGACCGGGTTTTACTGGAAAAATACACAAGTAAAAACACGGTGTTAGCGAGCGCTATTCACCGGTCAACTCATCGATAATGCGCCATCCGGCGGCAACTCTCAAGCATTAGATAATCAATTCAGATGCTGAATCACAGATTGAACTAACTTTGCAAAAAGTGACAAAAAATCGTGATTCACATCACGCATTTAAACAAAAAGCGGGGTATGCTGGACTCACCAAGACGGAAAGACAGAGAGGTAAGTTATATGACATTGAACATTACCAGCAAACAAATGGATATCACTCCCGCCATCCGCAATCACGTCGAAGACCGTCTCACCAAACTGGAAAAATGGCAGACCCAGCTGATTAACCCGCATATCGTCTTATCCAAAGAGCCGCAAGGGTTTGTCGCCGACGCTACCATTACCACGCCTAACGGCCCGCTGGTCGCCAGCGCCAAGCATGACGACATGTATACCGCCGTTAATGAGCTTATCGCCAAGCTGGAGCGCCAGTTGAACAAGGTGCAGCACAAAGGCGAAGCACGCCGCTGCAATGCCAGCGTGAAAGACATCGTGCCGGAAGTCACGCAAGAGCAGGAATAACCGTCCGACTGCGATTGCCGCATCAAACGCGCCCGAGGGCGCGTTTTTTGTCGGGTATTTTTGTTGACGGGCTAAAGGCCAGCGGTTACTTTAAAACCTGTTCACAACAACCTTAGGTAGACCATGCCACGCACACCGTTTTTCTTCGCATTCTTTTTTACCTTCCCCTGACTGGGAGGCGTTTCGTCGTGTGAGAAAGAATGCGAAGACGAACAACAAGGCCTCCTGGAGACAGGGGGCTTTTTTTATGGCTGTTTTACAACGAATAAGAACAGAAGGCGGAAGCTGATTATGACTGACAACCCGTTATTGGTGCTGCGCGAGCGCATCAGCGCACTGGACTTGAAACTGCTGGCTCTGCTGGCGGAACGCCGTGAGCTGGCGATCGAAGTCGGCAAGACCAAGCTGCACTCTCACCGCCCGATCCGCGATAAAGAGCGCGAGCGCGATCTGCTGGATGCGCTGATCGCCGCCGCCAAGCCTTACGACCTGGATGGCTTCTACGTCACCCGTCTGTTTCAACTGATTATCGAAGATTCCGTCCTGACCCAACAGGCGCTGCTGCAGCACCAGCTCAACCCCGTCAGCCAACACTCCGCCCGCATCGCCTTCCTCGGCCCTAAAGGCTCTTATTCGCATCTGGCGGCGCGCCAATACGCCGCCCGTCATTTTGATCGGCTGATCGAATGCGGCTGCCAGAAGTTTCAGGATATCTTCGCCCAGGTGGAAACCGGCCAGGCGGACTATGCCATTCTGCCGATCGAGAACACCAGCTCCGGCTCGATTAACGAGGTGTATGATCTGCTGCAACATACCAGCCTGTCGATCGTCGGCGAGCTGACTAACCCGATCAACCACTGCGTTCTGATCGCTGGCGACAGCGATCTTAGCCAGATTGAAACCGTCTATAGCCACCCGCAGCCGTTCCAGCAGTGCAGCCAGTTCCTGAATCGCTTCCCGCACTGGAAAATTGAATATACCGAAAGCACCGCCGCCGCGATGGAGAAAGTCGCCAAGCTGAATTCACCGAAGGTGGCTGCGCTCGGTAGCGAAGCCGGCGGCGCGCTGTACGGGCTGCAAGTGTTGGAGCACAACCTCGCCAACCAGCAACAAAATATCACCCGTTTCATCGTCTTGGCGCGCAAAGCGATCGACGTCTCCGAACAGGTGCCGGCCAAAACCACGCTGATCATGGCGACCGGCCAGCAATCCGGCGCGCTGGTCGAAGCGCTGCTGGTACTGCGAGACAACGGCATTATCATGACCAAACTGGAGTCACGCCCGATCAATGGCAATCCATGGGAAGAGATGTTTTATATCGATGTGCAGGCCAACCTGCGCGCCGACGCGATGCAAAAAGCACTGCGCGATCTGGCGCCGATCACCCGCTCACTGAAGGTGTTGGGTTGTTACCCGAGCGACACCGTGGTGCCGGTCAACCCGTCGTGAAACCATAAAAAAAGGGTTCGGCCAAGCCGAACCCTCCATATCTGCTGCCCGCGCGTTACTGCCGACTATCGTTAGCCTGCCGCAACAGCGTGCGGCTCTCCACCAGGAAGCGTTGGGCGTAATCGCCGAACCAGTGCTCTACCTTGCGGAAGCTGTCGATAAACGCCTGTTTATCACCGTGCTCCAACAGCTTTATCGCCTCGCCAAAACGCTGGTAGTAGCGCTTGATCAGCGCCACGTTTTCTTCAGACGACATGATGATGTCGGCGTACAGCTGCGGATCCTGCGCAAACAGGCGGCCAACCATCGCTAGCTCCAGCCGGTAGATTGGCGAGGAGAGCGCCAGCAATTGCTCCAGCTGCACGTTCTCTTCCGCCAGGTGCAAGCCGTAGGCGAAGGTGGCGAAGTGCCGCAGCGCCTGGATAAACGCCATATTCTGATCGTGCTCGACTGCGCTGATGCGATGCAGCCGCGCGCCCCACACCTGCAGCTGTTCAAGCAGCCACTGGTAAGCCTCCGGCTGGCGGCCGTCGCAGTAAACCACCACCTGCTTGGCCACGCTGCCCACGTCCGGGCCGAACATCGGGTGCAAGCCGACCACCGGGCCGCTGTGCGCCGCCAACATCGCATGCAACGGGCGATTTTTCACCGAGGCCAGATCCACCAGAATGCAGTCGGCGGGCAGCGGCGGCAGGCGGCTTATCACCTGCTCGGTCACGTGAATCGGCACGCTGACAATCACCATGCCGGCATCCGCCAACAGCTGTTCCGCCTGCGGCCAATCTTCCTGATCCAACACCCTGACCTGATAACCCGACAGCGTCAGCAGGCGGTTGAACAACCGGCCCATCTGGCCATTGCCACCGATGATGACGATCGGTCGCAGCTGCGGGCACAGGGTTTTAAAGCCTTTATCATTCTCGCTGACGTAGGATTCGCGCATCACGCGGCGCAAAACGTCCTCGATCAAATCCGGCGGCACGCCGAGGTTTTCCGCCTCTTGGCGCCGCGAGGCCAGCATCGCCGCCTCGCGCTCCGGCACATAGACCGGCAGACCGTGACGGCTTTTCACCTCCCCCACTTCCGCTACCAGATGCAGGCGCTTCGCCAGCAGGTCCAGCAGCGCTTTATCCACCTCGTCGATTTGATCGCGCAGCGCGGTCAGTTCTGCCACCATAACTTACTTTTCTCCCGTGCGTGCCGTCAGCGCAGCGCCGAGTTCCTGATGCATGTGGCGCAGCAGCGTTTCCGTACTTTCCCAGTCGATGCAGGCGTCGGTAACGGACACACCGTAACGCATGTCTGCACGCGGCTGTTCGGAAGACTGATTGCCTTCATGCAGATGGCTCTCCAGCATAATGCCGGTGATCGAGCGATTGCCCGCTTTGATCTGCTCCACCACGGACTCGGCAACCGCCGGCTGACGGCGATAGTCTTTATTCGAGTTGCCATGGCTGCAATCTATCATCAAGGACGGGTGGAGTCCCGCCTCGAGCATCTGTTTTTCACAGGCCGCAACGTGCTCGGCGCTGTAGTTCGGGGTCTTGCCGCCACGCAGGATAACGTGCCCGTCCGGGTTACCCTGAGTCTGCAGCAGGCAAACCTGCCCCGCCTGGTTGATGCCGACAAAACGGTGCGGCATGGCGGCGGCGCGCATAGCGTTGATGGCGGTGCCCAGACTGCCGTCGGTGCCGTTTTTAAATCCGACAGGCATCGACAGGCCGGAGGCCATTTCACGGTGCGTCTGCGATTCGGTGGTGCGCGCACCGATTGCCGACCAGCTGAACAAGTCCCCCAGGTACTGCGGGCTGTTCGGATCCAACGCTTCGGTGGCCAACGGCAAGCCCATGCCCACCAAATCCAGCAACAGGCGACGCGCAATATGCAAGCCTGCTTCAACGTCAAACGAGCCGTCCATGTACGGATCGTTGATCAAACCTTTCCAGCCGACAGTGGTTCGGGGTTTTTCAAAATAGACGCGCATAACGATATACAGCTGATCGCTCAAGTCAGCCGCCAGGGTTTTCAAACGACGGGCGTAGTCCAGCGCCGCATCCGGATCGTGGATCGAACAAGGCCCGCACACTACCAACAGGCGATGATCGCGCCCCTGTAAAATGTTGGCGATGGTGTTGCGCGCGGCGGCGATTTCATTTTCGTCGCTGGCGCTGAGCGGGAACTGGTTTTTCAGTTCCTCTGGCGTGATGAGAACCTGTTCTGCACTGATATGTACGTTATTGAGCGCGTCTTTTTGCATGATGCAATTCCTGTCGTTTGGCGTTATGCGTTGAAATGGAGCATTGAGCGTTTCAAGGCTCTACCCTATCACGATATGTAAAGTTTTCAATCCATTTTCCGTAAATAAAAAATTACCGTGATATTTTTCATTGAAACCGCTTTGTGTCAGCATCACAAAATCAAACAAAAATACAATAAATACAAACAACTAAATTAAAACCCAATCCATATTCACACTGTTACACACCTTTCTGACAAAGGCTCCAACCTGTAAACATAAATTCACACTCGAATTTACAAAGAAGGGCCCCATCCGATTAGACGCCGGCAAATAGGCAGAGGAGGATCTCCGCCAGACCCAGCACGAAATACCGCCGAAAGCGATGAATTTATGTAGAAGAAAAGCGAATAAATAAGGAATAAAAATTAAAAACTTAAGCTAATGGCGGCTATTTTTGTCGCCGAAATGAACCGATATAATGTGACCGTCATCAACAATAACCACCCTTAACAACTGGATCCAAGATGCTCTCTTCTCGCGCTCGTCGCGCTTTTCCGCTGTATATTTGCTGCTTAACGACTTTCACCAGTGTTTCAGCCCTTGCCGACAATACGCTTTTCACCGCGATGGACGATCCGGCCACCGCCAAGAAACCGTTCGAAGGCAACGTGCAGGCGGGCTATAACGCCCAGTCCGGCAATTCGCAGAGCTCCACCCTGTTGGCCAATACCAACATGACCTGGTTTAACACCGATGCGGCGTACAGCCTGTGGGGTGCGGCCAACAACACCACCTCCTCCAACGTGCGCTCGTCCGAGAAATACCAGGCCGGCGGCCGTACGCGCTATAACCTGACCGATCGCAACTACCTGTTCGGCCAGGCCAGCTGGCTGAGCGACCGTTTCAATGGTTACGACTCGCGTTCCACGCTGACCGGCGGCTACGGCCGTCAAATCCTCAATGGGCCTCTCAGCGACCTGCGGGTGGAATTCGGCCCCGGCGTGCGCCATGACGAATACCACGGCGGCGGCCGTTCAACCAAAGGCCTGGCTTACGGCGCGGCCAACTATTCCTACCAGCTGACCGACAACACCAAGTTCATTCAGGGCGTCTCCGCACTGGCGAACGAAGAAACTACGCTGAACTCGGAAAGCGCGCTGAACGTGGCGATCAACGATCGTTTCTCACTGCGCGTGGCCTACACCGTGACCTACAACAGCAAACCGCCGGCCTCGGCGCCGAAGAACACCGACACCACTACTTCGGTCACGCTGGTTTACGGCCTGTAATCTCCCCGTCCCCCTTTCACGAAGCCCATCATCGATGGGCTTTTTTTATGCCTGCCGTCACCCTTTGCACAATTTGCTAAAAATATTCACCCCACCCATTGACGACTTTAGCAAATAGCTTAATACTGTATGCATATACAGTAATTATTATACAGGCCAGGAGCATGACGGATATCGATAGAGAGCAGTCAACAAAGCATCGATACCTCCTGCCCCAAGGTTCTGTACACAAAGCGAGCATCAGCTATGGAGAAAATTACCTCATTCATCACCTATGCCATGGCGCTGTTTCTCGCCTGGCTGGGCAAACTGTCACCGCAGGACATTGCCTTTTTAGTTGGTGCAGCGGTAGGAATCGGCACTTTTCTGGTGAATTGGTACTACCGCCGTAAAAGCCTGCAGATCTTGAAGGCCATTGAACGCAATGCGGCATTACGGAGGAAAATTTACGATGAGTGCAATCGTTAAACGCTGCAGCGTCGCCGCCGTTTTGGCCATCGCCGTGCTGTTGCCCTCTTTCGGCGAACTGCAAACCTCAGAGGCCGGCCTCAGGCTGATCGCCGATCTCGAAGGTTGCCGCCTGTCGCCTTACCAGTGCAGCGCCGGAGTATGGACGCGGGGTATTGGACACACCGCCGGCGTCATCCCAGCTGAGGCGATTGATGAACGGAAAGCCGCTGTGGACTTGGTGGACGATGTTCGCCGTACCGAGCGCGGCATGGCCACCTGCCTACCGCAAACGCTCTCGCAAGAAACCTATGACGCGGTGATTGCCTTCGCCTTCAACGTCGGCATCAGCGCCGCCTGCCACTCCACGCTGGTCGCGCTGCTGCAACAAAGCCAGTGGCGGCAGGCCTGCGATCAGTTGCCGCGCTGGGTTTACGTAAATGGAAAGAAAAACAAGGGGCTGGAACAGCGACGCGCCAAGGAACGCGCACTGTGTTTGCAAGGCATGGCCTCGACATGACGGGCTCGCACACCGAAGTGGTGATGCCACAACAATTTCACTTAATTTGTTCAAGGGGGTTCTTATGATGCACTGTCCACTATGCGGTCACGTGGCCCACACTCGCTCCAGCCGTTATCTGAGCGAGTCGACCAAAGAGCGTTACCATCAATGTCGCAACATCAACTGCAGCTGCACGTTCGCCACGCACGAGTCCGTTGCACGGGTGATCGTTAAACCTGGCGATGATATTGTCCCGGCGCAGCCGCACCCGCCGGAGAATCAGCATAAACAAAGCGCCGCCGCGCTGTAGGGTAAAAGGCCTGCTGATGCAGGCTTTTTCATGTCGGTACTACGCAGACGGACTCTCGCAAATACAGCGCGATAGAATTTTCGGATAAAAAAAGGGGTTGGCATAGGCCAACCCCTGATAACTATTAACTTTTGGATGCAGCGTTAGTTAACGCGGTTCAGACGCTCTTTGATACGAGCAGACTTACCAGTACGTTCACGCAGGTAGTACAGTTTAGCTTTACGAACGGCACCACGACGTTTAACAGTAATGCTGTCGATTACTGGGGAGTGAGTCTGGAATACGCGCTCAACACCTTCGCCGTTGGAAATCTTACGAACAGTGAATGCAGAGTGCAGACCGCGGTTACGGATAGCGATAACCACGCCCTCGAATGCCTGCAGACGTTTTTTGCTACCTTCAACGACCCATACCTTCACTTCCACGGAATCACCCGGACGGAATGCAGGTACGTCTTGTTTCATCTGCTCTTGTTCAAGTTGCTTAATAATGTTGCTCATAATATGTCTCTTACCCTAGGTAAACTGATATATCGGTCCCGTCTGATGTCAGACGTTTCCTTCATAGTCCTGTTGCCTGGCCTGATGTTCCCGTTGGAACTCAGCCAGCAACACCGCTTGCTCGTCAGTCAGAGCTAGGCTTTCTAGAAGTTCAGGTCTTCTAAGCCAGGTTCGGCCCAGCGACTGCTTTAAGCGCCAGCGACGTATCTCGGCATGGTTGCCCGACAGCAGAACCGGCGGTACTTCCATCCCTTCCAACACCTCTGGGCGGGTATAGTGCGGGCAGTCCAGCAATCCGTCGGCGAAGGAGTCTTCCTCCGCTGAGGCCTGATGGCCCAGCACACCCGGTATGAAACGGGCGACTGAATCAATCAGGGTCATCGCCGGCAGTTCCCCGCCGCTGAGAACGTAATCGCCGATTGACCATTCTTCGTCAATTTCGGTTTGGATTACGCGCTCATCTATCCCTTCGTAACGGCCGCACACCAGAATCATCTTCTGATTGGCCGCCAGTTCGCACACGCCGGTTTGATCCAGCTTGCGCCCCTGAGGTGACAGATAAATCACCTTTGCTCCCTCGCCTGCCGCTGCTTTCGCTGCATGAATGGCTTCCCGTAAAGGTTGCACCATCATCAGCATTCCCGGGCCGCCGCCGTATGGGCGATCGTCCACGGTACGATGCCGGTCGTAGGTGAAGTCGCGAGGACTCCAACACTGCACGCTCAGCAGGCCATTTTTTACTGCCCGGCCAGTCACCCCGTAATCGGTGATAGCGCGGAACATCTCAGGAAACAGGCTTACAATACCGATGAACACAAGCCAATCCCCTTACCGTTATTCCACTTGCTTCGACCGTATGATCCGGAGGTCAAAAACCAGGATCCCAATCTGCCTCAATCACGCGGGCAGTGAGATCGACTTTCTTGATAACCTGCCCATGAAGAAACGGAATCAACCGCTCCTTCATGCCGAACGCATCTTTCAGGTTCGCTTTCACAACCATCACATCGTTCGAGCCGGTTTCCATCATATCGATGACTTTACCCAGCTCGTAGCCGGCGGTGGTGACTACCTGGCAGCCCATCAGGTCTTTCCAGTAGTAATCGTCACCCTCCAGCGGAGGAAGTTGCTCAGAATCCACCATAATCTCGCGATTAGTCAGCAGATTCGCCGCGTCCCGATCGTCAATGCCTTTGACCTTGATGATCAGATCCTGACTGTGGCGCTTCCAGTCTTCCAACTCGATATGCTGCCACTGACCCGCCTGCTGGATAAACCACGGCTGATAGTCAAAAATGCTTTCGGCGTTCTCGGTGGATGAAAACACTCTGAGCCAACCACGAATGCCGTAAGCGGACCCCATTTTACCGAGTACAATCGGCTGCTTAGGCGCTACCGGTTTGAGTTGCTTGCTCATTGCCACCACCGCGACAGATTAAGCTGCTTTCTTAGCGTCTTTGATCAGCGCGTGAACGCGATCAGAAACGGTTGCACCCAGACCAACCCAGTGCTCGATGCGGTCCAGGTCCAGACGCAGTGCTTCAGCCTGACCGGAAGCGATCGGGTTGAAGAAGCCTACGCGCTCGATGAAACGACCATCACGAGCGTTGCGGCTGTCGGTCACTACTACTTGATAGAACGGACGCTTTTTAGCGCCGCCACGTGCCAAACGAATTGTTACCATAACATCCTCTTTAGTTAATAAAACAGCCGGGCCCCATTGAGGGACGGGGCCCGGTTGCAATATAAAAAGCCCGAAAATTTTACTCATTTTGGCGCAAAAAGCAATCTAAAGCGTCAATCGCAGGGGACAACTTTTGCAGCCTGTCAAATTTCGGGCGGTTTTCACCGCGAACGGCGAATGCTGAAAGCGCCCGCACTCGGCGTGCGGGGGCCCGTCAGCGGCCTGGGAAGCCCGGCGGCATCATGCCTTTCATGCCGCGCATCATCTTCGCCATACCGCCTTTCTTCATCTTCTTCATCATACGCTGCATTTCGTCGAACTGCTTCAGCAAGCGGTTGACGTCCTGCACCTGCATGCCGGCCCCCATCGCGATGCGGCGCTTGCGCGAGCCCTTGATGATTTCCGGTTTGGCGCGCTCTTTCAGCGTCATCGAGTTGATGATCGCCTCCATGCGCACCAGCACTTTGTCGTCCATCTGCGACTTGACGTTGTCCGGCAGCTGGCCCGCGCCCGGCAGCTTGCTCAACATGTTGGCCATGCCGCCCATGTTGCGCATCTGCTTGAGCTGCTCCAGGAAGTCGGTCAGATCGAAACCGTCGCCCTTCTTCAGCTTGTTGGCCAGCTTCTCCGCCTGCTCGCGGTCGACCTTGCTTTCGATATCTTCGATCAGCGACAGCACGTCGCCCATGCCCAGGATGCGCGATGCCACGCGATCCGGATAGAACGGTTCCAGCGCTTCGGTCTTCTCGCCCACGCCGAGGAACTTGATCGGCTTGCCGGTGATGTGGCGGATGGACAGCGCGGCACCACCGCGCGCGTCGCCGTCGACCTTGGTCAGCACCACGCCGGTCAGCGGCAGCGCTTCGTTAAACGCCTTGGCGGTATTGGCGGCATCTTGCCCGGTCATGGCGTCGACCACGAACAGGGTCTCCACCGGCTTGATCGCCGCGTGCACCTGTTTGATCTCGTCCATCATCGCTTCGTCAACGTGCAAGCGGCCGGCGGTATCGACGATCAGCACGTCGTAGAACTTCAGCTTGGCCTGTTGCAGCGCGCGATTGACGATGTCGATCGGTTTTTCTTTGACATCAGACGGGAAGAAGTCGATGCCGACGCCTTCCGCCAGCGTTTCCAGCTGTTTGATCGCCGCCGGGCGATAAACGTCCGCGGAAACCACCAACACTTTCTTCTTCTGTTTTTCTTTCAGGAACTTGCCGAGCTTACCGACGCTGGTGGTTTTACCGGCGCCCTGCAGGCCCGCCATCAGCACCACCGCCGGCGGCTGTGCCGCCAGGTTCAGCTCGGTATTCACTTCGCCCATCGCGGCGATCAGCTCGCCTTTGACGATCTTGACGAATTCCTGCCCCGGCGTCAGGCTTTTGTTGACTTCATGGCCGACCGCGCTCTCTTTGACGCGGTTGATGAAGTCGCGCACCACCGGCAGCGCAACGTCCGCCTCCAGCAATGCCATGCGCACTTCACGCAGGGTTTCCTTGATATTCTCTTCGGTCAGCCGCCCGCGGCCGCTGATATTGCGCAACGTGCGCGACAATCGATCGGTTAAATTTTCAAACATCGTCTCATGCTCAACGTGTAATGACAGGCCGCTCCGGCGACACAATTGCGCCGATGATAACACGAAGCGCGCAGGATCTCTGCCTCAGCGTTGGAGATCGGTTGGAGTGAAACGCGCGCAACGTTATACTGACACTCCAATTAACCACGCCGAAGCAAAATTAAACGCTATGCCAGTTTTCTCCATTGTGGCTTTGATGGCCTACCTGCTCAGCCTTGGACTGATCATTCCCAGTTTGTTGCGGAAGAACAGCGCATACCGTCGGCTTGCCCTCGTCTCGGCGGTGGTGGCACTGATTTGCCACGCCATCGCACTGCAGCAGCGCATCTTTGACGTCAGCGCCGGGCAAAATCTCAGCCTGCTGAACATTGGCTCTATCGTCAGCCTGATCATCTGCTCGGTGATGACCTTCGTCGCCTCGCGCGATCGCGGCTGGTTCCTGCTGCCGATTGTCTACAGCTTCGCGATGATCAACCTGGCCTTCGCCAGCTTCATGCCCGGCGAGTTCATCACTCATCTGGAAGCCAGCCCGGAACTGATGGTGCATATCGGCCTGGCGTTGTTCTCTTACGCTACTCTGATCATCGCCGCGCTCTATGCCTTGCAGCTCGCCTGGCTCGACTACCTGTTGAAAAACAAGAAATTGACCTTCAGCGCCGACATGCCGCCGCTGATGAGCATCGAGCGCAAAATGTTCCATATCACCCAGATCGGCGTGGTGCTGCTGACGCTCACCCTGTGCACCGGCCTGCTGTACATGGATAATCTGTTCAGTAAAGAGAACGTGCATAAAGCCGTGCTGTCGATCATGGCCTGGTTCGTGTATATCGTGCTGTTGTGGGGCCACTACCATGAGGGCTGGCGCGGTCGCCGCGTCGTCTGGTTCAGCTTCGCCGGCGCCTTCCTGTTGACACTCGCCTATTTCGGCAGCCGTCTGATTCAGCAGGTGATGGTGCGCTAAGCCAGCCCGGTTCAATTCTCCCTATATAAGGAATACTGCATTGGAGCATGTGTCGACGGGGACCCTCATCATTATCCTGGTGATCATGATCGTGGTCTCTGCTTACTTCTCCGCCTCCGAAACCGGCATGATGACGCTCAATCGTTATCGCCTGCGTCATCTGTCCAAACAGGGCAACCGCTCGGCGCGTCGGGTGGAGAAACTGCTGCAAAAACCGGATCGGCTGATCGGTCTGGTGCTGATCGGCAACAACCTGGTCAACATTCTCGCCTCGGCGCTGGCGACCATCGTCGGCATGCGGCTGTATGGCGATCTCGGCGTGGCGATCGCCACCGGTGTGCTGACCTTCGCCGTGTTGCTGTTCGCTGAAGTGCTGCCGAAAACCTTCGCCGCGCTTTACCCGGAACGCATCGCCTTCCCCAGCAGCGTCTTGCTGGCGCCGTTGCAAAAGGTGATGTTCCCGCTGGTCTGGCTGCTCAACGGCATCACCAGCCTGACCCTACGTCTGTTCGGCATTCGCACCAATGTGCGCATCAGCGACGCCGTCAGCAAAGATGAGCTGCGCACCATCGTGCGCGAATCCCAGTCGCAGATCTCCCGTCGCAATCAGGACATGCTGATCTCGGTGCTGGATCTGGAAAAGGTGACGGTCAACGACATCATGGTGCCGCGCACCGAGATCGTCGGCATCGACGTCAACGACGACTGGAAGTCGATCATGCGTCAGCTGACCCACTCGCCGCACGGCCGCATCGTGCTGTATCGCAGCTCTCTGGACGATGCGATCGGCATGCTGCGCGTGCGCGAAGCCTACCGTCTGATGACCGAGAAAAAAGAGTTCAACAAAGAAAACCTGCTGCGCGCCGCCGATGAGATCTACTTCGTGCCGGAAGGCACGCCGCTCAACGTGCAGCTGGTGAAGTTCCAGCGCAACAAAGAGAAGGTCGGCATCGTGGTCGACGAGTACGGCGACATTCAGGGGCTGGTCACGGTGGAAGACATCCTCGAAGAGATCGTCGGCGACTTCACCACCTCGATGTCGCCGACGCTGGCGGAAGAAGTCACGCCGCAGAGCGACGGCTCGGTCTTGATCGACGGTACCGCCAACGTGCGCGAGCTGAACAAGGCCTTCAACTGGACTCTGCCGGCCAACGAGGCGCGCACCGTCAACGGCATGCTGCTGGAAGAGCTGGAAGAGATCCCCGAAACCGGCACTCGAGTGCGCATCGGCCATTACGATATCGACATTCTCGACGTACAGGGCAACATGATCAAACAGGTGCGGGTCACGCCAATCACCTCGCTGCAGGCCAGCGTCGGTCATCACTGACCGTCGGCCTGAACGTAAAAAAGACGCGAAATCGCGTCTTTTTTTATCTCTGCGGGCCACGTACGACTAGATATGCAGTTCCTGCAGCTTCTCTTTCGGCAGCGCCAGCTCGTCGTTGTGGTTCACCACCACATCGTTATCCAGAATGTGCTTGGCGATCTCCTGCGCTTCTTCCAGCGAGTGCATATGGTAAGTGCCGCATTGATACTCGTTCAGCTCAGGGATCTTGCGCTGATCGGTCACTTTCAGCACGTCGGCCATCGCCGCTTTCCAGGCATCGGCAACGCGCTGCTCTTCAGGCACGCCGATCAGGCTCATGTAGAAACCGGTGCGACAGCCCATCGGAGAGATGTCGATAATTTCCACGCCCTGGCCGTTCAGATGGTCACGCATAAAGCCGGCGAACAGGTGCTCCAGCGTGTGAATGCCGCGCTCGGGCATCACTTCCAGGTTCGGGCGGCAAAAGCGCAGGTCAAACACCGTGATGGTATCGCCATGAGGCGTTTTCATGGTTTTTGCAACGCGGACAGCCGGAGCTGCCATACGGGTATGATCGACGGTAAAGCTATCCAGCAATGGCATTTCGCTACCTCCTCGTAAAAGAGCATTTATTTCGAAACTTTTTTTCCTAACCGGGAAACCTTTTCCAACCCTGCGAGTCTGAGTATGTGAAAGACGCGCATTTGTTATCATCATCCCTGTCATCAGAGATGCATATTTGGCCACATTGATGTGGCCTTTTTCTTTTTCAGCTTCCGCCGTTTTGCTTCAGGAACGCTTCAAAGCTTAGCGTATCATTGGCTTCTATGTCGCGTTGGCGCTGCCACGAAGCCTCGCGCTCTTTATCCAGCTCAGCTTCGTTCAGAATTTCCAACGGCTCTTCCAGCAGCATCTCGCGATAGCGTTCAGCCAACTGCAGACCGACGCGCCCGGTGCCTTCCGCCTTCATCGCCTTCAGAATGCGTGCGGAGAAAGTCAGTTCCGGATCGTCGAACGCGGCGACCAACTCATCGCACACCTGCTGGTATTGACGATTGCCGGCTTCGCCGTCCAGCACTTCCGCTACCCGACGCAGATCGGCGAACAACGCCTTGCCGACTTTCTCCAGCGGCTCATGGCTGGCGCCACAGCCGATGCCGATGGTCTGGCCCGGCTTGCGCCCTTCCAGGATCACTCGGTTCCAGTTTTTGCGCGTGCACAGCAGCTCATCGCTGCTCATCTCCGGCGCATCCGCCAGCGCGCACCACACCAGGAACAGATCCAGGAAACGCGCCTGCACCGCATCCACGCCGATCGGCGAGAACGGGTTGATGTCCAGCGAGCGCACTTCGATGTATTCGATGCCGCCGCGCAGCAACGCGTCCGACGGCGTCTCGCCGCTTTTGGTCACGCGCTTCGGCCGGATCGGCGCATACAGCTCGTTCTCGATTTGCAGCACGTTGCTGTTCAGCTGCAGATAGCGATCGCCCTCTTTCACGCCCAGCTTGGCGAACTCTTCCGAAGGCGTGGCGATCGCCCGCTTCAGACCGGCCACATAGCTGTGCAGATCGTTGAAGGTAATGCCCAGATTACTCTGCGATTTGTTGGTGTAACCCAGGTCGCTCAAACGCAACGAGGTGGCGTATGGCAGGTAGCACATGCCCTGTTCGGTGCGCTCGAACGGCAGATTGGTCTCGCGCCCTTTGAGGAACGAAGAACAGATCGCCGGCGATGCGCCGAACAGATATGGGATCACCCAACCGAAACGGTAGTAGTTGCGGATCAGGCGGAAATAGCCCGCCGAGATCTGCTCTTTACCGCTTTCGGCATCCTGCACGCCGGCCCAGGCCTGCCAAAACTCCAGCGGCAGCGAGAAGTTGTAGTGCACGCCGGAAATGGTCTGCATCAGCGCGCCATAGCGATTCTTCAGCCCTTCGCGGTACAGCGTCTTCATGCGGCCGATGTTCGACGAACCGAACTGCGCCAGCTCGATATCCTGTTCGGCTTCGATAAAGCACGGCATGCTGAGCGGCCACATGCGTTCATCGCCAATATTGCGCGCCACGTAGCGATGAATATCGCGCAAGAACGTCAGCAGGTGATCGATATTGTCATCAACCGGCGTAATGAACTCTAACAGCGCCTCGGCGAAATCCGTGGTAATCCAGTGGTGCGTCAATGCCGCCCCCAGCTTTTCCGGATGCCCGGTAGTCGCCAAGGTGCCGTTCGGCGTGACTCGCAGCGTTTCACGCTCGATGCCGCGACGAATGCCTTTTAATGCCTGAGGATGGGCTTCCAACCAAGAAAGCGCCTGTGATACGTCCGGGATCAAATTGACCTCCCGCTTCTAAAAACAATAACTCGTAAGCATACTGAATCCGCACCCGAGAGAATATTGAGTTATATTCACTTGGTTACTGCCACCAGGCGATGCCCTGTACCGTTATCATAGTCAAAACGATGTAACGCAGCGCCTTTCCGATACACAGAAACAGCGCGACAGAGCCCCAGGGCATGCGCAGCCAACCTGCCAACACGCACAACAAATCGCCCACCACCGGCACCCAGCTGAGCAACAGCGCAGCCGGGCCGAAGCGTTGCAGCCACCCGAGCGCCGTTGCCAGCCCCCGCTGTGGTTTCAACGCCGGTAACAGGCGCCCGATAATGACATTGGTCAAGCCGCCCAGCGTGTTGCCCAGGGTCGCGGCCAGCACCAGCAATTCCGGCGAGACGCGACTCTGGGTCAGCAAAGCGACCAGAACGATTTCTGAATTTCCCGGCAGCAGCGTCGCACTGAGGAAGCTGCTGCCAAATAACGATATTACGGCTAGCGTACTACTCACAGCGTGCGAACGTCTACCACGTCCATACCGGCGCTTTTTGCCGCCTGAATGCCGAACTCGGCGTCTTCAAACACCACGCACTTTTCCGGCGGCACGCCGATAAGTTCAGCGCAGCGCAGGAAGGTGTCCGGCTCCGGTTTGTGGCGCTGTACGTCGTCCGCCCCGACGATCGCGTCGAAGCAGTTGAACAGGCCGAGATGACGCAGCAGCATTTCCGCCATGCGGTGCTCGCTGCCGGTACCGACCGCCATCGGACGGCGACCGTGATAGGATTTTACCACCTCGATCAGCGGCAACGGGCGCACGCTGTCCAACAGCATCGCCTCCACCGCGCGGGTTTTCTCCGCGGCCAGGTGATGGGGATCGAGATCGGCCTGATGGCTGGCGATAATCGCCTGAGCGATGCGCCAGGTTGGTGAACCGCTCAGCGCCACCATCGCCGCTTCATCAAACGTCATGCCATAACGGGACAGCACTTCACTCCACGCTTTACGGTGCGTTGGCTCGGTGTCCAGAATCGTGCCGTCCATGTCGAAAATAAGACCCTGATAGCGGTCGTACATCGTTACTCCATGATCGTTGAGGAAAGAAAACTACTTTAGCGTAAAGCCGTTGGGTTGTCGCTGACTGCGTCATAGCGGAATGTGCTGTGAGCGTTCGGGTGCAAAGAAGGAAAGGAGTGAAGAGAGAATGGCTGAATGCTGAAAAGCGAAAAACCCGCCGAAGCGGGTTTCTCTTAGAT
>NZ_JBPAFV010000003.1:0-541767 GCF_050880365.1 Serratia sp. BFP-2025 | reverse complement strand
GGTGCATCCAGGAGGATTCGAACCTCCGACCGCTCGGTTCGTAGCCGAGTACTCTATCCAGCTGAGCTATGGATGCACAGGAATTCTTTTTTGATACCGTATGGTATGTTGTTACTACCCCACCATACTGCAAAATATGGTGCATCCAGGAGGATTCGAACCTCCGACCGCTCGGTTCGTAGCCGAGTACTCTATCCAGCTGAGCTATGGATGCAAATGGCGGTGAGGCGGGGATTCGAACCCCGGATGCAGCTTTTGACCGCATACTCCCTTAGCAGGGGAGCGCCTTCAGCCTCTCGGCCACCTCACCATACGCTTCTTTCGAATTGTGCCTAACTTGCTTTAGAGAAGCTCATCGGCACTGCGTGGCGCACATATTACTTTCTCCGACTTTTAAGTCAAACAATTTTTCCCAACTCATGCGCGTTTGCACAATTCACACCCAACATGGGCGATTTCACGGCAAAAAGGGCGTTTTATCAACAGGCAACCGCAGCGTTTGTCGCAACAAAGCAGGAAACTAACCGGGAAAATAATCACGAAAAAAAGAGGGGAGAACGAAAGAAGTGGCTAAAACGATGCAGTAGCGTCTCGTCTGGCAACGAGACGCTGCTTCGGAATCAGTAAGTCGTCTGCTGAGACTTCTCTGCCTGAATGCGCTGATAGATTTCTTCACGGTGAACCGAAACCTCTTTGGGGGCGTTCACACCAATACGCACCTGGTTGCCTTTTACCCCTAGCACAGTGACCGTAACCTCATCGCCAATCATGAGGGTTTCACCAACTCGACGAGTCAGAATTAACATTCTTTGCTCCTTGAAAGATTAAAAGAGTCGGGTCTCTCAGTTTCCCCGTCATTATCCATCATATGTGGTGAAAACGTAAGCCGCGCAATCCACAATAAGTGTAAGCAGACTTGGTCCCACCTCAGATAATGGTAAGTTTAGCCGACCTGAAAAACTTTGTTCCCGCAATTGTAACTAAATTGTGTTAGCACAGTATGAAAACGCCATAATCAACAAAGTATTATGGCGTTTGTCCGTACTATTTATTTATGTTCACAGCTTCGAGGCCACCCAGGCTTCTACGCTGTTTAACGCCGCTGGCAGGGCGTTGATATCCGTCCCCCCCGCCATCGCCATATCCGGGCGGCCACCGCCCTTGCCGCCCACCTGCTGCGCCACGTTGCCGATCAACTCGCCGGCTTTTACGCGGTCAGTCAGATCCTTGGTCACGCCTGCGACCAGGCTGACTTTGTCGTCAGCCGTCGTTGCCAACACGATAATGGCCGAACCCAATTGGTTTTTCAGGTCATCCACCATGGTGCGCAGCATTTTGGCTTCGACATTATCCAACTGGCTGACCAACAGCTTCACGCCGTTAACCACTTTCGCCTGGCTGGACAGCGACGCGCTTTCCTGCGCCGCCTGCTGATCTTTCAACTGCTGCAGTTCTTTTTCCAGCGCGCGGGTGCGATCGAGCACCGAGCGCACTTTATCGGTCAGGTTGTTGCTGTCGCCCTTGACCAACTGCGCAACGTCTTGCAACAAATCGCTTTGCTGGTGCAGCGTGGCGATAGCGCCTGCGCCGGTCACCGCTTCGATACGACGGATGCCCGCCGCAGTGCCCGACTCGCTCAGAATGCGGAACAGGCCAATATCGCCGGTGCGGCTGGCATGGGTACCGCCGCACAGTTCGGTGGAGAAGTCGCCCATGGTCAGCACGCGCACGTTGTCATCGTACTTCTCGCCGAACAGCGCCATCGCGCCCTTCTCTTTGGCATCTTCCAACGCCATCAGCTCGGTCTGTACCGGCAGGTTGCGGCGCACCTGCTGGTTCACCAGATCTTCCACCGCGCGGATTTGCTCTGGTTTCATCGCTTCGAAATGCGAGAAGTCGAAACGCAGGTATTTGTCGTTAACCAGCGAGCCTTTCTGCGCAACGTGGTCGCCCAACGTTTGGCGCAGCGCGGCGTGCAACAGGTGGGTTGCGGAGTGGTTCAGACGGATGCTGTTGCGACGCTCGGTATCGATCTGCGCGTCAACGCGATCGTTCAGCTTCAGCGAACCTTGCGCCAGCTTGCCTTGATGGCCGATAGCCTGGCCGTATTTCTGGGTGTCGTTGACCACAAATTCTGCGCCGGCGGCTTTCAGCACGCCTTTATCGCCGACCTGGCCACCGGACTCACCGTAAAATGGCGTCTCATCCAGCACCACCACAGCCTCTTCGCCGGCGCTGATCTGATCGACCGGTTGGCCGTCGCGGAACAGTGCGATGACCGTCGCCTGCTGCTCGTCGTGATCGTAGCCGCTGAACTGGCTGCTGCCGTCCACGCGGATCAGGCTGTTGTAGTCGGCACCGAAACCGCTGGACTCACGCGCGCGGCGGCGCTGCGCTTCCATCGCCTCTTCAAAGCCTGCTTCGTCGACTTTCAGACCGCGCTCGCGGCAAACGTCAGCGGTCAGATCGACCGGGAAGCCGTAGGTGTCGTACAGACGGAAAGCGGTTTCGCCGTCCAGGGTATCGCCCTGCAGCTTGGCCAGCTCTTCGTCCAGCAGCGCCAGGCCACGCTCCAGCGTGCGGGCAAACTGCTCTTCTTCGGTTTTCAGCACCTGCTCCACCAACGATTGCTGGCGTTTCAGCTCGTCGGCCGCCGGGCCCATCACTTCGATCAGCGGTGCCACCAGCTTGTAGAAGAAGGTGTCTTTCGCGCCCAACATGTTGCCATGACGGATCGCGCGACGAATGATGCGACGCAGCACGTAGCCGCGGTTTTCGTTAGACGGGATCACGCCGTCCGACACCAGGAAGGCGCAAGAACGGATGTGGTCGGCGATAACGCGCAGGGATTTGTTGTCCAGATCGGTCGCGCCGGTCACTTTCGCTACGGCGGCGATCAGGGTGCGGAACAGGTCGATCTCATAGTTGGAGTTCACATGCTGCAACACCGCCGCGATGCGCTCCAGACCCATGCCGGTATCCACCGAAGGTTTCGGCAGCGGCAGCATGGTGCCGTCGGACTGACGGTTGAACTGCATGAAAACGATGTTCCAGATCTCGATGTAACGGTCGCCGTCTTCTTCCGGGCTGCCTGGAGGGCCACCCCAGATGTGATCGCCGTGATCGTAGAAAATCTCGGTGCACGGGCCGCATGGGCCGGTGTCGCCCATCTGCCAGAAGTTATCGGAAGCGAAAGGCGCGCCCTTGTTGTCACCGATGCGGATAATGCGCTCGGCCGGAACGCCGATTTGCTTCTGCCAGATGTCGAAGGCTTCGTCATCGGTTTCATATACGGTGACCCACAGTCTTTCTTTCGGCAGGTTGAACCAGTTTTCACCGGTCAGCAGTTCCCACGCGTAGCTGATAGCGTCGTGCTTGAAGTAATCGCCGAAGCTGAAGTTGCCCAGCATTTCAAAGAAGGTGTGGTGACGAGCGGTATAACCGACGTTTTCCAGGTCGTTATGCTTGCCGCCTGCGCGCACGCAGCGCTGCGAGGTGGTGGCGCGGGAATAGGCGCGTTTGTCGAGCCCCAGGAAAACATCCTTAAATTGGTTCATGCCGGCATTGGTAAACAGCAATGTCGGATCATTGTTAGGCACCAGGGAGCTGCTTGCTACAACCTGGTGACCCTTACTATGAAAGAAATCGAGAAACGCTTGACGGATCTCAGCGGTGCTCTTGCTCATAATTTTCCTGGAAAGGCTAGAATAACGACACGTGAGCCGGCGACGCGTCATCCCGACGATGACAACCAGCTCACGAACAAAAAGTGGGGATAAGATAAATTTTCTTCAGAGGGAAGTAAAACCCCGTGTGCGCTCATTGCGCAAAATCACGGTAAATTGACTGAATTTCTTCCTGGAAGAAGCCGCGATAGAGCAGATAACGCTGCACTTTGGCTTTCTCTTTCCAGTCGGTTGGCAACACATCGCCAAATTTTCGCTGCGCCACCTGTTTAGCCTGTTCACACCAGTCGATGTCGCATTCCGCCAGCGCGTCCTGCACCAGCGCTTTATCCACGCCCTTTTGCATCAGTTCGCTGCGGATACGCTGCGCGCCATAACCCTTGCGGCTGCGGCTACCGATGTAACTGTGGGCGAAACGCCGATCGTCCAGCCAGTTATGCTGGTAACAGTAGGCGATAACCTGCTCGATCTGCGCAGGATCCACCGGCTCTTCAGCCACCGACGATGATGCCGGCGCATGTGGCCCCTTGCCACCAAAACGGGCTTTCGCCACAAACGGCTGCGCCGCAAGTTTGCGGCGCAGTTCAGCTTCACTATGATCGCGTTGCGACAGCAGGCGCATGGCGCGGCTTAGCAAATCATTCATCATTCAAGCCTGAATTTATGGGATATGCGCCACACAAGCGGCGGCGCATACCTTCAGCGATTAGAACTGCTCGCTGGTTTCCGCTTCGTCGTCTTCGAAGTCGTCACCGGAAGCGGCCACCAGTTCACCGCCGCTGTGCAGCAGCAGGTCGCGCAGCTTCTTGTCCAGCTCGGCGGCGATCGCTGGGTTTTCTTTCAGGAAGTTACAGGCGTTCGCCTTGCCCTGACCGATCTTCTCGCCGTTATAGCTGTACCAGGCGCCGGCTTTTTCGATCATCTTGTGCTTAACGCCAAGATCGACCAGCTCGCCGCGGCTGTTGATGCCTTCGCCGTACATGATTTGGAACTCAGCCTGCTTGAATGGCGCAGCGATTTTGTTCTTCACCACTTTCACGCGGGTTTCGCTGCCCACCACTTCATCGCCCTCTTTGATGGCGCCGATGCGGCGGATATCCAGACGCACCGAAGCATAGAACTTCAGGGCGTTACCGCCGGTCGTGGTTTCCGGGTTGCCGAACATCACGCCGATTTTCATACGGATCTGGTTGATGAAGATCAGCAGGGTGTTGGCGTTTTTCAGGTTGCCGGCCAGCTTACGCATCGCCTGGCTCATCATGCGCGCCGCCAGGCCCATGTGCGAATCGCCGATTTCACCTTCGATTTCCGCCTTCGGCGTCAGCGCCGCCACGGAGTCGACGATGATAACGTCAACCGCACCGGAGCGGGTCAGCGCATCACAGATTTCCAGCGCCTGCTCGCCGGTGTCCGGCTGAGAGCACAGCAGGTTGTCTATATCGACGCCCAGCTTTTTCGCATAGATAGGATCCAGCGCGTGCTCGGCGTCGATGAACGCACAGGTTTTGCCTTCGCGCTGCGCAGCGGCGATCACCTGCAGCGTCAACGTGGTTTTACCGGACGATTCCGGGCCGTAGATTTCTACGATGCGGCCCATCGGCAGGCCGCCGGCGCCCAGGGCGATATCGAGTGACAGTGAGCCGGTGGAGATCGTTTCCACGTCCATGGAGCGGTCTTCACCCAGACGCATGATGGAGCCTTTGCCGAACTGTTTCTCAATCTGGCCCAGTGCCGCAGCTAACGCCTTTTGCTTGTTCTCATCAATAGCCATTTTTGCTCCTTCGTTTCGCAATGCCGGTGTTACCCCACACTGCCACTGAATGTATGTTGTGCAGGAAATGTCACTAATTATACTGTATGGTCATACAGTATCAAGCCTAATTTACAAAAATTCGTCAATGGCGGTTTGCAGCGCGAAGATCGTCGCCTGCAGCCGCACCGCATCGCGGTCGCCCTTGAATTGCATCTTGCGCACCAGCCCCCGGCCATCGCTGTTGGCGAAGCCGAACCACACGGTGCCAACCGGCTTTTCCTCGCTGCCGCCGTCCGGGCCGGCGATGCCGCTCACCGACAGCGCCAGATCGGCCCGCGCCGCACGCAGCGCCCCTATCGCCATCTCGCGCACCACCTCTGCACTGACCGCGCCGTGCGCCGTCAACGTGGCTTCGCTCACCCCCAGCAGGTCATGCTTCGCCGCATTACTGTAGGTGACGAAACCGCGATCGAAATAGGCAGAGCTGCCGGCGATGTCGGTAATGGCCTTGGCGATACCGCCGCCGGTGCAGGATTCCGCGCAGGTGATCCAGCGGTTCTGCGCCTTCAGTTTCTCCCCCGCCAGCACGCTGAGCCGGCGCAGTTGGTTTTCACTCATAACCCCTCCTTCGCGAATTCAGGTATATGCGCCCGATAGTAGCATTTATCAAGGCGGCGCGGCGGCCGGCGCGTGGAAATGCGCAGCGCCTCGCAGGCGGTGCGGTTTTAAGCGCCCGGTCAAGCTGCTAGTATCAAAAGAAGCGCCCCATCGAGCGGCGGCGCACCAGCACAAGGAACATCACGGAGGCGGCGCGCTGCGGCGCCGGCCTCAGGGCGCACCCGAAGAGATTAGGATGATAGAGTGAAAAAAACGTTGGGCGTATTCTTGCCGTTGTACACCACCACCCTGCTGCTGCTGTTGGGCTCGGGCCTGCTCACTACCTACGTTTCGCTGCGGCTGACCTCCATCCATGTCAGCAGCGCGCTGATCGGTGCCATCATTGCCGCCAACTACATCGGATTGGTGATCGGCGGCAAGGTCGGCCACTTTCTCATCGCCCGCGTCGGGCATATCCGCGCCTACGTAGCCTGCGCCGGCATCATCACCGCCGCGGTGCTGGGGCACGGCCTGACGGAGTTCATTCCCGCCTGGGTAGCGCTGCGTCTGGTGATCGGACTGTGCATGATGTGCCAGTACATGGTGCTGGAAAGCTGGCTGAACGACCAGGCGGAATCCAACCAGCGCGGCATGGTGTTCGGTTTCTATATGGCGGCGACCTATCTCGGCATGTCGCTGGGCCAAATCGTGCTGATGCTGCAAAGCAACCTGGGTATCGCCACGCTGCTGGTGATCGCACTGTGCTTCGCGCTCTGCCTGGTGCCGATCGCCCTTACTACCCGCACCAATGCGCGCCACATGTCGCCGGCTCCGATGGAACTGCGTTACTTCGTCGGCGCCATCCCCAAAGTATTGGCCACCACGCTGGTGATCGGCATGGTGGTCGGCTCGTTTTACGGCCTGGCGCCGGTCTACGCCAGCCTGCAATCCTTAACCACTCAGCAAACCGGCCTGTTCATGGCGCTGTCCATCTTCGCCGGGCTGGTGGCACAGTTTCCGCTCAGTTGGCTGTCGGATCGCTACAACCGCCCCTTGCTGATGCGCCTCAACGCCATTTTGCTGATCGTGGCGGCGCTGCCGCTGGCGCTGCTGCCGCACATCGATTTCCCGCTGCTGCTGGCGGTCGGGTTCGTCGTCAGCATGCTGCAATTTACGCTCTACCCGCTGGCGGTGGCGCTGGCCAACGATCTGATAGAGCCGGAGCGCCGCGTCTCGCTGGCCGCCTGTCTGCTGATGGCGTTCGGCGTCGGCGCCAGCATCGGACCATTGGCGGTCGGCGCGCTGATCGAACCGCTGGGCGGCAATATCCTGTACGCCTTCTTCGCCCTGTGCGGCGTGCTGCTGGCGGCCCTCAGCCGCACGACGAAAGCAGAGGAACCGCAGCTGGCGCAGGACGCGCCGGTGCCGCACATCCCGCTGCCGGACAGCCTCGCCAGCTCGCCGCTGTCGCCGGCGCTCAACCCGACCTTCGATGAACAGATCATTCACGACACCATGCCGCCGCCGGAAGCGGCGCCCGAGGTCGACGATCCGCAGCCCGAAGAACAAGAGGCGGAGCCTTTGCCTCAGGGCGCCGATCCGGAAGAGGACACCGGCCTGAAAAAGGCGCACGCCATGCTGTAAACGGCGGCGTTACAGATCCTGGAAGGAGCCCAGCAGGAAACCGCGTTCGGCGATCGCCGCTTTCAGCGTCGGCGCGGTCAACACATCCAGCTCGACGAGACGCGGGTGGCAGTATTGGCTCTGCAGAATGGTCGCATCGAGAAACGCCGGGTGGCACATTATTTCCAATGACTCGACGCCCTGCTCGTCGGCACGCGCCAACCTCTGCAGGAACAAGGCTTCGGAGATCGCCTCACCGTAGAATCCCGCGTCAAACGCATCGGTGCTGCAGGGCATCTGCAACGTAATATCGCGCCGTTTCGCCTCTTCGCGATCGAGGCGCAGCGGCAGCCCCTGCGCCTGCGCGAACGCCTCCACCAGCGGATAAATCTGCGGCTGCATATGCACATGGTGGTGGCTATCGATATGCGTCGGCGGCCGGCCGAACAGCGTCACAAACCGCGCGAACTGGCGCTGCAGCTCCTCGTGAATTTCGTCCAGCTGCAGCTCGCCGGCCTCGGCGCGGCGCCACAGCCATTTGCCCAGTTCGCCATGTTCGTTGACCAGCGAAGGCATGGCGCCCAGCGGCTTGCCATGGGTCAAAACGAAATGCAGCCCGATCGGCAACCCCGGATATTGCCGGCTGAGCGCCGCCGCGTGCTGCGCGCCACCGCCGTTCACCATCGCCGTGGTGGAGGAAACGACGCCATGCTGATACGCCTCGATGACGCCATAGTTCTGCCCTTTGCTCAGGCCGAAATCGTCGGCATTCACGATCAGTAGTTTTTCCATAGAGGCTCCCGCGGGATAGATTTTTGGCGAGGGAAGGCCGACCGCTCGGCGCGGCATTCCCCTTCGTTAAGGTAAAAATCAAATGATTAACCGACCGGCGCCCTGAAGCTCATCGGCATATCGGCGTTGATACTGATCGGGAGCGGCCCTAAAGAGGGCCGTAACACTTTTTTCGGTAGTTACCAGGGGTCACGTCGGTGAGCCGCTTGAAGTTTTTAATGAACAGGCTGACATCGCCATAGCCGGAATCAAAAGCGATGTCGGAGACCGAATAGTTGGTGACCTCCAGCTGCGTCTTGGCGAAATTGATGCGGATCTCATTGATCACCTGCATCGGCGTCTTCTGATAGTAGCGCCGCATCGCCCGGGTCAGGTACTCCTGAGTTTTCCCCGATAGCGCCACCATGTTCGCCAACGCCTTTTCGCCGAACATCGCCTTGTCATGCATGCCGGCCAGGGTGTTCTTCAGCCACTGCGGGATATCATCGCCGCCGTCGTTTTCTTCTTTATAATGTCGGATGCGGCTGATCACGTAGAAGGTCAATGTTTCGAGGAATTCGGCGAAGTCGTCCTCGCGAAACTGCGGCGAGCTCACCACCGATTCGATATAGGCCAAAAACTCGCTTCTCAGGCTGTAGGCCTGCGAGGCGACGAAACAACGCGGCAGCTGTTGCAAGTAATGCTCTTCAAAGAACGCTTTGCTGACCGCCACGTTGAAGATTTTCGTCGCGCCGAACTCGTAAAAGCTCTGGTGGTAGGAACCGATAGGAATAAAGACGAAATCCCCCCGTTCCAGCAGCACCCGTTTGCCGTTGATCTCCTGATAGCATTTGCCGCTCAGCACGATGGTGAACTCGTAATAGTCGTGCTGATGCAGCCCGGTGGCGCTTTCCACCTTGTTGTAGATAAACAGGTGAAAATCTTTGCAGTTAAAGAAATCCTGCTCGCGAATCAGCTTCACGTCGTTTGCGCTCAGTGAAATTCGGTTATCGGACACGGCGCCGGCCTCCCGTTAGTCAAATCCGTTGCGTCTGGCCGCCTCGGCAAACCAGTAACCGCTTTTCTTGATGGTGCGCCGCTGATCCGCCCGATCCAGCCGCACCAGCCCATACCGATTCTTGTAGGCGTTCAACCAGGACCAGCAGTCGATAAAGGTCCACAGATGATAGCCCTTGCATTGCGAACCTTCCGCCAGCGCGCGGTGTAGCCACTTCAGGTGCTCGCGAATAAAGTCGATGCGGTAGTCGTCTTCCACCCGCCCATCGGCGCCGATAAACGCTTCTTCGCCCTCGACGCCCATGCCGTTTTCCGAAATATAACAAGGCAGATTGCCGTAGTTCTCTTTCAGATCCATCAGGATGTCGTACAGCCCCTTCTCATAGATCTCCCAACCGCGATGCGGATTGATTTTGCGGCCCGGCATTGCATAGTAGCTGAACAAATCCTCCGGCGATGCGATCGGCCCCGCGGCGCAACGCCCCTCTTTCGCCTGCACCCTGCGCGGCTGGTAGTAGTTGACGCCGAGGATATCCACCACGCCGCCTTCGATCAGCTGCGCGTCCTGCGGCTCGCAGTGCGGCATCAGCCCATGCTGCTCCAACAGGTGCAGCAGCGCCGTCGGATAACGTCCCTTGGCGACCGGCTCGAGAAAGCTGCGATTGAGCAGCAGATCGGCGTCGTGTGCGGCCTGCAGATCCTCCGGCGCATCGGAGCGCGGATAGGTCGGGCTCAGATTCAGAATGATGCCGATGCTCCCCGGCAACCCGCGCGCTCTGAAACGCTGCACCGCCATGGCATGCGCCAATACGCTGTGATACGCCACGGTGACCGCCCGTTTGAAGTCCACCACGCAAGGGTAGTGCAAGTCATTCAGGTAACCGGCCTCCACCGGCACGATCGGCTCGTTGAAGGTGAACCAGTGGGTAACCCGATCGCCAAACAGGCCGAAACAGGTATCGGCGTAACGCGCGTAGGCCTCGATCACCGCCCGGCTTTCCCAGCCGCCGCGCTGCTGCATGCACAGCGGCATATCGAAGTGATAGAGATTGATAAACGGGGTGATGCCCTGCGCCAGCAGCTCGTCGATCATCGCGTTGTAGAACGCCACCGCCTGCGGGTTCACCTCGCCGTCGCCGTCCGGGATCAGCCGCGACCACGAGATCGACGTTCTGAAGGTATTGTGGCCCAACGTTTTGAGCAGCCCGATGTCGGTGCGGAAATGGTCATAAAAGGTCGAGGCCTCGGCCGGCCCCACCCGATCGTGAAAGCGCTCGGGCGCGATCTCGTACCAATAGTCGAAGATGTTGCGGCTCTTGCCGTCCCGCGCGGCCGCCCCTTCAGACTGCGGCGCGGAGGTGGCGCTGCCCCACCAGAACCCGTCGGCAAATTGATATTCCATACTCGCGTCCCTCGCGGGGCGGCCGCGCCGCCCCGTTCCACAGTTAGAATTTCAGCGCGTTGGCGATGTCTTCTTCGCTTTCTGTCGCCGCATCGATCTGGCTCTGCGCCTTGTTGGAGATCGCCACGAACGGCAGGTAAATCACGGTGGCGACCGCCAGGTTGAACAGGCTCAGCAACATGGCCATGATGCTGCCGTTGGTGTTGAAGAACGCCCCCAGGCCGACCGGCATGGTCCAGGGCGCGATGTTGGTGATCGGCGGGATCAGTCCGGAGTAATAAGCCAGCGAAGTGATAATGGTCAGCACCGGCTGTACCAGAATAAACGGAATGAACATCACCGGGTTCATGATCACCGGCAGGCCGAACAGGATCGGCTCGTTGATCTGGAAAATGCCGGATGGTGTCGCCAACTTGGCGACCTGGCGGTAATCCTCGCGGCGCGAGGCGATGAAGATGGCGATGATCAGGCCCAGCGTCGAGCCGGTGCCACCGAGGTAGATATAGGAGTCGACGAACGGTTTCGCCCACATGTGGAACTCTTTACCGGCGGCCACCGCCGCTTCGACAGAACCGTATTTGTTGTACAGCTCCACGTTTTCCAGCGCGAACGGTGTCATGATGCCGCTGTCCAGCGCCGCCAGCGCCATGGAGCCGTGCACCCCAAAGAACCACAGCAGCGAAGAGAACAGCACGTACACCCAACCCACCACGCTGCCCATCTTGGCCAGCGGCGCCGAAATGCCGTCCATGATGATCTGGTGGAAGTTGGTGCCCCAATGCGCCAGCGCGAACGCCACCAGCCCCATGATGGAGAGGATGATGAAGCCGGGGATCAGCGCCGAGAAAGAGCGCGACACCGAAGCCGGCACGCTGTCCGGCAGGCTGATCACCCAGTTGCGCCGCACGATGAAAGCAAACATCTCAGCCACCGCCAACCCGATCACCATACCGGAAATGATGTTGGCGCCGCCCAGCCAGTTGGCGCCCACCGCATAGGCCTCGCCGACGTTGAACGGCGTGACGGTCATGAAGGCCGCCACCGCCAGCAGTGCCGAGGCCAGCGGATCGACCTTGCGCTCTTCGGCCAACGCCATGCTGATAAAGAACGGCGTCATCAGGGACATGATCCCCAGCGTACCGTTGTAAACGCTGCCGCCGATGCTCTTCAGGCCGTTAAGCGTCTCGATGGTGGAGGCGTCCAACCTCACGCCCAACGAATAGAAGAACGATCCCTCACCGAAGCTGAGGAACACGTTGTTGATCAACACGAACATCGCCCCGGTCAAGGTCAGCGGCATCAGGCGGATAAAGCCGTTCTTGATGGCGTTGACGTGGGGCTGCTTACCGATTTTTACGGCGAAAGGCAGGATAACCTTCTCGAGCGAGGCAATGAGGGTATTCACGGCGGCCTCCTGTTATTGGTTGGCTTTCTTGATGGCGGCCACCGCGGCCTTCAGTACGCCCAGCCCATCGACCTTGCCGTACAGCAGCGGATCGATGACTTCCACAGGTTTGTTGGGCAGCTGTTTTTGCACTTCCGGCAAGGTGTAGGCGATCTGCGGCCCCAGCAGGATCAGATCCGCTTCAACGCCCTTCTCGGCGGCCAGCGCTTCCGGGTAAGCGGCGATGATCACCGGCACTTCATATTTCTCGGCCTGCGCCTTCATTTTTGATACCAACAGGGAAGTGGACATACCGGCAGAACAAAACAGATAGATTTTTTTCTTTTCCATACCAAGCACCTCAGATAATCAAAAAAACCCCGTGTTATTTGTATGCCAGATGCAATCACGATTGCTTCACGCACATTCCTTATGAAAATTTCCGTCACGTTGCCCTGGTTACGGACAGTATACGGAGCATGAAAAACGGATCGGTAAGCCAGGAGGTAACATAACCGTCTCTCATTGACCTGGCGGATTGACCCTCTTCACATTTCGCACAAAAAAATAGTGTGACCGGGCTCTCAAATAACCGATAAAAACTCAGAATATTCGCAATAAATACTCAAATAGCAATTATAAACAGCCAGTTATGAACGCGCTGAGAATTTAAGGGTTTATTTGAGCCGGAACAAATGGAGAGGATATAAAAATAGTTCAGGCTTGATTCCCCCCTGCCATCCCGCACGCGGTGGCGTGGGGAGGATTACGTGGGCAGACGCAGCAACTCGATCACCGTGGTCAACGCCACGGGGTGATTTCTACGATTGGGATAATAGAGGTAAAAACCGGGAAACGGCGCGCACCAGTCGGCCAACACTCGCCGCAGCCGCCCGCTCGCCAGGTGTTCTTCCACCTCCTGCTCGATGGCGAAAGCGATGCCGACGTGCGCCAACGCCGCCTGCAGCAACAGTCTGGCGTCATCCACGATCAGCGGGCTGTTGACCGCCACGGAAAATCGCTGCTCGCCCTGCTGAAACGCCCATTTGTAGCGCTCGCCCGAAGAGGCCTTGCGCCAACCGATGCAGCGATGCTGCAGCAAATCCTGCGGGTGCGCCGGTTCGCCATGCCGTTGAAAATAGTCCGGCGTGGCGACGATGGCAAAACGCAGATCTGGCGTCACGCGCACCGCGCGCATATCGTTGTGCAGATCCTCACCGAGTCGGATACCGGCATCAAAGCCTTGTTCAACGATGTTGGCGAACCCTTCGTCCGCCACCACTTCCAGCGTAATGCCTGGGTACTCGCTGGCCAAGCGCCCCAGATGCGGCACGATGGCGAGCTCGATGGCCGAACGCGGCGCGTTGATGCGCACCAGGCCGCGCGGCCCGTCGCGAAACGCATTCAGGCTCTCCAGCGCGGCGTCGATATCGGTAAAGGCCGGCACCAGCTGCGCCAACAGATGCTCGCCGGCCTCCGTCGGCGAGACGTTGCGGGTGGTGCGGTTCAGCAGGCGAATGCCCACCTGCGCCTCCAGCTCGCGCAAGGTGTGGGTCAGCGTCGGCGGCGTTACGCCCAGCCGAGCGGCGGCGCGGCGGAAGCTGCGTTCACTGGCGATAGCCACGAAGGCCGCCAGACCGGACAGTTCGGGTTTCTTCATGCTATTGATATAAATTATCTAATAGTGAGATGAATTTTTAGCGGATAGTTATCCGTCACCTAACAACATAGCATTGCGATCGAACCCATTACCAGGTATCGATGCGATGATTAATGCTACAGCTCCAACTCATGAAACGCCGCGCAGGCTGGCGGGTAAAGTCGTACTGGTGAGCGGCGGCGGCACCGGCATCGGCCGCGCCGCAGCGCTGGCCTATGCCCGCGAGGGCGCCAAAGTGGCGTTGGCCGGCCGGCGCGCGGCGGAGATCGAAGCCACGGCGCGCGATATCGCGTTGGCCGGCGGCGACGCCCTGCCCATCGTGACCGACGTCGCCCAGGAGGGTGATATCCGCCGGCTGCTCGCCGCGGTGACCGCCCATTACGGCCGACTCGACGTCGCCTTCAACAACGCCGGCATCATCGGCAACTTCGCCCCCATCACCGAACAGACCAGCGAAGATTTTGACCGGGTTATCGCCATTAACCTCAGAGGCGTCTGGCTGGCGATGAAATACGAGATTGAAACCTTCCTGGCTCAACGCTCGGGCGGCGTGATCATCAACACCTCCTCCTGGCTGACCCACGGCGCACTGGCCGGTTCATCCAGCTACTCCGCCAGCAAAGGGGCGCTCGATGCGATGATCCGCGCAGTGGCGCTCGAATACAGCGGCCAGGGCATCCGCGTCAACAACATCAACCCCGGCATCATCGACACGCCGATGGCGCGCAGCAGCGTGGCCGACAGCGCGGCGTTCGCGCCCTTTATCGCCCATACGCCCGCCGGCCGCCTGGGCGAATCGGAAGATATCGGCGATGTGGCACTGTGGCTGGCGACGGACGAGGCCCGCTTCATCACCGGCCAAAGCCTGCTGGTGGACGGCGGTTACACCATCGCCGGCATGCGCTGAGGAGGCGACGCCATGAACTACGTTCAGCTTGGCGACAGCGGCCTGAAGGTGTCCCGCCTCTGCCTGGGCTGCATGACCTACGGCGATCCGGCCTGGCGCCCCTGGGTGCTGAAGGAAGACGAGGCGCGCCCCTTTATCCGCGAAGCGCTGGAAGCGGGCATCAATTTCTTCGATACCGCCAACATTTACTCCGGCGGAGAAAGCGAGCGTCTCCTCGGTCGCGCACTGAAAGCGTTCGCCCGTCGTGAAGACGTGGTGATCGCCACCAAGGCCTACTTCCCGATGAATGCGCAGCCGAACAGCCGCGGGCTGTCGCGCAAGCACCTGCTGCACAGCGTCGACGCCTCTTTGCAGAGATTGGGAACGGATTACCTCGATCTGTTCGTGCTGCACCGCTTCGACACCGAAACGCCGATCGAAGAAACCGCCGACACCCTCGACGCCCTGGTGCAAGCGGGCAAGATCCGCTATCTCGGCGCGTCTTCACTGCACGCCTGGCGCCTGATGAAAATGCTGGCCTTTCAACGTCAGCACCGCCTGGCGCCGTTTATTTCGCTGCAGAGCCAATACAACCTGGTGACGCGTGAAGACGAAGAAGAGCTGATCCCGCTGTGTTTGGAAGAGGGGCTCGGCCTGACGCCCTGGTCGCCGCTGGCGCGCGGCGTGCTGGCCGGTTCAGGCATGGCCGGCACGCTGCGCGCCGCCACCGACGAACAGGCACCTCGTTGGTACGGCGGCAGAGACGAAGTTGAGCGTACCGTCGCTGCGGTAGCGGAGGTGGCCGCCGCGCACGGCGTTCCTCCGGCACAGATCGCGCTGGCCTGGCTGTTGGCCAAACCCGGCGTGGCGTCACCGCTGGTGGGCATGTCCAAGCCGCATCATCTGCAGGATGCCCTGGCAGCGCTCACCCTCAGGCTATCGCCGGAAGACGTGGCCGCGCTGGAGGCGCCTATCGCGCGCGTTGCCCGCCCCGAGCGCTGGTAGCCCATTTGCCTTCATTGCAGGAGAGAAGACATGTCATACGCTGTTACCGTGCGAGCGGTGTTGTTCACCCTCGCTACCACACTTCCCCTTAGCGTTCCGGCACAGGCCGCCATCAGCGCAGCCTGCGCCGCAAGCAGCATGACGCTGCCGCCCGGCGCGCTTTACCCCAACGGCATCGCCCGCGCGGCGGACGGCACCCTGTATGTCGGCTTTGTCACCAGCGGCAATGTGCTGCGCAAACGGCCGGGTAAAGCGTGGGAAACCTTTTTCCCCGGCGCTGACACGGTGTTCGCCTCAAACGCGCTGAGGCTGGACGAAAAACGCGGGCTGCTGTGGGGCAATTCGCCGGACTTCCTCTCCGGCGGCAAAGCGCGAGCCAACCGCATCTACGCGCTGAACGTCGCGGATGGCACGCTTGACCGCAGCCTGGCGCTGCCGGCGGGCGAAATGGGCAACGATATCGTGCTCGGCGCAGACGGTACGGTGTACGTGACGGAAACCCGCGGCGGCGGCATCCTGCGCCTGCGGCCAGGCGAGACGGCATTCAGTACGCTGTTTCAGGATCCGCAGTTAGCGGCCCCCAGCGGGCTGGGCGCCGCCGGGATCGTGCTGCTCGACGATCGGCTGATGGCAGTCGCCAATTTCGGTACCGGTAAGCTCTACACCCTCAGCTATAACGATCCCCAGCCGCAGCTGACGGAAATGCAGCTGCCGCGCCTCATCGAAAACCCTGACGGAATGGGGTTGGCACCGGACGGCGCGCTGATCGTGCTGGAAAACGCGATCCAGAGCGGCCACGGGCGGATCCTGCGGATCGCGTTGCCGAAGGCGGCAGGCATGCACCAGCTTGAGGTCTTGCGCGAAGGCATGGAATCGCCGGTCAACCTGACTATCACCCCGCAAGGCTGCGCCTTCGTCAGCGAGTCGCGCATCCGCCACCGCCTGCTGCCCGGCCATGAAACTGACGTGCCCGACAGCTTCCGCCTCTATCAACTGCGCTTGCCTCTCACCGCTGCGCAATAAACTCTGCGCCGCCTCTGCGGGCGGCGACTTGTGTTGTTGCCCGCAGACGAACGACAATCTCGCTTCGTTACCAACCCGCCTTGCGCAGCGCTTCCCATTTTTACCTGTGACAGCCGATTGCCCGCTGGGCTAGTATAAGCGTCTGTGCAAACCTTGGGTTTGAACACGCCGTTTGGCGTTTTGATGACTTGATTTGCGCCGCCCGCCAAAGCGCTGAATGGGGCGACGCCTGCTGAAACAATGTGATAGCGAATGACGACAATGAAAATCACAGTGACCTTTACATTCAATGGATTGGAAAAATAATCGTATGAATAGCACCGATAAACTCGATTCGCACACGCCGATGATGCAGCAATACCTGCGCCTCAAGGCCCAGCATCCTGAAATCCTGCTGTTCTACCGCATGGGTGACTTCTACGAGCTGTTTTACGACGACGCCAAGCGCGCTTCCCAACTGCTGGATATCTCGCTGACCAAACGCGGCGCCTCGGCGGGCGAGCCGATCCCGATGGCCGGCGTGCCGCACCACGCGGTGGAGAACTATCTGGCCAAGCTGGTGCAGCTCGGCGAATCCGTCGCCATCTGCGAACAGATCGGCGATCCGGCCACCAGCAAAGGGCCGGTCGAGCGCAAAGTTGTGCGCATCGTCACCCCAGGCACCATCACCGACGAAGCGCTGCTGCAAGAACGCCAGGACAACCTGCTGGCGGCGATCTGGCAAGACGCGCGCGGCTTCGGTTACGCCACCCTGGACGTCAGCTCCGGCCGCTTCCGCGTCGCCGAGCCGCAGGATCTGGAAACCATGGCCGCCGAGCTGCAGCGCACCAATCCGGCCGAGCTGCTCTACCCGGAAACCTTCGAACAAATGGCGCTGATCGAACAGCGCCACGGCCTGCGCCGCCGCCCGCTGTGGGAATTCGAACTGGAGACCGCACGCCAGCAGCTCAACCTGCAGTTCGGCACCCGCGATCTGACCGGCTTTGGCGTCGAGCAGGCGCACCAGGCGCTGCGTGCCGCAGGCTGTCTGCTGCAGTACGTCAAAGATACCCAACGCACTTCGCTGCCGCACATTCGCGGCATCACCATGGAGCGCCAGCAGGACGGCATCATCATGGACGCCGCCACCCGCCGCAATCTGGAGCTGACGCAGAGCCTGTCCGGCGGCAGCGACAACACGCTGGCGGCGATCCTCGATCGCACAGTGACGCCAATGGGCAGCCGCATGCTGAAACGCTGGCTGCACATGCCAACCCGCGACATCAAGGTCCTGACTGCCCGCCAGCAGGCGATCGGCGCATTGCAGGAACTGTTCGCGGATCTGCAGCCTTCGCTGCGTCAGGTGGGCGATCAGGAACGTATTTTGGCGCGTCTGGCGCTGCGCACCGCCCGTCCGCGCGATCTGGCGCGCATGCGCCATGCTTTCCAACAGTTGCCGGACATCCGCGCGCTGCTGCAAGACGTAGAGACGCCGCACGTGCAGCAGCTACTGTCGCAGGTGGGCCAGTTCGACGAACTGCGCGAATTGTTGGAACGCGCGGTCATTGAATCACCGCCGGTGCTGGTGCGCGACGGCGGCGTGATCGCCCCCGGCTACAACAGCGAGTTGGACGAGTGGCGCGCGCTGGCGGACGGCGCCAGCGACTACCTCGACCGGCTGGAGATCCGCGAGCGTGAAAAGCTGGGGCTGGATACGCTCAAGGTCGGCTTCAACGGCGTACACGGCTACTACATTCAGGTCAGCCGCGGCCAAAGCCACCTGGTGCCGATCCACTATGTGCGCCGCCAGACGCTGAAAAATGCCGAGCGCTACATCATCCCGGAACTGAAAGAGTATGAAGACAAAGTGCTCACCTCCAAGGGTAAGGCACTGGCGATCGAGAAAAGCCTGTACGACGAGCTGTTCGACCTGCTGCTGCCGCACCTGGCGGAACTGCAACAAAGCGCCGCCGCACTGGCCGAGCTGGACGTGCTGGCCAACCTGGCCGAGCGCGCCGATACCCTGAACTACGCCTGCCCGACCATGAGCGAGCAGCCGGGGATCCGCATCACCGAAGGCCGCCACCCGGTGGTGGAGCAGGTGCTGAGCGAGCCGTTTATCTCCAACCCGCTCACCCTGTCGCCACAGCGTCGCATGCTGATCATCACCGGCCCAAACATGGGCGGTAAAAGTACCTATATGCGGCAAACGGCGCTGATCGTGCTGATGGCGCACATCGGCAGCTATGTGCCGGCTACCAAGGCCACCATCGGCCCGGTGGATCGCATCTTCACCCGCGTCGGCGCGGCGGACGATCTGGCTTCCGGCCGCTCCACCTTCATGGTGGAGATGACTGAAACCGCCAACATCCTGCACAACGCCACCGAGCACAGCCTGGTGTTGATGGATGAGATAGGCCGCGGTACCTCCACCTACGACGGCCTGTCGCTGGCCTGGGCCTGCGCCGAGAACCTGGCTAACCGCATCAAGGCAATGACGCTGTTCGCCACCCACTACTTCGAGCTGACGACCCTGCCGGAGAAAATGGAAGGCGTGGTCAACGTGCATCTGGACGCGCTTGAACACGGCGACACCATCGCCTTCATGCACACCGTGCAGGACGGCGCCGCCAGCAAAAGCTATGGCCTGGCGGTCGCCGCGCTGGCCGGCGTGCCGCGCGACGTCATCAAGCGCGCCCGCCAGAAGCTGCGCGAACTGGAGTCTATCTCCAGCCACACCGCATCGGGCAGTGTCGATGCCACCCAGATGACGCTGCTGCAGGAAGAGACTTCGCCGGCGGTAGAAGCACTGGAGGCGCTGGATCCGGATTCCCTGTCGCCGCGTCAGGCGCTGGAATGGCTCTATCGGCTGAAAAATATGGTGTAGTTGAGGCGATAAACGCAGGCATAAAAAAACGGTGAGCATCATGCTCACCGTTTTTATTTGATGCGGTTCAACAACCGGCGTTATTCGCGGAACAGCGCCTCAATGCTCAGACCCTGCATCTGCAGGATCTCACGCAGGCGGCGCAGACCTTCAACCTGAATCTGACGGACGCGTTCACGCGTCAGGCCAATCTCCCGGCCCACGTCTTCCAGCGTCGCCGCTTCATAGCCCAGCAGGCCGAAACGACGCGCCAACACTTCACGCTGTTTGGCGTTCAGTTCGAACAACCATTTGACGATGCTTTGCTTCATATCGTCATCTTGCGTGGTGTCTTCAGGCCCGTTGTCCTTTTCGTCGGCCAGAATGTCCAGCAGCGCTTTCTCCGAATCCCCGCCCAGCGGCGTATCCACCGAGGTGATGCGCTCATTCAGGCGCAGCATGCGGCTGACGTCATCTACCGGCTTGTCGAGTTGCTCGGCAATCTCTTCAGCGCTCGGTTCATGATCCAGTTTATGAGAAAGCTCGCGCGCGGTGCGCAGATAGACATTCAGTTCTTTGACGATATGGATAGGCAAACGAATGGTACGGGTTTGGTTCATGATCGCCCGCTCAATCGTCTGACGGATCCACCAGGTTGCATAAGTGGAGAAGCGGAAACCGCGTTCCGGGTCGAATTTTTCCACTGCGCGAATCAGACCGAGGTTACCCTCTTCGATCAGATCCAGCAGCGCCAGACCGCGGTTGCTGTAGCGGCGGGCAATTTTCACTACCAGCCGCAGGTTGCTTTCAATCATGCGGCGGCGGGACGGCACGTCACCGCGCAGAGCACGCCGCGCAAAATAGACTTCTTCCTCTGCGGTCAGCAGAGGGGAATAACCGATCTCGCCCAGATAGAGCTGCGTCGCATCCAATACGCGTTGCGTAACGCCTTGAGACAACAGCTCTTCTTCCGCTAAATCGTTCTCGCTGGCCTCTTCTTCTACCAGCGCTTTTTCATCAAACGACTCAGCCTCAGCTCCATTCTCGTCGAAATCCGCATCATCATGTAACTCGTTAACTTTCAGCGTATTTTGGCTCATATGCTGCTCCTACCCGTGATACCGCGAGCAGAATCTCAGCGTATTCTGCCCAATCTATCGCTGCGGAAGATAACGCAGCGGGTTTACGGATTTCCCCTTGTAACGAATTTCAAAATGCAAACGTACTGAACTGGTACCGGAGCTACCCATGGTGGCTATTTTTTGACCCGCCTTCACTTCTTGTTGTTCCCGGACCAGCATTGTGTCGTTATGAGCGTAGGCGCTCAGGTAATCATCATTGTGTTTGATGATGATTAGATTACCGTAACCCCGTAAAGCGTTGCCTGCATACACTACGCGGCCATCGGCGGTAGCGAAGATAGGCTGCCCACGGGAACCGGCGATATCGACGCCCTTATTCCCACCTTCTGATGAGGAAAAGTTATCAATAATCTTACCGTCAGTCGGCCATCTCCAAGTGCTGACCGGAGAACTGTTGCTGACGGTGCTGCTCACTGGTGGAGCGGCTTCCGGTGCGGTAACAGGCGCAGTCGCGGTCCCAACCGCTGCGGCACCCGCTGCAGGTAACATCTTACCTACATTCTGTTTACCCGAGTTTTCAGAATACGCGTTAGTTGATTGAGAATCAACCGTTGCCGTCTGGATCTGGGTAGTGGAAGGTGGCTTCGGAACGCCGCCTTTGGTGGCGTCTGTCGTCGCCAGCATACCGCCGCCGCCGTTGGCAGAACCATTACCAAGCTGAATGGTTTGGCCAACATTCAGGCTGTACGGCTCGGGAATATTGTTGCGCTGCGCCAGGTCGCGGAAATCGTTGCCGGTGATCCAAGCGATGTAAAACAGCGTATCGCCGCGCTTGACCGTATAGGTGTCGCCGCCGCTGTAGCTCCCTTTAGGAATGGCGTTATAACTGCGGTTGTAGACAATGCGGCCTTCTGGGCTGACCTGCTGCGCTCCGCCATTATTATTACCGGATGGAACGGCGCCGCCGCCGCCCACGCTGCTGATAGGGGCCGACGTCGAGGCTGTATTCGTACACCCCGCCAACCACAAACTTACCATCGTACACACCGCTACCCGGCGTAACGTAATCATTGGGCTTCCCGTGCTCATGCTTCCCCCATGACAGCAATATCAGTGATATATCCAAAATACCCTTTACATCGTAGCCGAGCTTTTGCCACTTCCCAGTTTCTGCGATGCAAAGGCGCCGCCGGCCGATCCCTGAACGCCAGGTTATCTCCCGCCGGAGCATCAAAATGCGCGCCAATGCTAACCACATTGGCGATGTCGCACCATAAGACAACTACGTAGAAAGGCCAATTCTAGTGAAAATTAGCCTGATTGGAACGAGAAAACCTTATCCGGACGTGATGAAAGTGCAACAGATTTTGCGGGCGGTCTAAAAATCAGACAATCGCTAGGCCAATTCGCCTTTCACCAGCGGTACAAAACGCACCGCTTCCACCGCGTCGACAACGAATTCGTTGCCATGCCGCTGAATGCGTTTGAGGGTTTGGGCCTGCTCGCCGACCGGCAGCACCAAAATGCCGCCGTCGTCCAATTGCTCCACCAGCGCCTGCGGAATTTCCGGCGGCGCTGCAGTGACGATGATTGCATCGAACGGACCACGCGACGCCCAGCCTTGCCAGCCGTCGCCGTGGCGGGTGGAAACATTATGGAGATCGAGCTGCTTCAGACGGCGCTTGGCCTGCCATTGCAACCCTTTGATGCGTTCGACGGAACAAACGTGTTGCACCAGATGCGCCAGAATGGCGGTTTGATAACCGGAACCGGTGCCAATCTCCAGCACCCTCGAAGTGGGCGTCAGGTTCAGCAGTTCGGTCATGCGCGCCACCATATAAGGCTGGGAGATGGTCTGGCCGGAACCGATCGGCAGCGCGGTATTTTCGTAGGCCTTGTGATCCAGCGCCTCGTCGACAAAACGTTCGCGCGGCACCGCTTCGATCGCCTGCAGCAACTTTTCGTCCCGGATCCCCTGCTGCCGCAGCTGCGTCAGCAATGTTTGCATACGCTTGTTCACCATTCCCCGCTAACCTCTGCCTTGGTTAACCATGTTTTCACGACTTCCTGCGCCGCGTAGGCAGTCAAATCCACCTGCAGCGGCGTGATCGCCACATAGCCTTGTTCCACCGCCGCAAAGTCGGTATCCGGCCCGGCATCAAATTTATCACCAGGCGGCCCGATCCAGTAGAGATTTTGTCCGCGCGGATCCTGCTGGCAGAAGACCTTATCGGCGGGATGGCGGCTGCCGCAGCGGGTGACGCGCAGGCCTTTGATCTCCGCCAGCGGCAGATCCGGCACGTTGATATTCAGGATTTTTCCGGTACGCAACGGCTCGCGCTGCAGCGCGCGCAGGATGCGGCAGGTAATGACGGCGGCGGTCGCATAGTGCTGATGGCCGTTCAACGACACCGCCAGCGCGGGCAGCCCCAGGTGCCGCCCCTCCATCGCCGCCGCGACGGTGCCGGAATAGATGACGTCGTCGCCCAAATTCGGCCCGGCGTTGATGCCGGAGACCACGATGTCCGGCGCCGGGCGCATCAGCGCGTTGACGCCAAGATAGACACAGTCGGTCGGCGTCCCCTGCAGCACCGCGATATCGCCGTTGGCCAGCGTCTGCGTACGCAGCGGCGACTCCAGCGTCAGGGCATTGGAAGAGCCGCTGCGGTTACGATCCGGCGCCACCACTTGCACCTCGGCGAACTCCCGCAGCGCCGCCGCCAACGCCTGAATGCCCGGGGCGCTAACGCCGTCATCGTTACTCAGTAATATCCGCATCGCTGTCATCCTGCTGCATGATCTCGCGAACCACGCTGGTCGCGAAGCTGCCTGCCGGCAACCAGAAACGCAGCTCCACGGTAACGTCATCCCACCAGTTCCACAGCATATTTTGCGGCTGCAGCAGCAGGGCCCGACGAGCGGGTTCGACACGCTCGCGCTTTAAAAGCGTAAGCAATTCCGGTTGTTCCGCCAAGCATTGTTGTTCAAAAGCCAATACCTGGCCGGCGGTGCCCGGCTCGCCGTCACCCGGCAAGGGCGCCGTGATCGCCAGCTCGCCGGCATCCAGCCGTTGCTGCAACGTCTCAAGCTCATCGGCTTTGGCAACGAACCAGCTGCCGCGCCCACTCAGCTGCAGGGCATCCCCTTCCAGCACGGTGCGCTGCAGCCCGTCGGCCAGGCGCCGGCCGGCAATCTGATTGAACAGCGCGCTACGGCTGGCGGACAGGTAGAAGCTGCGTTTACTGCGCTCTTTGACGCGGATTTCGTCATTCGCCCAGCGGCGCGCCATCACCAGGTTGTTGCCGCCGCGGCCGAAACGCTGGCTGCCAAAGTAGTTCGGCACGCCCTGCGCGGCGATCGCCTGCAAGCGGCGCTCCACGTCCTGCCGATCGGAAATCTGGCGCAGCACCAGCGTAAAGTGGTTGCCCTTCAGAGTGCCGATGCGCATCTTACGCAGGTGACGGGCGTACGAGAGCACCTCGCAGCCTTCCAGCGTAAACCGGGAGAAGTCCGGCGTTTCCTTGCCCGGCATATGCAGGCAGAACCACTGTTCGGTCACCGCGTGACGATCCTTCAAGCCCGCATAGCTGACGGAACGGGCGTGAATGCCGGCGAAGCGCGCCAGATAGTCGGCCACGAACTGGGTATTACAGCCGTTTTTACGGATGTTCACCAACACGTGCTCGCCTTCGCCGTCCGGTGCAAAACCCAGGTCTTCCACCACCACGAAATCTTCCGGATTGGCTTTCAGCACCCCGGTGCTCTGCGGTCGGCCATGCAGCCAGGTCAGATTCGCCATATCCATACCGTTATTCCTTGATCAGCAAGGCGACCGCTTCGCAAGCGATGCCCTCGCCGCGCCCGGTGAAGCCGAGCTGCTCGGTCGTCGTGGCCTTCACGTTGACGTCATCCATATGGCACTGCAGATCTTCCGCCAGGAACACGCGCATCTGCGGGATGTGCGGCGCCATTTTCGGCGCCTGGGCGATGATGGTGATATCGAGGTTGCCAAGGCGATAGCCTTTGGCACGAATGCGTTTCCAGGCTTCGCGCAGCAGCTCGCGGCTGTCGGCGCCTTTGAACGCCGGATCGGTATCGGGGAACAGCTTGCCGATATCGCCCAGCGCCGCCGCGCCCAACAAGGCGTCGGTTGCGGCGTGCAGCGCAACATCGCCGTCGGAATGGGCCAGCAAACCTTTATCGTAAGGGATGCGAACGCCACCGATCACCAACGGGCCTTCGCCGCCGAATTTATGTACGTCAAAACCGTGACCGATACGCATGGTGCGCTCCTTAATTGTCTAACTGGGTCAAATAGAACGCCGCCAGCGCCAAATCCTCCGGCCGCGTTACTTTAATATTGTCCGCCCGCCCGGCGACCAGCAGCGGATGATAACCGCAATGCTCCAGCGCCGAGGCTTCGTCGGTGACGTTCGCGCCTTCATCCAGCGCGCGTTGCAGGCACTGTTTGAGCAGCGGCAGCGGAAACAGCTGCGGCGTCAACGCGTGCCACAGATCCTGCCGTTCGACGGTATGGGCGATGGTTTCGCGGCCGGGTTCGGCGCGCTTCATGGTGTCACGCACCGGCGCGGCGAGTATGCCGCCGACCTTACTGTGCGCGGTGATCGCCAGCAGGCGTTCAAGATCGTCGGCGTGCAGGCAGGGGCGCGCGGCGTCATGCACCAGCACCCAGTCCGCATCGCCCGCCAGCTTCAGCCCGGCCATCACCGAATCGGCGCGCTGTTTGCCGCCCTCGGTGACGATCACCCGCGGATCCTGGGCGATCGGCAACCGTTCGAACTGACGATCTTCCGGGCCGATCGCCACGATCACCCGCTCAATGCGCGGGTGGCGCAACAGGGCGTGGATGGCGTGTTCGACGATGCTGTGCCGGCCGATGGTTAAATATTGCTTCGGGCATTCCGCCTGCATGCGGCTGCCGATACCGGCAGCGGGCAAGACGGCAATCACCGAGGGAAAGGTGCCTGCGGAGTGATTCATGCGTTATTTTTGTGCGTTATTTTGCGAGGAAGACGCCGCGTTGCGTCTGGATTGGTCAGGAACCAGACGATAGAAAGTCTCACCGGGCTTGATCATGCCCAGTTCATTACGCGCTCGCTCTTCGATCGCTTCCTGACCGCCGTTCAAATCATCGATTTCGGCAAACAGCTGATCGTTACGCGCTTTCAACTTAGCGTTGTTGCCCTGTTGGACCGCAACGTCTTCATTGACCCGCACGTAATCGTGAATACCATTTTTGCCCAGCCACAGTGAATACTGTAACCAACCGAGCAATGCCAGCAATAGCAGCGTAAGTTTTCCCATCTCCGCCCCCTGAAAAACCGACCAATCATCCCACAACTTCTCGTTGGACTCCACACTGAGAGCGGCATTTCAACGCCAAATTCAGAATACGGATGAAGGGTTCTCGAGTTTATAGCCTAATTCCGCTGCCAAAGCGGCAAAAAAAGCCCCTTTTGCCCGGCGTGCGCGACGTGTTTTCCGGTAAGGCGCACACTGTCTTTTTCCCATTATGCAGCAAGAATCACTATACCGCCGCCCTCTGCCCCATCGCTTTCACCGTTACCGTGCCAAAAGTGAATATTTAACACCATAGAAATAATAATCATCATGCAGCGGTTGCACTTTCATTCACATAAGCTTATTTTTATGCACTCATAGTGCATAAATAATTCCAATATATAACCTTTCATTATCGGGGATCGCGATGTTAAAACGTTTAGTTCTGATCGGCGCCTGCCTGGCCGCCACCTTCTCCACCGCCGCGTTGGCGGCTGAGCCTACCTATGTCGTCGGCTCCGGCGGCACCTATCGGCCGTTCGAATTTGAAAACAGTCAAAAGCAGCTGGAAGGTTTCGACATCGACATCATCAAAGCGGTAGCCAAGGCCGAGGGTTTCCAGATCAAACTGATCAATACGCCGTGGGAAGGCATCTTCGCCACGCTGAACTCCGGCGATCGCGATATCATCATTTCCGGCATCACCATCACCGATAAGCGCAAGCAGATGGTTGATTTCTCCGCGCCTTACTTCCCGGCGGAACAGGCCATCGTCGTGCCGCAAGACTCGAAAGTGGACTCCATCGCCGCGCTGAAAGCGCTGAAGGTCGGCGTAGTGAACTCCAGCACCGGCGACATCGTGGTGTCCGACGTGCTGGGTAAGAACAGCACCGCCATCAAACGCTTCGACAATACCCCGCTGATGCTGCAGGAGCTGTATGAAGACGGCATCGGCGCGGCGGTCGGCGACGTCGGCGTGGCCAAGTTCTATATCAAAACTCACCCGGAGAAAGCCTTCAAGCTGGTGCCCGATGCCAAGTTCGAGCGTCAGTATTTCGGCATCGCCGTCGCCAAGGGCAACGATGAGCTACGCAACAAGATCAACGCCGGCCTGAAGAAGATCGTTGCCGACGGCACCTACGCCAAGATCTACCAAACCTGGTTCGACAGCAACGTACCGACGCTGCCGGCGGAATAATCCCCTGTCACCGGCGCCCACCAGGCCGCCGGCGCACCACCGTTTCAGCCTACCAAGAAGGAATACCCCTTGAACTTCCGCTGGGAGATCATCCAGGAATACGCGCCGCTGTTTATGGAAGGCGCCTGGATGACCATCAAATGCACCATTATCTGCGTGCTGCTGGGCACCACCTGGGGATTGCTCCTCGGGCTGGGCCGCCTGGCGCAGGCGCCGCACGGCATCTGGAAACCCATCCTGCGTTACGGCGTTCAGTGGCCGGTGCGCATCTACATCAGCGCCTTTCGCGGCACGCCGCTGTTTGTGCAGATCATGGTGGTGCACTTTGCGCTGGTGCCGTTGTTCATCAATCCGCGCGACGGCCTGCTGGTCACCAGCGGCCTGATGAGCGTCGATTTCGCCCGTGCGCTGCGCGCCGACTACGGCGCCTTTCTCTCCTGCGTGGTGGCGATCACGCTCAATGCCGGCGCTTATGTCTCGGAGATCTTTCGCGCCGGGATCCAGTCGATCGACCGCGGCCAGATGGAGGCCTCGCGTTCGCTGGGCATGAGCTATGGCAAGACCATGCGCCAGGTGATCCTGCCGCAGGCTTTCCGCCGCATGTTGCCGCCGCTGGGCAACAACGCCATCGCCATCGTCAAGGATTCGTCGCTGGCCTCCGCCATCGGCCTGGCGGATCTGGCCTATGCCGCCCGTACCGTCTCCGGCGCCTACGCCACCTACTGGGAGCCCTATCTGACCATTTCGCTGGTCTATTGGGTCATCACCTTCCTGCTCTCGCTGCTGGTGCAACATATGGAAAAGAGGTTCGGTAAAAGTGATTCGCGTACATAATCTGCAAAAACAGTTCGGCGAAAGCCACGTGCTGCGCGGCATTTCCTGCCGGATCGCCGCCAACGAAGTGGTGTGCGTCATCGGCCCTTCAGGCTCGGGCAAAAGCACCTTCCTGCGTTGCATCAATGCGCTGGAGACGCTCTCCGGCGGCGAGATCGAGGTCAACGGCTTCGCCGTCCACGATCAGAAAACCGACCTGAACAAGATGCGGGAAAGCGTGGGCATGGTATTCCAACGTTTCAATCTGTTCCCGCACATGACGGTGTTGGAAAATATCATCATGGCGCCAATGAGCGTGAAGAAACAGCCGCGCGCCGAAGCCATCGCGCAAGCAGAACAGCTGCTGCTCAAGGTCGGCCTGCTCGACAAGATTGACGCCTACCCCAACAGCCTGTCTGGCGGCCAGCAGCAGCGGGTAGCGATCGCCCGCGCGCTGGCGATGGAGCCGAAGATCATGCTGTTCGACGAACCGACCTCCGCGCTCGATCCTGAGCTGGTGGGCGAAGTGTTGGCGGTGATGAAATCACTGGCCCACGAGGGCATGACCATGGTGGTGGTGACGCATGAGATGGGCTTTGCCCGCGAGGTGGCCGACCGGGTGCTGTTTATCGATCAGGGGATCATTCAGGAGGAGGGTGCGCCGCAGCAGATCTTCAGCCAGCCGGCCAATCCGCGCACTCAGGCGTTTCTGAGCAAAGTTTTGTAACCTTCGGCACGGCTTTGCAATCCTTCGGGCGCCGGCATCGGTGCCCGCTCTCTCACCACCCGGTCAGGAAGCTGAACACCAGCCAGAACAGGCACAGCACGATCGCGCCGGTCAGCAGCAGCGTCAGGATCAGACGGCCGCGCAACAGCATGCTAAGGGTGATGCCGATCAGCACTGACAGCGGCATCAGCGCCAGGAAGAACGGCCAGGTATAGAGCAGGAAAAACAGCGTGTTGGAACCGTAAACCAGAAACGGCAACGCGAACGCCAGCCAGTAGAAAACAAAGCCGCTGACGCCGCCCAGGAAAGAATAAGACGGCTCCTCTCTCTCCTGTTTTGACTGCTTGGAGTCGATCAAGATAGGCGTGACATTTTGCATAGTGATCCCTGGTTATTCGGCTCGCTCTGCGGCGGCTTAGAGTAAAAAGCGCATGGCGAAAAACGCCACACGCTTTTTTGAATTCAGGGTTTGATAATAGCCTGACCACGCAACACGTCTAACAATTGCGCAATCAAATTTGTTACCAATTGTTGGCCATCGAGGTGAATTTCCGGCTGTTGCGGCGCCTCGTAAACCGCGTCGATACCGGTGAAATTGCGCAGCTCGCCGGCGCGCGCTTTCTTATACAATCCCTTCGGATCGCGCGCCTCGCAGATCGCCAACGGCGTGTCGACGAACACCTCGATAAAGCGCTCCTCGCCGAGCATCTCGCGCACCATCTGCCGCTCGGCGCGATGCGGCGAAATGAACGCGGTCAGCACCACCAGCCCGGCGTCCACCATCAGTTTGGCCACCTCCCCCACCCGGCGAATGTTCTCGCGCCGATCCTCGTCGGAGAAGCCGAGATCGCGACACAGGCCGTGCCGCACGTTATCGCCGTCCAGCAGATAGGTGCTGACACCGAGACCGTGTAATGCCTGCTCCAGCGCGCCGGCGACGGTGGATTTGCCCGAGCCGGACAGCCCGGTAAACCACAACACCACGCCGCGGTGGCCGTTGCGCGCTTCGCGATCCGCACGCGTCACCGCATGCGGATGCCAAACCACGTTCTCATCGTCCGGCCCGCTCGCCCTCAGTTCCACGGCCACCTTACTGGCCACCGAGCAGATCGCGCGCACCCCAGTGCGGGAAGTGTTTGCGCACCAGCGCATTCAGCTCCAGCTCGAAGGCGCTGAACTCGCCGCGCGCCGCCGAGGCGGCCTGCAGCGTTTCACGCACCAGACCGGCACCGACCGTAACGTTGCTCATGCGATCGATGAAGATCAGCCCGCCGGTGTCGTGGTTGCTCTGGTAGCTGTCCAGCACCAGCGGTTCGTCGAAGGTCAGCTCAACCAACCCGATACCGTTGAGCGGCAGGGTGTCAGCCGGGTGCTGCGCCAGCGTATTGATCTCCACCTGATGGCGGATGCTCTCCACGCGAGCGCGGGTCTTTTTGCCGGCGATCTTGATGTCGTAGCTCTGGCCCGGCACCAGCGGCTGTTCGGCCATCCACACCACGTCCACCAGCGCGCTCTGCGCCGCCTGCAGGCTTTCGCCGGCATCGACCAGCAGATCGCCGCGGCTGATGTCCACCTCATCCTTCAGCACCAGCGTAATCGCCTCGCCCGGCACCGCCTCTTGCAGATCGCCGTCGAAGGTCACGATGCGCGCCACGCTGGACTCCACGCCGGAAGGCAGCACCTTGACCCGTTGCCCCACCCGCACCACGCCGGCGGACAGCGTGCCGGCATAGCCGCGAAAATCGAGGTTCGGGCGATTGACGTACTGCACCGGGAAGCGCAGCGGCTGGTTTTCACGCTCGCTGACCACGTCGACGCTCTCGAGCACTTCCAACAACGTCGGGCCGCTGTACCACGGCATATGGGCGCTTTCGCTCGCCACGTTGTCGCCGTCCAGCGCCGACAGCGGCACGAATTTGATATCCAGATCGCCCGGCAGCTGCTGGGCGAAGGTCAGGTAATCCTGTTTGAACTGTTCGAACACCGCTTCCTGATAATCCACCAGATCCATTTTGTTTACCGCGACCACCAGATGGCGAATGCCCAGCAGGGTTGCGATAAAGCTGTGGCGGCGAGTCTGATCCAGTACCCCTTTGCGCGCGTCGATCAGCAGGATCGCCAGATCGCAGGTGGAGGCACCGGTGGCCATGTTGCGGGTGTACTGCTCGTGTCCCGGGGTATCGGCGATGATAAATTTACGCTTTTCGGTCGAGAAATAGCGATAGGCCACATCTATGGTAATGCCCTGCTCGCGTTCGGCCTGCAGGCCGTCCACCAGCAGCGCCAGATCGAGTTTCTCGCCCTGAGTACCGATGCGTTTGCTGTCGCTGTGCAGCGTCGACAGCTGATCCTCGTAGATCTGGCGGGTATCGTGCAGCAGGCGGCCGATCAGGGTGCTTTTGCCGTCGTCGACGCTGCCGCAGGTCAGAAAGCGCAGCAGGCTCTTGTGCTGCTGCGCGTGCAGATAGGATTCGACGCCGCCCTGGTCAGCGATTTGTTGTGCAATTGCGTTGTTCATCCGGCGGCTCCTTAGAAATACCCTTGACGCTTTTTCAGCTCCATCGAGCCGGACTGATCGCGGTCGATCATCCGCCCCTGGCGTTCACTGGTGGTGGAGACCAGCATCTCTTCGATGATCTCCGGCAGGGTTTGCGCCTGCGAATCCACCGCGCCGGTCAGCGGCCAGCAACCCAGGGTGCGGAAACGCACCATGCGCTGGCTGATCACTTCCCCCGGCTGCAGATCGATACGATCGTCGTCCACCATCATCAGCATGCCGTCGCGCTCCACCACCGGGCGTGGTTTCGCCAGGTACAGCGGCACGATGTCGATCTTTTCCAGGAAGATGTACTGCCAGATATCCAGCTCGGTCCAGTTCGACAGCGGGAAGACGCGGATGCTCTCCCCTTTGTTGATCTGGCCGTTATAGTTGTGCCACAGCTCCGGCCGCTGATTTTTCGGATCCCAGCGGTGGAAGCGATCGCGGAACGAATAGATGCGCTCTTTGGCACGCGATTTCTCCTCGTCGCGCCGCGCGCCGCCAAAGGCGGCGTCGAAACCGTACTTGTTCAACGCCTGCTTCAGGCCCTCGGTCTTCATGATGTCGGTATGCTTGGCGCTGCCGTGCACGAACGGGTTGATGCCCATCGCCACCCCTTCCGGGTTTTTGTGCACCAACAGCTCGAAACCGTACTCCTTCGCGGTGCGATCGCGGAATTCGTACATTTCGCGGAATTTCCAGCCGGTATCGACGTGCAGCAGCGGGAACGGCAGCGTGCCGGGGAAGAACGCCTTGCGCGCCAGATGCAGCATCACGGAAGAGTCTTTACCGATGGAGTACAGCATCACCGGGTTAGCGAATTCAGCGGCGACTTCACGGATGATATGGATACTCTCCGCCTCCAATTGCCGCAAATGAGTGAGTCGTTTTTCGTCCATAACAGGTCCTTAAAAGCCTTGCCTATGCCAAATTCACGACGGCCGGGCGCGCGGCCCCTTCCGTCTGCGATTGATGCCCGAACCAGGCGATTTGATGGTGCAGTTCCACCACCTCGCCGATCACCAACAGCGCCGGCAACGGCGCCCGTTGGGCCAGGTGTTCCAATTGATCCAGCGTGCCGATCTGCACCAGCTGATCGGCGCGCGTGCCGCGGCTGATCACCGCCACCGGCGTCGCAGCGTCGCGGCCATGGGCGATCAGGCGTTGGCTGATGTCCGCCGCCTTCATGGTGCCCATGTAGATAGCCAGCGTTTGCCGCGCCCGGGCCAGATCGGCCCAGTCCAGGCCATCGCCGTCGGGGCGGCAGTGGCCGGTGATAAAGGTCACGCTCTGCGCGTGATCGCGATGCGTCAGCGGAATGCCGGCGTAGGCGGTCGCGCCCGCGGCGGCCGTGACGCCAGGCACCACCTGGAACGGAATGCCGGCGGCGGCGGCCACCTGCAGCTCTTCGCCGCCGCGGCCAAAGATGAACGGATCGCCGCCCTTGAGGCGCACCACCCGTTTGCCCTGCTGCGCCAGCTCCACCAGCAGCCGGTTGGTCTCTTCCTGGATCACCGAGTGCGCGCCGGCGCGCTTGCCCACGCAGATGCGCTCGGCGTCGCGCCGCACCAGATCGAGGATCTCGCCGCTGACCAGATGGTCATACAGCACCACGTCCGCCTGCTGCATCACCTGCAGCCCGCGCAGGGTCAACAGCCCCACGTCGCCCGGCCCGGCGCCCACCAGGGCGATCTCGCCCTGTGCGCCTTCATCGCCTGCGGCGAAGTGGTGTAAATCCTGCTCCAGCTGCCGTTCCGCCTGCGCCGTCTGGCCGTTGGCCACCAGCGTGGCGAAACGGCCGCCGAACGTTTTCTCCCAGAAACGGCGACGTTCGCCGATCGAAGCCAACCGCTGTTTGACCTGGCCGCGCCAGCGGCCCGCTACCTGCGCCATCTGCCCCAAACTGGCGGGCAATAACGCCTCCAGCTTTTCGCGCAGCAGGCGCGCCAGCACCGGCGCCTGGCCGCTGGACGACACCGCCACCACCAGCGGCGAGCGATCGATGATCGACGGGAAGATAAACGAGCAGCGCGGCTGATCGTCCACCACGTTGGCCAACACCCGGCGCTTATCCGCCTCGGCGAACACCGCGGCGTTCAGGGCGTTGTCGTCCGTGGCGGCGATCGCCAGAAACACGTCGTCCAACTGCTGCGGGTCAAAGCTTTCCCCCAGCCAGAGCACCCGCCCCAGCTGACGTTGTTGTTCCAGTTCCGGTGAGAGCGACTGCGCAACTATCCGTATTTCAGCCCCGGCGCGCTGAAGCAGATCGACTTTGCGCGCAGCCACGTCACCACCGCCAACGACCAGCACCGGACGTTGTTTCAGGTCGGCGAATATTGGTAGATAGTCCACAACAGCCTTTTCATATAACAGAAAGATAGTGTGACTATACGGGCTGAGATTTAGCCTCTGAAATGACGAAAAGGAATGATTAGTTCCTTTATGGAATATAGGCCGCAGCGCAGGAGGCAAACGGTGATAATCGAGGCGATGCTTTGCGCGTTCGCGCGAAATTAAGAGACAGGGAAATTGTGTAATGCCGCCCGGCGTCTCATACTGGGTGCCGCAGAAAAATGATCGGCAGCGCCGATAGCAAAGAAGGATTTTTCGGTATGTTTTCCCGTTTTTACCTGAAGACCAGCCTGCTGGCCCTCGCACTCGGCGGCGTCTTCAGCGTGTGTGCCGCACAGCCCGCCAAAGACGCGCCAATGGGCCGTTTCGCCGCCGAACAGACCCGCCACATCGCCACTTACTTCCCCGGCCGCATGGCGGGCAGCCCGGCCGAATTGCTCACCGCCGACTACCTGAAGCAGCAGTTCAGCAAGATGGGCTACCAAAGCGATATTCGCAGCGTCAATACGCGCTATCTCTACACCAGCAAAGACGGCAAGAAGAACTGGAACAACGTCACCGCCAGCTCGGTGATCGCCGCCCGCAACGGCGACAGCCCGAAACAGATAGTGATCGTCGCCCACTTCGACACCTATACGCCGCAGAGCGACGAAGATCTGGATAACAATCTCGGCGGCTTGACGCTGCAGGGCGTCGACGACAACGCCTCCGGCATCGGCGTGATGCTGGAACTGGCGGAACGCCTGAAGAACATCCCCACCGCCTACGGCCTGCGCTTCGTCGCCACCAGCGCCGAAGAGATCGGTTCGCTGGGGGCGCAGAACTACCTGCAGCGCATGAGCGCGGAAGAGAAAAGCAACACCGTACTGGTGATCAACCTCGACAGTCTGATCACCGGCGATCGCCTGTACTTCAACGCCGGGCGCAACACGCCGCCGCAGATGGCGAAGCGCTCCCGCGATCGCGCGCTGGATATCGCCCACCGCTACGGCATCGCCGCCGCCACCAACCCTGGCAATGCACAGCATCCGCAGGGTACCGGCTGCTGCTCCGATCAAGAGGTATTCGATGCGGCGGGCATCCCGGTGCTGTCGGTGGAAGCCACCAACTGGTCGCTGGGCGACAAGGACGGTTACCAGCAACGCGCCGTCAGCCCGCACTTCCCGCAGGGCGTCACCTGGCACCGCCCGCAGTATGACAACCTGCAGTATCTGGATCGCTACCTGCCGGGGCGGATCGATAAACGCAGCCGCGACAGCGTGCAGATCCTGCTGCCGCTGATCAAAGAGCTGGCGCAGGCGCACCCGCCGAAAGCGAAAAAGAAAAAGTAGCCCGCAAAAAAAACAGGGCCCAGCATTGCTGAGCCCTGTCGTGTGATTCGCCTCGTTTAGCCTTCGTGCAGACCGCACTCGCGCTTCAGCCCGAAGAAACGCGTCTCTTCCTCGCTCATGCCCGGCTCCCACTTCTGGGTGGTGTGGGTATCGCCTACCGACAGGTAGCCCTGCTCCCACAGCGGGTGATAGCTTAGTCCGTGCTCGGTCAGATACTGGTAAATCTTGCGGTTGTCCCAGTCGATGATCGGCAGGATCTTGAACACCCCGCGCTGCACCGCCAGCACCGGCAGATTGGCGCGGCTGCCGGACTGTTCGCGCCGCAGGCCGGCGAACCAGCTCTGCGCGCCCAGCGTCTCCAGCGCGCGATTCATCGGCTCAACCTTGTTGATCTGGTTGTACTTTTCAATCCCTTCCACGCCCTGTTCCCACAGCTTGCCGTAGCGCGCCTCTTGCCAGGCGGGAGACTGTTCGGCGCGGAACACCTGCAGATTCAGCTTCAGCTGGTCGGTCAGTTGATCGATAAAGCGATAGGTTTCCGGGAACAGGTAACCGGTGTCGGTCAGGATCACCGGGATATCCGGCCGGATGCGCGTCACCAGGTGCAGACATACCGCCGCCTGAATGCCGAAACTGGACGAGAGTACGAACTCGCCGGGCAGATGCTCCAGCGCCCATGCAACGCGCTGTTCGGCGCTGAGGGTCTCCAGTTGGCCGTTGACCACCGCCAATGCCAGCGCCTGCCCGGATTTGGGCAGCGCGTTCAGCGCCGCCAGATCGAATTCAGCCATGTTGTCTCTCCTGCTACTTGAAATTGCCTGTGCGGCCCCTCTGCCCAGAGGCCGCCCGGCCTCACTCCCAGAAATCCCGCGCCGGATCCAGCACCGGTTTGACGATGCCCGCGCGAACGGTGAAGTCGCCGAAGCCTTCGCCGGCGTTGCGCTCCTTCGCCCAGCGCCCCACCAGCAGGTCAATCTCGCTCAGGATCTCGTCTTCGTTGATGTTCTCGCGGTACATGCGCGGAATACGCGTGCCTTCGCGGTTGCCGCCCAAATGGAGGTTATAGCGGCCGACCGCCTTGCCCACCAGCCCCAGCTCCGCCAGCAGCGCGCGGCCGCAGCCGTTCGGGCAGCCGGTGATGCGCAGCACGATATGCTCGTCGCCCACCCCGTGCCGATGCATGATCCCTTCCACCTTGGTGACGAATTGCGGCAGGAAGCGCTCGGCCTCCGCCATCGCCAGCGGGCAGGTCGGGAAAGACACGCAGGCCATCGAGTTTTTGCGTTGCTCGCTGATCTGGTCGTCGATCAGGCCATGTTCGCGCGCCAGGGCTTCGATCTTCGCCTTCTCGCTTTCCGGCACGCCGGCGATGATCACGTTTTGGTTCGCCGTCAGACGGAAGTCGCCTTTATGGATCTTGGCGATCTCCGCCATACCGGTCTTCAGCGGGCGCCCCGGATAGTCCAGCAGGCGACCGTTCTCGATAAACAGCGTCAGGTGCCACTGATCGTCGATGCCCTTCACCCAACCGATGCGATCGCCGCGGCCGGTGAATTCATACGGCCGGATCGGTGCAAAGGTGATGCCGGCGCGCTTTTCCACTTCGGCGCGGAAAACGTCCACCCCGACGCGCTCCAGCGTGTATTTGGTCTTGGCGTTCTTGCGATCGGTACGATTGCCCCAGTCGCGCTGCGTGGTCACCACCGCTTCCGCCACCGCCAGCGTATGCTCGAGCGGAATGTAGCCGAACTCGCTGGCCTGGCGCGCGTAGGTTTTCTTGTTGCCGTGCTCGATGGACAGCCCGCCGCCCACCAGCAGGTTGAAGCCCACCAGCTTGCCGTTTTCGGCGATCGCCACGAAGTTCATGTCGTTGGCGTGCAGATCGACGTCATTTTGCGGTGGGATCACCACCGTGGTTTTGAATTTACGCGGCAGGTAGGTCGATCCCAAAATCGGCTCTTCGTCGGTGGTGGCCACCTTCTCCTGATCCAGCCACACTTCTGCGTAGGCGCGGGTGCGCGGCAGCAGGTGTTCGGAGATCTTCTTCGCCCACTCGTAGGCTTCCTGATGCAGCTCGGACTCCACCGGGTTGGAGGTGCACAGCACGTTGCGGTTCACGTCGTTGGCAGTCGCCAGCGCGTCCAGCCCCAGACGGTTCAGCAGTTGGTGCACCGGTTTGACGTTGCCTTTCAGAATGCCGTGAAACTGGAACGTCTGGCGGTTGGTGATGCGAATGCTGCCGTACAGCGTGCTTTCCTGCGCGAACTTGTCGATGCCCAGCCACTGCTGCGGGCTGATGACGCCGCCCGGCAGGCGGCAGCGCAGCATCATGGCGTGGCGCGGCTCCAGCTTCTGCTCGGCGCGTTCGGCGCGAATGTCGCGGTCATCCTGCTGGTACATACCGTGAAAACGGATCAACAGGAAGTTGTCGCCGTTGAAGCCGCCGGTCAGGCCGTCGCTCAAATCTTCGGCGATGGTGCCGCGCAAGAAGTTGCTCTCCTTCTTCATGCGCTCCGCATCGGCCAGTTTGCCTTCGACTACCAAAGGCCCGGGGTGTTTATCACTCATCAGTAAACATCTCGCTGATAACGGCGCTCAAGGCGCAGCTCACTTAAAAATTCATCTGCCTGCTCGGTATCCATGCCACCGTGCTCGGCCACCAGTTCCAGTAATGTGTTTTCCACGTCTTTTGCCATGCGATTGGCATCGCCGCAGACGTAAATGTGCGCGCCTTCCTCAATCCAGCGCCACACTTCCGCGCCCTGTTCGCGCAGTTTGTCTTGTACGTATATTTTATGTTGTTGGTCGCGGGACCAGGCCAGATCGATGCGGGTCAGCAAGCCGTCTTTCACGTAGCGCTGCCATTCGACCTGATACAGGAAATCTTCGGTAAAGTGCGGGTTGCCGAAGAACAGCCAGTTCTTGCCGCCGGCGCCGTCGGCGTCGCGCTGCTGCATAAAGGCGCGGAACGGCGCGATGCCGGTGCCTGGGCCGATCATGATCACCGGCGCTTCCGGGTTGGCCGGCAGGCGGAAGTTGTCGTTGTGTTCGATAAACACTCGCACGTCGCCGTCCTCCTCCAGGCGATCCGCCAGGAAACCGGAGGCGCCGCCGCTGCGGGCGCGCCCGTCGATGTCGTAACGCACCACGCCCACGGTGATGTGCACTTCGCTTTCGTTCTCCGCCTGTGAAGAGGCGATGGAGTACAGGCGCGGCGTCAGCGGGCGCAGCAGACCGACCAGCTGTTCGGCGCTCAGGTCCGCCGGCGCCTGACGCACCATGTCGACGATCGGCGTGTTGTGCGCATAGTGCTGCAGCGCGGCTTTATCCGCCAACAGGCCGATCAGCGTTTCATCGCGCGACAGCGCGGCGTATTTATCGACGATCGGCGTGGTGTTCTGCGTCAGTTCGAAATGGCTGCGCAGCGCCTGCGCCAGCGGCAGGGTTTGCCCTTCCACCTCGACCGGCTCGTCGCCTTTCAGCCACAACAGCTGCACCAGTTCGTCCACCAGCGCCGGATCGTTGTCGAACCATACGCCGAGCGCATCGCCCGGCTGATAACGCAGGCCGGAGTCGCCCAGATCGATCTCGATATGCCGCACGTCTTTATCCGACGCCCGACCGGTAATTTTCTGCTTAACCGCCAGTTGGGCGGTGAGCGGTTGTTCCTTGCTGTACGGGCTGCTGTCGATCAGATCGACCGCGCCGCTGGCCAGCACGCCCGGCGCGGCGCTTTCCGCCGGCGCGCGCGCCTTCAGCACTGACACCACCTGTTTGCGCCATGCGGCGGCCAGTTCCTGATACTCCACGTCGGCGTCCACGCGCTCCACCAGGCGCTCGGCGCCCAGTTCGGCCAGCTTGCCGTCGAAATCTTTACCAGACTGACAGAAATTCTCATAAGAGGTGTCGCCCAGCCCGAACACCGCAAAAGCGGTATCATTCAGCTTCGGCGCCTTCTTCGAGAACAGGAATTTATGCAGCGCCACCGCTTCTTCCGCCGGTTCGCCCTCCCCCTGCGTGGAGGCGACGATCACCAGCAGGCGCTCTTGCGCTATCTGTTTGAATTTGTAGTCGCCGGCGCTGACCAACGTGGCGCTCAGATTGGCAGCCAAAAGATCGTCTCGCAGCTGCTCCGCCAGGCGGCGCGCATTGCCGGTCTGCGATGCGGAAATGATGGTGATGCCGGCAGCCGCCGCTGGGGCGACAGGCGCAATGCCCACGGCTCCGGGCTGTTGATTGACCATTCCCCAAAAATAGCCGGACAGCCACGCCAGCTGCGTCGGCGAATAATCGCCGATCGTCGCCTGCAGGCGCGCCAGCTGTTCGGGCGTCAGCGGGAGCAAAGATGTTGGAGGAGCCTGAGTCGTCATTGCTGTACTTATTTCCTATACTTAGCGCCTTTGCTGCCAGGCGCGCGCCAGTGTCAGTCGCTGTCTCTTCGCTGCGTCGGGTGTGCGGAAAAGATCAGGAGAGTTTGTAAGGTTACCGAGCAGAATAGCAACGATTAAATAAGGGATAGCAATAAATCATAACCAAAATGACTAAGCTGTTTTTCCGGTAAGGGATAACGCTTAAACCGTTAAACAAAGTTTTTTATCCAGATGAAAATAAAGCACTTTTTTTCATCATTTTTTCACCGTTCAACATTTCGGCTCATAACCCCAGCCGATAGGTGCCGCAAACACCAAACAAAAAAAGTGTTAACCGGGCGCGTTGGCCGTGGCGGTAGACCATAACGGTATAAATGGCAAGCAGACGCGCTTTCCGGTACTATGCGGCGGTTTTTGAGTCAATGAGGCCGTAATAATGGCAACCACGCTGTTTAAAGATTTTCAGTTTGAAGCCGCACACCGTTTGCCGCACGTGCCGGAGGGCCATAAATGCGGCCGTCTGCATGGGCATTCGTTTATGGTGCGTCTGGAAGTGACCGGTGAAGTGGATCCCCACACCGGTTGGGTGATGGATTTCGCCGAGCTCAAGGCTGTGTTTTCCCCGATCTGGGAACGGCTGGATCACCATTATCTGAACGATATTCCAGGATTGGAAAATCCCACCAGCGAAGTGCTCGCCGCCTGGATTTGGCAGCAGCTCAAGCCCCAGCTGCCGGAATTGACGGCGGTGATGGTGAAAGAGACCTGTACTGCGGGATGCGTATATAAAGGTTAAAAGAAAGGGCGCCGCAATGGCGCCCTGATTTTAGGCGATGTTCAGATACTTGTGGGTCTGCATCGACAGCCGCCAGTTGCGCGCGATGCAGGTTTCGATGCACAGGCGGGTCGCCTCTTCTTTTTGGCTGATCGGCTGCAGCGCGATAATGCGGGTCTTGTCGTCCTGCAACGTCGCCAGCAGCGCATCCAGCGCCTCGATGTCGCGCTCACGCGCCACCGGATGTTTCACCTCGTCGGCGCGCCGCAGCGCCTGATCCAATACCTTCATGCCGCCGCGCATGTTCACCTTCGGCGAAACCGTCACCCAGGTGTTGGCGGAACAACGGATTTCGTGGGTGCCGCTGGTCTCAATTTGGCAGCTGTAGCCATGCTGTTCGAACAGCTCGGTCAGCGGCGTCAGATCGTAGATACAGGGTTCACCGCCGGTGATCACGACATGGCGCGCGGTGTAGCCCTGCTGGCGCATTACCGCCAACAGCCGTTCGGCGGTGGCGTTGCCCCAGGCGTCGCTCTCTTCTGTTTTGACCAGGATCCGTTGCAGGTCTACTTCCCGATGGGCTTCCTTTTCCCAGGTATGTTTGGTGTCGCACCAGCTGCACCCTACCGGGCAGCCCTGCAGGCGGATGAAAATGGCCGGCACGCCGGTGAAAAAGCCTTCGCCCTGCAAGGTTTGGAACATCTCATTGATCGGGTACTGCATCGGTTTCTCAATCTGGAAAAGTAAAAAGCGATTATCGCAGATTCCGGCCCGGCGACCAAACGGCCAAAAATGTATTAAATTTTATCCTCGGCGCCGCCGTCAGCATATCTCACCGCTAATGGCGTTCATTTAATTTGTTAACCGGCCTTCGGCATTTCATCGGCGGTGCAAGCTGCTCCACAGAAAACAACACGCAGTTAACAAATAAGATAATTATATTTGACATAAAGCGCCGACGCGCAGATGTATATACAAGCAAACACAAGCCGGGCGACAGTTCCGGCCACGTTCCATCACGACTACATCTGCGTTTAGAGGGTGCCATGACTCATTCCACCAGCGAGTTAAACATTCAACAGGCCATCGACGACAGCAAGTTTTCGCTGTTTCACTGGACACTGATCATTCTCGGGTTCCTGATCCTCGCCATCGACGGTTTTGATACCGCCGCCATGGGCTATATCGCGCCGTCGGTCGCCAAAGACTGGGGCATCGTGAAACAGGACCTGGGGCCGGTGCTGAGCGCCGCGCTGCTGGGGCTATCGCTCGGCGCGCTGATCGCCGGGCCGATCTCCGACCGCATCGGCCGCAAGCGCGTGCTGGTGTTTTCCTGCCTGTTCTTCGGCCTGTCGAGCCTGGCCACCGCCTACGCCGGTTCGCTCAATAGCCTGACGCTGTGGCGTTTCCTCACCGGCCTCGGGCTGGGAGCGGCGATGCCCAACGCCATCACGCTGATCTCCGAATACGCGCCGCAGCGCTGCCGTTCGCTGGCGATCAACACCATGTACTGCGGCTTTCCGCTGGGCGCGGCCGGCGGCGGCGCCATTTCGTCGTGGCTGATCCCGAACTACGGCTGGCACAGCGTATTGCTGCTCGGCGCCATCGCGCCGCTGGCGCTGACGGTGTTGCTGATCCTGCTGCTGCCGGAATCGGTCAAGTATATGGTTAACCGTGGACAGGAAGCGGCGAAGATCAAACGCATCGCGCAGCGTTTCGTCAGCCAGAGCCTCGACGGCGTGACGCGTTTTTACCTGTACGAAGAGAAGCTGGCGCAGACCAAGACCAGCATCGGCCTGCTGTTCAGTCGCCCTTACCTGCTCGGCACGCTGATGCTGTGGGTGACCTACTTCATGGGGCTGGTGATCTACTACGTGTTGCTGAGCTGGATGCCGATCCTGATGCAGGGCTTGGGCTATCAGCTGGAGCAATCGGCGATGCTCACCTCGCTGTTCACCTTCGGCGGCACGCTGGGCATTCTGGTGGCCGGCTGGCTGATGGATCGCTGGAATGCGCATAAGGTGGTCTCGAGCGGCTTTGTCGTCACCGCCCTGCTGATCGTGGCGATGGCCACCGAAGACAAGCAGATCGTGCTGCTTGGCGCCTTCATCTTCCTGATGGGCGTCACCATGAACGGCGCGCAGTCCGGCCTGCAAACGCTGGCGGCCACCTTCTACCCCACCCACAGCCGCGCCACCGGCATCGCCTGGATGCAGGGCATCGGCCGCTTCGGCGGCGTCGCCGGCACCATGATGGGGGCTCAACTGCTGGCCATGCAATGGGAAGTGCAGAGCATCCTGATGTTCCTGTGCGTGCCGGCGCTGATCGCCGCCATCGCGACGGTATGCAAGATGAGCCGCAAACCGACGCTGCAACCGGCCGCCTGATCCTTGCCAGCCCGCTCATGGCGGGCTTTTTTTCCTGCGGTGATAGGGGTTGTTTATCCTCCGCCGCCAACTGTAATCAGTCTGTAAAAATATTGTGACTAGCCGCCCAAAAATGAGTCATTTTTAATTCATTTTTGCCGAATAGCTCACTTTTCTCCGGCCTTGTGCACATGAGGCCGGCGATAAAAAAACGCATATCAACCTGATATAAAAAGAAAATAACTTTTTCTTATGCCACTTTTCAGCGGCAACTGGTCAGTGTTGCATATGCTTGTACATACAAGTATATGTTAATAAGCCCTACGCATTGTTATGCCGTGGTTCTCATCCCCACCGCGGCATGGAATCTGCACCGATACTGTTTGAGGAAAATGCTGTGACTACAAATAACAAAGTTCGCAATGTCGATGTACGCGCGCCACGCGGCACACAATTAAACGCAAAAAGCTGGCTGACCGAAGCGCCGTTACGCATGCTGATGAACAACCTCGATCCTGAAGTTGCGGAGAACCCACACGAGCTGGTGGTGTACGGCGGCATCGGCCGCGCCGCGCGCGACTGGGATTGCTACGACAAGATCGTCGAAACCCTGAAAACGCTGGAAGAAGACGAAACCCTGCTGGTGCAGTCCGGCAAGCCGGTCGGCGTATTCAAAACCCACAGCAACGCGCCGCGCGTGCTGATCGCCAACTCCAACCTGGTGCCACACTGGGCGACCTGGGAACACTTCAACGAACTGGATGCCAAAGGCCTGGCCATGTACGGCCAGATGACCGCCGGTAGCTGGATCTACATCGGCAGCCAGGGCATCGTTCAGGGCACCTACGAAACCTTCGTCGAAGCGGGCCGCCAGCACTACGACGGCAGCCTGCAGGGCCGTTGGGTGCTGACCGCCGGTCTGGGCGGCATGGGCGGCGCGCAGCCGCTGGCCGCCACGCTGGCGGGCGCCTGCTCGCTGAACATCGAATGTCAGCAGAGCCGCATCGATTTCCGTCTGAAAACCCGCTATGTCGATGAGCAGGCCAAAGATCTGGACGACGCGCTGGCCCGCATCAAAAAATACACCTCAGAAGGCAAAGCCATCTCCATCGCCCTGTGCGGCAACGCGGCGGAAATCCTGCCGGAGCTGGTGCGCCGCGGCGTGCGCCCGGACATGGTCACCGACCAGACCAGCGCCCACGATCCGCTGAACGGCTACCTGCCGAAGGGTTGGAGCTGGGAAGAGTATCGCCAGCGCGCTCAGACCGAGCCGGCTAAAGTGGTCGCCGCCGCCAAACAGTCGATGGCCGATCACGTCAAAGCCATGCTGGCCTTCCAGCAGATGGGCGTGCCGACCTTCGACTACGGCAACAACATTCGCCAGATGGCAAAAGAAACCGGCGTCGACAACGCCTTCGACTTCCCGGGCTTCGTGCCGGCCTACATCCGTCCGCTGTTCTGCCGCGGCATCGGGCCGTTCCGCTGGGCGGCGCTGTCCGGCGATCCGCAGGACATCTACAAAACCGACGCCATGGTGAAAGAGCTGATCCCGGATGACGAACACCTGCACCGCTGGCTGGACATGGCGCGCGAGCGCATCAGCTTCCAGGGCCTGCCAGCGCGCATTTGCTGGGTTGGCCTCGGCCAGCGCGCCAAACTGGGCCTGGCGTTCAACGAGATGGTACGCCGCGGCGAACTGTCCGCCCCGATCGTCATCGGCCGTGACCACCTGGATTCCGGCTCCGTTTCCAGCCCGAACCGTGAAACCGAAGCGATGAAAGACGGTTCCGACGCAGTTTCCGACTGGCCGCTGCTGAACGCCCTGCTGAACACCGCCAGCGGCGCCACCTGGGTTTCACTGCACCACGGCGGCGGCGTCGGCATGGGCTTCTCCCAACACTCCGGCATGGTGATCGTCTGCGACGGCACCGATGAGGCCGCCGAGCGCATCGCCCGCGTCCTGCACAACGACCCGGCTACCGGGGTCATGCGTCACGCCGACGCCGGTTACGATATCGCTATCGACTGCGCCCGCGAGCAAGGCCTGAACCTGCCGATGGTTGCCGCCACCCAAGGAGAAAAAGCATGAAAGCGCTGACTATTCGCCCAGGCAAACTGACGCTGGCCCAACTGCGTGATGTCTACCAACATCCGGTGACGCTGACGCTGGACGACAACGCCTATGCCCCTATCCAGCAGAGCGTGGCCTGCGTAGAGCGCATCGTTGAAGAAAACCGCACCACTTACGGCATCAACACCGGGTTTGGCCTGCTGGCTTCGACGCGTATCGCCCGCGACGATCTGGAAAATCTGCAGCGTTCGATCGTGCTGTCGCACGCTGCCGGCGTGGGCGAGCCGACCGACGACAATCTGGTGCGCCTGATCATGGTGCTGAAGATCAACAGCCTGTCGCGCGGCTTCTCCGGCATTCGTCTGGAAGTCATCCAGGCGCTAATCGCACTGGTCAACGCCGAAGTTTATCCGCATATCCCATTGAAAGGCTCGGTCGGCGCTTCCGGCGACCTGGCGCCACTGGCGCACATGAGCCTGGTGCTGCTGGGCGAAGGCCAGGCGCGCTATCAGGGCCAATGGCTGCCGGCAACAGAAGCGCTGGCCAAGGCCGGCCTGAAACCGCTGACGCTGGCGGCGAAAGAAGGCCTGGCGCTGCTGAACGGTACCCAGGTCTCCGCCGCCTTCGCGCTGCGCGGCCTGTTCGATGCGGAAGACCTGTTCGCCGCCGCGACCGTGGCGGGCAGCCTGACGGTGGAAGCGGCATTGGGCTCCCGCAGCCCGTTTGACGCGCGTATCCACGAGGTGCGCGGCCAGCGCGGCCAGATCGACGCCGCCCTCGCCTACCGCCACCTGCTCGGCGCACGCAGCGAAGTCTCCGACTCACACCGCAACTGTGAAAAAGTGCAGGATCCTTACTCCCTGCGCTGCCAGCCACAGGTGATGGGCGCCTGCCTGACGCAGATCCGCCAGGCCGCCGAGGTGCTGGAGATCGAAGCCAACGCCGTCTCCGATAACCCGCTGGTGTTCGCCGAACAGGGCGACGTGCTGTCCGGCGGCAACTTCCACGCCGAACCGGTGGCGATGGCCGCCGATAATCTGGCGCTGGCGTTTGCCGAAATCGGTTCGCTGTCCGAACGCCGCATCTCGCTGATGATGGACAAACACATGTCGCAGCTGCCACCGTTCCTGGTGGAGAACGGCGGCGTGAATTCCGGCTTCATGATCGCCCAGGTCACCGCCGCGGCGCTGGCCAGCGAAAACAAAGCGTTGGCACATCCATCGAGCGTCGACAGCATCCCAACCTCCGCCAACCAGGAAGACCACGTCTCCATGGCACCGGCCGCCGGCCGCCGCCTGTGGAGCATGGCGGACAACGTACGCGGCATTCTGGCGGTCGAATGGCTGGCCGCCTGCCAGGGCCTGGATTTCCGCAACGGCCTGAAGACCTCGGAAGGTCTGGAGCAGGCGCGCCGTCTGCTGCGCGAGCATGTCAGTTTCTATGACAAGGATCGTTTCTTCGCCCCCGACATTGAAGCCGCCAGCCAACTCTTGGCGGCCGGTCACCTGACATCGCTGCTGCCTGCGGCGCTGCTGCCTAGCCAGGCATAATCATCACACACTGAATCACGCAGTTTGTTCTGCCCCGCCGGGTGCGTTCCACCCGGCGCGGGCAGCGCGTGCCTGTTCGGCAAACACTTAACGGGAAGCAACATGCGTAACGAAACAACACAACTCAGACGCGGACTAAACGCGCGGCATATCCGTTTCATGGCTCTCGGCTCGGCGATCGGCACCGGTCTGTTCTATGGCTCCGCCGGCGCCATTCAGCTGGCCGGTCCGGCCGTGCTGCTGGCCTACCTGGTGGGCGGCGCGGCGGTGTTCATGGTGATGCGCGCGCTGGGTGAAATGGCGGTGCACCAACCGGTCTCCGGCTCGTTCGGCCACTACGCCAGCCACTACCTCGGCCCGCTGGCCGGGTTCCTCACCGGCTGGACCTACACCTTTGAAATGGTGATCGTCGCCCTGGCGGACGTCACCGCCTTCGGCATCTATATGGGGCTGTGGTTCCCGGACGTCGCTCAGTGGGTCTGGGTACTCAGCATCATCCTGTTTATCGGCGCGCTCAACCTGTGCAGCGTCAAGGTCTTCGGTGAAATGGAATTCTGGCTGTCGCTGGTCAAGGTCGCCGCCATCGTGGCGATGATCGTCGGCGGCGCGGCGGTGATGTTGTTCGGTTTCGGACAGACCCAGCACGCCACCGGCATCAGCAACCTGTGGCAACACGGCGGCTTTATGCCTAACGGCATCGGCGGCGTGGTCGCGTCGCTGGCGGTAGTGATGTTCGCCTTCGGCGGCATCGAGATCATCGGCATCACCGCCAGCGAGGCGAAAGACCCCGCCAAAGTGCTGCCGAAAGCGATTAACGCCGTGCCGGTGCGCATTCTGTTGTTCTACGTGCTGACGCTGACGGTGCTGATGGCGATCTACCCGTGGAACAGCATCGGCCAGAACGGCAGCCCGTTCGTTGAGATCTTCAGCAACCTCGGCATCAGCTCCGCCGCCAACGTGCTGAACGTGGTGGTGATCACCGCCGCCATCTCGGCCATCAACAGCGACATCTTCGGCGCCGGCCGCATGATGTACGGCATGGCGCAGGACGGCCAGGCGCCGCGCAGCTTCACCAAACTGACCGCCAGCGGCGTGCCGTGGATGACGGTGCTGGTGATGTCGGTCGCTCTGCTGCTGGCGGTAGTGCTCAACTATCTGATTCCAGAGAAAGTTTTCATGATCATCGCCTCGATCGCCACCTTCGCCACCGTCTGGGTATGGCTGATGATCCTGCTGTCGCAGATCGTCATGCGCCGCACGCTGTCGCCGGAAGAAGCTCGTCAGTTAAGCTTCCCGGTACCGTGGTGGCCGGTAGCGCCGGCATTGGCGACCGCCTTTATGGCGTTCGTCATCGGCCTGCTCGGCTACTTCGAAGAGAGCCGCATCGCGCTGTACGTCGGGCTGGTATGGATAGCCCTCCTCACCGTGGCTTACTGGCTGTGGGTGCGCAAGAAAGGCGGTGGCTCGCCGGTCACTGCGGCAACGCAGCAGATGTAGCGTTCGCTGAAGGTAAAACCCGCTGCAGCGGGTTTTTTATTGCGCCTGCGCCAACGCCTGCAGGATATCCGCCTGCAGATCGTCAAACGCCTCCAGCCCGGCGGACAGCCGCACCAGCCCCTCGCTGATATGGTGCCGTTTCCGCTCTTCCGGCGTGTAGGCCGAGTGCGTCATGCTGGCCGGGTGCTGCGCCAGGCTTTCGCAATCGCCCAGGCTGACCGCGCGCAAGATGAGCTGCAGCGCGTTGAGGAAACGAATGCCTGCATGCAGGCCACCCCGCAGCTCAAACGCCAGCATGCCGCCGGGGCGCGCCATTTGCCGCTGCGCCAACGCATGCTGCGGGAAGTTCGCCAGGCCGGGGTAATATACCCGCTCGACCGCCGGATGCTCCGCCAACATCTCCGCCAGGCGCTGCGCATTATCGCAATGACGATCCATGCGCAGCGGCAGGGTTTTCATCCCACGCAGCACCAGCGCGGCATCCTGCGCCGACAGTACCGCCCCGGTCATGTCCTTTAGCCCCTCCAGACGGATCGCCTCGGCCAACGCCTGACGCGTCACCGCGATCCCGGCCAGGAGATCCCCATGCCCGCCGAGGTACTTGGTCGCCGAGTGCACCACGATATCGGCGCCTAGCGCCAAAGGCCGCTGCAGATAGGGCGTACAGTAGGTGTTGTCCACCAGCAACAGCGCCTGATGCCGATGGGCAATCTCCGCCACGGCGGCGATATCGATCAAACGCATATTGGGATTGGCCGGCGTTTCGCAATACACCAGGCGGGTACGCGGTCCAATAGCCGCCGCCAACCGCTCCGGCCGGGTCAGATCAACGTGGGTTATCTTGACGCCAAAGCGCGCCAGACCATGATGAAAGTAGCTGAAGGTGCAACCATAGACGGTTTCGTCGACAATCAGCTCATCACCCGGTCTGAGCAGCGTCCAACAACACGCGGTGATCGCCCCCATACCGGAAGCGAACGCCACCGCAGCTTCCCCTTCCTCCAGGTTGGCGATGCGTTGCTCGAGCAGGTTTAACGTCGGGTTGGCGATACGCGAATAAAAGTACCCCGGCTCGGTGCCGGCAAAGCAGGCGCCGCCGTATTCCGCCGTGGGAAAAGCAAACGTAGAGCTCATAAACACCGGCGGAGACAGTGCCCCCTGATACCGCTGAGGATCGTAGCCGTAATGAATAGCCCGGGTGGCAAAGTCGTGGCCAACTGCTGTAGCGGACATAACACAACTCCTTACCTGAGTGGGTGAAGCTTAATTCGACGATTCATCTGGCAGGGCTGACGGCAACGCGCTGTCTCGCGTGCGCTGGCCGATGATTTGTAAAGTACGCAGCAGCAACGTTAACCCCAGCAGGGTATCCGGCTGCTTCAGCAAGGCGTACAGCGCGCGAAAACTGGCCGGTGGTGGATTCAACTGCAGCTCGCTGTGCGCCATCTGCAGCGCCGTTCCGCCTTCCCAGCCGAGGGTCACCAAACCTTCAAAGACGCCGGCTAATTTCTCCACCAGCGCGTTGTCGGCAATATCCACCACGTCCGACAACAGCGACAACAGATCGACCACGTTATCCAACCGGCCACCCGCCAGCAGCGGCTGCAGTTTCTCGAGCAACGCCGCCAATGATTGCAGGTCAGCCGCATGCACCGTGCTTTCCGTCATATCAGCCCCCTTACCGTGGCCCAGTAAAGGCCGCGGTTAAACCCATTGCGCAGCATGCCGCCCACCTTGGTGGCGGGCGTCGGCAGCACGTCGTGACGGTAGTCGTACACCAGCGGCATGCCGGCATTCAGCCCCATTTGCGCGACCGCCTGCACCTTGCCGTCATAATGGCTCACGGTTTGGCCCAGCCGCATTTCCGCCACGATGTTGTCGGCAATGACCGGCGCCTGATTATGGCAAGAGCCGCCGGCCTTGCTGACCGGCAAATCCACGGTATCGCCTATGACATACACGCCCTGCTGGCCGTAGACCTGCAGCGTTTGATGATCGGTCGGCAGCCAGCCTTCACCGTTTTGACTCTCGCTCAACCCTGTATTGCGCACCGCTTCGACTGCGCGAATCGGCGGCGTTGCCATCAGAATGTCGAACGACTGCTCTTCCCCCTCAGCGGAATAGGCGATGTTACGTTGGGCGTCTACCCGGCTGAGGGTAAACCCACGCTGGTGGAGAATGTCACGTGCGGCAAAAATGGCGGGCAACGCTTCGCCGGTCGGGCGCTGTAAAAACAGGCAGTTACGCAGCAGTTGAGAAATGGTTGGGTAGGTATAAACGATCTCCACCGCCTTGCGCACGCCGCGCCGCCGCAGGTAGTCGTCCAGCATCAGGGTGGTTTCGATCGGGGCGATGCCGCACTGGTGGGGCACGTTGGGCGTTTCAGGGAAGGACACGGTGATGAAAATGCGGCCTTTCTCGATCGTCGCCAGCTTATGCGCCAACTGCTGCGCGGCCTGATACTGGTAGAAATGATCGCCCGCCTGCGCCAACCCTTCGATGCGCTCTGGCCAGGGTACGCAGCCGGTGGCGAAAACCAGAAAATCATAGGAATAAAATTTACCGCTTTGTGTCGCTATACTTCGCTGTTTTAAATCGAAAGATTCTGCTTTATCAATAATAAACTGTATTTCAGGCCGCAATAAACTCCGCTGTGAGCGCGTAAGCTCCTGCTTGAAAAAAGAATTGAATGCCACATACATAAACGCCGGTTTGTAATAATGCAGCGGTGAATCCGATATCATTAATAACTCGACTTTATTATTAATAATTTCCCGGTGTAATTTTGCAGCCAATAAATTGGCCAGGATGGTGCCGCCGGTTCCACCGCCGACAATGATGATTCGTTGTCGCATCAAGCCCTCGCTCAACCGGCCAGCAAGCCGGCAGTATTAAGGTATGGTGATGTTCAAGGTCTACGGCAGAACGGCGAAAATAAACTGCCTTATTGGCAGTCTAGTAACGAATAGTTATAAAGCAAACAAAATGGGAATATAAAATAATCGCGTTTACTATCTTTAATGAAATTATCGGGTTAAACAAAACCACGCTTTCAATAAAAAACTTATTATTAAAATGACAATCATCACGAATTTAAAACATAAAAAAACCCGCCGCGGCGGGTTTTTATTTAGCAACCGAATCGGTCGAACTTACTGGCCTTTAACTTCTTTCAGGCCGTTGAATGGCGCACGGTCACCCAGCGCTTCTTCGATACGGATCAGTTGGTTGTACTTGGCAACGCGGTCAGAACGGCTCATGGAACCGGTTTTGATCTGGCCAGCCGCAGTACCTACCGCCAGGTCGGCGATGGTCGCGTCTTCGGTTTCACCGGAACGGTGAGAGATCACTGCGGTGTAACCGGCGTCTTTCGCCATCTTGATAGCCGCCAGGGTTTCGGTCAGAGAACCGATCTGGTTGAACTTGATCAGGATGGAGTTAGCGATGCCTTTCTCGATGCCTTCTTTCAGGATCTTGGTGTTGGTCACGAACAGATCGTCGCCAACCAGCTGGATTTTATCGCCCAGTACTTTGGTCTGGTAAGCGAAGCCCGCCCAGTCGGATTCATCCAGGCCGTCTTCGATAGACACGATTGGGTACTGTTTGGTCAGCTCTTCCAGGAAGTGAGTGAACTCTTCGGAAGTGAAGGCTTTGTTGCCTTCGCCAGCCAGCACGTATTTACCGTCTTTGTAGAATTCGGAAGCCGCGCAGTCCATCGCCAGAGTAACGTCTTTGCCCAGCTCGTAGCCCGCCGCTTTTACCGCTTCAGCGATAACCGCCAGCGCTTCGGCGTTGGAACCCAGGTTTGGCGCGTAGCCGCCTTCGTCGCCCACAGCGGTGTTCATGCCTTTGGCTTTCAGAACTTTCGCCAGGTGGTGGAACACTTCAGAACCGATGCGCACCGCTTCTTTCAGGGTTTTCGCGCCAACCGGCTGAATCATGAATTCCTGAATGTCGACGTTGTTGTCAGCGTGCTCGCCGCCGTTGATGATGTTCATCATCGGCAGTGGCATGGAGAATTTGCCTGGGGTGCCGTTCAGTTCAGCGATGTGCTCGTACAGCGGCATGCCTTTAGAGGCTGCGGCTGCTTTCGCTGCTGCCAGAGAAACCGCCAGAATGGCGTTGGCGCCGAAGTTGGATTTGTTTTCGGTGCCGTCCAGCTCGATCATGATCTTGTCGATGTTCGCCTGGTCTTTGGCATCTTTACCCAGTACTGCCTGAGCAATCGGACCGTTTACTGCAGCAACGGCTTTCAGTACGCCTTTACCCAGGAAACGAGACTTGTCACCGTCACGCAGTTCCAGCGCTTCGCGGGAACCGGTAGAAGCACCTGACGGCGCAGCAGCCAAGCCGACGAAACCGCCTTCCAGATGAACTTCGGCTTCTACAGTCGGGTTACCGCGGGAGTCGATGATTTCACGACCGATGACTTTAACGATTTTGGACATTAGGTTTTCCTCAGTACAAGTTAAACTAAAACTCCAGACAAACAGCGCGCGGTTCTCACCGCGCGCCGCCTACCAAATATTTTATTTCACCTGGCGCTTCTGATGCTCGCCAGCGGCTTTCACGAAGCCGGCGAACAGCGGATGCCCATCGCGCGGAGTAGATGTAAATTCCGGGTGGAACTGACAGGCTACAAACCACGGGTGATTCGGCAGTTCAATGATCTCAACCAGCTTGTTGTCGGCGGAACGGCCGGCGACACGCAGCCCTGCGGCTTCGATCTGCTTCAACAGCATGTTGTTAACTTCGTAACGGTGACGGTGACGCTCGACAATGGTCGGTTCGCCGTACAGCTGACGCACCAGGCTGTTGTCGCTCAGGTTGCACTGTTGGCCACCTACGCGCATCGTGCCGCCCAAATCGCTTTCTTCGCTGCGCACTTCGACGTTGCCGTCTTCGTCGCGCCATTCGGTGATCAACGCCACCACCGGGTACTTACAGTCTGGCATAAACTCGGTGGAGTTAGCGTTTTCCATACCGGCCACGTTGCGAGCGAACTCCATCAACGCCACCTGCATGCCCAGGCAAATACCCAGGTAAGGAATGTTGTTCTCGCGCGCATAGCGTGCGGTCATCACTTTGCCTTCCACGCCGCGGTAACCGAAGCCGCCCGGGATCAGGATCGCATCCAACCCTTTCAGCACTTCCACGCCGCGGGTTTCCACGTCCTGCGAGTCGATCAGCTTGATGTTCACGGTCAGACGGTTTTTCAGCCCGCCGTGCTTCAGCGCTTCGATCACCGACTTGTAAGCATCCGGCAGCTCAACGTATTTGCCGACCATACCGATGGTCACTTCGCCGCCCGGATTGGCTTCTTCGTAGATCACCTGTTCCCATTCGGCCAGGTTGGCTTCCGGCGCGTTCAGGCTGAATCGTTTACAAATATAATCGTCCAGCCCCTGAGATTTCAATAGGCCTGGGATTTTATAAATAGAATCAACGTCTTTCAGAGAGATAACCGCTTTTTCCGGCACGTTGCAGAAAAGCGCGATTTTAGCGCGTTCGTTAGCAGGAACAGCGCGATCGGAACGGCAAATCAGCACATCAGGCTGGATACCGATGGAAAGCAGCTCTTTTACGGAATGCTGGGTCGGCTTGGTTTTCACTTCGCCGGCCGCCGCCATGTATGGCACCAGCGTCAGGTGCATGTACAGGGTGTGCTCGCGGCCCACTTCCACCGCCATCTGACGGATGGCTTCGAGGAACGGCAGCGATTCGATATCGCCGACGGTGCCGCCGATCTCCACCAGCACCACATCGTGGCCTTCGCCGCCTTCGATGATGCGTTCTTTGATCGCGTTGGTGATGTGCGGAATGACCTGCACGGTCGCGCCCAGATAGTCGCCGCGGCGTTCTTTACGCAGCACGTCGGAGTAGATGCGGCCGGTGGTGAAGTTGTTGCGACGCGACATCTTGGTGCGGATGAAGCGCTCGTAGTGACCCAAATCCAGATCGGTTTCTGCGCCGTCTTCGGTGACGAAAACTTCCCCATGCTGAATCGGGCTCATGGTGCCCGGATCCACGTTGATGTACGGGTCCAGTTTCATGATGGTAACGTTGAGGCCACGGGCTTCAAGAATAGCCGCCAGAGAGGCTGCGGCAATGCCTTTACCCAGAGAGGATACGACCCCGCCGGTCACAAAAATATAATTAGTTGTCATGCTGAACCTGAGAGTTTAGGTTTAAAGACGATGGAAGAACCAGGACGGGAAAGTAGTATACCCGAACCTCTCCTGACCTACAAACGATCGTTTTGCTGTCCATCATCTCGGCCGCCCTCCCGTGTTCATCAGGGTTTACTCCGCCGGCGCCCCGAAAACCCTCCAGGAAATACAAAGAGTTAGCGGAGAATATTTCTTTTTACCGCCCCTCAGGAGCGATAAAACGCCTTAGATTTCAGTTTGTTGGCCTTTTGCTGCCGACGGCAGCCATGCGCCTCTGACCTGACCACGAGCTTAACCGTTTCAGCTTGAGTGAACCTTGTCGGCGATCAACATTGTAGCGGTCCCCCGGCTTTCCTGCTTTACCCAAGCGTTCAAATGAAGATTAAAGACCCTATCCGCTGACTTGATCATTTCCGGGCGATGGGCAACAAAAATGCGGGTTATTGGCAATTGCCCGATAGCGCGAGTGATCCTTTTTTCGTTATCAATATCAAGATCGCTGGTTGCCTCATCAAGCAACAGCACATGAGGTTGCCGGTACAGCGCTCTGGCGATAGAAATACGCTGGCGTTGCCCGCCAGAAAGCGTGCTGCCAATATCACCAATCATCGAATCGTATCCCTGCGGAAATGCGCTGATCTCCTCGTCAATGGACGCATGGTTGGCACACTCAGCCATGCGTTCCATATCGGGTGATGCGGTAAAACCGGTAATATTCTGCTGTATGGTTCCGGCCAGGAGTTTGTCGTCTTGCATGACAAAAGCGACATGTTCACGAATGTCTCGTTTGCCCATGCCGGACATCCCCACATTATTGATGAAAACATCCCCTTCGGTAGATTCGTACAACCCCGCCAACACATGGAGGAATGTTGACTTGCCACACCCGGACGGCCCGACAATCGCCACGTTTTCCCCTGGCATGACCTCAAGATTGATCCCCTCGAAGATGTTGCGCTCGGCCTGGGAATGGCGGAACGCTAAGTTGCGGATCACGATATGCCCATTCAGCTGTGGCGATACATGCTCCCCTTCATCCCGTTCCACAGGTGAAACCGCCACGTCTGTCAGACGCTGGCTATGCATGGATACCAGACAGAAGTCGGAAACCGCATTGACTAACTTCACCGTGCGGGTAATCACCATATCGGCATAAAGCATCACAGCCAACAAGGCGCCAGTCGTAATGCCTTTATCGAACCCGATGGCGCCGACGCTAAGTACGTAAATCCCGGAAAAACCCACAAGCAATACAGCCGCCGTATTGGTCAGCAAATCAAGTTTAAACAGTTGGTTCCCTGCATGTGTGCTGTTGACCACATGGTTGACCCATTCGCGGCGGCGAACCGGCGTCAAATTCAACATTTTGATCGCGCTTATCGCTCTAACCGTCTCAAGGAAGTGGGAGGATTGCACCGCTTCAAAAGCGATATGTTCGATTTTACGATTGCGGTATGTCGAGAACAGGCCCGCTTTTAAGGCGGCATATGCACAGGCGGCGATCAGGGGACCGATAGCGAGCACAGGAGAATAGGTAAAAATAATCGCCATCGAAATGACAATCACAATCGCATCAAGGAGCGAGGCAACCATATCGGCCGTGAACGCTTCCTGAATGGCGGTCAACGATTGGAAACGCGACGCGATATCGCCGGTATGGCGCTTTTCAAAAAATGACAGCGTGAGCCTGATAAGCCGGTTAAAGAACATTTCGGCCCATTTGACGCCCAGCGTATAGCGAAGGTTCATCAAAATCCAGGCACGTACCACGGAAAAGGCGGACTTAATCAGCAATGCTGCAATGACCACGATACCGACAAAAAATATCCCTTCACGATCCGATGAACGCACTAATGTATCGATAGTAAATTGCGAAGCGGCCGGCACGGCAATTGAGAGCAGTTCCACCAAAACCGAAAGCATCAGAACGCCGGTAAAAATGCGTCTTAAGCCCCGTACGCCACGAAAAAGATCGGATACGGTAACATTCATTTCCAGCGGTTTTTTATCGAAGGTCTCCGCCGGCCAGGCCTCCATCAGAATGCCGGTGAACTTATCGGAAAGTTCGCGCAGGGAGATACTGCGCCGACCAATGGCGGGATCGAGGATCACGGCGCCTCGACGCGTGACTTTCACCAGCACCACAAAATGATTGAATGACCAATGAAGAATTGCGGGGCGGGTCAGCGAACGCAGTTCATCGAGCTCCACGCGCGAAGCGCGGGCCGTCATCCCCACCCGTTCAAACGCCGTAATGAGATCCCGCAGCGTCATCCCATGGCTGCTTGCGCCGTGGAGGGTGCGCGCCGAGGCGAGATCGATGCGTTTGCCGAAATAGCCGGCCATCATGGCCAAACAGGCCAGCCCGCACTCATTCATTTCCGACTGCAGGATAAGCGGCGTTTTTTGCCAGGAAAAAACCATGTGTCAACTCTCAGCCGTCATACGGTTAATACTTTGTTTTAATGGTAAAAACAGCCATTCCCAGATGCGCCGATGCGTCGTCAAGATATCGGCCTCGACGTCCACGCCCACCGGGAGCGCACGCGTGCCCACATCGGGCGTTATCAACACGCGAAAGCGCCGGTTGTTTCCCGTTAGGGCCTCAGGACTTGCGCTGATGGCAGCAACCGTACCGGACACTTTCCCAAACCACTCCCAAGGCAATGATGCGACACGCATGAAAACATGCTGACCCGCTTTCACTTCCTGCAACGCGGAAGGCGGGATCCACATTTCCACGAATGGGCGCGCGTTTTCCGGCACCACGACCGCAGCAACGGCACCCGCAGCCACTCTCTGCCCTTCCAAAATGCTCATTGAAGCGACGACGCCATCAAGTGGAGCCACTACCCGCGACTCCACGACCGCAGAAGCATTAATCACCTGTTGTTGCAGCGTAACCTTCTGCTGTTGAATGTCAGTAATAGACTGTTTTTCCAGCGATTCAGAGCGAGCCAGCTCATCCAGGAATTGCAGCAGCTCGCCTTTCACCCGCGCGATATTGATTCGATGCGTGTTCAACTGCGCGATGGAATCATGGTATTCGTTCTCCCGCTCAATTTTCTCTTGTACGGTCGTAATACCTTTCTGTAACAGCTGTTGATAAAGCTCCATGCGCTTCTTCAAACCGGCGACACGCTCCGACTCTGCCGCCGCCGCGGCTTGAATCGCCACCATTTCCCGTTCTTTGGCGCCGACTTTCTCACGCAAACGCAGGCGTTCTTCTTCCCCCTCTTTACGCCGTTCTTCCGCACGCTTTTGCAATTCAGTAAGTTGACGCTGAGCCGCATCTTGCAACGCCTGATTCATTCCTCCCCCCGCATAGGCGACGTCGCGTGAAAACGTTGCGATAACATCGCCTTTTTTCACCCTTTCTCCCTGGCGGACTTCGATGCGGCCGATGATGCCTTCATGATTGAATACCGCCTCCGCTGCGGAGGGGGTATAGATCACTCGCCCGGTGACAGGGACCCTTTTGGCATAGGTGGTAAATAACAGGAGAATAGCCACCAGCAAAACAGCAGCGGCGCTCCATAAGGCAATTGGCAACACTGATGGTGCCGACACGGTAAAATCGCCCAGCCAGGCATTTTTTTTATGCTGCAACGCCTCCGGGCGGAAAAGAGAGTTTTCTTTGTCCATCGCGCTAACGACTGATATAGAGCAGGCGCTCAGGCATATCGATGATCACCTGATGTCCCCGCATGAACTTCATTCCCAACAAGCCGTCGAAATCCAGTTCCTGAGGCGTTGCGCCAAGGGTGACAACGGCCAGATCATCACGAGTCGTCCCTTCACGATCCGTAAAAGCGATTTTTGTCACCCTGCAATCCAGGTTTGATGCTTCAGGTTCAATGTCGCGACAGCCAGAAAACAGGAGGCCTGGCGGCAAACGGTCGGAAAACAACAGAGAATGGCTGGCCGCCGTATCGACAATCAGATGCAAAGACGTATCGCCTGCAGAGGCGATAACGCGTAGCCCAGAGGCGGTGGGTTCAATAGGGTAAGATGACCATTTCTTTATGTCAGAAGGCAAATCGGCCAACAGTTGCAACCGATCGTTTTTAAAATCCATCAGCACCCGGCGCTCTCGAAAAAGCCCCAATCCCATAACTTCATTCACGGGGACATCACCGCCAATGCTTAATCCCCATGGTTTGAAACTGACCGTTTCAACATTATCGAAAGGAATGTTTGAAATAAATAACCGGCTAATTTTCCAGGCGGAGACATTATTTTCTCCACCGGAAACATCCATCAACCGACGAGGCGCTTGTTTCGACACTTCCAGACTCGGATTAGCCACCAAGTTGTCAAGATCGTGTTTATAAAGATGCATCCCCTCCCCGCTGCCGGTATCCAGCATTAAGGTATGAAGGCGGTTATCGATCCGCACATCAATTAGCGGCAACCCACGCTCATCATACCGCAAACGCCCAAAATCAGCGGGTGGATCCGCCATGCTAATGCCGGAAAAAAAGAATGCCAACAAGGATAGCCGTTTGATCATGAGTTAACCTCTAGGTTTTTCATGATTATATCTTCACTCACACCCGATTCAATCAAATGCGAAGCCGCGCGGCTCATAATCTTTCTTATCGACGGACAGAACACGGTTTCACGGTTGAAATCATCGCCTGAGGAATAGCGTTGAATATGGCGGCCACCGCCGCAAACTTTTTGCCATACGCAATCAGCGCAAACGGTAGGAAGCTGATTATTCACCGCCATATATTTTTTCATCTGCCATGAAGCCAACGTGCCTGACAGCATTAAATCCTGAACATTGCCAATAGGCGTAAATATAGCGTCATTAGTCGTTCTGAGCGTATCATCCACATACAGATCGCCATCGGAGCTCACCGTGAAAGCGAGAGTGTCGCTTCCGGCTTTACTCACCCCCATTACTGGACTGAATTCTGAACTCAACATGGATTGAATGTGCGTATGGAAGTAGCGTACATACACCTCTTTATCCGCATCCAAAAAGAACTCATCCAACGCTGAGCAATAAAAATCTGACAGTCCGTCAGGATCGGTACACGTATCATGGCTTTCATCAGGAATGAGGAAGTCAAATTTTTTGCATTTCAGCACATCAACAAAATGGCGATAAATCTCAGCACCTTTTACCGAGGGATTGGCGACGCACAGGATACCGGGTTCATCGATAAGCCGACCCGCCTTCCAGGCTGCCTGTAGCATCTCCAGCCCTTTTACCGTACCTTCGTAGGTGCTGCGGCCCTTTCTATCCAGACGGTGCCTGTCGTTAATGTGCTTAGGACCATCAATAGAAATACCCACGCTGATATTATATTTCGAGAAAATATCAATCCACTCATTATCAATAAGGATAGCGTTTGTTTGGCAGGCCAGGTTGAGCCTGGCGCCTTGGTAATCACCTGAAATAAGCTCTTTGCAGGCGTTATCGAAACGCTCTTTCCCCATCATTAATGGTTCGCCACCATGAAAATCAACCTGTACCGTTTCTATTTCATACTCCTGACAGGCCCGCTCGAAGAACCCCCTCAGGTCTTTAATGATGTTATGAGAAATAATTGGTTTTGAATTTATTGCCAAATCATTGCCCAGGTTGAATACATAGCAATACGTGCAGTTAATGTTGCATCGTTCACTAACCTTTAGAATTATTTCAAGATGCTTTATTTTTTTCTTATTCGTCATTGCCTGCACCACGGTTCAACAAATGAGGAAATGCAGGGTGGTTTCCCACCCTGCACCAAGACTAATTAGAAACTCTTAGACCAACGCGCAAAGGCGTTGACCCAACCGCCAGAAACGCTATCCAGCATAGATTGAGCCAGTGCTTTTCGTGCGTCTTTTTTATCAGCTGCAACGGTGACGGCTGCTTTATTCATGCTAATTTCTTTGGCTAATTTAGACATCACATAATCCTTTTTGTATTGCACACCGGAATTGATGTGCGCAATTACCTTTACTTAAACATTGTTAAAGATAAAGAAGAAAAAACCAAAAATGTTACACAGGATAAGTTTTTTGTTACTGGATTGATAATTTAAAGACTATTTCAAAAAGTTGAGCTATACCTCTAACGCAATATAAATCCAAAAACTAAAAGTGTCAGAATAAGGTTTAAATATTATTTACTGACACAGGAAATTAAAGTCATAGATTATTCATGACATATTCAGCATCGGAGGCGTATGAACGGTCAACGTATTGGCTACATTCGGATTAGTCACTGTGAACTGAGTCCCGAACAGCAACTGGAAAGAACTCTGGTAGATAAATCTTTCATTGATAACGCGTCAGTCAAGGATCTACAACGCCCAGAGCTGGATGCCCTGTTCTCGGCAGTGCGCAACGGCGATACCGTGGTGGTTCAGAGCATGGATAGATTGGCACGCAACCTGAATGATCTGCAACGTCAGGTCCACAGACTGACCGATAAAGGCGTCACCGTTGAGTTTGTGAAAGAGAGTTTGACGTTTACCGGTAAAGATTCATCAGCGGATAAGCTAATGCTGTCTGTCATGGGCGCATTTGCCGAATTCGAACGAGCTTTAATTCGTGAACGCCAGCGCGAAGGCATCGCGCTGGCCAGAGTGCGCGGCGCTTACCGGGGTAGAAAAAAATTGCTGTCCTCCGAGCAACAGGCTGAATTGCGGTTACGCGCAACAAACGGTGAGAGGAAAACGCAGCTTGCTCGCGAATTTGGCATCAGCAGAGAGACGCTTTACCAATACCTGAAAAGATGCGGTTAATGGCTCTTCTGCGACAGGTCCCCTACGCAGAAGAGCGATATCGACTGATGTTGAACCGGCGGGTCAAGAAACTCACTCGCCGTGTGCCTCCATCCATTCAGATTTCAGATTTTTTCACCTGCTGCCAGGCCTCTTCCATCTGCTCCAGCGTGGCGTCTTCCAACCGCAGCCCGCGTTGCTGAACGATCTCTTCCACCTGGCGGAAGCGGCGTTCGAACTTGCGGTTCGCCGCCTGCAGCGCGTTCTCCGCCTTGTGCCCCAGATGACGCGACAGGTTCACCGTGGCGAACAGCAGATCGCCGATCTCCTCTTCCAGCTTGCTCTCGTCGACCACCGCCTGGCGGGCTTCGTGCATCACTTCATCGATCTCTTCGTACACTTTGTCCAGCACCGGGCCCAGAGTGTTCCAGTCGAAGCCGACCGAGGCGCAGCGTTTTTGGATCTTGTGCGCTTTCATCAATGCCGGCAGCGCCTGCGGAATATCGTCCAGCACCGAGTGCAGCGCTTTTTCGGCGCGCTCGCCCGCCTTCAGCTGCTCCCAACGCGCCGCGACGGTTTCGCTGTCTCCGCCCTCGGCGTCGCCGAAGATATGCGGATGACGACGCTCCAGCTTATCGCTGATGGCGGTGCACACCTCATCGAAATCGAACAGCCCCTGTTCCTGCCCCATCTGGGCGTAGAACACCACCTGGAACAGCAAATCGCCCAACTCGTCGCGCAGATCGGCGTAATCTTGCCGCTCAATGGCGTCCAGCACCTCGTAAGTTTCCTCCAGCGTGTAGGGCGCAATGGTAGCGAAGGTTTGCTTGCGGTCCCACGAGCAACCGACCTGTGGGTCGCGCAGCGTTTTCATGATGTTCAACAGACGCTGCAGCGGAGTGGATTGGGTCATAAAAAATCTCTGAGAAAAAAGGGCGTGCTGATATGCCCGCCGGAACTGATGGAGTTCGGGCCGCATCGACATCGGATGTGGCCCGAAAAGTGCCGTGGGCTTAGTTGCCGTGCAGACGCTTGGCGTCTATCACGTCCGGCAGCTGGTTCAGCTTCGCCAACACCCGCCCCAGCACCTGCTGGTTGTAGATTTCGATATCCATGTCGATGGTGGCCAGCTGTTTCTTGGTGTCGCTGCGGCTGGCGACGCCCAGCACGTTGACCTTTTCGTTGGCCAGAATAGTGGTGATATCGCGCAGCAAGCCGCTGCGGTCATTGGCCATCACACGCACCACCAGCGAATAACCGCTGGAGTAGCTTTCGCCCCATACCGCGTCGACAATGCGTTCCGGCGCGTGCGATTGCAAATCGACCAGCTGATCGCAATCCGCACGGTGGATCGAGATGCCGCGCCCCTGGGTGATAAAGCCGACAATGTCGTCGCCCGGGATCGGCTGGCAGCAGCGGGCGATGTGGTGCATCAGATTGCCCACCCCCTCCACCACCACTCGGCCGTTGTCCTTGTTGCGGGTCGGCGGCGGCGCTTTTTGCTGCACCAGCTGGCGCAGCGCCTCGCGATCCTGCTCTTCGGCGCTCGGTTTGTTGAACTTGCCCTGCAGGTAATTCACCATCTGGTTCAGGCGAATGTCCCCGCCGCCGATCGCCGCCAACACCTCGTCCAGCGAGTTCATGTTGTAACGCGGGATCAGCAGCTTTTCGGCCTCTTTCAGGCTGATGCCGAGGTGTTCCAGTTCGTTGTCCAGCATCTGGCGGCCGGCAAGAATGTTCTTGTCGCGATCCTGCTTGCGGAACCAGTTGTGGATCTTCGAGCGCCCGCGGCTGGTGGTGACGTAGCCCAGGTTCGGGTTCAGCCAGTCGCGGCTCGGGTTCGGCTGCTTCTGGGTGATGATCTCAATCTGATCGCCCATCTTCAGCTGATAGGTGAACGGCACGATGCGGCCGCCGATCTTGGCACCGATGCAGCGGTGACCGACGTCGCTGTGAATATGGTAGGCGAAGTCGAGCGGCGTGGAGCCGGCCGGCAGATCCACCACGTCGCCTTTCGGGGTAAACACATAGACCCGATCGTCGAACACCTGGCTGCGCACTTCGTCGAGCATCTCGCCGGAGTCCGCCATCTCTTCCTGCCAGGCGATCAGCTTACGCAGCCAGGCGATGCGCTCTTCGTAGCCGGAGCGCACGGTAACCCCCGCGCCCTCTTTGTACTTCCAGTGCGCGGCCACGCCCAGCTCGGCGTCCTCGTGCATTTGCCGGGTGCGGATCTGAATCTCGACGGTTTTGCCGCGCGGCCCCAGCACCACGGTATGGATCGACTGGTAGCCGTTGGGTTTCGGGTTGGCGACGTAGTCGTCGAACTCGTCCGGCAGATGGCGGAAGTGGGTATGCACGATGCCCAACGCCGCATAACAATCCTGCAGACGCTCCGCCACGATGCGCACCGCGCGCACGTCGAACAGTTCGTCGAACGCCAGGTGCTTTTTCTGCATCTTGCGCCAGATGCTGTAGATGTGTTTCGGCCGGCCGTAGATCTCCACCCGAATGCCTTCGCTGGCCATCTCGGCGCGCAACCCGGCGACGAAATCGTCGATGAACTGTTCGCGATCGATGCGGCGCTCGTGCAACAGCTTGGCGATGCGCTTGTATTCTTCCGGGTGCAGGTAGCGGAAGCAAAAATCTTCCAGCTCCCATTTCAGCTGACCGATACCGAGCCGGTTAGCCAGCGGGGCGTAGATATTGGAACACTCTTTCGCCGCCAGCACGCGCTCGTCTTCCGGCGCGTCTTTCACCTCGCGCAGGTGGGCGATGCGCTCCGCCAGCTTGATGACCACGCAGCGGAAATCCTCTACCATCGCCAACAGCATGCGGCGCACGTTGTCGACCTGTTCGGAAGCCATCGAGTCGTTTTGGGTGGCTTTCAGTTGGCGAATGGCGTCCATGTCGCGCACGCCGTGCACCAGCGCGACGATGCCCTTGCCGAACGCTTCGGTCAGGATCTCTTCCTGCACGATGCCGGCGTCCACCAGCGGGAACAGCAGCGCGGCGCGCATGCTGTCGTTGTCCATGCTCAGCGTCGAGAGGATTTCCACCATCTCCAGGCCGCGCCACAGCAGCAGCGAGGCGTCGGGATGGTTTTGGGTCTGCTGCTCACAATAACGCCAGGTTGCGGCCAATCGCTCACATGACTGCGGGTTAGGTAGCCCCAAGCTGGCGATCCACTCATCGAGAGCGAACTCACCCGCCGTATTCAGATGTGCACTTCTTACCGCAACCATAACCTCTCCCTACTTTGCAGCGACCTCTGGCGCGCGCTCGTTGATAAACAGCGCCATTGATTCAAGATGCCCCGTGTGCGGAAACATATCCAACATCCGCACGCGCGCAAGACGATAACCGGCGCTCAACAGCACTTTGCTGTCGCGAGCCAGCGTGGTGGGGTTACAGGAAACATAAACCACCCGCGCCGGCGCCAGTTTTACAATATGTGACATCACCCCGGCCGCACCGGCGCGGGCGGGATCCAGCATCACCTTATCAAACCCTTGTGCTGCCCAAGGTTGCCGCTCAACGTCGTCCTCCAGATTCTCATGGAAAAACGACGCATTATTCAGCTTATTCTTATGTGCATTATATTGCCCATTCGCTACCAGCGTGGCAACACCTTCGATGCCCACCACCGCAGCGGCGCGGCGCGCCAGCGGCAGAGTGAAGTTGCCCATGCCGCAGAACAGGTCCAGCACCCGATCATTGGGTTGAATGTCGAGCCATTCAAGGGCCTGCGCCACCATTTGTTGGTTTACGGCGTCATTGACCTGAATAAAGTCGCGCGGGCTGAAGTCTAAGCGTAGCCCGTCAACCTGATAATACGGCGCGTCACCGCACAGTTTTTCCAACCGCTCGCTGTCCGGCGCCAGGTAAACGGCGACGTTTTCCCGCTCGCCAAACGCCAACAGCGCCTGCCGATCCGCGTCCTTCAGCGCATCGAGATGGCGCAGCACCAGCAGCGGACCGTTATCCGCCAGCACCAGCTCCACATGCCCCAGCCGCCGCACCGCCTGCAGCCCGCTTAGGCAGGTGCGCACCGGCGCCAGCAGCTGTTCCAGCTCCGGCCGCAACACCGGGCAGTGCGCCACCGCCACCAGCTCGCTGGAGGCCGCCTGGCGAAAACCCATCATCAGGCGCTGCTGCTTCGGCTGCCACGCCAGGCTCAGGCGGGCGCGGCGACGATAGCCGTATTCCGGGCCGGCGATCACCGGTTCCTGCTGCGGAGTTACCCCGGTTTCGCGGGCGATCATGCGCACCAGCGCCGCCGCCTTGCTCTGCTGTTGCAGCGCCTCATCCGCGTGCTGCTGCTGGCAGCCGCCGCATACGCCGAAATGCGGACAGCGCGGCTCCACCCGCTGCGAGCTGCGGCTCAGCAGGCGCTTGAGCTTGCCTTTGGCGAACTGGCGTTTGTCTTCGGTCAGCTGAATTTCTGCCTGCTCGCCCGGCAGTACGCCCGGCACGAACACCGCTTTGCCGTCGTGGCGCGCCACGCCCTGGCCGAAAGGATCGAGATCGCTCACCGTCACGGTGAAGATTTGTGAGCTCTGCCGGGTCGTCACGCGGCGTTTGGGAGAGTAGAATTGCGCCATATTTGTCGATTGTGTGCTGGTTCATTAAGCTAGTGTCAGCTGTCAATTCTCCCACATTGGAATCCCATGACCAAATACAGCCTGCGTGCGCGCATGATGATCCTGATTCTGGCCCCGACCTTGCTGATTGGTTTGCTGCTCAGCACCTTCTTCGTGGTGCATCGCTACAACGAGCTGCAGGAGCAATTGGTCGACGCCGGCGCCAGCATCATCGAGCCGCTGGCGGTGGCCAGCGAGTACGGCATGACGTTCCGCAGCCGCGAGTCGGTCAGGCAGTTGGTCAGTCTGTTGCATCGCCGCCATTCGGACATCGTGCGTTCGATCACCGTGTTCGATGCGCAGAACAACCTGTTCGTCACCTCCAATTATCATCACAACTTCGCCCAGCTGCAGCTGCCGAAAGGCGTACCGTTGCCCACCGACCTGATGCTCACCCGGCGCGGCGATTCGCTGATCCTGCGCACGCCGATCCTGTCGGAAAACCAATATCCGGATGAAAACGCCGACGGCGGCAGCCATCCCGACAACAACCTGGGCTATGTGGCGATCGAGCTGGATCTGCAGTCGGTGCGGCTGCAGCAATATAAAGAGGTCTTTGTCTCTACCCTGCTGTTGTTGCTGTGCATGTGCATCGCCATCCTGTTCGCCTACCGGCTGATGCGCGACGTGACCGGCCCGATCCGCAACATGGTGAACACCGTCGACCGCATCCGCCGCGGCCAGCTCGACAGCCGCGTGGAGGGCTACATGCTCGGCGAGCTGCACATGCTGAAGAACGGCATCAACTCGATGGCGATGTCGCTCACCGCCTACCACGAAGAGATGCAGCAGAATATCGATCAGGCCACGTCCGATCTGCGCGAAACGCTGGAGCAGATGGAGATCCAAAACGTCGAGCTGGATCTGGCGAAAAAACGCGCGCAGGAGGCGGCGCGCATCAAGTCCGAATTCCTGGCCAACATGTCGCACGAGCTGCGCACCCCGCTCAACGGCGTGATCGGCTTCACCCGCCAGATGCTGAAAACCGATCTGAGCGCGACCCAGACCGATTATTTGCAGACCATCGAACGCTCGGCCAACAACCTGCTGACCATCATCAACGACGTGCTGGATTTCTCCAAGCTGGAGGCTGGCAAGCTGGTGCTGGAACACATTCCGTTCGCCCTGCGTGAAACGCTGGACGAAGTGGTGGTGCTGCTGGCGCCGAGCGCCCACGACAAGGGTCTTGAGCTGACGCTGGATGTGCACAACGACGTGCCGGAGCAGGTGATCGGCGACTCGCTGCGCCTGCAGCAGATCATCACCAACCTGCTGGGCAACGCCATCAAATTCACCGAAACCGGCAATATCGACATTCGCGTCGAGCTGCGCAAACAACTGGAGCGCCGGGTAGAAGTGGAAGTGCAGATCCACGACACCGGCATCGGCATTTCCGAACGCCAGCAGTCGCAGCTGTTCCAGGCATTCCGCCAGGCGGACGCCAGCATCTCCCGCCGCCACGGCGGCACCGGGCTGGGGCTGGTGATCACACAAAAACTGGTGAAGGAGATGGGAGGCGACATCTGCTTCCACAGCCAGCTGAATCGCGGCTCGACCTTCTGGTTCCACATCACGCTGGATCTGAACGAGGGCATGCTGTCGCTGGCACCGAGCCTGCCGGATCTGAACGGCAAAACGCTGGCCTATATCGAGTCCAACCCGACGGCGGCGCAGGCGACGCTCAACATGCTCAGCGTCACGCAGTTGGTGATCACCCACTCGCCGACGCTGGGCCAGCTGCCGCAAGGCCACTATGACTTCCTGCTGGCCGGCGTACCGATCCCGTTCCGCGACAACATGGCGCAGCACGAGGACAAATTGCTGGCCTCGCTGAAGCTGGCCGATAGGGTGATTCTGGCGCTGCCGTGCCAGGCGCAGATCGACGCCGAGCTGCTTAAGCAGCAAGGCGCGCTCGGCTGTCTGATCAAACCGATCACCAGCACCCGGCTGTTCCCGCTATTGAGGATGGAGGCGCCGGCGCGCCTCACCGCGCAGCCGGAGCGTAAACGCCTGCCGCTGACGGTGATGGCGGTTGACGACAATCCGGCCAACCTGAAGCTGATCGGCACGCTGCTGGGTGAACAGGTGGAGAAAACCCTGCTCTGCGAGAGCGGCGAGGAAGCGCTGGAGCTGGCGCGCGACAACGTGTTGGATCTGATCCTGATGGACATTCAGATGCCGAAGATGGATGGCATTCACGCCAGCGAGCTGATTCGCCAACTGCCGCATCACAACTCCACGCCGATCGTCGCCGTCACCGCCCATGCCGCCAGCGGCGAGCGCGAGCACCTGCTGCAGGCTGGCATGGACGACTACCTGGCCAAACCGATCGACGAGAAAATGCTGACCCGCGTGCTGTCGCGCTACCACAGCGGCGACGCGGAAAGCGCCGTCGCCGACGATGCGCCGCTGTCGCTCGACTGGCCGCTGGCGCTGCGCCAGGCGGCCAACAAACCGGATCTGGCGCGCGATCTGCTGCAAATGCTGCTCGATTTCCTGCCGCAGGTGCGCGAACGGGTGCAGACGCTGCTCGACGGACAGCATGACGACGAGATCCTCGATCTGGTGCATAAGCTGCACGGCAGCTGCAGCTACAGCGGCGTGCCGCGTCTCAAACAGCTGTGTTTCTACCTCGAGCGGCAGCTGCGCCAGGGCGTCACTAACGACGAGCTGGAGCCGGAGTGGCTGGAGCTGTTGGATGAGATTGAACTGGTGATCCACGCGGCGCGCGCGCATCTGACGCAGCCCGCTTGAATCCGCAGGCCATAACGCAAAAAGGCACGCCGCAGCGTGCCTTTATTTTTTAAAGCCGGACGCTTATCACTGCGCCAGCAGGTACAATTGGCTCTCGCCGCGCTGAATATTCAACGCCAACACCGACGGCTTGCTGTCGAGAATCTTACGCAGCTCGCCCAGGTTCTGGATCGGCTGTTGGTTCACTCCCAGGATCACATCGCCTTTTTTCAAGCCGATGCGCGCCGCGGCGCTGCCGGCTTTCACGCTGTCGACCTTGACGCCTTTCTGGTTGCCGACCTGGGTGTTGCTCAGCTCGGCACCCTCGATGCCGGTGTAAATATTGCCCGAGGCCACCTGGGTCTGCGCGCTTTGTTCCAGCGTAACGTCAATCGTTACCGGCTTGCCGTCGCGGATAATGCCCAGCGACATTTTGCTGCCGACCGGCAGCGTGCCGATCTCCGCCCTGAACGAGGCAAAGCTGGAGATGGCCTTGCCGTTCATGGTGACGATCACGTCGCCGGCTTTGATGCCCGCCTTCGCGGCGGAGGACTTCGGCATCACCTGGCTGACGAAGGCCCCGCGCTGCGCGTCGACCTTCATCGCCTTGGCCAGCTCGGAGTTCAGCTCGGTGCCCATGATGCCCAGCTCGCCGCGTTTCACCTGGCCATACTCAACCATTTGCGCCGTCAGGTTTTTCACCATGTTGCTCGGAATAGCGAAGCCGATGCCGATGTTGCCGCCGTCCGGCGCCAGGATCGCGGTGTTGATGCCGATCAGTTCGCCGTTCAGGTTAACCAGCGCGCCGCCGGAGTTGCCGCGGTTGATCGCCGCATCGGTCTGGATGAAGTTCTCGTAGTTTTCGATGTTCAGGCCGCTGCGCCCCAGGGCGGAAACGATGCCCGAGGTGGCGGTCTCACCCAGCCCGTACGGGTTGCCGATCGCCACGGTGTAATCGCCGACGCGCAGCTGATCGGAGTCGGCCATCTTGATCGCCGTCAGATTCTTGAAATCTTTCAGTTGGATCAGCGCGATATCGGAACGCGGATCCTTGCCGATCACCTTGGCGTCGAAACGGCGGCCGTCGCTCAGCTGCACCTGGATCTTGTTGGCGTTGTCCACCACATGGTTATTGGTCACCACATAGCCCTTGGCGGCATCGATGACCACCCCGGCGCCCAGCGCCTGGAATTTCTGCTGCGTACCCTGCGGCTGGCCATCCGGCCCGGGCTGTTCGCCGCCCTGGCACATCGGCGAACCCTGGAACGGCGAACCGTCCTGGCAGAACGGCGAATCTTCGCCGAAGAACTGTTGGAACTGCTGCGGCATGCGCGGCGTATTGACCGTGGTGCTGCCCTCAACGTTAATGCTCACGACGGAAGGCATTACCTTTTCCAGCATCGGCGCCAGGCTCGGCAACTGCTGGGTGCTGGAAGAGGCGGTTTCAGCGGCGTTGGCCGTGACCGGGCCGATCGCCATACCGATGCTGAATGCCAGTGCGCTCAGAACTAATGCGGTTTTTTTCATCTGTGTGTCTCTTATAAAGTCGTTCAAAAAAGAATGGCCGTCTTGCGTGCTTATTCAGAGTTAATTAATAGCCTGAAGTTCCGGCACAGATGATTGGCAATAGTAAACAAATATTGTCCGTCTTTACAAAACTCGAGACAGCCAACCGGTTGGAATTGCTGACAATTATTCCTCAGCTTAATTATTCCGCCGCCATCAATCGACGATATTCATCATAGGCATACAGGTCGGTCATTCCGCTGATATAGTCCTGCAGTAAACGCGCGCGGAAATAATATTCCCGAATGGTTTGCTGCTCCGGCGATAAATGCTGCAGCCCTTCTACCGCCTCCACATACGCCAGCCGATGCTTGGTGGACAGCTTGTGGAACAGGCGCGTTTCGATCGGGTAAGCGCGATGACTGTCCTCGCGCACCAGCTGGCTGAAGTCCGCCAGCGACATCGCCAACAGCGGGCTGTAAATGTCCAGCAGGCCGCTGATCACCCGGTAGCCTTGCAGCTCGAGCTGCTCGACCTCGGGGTGGTTGAACACATGCTTGAACGCCACATTTTTAAATATTTTCAGCAGCCGATAGGCCGGGCTGGAATCCTCCAGCAGCGCCTGATTGAAACTGCCCTGATAAACCGCGTCCAGATTGTCGATAAAGCGCTGCGCCGCGTGCGGCACCAGCCGCGCCACGGTAAACACCCGCAGATACATGAAGAACTGATCTTCTGCGCTGCGCCGCGCGCCGCCGCGATCGATCTTGCGAAACGCGCTGGCGACGGTCTTGTCGAACAGATCGCCCGGCACCACCTCGCCCCACTCCTGAATCAGGTGCTGATACAGCTGCTCGACGGTAAAAATGCTCTTCTCCACCGCGTCTTCCAGATCGGCCACGCAGTAAGAGATATCATCGGCGGCCTCCATAATATAGGTCAGCGGGAAACGATCGAACTCGCCCATGTGCAGCTCTCGCCGCAGCCGATCGACAAAGGCCTCTTCCGCCAGATAGTAACCGGGCTTTTTCATCAGATAGCTGTGGCTGGCGGGAATATCGCCCGCCCAATAAGCCGGGCGGGTGTATTTCAAAATGCAGCCGACCTGAGCGTAGGTCAGGTTGAGCTTCAACAGGCTGTACACCATGCGGATCGCCTGGGCGTTACCCTCGAAGTGGCTGAGATCCTGACGGATCCGGCTGCGCAGCCGGTTCAGATCGCTCTCCCCTTCATGCAGGCGCAGCGCCGCCACCTGGCAGCGATCGTGGCTGCCAGGTTCGCTGCCGCAGCTGGCGGGATCGAGGCGCTGGGCAAACCAGTCGTTGATCGCCGACTCGCCGAAGTGACCGAACGGCGGGTTGCCGATATCGTGCATCAGACAGGCCATTTCCACGATGCTTTCAAACGGATCGAGCAGCCGGGCCAGGCCGAGTTCGTCAATCTTCCCTGCCTGTTTGAAGCGGTTGAGGATCTCTTTGGCGATGTGGCGCCCGACCTGCTGCACCTCCATCGAGTGCGTCAGGCGGCTGCGTACCGCCGCGTTGCGCTCGAGCGGAAACACCTGGGTTTTTTGCTGCAGACGGCGAATGGCGGCCGAGTTGACGATGCGACCGCGATCGCTCTCGAACTGCCGCACGATGTCGTACTCTTCCTCAGCCTCGATCGGTTTGCTGAAAGGCCGTTGGAAACTGATTTTTTGCTTGAAGTCGATCCCGGGCATCTGTTCCTCCGCCGTTACGCCCTGCCCCGTGATAACAATTCCCGGCGGCGGATGCAACGCATTATCTCTCACACACAGCCATGATAGACTATGCCGCAATTCTCACGGCCAATCAGCGAGTGTTATTTATGAAAGTAGGCATCATCGGCGCAATGGAGCAGGAAGTCACCCTGCTGCGCGATCAAATCGAAAACCGTCAAACCATCCAACGTGCGGGCTGCGAAATCTACACCGGCCAGATCGGCGGCGTTGAAGTGGCCCTGCTGAAATCCGGCATCGGCAAAGTCTCTGCCGCCATGGGCACCACCCTGCTGCTGGAACACTGCAGCCCGGACGTGGTGATCAACACCGGCTCCGCCGGCGGCCTGGCCAGCACGCTGCGCGTGGGGGATATCGTGGTATCGGAAGAAGTGCGCTACCACGACGCCGACGTTACCGCTTTCGGTTACGAGCCGGGCCAGATGGCCGGCTGCCCGGCGGCGTTCGTCGCCGACGACGCGCTGATCGCGCTGGCGGAAAGCTGCATCAAACAGCTGGATCTGCACGCGGTGCGCGGCCTGATTTGCAGCGGTGACGCCTTCATCAACGGCGCCGAGCCGCTGGCGCGCATTCGCGCTACCTTCCCGCGCGTCGCCGCGGTAGAAATGGAAGCCGCAGCGATCGCCCACGTCTGCCATCTGTTCGGCACGCCGTTCGTGGTGGTGCGTGCCATTTCCGACGTCGCCGACAGCGAGTCGCACATGAGCTTTGACGAGTTCCTGGTGGTGGCGGCCAAACAGTCTACGCTGATGGTCAACGCCATGCTGCAAACCCTGGCCAAGCGCGGTTGATGTGAGGCTGCGCTTCACCTCGGCGTTCTGGCTGCTGGCGCTCTGGCTGGCCATGCCGGCCGGCGCCGCCCAGCGGGTGATCAGCCTGGCGCCCAACGCCACCGAACTCGCCTATGCCGCCGGCATGGGCGATGTCTTGGTGGCGGCGAGCGCCTATTCCGATTATCCGCCACAGGCCGCCAGGCTGGAGCAGGTGGCCTCCTGGCAGGGCATCAATCTGGAACGGGTGCTGGCGCTGAAGCCGGACCTGATCCTCGCCTGGCGCGGCGGCAATCCGCAGCGCGTGCTCGATCAGCTCGCCGCGTTCGGCATCCCGATCTTCTATGCGGACGCCGACAATCTCGAAGGGCTCGCCGGCCTGTTGGACAAGCTGGCGCGCTACAGTCCGCACCCGGACCAGGCGCATCAGGCGGCAGACGCCCTTCGCCGCCAGTTCGCCGCTCTCAAGCAACAGTACGCTGCCAACCCGCCGCGGCGGGTGCTGCTACAGTTCGGCACCCAGCCGCTGTTCACCAGCTCCGGCGCCACACTGCAGAGCCAGGTGCTGGCGCTGTGCGGCGCGCAGAACGTCTTCGCCGACAGCCGCACCCCTTGGCCGCAGATCAGCCGCGAGCAGGTGCTGGCGCGTCAACCGCAGGCCATCGTCATCACCGGCGGCGCAAAAGAGGCCGCCAATGTGAAGGCCTTCTGGGCGCCGCAGCTGCAGGTGCCGGTGATCGCGCTGAACGAAGACTGGTTCAATCGCGGCGGGCCGCGCATCCTGTTGGCAGCGCAGCAGCTGTGCCACCAGTTGGCGGAGATCCGCTGATGTTGGTGTTCTGGCTGGATATTCTCGGCACCGCGGTGTTCGCCGTCTCCGGCGTACTGCTGGCCGGCAAGCTGCGCATGGATCCGTTCGGCGTGCTGGTATTGGGCGTGGTCACCGCGGTCGGCGGCGGCACCATCCGCGATATGGCGCTGGCCAACGGCCCGGTATTCTGGGTCAAGGATCCCACCGACCTGGTGGTGGCGATGATCACCTGCGTCTTGACGCTGCTGCTGGTACGCCAGCCGCGCCGCCTGCCGAAGTGGGTGCTGCCGGTGCTGGACGCCGTCGGGCTGGCGGTGTTCGTCGGTATCGGCGTCAACAAGGCCTTCGCGGCCGGCACCGGCCCGCTGGTGGCGATCTGCATGGGGGTGATCACCGGCGTCGGCGGCGGCATTATCCGCGACGTGCTGGCGCGCGAGATCCCGATGATCCTGCGCACCGAAATTTACGCCACCGCCTGCATCATCGGCGGTATCGTGCACGCCACGGCGTTTTATACCTTCGGCATGCCACTGCAGCAGGCCATGATGCTGGGCATGCTCATCACCCTGGCCATTCGGCTGGCGGCCATTCGTTGGCATCTCAAACTGCCCGCCTTTATCCTCGAACGCTGAGCCGTCGTCCTTCGGGACGGCGGCCTGGTGATTAATTAGACTAAAAACGGGTTTGGTGGTATTATTTTCGCCCGAAAAATAGCGTAGTGACGATGTAAAATTCCGTAACCCTCAGGTTAATGCTTTCCCCGCGCCGTTAAAACTTTTTAACTTTTTGCCGATAAGTCATCACAAGATTGCTTACGGATGGCTATTCCCGCAATGATGAAAAAACTTCTGCTTGCCTGCTGTGGCGCCCTGCTGAGTGGCGCCGTCTATGCCGATGTCGTCAGCGGCCAGATCGGCGTTACCCTGACCATTGAATCGCAATGCGCCGTGCGCCTCGAAGCCGCTGCGCCACAGGCCGAATGCAGCCATGCGGCGGCGCAGCCCAAGGTCATCCGCACCCCACCGACGCAGGAGAATGGCGCGGAAGTGATCCTGGTGGAATGGTAGACATAAAAAAACCCGCCGGCCGGCAGGCGAGCGGGTTGATATTCTGACAGGCGAACTCAGATGCTGAACGAAGAACCGCAACCGCAGGTGGTTTTGGCATTCGGGTTGGTCACCACGAAGCGCGACCCTTCCAGCCCTTCGGTGTAGTCCACCGAACCGCCCACCAGATACTGCAGGCTCATCGGATCGACCACCAGCGCTACGCCCTGCTTCTCGATGGTCATGTCGCCATCGTTGACCTTGTCGTCAAAAGTGAAGCCGTACTGGAATCCGCTGCAGCCGCCACCGGTAATGTAAACCCGCAACTTCAGGTTCGGGTTTTCTTCGTCAGCAATCAGGAACTTCACCTTGTTTGCTGCTGCCTCGGTAAATTGCAGGGGCAGTGCCGTTTCATCACTCATAGTCTTTACTCCCAACATTGTTCAGCATCAGATCGCTACTATGGCCGCCTGATTAATATTAACGATTATCCGATACCTGAGTGTTGCGTTCAAGTATTCACCGCATTTGTTGTATTTTCCTTACCTGTTTTCTCCACCGCTTCTCGCGCCAGCTGCGCCTCCTGTTTTTGCAACGTGCGGGCCAGGATCGACGAATACAGCGGCTTGCCGCCGAGCAGTTGCGCCACCACCGTGGCGCCGAGGCAGGTGATGATCATCGGTAAAATCAGCTGGTAGTTGTCGGTCATTTCCAGCACCAACACGATGCCGGTCAGCGGGGCGCGCACCGTCGCGGCGAACAATGCCCCCATACCGGCGATGGCGAAGGTGCCCGCCTCGATGCCGTATTGCGGGAACAGGTGCGCCCCCGCCAGCCCGAAGGCGGTGCCGAACAGCGTGCCCAACGCCAGCATCGGCGCGAAGATGCCGCCCGGCGCGCCGGAACCGAAGCACAGCAGCGTGGTGAAGATACGGGTAATAAAGATAAACATCAGCATGCCGACGCTGTAATTGCCCGCCGCGGCGATCGGGATCAGCCCAAAGCCGCCGCCCGCCGCCTCCGGCTGAATCAGCCCCAGAATGCCGCACACGCCGCCGAGTAGCCCGCCCATCAGCAAGACATTGCGCATTCTGCCGCCGTGCAGGCGCGCAAACATGTCCTGGGTGCGGAAGATCAACGCGTTGAATCCCACGCCCACCGCGCCGAAGATCGCCCCCAGCACCAGATAGAGCCACAGGGTATTGATGGGCGCCGAAGAAAGCTTGCCGACTTCGATCACCGATCCCTGGCCGTTAAACAGCTGGAACACCACGCTCGACATGATAACGCCGATGAATACCGCTTTAATCGAGATCAGGTTGTAGCGAAACTGCGGCCGCATCTCTTCGATGATGAACAGGATGCCGGCCAGCGGCGCGTTGAACGCGGCGGACAAGCCGGCGGCGGCCCCGGTCGCCAGCAGCGAATGGCGCGCCTCGGCGCCGCGAATGCGCAGCATGTCCAATACCATGCGCCCGACGTTGCCGCCCATCTGCACCGTGGGCCCTTCGCGCCCCAGCACCATGCCCGCCCCCAGCGTGCCCATGCCGCCGATGAATTTCACCGGGATCACGCGCCACCAGCGCACCGGCCGCAGCTCCTCCAGCGCACCTTCGATCTCCGGAATGCCCGAGCCGCCCGCTTCCGGCGCAAAGCGGCGCACCAGGTAATAACCCAGCGCCGCCAGCGCGGCGGACAGGATAAACGCCAGCGGCCACACCAGGATCCAGGAGTCGGCGACCTGCGCCAGTGAAGCCAGCCGCTGCTGCTGCACCCACTCCACCGCTTTATCGAAGGCCACGCCGAGCAAGCCGGCCAGCGTTCCCACCAGCGCGGCCATCAACAGGATCGCCACCGGCGTTTTATCGCGGCGGATAAACTGGCGCACCGCATCGCTGCGGCTAAGACGCGGGCTCAATGCCCCTGCAGGCTGTGATTGTGATTCAGTCATCGCGAGTGATTCGTCAGGTAATTTGTAATACAAATAGGCAAGGCGGTTATTCTACCCCAACCCGGCGGCGGGCGCTGCCGTTAATGGTATCTGACTGTGATCGTTTCATAACGCGGCGCTCTCCTCTAGAATAGCGCGGTCAAATCATTCAAAAGAGAATCCAGGAGCCGATTTATGAGCCTACACAGCAAGTCCGAAAGTCTGTACGCCCAGGCGCAACAGTTGATCCCCGGCGGGGTGAACTCTCCGGTGCGTGCATTCACCGGCGTGGGCGGTGTGCCGCTGTTTATCGAGCGGGCAGACGGGGCTTACCTGTTCGATGCCGACGGCAAGGCCTATATCGACTATGTCGGTTCCTGGGGGCCGATGGTGCTGGGGCACAACCACCCGGCTATCCGCGACGCGGTAATCGAAGCGGCGCAGCGCGGCCTGAGCTTTGGCGCGCCGACCGAAATGGAAGTCAAAATGGCGCAGTTGGTCACCGAACTGGTGCCGACCATGGATATGGTGCGCATGGTGAACTCGGGCACCGAAGCCACCATGAGCGCTATTCGTCTGGCGCGCGGCTACACCAACCGCGATAAAATCATCAAGTTCGAAGGCTGCTACCACGGCCATGCCGACTGCCTGCTGGTGAAAGCCGGTTCCGGCGCACTGACCCTCGGCCAGCCGAACTCACCGGGCGTGCCGGCCGATTTCGCCAAACACACCCTGACCTGCACCTATAACGATCTGGACTCGGTGCGCGCCGCCTTCGAGCAATACCCATCCGAGATCGCCTGCATCATCGTCGAGCCGGTCGCCGGCAACATGAACTGCGTGCCGCCGCTGCCGGAATTCCTGCCGGGCCTGCGCGCCCTGTGCGACAAATACGGCGCGCTGCTGATCATCGACGAAGTGATGACCGGCTTCCGCGTGGCGCTGGCCGGCGCGCAATCCTATTACGGTGTCGAGCCGGATCTGACCTGCCTCGGCAAAATCATCGGCGGCGGCATGCCGGTGGGCGCCTTCGGCGGCCGTCGCGAGGTAATGGACGCGCTGGCGCCGACCGGCCCGGTCTACCAGGCGGGCACCCTGTCCGGCAACCCGATCGCCATGGCGGCGGGCTACGCTTGCCTGACCGAAGTGTCACAGGTCGGCGTGCACCAGACGCTGACCGAACTGACCGAAATGCTGGCCGCGGGCCTGCTGCACGCGGCGCAGGAAGAGAGCATCCCGTTGGTGGTCAACAACGTCGGCGGCATGTTCGGCCTGTTCTTCACCGACGCGCCAGCGGTCACCTGCTACCAGGACGTCATGCAGTGCGACGTGGAGCGCTTCAAGCGCTTCTTCCACCTGATGCTGGAAGAAGGGGTGTATCTGGCGCCGTCCGCCTTTGAAGCGGGCTTTATGTCCGTGGCGCACAGCAAGGAAGACATCCAGCGCACCATCGACGCCGCGCGTCGCTGTTTCGCCAAGCTGTAATCCCGGCCGAATGGCCAAAAAAACGGGCGCCTCGGCGCCCGTTTTGCTTTTCGCAGCGGCTTAAAGCAGCGTGCCGTAAATGGTCAGCAGCGCCACTACCACCACGATGATCATCGTCACCTTGCGCGCCAGCGTCACCGCCGCCCGTGGCGTTTGCACCGGATCCATATGCGGATCGCGCGCCAGCGAGAACTGCGCCAGCCGCGTTAACACCTGATACGACGACGAGTGCAGATCCCCCAACGAAGCGAACCAGGCCGGCAGCGCGCGCTCGCCGTGGCCGAACAGCGCATAGGCAGCCCCGGCTAAACGCACCGGGATCCAGTCTAGCCAGTTCAGCAGGTGATCGATGCCCGACTGCGAACGCTCCAGCGGTGTATTGTGGCGCGCCAGCCAGGTTTGATAGGCGCGCAGGAAAGCATACCCCGCCAGCGCTATCGGCCCATAAGGCCCAAACACCACAAACCAGAACAGCGGCGCCAGGTAATAACGGAAGTTGATCCACAGCAGCGCATTTTGCAGCTCGCGCAGGCGCAGCTCTTCGCTGCAGTCCACCGGCAAGCCGTGGATCAACGCCAGCTCTTCCGCCATCTGATCGCTGGCGTGAGTATCCCCCTGCCGCGCCGCTTTCAGATAAGCCCGGTAGTGTTTACGCTTGATGCCGGCGCCGACGCACAGCAGATCGATGACGATCCACAGCAGCAGCGTCACCACGCCGAAGAATAACCCGTGCGACAACCACAGAATGCCCCAGACGATCACCATCCAGGCGGCCGTCATCGCCAGCGTCTGCGCCAGCGAAACTCGATGCAGCCGCTGAAACACCACTTCGAGACGGTGATCCAGCTGCCAGTGTTCACCCAGCTTAAACAGGCGCTCCCAGGCCAAAACCAGCAACAGCGTAAACAGCGTCATTAGCGATTCCTCTCCCTTTTTCTTGTCTCAAGCATAGCGTCGGCGGGCGCGCCGCGTTGTTCCAGAGATGCCAGATAGCGATCCCAATCGAACGCCGGCCCGGGATCGGTCTTGCGCCCGGGGGCGATATCGCAATGCCCGACGATATTTTCCGCCAGCGGCGGATAATATTCGGCCAGCAGCGCGGTGACCGCCTGCAGCGCGCGGTATTGCGCCTCGGTGTAGGGCAGCCGATCGGTGCCTTCCAGCTCGATGCCGATGGAGAAATCGTTGCACCGATCGCGCCCCTGATACAGGGACACGCCCGCGTGCCAGGCGCGCTGGTCGAAGGGCACATACTGCACGATCGCCCCATCGCGGCGGATCAGACAGTGCGCCGACACCCGCAGCTGATGGATTTCAGCGAAATAAGGATGCTGCGCAGGATCGAGCGTGCCGGTGAACAGCTGGTCGATATAGGGGCCGCCGAACTCGCCGGGCGGCAGGCTGATATTGTGGATGACCAGCAGCGAGGGGAGCTCATCATCCGGGCGACGATCGCAGTGCGGCGAGACCACTCGCGTCGCCCCGACAATCCAGCCATTTTCCAACTGCATCAGACACCTCTCTGCGGTGGTACTTATTCCTGCAACAGAGTAGCATGTTCCCCTACGATCTAACCGTCCATTTCGGAGTTTTCCATGCCGACACGCCGCTACAGTGCCGACAGTCGCCGCACCGAGCTTCTTGAACGAATTGAAAGTGATATTCCCTATGCCGTCGCCCAGGCGCTGCGCGAAGACCTGGGGGGTGAAGTCGACGCCGGGCGCGATATTACCGCGCAATTGTTACCGGCTGACAAGCAGGCCGAAGCCACCGTCATCACCCGCGAAGCCGGTGTGTTCTGCGGCCGCCGTTGGCTGAATGAGGTCTTTATTCAACTGGGCAATCAGGTGCAGGTGGAGTGGCTGGTGGCGGACGGCGATCGTCTGGCACCGAACCAGCCGCTTTGCCGGCTGCGCGGCCCCGCGCGAGTGATGCTGACCGGCGAGCGCACCGCGCTGAACTTCGTGCAGACGCTCTCCGGCGTGGCAACCGAGGTCAGCCGCTATGTGGCCCTGCTGGAAGGCACCCGGACTCGCCTGCTCGATACCCGCAAGACCCTGCCCGGCCTGCGCACCGCGCTGAAATACGCCGTGCTGTGCGGTGGCGGCAGCAACCACCGGCTCGGGCTCTCCGACGCCTTCCTGATCAAGGAAAATCACATCATCGCCTCCGGTTCTATCAAGAACGCGGTGGAAAAAGCCTTCTGGCTGCACGCCGACGTGCCGGTGGAAGTGGAGGTCGAATCGCTCGATGAACTGCAGCAGGCGCTGGACGCCGGCGCCGACATCATCATGCTGGACAACTTCAGCGTCGAGATGATGCGCCAGGCGGTCGCCCAGACCCAGGGACGCGCCCAGCTGGAAGTGTCCGGCAACGTCACCAGCGAGACGCTGCGCACCTTCGCCGAAACCGGCGTGGATTACATTTCGGTCGGCGCGCTGACCAAGCATGTGACCGCGCTCGATCTGTCGATGCGCTTCAAGTGATCCCCCTCGCCCCCGGCCGCTGTCGGGGGCGTTACCGTAAAATTGCGCCCCCCCTCGCACTGTTTTATTTACCGCTGCAAACAACGTCATTACTGATGGAAGCGCGCCGAGAAACGCGCAAAAGCCCCTCGCCGTGCCCCCAAGCAAGCCGCTACCGTTGCCTTCCACACCCCAATGGAGGAAACAACGTATGGAAACGCAACGCGGCTTTACCCTGATAGAACTGATGGTGGTGATCGCCATCATCGCCATCCTCAGCGCCATCGGCATTCCCGCCTACCAGCGCTACATTCAGAAAGCGGCGATGACCGACATGTTGCAAACCATGGCGCCGTATAAGCTGGCGGTTGAGCTGTGCGTGCTGGATGAAGGCGCCCCCGCCGGCTGCGAGGCCGGCAGCAAAGGCATTCCCACCGGCGGCACATCGCGTTACGTCAGCGGAGTGAAGGTCGTCAAAGGCGTGATCACGCTGACCGGCGCTCAGACGCTGCAGGGGCTGGCGGTGGCGTTAACCCCCACAGCGAACGCCGAAGGGCTGACCCGCTGGAGCCGGCTGTGCAGCAGCGAAAACGCCACGCTGGTTGAGGTGTGCCAGGAAGTCTTCCGCTTCGATAACGCAGCGGAGTAACGGCGATGAGCGTACAAATCAGCGAGGAGGTTCACGCCCTGTGCCGGCGCTATCAGGCGCTGGCGCTGAACGAAGACCCGACCACCCTGACGGTCGCGCTCAGCGAAGAAGCGCCGCAAGGATTGCTGGCGGCGCTGCGCTTCGCTACCGGCAAACGCATCCACCTGGAACAGTGGCCGGCGGCCAGGCTTGAGCTGGCGCTGAACCAACGCCACGAGCCGCTCCCGGCGCCGCTGGCGGCCGAAGAGGATGCCGCCGACATCGCCTACGCCGACGACGGCGATGCACCGGTAGTGCAGTTCATCAACCAGACGCTGCGCCTGGCCATCCAACGCCGCGCTTCGGACATCCACTTCGAACCCTTTCGGCAGCATTTTCGCCTGCGCCTGCGCATCGACGGCGTGCTGCAAACCTTCGCCTCACCGCCGCCGCAGCTGACCGCGCGCCTTATCGCCCGGCTGAAGATCCTCGGCCAGTTGGATATCGCCGAACGCCGGCAGCCTCAGGACGGGCAGCTCAGCCTGACGCTGGACGGTGCGCGCTATGCCATGCGCATCGCCACCCTGCCGACGTTGCATGGCGAGAAGGTGGTGCTGCGCGTTCAACAGGGAGAGCAACAGGATCTGCCGCTGGATCAACTGGGCATGAGTCGGGCGGATCTGGCGCGCTACGCGGCGGCGTTAGCCTGCCCGCAAGGTTTGATCCTGGTGACCGGCCCAACCGGCAGCGGCAAGACGGTAACGCTGTACAGCGGGCTGCGCCAGTTGAACGATGCGCAAAGCAACCTGTGCAGCGTCGAAGATCCGGTCGAGATCCCGCTGTTCGGCGTCAATCAGACCCAGATCAACGCCAAAACGGATCTGAGCTTCGCCAGGGTGCTGCGCGCCCTGCTGCGCCAGGATCCGGATGTCATCATGATCGGCGAGATCCGCGATGCGGAAACTGCCGAGATCGCAGTCAAGGCCGCACAAACCGGCCACCTGGTGCTGTCGACGCTGCATACCAACTCCACGGCTGAAACCCTGACGCGGCTGATGCATATGGGGATCCCCGGCTACCTGCTCGCCGGCTGCCTGAAGCTGGTCGTCGCGCAGCGGCTGGTACGCAGGCTGTGTCGCCACTGCCGCTATCCGCACAGCCAGCCGGCGCATTTTCCCGCCTCGATCTGGCCGGAACCGCTGACCGCCTGGCGCGCCGATGGCTGTGAGCACTGCTTCGGCGGTTACTATGGTCGCATCGGCGTGTATGAGCTGCTGGCCATTACGCCGGAAATACAGGCGGCCTTGCTGGCGAACGCCGCCCCTCTTCTGCTGGCGGATATCGCCCGCGAGCAGGGGCAGCTTTCGCTGCTGCAGGCGGGTCTGGCGCTGGCCACCGAAGGCACGACTTCACTGGAAGAACTGTACCGCGTGATCGACGTCGTCCAGCCCGGCGCAATCGCGCCATGAAAGCGCGCCGGCTGTTCCTTTGGCAGGCTCTCGACGCTCAGGGCGCCTTACGCCGTGGCGAACTGATGAGTGATGAAAAACGCCAGGTGAGCCAGTGGCTGATCGAACAAGGCCTGCAACCCTGGCGGATTGGGCACGGCAAACGCGTCCCGCCCGGCCAGTGGCGCGGAGAGCCCTTAATCCACTTCACCCGCCAGCTCGCCATTCTGCTGCAGGCCGGGTTACCGCTGGTCGATGCGCTGCGGCTGCTGGCGGCAGAACATCCCTCGGCAGCCTGGCGTTGCCTGTTGCGCCAGTTGACGGAACAGGTGCGAGAAGGGCAACCGCTTTCCGAAACCCTCGCCGAACAACCGGGGATTTTTCCGCTTATCTATCGCCAGTTGATCGCCATCGGTGAACTGACCGGCAACCTCGATGGCTGCTGTCTGCAGCTGGCACAGCAGCAGGAAGCTCAGCTGTTGCTGCGCCGCAAAGTGACCAAAGCGCTGCGTTATCCGCTGTTCATCTGCGCAGTGGCGCTGCTGGTCAGCGTGCTGATGCTGGTGATGGTGCTGCCGGAATTCGCCAAGGTTTATCAGTCGTTCGATGCGCCGCTGCCCTGGTTTACCCTGGGGCTATTGGCGTTGTCTGCGCAACTGATCGCCGTCGGCCCCTATCTGGCGCTGCTGCTGGGCGCGTTGCTGTTCGGCTATTGTCGCTGGCTGCATCCACGCCCGCCGTGGCGCCAACGTGAACAGGCGGCCTTGCTGAAGCTGCCGCTGCTCGCCCGGCTGGTGAGCGGCGGCGCGCTGAGCCAAACCTTTCGCATCCTGACCATGACCCAACGCGCAGGGCTGACGCTGGTAGAAGGCTTGAACGCGGCGGCGCTGGCGGCAGACCACCTGCTGTACCGGCAGGCGTTGGAACAGGTGCAGCGCCAGATCGCCGAAGGCGAAGCGTTTCATCATGCCCTGGGCCTGCAACCGCTGTTTCCACCGCTGTGTCGGCAGTTGGTGCGAGTGGGCGAGGAGTCCGGTTCGCTGGACGCCTTGTTGGATAAACTGGCGCAGTGGTATGAACAGCAGACCCACGAGTTGGCCGATACGCTGGCGCAAACGCTGGAGCCGCTGCTGATGCTGGTGGTAGGCGGCATTGTCGGCGCTTTGGTGATCGCCATGTACCTGCCTATCTTTCAACTGGGCAGCGTGTTGGGATAAGGGAAAAAGGATAGCGGGCGCCGCGCTGTGCGACGCCCGAATGCAAGGTGCGGTTTATTTGCTGCCGAAGACGCGGTTTTCCTGCTCCGCCACGCGGATGAAGGTGGTGCGCTTGGTCAGCTCTTTCAGGCGCTCGGCGCCGACGTAGGTACAGGCGGAACGCAGGCCGCCCAAGATATCGCGCACGGTAAACTCCACCTCGCCACGCAGCGGCAGCTTGACGGTTTTGCCTTCGGCCGCGCGATACTCCGCGACGCCGCCGACGTGGCGCTTCATCGCCGACTCGGAGCTCATGCCGTAGAACAGCATGAACTTCTCGCCGTTCTCTTCCACGACGGTGCCTTCGCATTCGTCGTGACCGGCCAGCATGCCGCCCAGCATCACGAAGTCAGCGCCGCCGCCGAAGGCTTTGGCGACATCGCCCGGCACCGAGCAGCCGCCGTCGCTGACGATTTGGCCACCCAGCCCGTGGGCCGCGTCGGCGCATTCGATCACCGCCGACAGCTGTGGGTAGCCCACGCCGGTTTTCACGCGAGTGGTGCATACTGAACCCGGGCCGATGCCGACCTTAACGATGTCGGCGCCGGAAAGGATAAGCTCCTCCACCATCTCGCCGGTCACCACGTTGCCGGCGCAGATCACGTGATTCGGACAGGCTTCGCGCGCTTTTTTCAGGAAGGCGACAAAATGCTCTGAATAGCCGTTGGCCACGTCGATACAGATGAATTTCAGCGCCGGAGACAGCGCCAGGATTTGCTGCATTTTGGCGAAATCGGCTTCGGAGGTGCCGGTGGACACCATCACGTGGCGCAGCACCGATTCCGGCATGCGCTGCACGAAGTCAGCCCATTGCTCGACGCTGTAATGTTTGTGTACGGCGGTGAGAACGTCGAAAGAAGCCAGGGCCTCGGCCATGCGGAAGGTGCCTACCGTGTCCATGTTGGCGGCGATAATCGGCACGCCGGACCAGCTGCAACCTGAATGCTTGAAGGTAAACTGGCGTTCCAGTTCAACTTCTGAACGGCTTTTCAGCGTGGAACGCTTAGGGCGGATCAGCACGTCTTTAAAGCCTAACTTCAAATCTTCTTCAATACGCATGACTCATGATTTCCTGGTTAATGGCGACGGATCGCAAGGAGGATATTCGCACCTCTGCCCGACGGCTTTCCAGTGGCGCGGAAAGACGGCGGCGAGATTAATGCCAGTTCCAGTGACGTTATAATACGCGCTAATAATCGCCGAACAAGACTGCGAATTCGCCTTTATTTACGCTACAATCAGACAAATTTACCTGCATAACCGCAGTGTGATTGTCCGCTCATTTTTGCTGTGCCGCTGCGCTTTTTCTCGCCGCCCTGGCAGGCCCGCCGCCTGTCGACTTGCACTTCTGCGCGATCGCTTTATGATTCGTCTATTATTTTTTTATGAACATCGGATGCACCTAACACCATGGCCTACATTGTTGCGTTGACCGGGGGCATAGGCAGCGGCAAAACGACCGTCGCAAACGCCTTCGCGCGCCACGGCGCAACCGTCGTCGATGCCGACGTGATCGCCCGTCAGGTCGTCGAGCCGGGCACCCCTGCTTTGGCCGCGATCGCCGAACGATTTGGTAATGAAATGTTGCTGCCCGACGGCGCATTGAACCGCGCTGCGCTGCGCCAGCGCATTTTCAGCCACCCCGATGACAAAGCCTGGCTGAACCAACTGCTGCATCCGCTGATACACCGCGAAACCCAGCGCCAGCTGGCGCAGGCCGCCAGCCCTTACGCGCTGTGGGTGGTGCCGCTGCTGGTGGAAAACGGCCTGCAGGATCGCGCCGATCGCGTACTGGTGATCGACGTCGATGCCGAAACCCAGTTGGCTCGCACCATCGCGCGCGACGGCGTCAGCCGTGAGCAAGCGCAAAGCATTCTCGCCGCCCAGGCCACGCGCCAGCAGCGCCTCGCCGTGGCGGATGACATTATTGACAACAGCGGCGCCGCTCAGGGGATAGAGCCACGGGTCGCCGCACTGCATCGTCGCTACCTTGAACTGGCGGCAACAGCGCCCCAACAGGATTAAACTGCATGAGTGATGTTTCCCCAACCGTTCTCTTTGAACACCCGCTGAACGAGAAGATGCGCACCTGGCTGCGCATCGAATTTTTGCTGCAACAGCTGCACGGCCAACGTGCCCTGAGTGAAACCGCTATCGCCCTCACCTTTTTCCGCACCGTCTCCGATTTGCTGGACGTACTGGAGCGTGGCGAGGTGCGCACCGAACTGCTCAAGGAGCTGGAACGTCAGCAGCAGAAACTGTTGGCCTGGGCCGATGTGCCGGGCGTGGATATGGCGCTGATCGATCAGCTGCGCGGCCAGCTGAAGTCGCGTTCATCAGCGCTGATGGCGGCGCCTCGCCTCGGTCAGGCGCTGCGTGAAGATCGGCTGATCGCCCTGGTGCGCCAGCGGCTGAACATCCCTGGCGGCTGCTGCAGCTTCGATCTGCCGACCCTGCACATGTGGATGCACGCGCCGCAGCAGGATCGCGACGCCGACGTCGCCGCCTGGCTGCAATCGCTGGAGCCGCTGAATCAAGCGTTGATCATGGTGTTGGATCTGATCCGTCAATCCGGGCCGTTCCGCAACCAAATCAGCCTGAACGGCTTTTTCCAGGACAACGCCGAAGGGGCGGATCTGCTGCGTCTGCGTCTCCATCTGGCGCCGCAGCTTTATCCGCAGATTTCCGGCCACAAGACGCGTTACGCCATCCGTTTCCTGCCGCTCGACAGTGAAAACGGCGTGGTGCCTGAACGCCTGACGTTCGAACTGGCCTGTTGTTGAACCCGTGAAAGAAAGCCTTCTCAGCACTGTCAGAAGGCGTAAGGAACCGTTATGACGACCGTAGTGAAATGCCCAACCTGTGGCACCGGCGTGGTTTGGGGCGATGTCAGCCCGTTCCGGCCGTTTTGCAGCAAGCGCTGCCAGCTGATCGATCTTGGCGAATGGGCCGATGAAGAGAAGCGTATTCCGAGCAACAGCGATCTGTCGGAAAGCGAAGACTGGAGCGAACTCGACGACCGCTAGTCGCCGGTTGAAGGCCTGGCGCCCGCCAGGCCAATCTTGTTATTGCGCGGCGTTCGCCTGTGCCACCAGCAGTTGGATAATACCGGCGTTGGCTTCCGGGAACTCCTCTTCTTGCAGCTCCGCCTGTTTGACCCAGCGCATCGGTTGCCCCTCGCGGCCAAACGGCTCGCCCGCCCAACGCTCAACCAGATAAAAATTCAGCGTCACGATGCGATCGCTGAAGCGATGCTCCACCACCTCCAGCAGTTCGGCGCGCTCGGCTTCGATACCGGTCTCTTCACGCAGCTCACGGCTCAGCGCCTGTTCAGGTGTTTCACCCTGTTCGATCTTGCCGCCGGGAAACTCCCAAAAACCGGCCATGTGCGCATCGGCGGCGCGGCGGGTAATAAAGATCTCCTGTTGAGCATTGCGGATAATGCCCACGGCGATATTCAGATGTTTCATCTCACCCTCCTGATGGGTGCCAAAAAACAGGGGCTCAGCAAGCTGAACCCCTGGATGTTATCGGTTAACCGCGGCCGGCATTACTGCAGGCGGCCGTGGCACTGCTTGAACTTCTTGCCGGAGCCGCATGGGCAAGGATCGTTGCGGCCCACTTTACGCTCGGCGATCGCCGGGGCATTCGGATCTTCGGTCACCAGCGCGTTTTCGTCGTGGTGGCTCAGCTGTTGGTGCTGTGCCAGGCGCTCAGCCTCTTCACGACGCTGCTGTTCCAGCGCCTCCACCTCTTCCGGCATCCGCACCTGTACCTTGCTCAGCACGCTGATCACTTCGTATTTCAGCGATTCCAGCATGGTGGCAAACATGTTGAAGGATTCACGCTTGTACTCCTGCTTCGGATCCTTCTGCGCATAACCGCGCAGGTGGATGCCCTGACGCAGGTAGTCCATCGCCGCCAGGTGCTCTTTCCACAGGGAGTCCAGCGTCTGCAGCATCACGCCCTTCTCGAAGTTGCGCATCATTTCGCTGCCGACTACTTCTTCCTTACGCTGGTACTGCTCTTTGGCGTTCTCCAGAATGCGTTCGCGCAGCGTTTCTTCGTGCAGCTCCGGCTCTTTGTCCAGCCATTGTGCGATCGGCATCTCCAGATCGAAGTCGTTCTTCAGGCGCTCTTCCAGCCCCTGAATGTCCCACTCTTCTTCCAGCGATTGCGGTGTGATGTAGTTGTCGATGGTGCTCTTGAACACGTCCTCGCGGATGCTGGCGATGGTTTCGCTCACATCGGACACGTCCAGCAATTCGTTACGCTGGCTGTAGATGGCGCGACGCTGATCGTTGGCGACGTCGTCGTACTCCAGCAGTTGCTTACGGATGTCGAAGTTGCGGCTCTCCACCTTGCGCTGGGCGTTGGCGATCGCCTTGGTCACCCACGGGTGCTCAATCGCTTCGCCTTCTTTCATACCCAGTTTACGCATCATGCCGGACACGCGATCCGAGGCGAAGATGCGCATCAGGGCATCTTCCATCGACAGGTAGAAGCGGGATGAACCGGCGTCGCCCTGACGACCGGAACGGCCGCGCAGCTGGTTATCGATACGGCGCGATTCATGGCGCTCGGTACCGATGATATGCAGGCCGCCCGCCGCCAGCACCGCGTCGTGGCGCACTTTCCAGGCGGCTTTGATGGCTTCGATCTGCTCTTCGGTCGGCGCTTCCAGCAGCGCCACTTCGGCCTGCCAGCTGCCGCCCAGCACGATATCGGTACCACGGCCCGCCATGTTGGTGGCGATGGTCACCGCGCCGCTCTGGCCGGCCTGGGCGACGATGTCCGCTTCCATGGCGTGGAATTTGGCGTTCAGCACCTTGTGCTCGATGCCCGCTTTGGTCAGCTCATGGGAAACCACTTCGGATTTCTCGATTGAGATGGTGCCCACCAGCACCGGCTGGCCTTTGGCGGTGCGCTCGCGGATGTCTTCGATGATGGCGCCGATCTTCTCTTTCTCGGTCATGTACACCAGATCCGGCATGTCCTTACGGATCATCGGACGGTTGGTGGGTACCACGATGGTGTCCAGCTTGTAGATCGAGCTGAATTCGAAGGCTTCGGTATCGGCGGTACCGGTCATGCCGGCCAGCTTCTCGTACAGACGGAAGTAGTTCTGGAAGGTGATCGAAGCCAGCGTCTGGTTCTCGTTCTGGATCTCCACGCCTTCTTTGGCTTCCACCGCCTGGTGCAGACCATCGGACCAACGGCGGCCCTGCATGGTACGGCCGGTGTGTTCGTCAACGATGATCACTTCGCCGTCTTTCACGATGTAATCGACGTCGCGGGTGAACAGCACGTGGGCGCGCAGCGCGGCGGTCACGTGGTGCATCAGCATGATGTTGGTCGGTGAGTACAGCGACTCGCCTTCATCCATGATGCCGGCTTCCACCAGCATCTCTTCGATCAGGATCAGGCCGCGTTCGGTCAGGTGCACCTGACGCGCCTTTTCATCCACCGAGAAGTGCCCTTCACCCTTGAAGGTGTCGGAGTCTTCTTTTTCCTGGCGGATCAGTTTAGGGATCAGCTTGTTGACCTTGATGTACATCTCGGAGCTGTCTTCGGCCGGGCCGGAGATGATCAGCGGCGTACGCGCTTCATCGATCAGGATGGAGTCCACCTCATCCACCAGCGCATAGTGCAGTTTGCGCTGCACGCGCTCTTCCGGGCTGAACGCCATGTTGTCGCGCAGGTAGTCGAAGCCGTATTCGTTGTTGGTGCCGTAGGTGATGTCGGCGGCGTAAGCTTCGCGCTTGGCCGGCGCCGGCATGCCCGGCAGGTTGATGCCGATGCTCAGGCCGAGGAACTCGAACAGCGGACGGTTGTTTTCGGCGTCGCGCTGCGCCAGGTAGTCGTTGACGGTCACGACGTGCACGCCGCGGCCGCTCAGGGCGTTCAGATAAGCCGGCAGCGTCGCGGTCAGGGTTTTACCTTCACCGGTGCGCATCTCGGCGATGCAGCGGTCGTTCAGCACCATGCCGCCCAGCAGCTGCACGTCGAAGTGGCGCATGCCGAACACGCGCTTGCTCGCCTCACGCACCACGGCGAAGGCTTCGGGGATCAGGCTTTCCAGCGACTCGCCCTTTTCCAGGCGTGCGCGGAACTCGTTGGTTTTCGCTTTCAGCTCGTCATCGGACAGTTTTTCCATGTCCGGTTCCATGCGGTTGATCTGCTCAACCACTTTGCGCATGCGGCGCAGGGTACGATCGTTACGGCTACCAAAAACTTTGGTTAATAATTTCACTAACATGATGTTTGATATCTCTGTCATGACGGCCGAATACGGCAGTCAACTTGCTATTATTTATGGTTTTTGTGCCCTAAGGGCGGAGTCAGACGAGCGCGGCAGGCCCGGCACGAATGCCCTGTACCTGCGCCACCCACAGGCCGGTCTGGTGCCGCGCCAGCGTTGGCAGCACCTCAAGGTGTGTGTGACGAATGATGGTCGGCGGCTTCGGCTCGTGCGTCAGCAGCGCGTTGAGAGTAGAAAGCAGCGCCAGTTGCGCCACCTGCAAAGGGGGTTCCGCTTCGGCTTCGCTCTCCTGCACCCGCGCATAAACCGCCTGCGGCGCCAGCGCGAAAGAGAGGTGACGAATGACGGTGCGCAGCGCATGCTGCTGCCAGTAATCTACGCTGAAGGTAGGGCGGCGATGCGCGTCCTGCAGCAGGGCCAGGCTGTTGAAGGCGCCGTTGGCCGAATTTTGCCGGTTAAGGCTGGACGATGTGCTCGGCAGTGCGGCCTGATCGGGAGCGCCGGACAAATTGGAAGACGCGCCAAGCGTGGCCGCAACCATCCCTAACAGGAGATGGGGCCAGAAATAACGTCTGCCAAATTGTCGCCAACGATTTAGAATACCGATCACGAGTTTATAATCCGCCGGAGCCCATTATGCGCGATAGCCGTCCACAATTATTAGATGTCCTGTTCGACGACGCGTCTGCCGGCAGCAAAGGGCCGCTGCATAACGTCCAGCAACGCGCGGTGGCGCTGCTCAAGCTTAACCGTGCAGTGAAGGGCCTGTTGCCCGCTCCCCTGCATCCCTGGTGCCGCGTCGCGAATTTCCGACAGGGTATTTTAGTGCTCGAAACGGCAAATGCCAGTTGGATGATGCGCTTGCGCTACGAACAACCCGCTTTGCTGTCTGCACTACGAGCGCAAATTCTACCATCATTGTCGTCGATCGACATCAGGATTAATCCGGCCTTGATGGCGAAAGGCAGCAACCAAGTGCAAAGCGCCGAAAAAGCGCCGGAAAAACCCGTGCCGATGCGCCATTTGAGTCTGGAAAGTGCAGAAGAGCTGAGGGGATTGGCGAGCCGTAGCCCGGAGAAACTGCGCAAGATATTGGAACGGCTGGCTGCATTGGCCGGAGAGGGTACCAACACAACCAGTCGTGATAAGTAATCAGCGACACAACTGCAAAACATCGGGCAGCCGACATCACACCCTCGTGAGCCTGAATGCTCAGGCTCTCAGGGGATGCGCCTGCCGTTACTCGCAGGCGAGGAATTCAGACCTTACGCCAATACGGTAGACGGCGCCTTGAATGCCAATGGCATTTCGGCTTCGTCCTGGAAGGTCACGTATTCCCACGCTTCCTGCTTGGCCAGCACGGCCTGCAGCAGTTTATTGTTCAACGCGTGGCCAGACTTGTACGCGGTGAACGCGCCAATGATGTTGTGGCCGCACATGAACAGGTCGCCGATGGCGTCCAGCATTTTGTGACGTACGAACTCGTCTTCGAAACGCAGACCGTCTTCGTTCAGCACGCGGTAATCATCCACCACGATGGCGCAATCGAAGCTGCCGCCCAGGGCCAGACCGCGGGACTGCAGGTATTCGATGTCACGCATGAACCCGAAGGTACGCGCGCGGCTGATTTGACGCACGAACGACTCAGCCGAGAAATCGAGACGATAGCGCTGAGAGCTGGCGTCGATAGCCGGGTGGTTGAAGTCGATGGTGAAGTCCAGGCGGAACCCGTTATGCGGGGACAGCTCGGCCCACTTGTCGCCATCTTCAACGCGCACGGTCTCTTTCAGACGCAGGAATTTCTTCGCCGAGTTCAGTTCTTCGATGCCGGCATCCAGCAGCAAGAACACGAACGGACTGGCGCTGCCGTCCATGATTGGGATTTCAGCGGCGTCGACTTCAATGACGATGTTGTCGATGCCCAGCCCAGCCAGCGCGGCGTTGAGGTGCTCAACGGTCGAAATACGCACGTCATGCTCATTCACCAGGCAAGTACAGAGCATGGTATCACGCACGGATTTTGCATCAGCCGGAAAATCAACCGGTGGATTCAAGTCAGTGCGACGATAGATGACCCCGGTATTAGCCGGCGCTGGGCGCATTGTCAGCGTGACTTTCTTGCCGGTATGCAAACCGACACCAGTCGCCTGAACAATACGTTTTAATGTCCTTTGTTTGATCATCGTTTTATCTCGCAATGTTATCCATCCTACCAGCCAAGCATACAGCAAGGCTGGCGGGACAGTTTAGCACAAAGAGCGGAGATTCCAAATTCTCAGGATATTCTTAGTCTGCCTGTTTACGCAGGAAGGCTGGAATATCAAGATAGTCGGGCTCTTTATTCGGCTGCGCAGCTTGGTCGTTGACCACCTTGGCGGCAGGTTTCACTTCCTGCGGCAGAGGCGACATACCGTGCTGCTGGTAACGGTGATCCATCACCGGCTGGCTGGCCTGCTTATTGGTCACCAGGGTGATTTCAGGACGCTTGTCCATGCCGATACCGGTCGCCACCACGGTGACGCGCAGTTCGTCGTTCATTTCCGGATCCAGCGAGGTACCGATAACCACGGTCGCGTTGTCGGAGGCGAACGCGCGGATGGTGTTACCCACGGTTTCGAACTCATCCAGACGCAGGTCGAAGCCGGCGGTGATGTTGACCAGCACGCCGCGCGCGCCAGACAGATCGATGTCTTCCAGCAGCGGGCTGGAGATCGCCATTTCGGCCGCTTCTTCGGCGCGGTCTTCACCGCAAGCGACGCCGGAACCCATCATCGCGTAGCCCATTTCGGACATCACGGTGCGCACGTCGGCGAAGTCGACGTTCATCAGGCCCGGACGGGTGATCAGCTCGGCGATACCCTGCACCGCGCCTTTCAGCACGTCGTTGGCCGCGCCGAACGCGTCCAGCAGAGAGATGCCACGACCCAGAACTTTCAACAGTTTGTCGTTCGGGATGGTGATCAGCGAGTCCACGTGTTTGGACAGTTCAGCGATACCCTGCTCCGCGAATGCCATGCGCTTTTTGCCTTCGAAGTTGAAAGGCTTGGTCACCACGGCCACGGTCAGAATACCCAAATCTTTAGCCACTTCAGCCACCACTGGCGCCGCACCGGTACCGGTACCGCCGCCCATGCCGGCCGCGATGAAGACCATGTCTGCGCCGTCCAGCGCTGCGCGCAGGGCTTCGCGGTCTTCTTCCGCTGAATTGCGACCCACTTCAGGGTTCGCGCCCGCACCCAGACCTTTGGTAATACCGCTACCAATCTGGATGGTTTGGCCAACCGCCGTTTTGCGGAGCGCCTGGGCGTCCGTGTTCACAGCGAAGAATTCAACACCTTCGATGCGCTCGCGCACCATGTGTTCAACGGCGTTGCCACCGCCGCCGCCGACGCCGATGACTTTAATCACCGCGTCATTGGTTAGTTCCATTGGTTCAAACATAGTTTCTCTCCGTTTTGTGCCTGTCGCTGCGAGATCATAAAAAGATTACTCAGCATGATCTCTTTGTTGAAACATTAAAACTCTTTTCTCAGCCAGCTATTGATGCGTTTAAACCAATTGCCCACCGAGGCGCGTTTTTCTACTTCTGTCTCACCGCTCAGGTGAGACTCTTTTCCATAGTGCAGCAGACCTACCGCCGTTGAGTAGTAAGGCTCCTGCGCATAATCCGTCAGACCCGTGATGTTCAAGGGTTGGCCGATGCGTACCTGAGTGTGGAACACCCGTTGCGCACAGGCTGCCAGGCCATCAATCTGGGCGGCACCACCGGTCAGCACGATACCTGCCGCCAGATGATGCTTCACCCCTTGCTGACGCAGTTGCTCCTGCAATTGCAAAATTTCATCGTTAACCAGATTCAACAGTTCGGTGTAGCGTGGCTCAATGACTTCAGCCAGCGTCTGTCTTTGCAGACTGCGCGGAGGACGTCCCCCGACGCTAGGCACCTCTACATTCTCATCCTTGCTAACAATCGACCCAAGCGCACAGCCGTGTCGAACTTTAATCGCTTCCGCGTCGGTCGGCGGCGTGCCGAAGGCGTAAGCGATATCGCTGGTGACCACGTTCCCGGCGTAAGGGATCACTTTGGTGTGGCGCAGCGCACCGCCGGTGTACACCGCCATATCCATGGTGCCGCCGCCGATATCCACCACGCAAACGCCGAGTTCGCGTTCATCTTCGGTCAGCACCGCGTAACTCGCGGCCAGACCGGCGAAAATAAGTTGGTCAACTTTCAGGCCGCAACGTTCCACGGCCTTGACGATGTTCTTCGCCATATCGTTATGGCAGGTAATCAGATGCACCTTGGCCTGCATGCGCACGCCGGACAGCCCAACCGGGTTTTTGATGCCTTCCTGATAATCGATGGCGTATTCCTGAGGAATCACGTGCAGGATACGGTGTTCGTCGCGCACGCGCACCGATTTGGCGGTGTGCACCACATTCTCCACGTCGTCCTGCGTCACTTCCTCTTCCGAAATAGGCACCATGCCGATTTCGTTCTGGCAGCTGATGTGTTTGCCCGACAGCGCCAGGTACACCGAAGAGATCTGGCAGTCCGCCATCAGCTCGGCCTGATCGATGGCGCGCTGCACGCACTTCACCACCGACTCCAGGTCGTTTACGCCGCCCTTATCCATGCCGCGAGACGGGCAGCTGCCCACCCCGATAATGTTGACCATGCCATCGGGCAGAACTTCCCCTACCAACGCGGAGACTTTTGCAGTACCGATCTCCAGTCCAACTACCAGTTTTCTGTCCGTCGACTTGATCATTGTTGTTTTGCCTGTGCCTGATTCTGTTGCTGATTACTGTTTTGCTGACCGCCAAGCGCCTGCGGATCGACCAACACCGGAGCCCACCCTACCGAAGCGCCGGACTCGTAGCGCAGATCGACATAGCTGACACGCTTGCTCTCCGCCTGGCCCTGCTGCTGCAATACCGGGTAAAGCTCGATAAACCGCTGCAAACGCCCGTTGCGGTCATCGCGCCCCAGCTCAAGCCGGACATCGTTGTCCAGCGCCAGCTGCCAGGAATGGCGCGCGGTCATCGCCGCCATTTTCAGCGTATATTTGCTGGCCGCCAACGTGGCGCTCATCGCCCGATAGCCGTCCAGCACATCCTGCTCGCTCCCTTCCGGCCCGTAGAGCAGCGGCAACTTCTGTTTGCCTGCCCGCTCCGCCGGCACGCTGAACGCTTTGCCTTCGGCGTCCACCATGTGCAAATCGTTCCAGCGCGCCACCGGGACGTACTCCACCAGATGGATCTTCAGCTCATCCGGCCATTGTTTGCGCACGCTGGCCTGCTTGATCCACGGCAGACGTTCGATCTGCTGCTGGATAACGTCCACATCCTGCGTCATGAAGGTGCCGGGCGCGCCCAGCGCCAGGATCGCCTGACGAATATCATCGTTGGTGGTGTAATGGCGTTCGCCGGTCACCACCAGCCTTGAGAGCGGCAGGCGACTGGCGTCTTTCATCCAGCCAAGCACCGCCCAACCGCTCCACACGACCGTTCCCAACACCATCAGCAGGAAAATCATCCCCGCCAACTGGGTTCCATTGCTGCGGCGCGGGCCGTTATCCACCTCGCGATCGCGCGCATTCAGGGCAGCTTGCGACATATCAGTCGGCCAACTCCAAAATTCTCGCCACCAACTGCGAGAAGCTTAATCCAAACTGGCGCGCCGCCATCGGCACCAGGCTATGACTGGTCATGCCCGGAGAGGTGTTCACCTCAAGCAGATAGAAGCTGCCATCGCTGTCTTGCATCACGTCGACGCGGCCCCAGCCGCTGCAGTCCAGACCGCGGTAAGCGCGCAGCGCCAACGCTGCCATCTCGGCTTCCTGCTCGGCGCTCAAACCGCTCGGGCAGAAGTACTGCGTGTCGTCCGAAATATACTTGGCCTGGTAGTCGTAAAACACGCCGGCCGGCTGGATGCGGATCGACGGCAGCACCTGGTCGCCCAGCATCGCTACGGTGTATTCCGGGCCGCTCAGCCACTTCTCCACCAGCACGTCGTCGTCATGGCGGAAGGCCTCTTCCAACGCGGCTTCCAACGCGGCGCTCTCGGTGACCTTGCTCATGCCGACGCTGGAGCCTTCGCGGCTCGGCTTGACGATCAGCGGCAGGCCGAGATCCGCCACGCGCGTCAGCAGCGCCGCTTTATCGGCGCCAAGGTACTGCTGGCGATTCAACGCCACGTAAGGCGCCACCGGTAAGCCCATCGACTGCCACACCATCTTGGTGCGCCATTTGTCCATGGTCAGCGCCGAGGCCATTACGCCGCTGCCGGTATAAGGCAGCTCGAGGAACTCCAGCAGCCCTTGCAGGGTGCCATCCTCGCCGCCGCGGCCGTGCAGCGCGATAAACACTTTGGTGAATCCCTGCTCTTTCAACTGGGTCACCGGGAAATCGCGGGTATCGACGCCGTGCGCATCGATACCGGCTTCGCGCAACCCGGCCAGCACGGCGGCGCCGGATTGCAGGGAAACGTCACGCTCAGCGGAGGTGCCGCCCAGCAGAACTGCAACTTTATCAGCCATGGTGCTCCTCCTCTTTCTTCGGCGGCTGCAGCTTCAGCTCAGCCAGTTTACGCGCGATTTTGCCCACGTTGCCGGCGCCTTGCACCAGCACCAAATCTTCATCCTGCAGCAGCTGCGCCAGCGTTTCCGGCACGGTGTCGGCATCGGAAACCAGAATCGGATCCAGCTTGCCACGGCTGCGGATGGTGCGGCACAGCGAACGGCTGTCCGCGCCAGGGATCGGCGCTTCGCCGGCGGCGTACACGTCGAGCATCAGCAGCACATCCACCTGCGACAGCACGTTGGCGAAATCGTCATACAGGTCGCGGGTACGCGTATAGCGGTGCGGCTGGAAGATCATCACCAGACGCTTGTCCGGCCAACCGGCGCGCGCCGCTTTCAGCGTGGCGTCCACTTCGGTCGGATGGTGGCCGTAATCGTCCACCAGCATCGCGCTGCCCGCTTTGCCGTTGACCGGCTCCAGCGGGAACTCGCCGAGGAAGTCGAAGCGGCGCCCGGTGCCCTGGAACCCCGCCAGCGCGCGCAGAATGTCTGCGTCGTCGATGCCTTCTTCGGTCGCTACCGCCACCGCCGCCGCCGCGTTCAACGCATTGTGGCGGCCCGGCGCGTTCAGCGTTACCGTCAGCAACGGCTTGTCCTGACGGCTCAGGGTAAAGTGCCCCTGCGGCCCAATCTGCCGGTAGTCTTCGATGCGCACATCGGCATCTTCACTGAAGCCGTAGGTGGTGATATGGCGACCCACGCGCGGCAACAGCTCACGCACTACCGGATCGTCGATGCACATCACCGCGCGGCCGTAGAACGGCAGGTTGTGCAAGAAATTGATAAACGTCTGTTTCAGGTTCTCGAAGTCGCCCTGGTACGTGTCCATATGGTCGGCTTCGATGTTGGTGACCACGGCCACCATCGGCTGCAGATGCAGGAACGACGCATCGCTCTCATCCGCTTCCGCGATCAGATAACGGCTGGACCCCAGTCGCGCGTGGGTGCCCGCCGCCTTCACCAGCCCGCCGTTGACGAAGGTCGGGTCCAGGCGGGCTTCGGCATAAATGCTCGAGACCATCGCCGTGGTGGTGGTTTTGCCATGCGTGCCGGCAATAGCGATGCCGTGACGAAAACGCATCAGCTCCGCCAGCATTTCAGCGCGGCGGATCACCGGGATGCGCGCTTCACGAGCGGCGACGATCTCCGGGTTGTCGGCGGAGATGGCGGTAGAAACCACCACCACGCTCGCATCCAGCACGTTTTCCGGGCGGTGATTGAAGTAAATCGTCGCCCCGAGCGCGCTCAGCTGTTGGGTGACCGGATTCGGCGCCAGGTCGGAGCCGCTGATCTGATACCCTTCGTTTGCCAACACTTCGGCGATACCACCCATGCCGGCGCCACCGATGCCGACAAAGTGAATGTGCCGGACGCGACGCATCTCGGGCACGATAGTACGTAGTTTCGCCAGTTGTTGTGTATTCATCACTCTCTCTAATCCGGACCCGGTATCCCGGCCCTACATCACATTGCTTTTATTCAGGTTCGGCGCACCGAACCCCTGCACTCGTTACTTGGCGAGCCGCACCAGCTCCGCCGCCACGCGCTCGGTGGCGTCAGGAATGGCGACCGCGCGCGCTTTCTCGGCCATGGCCAGCAGCGTCTTGCGATCCCAGCTCGCCAGCAGTTCGGCCACCACATCGGCGTTGAACTGCGGCTGTTCGATAATCTTCGCCGCGCCGGCTTGTTCCAGCGGACGCGCGTTCCAGTACTGCTGACGATCTTTATGCATGAACGGCACGAAGATCGCCGGCAGCCCCGCCGCCGCGATTTCGCTGACGGTCAACGCGCCGGAACGGCAGACCACCACGTCGGCCCAGGCATAGGCGGCAGCCATGTCGTCGATGAACTCGGTCACCTTGTGCTGCGTCTGCCCTACCCTTTCGTAGTCACGCTGCACCGTTTCCAGCGCGCCCTTGCCCACCTGATGCCAGAGCGTAATTCTATCGCCCAAACGCGCCGCGACTTCAGGAACTGTCTGATTCAGCACGCGTGCGCCCTGACTTCCGCCAATGACCAGCACGCGGATCGCGCCTTCGCGCCCTTGCAACCGCTCCGCCGGCAACGGCAGCGCCAGCACGTCGGTACGCACCGGGTTGCCCACCACCTCGGCGTTCGGGAACGCGCCGGGGAAGGCCTGCATAACTTTGGCGGCGATGCGCGCCAACCAGCGGTTGGTCAGGCCGGCAATGCCGTTCTGCTCGTGCAATACCACCGGGATGCCACACTGCCAGGCCGCCAGGCCACCGGGGCCGGAAACGTAACCGCCCATCCCCAGCACCACATCCGGCTGATAGCTACGCATGATGGCTTTCGCCTGGCGCACCGCCTGCCAGATACGCAATGGCGCGGTCAGTTGGGCCTTCAGGCCTTTGCCGCGCAGGCCGGAGATCCGGATAAAATCAATCTCGATCCCGTGCTTCGGCACCAGATCGGCTTCCATTCGGTCTGCGGTTCCGAGCCAGCGCACCTGCCAGCCCTGCGCCATCAGATGATGCGCGACCGCCAGCCCCGGGAACACGTGCCCGCCGGTACCGCCTGCCATCACCATTAAACGCTTAGGTTTCCCGCTCATCCCTTACCTCTTCACAAACGCCTGAGCCTTGGTCAGGCGCGTTTCATAATCAATTCGCAGCAACAGCACGATGGCCGTCGACATAATCAGCAGGCTCGAACCGCCGTAACTGATCAGCGGCAGCGTCAGACCTTTGGTCGGCAGCATACCCGCGGCGGCGCCGACGTTAACCAGCGCCTGGAAACTGAACCATACGCCGATCGCACAGGCCAGGAAGCCGGAGAAGCGCTGGTCGATCTCCAACGCGCGGCGCCCGATGGACATCGCGCGAAAAGCGACGAAGAATACCATTAACAGGGCTAAAACCACACCGATATAGCCCAGTTCTTCCCCCAAAATGGAGAAGATGAAGTCGGTGTGTGCTTCCGGCAAATACTCCAGTTTCTGCACCGAGTTGCCGAGCCCCTGTCCCCAGAACTCGCCGCGGCCAAACGCCATCAGCGACTGGGTCAGCTGGTAGCCGCTGCCGAACGGGTCAGCCCACGGGTTCCAGAACGAGGTCACGCGGCGCATACGGTACGGTTCCGCGATGATCAGCAGCACCACGGCGAACACGCCGGAACCGATGATCGCCAGGAACTGCCACATTTTCGCGCCGGCCAGGAACAGCATCGCCAGCGTGGTGATGAACAGCACCACTACGGTGCCGAGGTCCGGTTGCGCCAGCAGCAGCACCGCCAACACCACCATCACGCCCATCGGCTTACAGAAGCCCCAGAAGTTGCTGCGCACCTCTTCCACCTTGCGCACCAGGTAGCTCGCCAGGTAGCAGAACAGCGACAGCTTGGACAGCTCCGCCGGCTGAATACGCAACGGGCCGAGCGCAATCCAGCGCGATGCCCCGTTCACCGAGCTCCCCACCACCAGTACGATCAGCAGCATCACTATCGACATCAGCAACATAATGTTGCTGTAGCGCTGCCAAACTTCCATCGGGACGCGCAGCGTCACCAGCGACAGGCCGAACGCCAGGCCGAGATACAGCGCATCACGTTTGGCGAACAGGAACGGATCGTCCGCCAGGCGTTGGCCGATCGGCATCGACGCCGAGGTCACCATCACGAAGCCGATGATCGCCAACCCGAAGGTCAGCCACAGCAGGGTGCGGTCGTACAGCACCATGTTGACCGCGTCGTTGTCGCGCGCGCCGGTCACCCAGTCTTTCAGCCGTTCAGTCAGCCCGAAGTTCGGCAAGCGTAGTTTCATCCGCCAAGCTCCTGCGCCAGGCGGGCGAACTCGTCGCCGCGCACTTCAAAATTACGGAACTGATCGAGGCTGGCGCAGGCCGGCGACAGCAACACCATATCGCCGGGCTGTACGTGGCCGGCGATGGCGCGCATCGCCTGCTCCATAGTCTCGGTCAGCGTCGCCACTTCCGGCCGCAGCTGCGCCAGCTGGGCGCCGTCGCGGCCAAAGCAGTACAGACGCACGTTGTCGCCCTGCAGATAACGCGCCAGCGGCGAGAAATCGGCGGACTTGCCGTCGCCACCCAGCAGCAGATGCAGCGTACCGTCCACCTGCAGGCCGTTCAGCGCCGCTTCGGTGCTGCCGACGTTGGTGGCTTTGGAATCGTTGATCCAACGCACGCCGTTGTGCTCCCAGGCCAGCTGGAAGCGGTGCGCCAGGCCGGTGAAGGTGGTCAGCGCCTTCAGGCTGGACGCGCGCGGAATGTTGACCGCATCCGCCAGCGCCAGCGCCGCCAGAGCGTTGGTGTAATTGTGGCGGCCGGTCAGCTTCATCTCGCGCGTATTCAACACCTTCTCACCGCGCACCCGCAGCCAGGTTTCCCCCTGCTGACGGTTCAGGTGATAGTCGCCCACATCCGCGCCGAAGCTCACGCAGCGCTCGTCGGCGCCGCGCACCGGCATGGTCAGCGCGTCGTCCGCGTTCACCACGCACACTGCGGCGTTTTCATAAACGCGCAGCTTGGCGCCGCGGTACTGCTGCAGGCCGAACGGATAGCGATCCATATGGTCTTCGGTCACGTTCAGAATGGTCGCCGCCGCCGCCCGCAGGCTATACGTCGTTTCCAGCTGGAAGCTGGACAGCTCCAGCACATACAGCTGGCATTCCTGGCGCAACAGGCTCAGCGCCGGCAGGCCGATATTGCCGCCCACGCCTACCGCCCAACCGGCGGCCTTCGCCATCTCGCCCACCAGGGTGGTGACGGTGCTTTTGCCGTTCGAGCCGGTGATCGCCACGATCGGCGCCTGCGCCTCACGGCAGAACAGCTCGACGTCGCCGACGATCTCCACGCCGGCATCCGCCGCAGCGCTCAATGCCGGAGTCGCCAACGCGACGCCCGGGCTGGCGACGATCAGATCCGCCGCCAGCAGCCAGTCCTGATTCAGATCGCCCAGATGGCGCTCCACGCTTTCAGGCAGTTTGTCCAACCCTGGCGGCGCGATACGGGTATCCATCACGCGCGGCGTCACGCCGCGCGCCATGAAGAAATCGACACAGGACAGGCCAGTGAGGCCCAACCCGATGATGACGACTTTTCTACCCTGATAGTCTGCCATGATTAACGCACCTTCAGCGTTGCCAGGCCAATCAGCACCAGCATCAGCGAAATGATCCAGAAGCGCACGATCACGCGCGGTTCCGGCCAGCCTTTCAATTCATAGTGGTGGTGAATCGGCGCCATGCGGAAAATGCGTTGCCCGCGCAGCTTGAACGATCCCACCTGCAGGATCACCGACAGCGTCTCTACCACGAACACGCCGCCCATGATCACCAACAAGAACTCCTGGCGCAGCAGCACCGCAATGGTGCCCAGCGCGCCGCCCAGCGCCAGCGAACCGACGTCGCCCATAAACACCTGGGCCGGGTAAGTGTTGAACCACAGGAACCCGAGGCCGGCGCCGACGATGGCGGTACACACGATCACCAATTCACCGGCATGACGCAGATACGGGATATGCAGGTAGTTGGCGAAGTTCATGTTGCCGGTCGCCCAGGCCACCAGCGCAAAACCGGCCGCCACGAATACCGTCGGCATGATCGCCAGGCCATCCAGACCGTCGGTCAGGTTGACCGCGTTGCTGGTGCCGACGATGACGAAATAGGCCAGCAGGATGTACAGCAGGCCCAGCTGCGGCATCACGTCCTTAAAGAACGGCACAACCAGCTCGGTGGCTGGCGTGTCTTTTCCTACGGCGTACATGGCGAATGCGACGATCAGCGCAATCACCGACTGCCAGAAATACTTCCAACGGGCGATCAGCCCCTTGGTGTCCTTACGTACCACCTTGCGGTAGTCGTCGACGAAACCGACGATACCGTAACCCACCAGCACGAACAGTACGCACCAGACATAGGGGTTGGACGGGTAAGCCCACATCAGCACCGAAATGGTGATGGAGGTCAGGATCATGATGCCGCCCATGGTCGGCGTGCCGCGCTTGCTGAAGTGCGACTCGGGGCCGTCGTTGCGCACCACCTGGCCGAAGGACATTTCTTGCAGACGCTTGATCACCCGCGGGCCCATCCACAGCGACAGGAACAGCGCGGTCAGCAGGCTGACAATGGCTCGGAACGTCAGGTAAGAAAAGACGTTGAAGCCTGAGTAATATTTGACCAAATGCTCGGCCAGCCAAACTAACATGGTGCTTTCTCCTGTAACGCGCGTACTACCTGCTCCATTGCGGCACTACGTGAACCTTTGATTAACACGGTGATGACCGCATGTTCCGACAGTAATTCCGCCACGCGCGCGATCACTGCTGTCTTGTCCTGATAATGTTCGCCGTTGCCGGAGGCTTCGCTCAGTACGCGGCTCAAACCGCCGACGCTGATGACTTTGTCGACTCCGGCCAGACGGGCGGCTTCGCCCACCTGACGGTGGCACTCTTCCGCTTCTGCGCCCAGCTCGGCCATATCGCCGACCACCATCACGCGGTAGCCCGGCATTTCCGCCAGCACCTGCGCCGCCGCGGTCATCGACCCGACGTTGGCGTTATAGCTGTCGTCCAGCAGCAGCTTGCCTTCGGCCAGCGCCACCGGGAACAAACGTCCCGGCACCGCCTGCAATTGTTTTAACCCCTGACGCACCGCTTCCAGAGTGGCGCCTACCGACATCGCCAGCGCCGTGGCCGCCAACGCGTTGGCCACGTTGTGGCGCCCCGGCAGCGGCAGTGCGATCTCGGCGCTGCCGAACGGGCTGTGCAGCGTGAACTGCGTGCCTGCGCCGTTCACCCGCACCTCGTCCGCGAAGAAGTCCACGCCTTCGGCGGCCTGCGGTGAGAAGCGCCAGACGGTTTTGCCGTCCAGCATGCTCTGCCAGTGCGGCCAGTCATTGTTATCGGCGTTGATGATCGCCACGCCGTCGGCCGGCAGGCCGGTAAAGATTTCACCTTTCGCCTGGGCGACGCCGGCCAGCGAGCCGAAGCCTTCTAGGTGCGCAGCCGCCAGGTTGTTCACCAAAGCGGTCTGCGGACGCGTCAATGCGGTGGTGTAAGCAATTTCGCCAATGTGGTTAGCGCCCAGCTCTATCACGGCAAAATCATGCTGCGGCTCCAGACGCAACAGCGTCAGCGGCACGCCGATATCGTTATTGAAGTTGCCGGCGGTATGCAGCACTTCGCCGCATTCACGCAGAATGGCGGCGGTCATTTCTTTCACCGACGTCTTGCCCGAGGAACCGGTCAGCGCAACCACGCGCGCCGGCACCTGCTGACGCACCCAGGCGCCAAGCTGGCCCAGCGCCACACGGGTGTCTTTCACCACCAGCTGCGGCGCGTCCACTGATAAGCGCTTACTGACCAGCAGCGCCCCGGCGCCTGCGGCTACGGCATCCGCCGCGAAGTCGTGCGCATCGAAACGCTCGCCTTTCAGCGCCACAAACAGGCAACCGGCGGTCACCTTGCGGGTGTCTGTCGTCACCTCGACAATTTGGCAATCGGCGCCCACCAGTTCAGCGCTCAATACCTCAGCCAGTGTCTGAAGAGAGACAGGGATCATGCCAGCACCCCCAGCAGTCGGGCGACCGTCGTGCGGTCGGAGTAATCCAGGCGGCGGTTGCCCACCAGCTGATAATCTTCGTGGCCTTTGCCCGCTACCAACACCACATCCTGCTCCTGCGCCTGCATGATGGCGCTGGTCACCGCTTCGGCGCGGCCGTGGATCACCAACGCCTGCCCGGCGTCCAGCAATCCGGTCAGGATGTCGTTGATGATCGCGCGCGGCTCTTCGGTGCGCGGGTTGTCATCGGTGATCACCACGCGATCCGCGAACTGCTCGGCGATACCGCCCATCAGCGGGCGCTTGCCCTTGTCGCGATCGCCGCCGCAACCGAAGACGCACCACAATTGCCCCTGACAGTGCAGGCGCGCGGCTTCCAACGCTTTCTCCAGCGCATCCGGCGTGTGGGCGTAATCCACCACTACCGTCGGTTTGCCCGGCGCGTTGAACACTTCCATGCGGCCGCAGACCGGCTGCAGACGGTTGCCGGCTTCCACCAGCGCCGCCAGCGGATAGCCCAGCGACAGCAACGTCGCCAGCGCCAACAGCAGGTTGCTGACGTTGAAAGCGCCCATCAGGCGGCTTTCAATCTCGCCGTCGCCCCAGCTGGAGCTGAAACGAATAGTCGCACCGTTGTCGTGATAGTCGACCGCCGTGGTTTTCAACCAGCGGCCGTGGCAGCCCGGCTGCAGGTTGTCCTGCATCGTCACCGCTACCGCATCCGGCAATTTGCCCAGCCAGCGCTGACCGACTTCATCGTCGGCGTTGATGATCGCCTGCCCCACGTTGTGGGCGGCGAACAGCGACCATTTGGCCGCTTCGTAATTGGCCATATCACCGTGGTAATCCAGGTGATCGCGGCTCAGGTTGGTGAAGACCGCCGCAGCGAACGGCAGCGCCGCCACCCGGTGTTGCACCAAACCGTGGGAAGAAACTTCCATGGCGGCGAAGGTCGCGCCCTGTTCCGCCAAATCGTTTAATACGTGTTGAACATCCACCGCAGAACCGGTGGTATTCTCGGTCGGACACACCTGGCCCAGCAGGCCGTTGCCGACGGTGCCCATCACCGCGCTGGTTTCGCCCAGCAGTTGGCTCCACTGCGCCAGCAGCTGCGTGGTGGTGGTTTTGCCGTTGGTGCCGGTCACGCCGACCAGGCGCAGGCGCTCGCCCGGCTGGTGGTAAAAACGCCCGGCCAGCGCGGAAAGTCGCTGGTTCAATTGGCTCAGGTAGATCACCGGCACGCCGTGCATCTCAACGATGGCGCCGTCTTCGGCCTGACCGTCAGCCTCGGCGATCACAGCGGCGACGCCCTGCGCGATGGCCTGCGGAATATAGCGGCGCCCATCCGTTTGATGGCCGACAACGGCGACAAACAGATCCCCGGCAGCCGCCACACGGCTGTCTAATGTCATTTCCCGCAGCGCGCGCCCGGGTGCCGTCGGCACCCACGGGGCGAGTAAGTCGCGCAAATTACGATCTGCCACCTGAACCCTCTTTCTTGTTAATCACTAATTCGCTTTTGTCACCGGTAGGCAACGCGTCAGGCTCGACGTTCATGGTGCGCAATACGCCGCCCATGATCGCGCCGAACACCGGCGCGGAGATTGCGCCACCATAGTACTTCCCACCCTGCGGGTCGTTGATGACGACCACCAGGGCAAAACGGGGGTTACTTGCCGGCGCAACGCCGGCGGTATAAGCGATGTATCGGTTGACGTATTTGCCGTCCGGGCCCACTTTTTTCGCGGTACCGGTCTTGATGGCGATACGGTATCCCTTGATGGCGGCTTTCACGCCGCCGCCGCCCGGCAAGGCCACGCTTTCCATCATGTGCACCACGGTGCGCACCAGAGGTTCAGGGAAAACGCGTTCGCCGGCGACCGGAGGGTCAACCTTGGTGATCGACAATGGGCGATACACGCCCAGGCTGCCGATCGTTGCATAGACTCGCGCCAACTGTAACGGAGTTACCATCAGCCCGTAGCCGAAAGAGAAGGTGGCCCTCTCTATGTCAGACCACCGTTGTTTTTTTGGGTATATGCCACTGCTTTCTCCGACCAGCCCCAAATTGGTCGCTTTTCCCAGCCCAAAGCGAGAGTAAGTATCTACTAACGCTGAGGACGGCATCGCTAACGCCAGCTTTGAAACACCGACGTTACTCGACTTCTGCAAGATCCCGGTCAATGACAGCTCCGAGTACCGCGCCACGTCTTTGATTTCGTGGCCCTGAATGCGGTACGGGATGGTGTTCAGCACGCTGTTTTCTCGCACCACGCCGTTTTGCAGCGCGGTCATCACCACCATCGGCTTCACGGTTGAACCGGGTTCAAAAATATCGGTGATAGCGCGGTTACGCATGGTCTCTTTCGGCGTACCGGCCATGTTGTTCGGGTTGTAAGACGGGCTGTTGGCCATCGCCAGCACTTCGCCGGTGTTCACATCGATCAGCACCGCGGTGCCCGATTCGGCCTTGTTGAACGCCACGGCGTTGTTCAGCTCGCGATACACCAGAGCCTGCAGGCGCTCATCGACGCTCAGCACCAGGTTGTGCGCCGCCTGGCTGTCGACGGAGGAGATATCTTCGATCACGCGGCCGAAGCGGTCCTTGCGCACCGTTCTCTCGCCCGGTTGCCCGGTCAGCCAGCGGTCGAAGCTCTTCTCGACGCCTTCAATGCCTTGTCCGTCGATGTTGGTCACGCCGATGATATGCGACGTCACCTGCCCCGCCGGGTAGTAACGGCGCGATTCCTGCCGCAGGTAGATGCCCGGCAGCTTGAGTTTGTGGATGTAGTCGCCGATCGCCGGGTTAACCTGGCGAGCCAGATAAACGAAGCGCCCTTTCGGGTTGGCGTTGATACGGTTGGAGAGTTGGTCCAGCGGGATGTTCAGCGCATCGGAAAGCGCTTTCCAACGGCTGTCCAGCGTGATGCCGCCGCGCTCGTTCAGCTCTTTCGGATCGGCCCACACCGCATTGACCGGCACGCTGACCGCCAACGGGCGGCCGGCGCGATCGCTGATCATGCCGCGCGCGGTCGGCACTTCCTGCACGCGCAGCGAACGCATGTCGCCTTCTTTCACCAAGCGATCGGGATTGATGACCTGCAGGTAAGCGACGCGCAGCATCAGACCGACCATCGCCAGCAAAATACAGCCGCACAGCAACGCAAAACGCCAGCTGACAAAGCTGGCCTGATCTTCCTGGCGTCTCATCTTACCGGGGCGCGCTGCTTTCATGCGTTTCCTTTCTACTCCGTGTCATTATTCCGGTTAAACCATTCATTGTTTAACGATGATATTTTCCTGCGATGGATCAACATGTTGCATCTGCAGTTTTTCTGTCGCGATACGTTCAACCCGGCTGTGATCGCCGAGGGCGTTCTCTTCTAAAATCAGGTTGCGCCACTCGATGTCCAACGCATCGCGCTCCAATACCAGCTGCTCGCGCTCGGCGGTCAGCAGGCGGGTGCGGTGCGCGGTGGTCACCACGAAAATCGCGGAGACCAGTGACGCAATCAGTAAAATCAGAGGGATCTTGGCGTTGCGCAGCAGATCGCCGCCAATGACCCCAACCAGACCGTGACGTTCGTTGCCGATCACGCGGGCATCCTCTCAGCAATACGCAGCACCGAGCTGCGCGCACGCGGGTTGTCCGCCACTTCCGCTTCCGACGGCATCATTTTGCCCAGCGCTTTCAGCGTCCGGCCGCCCATGCCGCGCAGCTGTTCTTCGGTCAACGGAATGCCGGCCGGCACCTGAGCGCCGCGGCTATGGTGACGCATAAAGCGTTTGACGATGCGGTCTTCCAGCGAGTGGAAGCTGATGATCGACAAACGGCCCTGTGGGGCCAGTACTTCCAGCGCGCCGTCGAGCGCACGCTCGATCTCTTCCAGCTCGCTGTTGATATAGATGCGGATCGCCTGGAAGCTGCGCGTCGCCGGGTGCTTATGCTTTTCCCGGAACGGACTGGCATCGGCGATCAGATCCGCCAGCTCTTTGGTGCGCGTCATCGGCTCCACGCGGTTTCTTTCCACGATGGCGCGCGCGATGCGCTTGGCGAAGCGCTCTTCGCCAAAGGTTTTCAGCACCCAGGCGATGTCGTCCGCTTCAGCCTTCATCAGCCATTCTGCGGCAGACAGGCCGGTGGACGGATCCATGCGCATGTCCAACGGACCGTCGCGCATAAAGGAAAACCCGCGCTCTGCGTCGTCAAGCTGCGGCGAGGAAACGCCCAGATCGAGCAGAACGCCGTCGATCTTGCCCACCAGTTCGCGCTCCCGCACATAGTGCGACAACTCGGAGAATGGGCCGTGTACGATGGTAAAACGAGGATCTTCAATAGATTTGGCGGCTGCAATCGCCTGAGGGTCACGGTCAATCGCCAGCAAGCGCCCTTCCGGCCCCAGCTGGGACAGAATCAGACGAGAATGGCCACCGCGACCAAAAGTACCGTCGATATATATGCCGTTGCTGCGGATATTGAGGCCGTTGACGGCTTCGTCCAGCAGGACGGTGGTGTGTTTATAGTTTTCCAACATGCTTATAGCGACAAGTCCTGTAGCCGCTCAGACAACGGTTCCTGAGTCGACTGTTCAGCGTCAATATCATCCTTGACTTGTTGATACCAGGTCTGTTCATCCCACAGTTCAAACTTGTTGAACTGACCGACCAGCATCACTTCTTTCGTGAGCCCGGCGTGTTGCCGCAGCGTATTGGCGAGCAGCAAACGACCGGCACTATCCATCTGACACTCACTGGCATGCCCCAGCAGCAGGCGCTGAACGCGGCGCTCGGCGGGATTCATGCTCGACAGACGTGATAATTTTTGTTCAATAATTTCCCATTCGGGCAAAGGATAAAGCAGCAGGCAGGGCTGATGGAGGTCAATGGTACAGACCATTTGGCCTTGCGATTCCTCGTTGAGCAATTCCCGATATCGGGTAGGTACGGCGAGCCGCCCTTTGCTGTCGAGGTTGACCATCGTCGCTCCACGGAACATTCCTGAGCTACCCCTTAGTGACCGTTTTCACCACTTTACCCCACAAATTCCCACACAATGGAGTTTACGGAGGGTATGAAAACCTTGTCAAGCCAGAGCGGCAGCGCTTTGGCAATATTTCTCTGGTCATTTTGGGAGCTGACTCGCGAAAGAAACTCTGATTATTCGACGATTAAAAATTAACACCATGATAAACGGAGAGAATTTTCTAAGCGGAAAGAATCTGATTAAAAACCTGACGAACTGGCGATTAATTAACTCATTACTTCCTTCTGCAAGCCATGTCTCATTTTTCAGCTCGGCAATCTCAGGGCTGTAACCGCTGGCGAGCCGCGCCCGCCAAGGCTCGGCGTTTGGCGAACCGTTCGCGGAATAAGGCCATAACTCCTTGAGTTAATAACGCTCAATCGTTATTCACCGTCAAACCGCGCGCTATTTTACTTCAATTCGTGCACCAATGATGAGGCCGCGACAAAAATAAATGGCTCGGATATTACGAGCAGAAGCAATTTCTATTTAAATCAATTTGGTAAGATTATTCCCAAAATACCTGTTTACAATTATGGTTTCATTTTCTTACACCTTTATTTCCACAATTTTTTCCGGAAAAAATCCCCACCTGGCCCAAAAAAAACACAACACTATGTTTTTAATGAATTTATTCAAAAACACCGATTTTAATCTCTCCGCCCCATCCTGCCACCCGGTTCTGCGGGACAAAAACCGAACAAATGTTAAAAATAAAAATATAAAACTAGTTAAAAAACACAATACAGATTAGTAAACTACTTAAAAAGCAAAAAACAAGAATTAACAACCAAAAAATAACAATTTAACAGTATTTTAACCAAAAAAGGAGCCACTCATGCTTTCGCCCGCCGCCCACTGGCGCAGCGCCGCCGCCGATACGTTCGCGTTGGTGGTGTACTGCTTTATCGCCGGCATGGCGATCGAGGTGTTGATCTCCGGCATGAGCTTCCAGCAATCCCTCTCTTCCCGCCTGCTGTCGATCCCGGTCAACATCCTGATCGCTTGGCCTTACGGCCGTTATCGCGATCTGTTTATTCGCACGGCGCGCCGCAGCCCGCGCGGCCAGTTCCTGCTGCGCAATCTCGCCGATTTGCTGGCCTATGTCAGCTTTCAGTCGCCGGTTTATGCCGCCATTCTGTGGAGCGTCGGTGCCGACGGCCAGCAAATGCTGGCGGCAGTAACCAGCAATGCGCTGGTCTCCATGGCGATGGGTGTGGTGTATGGCTACTTCCTGGAGTATTGCCGGCGGCTGTTTCGGGTGACGGGTTACGTCTAAGACAGGAGCCCGGTCATGCGGGCCCCTGCTCGACGGCAAACTATTTACGGCTCAGGCTGCCGCGGCGGAACAGATTGCGACGAATGCGCGTCAGCCCCGGTTTAGGTTTACGCGGTTCGTCCAGGCTGGCCAGCACCAGCTCCAGCACGCGCTCGGCCACGTCGCGATGGCGCTGCGCCACCGCAAGCACCGGGCACTCGAGGAAATCCAACAGTTCATGATCGCCGAAGGTGGCGATCGCCAGATCGGTCGGCAAACGGCCGCGTTGCTTCAACGTCACGTCCATCACGCCCTGCAGCAAAGAGAACGAGGTGGTGAACAACGCCTGCGGCATCGGGTGAGTTTTCAGCCATTCGGCAAACAGCGCCCCGGCGGCTTCACGCTCGTAGCTGTTGGCGTACAGATAATCGACGTGGCGGGGGTCCTCTTGCCAGGCCTGGCGGAAGCCCTGCTCACGCAGGAAGCTGACCGATAGCTCCGGCAAGGCGCCCAGATACAGCACCGATTCCGCCGGGAAGGTGCGCAGCTCTTGCGCCAGCGCAAAGGCGTCTTCCTGATCGGCGCCCACGACGCTGATGAAATGCTCGCGATCCAACGCGCGGTCCAGCGCGATGATCGGCAACGGATCGTTGGCCCAGCGTTGGTAGAAAGGGTGCTCCGGCGGTAACGCGGTGGAAACGATGATGGCGTCCACCTGGCGCTGCAGTAGGTGTTCAATGCAGCGCATTTCGTTGTCCGGCTGATCTTCGGAACAGGCGATCAGCAATTGGTAGCCGCGCTGGCGCGCCTGACGCTCCAGGTAGTTGGCGATGCGGGTATAGCTGGTGTTTTCCAGATCCGGGATCACCAGACCGATAGAACGGGTACGCCCGGCGCGCAGCCCCGCCGCGACGGCATTCGGGTGATAGTTATGCTCCCTGACCACGGCCATCACTTTCTCGACGGTTTTATCGCTGACACGATACTGCTTCGCCTTGCCGTTGATGACGTAACTGGCCGTCGTGCGCGAAACGCCCGCGAGACGCGCGATTTCATCCAGTTTCACATTAACCCCTTAATGACGCTGAAAATAGAAGTGAAGGCTGTGCTCGGATTAACCATGACATCCCGTGCGGTTATTCAATCCAGCCTCTGCGATCTAACAGCAGAAAACACTGCCTAGCAACCGCTTTTGCCGAAAGGTGCCAGCAATCGGGCAAAAAATACCGAAAAACAAAGGGCGCAGCCACGCCGCGCCCCGATTATTCGCCAGCAGACCGCGCTCAGCGCATGATTTTGTCGCCGCGCGACACGCCGACCACGCCGGAGCGCGCCACTTCCACGATTTCCGCCACGTCACGCACCGCACTCAGGAAGGCGTCCAGTTTGTCGCTGGTGCCGGCCAATTGCACCGTGTACAGCGTTGCCGTCACATCGACGATCTGCCCTCGGAAGATGTCGGCACAGCGTTTCACCTCTTCACGGCCATAGCCGCTGGCCTGCAGCTTCACCAGCATGATCTCGCGCTCGACGTGAGCGCCCTGCACCAGCTCGCTGACGCGCAGCACGTCCACCAGCTTGTGCAATTGCTTCTCGATCTGCTCCAGCACTTTCTCGTCGCCGACGGTCTGGATCGTCATGCGCGACAGCGTCGGATCGTCGGTCGGCGCCACCGTCAGGCTTTCGATGTTATAACCGCGCTGGGAGAACAGCCCAACCACGCGCGACAAGGCGCCGGATTCGTTTTCCAGCAAGACAGATAAAATACGGCGCATGATCAGGTCCTCTCCGTTTTGCTAAGCCACATTTCGTCCATGCTTCCGCCGCGGATCTGCATCGGGTAAACATGTTCGGTTTCATCGACGGTCACGTCGACGAACACCAGCCGCTCTTTTTCCGCCAGCGCCTGCGCCAGCTTGCTTTCCAGCTCATCCGGCGTGCGAATGGCGATGCCGACATGGCCATAGGCCTCGGCCAGCTTGACGAAGTCCGGCAGCGAATCCATGTAAGACTGCGAGTGGCGGCCGGAATAAATCATGTCCTGCCACTGCTTCACCATGCCCAGATAACGGTTGTTGAGGTTCACCACCACCACCGGCAGGTTATATTGCAGCGCGGTGGACAGCTCCTGAATGTTCATCTGGATGCTGCCGTCGCCGGTAACGCACACCACGGTTTCCTCCGGCAGCGCCAGCTTGACGCCCAATGCCGCCGGCAGGCCGAAGCCCATGGTGCCGAGGCCGCCGGAGTTGATCCAACGGCGCGGTTTATCGAACGGATAATAAAGCGCGGCGAACATCTGGTGCTGCCCCACGTCCGAGGTCACATAGGCGTCGCCTTTGGTCAGACGATGCAGGGTTTCGATCACCGCCTGCGGCTTGATGGTGCCGCTGTTTTTGTCGTACCCCAAACAGTCGCGGGCACGCCACTGTTCGATAGACTGCCACCAGTCGCGCAGCGCATCTTGATCCTGCGTTTTGTCATCCTGCGCCAACAGCTCCAGCATCTGCACCAACACCTGTTTGGCGTCGCCAACGATCGGGATATCGGCATCCACCGTTTTGGAGATCGAGGTCGGATCGATATCGATATGCAGCACGGTGGCATCCGGGCAGTATTTGGCGAGATTATTGGTGGTGCGATCGTCGAAACGCACGCCGACGGCGAAGATCACATCGGCATGGTGCATGGTTTTATTGGCTTCATAGGTACCGTGCATGCCAAGCATGCCGATGCTCTGACGATGAGTGCCGGGGAAGGCCCCCAACCCCATCAGGCTGCTGGTCACCGGCAGATTCAATTGCTCCGCCAACGACAGCAGTTCGGCTTCGCAACCGGCGTTAATCGCGCCGCCGCCGACATACATCACCGGCTTTTTGGCCGCCAGAATGGTTTGCAACGCACGTTTGATCTGCCCGCGGTGGCCCTGCACCGTCGGGTTGTAGGAACGCATGCTCACGTCCTGCGGGTAGGCATAAGGCATCCGCACCGCCGGGCCGACGATGTCTTTCGGCAGATCGATCACCACCGGGCCGGGCCGGCCGCTGGAAGCCAGGTAAAATGCCTTCTTCAACACCGCCGGGATGTCTTCGGTGCGTTTCACCAGGAAGCTGTGTTTCACCACCGGCCGTGAAATGCCCACCATATCGCACTCCTGGAAGGCGTCGTAGCCAATCAGCGAGCTGGGCACTTGCCCTGACAGCACCACCATCGGGATAGAATCCATATAGGCGGTGGCGATGCCGGTAATGGCGTTGGTGGCGCCCGGGCCGGACGTCACCAGCACCACGCCCACCTCGCCGGTGGCGCGCGCGTAGCCGTCGGCCATGTGCACCGCCCCTTGCTCGTGACGCACCAGAATATGATCGATTCCGCCGACCGTATGCAGGGCGTCGTAGATATCGAGCACCGCCCCGCCGGGGTAGCCGAATACATGTTTAACGCCCTGATCGATCAACGATCGGACGACCATCTCGGCTCCTGACAACATCTCCATGGGTTTGCCTCCAGGCTTGCTTATTCTTCTCTGGCGCTGGAACGTAGCGCCTACTGCGGGGCAATGCCCCAAAATTTTTATGGGTTGTCGCTATCGAATTAACATAACGTCAGAATATGGGGCAGGCAAACGGCAAAATGGCTTAACCGCAGCGGGGTTATTGCCAAGCGGCTGGAGATCGTGGCTTTATAAAAACAATGCGCTAGCCCTGGGGTTGTCAGGCTAGGCATTGTTTCGAACAGAGGGGAAATTACAGAACTAAATCAGGCGAAGAATATGTCGTTTTTTTCGCCGGGCTGGCGGCCCGGCATCGGCCTCAGGCCTGTTCCCGGTACATCGAGTCGATTTCGCTCTGATAGCGCTGCAGGATCACTTTGCGACGCAGCTTAAGCGTTGGCGTCAGCTCTCCCAGCTCCATGGAAAAGGCCGCCGGCAGCAAAGTGAACTTCTTCACCTGCTCGAAACGCGCCAGCTCCTTTTGCATCTCGCGCAGGCGCTTCTCGAACATCTCAAGGATCTCACCGTTGCGCAGCAGCTCCAGGCGATCCTGGTATTTCAGGTTGACTGACTTCGCGTACTCTTCCAGCGACTCAAAGCACGGTACGATCAGCGCGGAAACGAACTTGCGCGCATCGGCGATGATCGCCACCTGCTCGATAAAGCGATCTTGCGCCAGCGTGCCTTCCAGCATCTGCGGCGCGATATATTTGCCGCCGGAGGTTTTCATCAAATCCTTCAGGCGCTCGGTGATGAACAGATTGCCCTCTTCATCGATCGCCCCGGCGTCGCCGGTTTTCAGCCAGCCGTCTTGGGTAAAGGTCGCGGCGGTTTCCAACGGCTTGTTGAAATAGCCGCGCATCACGATCGGCCCGCGCACCTGGATTTCATTTTCCTCGCCGATGCGCACCTCAACCTCCGGCAGCGGCTTGCCGATAGAGCCGAAGCGAAAATGCCCCTCTTCCCAGCAAGACACGGTCGCACAGGTTTCGGTCATGCCGTAGCCGTACTTGATGTTGACGCCCATCGCCTGGAAAAACAGGATCACATTGTCATCCAGTTTGGCACCCGCTGCCGGCAAGAAGCGCACCCGGCCGCCGAGAATGCCGCGCAGCTTGCTCAACACCAGCTTGTCGGCCCAGCGGTGGGAGAGTTCGAACAGTTTGCCCAACGGTTTGCCGGCGCGCTCCTGCAGGAACTTGCGTTCGCCGCAGACGATCGCCCAGTGGAACAGCGCGCGGCGCAGCCAAGGGGCGCGCGCCACTTTCTCATGCACCGCGCTGAAAATCTTCTCGTAGAATCGCGGCACCGCGCACATCAGCGTCGGGCGCACCTGGCCCATCGCTTCCCGCACCCAGTCGGTGTTCGGCAGGAAGACGTTCTGCGCGCCGGAATGCATGACAAAGAAGCTCCAGGCTCGCTCGAATACGTGCGACAGCGGCAGGAAGCTGAGCGACACATCCTCTTCGCCGACCGTCAGTCGTTCATCATGCAGGTAGAGCTGCGCCGCCAGGTTGCGGTAGTCCAGCATGACCCCTTTCGGTTCGCCGGTGGTGCCCGAGGTATAGATCAGGGTAAAGAGATCCTGCAGGTCGCACTCTTCAATGCGCTGCTGACGTTGAGCGGTAAAAGCCGCCGGATCGGCAGCGCGCTCGAAGGCGCTCAGATGTTGTGCGATCTCGCAGCCACGCAGATCGGCGCCCTCGTCGAACACGATGATATGACTCAGCTGCGGGCAGACGCCGCGCAACGCGATGGCGGCATCCAGCTGCGCCTGCTCGCCGACGAACAGGATGCGGATGTCGGCGTCATTGATGACGAACGCCGCCTGCGCCGGCGTATTGGTGGAATAGAGCGGTACGCTGACGCCGCGCAGATGCAGGATCGCGAGATCGGCCAGCGACCAGGCCATGGTGTTGTTGGCGAAAATGCCGATGCGCTCTTGCACTTCGGCCCCCAGGGCCAGCAGCCCAGCGGCAATGCGATCAATACGGGCAGCGGCCTCTCCCCAGGTCAGTTGAAGCTCACCGTTGGGCGACCATTGGCGAAACGCTGTGCGATCCGCGCGGTGGGTAATTTGATGCTGTATACGATGGATCAAATGGTATTGCAGCAGATTATTGATCATAGTGCTCTAAGCCTGAAATGAATCAAACAGTTAAGCCAGAACGACGCCTTGCGGTTCTCATCTCAGCTTACACGTGTTTACTTTTTTCTGCGCAGTCTACCTACTCTCAGACAGAGGGAAAAGCGATTTCAGCGTAGAAGTGTGAGCTAAAACACGGGCTAACTTCGTCGCTTTCATCGCCAGGACAAAACGGCGGGGAAAAGAGGGGGTGATGCCGATAAAATGCGGTCCATTCGGACCGCCGCATCAGATTAGTTTAAAATTCCAGTCGGAAAGACAAAATCAGAATATAAATTTATATTAATTATTTTTGGCAAACGAACCAACTCACCCTGAAAATAAGTTATTTAATCGCCGTAAAACCAAGAAACATCTTAATAAAAACACAGATAGTTCTTAGTTTTCATCATGAGAAAAATCGCTCGGTTAAATATTATCTTTATATAATCCCGGTTTTTTATCGCGTTACTTTTGGCTTCCCGCCTCAATCAGAACAGATTTCATCCACTGGTGCCCTTTATCCCGTTCGGAAGATTCATGCCAGGAAAGATAGCAAGTGGCTTTATTGTCATTGCCGCATAAAGGAACCGCCTTTATTTTCAACGTTTCCGTCTGTTGCCGCACCAACCAGGCGGGCGCAATCGCCACCATGTCCGTTTGCGACACCATATTCAGTACGCTATAGAGATCGGTGCACTGTTGCGTCACGGCGCGCAGCATCGGCTCCTCGGAATAAAAAGGTTTACTGAACGATCCAAAACTTTCCAGGGAAACCGCGGCATGCTGTTCGGCCAGCATGAGTTCCGACGTCGTCTCTTCTCCCATTCTCGGGTGCGCCTGCGCGGCCACCAGCACTAATTCGTCGTCGAACATCGCCAGGCTGCGGAACTCCGCCGATTCGAAACGGCTGTAGCCAATGACAAATTCAACATCCTGATAGCGTAATTGGTGTTCAATATTATTGTTAATATATGACTTTACTTGCAGATTAAGCTGCGGCGCGATCTGTTTGACGTGATTGATTATCCCGGCCCCCAGACGCAAATCGAGCGGACTGCACAAAGACAGCGAGAACGCCCGCGTGCTGGTCAACGGCTCAAACTCTGCGCCCGGCAGCTCATTCTGTACCAGCTGCAGGGCTTGCCGCACCGGGCCAAACAGCTGCCTGGCCCGCATGGTGGGCTGGATCCCGCGCCCGCAGCGCACGAACAGCTCGTCGTTGAACATCACCTTCAGGCGCGCCACCGCGTTGCTCACCGCCGGCTGCGACATGCCTAACGAATTAGCGGCTCGCGTAATATTTTGCATTTGCATTACGGCGTCAAACACCGTCAGCAAATTAAGATCGACACTGCGCAAATGGATGTCCGCCGGCTCTTTGACCATGGCGATTTCTGAATCATATTCAGCCATATTTCACTCCACTAAATCCTGTGTAGATAATCTAATCCTTATGCTCGACAAACAATGAAACTCCGCATTGTCTTATCTTTGCACGAAAAATCCTGCCATTACCGCCATCAGCCGATAAAAAACCTCGTGTTACCGACACGATATAAGTCGTATATGGAATGCATGTCAGCAGCTTCTACCGCCAGAGGAAGAATGCTACCTGGGTGGTACTAATAATTAGGTATCAACAATGATTAATACAATTAAACAACGTAACCGTGCCGTGTGAGACAAACTATAAAAACACATCGCAAGCCATCAAACCATCTAAAAACATCGCTCACTTTGTGTTAAATCGCATTATTTTGTTATTTTAAGGCCAAAACAATCAATTAATCATATGAATTCAACGCAAACCATTTGTATTAAAAATGTTATTTTATTGCCCTCCGTGATTAACCCGCTTATTTTTTCATCATGAATTTTAACTCAACGAAATCCAGAAGCAATTAGTGCAGTATATATTCGATTCGTTTATGCTAAGCAACGCGCAAACTGCCCTTCGTTTTTTCTCTGGCGCACTGCTTTTTTGCCGAAGGATCCTCTGTCCGGCAGATTAACCGGCGCATTGTCCCCGCATTCAATCAGGTGTTGACATCGCCAGACCAATCACGTATCAAATTAGGCAGACACCCAATTTAAGAGAAGCTGAACCATTATGATCCGTACTCACCGTCTACTAGGCCTACTACTCAACGCATCTTGCTTGCGCGGTATGCCTGTGGACGACGTTCGGAGCTGACTCAGCCGATCACCCATAAGAAACCCGCGCTACTGCGCGGGTTTTTTTTTGCCCGCTTAGCGTGAAATCAACACGATAAGGAATGCACCGATGAGCCAACAAGTCATTATTTTCGATACCACGCTGCGTGATGGCGAGCAGGCGCTGCAGGCCAGCCTGAGCGTAAAAGAGAAGATTCAGATTGCGCTGGCGCTGGAAAGAATGGGCGTAGACGTGATGGAAGTCGGCTTCCCGGTCTCTTCACCGGGCGACTTCGAATCGGTGCAAACCATCGCTCGCCAAATCAAAAACAGTCGTGTCTGCGGCCTGGCCCGCTGCGTGGACAAAGACATCGACGTGGCCGCCGAAGCGCTGCGCGTCGCCGAAGCTTTCCGTATCCACGTGTTCCTGGCGACCTCAACCCTGCACATCGAATCGAAGCTGAAACGCTCATTCGATGAAGTGCTGGAGATGGCGGTGCGCTCGGTAAAACGCGCCCGCAACTACACCGACGACGTGGAATTCTCCTGTGAAGACGCCGGCCGCACGCCGATCGACAATCTGTGTCGCGTGGTTGAAGCCGCCATCAACGCCGGCGCCACCACCATCAATATCCCGGACACCGTCGGTTACACCACCCCGAACCAGTTCGGCGGCATCATCACTACCCTGTATGACCGCGTGCCGAACATCGACAAAGCCATCATCTCCGTGCACTGCCACGATGATTTGGGCATGGCGGTCGGCAACTCCATCGCCGCAGTGCAGGCCGGTGCCCGCCAGGTGGAAGGCACCCTGAACGGCATTGGTGAACGCGCCGGCAACTGTTCGCTGGAAGAAGTGATCATGGCGATTAAAGTGCGCCAGGACATCATGAATGTGCACACCAACATCAATCACCAGGAAATTTTCCGCACCAGTCAGATCGTCAGCCAGCTGTGCAACATGCCGATCCCGGCCAACAAGGCGATCGTCGGCTCCAACGCCTTCGCCCACTCCTCCGGCATTCACCAGGACGGCGTGCTGAAGAACCGCGAAAACTACGAAATCATGACCCCGCAGTCGATCGGCCTGAAGGATGTGCAGTTGAACCTGACCTCCCGCTCCGGCCGCGCGGCGGTGAAGCACCGCATGGAAGAGATGGGCTACCAGGAGCAGGATTACAACCTGGATACCCTGTACGCCGCCTTCCTGAAGCTGGCCGACAAAAAGGGCCAGGTGTTCGACTACGATCTGGAGGCCTTGGCCTTCATCAACAAACAACAGGAAGAGCCTGAGCACTTCAGCCTGGGTTACTTCAGCGTGCAATCCGGCAGCAGCATCATGGCCACCGCCTCGGTGAAACTGATCTGCGGCGGCGAAGAGAAAGCCGAAGCCGCCACCGGCAACGGCCCGGTCGATGCGGTCTATCAGGCGATCAATCGCATCACCGATTACCCGATCGAGCTGGTGAAGTACCAGTTGACCGCCAAAGGCCATGGCCGCGATGCGCTGGGCCAGGTGGATATCGTGGTCTCTTACAATGGCCGCCGCTTCCACGGCGTAGGGTTGGCGACCGACATCGTCGAATCCTCCGCCAAGGCGATGGTGCACGTGTTGAACAATATTTGGCGCTCACAGCAGGTAGAAAAAGAAAAGCAGCGCCTGCAGCAAAACAAACATCAAAATAATCAGGAAACGGTGTGAACATGACGAAGACTTATCACATTGCCGTCTTGCCCGGAGACGGTATCGGCCCGGAAGTAATGGCTCAGGCGCGCAAAGTGTTGGACGCAGTGCGTCAACGCTTTGACATTCGCATCACCACCGCCGAGTACGACGTCGGCGGTATCGCCATCGATCGCCACGGCAGCCCGTTGCCGGCGGCGACCGTCGCCGGCTGCGAGCAGGCCGACGCCATCCTGTTCGGCTCGGTGGGCGGCCCGAAATGGGAACATCTGCCGCCGGCCGAGCAACCGGAACGCGGCGCGCTGTTGCCGCTGCGCAAACACTTCAAACTGTTCAGCAACCTGCGCCCGGCGCGCCTGTATCAAGGGCTGGAGGCGTTCTGCCCGCTGCGCGCCGACATCGCCGCCCGCGGCTTCGACATTCTGTGCGTGCGCGAATTGACCGGCGGCATCTACTTCGGCCAGCCGAAGGGCCGTGAAGGCCAGGGCATGCAGGAGCGCGCCTTCGACACCGAGGTGTACCACCGTTTCGAGATTGAGCGCATCGCGCGCATCGCCTTCGAGTCCGCCCGCAAGCGTCGCCACAAGGTGACGTCGATCGATAAGGCCAACGTGCTGCAAAGCTCCATCCTGTGGCGTGAAGTAGTCAATCAGGTCGCCAAGGATTACCCGGACGTGTCGCTGTCGCACATGTATATCGACAACGCCACCATGCAGCTGATCAAAGATCCGTCCCAGTTCGACGTGCTGCTGTGCTCCAACCTGTTCGGCGACATCCTGTCCGACGAATGCGCGATGATCACCGGCTCGATGGGCATGCTGCCATCCGCCAGCCTGAACGAACAAGGTTTCGGCCTGTACGAACCGGCGGGCGGTTCCGCGCCGGATATTGCAGGCAAAGGCATCGCCAACCCGATTGCGCAAATCCTGTCCGCCACCCTGCTGCTGCGTTACAGCCTGGGCGCCGATGAAGCGGCCGACGCCGTAGAACGCGCCATCAACCAGGCGTTGGAACAGGGCTACCGCACCGCCGATCTGGCCGGTGACGGCAAAGCCGTCAGCACCGATGAAATGGGCGACATCATCGCTCGCTTTGTAGCTCAGGGGGCATAACATGGCCAAGACCTTATACCAGAAGCTGTACGACGCCCACGTGGTGCACGAAGCGCCGAACGAAACGCCGTTGCTGTATATCGACCGGCACCTGGTGCACGAAGTCACGTCGCCGCAGGCGTTCGACGGCCTGCGCGCCATGGGCCGCAAGGTACGCCAGCCCGGCAAAACCTTCGCCACCATGGATCACAACGTGTCGACCCAGACCAAAGACATCAACGCCAGCGGCGAAATGGCGCGTATCCAGATGCAGGAGCTGATCAAGAACTGCGCGGAATTCGGCGTTTCGCTGTATGACCTGAACCACCCGTTCCAGGGCATCGTGCACGTGATTGGGCCTGAACAAGGCATGACGCTGCCGGGCATGACCATCGTCTGCGGCGACTCGCACACCGCCACCCACGGCGCTTTCGGCTCTCTGGCGTTCGGCATCGGCACCTCGGAAGTGGAGCATGTGCTGGCGACCCAGACCCTGAAGCAGGGCCGCGCCAAAACCATGAAGATTGAAGTGACCGGCGACGCCGCCGAGGGCATTACCGCCAAAGACATCGTGCTGGCGGTGATCGGCAAAACCGGCAGCGCCGGCGGCACCGGCCACGTGGTGGAATTCTGCGGCAAGGCGATCGAAGCGTTGAGCATGGAAGGCCGCATGACCCTGTGCAACATGGCGATCGAAATGGGCGCCAAAGCCGGATTGGTGGCGCCGGACGACACCACCTTCGCCTACCTGAAGGGGCGCCAGTTTGCGCCAACCGGCGAAAACTGGGAGCAGGCGGTCGCTTACTGGCGTACGCTGAAGTCCGACGCCGACGCCCAATTCGATACCGTAGTGACGCTGCACGCCGAAGAGATCGCGCCGCAGGTCACCTGGGGCACCAACCCCGGCCAGGTGATCGCCGTCAATCAGGCGATCCCGGCGCCGGAATCGTTCAGCGATCCGGTCGAGCGCGCCTCCGCCGAGAAAGCGTTGGCCTACATGGATTTGAAACCGGGCATCAAATTGACCGAGGTGCCGATCGACAAAGTGTTCATCGGCTCCTGCACCAACTCACGCATCGAAGATCTGCGCGCGGCGGCGGCTATCGCCAAGGGGCGCAAGGTCGCCAGCGGCGTGCAGGCTATCGTAGTGCCTGGCTCCGGCCCGGTGAAGGCCCAGGCGGAAGCCGAAGGGTTGGACAAAATCTTTATCGAAGCCGGTTTCGAATGGCGTTTGCCGGGTTGCTCGATGTGCCTGGCGATGAACAACGACCGCCTGAATCCGGGCGAGCGCTGCGCATCCACCAGCAACCGTAACTTCGAAGGGCGTCAGGGCCGCGGTGGGCGCACCCACCTGGTCAGCCCGGCGATGGCCGCCGCGGCCGCCGTCGCCGGTCACTTCGCCGACATCCGTGATATTCACTAAGGGGCTAACGTGGCTAAATTTACTCAACATACCGGCTTAGTGGTGCCTTTGGATGCGGCCAACGTCGACACCGACGCCATTATTCCCAAGCAGTTTTTACAGAAGGTCACCCGCACCGGTTTCGGCCAGCACCTGTTCAACGACTGGCGCTTCCTCGACGACGCCGGCCAGCAACCGAACCCGGAGTTCGTGCTGAACAAACCGCGCTATAAAGGCGCCAGCATCCTGTTGGCGCGCGAAAACTTCGGCTGCGGCTCCTCGCGCGAACACGCCCCCTGGGCGCTGACCGACTACGGTTTCAAAGTGGTGATCGCGCCGAGCTTCGCCGATATCTTCTACGGCAACTCGTTCAACAACCAGCTGTTGCCGGTGACGCTGAGCGAGCAGCAGGTGGACGAGCTGTTCAAACTGGTGGACGCCAACGAGGGAACAGAGTTCGTGGTGGATCTGGAGAACCAGACGGTCAACGCCGGCGGCAAAAGCTATCCGTTCGAAATAGACAGCTTCCGCCGCCACTGCATGATCAACGGACTGGACAGCATCGGCCTGACGCTGCAGCACGAAGCGGACATCTCCCGCTACGAAGCGCAGCAGCCGGCATTTCTGAACTGATCCCTTTCACCCGCCGCCCGGCGGGTGAATTTTTTCCTCACCAGTAGCCCAGCAGCTTCCACCATGCCCCGCCGATCAGCATCCAGATCAGCAGGTTAACCACGCTCATCACCCATCCCGCTTTCCACCACTCCCCCAGCGTCACATAGCCGGAGCCGAAGATGATCGGCGCGGTGCCGGTGCCGTAATGGGTCAGCGACATCATCAGCGAAGAAGAGAACGCCAGGATCAGGCCCAGCAACGCCGGCGGCGCCCCGAGCGCGATGCCGGCGGCGAAGAAGGCGGCGAACATCGCCGTCACGTGCGCGGTGGTGCTGGCGAAGAAATAGTGAGAATACAAATAGATAATGGTCAGCAAGATCGTGCCGCCCACCCAACTCATGCCCATACGGTCGATGCCGTTGCCCACGGTTTGCGACAGCCAGCCTATTAGCCCCAGCTTGCCGAGGAAACTGGCCATCATCACCAGCGCCGAGAACCACACCACGGTATCCCAGGCGCCTTTATGTTTCAGCACGTCCTCCCAGCTCAGCACCCCGGTGGCCAGCAGCACCGCCAGGCCGATCAGCGCCGCCGTGGTGGGATTAACCGCCAGCGCCGGGCCGAAGATCATCGCCGGGATGCCGGCCCATAGCACCAGCAGCAGTGCGAACACCCCGAGGGTGATTTTTTCTGGCAACGTCACCGGCCCCAGCGCCTGCAGTTTTTCGCGAGCGAAGCGCGGCGCGTCCGGCGTACTTTTCACCTCGGGCGGATACAGCAGGTAAATAACCAGCGGCATCACGATCAGCGAACACAGCCCCGGCACCAGGGCGGCGACCGCCCACATCGACCAGGACAGCTCGAAGCTGCCGTGGGTGCCCTTGGCGATCAGGCTGACGATCAGCGGGTTAGGCGCCGTGGCGGTGATAAACATCGCCGAGGTGACCGGGTTGATGTTGTAGTTCACCAGCGACAGATAGCGGCCAATCTTGCCGGAGGTATTAAGTTCGGGTTTAGAGCCGAAGCTGTCGGCGATCGACTTCATGATCGGGTGAATGATGCCGCCGCCGCGCGCGGTATTGCTCGGCGTCACCGGCGCCAGCGTGGTTTCCGCCAGCGTCAGCGCGTAGGCGATGCCCAGCGTTTTCTTGCCGAACAGCGAGATGAAATAGTAGCCGATGCGCGCGCCCAGTCCGGTTTTGTTCAGGCTGAGGGAGATCATGATCGAAAAGCCGATCAGCCAGATCAGCTGGTTGGAGAAGCCGCTGAGGGCGTCGTCCAGCGCCGCGCCCGGCTTGCCGGGGTTGGTGACGCCGGTCACCGCCACCAGAGCGATGGCGATCACCGAGACCGCGCCGATCGGCATCGCCTTGCCGATGATGGCGATGATGGTACCGATAAACAGCGCCAGCAGCTGCCAGGCGTTGGGCGCAACGCCTTCGGGGACGGGAATGAGGAACCAGATGATCAGCGTGGCGGCGAGCGCGCACAGGGAAGGAAGCGGTTTGAGCGGTGTGAGTTTATCCATAACGTTCCCACTGTTCTAAACAACGAGGCGGCGTCTCAATAGCGAGACGGGCGTGGACGCAACGATCGCGCTCCATATGCCTTCAGCTTGGGCGTCCGGTTTAGCATTCTCAATGACTTGCATCAAGAATGCCGCCGTTTGACCTCACACTTCACGCACTTTGGCGCTCATCCAGAGCGCCGCCAGCGCCAGCAGCGCCGCCAGCCAGTACACCGAGTAGTGACCGAGGTTCTCCACCAGCGCGCCCTGCAGCACCCCGGCCAGGATCACCCCGGTGGAGATGCTGTTGGTGAACAGCGTGGTGGCGACGCCCGGTCGACCCGGCATCAAATCTTGAAAATAGAGCATGCCGATACCGGCGACGATGCCGATAAACACCGCGTTGAGCAGCTGCAGAGCGAGTAGGGCCGGCTTGGTCGCCAACATCGTCAGCCCAAGGTAGAACAGCACGCCCGCCGTCACCGCCAACAGCATCATATTGCGTTTGCCGAAGCGCTTGACGTAGTAACCGGCCAGCAGCATCGCCGGGATTTCCAACCCGGCGGCGGTGCCCATCAACACGCCGGCCAGCCCTTCCGGCAGCCCGAGATCGGCGGTGATATACAGCGGCATGTCGATGATGTACAGGGTGTTGCAGGTCCACATCAGCATCGAAGCGATGAACAGCAGCCGCACGTCGCGATTGCGCCAGGCGCCGGCGGGCGCGATCGGCGCAGAGGCACCGCCATGCAGCTCATTGCGCTCCGCCGCGCGCGGCACCGATGGCAACGTGAACCACACCAGCAGCGCGCAAATCACGAAGGTGGCGGCGGCGATCAGAAACATCACGGTGAACCCATAATTCAGCGCCAACGCAAACGACAGCGGCGGGCCAATCACCCACGCCAGCGAAAGCTGGGCACGCATGACCGAACTGAACATCGCCACTTCACGCGCCTCGCTGTCGGCGTATTCACGCGCCAACGCGAAAATCTGCGGCATGCCGGTGTTGGCGATCGCCGACAGCAACACCCCGGCGGTGATCAGCGTTAGATAATCGCGATTGAAAGCGAACAACAGACAGTTGCCGACCGCCATCAGGCAGCACAGCAGGATCAACCGGCGTCGATCGCCGCGGGTGTCGGAGCGCTTGGCCAGCAGGAAGCTGACCAGAATGCCGGCCACCGCATTGGCGGTATAAAACAGCCCGACCCACAACGGCCGCACTTTCACCTCGGTGGTCAGAAACAGGCTGAGCGTCGGCGTCAGCAACGCGCCGGCGATGCCGGAAAGAAAAGCGATCAGCAGGAATGCGGCAAAGATGGGGTTGATGCGCAGTGTCAGCCGGCTCAAGCGTTGCATATCGTCTTCCCTGACCTCAAAACGAAAGTGAAACCTTAGGCCACGGCGAGAAAAATGCAAGCGCATCGCCCTGACCAGGCATAAAAAAACCAGTGGGTCCCCCCACTGGCTGGTGAAACAGCACCATTACTCAGAAACTTGTCGCCGCAGCCCCTACAGGTGCTCGCGGTACTGCTTGTCGGTCATCTCTTTGATGTCCCATTGCGTCAGGTGCGCCAGCATCGCCAGCCGCGCCTGTTCGGGCACCACGCTCAGCCAGTCGGCATGCTGACGGCGCACCGCGCGGAAATAGCGCTGATAGAACTGTTTGGATAAGAAAGCTTTCATCATTACGCCCTCCCCTTTCATTGATGAAAATTATCGGCGTAATATAGGGAAAGAAAAATTGACGACTTGAGGCGGGAGTGTTCCTCTTTTATGTCCACGTCCAGATTGCAGCAGCAGTTCATCCGTCTGTGGCAGCGCTGCCACGGTGAAACCACCGACACCACGCTGCAGGCGCTGGCGGAGGCGCTCAGCTGCTCGCGGCGGCACGTGCGCTCCCTGCTGAGCGCCATGCAGCGGGAGGGTTGGCTCACCTGGCAGGCGGAATCGGGGCGCGGCAAACGTTCGCGGCTCACCTTCCATTACACCGGCCTGGCGCTGCAGCAACAGCGGGCCGAGGAGCTGCTGGAACAGGATCGCATCGATCAGTTGGTGCAACTGGTGGGCGACAAAGACGTAGTGCGTCAGATGCTGCTGTCGCAGCTGGGGCGCAGCTTCCGCCAGGGGAAACACATCCTGCGGGTGCTCTACTACCGGCAGCTGTACAACCTGCTGCCCGGCTCGGCGCTGCGGCGTTCGGAGACCCATTTGGCGCGCCAGATCTTCAACGGCCTGACGCGCATAAATGAGGAAAACGGGGAACTGGAGTCCGACCTGTCCCACCATTGGCAAATGCTGACGCCGCTGCACTGGCGGTTTTACCTGCGCCCGGCGATCCATTTTCACCACGGCCGCGAGTTGGAGATGGCGGACGTCATCAGTTCGCTTTCGCGTCTGACCTCGCAACCGCTGTTCTCGCATATCGAAAGCGTCACCTCGCCGACGCCGTTCGTTGTCGACGTGCATCTGCGCAGCGCCGATCACTGGCTGCCCTGGCTATTAGGCAGCGTACACGCCATGATCCTGCCGCGCGAATGGCGCGAGCTGCCGGACTTCGCCCGCCATCCGATCGGCACCGGCCCCTACCGCGTGGTGCGCAATCTCCCCAGCCAGATGAAGATCCACGCCTTCGACGACTATTTCGGCTACCGGGCGCTGATCGATGAGGTGAATATCTGGGTGCTGCCGGAATTCTCCGAAGAGCTGGTGCACTCAGGCGTACAGCTGCAGGGCGATGAAACCGCCAACAATGAACTGGAAAGCCGGCTGGAAGAGGGCTGTTATTTCCTGCTGTTCGATCGGCGCTCCCCATTGGCGGCCGATCCCGCCATTCGCAGCTGGCTGTGCGAATTGATCAATCCCATTTCGCTGCTGAGCCACGCCGGGCCGCTCTATCAGCGCTACTGGTCGCCGGCGTACGGCCTGCTGCCGCGCTGGCACCACAACCGCGCGCTGGCGCAGCAGCCCAAGCCGCCGGGTCTGACCGAACTGACGATGACCCACTTCAATGAGCATTCGGAGTTTCACGCCATCCGTCAGGCGATCGAGCCGCTGCTGGCGCAGCACGGCATCCGCCTGATCGTGCAAAGCGTGGACTACGCCACCTGGCACCAGGGGGACGCGCGCAGCGATCTGTGGCTCGGCAGCGCCAACTTCTATCTGCCGCTGGAGTTTTCGCTGTTCGCCACACTGTATGAACTGCCGCTGATGCAGCACTGCATGAACGAGGATCTGGCGCAGGACGCCGCGCTGTGGCGAGCCAACCGCCTGCCGCTGGCGGAGTTTTGCCAACGTCTGGTCAGCGATCATCAACTGCATCCGCTGTTCCACCACTGGCTGCAGCTGCACGGCCAGCGCAGCATGCGCGGCGTGCGAATGAACACCCTCGGCTGGTTCGACTTCAAGTCCGCCTGGTTTGCCCCACCGGAGGCATAAGCGCCTTTCGTCAAGGCCGGTTAATCTTTACAATAGCGCCGTCTCAACGGGGTGCGGAAATTCGCTGCGTATCACACGCCCGATTTTCCGCTGAGAGCACACCCGTCGAACCTGATCCGGTCAATACCGGCGGAGGGATTTGAGCCCAGCGAACCGGCGACGCCGCCTCGCCCCCTCAGATGCCCTTGCCCCCTTATTTCTCAGGAGAGCAACGTGGTCAAAAAATATCTGCCCTGCTTATTGCTGCTGTGCGCCGCGCCGGTGTTCGCCAAGCCAACGCTGACGGTTTACACCTACGATTCCTTCGCCGCCGACTGGGGCCCTGGCCCGGCGGTGAAGAAAGCCTTCGAGGCCGAGTGCGACTGTGAACTGAAGTTCGTCGCGCTGGAAGACGGCGTCTCGCTGCTGAACCGCCTGCGCATGGAGGGCAAGAACAGCGCCGCCGACGTGGTGCTGGGGTTGGACAACAACCTGCTGCAGGCGGCGCAGCAAACCGGCCTGTTCGCGCCGAGCGGCGTCGACAGCGCCAAACTGACGGTGCCGGGCGGCTGGCAGGACGCGACCTTCGTGCCTTACGATTACGGGTACTTCGCCTTCGTCTACAACAAAGAAAAACTGAAGAACCCGCCGAAAAGCCTGCAGGAGCTGGTCAGCAGCGATCGCAACTGGAAAGTGATCTACGAAGATCCGCGCACCAGCACGCCGGGGCTCGGCCTGCTGCTGTGGATGCAGAAAGTGTATGGCGACAAGGCGCCGGCCGCCTGGCAGCAGTTGGCGAAGAAGACCGTCACCGTCACCAAAGGCTGGAGTGAAGCCTACGGCCTGTTCCTGAAAGGCGAAGGCGATCTGGTGCTCAGCTACACCACCTCTCCCGCCTACCACCTGATCGCAGAGAAAAAAGACCTCTACGCCGCCGCCATGTTCAGCGAAGGCCACTACCTGCAGGTGGAAGTGGCCGGCAAGCTGAAGGCCGCCAAACAACCCGAACTGGCGGAGCGTTTCATGCAGTTCATGGTGACGCCGGCATTCCAGAACACCATTCCGACCGGCAACTGGATGTACCCGGTGATCAACACTCCGCTGCCCGTCGGCTTTGAACAGATGAACGTACCGCATACCGCGCTGCAGTACAGTGCCGAAGAGGTGGCCACACAACGCGGCGGCTGGATCCGGGCATGGCAAACCGCCGTCAGCCGCTGATCCCCCGCTGGCTCTGGCCGGGGCTGCTGGCCGCCGGCGTGATCCTGCTGGTCGCCGCGCTGGCGATGGGGTCGCTGTGGCGTCACGCGCCGGACAGCGACTGGCGCGGCCTTTGGCAGGACAGCTATCTGTGGCACGTGGTGCGCTTCACCTTTTGGCAGGCGCTGCTGTCGGCGCTGATCTCGGTGCTGCCCGCCATCCCGCTGGCGCGCGCGCTCTATCGCCGCCGTTTCCCCGGCCGGCAACTGCTGCTGCGGCTGTGCGCCATGACGCTGGTGCTGCCGGTGTTGGTGGCGGTATTCGGCCTGCTCAGCGTCTATGGGCGCCAGGGCTGGCTGGCGACGCTGTGCGGCTGGCTGGGCGTGGAGTATGGCTTCTCGCCTTACGGCCTGCAGGGCATTCTGCTGGCGCACCTGTTCTTTAACCTGCCGCTGGCGACCCGCCTGTTGCTGCAGGCGCTGGAGAATATTCCGGTGGAACAGCGCCAATTGGCCGCCCAACTGGGCATGAGCGGCTGGCAGCAGTTCCGCTTCGTCGAATGGCCGGCGCTGCGCCGCCAAATCCTGCCGAGCGGCGCGCTGATCTTCATGTTGTGCTTCGCCAGCTTCGCCACCGTGCTGTCGCTGGGCGGCGGGCCGCAGGCCACCACCATCGAACTGGCGATCTACCAGGCGCTGAGTTACGACTACGATCTGGGACGCGCCGCCATGCTGGCGCTGATCCAGCTGGGCTGTTGTCTCGGGCTGGTGTTGATCAGTCAGCGCCTGAGCCAGGCATTGCCGGTGGGGCATACCCACGCCCAGCGCTGGCGCAATCCGGAAGACAGCCTGTGGCGACGCATCGGCGATTCCCTGCTGATCGCCGCCGCGCTGTTGCTGTTGCTGCCGCCCTTGCTGGCGGTGATCGCCGATGGCGCCAACCAGGCTATCCTCAGCGTACTGCGCCAGCCAGTGCTGTGGCAGGCCCTGTTCACGTCGCTGCGCATCGCCCTCGGCGCCGGGCTGCTGTGTGTGGCGCTCACCCTGATGCTGCTGTGGAGCAGCCGCGAGTTGAAGCTGCGGCAGCAGCTGCGCGGCGGCCAGGCGCTGGAGCTGAGCGGCATGGTGATCCTGGCGATGCCGGGCATCGTGCTGGCCACCGGCTTCTTCCTGCTGCTGAGCGATACCATCGGGTTGCCGCAGTCGCCCTATGCGCTGGTGATCCTCACCAATGCGCTGATGGCGGTGCCCTATGCGCTCAAGGTGTTGGAGAATCCGATGCGCGACCTCGCCGAACGTTACAACCCGCTGTGCCTGTCGCTGGATATCCGCGGCTGGCAACGGCTGCGGCTGATTGAGCTGCGCGCCTTGCGCCGCCCGCTGGCGCAGGCGCTGGCCTTCGCCTGCGTGCTGTCGATCGGCGATTTCGGCGTGGTCGCCTTGTTTGGCAACGAGCATTTCCGTACCCTGCCTTTTTATCTGTATCAGCAGATTGGCGCCTACCGCAGCCATGACGGCGCGGTGACCGCGCTGCTGTTGCTGCTGTTATGCTTCCTGCTGTTTACCCTGATCGAACGCTTACCGAGCCGCCATGCTGACGCTTGAAAAACTGACCTATCTGTATGACCACCTGCCGATGCGCTTTGACCTGCGCATCCAGCCGGGCGAGCGCGTCGCGGTGCTCGGCCCCAGCGGCGCCGGCAAAAGCACCTTGCTGAGCCTGATCGCCGGTTTTCTGCCGGCGGCCAGCGGCCGGCTGCTGCTGAACGGTGAGGATCACACCGCCACACCGCCGGCCAAACGGCCGGTGTCGATGCTGTTTCAGGAAAACAATCTGTTCGCGCACCTGACGGTGGCGCAGAACATCGGATTGGGGTTGGATCCCGGCCTGCGCTTGAACGCGCAGCAGCGCCAACAGCGGGCGCAAATCGCCCGGCAAGTCGGCCTGGAAGAGCATCTGGAACGCCTGCCGTCGCAACTTTCGGGCGGCCAGCGTCAGCGCGCCGCGCTGGCGCGCTGTTTGATTCGCCAGCGGCCGATCCTGCTGCTCGACGAACCCTTCTCGGCGCTCGACCCGGCGCTGCGCAACGAGATGCTGCAACTGCTGCGGACGGTGTGCGAACAGCGCAACCTGACGCTGCTGATGGTATCGCACAACCTCGACGACGCCGCGCGCATCGCGCCGCGCACGCTGCTGGTGGTCGACGGCCGCATCTACTACGACGGCCCGACGCAGGCCCTGCTGGACGGCAGCGCGCCCGAAGCGCGCGTGCTGGGCATTTCGGGTAAAGCGTGATCTGACGCTCGTTTTTTATGCTGCGCCAATAAACCTGTTGTGCGAATTTTGCGCCTGTGTTTTTATAAAAACCTGACTTTTTTTACTGATGATAAGGTTCCCTGTGATCGCATCCTCGCTGACTTCGACCCTACTAGTTACCGCGCTACCAGCCGCGGTGGTCGTCGTGCGTGTGGTGGTGGTCGTCGGCAATGCGCCGTAGGGTCCGAATCAACGCATCGATTCCCAAACCCCGCCGGCGCAAACCGGGCGGGGTTTCTTGTTTTAGCACCCTGCCCAGCAAAGCTCACCGGCCTTGAGAAAGGACAGGAACATGGCAACTTCGGGCACGCCTCAACCGGGCACCAGCTTTACCGGCGCACAATTGATCGTTCATCTGCTGGAGCGTCAGGGCATCACTACCGTCGCCGGCATTCCCGGCGGCGCCGCGCTGCCGCTGTATGACGCGCTGAGCCAAAGCACCCGCATTCACCACGTGCTGGCGCGCCACGAACAGGGCGCGGGCTTTATGGCGCAGGGTATGGCGCGCGCCAACGGCAAGGCGGCGGTGTGCATCGCCTCCAGCGGGCCGGGCGCCACCAACCTGGTTACCGCCATCGCCGACGCCAAGCTCGATTCCATTCCGCTGGTGTGCATCACCGGGCAGGTGCCCTCCTCAATGATCGGCACCGACGCTTTCCAGGAAGTGGACACCTACGGCATTTCCATCCCGATCACCAAGCACAACCATCTGGTGCGTGATATCCGCGAGCTGCCACAGGTGATCGGCGACGCGTTCCGCATCGCCGAGTCAGGCCGCCCGGGCCCGGTCTGGATCGATGTGCCGAAAGACGTGCAAACCGCCACCATCACGCTGGAAGAGCTGCCGCCGATCGCCGTGCCGGACGCCGCCCCGAGCTTCGATCCGGCACTGGTTTCGCAGGCCGCCGCGATGATCAATCAGGCAAAACGCCCGATCCTTTACCTGGGCGGCGGCATCATCTGCGCCGACGCCCACCGGCAGGCGCTGGAACTGGCCGAGCGCGCCAGCCTGCCCACCACCATGACGCTGATGGCGCTGGGCGCGATGCCGGTGGAACACCCGCTGTCGCTGGGCATGCTGGGCATGCACGCGGCGCGCAGCACCAACTTCATTCTGCAGGAGGCCGATCTGCTGATCGTGCTGGGCGCGCGTTTCGACGACCGGGCAATCGGCAAAACCGAGCAGTTCTGCCCTAACGCCGCCATCATTCACGTGGATATCGATCGCGCCGAGCTGGGCAAGGTCAAACAGGCCAACGTGGCGATCCATGCCGACGTCGGCCAGGTGCTGCAACAGTTGCTGCCACAGATCGACACGCAGCCGCGCAGCGCGTGGCTGAACACCGTCAATGACCTGAAGCGCGAATTCCCGTTCAACATGCCGAACGCCGACGATCCGCTGAGCCATTACGGCCTGGTATTGGCCGCCGCGCGCTGCGTGGACGATAACGCCATCATCACCACCGACGTGGGCCAGCATCAGATGTGGGTGGCGCAGGCCTATCCGCTGAGCCGGCCGCGCCAGTGGCTGACTTCGGGCGGCCTGGGCACCATGGGCTTCGGCCTGCCGGCGGCGATCGGCGCGGCGTTGGCGGAGCCTGAGCGCAAAGTGCTGTGCTTCTCCGGTGACGGCAGCCTGATGATGAACATTCAGGAAATGGCCACCGCGGTCGAGCACGATCTGGACGTGAAAATCATTTTGATGAACAACCAGGCGCTGGGGCTGGTGCACCAGCAGCAAACCCTGTTCTACCAGCAGCGCATCTTCGCCGCCGCCTATCCGAAGCGCACCGACTTCCTGAAAATCGCCGCCGGATTCGGGTTGGATACCTGCGATCTGAATGCTGCGGAAGATCCGCAGGCGGCGCTGGCCGAGGCGATCCAACGACCGGGCCCCTGTCTGATCCACGCGCTGATCGATATTAATGAAAAAGTGTTTCCGATGGTGCCGCCGGGCGCCGCCAACATCGACATGATTGGAGAATAAGCCATGCTGCAACCACAAGATAAACCCCAGGTGATCCTGGAGCTGGCGGTGCGCAACCATCCCGGCGTGATGTCGCACGTTTGCGGGCTGTTCGCTCGCCGCGCGTTCAACGTCGAAGGCATTTTGTGTCTGCCGTTGAAGGACGGCCAGCAAAGCCGCATTTGGCTACTGGTCGCCGACGATCAGCGGCTGGAGCAGATGATAAGCCAGGTGGAAAAGCTGGAGGATGTGCTGCAGGTGAAGCGCCACAGCGAAGACGTGCGGGTATTTGAACAGCTGGAAGCGTTCTTCCAGTAAGGCGAACGGGGGCTTTCGCCCCCTTTTGTCATTGACCCGACAACACCTTCCACAGCAGGTGGCGATACACCGGCATCAGCGGCTGCTGGCTCAGCGCATAACCGGCCGCCAGTGCCACCAACCAACTCAATCCGCACACCACGCGCAGCCGCAGCGGCGTCAGCCAACGGCTCAGACGATCGGCGTTGCGCTTGCCTTCACGCCACCAGCGCCAGCTCAACCATGCCGCCAGCCAGACAAGCAGCGCCGCCGCAAGCAGCAGCCACTTGAACATCGCGCTGTCGGCACCGGCGGGAATATCGATCGCCACGCCCGCCAGAATGCCGGGAAAGAAATAAACCGGCGGCCAGGTCAGGCAACCGATGATGTTCGGCAGCGCGAACTTGTACGGCGGTAAATCGAGCATGCCGGCCACCATCGGCACCAACGGGCGCGTCGGGCCGACGAAACGGCCGATCAGAATGGTCGCCATGCTGTGCTGGTGCAAGGCGTGCTCGGTTTTGTCTAGCAGCGCCTTGTTCTTCTTCAGGAAAGACCAACGGTGTAAAGGCCCCTTGAACGCGCGGCCGACGAAATAAGAGATCCAGTCGCCGAGCACGCAGCCGACGATGCCCGCCGCCCAGGCGTAGTAAAAGTCCACCTTGCCGCTGCCGATCAACGCGCCGATGCTGGCCATCATCACCGTGCCGGGCAGCAGCAGCCCCACCAGTGCCAGCGACTCCAGAAAAGCGACCAGCAGGACGACCATCAGGGTGAAAGCCAGTGACTGGGTGATCAAATCTTGTAAATAGGCTTCCATTACACCTCTGTGGATTATTCGGGCCAAACGGGCGGAGGATTTTCCAGTGCCGCCGCAGACGAGTCAATCGATGAATTGTATGCGTATTTGGCAACACCGCGCGGCAATGGACAATCACTGTATAAAAACCCATACTATAATTTATCTATATTAGCGCCAAAACCGACATCTCGCTGAATGTCGCGCACGCCACCCGGCGGAAGACGAAGGGGTTATGACAGCACTGCAACAGGGTTTCCTGCTCACTCGCCACTGGCGCGACACGCCCACCGGCACCGAGGTCGAATTTTGGCTGGCGACCGACGCGGGCCCGCGTCAGCTGCGTCTGCCGCCGCAAACCTCGGTGGCGTTTATCCCCGCCGAACACCGGCAGCGCGTGGAACTGCTGCTGCGGGAAGAGCGGCAAGTCGAACTGAAACCGCTGGCACTGACGGATTTTCACCACCGCCCGATGCTGGGGCTTTACTGCCGCCAGCACCGTCAGCTCATCAAGCTGGAAAAACTGCTGCGGGAAGGCGGCGTTGCGGTCTACGAGGCCGACATTCGCCCACCGGAGCGCTACCTGATGGAGCGCTTCATCACCGCGCCGGTGTGGTTCAACGGCAACCCCAACGGCGGCGGCCTGTTGCTCAATGGCCAGATGAAGCCGGCGCCGGAGTACCGCCCAACGCTCAAGCTGGTATCGCTGGATATCGAGACCACCGCCCACGGCGAACTTTACTCCATCGCGCTGGAAGGCTGCGGCCAGCGGCAGGTGTACATGCTGGGGCCGGCCAACGGCGGCGATGAGCCGTTGGATTTCGATCTGGAATATTGCGCCAGCCGCCCCCAGCTGCTGGAACGGTTGAACGCCTGGCTGGAACGCCACGATCCCGACGCCATCATCGGCTGGAACCTGGTGCAGTTCGATCTGCGGGTGCTGCAAAAGCATGCCGAGCGCTACCAGATCCCGCTGCGGCTGGGGCGCGGCGGCAACCTGCTGGAGTGGCGCGAGCACGGCTTCAAACAGAACCACTTTTTCGCCGCCGCCGCCGGCCGGCTGATCATCGACGGCATCGAAGCGCTGAAATCCGCCACCTGGAACTTTCCCTCCTTCAGCCTGGAATACGTTTCGCAGGAACTGTTGGGTGAAGGCAAGGCGATCGACAACCCTTATCAGCGCATGGCGGAGATCGACCGGCGCTTCGCTGAAGACAAGCCGGCGCTGGCCCGCTACAACCTGAAGGACTGCGAGCTGGTGACGCGCATCTTCGCCAAGGCCGATCTGCTGAACTTCCTGCTGGAGCGCGCCACCGTCACCGGGCTGGCGGCCGATCGCAGCGGTGGCTCGGTGGCGGCCTTCAGCCACCTCTATATGCCGCGCATGCACCGCCTGGGCTTTGTCGCCCCCAACCTCGGCGAACAGCCGGAGGAGCACAGCCCCGGCGGCTTCGTGATGGACTCGCGGCCCGGCCTGTACGACTCGGTGCTGGTGCTGGACTATAAAAGCCTGTACCCGTCGATCATCCGCACCTTCCTGATCGATCCGGTCGGGCTGGTGGAGGGCATGCGCCATCCGGGCGACGCCGACTCGGTGCCCGGCTTTCGCAACGCCCGCTTCTCGCGCAGCAAACACTGCCTGCCGGCGATCGTCGAGCAGATCTGGCAGGGCCGCGAGGCCGCCAAACGCCAGCACAACAAGCCCCTGTCGCAGGCGTTGAAAATCATCATGAACGCGCTGTACGGCGTGCTGGGATCGAGCGGCTGCCGCTTCTTCGATCCGCGGCTGGCGTCGTCGATCACCCTGCGTGGCCACGAGATCATGCGGCAAACCCGCGAGCTGATCGAAGCCGAAGGCTACCAGGTAATTTACGGCGATACCGACTCCACCTTCGTGTGGCTGAAACAGCCGCATGACGAGCAACAGGCGGCGCAGATCGGCCGGGCGCTGGTGCAACGGGTCAACGCCTGGTGGCGGCAGCAGCTGCAGCAGCAGTTCGGGCTGGAGAACGCGCTGGAGCTGGAGTTCGAAACCCACTACTCCCGTTTCCTGATGCCGACCATTCGCGGCGCCGAACAGGGCAGCAAAAAACGCTACGCCGGCCTGATCGCACGCGCCGACGGCGAGGAAGAGATGGTGTACAAAGGGCTGGAAACGGTGCGCACCGACTGGACGCCGCTGGCGCAGCAGTTCCAGCAACAGCTCTATCAGCGCATCTTCAAACGGCAGCCCTATCAGGACTATGTGCGCGACTACGTCGGCAAAACCCTGAACGGCGACTTCGACGATCAGCTGGTGTACCGCAAACGCCTGCGCAGAAAGCTCGACGACTATCAGCGCAACGTGCCGCCACATGCCCGCGCCGCGCGCATCGCCGACGACTACAACCGCCAACAGGGGCGGCCGCTGCAGTATCAGAACGGCGGCTGGATCAGCTACGTGATGACCGTGGCCGGGCCGGAACCGCTGGAAACCCGCCATTCGCCCATCGACTATCAGCATTACCTCGAACGCCAGCTGCAACCGGTGGCAGACGCTATACTCCCTTTCTTGCACGACGATTTCACCACGCTGGTCACCGGGCAAATGGGGCTGTTTTGAGATTGCGCCAGGTTAAGAAAAATCATCGGGTTTTGCAGGTGACGAACGCGCCGCCTTCCATTACCATAGCGCCCTTCCCAAAACTGAACCACGCTTAGCCCTGCCGTCTCGCGACGTCTGCATGGCGTGAACGGCTATTGCCCGCCAAATTTAAAACAAACCGGGATTAGCTGACGTTCAGTACAGGTGCCGCGGCCCTTCCCGCCCGGTAACAAGACTTACTTACAAAGAATCGAGCCGACAATATATGCCTTTTACTCTTGGTCAACGCTGGATCAGCGACACGGAAAGCGAATTAGGATTGGGAACCGTCGTGGCGCTGGATGCGCGCATGATTACCCTGCTTTTCCCCGCCACCGGTGAAAACCGCCTCTATGCCAGAAACGATTCGCCGATCACCCGCGTGATGTTCAACCCGGGCGATACCGTCAGCAGCCACGAGGGCTGGCAGCTGCAGGTGGAAGAGGTGAAAGAGGAAAACGGTCTGTTGACCTATATCGGCACCCGTCTGGACACCCAGGAAAGCGGCGTGGCGATGCGCGAAGTGCTGCTGGACAGCAAACTGACCTTCAGCAAACCGCAGGATCGTCTGTTCGCCGGCCAGATCGACCGCATGGACCGTTTCGCGCTGCGTTTTCGCGCGCGCAAATACCAGAGCGAGCAGTATCGCCTGCCGTTCGCCGGCCTGCGCGGCATGCGCGCCAGTCTGATCCCGCACCAGCTGCACATCGCCCATGAAGTCGGCCAGCGCCATGCGCCGCGCGTTCTGCTCGCGGACGAAGTCGGCCTCGGCAAAACCATCGAAGCCGGCATGATCATCCACCAGCAGCTGCTGGCGGGCCGCGCCGAGCGCGTGCTGATCGTGGTGCCGGAAACGCTGCAGCACCAGTGGCTGGTGGAGATGATGCGCCGCTTCAACCTCTACTTCTCGCTGTTTGACGACAGCCGCTACGCCGAAGCCAAGCTCGACAGCAGCAACCCGTTCGAGACCGAACAGCTGGTGATCTGCTCGCTGGACTTCGTGCGCCGCAACAAGCAGCGTCTGGAAGAGCTGGCGGACGCCCAGTGGGACCTGCTGGTGGTCGATGAAGCGCACCACCTGGCCTGGAGCGAAGAAGCGCCGAGCCGCGAATATCAGGTGATCGAACAGCTGGCCGAGCATATCCCCGGCGTGTTGCTGCTGACCGCCACCCCGGAACAGCTCGGCCAACAGAGCCACTTTGCGCGCCTGCGCCTGCTCGATCCAAACCGTTTCCACGACTACGGCGAGTTCGTCGCCGAGCAGCAGAAATACCGTCCGGTGGCCGACGCCGTCACCCTGTTGCTGAGCGGTGAGCGCCTGGCTGACGACAAGCTGAACCTGCTGGGCGAGCTGATCGACGAGCAGGACATCGAGCCGCTGCTCAAAGCCGCCAACAGCGAAGGCGACAACGCCGAGCAGGCGCGCCAGGAGCTGGTTTCGATGCTGATGGATCGCCACGGCACCAGCCGTGTGCTGTTCCGCAACACCCGTAACGGCGTGAAGGGCTTCCCGCACCGCAACCTGCACCAGATCAAGCTGCCGTTGCCGACCCAGTATCAGACCGCGATCAAAGTCTCCGGCATCATGGGCGCTAAAAAGTCCGTCGAAGCCCGTGCGCGCGACATGCTGTACCCGGAGCAAATCTACCAGGAATTCGAAGGCGAAAACGCCACCTGGTGGAACTTCGACCCGCGCGTCGAATGGCTGCTGGATTACCTGCTGGCCAACCGCAACGAAAAAGTGCTGGTGATCTGCGCCAAGGCCGACACTGCGCTGCAGCTGGAGCAGGTGCTGCGCGAACGTGAAGCGATCCGCGCCGCGGTGTTCCACGAAGGGCTGTCGATCATCGAGCGCGACCGCGCCGCCGCCTACTTCGCCTCCGAAGAGGAAGGCGCGCAGGTGCTGCTGTGTTCCGAGATCGGTTCCGAAGGCCGCAACTTCCAGTTCGCCAGCCAGTTGGTGATGTTCGATCTGCCGTTCAACCCGGACCTGCTGGAGCAACGTATCGGCCGTCTGGACCGTATAGGCCAGATGCACGACATCCAGATCATGGTGCCTTACCTGGAGCACACCGCGCAGGCGGTGCTGGGCCGCTGGTTCCACGAAGGGCTGGACGCCTTCGAGCACACCTGCCCGACCGGCCGCACCATCTACGACAGCTGCTATGAGCAGTTGATCGGTTTTCTGGCCGCGCCGACCGAGCAGGAAGGGCTGGACGAATTCATCCACGCCTGCCGCCAACAGCACGATCAATTGAAAGCGCAGTTGGAACAGGGGCGCGACCGCCTGCTGGAGATGCACTCCAACGGCGGCGATAAAGCCCAGGCGCTGGCCGCCGCCATCGCCGAGCAGGATAACGACGTCAACCTGGTGGGCTTTGCGCTCAACCTGTTCGACATCGTCGGCATCAATCAGGAAGACCGCAGCGACAACCTGATCGTGCTGACGCCGTCCGACCATATGCTGGTGCCGGACTTCCCGGGCCTGCCGCAGGACGGCTGTACCGTCACCTTCGACCGCGATCAGGCGCTGTCGCGCGAAGACGCGCAGTTCGTCAGTTGGGAACACCCGATCATCCGCAACGGCCTGGATCTGATCCTGTCCGGCGATACCGGCAGCTGTGCGGTGTCCCTGTTGAAAAACAAAGCGTTGCCGGTCGGCACCCTGCTGGTTGAACTGGTGTACGTGGTGGAAGCCCAGGCGCCGAAGCACCTGCAACTGACCCGCTTCCTGCCGCCGACGCCGATCCGCATGCTGATGGATCGCAAGGGCACCAACCTGGCGGCGCAGGTCGAGTTCGAAAGCTTCAACCGCCAGTTGAACGCGGTCAACCGCCACACCTCCAGCAAGCTGGTCAACGCCGTGCAGCAAGACGTGCACGCCATGCTGCAGCAGGCGGAAAGCCTGGTCGAAGCACAGGCGCGCACGCTTATCGAGCAAGCCAAACAAGAGGCGGACGACAAGCTGAGCGCCGAGCTGGCGCGTCTGGAAGCGCTGAAAGCGGTCAACCCGAACATTCGCGACGACGAAGTCGAAACGCTGGAGTTCAACCGCCGTCAGGTGCTGGCCAACCTCAATGAAGCCGGCTGGCGCCTGGATGCCATTCGTCTGGTGGTGGTCACCCACCAGTAACCGGCGCGACGCGGGGAGGCAGCCGCCTCCCCGTTCGGCCCTTTTCGCGGAGCCAAGATGGAACCCTATAATCCCCCGCAGGACCCGCTGCACATCCTGTATCAGGATGAACACATCATGGTGGTCAACAAGCCCAGCGGCTTGCTGTCGGTGCCCGGCCGCGCGCCGGAAAACAAAGACAGCCTGATGACCCGCATTCAGGCCGATCATCCGGCCGCCGAATCGGTGCACCGGCTCGACATGGCCACCAGCGGGGTGATCGTGGTGGCGCTCAACAAGGCCGCCGAGCGTGAGCTGAAGCGGCAGTTCCGCGAACGCGAACCGAAGAAATCCTATATCGCCCGCGTTTGGGGGCATATGGAACATGACGAGGGGTTGGTGGATTTGCCGCTGATCTGCGACTGGCCTAATCGGCCGCTGCAAAAGGTGTGTTTTGACACCGGCAAAGCGGCGCAAACCGAGTATCTGGTGCTGTCGCGCGACGCCGATGGCAGCACGCGCGTGAAGCTGACGCCGATCACCGGCCGCTCACATCAGCTGCGGGTGCACATGTTGGCGCTGGGGCACCCGATACTCGGCGACGGTTTCTACGCCCCGCCGGAAGCCAAGGTGATGGCGCCGCGATTGCAGCTGCATGCGCAAGAGTTGCGCATCACCCATCCCGCCTTCCAGACGCCGATGCACTTTCGCGCCGAGCCGGATTTCTGAATCATATGTTAAACGGGCTCGGCATGCCGGGCCCGCTTTCATCGCCTATTTAAAACCTTTCTCGCGTTTGATCAGGTCGTACGCCGCCTGAATCTCCTGCGCTTTTTGCTTGGCCATTTCCATCATCTGCGGCGGCAAGCCTTTCGCCACCAGCTTATCCGGATGGTGTTCGCTCATCAGCTTACGGTAGGCGCGCTTGATGGTGGCGGCATCGTCGCTGCTGCTCACGCCGAGCACCTTGCACGCATCGTCGAGCGTCGGGCCGCGCTGAGCCTGCTGATAGCCGCCCTGCGAATACCCGCCCTGTTGACCGCCGCCGAATTGGCGCCCCCCCTCCATCATGCTGAGGAACTGATCGAACTGCGCGCGCGAAATGCCCAGCTCTTCGGCGATGACGTACAGTACCTGACGTTCATTCGGATGCAGCGAGCCGTCGGCGAACGCCGCCTGAATCTGAATTTCCAGAAACATCCGAATCAAATCAAAGCGGCCGAAGCAGATGCTGCGGAACTGCTGCAGCGTCTCACGCAGCGGGAACTGGCTCTGTTTGCCCTCGCGGAACGCCTGCTGCGCCGCGGTGCGCGCTTCGCCGTGCAGCTGCAGGCGATCCATGAACAGGCTGGCAATCTGGATATCCGCCTCGGTGACACGTCCTTTGGATTTGGTCAGGTGGCCCATCACCTGAAAAGTGGTGCGGAAAAACAGCGTTTGCCGCGTTTGCTGGTCGGTGAAAAAACCCCGGCTGCGCTTGTTGCTGCGCGCCGTATCGATCATATGACCGATAATCAGCCCCAGAACTACACCCCAGAATCCCGCGCCAGACCAGATGGCGACGATGACGCCGAGCAGTTTTCCCCAATACTGCATATACTCCTCAATTATCATGCCGAAAGCCGCCCGCTCTCCTCCGTTTCAGGAAAGGGCGCAGGCGATTTTTCCCAGAATTTGGATTATCATACCTGTCATTTATCTTTGCGCCTAACGACGACGCAAGTAAACGGCTGGATTTAGCACTAGCGCAACGCAGATGAGTAATATAGTCTCTGACCGTTTGCCGGACACGACGCCTCTGATGACGGAACACCAAAACCGCGTATGAAAAAAAGTTTCCCAACCCTGCTGGCCACGATGATTTGGACGGCACTCTACAGTCAGCATGCGCTGGCTGATCTGGCCGAGCAATGCATGCTTGGCGTTCCCGTTTACGACAAGCCTTTGGTCAGCGGCGATCCAAACAGCCAGCCTGTGACCATCAATGCCGACGACTCGCGCGCCGACTACCCGAAAAGCGCCCTGTTCAGCGGCAACGTGCGTGTCGAGCAGGGCAACAGCACCCTGACCGCCAAAGAAGTTGAGCTGAACCAGACGCAAAACCCGGGTCAGACGGAGCCCGTGCGCACCGTCACGGCCACCGGTGACGTGCACTACAGCGACAATCAGATCAAACTGAAAGGCCCGAAGGCCTGGTCGAACCTGAACACCAAAGATACCGACGTCTATGAAGGCGACTACCAGATGGTAGGCCGTCAGGGGCGTGGCGATGCCGACAAGATGAAAATGCGCGGCGCCAACCGTTACACCATTCTGGAAAACGGCACCTTTACCTCCTGTCTGCCGGGCGACGACAGCTGGAGCGTAGTCGGCTCCGAAGTGATCCACGACCGCGAAGAGCAGGTGGCGGAAGTGTGGAACGCCCGCTTCCGCATCGGCGGCGTGCCGGTGTTCTACAGCCCGTACCTGCAGCTGCCGGTCGGCGACAAGCGCCGTTCAGGCTTCCTGATCCCGAACGCCAAATACGGCAGCAACAACGGCTTCGAGTTCATGTTGCCGTACTACTGGAACATCGCGCCGAACTACGACGCCACCATCACGCCGCATTATATGTCCAAGCGCGGCCTGCAGTGGCAGACCGAATTCCGCTACCTGGTGCAACCGGGCCTTGGCCTGATGGAATTAGACTGGCTGCCGAACGACCGGGAATACGGCAAAGATCATGACGACAGCAAGCGCTGGCTGTTCTATTGGAACCACAACGGCGTGATGGACCAGGTGTGGCGCTTCAACGTCGACTACACCAAGGTCAGCGATTCCAAATACTTCACCGATCTGGACTCCAAGTACGGTTCCACCACCGACGGCTACGCCACGCAGAAATTCAGCCTCGGCTACGCCAACGAGAACTGGAACGCCACGCTGAGCTCCAAGCAATTCCAGATTTACGACGATACCAACCGCACCCTGTCTGACACCTACAAGGTGCAGCCGCAGCTGGATCTGAACTACTACAAGAACGACCTCGGCCCGTTCGATTTCCATATCTACGGCCAGGCGGCCAAGTTCACCAGCGTCAACCCATACAGCCCGGACGCCACCCGTCTGCATATGGAACCGACGCTCAACCTGCCGCTGACCAACGGCTGGGCCAGCCTGAACACCGAAGCCAAGGTGATGGCGACCCACTACCAGCAGGATATTCCTGACGGTTTCGCCGCCAACTACCAGAGCCGCAAAGGCGCCGCCGCGCCGGATCTTGACGATTCGGTCAACCGCGTATTGCCGCAGTTCAAGGTCGACGGCAAGCTGGTGTTCGAGCGGCCGATGATCTGGGCAGAAGGCGCTACCCAGACCCTGGAGCCGCGCGTGCAGTACCTGTACGTGCCGTATCGCGATCAAAGCAACATCTACACCTACGACACTACGCTGCTGCAGACCGATTACTCCGGCCTGTTCCGCGACCGCACCTACAGCGGCCTGGATCGCATCGCTTCGCAGAACCGTGTCTCCACCGGTTTGACCACCCGTATTTATGATGACGCGCTGGTTGAACGTTTTAACGCTTCCGTGGGTCAAATCTACTACTTCAGCCGTTCGCGTACCGGCGACCAGATGACGAGTTTCGATAACAACGATAATACCGGCAGCGTGGCCTGGGCCGGCGATACCTATTGGAAGATCGACGATCGTTGGGGTCTGCGCGGCGGCCTGCAGTACGACACCCGCCTGAGCAGCGTCTCGCTGGGCAACGGCGTGGTGGAATACCGCCAGGACGCCGAGCGCGTGGTGCAGCTGAACTACCGTTACGCCACGCCGGAATACATCCAGACGGCGTTGAACACCAAGACGGTTCCGGCCTTCCAGGACGGCATCTCGCAGGTGGGCATTACCGGCAGCTGGCCGATCGCCGATCGTTGGGCGGTCGTCGGGGCGTATTACTACGACACCCGCGCCAAACAATCCGCCGATCAGCTGGTGGGGCTGAAGTACAACACCTGCTGCTGGGCAGTGACCCTGGGCTATGAGCGCAAGATCACCGACTGGAACACCAGCAACAATACCAGCGTTTACGACAACAGAGTTTCGTTCAACGTCGAACTGCGTGGCCTGAGCAGCGATCATAGTCTCGGCTCCGCGGAAATGCTGCGCTCCGGCATTCTGCCGTATCAGCGCGCATTCTGACGCTTTGCAACACTTTGAAAACGAGAACTTTCACCCGCATTTGCGGATTACATAATGGGAAATGTATGAAGAACTGGAGAACGCTTATTCTCGGATTGGTGGTTTGCGCCAATGCCGCGTTCGCAGCACCCCAAGAAGTGGATAAAGTCGCCGCCGTCGTGGATAACGGCGTGGTACTCGAAAGCGACGTCAACGGACTGTTGCAGTCGGTGAAACTCAACGCCCAGCAGGCCGGCCAACAGCTGCCGGACGACAAGACGCTGCGCCATCAGATCATCGAACGTCTGATCATGGATAACATCCAGCTGCAGATGGCCAAGAAAATGGGCATCACCGTGTCCGACGCCGATCTGGACAAGGCGATCGCCAACATCGCCGCGCAAAACCGCATGAGCGTCGATCAGCTGCGCAGCCGCCTGTCGTATGAAGGGCTGAACTACAACACCTATCGCGCGCAGATCCGCAAAGAGATGCTGATCTCCGAAGTGCGTAACAACGAAGTGCGTCGCCGCGTCACTATCCTGCCGCAGGAAGTGGACTCGCTGGCCAAACAGGTGGGCGCGCAGAACGGCAGCGACACCGAAATGAACATCAGCCACATCCTGATCCCGCTGCCTGAGAACCCGTCGCAGCAGCAGGTCGACAAAGCCGAAGAACTGGCCAAACGTCTGGTGGGCGAGATCAACAGCGGCGCCGACTTCGGCAAGCTGGCGATCACCTACTCCGCTGACTCTCAGGCGCTGAAAGGCGGCAACATGGGCTGGGGCAAACTGCAAGAGATCCCGACCCTGTTCGCGGAACGTCTGGTGAGCGCCAAGAAAGGCGACGTCGTCGGCCCAATCCGTTCCGGCGTCGGCTTCCATATCCTGAAAGTGAACGACATCCGCGGCGCCAGTCAGTCGGTCTCGGTCACCGAAGTGCACGCCCGTCACATCCTGCTGAAGCCTTCCGTGGTGTTGACTGACGATCAGGCGCGCGCCAAGCTGCAATCCGTGGCGGAAGCCATCAAGAGCGGCCGCGCCAAATTCGCCGACGAAGCCAAACAGCTGTCGCAAGATCCGGGTTCCGCCATGCAGGGCGGCGATCTGGGCTGGGCTTCTCCGGACATCTACGATCCGGCCTTCCGCGATGCGCTGCTGAAGCTGAGCAAGGGTGAAATCAGCGCGCCGGTACACTCTTCCTTCGGTTGGCACCTGATTCAGCTGCTGGATACCCGTCAGGTGGATAAAACCGACGCCGCGCAGAAAGATCGCGCTTACCGCATGCTGTTCAACCGCAAGTTCGCCGAAGAAGCGCAGACCTGGATGCAGGAACAGCGCGCCCAGGCCTACGTGAAGATCCTCGATGGCAGCGATGCACAGCAATAAACGCGTCGTCATTACCCCCGGCGAACCCGCCGGGGTGGGGCCGGATTTGGTAGCCGCCCTGGCGCAACAGGATTGGCCTGTTGAGCTGGTGGTGTGCGCCGATCCGGCCTTGTTGCTTGAACGCGCCGAACGCCTGGGCCTGCCGCTGACGCTGCGCGACTACCAACCGCAGCAACCGGCCGAAGCGCAACGCGCCGGCACGCTGACCGTGCTGCCGGTGCCGCTCGCTCACCCGGTTACCGCCGGTGAGTTGAACGTCGGCAACAGCGCCTACGTGGTGGAAACCCTGGCGCGCGCCTGCGACGGCTGCCTGAACGGCGAGTTTTCCGCACTGATCACCGGCCCGGTGAACAAGGGCGTGATCAACGACGCCGGCGTGCCGTTTATCGGCCATACCGAATTCTTTGCCGATCGCAGCCGCTGCGATCGCGTGGTGATGATGCTCGCGACCGAAGAGCTGCGCGTGGCGCTGGCGACCACCCACCTGCCGCTGCTGGCGGTGCCGGGCGCCATCACGCAGCAGAGCCTGTTCGAAGTCATCCGCATTCTCGACCACGATCTGAAAACCAAATTTGGCATCGCCCAGCCGCACATTTACGTCTGCGGTCTGAATCCCCACGCCGGGGAAGGCGGCCATATGGGGCGCGAAGAGATAGACACCATCATCCCGGCGCTCGATGCGCTGCGCGCTGACGGCATCCATCTTGTCGGCCCGCTGCCGGCGGACACCCTGTTCCAGCCCAAATATCTGCAAGATGCCGATGCGGTGCTGGCGATGTATCACGATCAGGGGCTGCCGGTGCTAAAATACCAAGGGTTCGGCCGCGCGGTGAATATCACCCTCGGTTTGCCTTTCATACGCACCTCGGTCGACCACGGCACCGCTCTGGAACTGGCCGGCACCGGCACCGCCGATGTCGGCAGTTTCCAAACGGCCCTGAATCTCGCCATTAAAATGATAATTAATTGTAATGAATAACAGAGTCCACCAAGGGCACTTTGCCCGCAAACGCTTTGGACAAAACTTTTTAACCGATCAGTTTGTCATCGATAGCATTGTCTCCGCCATTCACCCGCAGCCGGGCGAAGCGGTGGTTGAGATCGGCCCCGGCCTCGGCGCCTTGACCGAGCCGGTCGGCGCGCGCATGGACCGCATGACGGTGATCGAACTGGACCGCGATCTGGCCACCCGGCTGGAGAATCATCCGCAGCTGAAAGACAAGCTGACCATCCGCCAGCAGGACGCCATGACGGTGAATTTCGCCGAACTGGCCGAGGAAGCTGGCCAACCGCTGCGCGTATTTGGTAACCTGCCGTACAATATTTCGACGCCGCTGATGTTCCACCTTTTCAGCTATACTCAGGCAATCCGCGACATGCACTTTATGTTGCAGAAAGAGGTGGTCAACCGTCTGGTGGCCGGCCCTGACAGCAAGGCCTACGGGCGTTTGACCGTGATGGCACAGTACTACTGCAACGTCATTCCGGTGCTGGAAGTGCCGCCGACCGCGTTCGCGCCGCCGCCGAAGGTCGATTCCGCCGTGGTGCGCCTGGTGCCGCACCGCGTGCTGCCAAACCCGGTGGGCGACGTGCGTATGCTGAGCCGCATCACCACGCAGGCGTTCAACCAGCGGCGGAAAACCATCCGCAATAGCCTGGGCGACCTGTTCACGCCGGAGCAGCTGACGGAACTGGGTGTCGATCCTTCGCTCAGAGCAGAGAATATTTCTGTGGCGCAGTACTGCAAGCTGGCGAACTGGCTGTCAGCCAATCCGGCGCCGCAGCAATAAGGAGTTGTTGTCATGATTGATTCGCCCCGCGTGTGTATTCAGGTTCAGAGCATCTATGTGGAATCACAGTCGATCCCTGAAGAAGAGCGTTACGTCTTCGCCTATACCATCACTATCCGCAATTTGGGGCGGAGCGACGTGCAACTGCTGGGCCGTTACTGGCTGATCACCAACAGCAACGGCCGCCAAACCGAAGTCCAGGGCGAAGGCGTGATCGGCGAACAGCCCGTCATTCCGCCCGGCGGAGAGTTTCAGTATACCAGCGGCGCCATTCTGGAAACGCCGCTGGGCACCATGGAAGGCCATTACGAAATGGTTGATCATCAGGGTCAGCCGTTCCGCACCGCTATTCCCGTGTTCCGCTTAGCCATTCCAACGCTGATCCATTAATTATGTCGACATACCTTATCGGCGACGTTCACGGCTGTTTTGATGAACTGAAGTCGCTGCTGGCTCAGGCTGCTTTCGATCCCGAGCGCGATCAACTGTGGCTGACCGGCGATCTGGTGGCGCGCGGCCCCGCCTCGCTGGACGTGCTGCGCTACGTGCGCTCGCTCGGCCCGGCGGTGCGCATGGTGCTGGGCAACCACGATCTGCACCTGCTGGCGGTTTACGCCGGCATCAGCCGCAACAAACCCAAAGATCGCATCACACCGCTGCTGGAAGCGCCTGACGCCGACGAGCTGATCAACTGGCTGCGCCGCCAACCGGTGCTGCAGGTGGATGATGAGCAAAAGCTGGTGATGGCGCACGCCGGCATCACCCCGCAGTGGGATATCGACACCGCGAAAATGTGTGCGCGCGAAGTGGAGGCGGTATTGAGCAGCGACAGCTACCCGCTGTTCCTCGACGCCATGTACGGTGATATGCCGAACAACTGGGCGCCGGAGTTGAGCGGCCTGGCGCGCCTGCGTTTCAGCACCAATGCGTTCACGCGCATGCGCTACTGCTTCCCCAACGGCCAGCTCGACATGATCTGCAAAGATGCGCCGGGCAGCGCACCTGCGCCGCTGAAACCGTGGTTCGAACTGCCGCGCCTGATCGACCCCGAATACACCATCATCTTCGGCCATTGGGCCTCGCTCGAAGGCAAGGGCACGCCGGAAGGCGTGATCGGGCTGGATACCGGCTGCTGCTGGGGCGGCGATCTGACGATGCTGCGCTGGGAAGACCGTCGTTATTTCACCCAGCCAGCTAATCGCAGCGAAGCGCCTGACGCCGGCAGATTAGCCGCATCCTGAAAATACAAAGGCGGCCCCGTGGCCGCCTTTGTTTTCTATATTATCGCATTACGCCCCAATCACCCCGCCATCTTCACGCGTGATCATCAATACCGATGAACGCGGGCGCGGGCTGTTGTTCGGGAAGTGCGAATCGCCCTCTTCTCCCGGATGCTGCACGTTGACGAACATCGTCCTGTAGTCCGGAGTGAAGGTGATGCCGGTCAGTTCGCAGGACTTCGGCCCCACCATAAAGCGGCGAATTTCGCCGCTGACCGGATCGCCCACCAGCATCTGGTTGTTGCCCTGCCCGACGTAGTCGCCCTTGTTGCTGTACTTGCCGTCGGTGAGGATCCACAGGCGGCCGGCGCGATCGAATCCCAGCCCGTCCGGGCTGTTGAAGGTGTTATCCGCCGTGATGTTCGGCGTGCCGCGGTTAACGCCTTCCGGGTGGGCGATCGGGTTGCCGCACAGCGCATAGATATCCCAGGTGAAAGCGTCGGCGGTGGCGTCGCCGCCCTCGTCCCAGCGAATAATCTGGCCATAGACATTGTTCGGCCGCGGATTAGCGGCGTTCAACGGCATCCCTTCCTCGCCGCGCTTGCTGTTGTTGGTCAGCGTGCAGTACGCGCGGCCATCATGCGGGTTCACCGCGATCCACTCCGGGCGATCCATTTTAGTGGCGCCGACCTGCTGCGCCGCCTTACGGGCGAAGATCAGCACTTCAGCCTCATCGCGGAAACCGTTCTCCGGCGTCAGGCCGTTCGTGCCGAACTCGAGCGCAATCCAGAGCCCTTTGCCCTTCAGCGGGGTGCCGGCTTCGTCGCCGTCGAACTGCGCCACATACAGCGTCCCTTCGTCCAGCAGCGTGCGATTGTTGGCCGGATTGGCGATGTCGACCACGCCTTTGGAGACATACTTATAGATATGCTCGCCGCGCTCGTCGTCCCCCATATACACCACCATACGGCCGTCTTTGGCGACGGTCACCGCCGCGTTCTCATGTTTGAAGCGGCCCAGCGCAGTGTGCTTAATCGGCGTCGAGGTTGGATCCAGCGGATCGATCTCCACGATCCAGCCGTGGCGGTTGAATTCGTTGGGGTTCTTCGCCACGTCGAAGCGTTCGTCGTAGTCCGGCCAGTTGCGCTCCGGCTCGTTGGCCTTCAGCGTGTAGCGTTTCTGTTCCGGGGTGGTTGGGTAATCGGCCTGGTGAGTCCCGAAGTAGGTATCGAAATTTTCTTCACAGGTCAGGTAAGTGCCCCACGGCGTCTTGCCGTTGGCGCAGTTGCCGAAGGTGCCCAACACCTTGCGGCCGCTCGGATCGGCGGCGGTCTGCAGCAGCGGATGCCCGGCAGCCGGGCCGCTGAACTGCATGTCGCTGTTGGCGGTAATGCGGCGGTTATAGCGCGACGGGCGCTCGACTTCCCAGCGCTGGCCATCGCCGACGCGTTTGACCGCCACGATAGAGACGCCGTGCGCCGCCTGCGACTTGCGCACTTCTTCCAGGCTAGTGGCCTTGGTGCCGCCGTGGGCGAACAGGTACTGCTCGTTGACGTATTCGTTGTTGATGGCCATCACGCCGTGATTGTCATCGATCGGGAAAAAGCTCATGCCGTCGTTGTTGTCGCCAAACTGCTTTTCCTGATCGGCGGCGCTGTTGTTGCCCTGCGGATCGAAGGCCGGCGCGCCGTCCACCAGCGGCTCGCCCCAGGAGATCAGCACCTCGGCCCGGTAGCCCGGCGTGATGGTCACCTCATCGGCGGTCGACGCGGCGATGCCCTGAAAGCCCAGCAGCCTGTTCGGCGGCAGATCCTCGGCCAACGCCTCGGCGGAGACCGACCAGATGCCGCCGCCGAGAAAACCGGCCAGACCGACGGCGCCGGCGCTGCCGAGCAGCAGTTTGCGGCGAGTGGGATCGATCAGGCGATCGGCGTCTAATTGCTCAATTTGCTTGGTCATAGCGTGGTTACCTTTTTAGTTATGGCGCCGCGATCAAGATTCACCAGAGTTGCCGAGGCGCTCGGAGTTGGGCTTCATACTAATCAGGTAATGTGACGGAAAGGTTACGCATGACGGACGCAAAAAGACCGGGGGCGCAATTGCTTGCGCCCCCGGGGATAGCCTGGCTAACGCGCTGAAATCAGCGGCGCTGCAGGATCTCGAAGCAGTAGCTGTGCGAGTTCAGATCGTCGGCGTCGTGGAACTCGCTGAAGGTGGTTTCCCACTCGTCCGGCTCGTAGTCGGGGAAGTGGGTATCGCCGCCGACTTCGGCGTCGATGTGCGTCAGGTACAGGCGATCGGCGCGCGGCAGCAGCTGGGTATAGATGCGCCCGCCGCCGATCACCATCACTTCTTCCACGTCGCCGGCGGCGGCCAGCGCCTCATCCAGCGAAGTCACCCAGGTCACCCCGGCTTCGCTGCCCGGGCGGCTGCTCAAAACGATATTGTGGCGGCCCGGCAGCGGGCGGCCGATGGACTCGAAGGTCTTACGGCCCATAATAACCGGCTTATTCAACGTGTTGCGTTTAAACCACGCAAGGTCCGCCGGCAGGTGCCACGGCATGGCGTTTTCCATGCCAATAACGCGATCCGCCGCCAAGGCAGCGATCAGGCTGATAATCATTGTTTAACCCTGTGTAGGCAGCAAAATTGGTGACACTATACGTAAAGGCCTGAGTGCCGTCGATAGGCTAATCAAGCAAGATGAATATATAAGATAGCTCTTATCAGCATATCTAATAACCAACGTTCTTCCGCCGGGAAATTTCACACGCCGGGGCGTTTGCGGTACAGCCACAGACCCGGTAACGACAGGCCGATCGACAAGGCGCCGACGATGAAACTGGCCTTGAGGAAGTTGGTGATCATGGTCTCCATCAAGGCCTCGCTGTAGCCCAGATGCGAGATCTCTACCACAGTTATCATCGCGGTATAGGCGGAAATGCCGGGGAACATCGGGATCACCGCCGCCACGGTGAATACCTTCGGGTGCGCCAGCAGCCAGCGCGACCAATAGATGCCGATGATGCCGATCAGGATCGCCGCCAGCAACGAGGCCCACTCGATGTTCATGCCGCCGTGCATCATCAGCATGCGCGAACCGCGCCCGATAGCCCCGAGCAACGCGCAATAGCGCAGCGCACGCAGCGGCACGTTGAACACCATGGCGAAGCCCAGCGCCGGCACCGCCGCCAACAGCATCTCCTGCAACAAGGCCCACAACAGATTCATGACCACCCCCGCAGATCCCACAGCGACATCGCCATCACCACGCCGATACAGGTCGCCAACGTCAACAGGCTGGCCATCGCCCAGCGCGCCAGCCCGGTATTCACATGCCCTTTGAACATGTCGGCCACCGCGTTGATCAGCGGAAAGCCCGGCACCAGCAGCAGCACGCTGGCGGCCATCGCCACGCTCGAGGTGTCTTTAAACGCCGGCAGGCGCAGCAGCAATCCGGAGATCGACGTAGCGACAAACGCCGTCAGGCAGAAATTGATCAACGGATTCATATGGCGGGCGGTGAGGATTTGGCGCACCAACATCGCCGCGCCGCTGGCGATAAAGGTCACCAGGAAGGCGTCGCCACCGCCGCCGTTGAGCATGCTGAAGCACCCGCAGGACAACCCCACCATCAGCACCACCAGCCAGCGCGGATAGCGCAGCGGCCGGATCCTTTCAAAGCGGCGCGCCACGTCGTGCGCATCCGCCAGGTGGTGCTCGGCGAGGATCACGATATGCTGCACTTCGGTCACCACCTGCATATTGATGCCGCGATCGACGTTCTTGCGGGTGGTGGTCAGGCAGGCGCCGTGGCTGAGGGTGGTCAGCACCACCGCATTGGCGGAGATCGAACTTTCCACGCTGTCCATCCCCAGCGCCAACCCCAGGCGGGTCGACAGCTGTTCCACCACCGTGCTCTCGGCGCCGTGCTGCAACAGCAGCAACGCGCATTGAATGCACAGGCGGGTGATTTCACGCTGTTGCCGATGCGGTTCCGGCATGTCTGTGGCGGTAGTCTGCTGCATGGTGCTCCGTCGCGGGTGGTAGATGAATTATTATCATAGAGCCTAACAATACCTCATTGGGTTGATGCGCATCAGAGGAAGCGGCGTTATTATCGCCAGAATTCTGCCTTTTGCGCGAGACGCTCCCATGCTTGAAACTTCGCTGTTCGTCGCCGGCATCGCCACCCTTGGCATGCTCTCCCCCGGCCCGGATTTTTTCCTGGTGATTAAAAACGCCGCCCGCTACCCACGTCTGGCCGCCATGATGACCGCCTTCGGCGTGATCTGCGGCGTCGCCACCCACATGTCCTACTGCGTCGCCGGGCTGGCGGTGGTGATCACCACTACGCCGTGGCTGTTCAACCTGCTGAAATACGCTGGGGCGGTGTATCTGGTGTGGATCGGCATCCAGGCGCTGCTGTCGCGCGGCGGCGGCAAAATGAACGTCAGCAATCTGCCGCAGCAGCAGGTCAGCCTGAAGAGCGCCTTTGCGCAAGGCTACCTGTGCAATCTGCTGAACCCAAAGGCCACCCTGTTCTTCCTGGCGGTGTTCACCCAGGTGCTGCAGATCGATTCTGGCCTGGGCGACAAACTGTGGTACGCGGGGATTATTCTCGGCCTGTCGGTCATCTGGTGGCCGCTGCTGGTATTCCTGATCCAAAGCGGACCGGTACGCCGCGGGCTGGAGAAGGCACAGAAGGTCGTCGACAAATTGCTGGGCGGCATGCTGATCGCCTTAGGCATCAAGGTCGCGCTGAGCTGAACAAAAAAACGGGGCGCCATCGCGGCGCCCCTGTTGTTATCCTTTGGCTTCTTTGGCTTCCACCACTTCGTCTTCCGGCGCCTTGCCGTCGATACTGCCGCGCCAACCGGTCTGCTGCACCCGCGCCAACCGATTCTGATCCTGCTCGATGGCCGCGCTGAGCATCTCCTTGGCCCGTTGCAGGCTGGCGATACGGAATTCAGTGTCCTGATAATTCTCCAGCGTATCTTCCAGCATCTTCAGGTTATAGCGACGGAAAGTGTCCGCTTTCTCGCGCGCTTCATAGGCGTCCAGTCCCAGCAATTCCAGCGTTTCACGGCCGATGCGCAGCGAGCTTTCGAAGGTTTCGCGCTCCGGTTTTTCCACCCCCAGCTGCCGCAGCTGATACCAGTGGTCGACGTCGCGCGCCCGCGCCACCACCTTCAGATGCGGGAAGTGCTGCCTGGCCAGCTCGGTTAACGCCAGGCTGTCCTCCACATCGTCGATGGCGTTGATCAGCACCTTGGCATGGGCGGCGCCGGCGGCCTCCAGCAGATCGGCCCGCGTGGCGTCGCCGTAGAACACCTTGGTGTCGAATTTGCGCAGCGTTTCGATATGATCCGGATCGTGATCCAGTACCACGGTGTGCACGCCGTTGGCCAACAGCAGACGACCGGCGATCTGACCGAAACGGCCGAAACCGGCGATGATCACGCTGGCATTTTCGTCGTCAATGACGTCAGCCGGGCGCTCCTCTTTCGGCGCATTATTCTCCAGCTGCGCGGCGATCACCAACAGCAGCGGCGTGGCCGCCATCGACAGCGCCACCGCCAGCGTCAGCGACTTGGCCCACTCGACCGGCAAAACGCCGGCCAGCTGCGCCGCGCTGAAGATAACGAAAGCGAACTCACTGCCCTGGCCCAGCAAAATGGCGAACAGGCCGCGCTGGCGTTTCGGCACCCCAAGCAGCGGCCCGATCAGCCACAGCAGCGCCGCTTTGATCAGCATAAAGCCCAGCAGCAGCGAGGCGATCAGCAGCGGATGATGGAACAGGGTGCCGAAATCGATCGACATGCCGACGCCGATGAAGAACAGCCCCAGCAGCAGTCCTTTGAACGGCTGAATATCGCTCTCCAGCGCGTGGCGGTATTCCGAGCTCGCCAGCAGTACCCCGGCGAGAAACGCCCCCATCGCCATCGACAGCCCGGCCATCTCCAGCAGGATGCCGAAGCCGAACACCAGGAACAGCGCCACGGCGCTGAATACCTCGCGCATGCCCGAGCGGGCGACGAAATGCAGCAGCGGGCGGGTGACGTAGCGGCCGAGCAGCACCACCATCACCAGCGCGCCCACCACCTTGGCCGCCGACAGCACGAATGCGCCCAGCGTGGTGCTGGCGCCGCTGCTGGCCAGCAGTGGGATCATCGCCACCAGCGGGATCGCCGCGATGTCCTGGAACAGCAGCACCGCAAACGCGCTGCGGCCGATCGGAGACGGCGTCAAATTGCGTTCACTCATCGCCTGCATGGCGATGGCGGTGGATGAGAGCGCCAGCGTCAAACCGATCAGCAGCGCCACCTTCCAGTTGAGGCCAAGGAAGTAACAGAAAGCGCTCAGCGCCAGGCCGCAGCCTACCATCTGAATGCTGCCGCCGCCGAACACCGAGGCGCGCAGCGTCCACAGCCGCTTGGGATCCAGCTCCAGACCGATGATAAACAGCATCAGCACCACGCCGATCTCGGCGAAGGTGAGGATCGACTCGGCGTCCGACACCAGTTTCAGCCCCCAGGGGCCGATGATGCAGCCGGCGATCAGGTAACCGAGCACCGAGCCCAGCCCCAGCCGCACCGCGATCGGTACAAATAACGCGGCGGAGCCGAGATAGATCAGCCCCTCGATCATCATATGGTGATTATCCATGGCTGGCCTCCCCGGTTTCCGCTTCGGCGTGTTCCATCAGGTAGTCGACCAACCGCTGCCGGTAGGCTTCACCGGCGGCGAGCAACGCCGGTTCGTTGCAGGTAAAGGTGTTGTGCAGGGCGAAATACGGCTGCCAGTTCATGCCGCAATAGATCGCCGTGGCCTGCAGCGGCTGCGCCAGCGCGGCGAAGTTGGGAAAATCGCCCAGTTCGAAATGGTGCTCGTCACCGCCGCTGGTTACCGCCCACAGGCAGTCTTTGCCCACCAGCGCATTGCCGTCGTGGCCATAGGCCCAGCCGTGCTCCAGCACTTTATCGATCCACAGCTTCAACAGCGGCGGAAAGCTGTACCACTGCATCGGATGCTGCAACACCACCATGTCGGCGCGCTCCAGCGCCTGCTGTTCGGCATTGATGTCGATATTGAAATCGGGATACAGCTCATACAGCGAGCGCACCTCTACCTCGGGGAGATCCTTCACCGCCTGCAGCAGGCGCTGATTGGCATGCGAATGCCGGGGATACGGGTGAGCATAAATTATCAAAATCATTGTTATCGTCGTTCCTTCGTTCCTTGCCAATACACCAAGCATATACCAATCACACAGAGTGACAGTTTGCCCACTGATTGATAGCGGAAATTTTTAACGCCAGCCGACAAATTTGCTGAATAAAAAAGGGGCGCTGCATTGCAGCGCCCCTGACATAGCGTTATCGCACGGTTACTTGCCGATGCGCGCGTGCATTTCCTGCACCGAAGTGACCTGCTCGGTCGGATCCGCTTTCAGCGCCATCGCGGTGGCGAAGCCGCCGTTCAGCGTAGTGTCGTAGTGCACCTTGTACTGCAGGGCGCTGCGGCGAATCAGCTTGGAGTCTTCAATCGCCTGACGGCCGGCCGTGGTGTTGACGATGTAGGTGTACTCGCCGTTCTTGATACGGTCCTGAATGTGCGGACGCCCTTCGTGCACCTTGTTGACCAGGCGCGGGTTGATGCCCGCTTCGCCCAGCACCACCGCGGTGCCGTGGGTTGCGTCCAGCTCGAAGCCCTGCTTCAGCAGGCTGGCGGCCAGGTCGACCACGCGGGCTTTATCGCCTTCGCGCACCGACAGCAGCGCACGGCCCTGTTTCTTCATGCCCGAGTTGCTGCCCAGCATCGCTTTGGAGAAGGCTTCCGCGAAGGTGCGGCCCACGCCCATCACTTCCCCGGTAGAGCGCATTTCCGGCCCCAGAATCGGGTCGACGCCCGGGAATTTGTTGAACGGCAGCACCACTTCTTTCACCGAGTAGTACGGCGGGATGATCTCTTCGGTCACACCCTGCTCAACCAGCGTTTTGCCCGCCATCACGCGCGCGGCCACCTTGGCCAGCGGCACGCCGGTGGCTTTGGACACGAACGGCACGGTACGCGCGGCGCGCGGATTGACTTCAATCAGGTAGACTTCGTTGTCTTTCACCGCGAACTGCACGTTCATCAAGCCGCGCACCTGCAGCTCGAACGCCAGTTTTTCCACCTGGCGACGCATCACGTCCTGAATTTCCTGGCTCAGGGTGTATGCCGGCAGCGAACACGCGGAGTCGCCGGAGTGCACGCCCGCCTGTTCGATGTGCTCCATGATGCCGCCGATCAGCACGCGCTCGCCGTCGCAGATGGCGTCGACGTCCACTTCTACCGCATCGTCCAGGAAGCGGTCCAGCAGCACCGGCGCATCGTTGGACACGCTGACCGCGGTCTGGAAGTAACGGCGCAGGTCGGTTTCGTCATAGACGATTTCCATCGCCCGGCCGCCCAGCACGTAGGAAGGGCGCACCACCAGCGGATAGCCGATGCCCGCCGCCTTCTCCACCGCCTGCTCGATGGCGGTGACGGTGGCGTTGGCCGGCTGCTTCAGGCCCAGGCGGTTTACCGCCTGCTGGAAGCGTTCGCGGTCTTCGGCGCGGTCGATGGCGTCCGGGCTGGTGCCGATGATCGGCACGCCTGCGGCTTCCAGCTCGCGCGCCAGCTTCAGCGGAGTCTGGCCGCCGTACTGTACGATAACGCCTTTCGGCTTCTCGATGCGCACGATTTCCAGCACGTCTTCCAGCGTTACCGGCTCAAAGTACAGACGGTCGGAGGTGTCGTAGTCGGTGGAGACGGTTTCCGGGTTACAGTTGACCATGATGGTCTCGTAGCCGTCTTCGCGCAGCGCCAGCGAGGCGTGCACACAGCAGTAATCGAACTCGATGCCCTGGCCGATACGGTTCGGCCCGCCGCCCAGCACCATCACTTTCGGCCGGTCGTTGGTCGGATTGGACTCGCACTCTTCTTCATAAGTGGAGTACATGTAGGCGGTGTCGGTGGCGAATTCCGCCGCACAGGTGTCCACGCGCTTGTACACCGGGTGCAAACCGTGGCTATGGCGCAGCTTGCGAATTTCGCTCTCGGCGACGCCGGCCAGCTTGGCCAGGCGCGCATCGGCGAAGCCTTTGCGCTTCAGGGTGCGCAGGAACTCTTTGTTCAGGCCGTTGATGCCCGCGTCGGCCACCTGCTCTTCCAGGCGCACCAGCTCTTCAATCTGCACCAGGAACCAGCGGTCGACGTTGGTCAGGTTGAAGACGCCGTCGACCGACAGACCGGCGCGGAAGGCGTCGGCGATGTACCAGATGCGGTCGGAACCGGCGTCTTTCAGCTCGCGGCGAATTTTGGTCAGCGCTTCCGGATCGTCCAGGCTCACTTTCGGGTCGAAACCGGTGGCGCCCACTTCCAGGCCGCGCAGCGCTTTCTGCAGCGACTCCTGTTGGGTGCGGCCGATGGCCATCACTTCACCGACCGACTTCATCTGGGTGGTCAGGCGATCGTTGGCGCCGGCGAACTTCTCGAAGTTGAAGCGCGGGATCTTGGTGACGACGTAGTCGATGGACGGCTCGAACGACGCCGGGGTGCGGCCGCCGGTGATGTCGTTCATCAGCTCATCGAGGGTGTAACCCACCGCCAGCTTGGCGGCGATCTTGGCGATTGGGAAGCCGGTGGCTTTCGACGCCAGCGCCGAAGAGCGCGATACGCGCGGGTTCATTTCGATGACGATCAGGCGGCCGGTTTTCGGGTTGACCGAGAACTGCACGTTGGAGCCGCCGGTTTCGACGCCGATCTCACGCAGCACCGCCATCGAGGCGTTGCGCATGATTTGGTATTCCTTGTCGGTCAGGGTCTGGGCCGGCGCGACGGTGATCGAGTCGCCGGTGTGGATGCCCATGGCGTCGAAGTTTTCGATGGAGCAAACAATGATGCAGTTGTCGTTCTTATCACGCACCACTTCCATCTCGTACTCTTTCCAACCGATCAGCGATTCGTCGATCAGCAGCTCGTTGGTCGGCGACAGATCCAGACCGCGTTCGCAGATTTCTTCGAACTCTTCACGGTTGTAAGCGATGCCGCCGCCGGTACCGCCCATGGTAAAGGAAGGACGGATGATGCACGGGAAGCCGACGTCAGCGGCAACCGCCAGCGCTTCTTCCATGGTGTGCGCGATGCCGGAGCGCGCGGTATCCAGACCGATCTTCTTCATCGCCACGTCGAAACGGCGACGGTCTTCGGCCTTGTCGATCGCATCGGCGGTGGCGCCGATCATGGTGACGCCGAACTCGGCCAGTACGCCCTGACGCTCCAGCTCCAGCGCGCAGTTCAGCGCCGTCTGGCCGCCCATGGTCGGCAGCACCGCATCCGGGCGCTCTTTTTCGATGATCTTGCGTACCACTTCCCAGTGGATCGGCTCAATGTAGGTAGCGTCGGCCATTTCCGGGTCGGTCATGATAGTCGCCGGGTTGGAGTTGACCAAAATGACGCGGTAGCCCTCTTCGCGCAGCGCTTTACACGCCTGGGCGCCAGAGTAGTCGAACTCACACGCCTGACCGATAACGATCGGGCCCGCGCCGAGGATCAGGATGCTTTTTATGTCTGTACGTTTTGGCATTTTTTACTGCTCCTGATTATTTGGCGTTAGAACGGTAAGTCTCAATCAGTTCGATAAAGTGATCGAACAGCGGCGCGGCGTCGTGCGGGCCAGGGCTGGCTTCCGGGTGCCCCTGGAAACTGAACGCCGCCTTGTCGGTGCGGTGAATGCCCTGCACCGTGTGGTCGAACAGCGATTTGTGCGTCACGCGCAGGTTCGCCGGCAGGTTATTCTCGTCTACCGCAAAGCCGTGGTTCTGCGCGGTGATCATCACGGTATTGTTGTCCAGATCCTTCACCGGGTGGTTGCCGCCGTGGTGGCCGAGCTTCATCTTCATGGTTTTCGCCCCGCTGGCCAGTGCCAGCAGCTGGTGGCCCAGACAGATGCCGAACACCGGAATGTCGGTTTCCAGGAACTGTTTGATGGCGGCGATGGCGTAGTCGCACGGCTCCGGGTCACCCGGGCCGTTGGACAGGAAGATGCCGTCCGGATTCATTTTCAGCACCTCGTCGGCCGGGGTCTGCGCCGGCACCACGGTCAGGCGGCAGCCGCGATCCACCAGCATGCGCAGGATGTTGCGCTTGGCGCCGTAGTCGTAAGCCACCACGTGGAAAGGCAGTTCCGCGGCGGTTTTGGCTTCAGGCAGGTCGCCTTCAAGCGTCCAGCTGCCTTGCTGCCAGCTGTAGGCCTCTTGGGTCGTGACTTCTTTCGCCAGATCCATGCCCTTCAACCCCGGGAAACCTTGCGCCTTGGCCAGGGCCAGCGCGGCGTCCGGCGTATCGGCGGCGACGATGCAGCCGTTCTGGGCGCCCTTCTCGCGCAGCAGGCGGGTCAATTTACGGGTATCGATATCGGCGATCGCCACGATGTTGTGACGCTTGAGGTAGTCGGACAGGCTTTCTTCGTTGCGGTAGTTGCTGGCGATCAGCGGGAGGTCACGAATGACGAGGCCTTGGGCGTGTACTGCGGAGGATTCTTCGTCGGAAGCATTGGTGCCGACATTGCCGATATGAGGATAAGTAAGAGTAACGATCTGGCGGGAATAGGAAGGATCAGTGAGGATTTCTTGATAACCGGTCATCGACGTATTGAAGACCACTTCCCCCACTGCCGTTCCCTCTGCCCCGATGGCCCGACCGTGGAATTGGGTTCCGTCTTCCAGAACCAATAGCGCTGACTTAATCAAAACATCCTCCGAGGAATAATCAATCACAATATTTGCATATTAATTCAGATATCGCGATCTAAATCAATGCAAAAACCGTCCGCGAGGCCAATTTTTGGCAAATTGGGCGCATTTTAATGATGAGTGTTCGGCTTGTCTACCCAAACTGCCATTTTTTGTTTTATTTTTGCAGTTTTCGGTGCTCAAGCGGCTTGAGCGGCGATAAAAACACAGAAAACCGGGGCTGGAAAACGGTTGCGAGGCCGAATGACGGAAAACGGCGCCGGAACGGGCTAAAACAGACGCTAAAATAGCCTCTGGCGGAGAAAAACGAGATAATTAGCAAGATAAACAACAACAAATAAAACCTTTAAAACAAAAAATCAACCAAAGCCATATTTATCATGTTAAAAAAAAGGACAATAAAATTATTGTCCGATTATCATAGTATTATGATCAATACACCCACATCACGATGGTATGCAAATCAATTATAACTGCTCGAGATTCAGCACATCTCGCATATCAAACAGGCCTTTATCTCGATTATACAGCCAGACTGCCGCACGCACCGCGCCGCTGGCAAAAGTCATGCGGCTGGAAGCTTTATGGGTGATCTCCACCCGCTCACCGATGTCGGCAAACATCGCGGTGTGCTCGCCGACGATGTCGCCGGCGCGAATGGTGGCAAAGCCGATGCTTTTCGGATCGCGCTCGCCGGTATGGCCTTCGCGCGCATAGACCGCGCAGCTTTTCAGGTCGCGCCCCAGCGCGCCGGCGATCGCTTCGCCCATCGCCAATGCCGTGCCCGATGGCGCATCCACTTTGTGGCGGTGGTGCGCCTCAACGATTTCGATGTCGGTATAGTCGCCCATCACCTGCGCGGCCTTCTCCAGCAGTTTCAACACCAGGTTGACGCCGACGCTGAAGTTGGCGGCAAACACGATGCCGATATGCTGCGCCGCATCGCGGATCGCCTGCTTGCCGGCGTCATCGAAGCCGGTGGTGCCAATCACCATCGCCTTGTGGTGCGCCACGCAAAAATCCAGGTAGCTCCGCGTGCTTTCCGGACGGGTGAAGTCGATCAGAATGTCGAACTCGCTCGCCACTTTCTCCAGGCTGTCGCTTACCTTGACACCCAGCGCGCCGATGCCCGCCAGCTCACCGGCGTCGACGCCGATCAGGCTGGAGCCCGGTCGCGACAGCGCCGCGCCCAACACTACGCCTTCCGCCTGCTGCACCGCCTGGATCAATTGACGGCCCATCCGGCCGCCGGCGCCCGCAATCGCAATGCGGATTTGTGAATCTTTCATGCTTGCTCTCTTCTTGATTTAACGCGTATCCCATTAATCCATCGATTCAGGGTAACTGCCCCGCTTGCGCGCCGCCAGAGGATTCATGACATCATTAGAAAATGATGATATTCCCCCGCTTCCATCAGCGGCGCTGTCATAAGATTAACATTCAACCGATTTGGCGGCCTGCGGCGATTGTACATAATCATGCAGTTTCCATTGAGAAAAAATGCAGAAAAAAGGCGCCGAAAACGGCGCCTGGGAAGGAGGTGCAGCGAGATCAGGCGGTAATAGCCGCCACTTCGTTGGCTATCGCCGTTAGCGCATCGTGGCGGGCATAATCTTCACGCACCAGCGCCGCGCGTTGGCGGTAGATCGGCTGCTGCAGAATACGCGACGCCGCCGCCAGGATCTGTTCTGCGCTCGGCGTGCTGGTGTGCAGGCTGATGCCGCAACCGGCAGCGACCACACGCGCCGCCGCCTCCAGCTTATCCTCGCCGGTGCCGGCGACGATCAGCGGCACGCCGCTGTCCAGCGCATAGTTGATCGAGCCGTAACCGCCGTTGGTGATCAGCAGCGACGCCCGCGGCAGCCAGCGTTCGAAGGAGATAAACTCCCGCACTCTGGCGTTGTCCGGCAACGCGTCCATCAGCCCTGCCGTCGCCCGCCCGCCGGTGGTGGCCAACACCCGCACCGGCAGATGCGCCAGCGCCTGCAGCGTCGGCACGATCAGCTGATGCAGATCGACGTTGGCCAACGTGCCCTGAGACACAATCACCAGCGGCCGATCATCGTCCGCCTCCCACAGCGTCTCTTCCGCCGCCGGTTGACCGCCGCTGCGCAGCGGACCGACGAAGCGCACGCCGCTCGGCAGATCGTCGCGCTCATATTCCAGCGCCGTGGTGGCCAACTGCAGGAAACGCTCGCAGCCGCCGATCAGCGCATCGGTAAACGGGCGAGTCAGCGCCCGCCCGCCCGCTTGCACCAGCGCCGCATCGAAGCTCCGCTGCACCTCATCAAGCAACACGCGCGTCTCTTCATCCACCAATTGCTCGCGGGTCAGCGCCTGCGGCAACAGCGCCGGCGGGATGCGCGGGCCGTAAAAAATGGCGTCACGCGAAGAATACGACAGCGGCGTAACGCCGATACCGAAGACCGGTGGCCGTTCGGCGGACTGCAACAGCGGCAATACGCCGTAGAAACAGTTCTCCACCATCAACAAATCGGTCTTTTCGGCGGCAATGGCCGCACGCAGCTGCCGATCCAGCAGCGGGATCGGCGCGGCGAAGAAATCCTTCAGCGCCAGCGCCATCTGCGCATTGCCCGGCGGCAGCGCGGCGCGCTGCGGAAAGTGCTCTTCCAGGTGGCGATAATCGAAGTCCACCTGCGCGTCGAACGGTACGAAGTTCGCCCCAGCCGCTTCGGCGCGTTCGCGAAACAGCGCGCCGGTCATCACCCGCACCTGATGCCCTTGGGCGATCAGGTGACGAGCGATAGCTAACATCGGGTAGACGTGCCCCGGAGTGGCGACCGCCGCCATCAGTATCCTTGCCATAATGCTCCTTTACGCTTCTGCGTTGGCCGGCTTCAGCGCCAGATTGGCGCACACCGGGTTGCTCTGAATATGCACGCGCTGCAAATGACGCGCGGAACGGGCGGTAAAGCCCTCACGGCCGTGCAGCAGCGAGAAGTTGTCCGCCACTACCACGTCGCCCTGCTGCCACTGGTGGGCATAATAGTGACGCGGATCGTACAGGTGCTGCTGCAGGGTGTGGTGGAACTGTTCCTGCTGTTGCTCCGGCACACCGTGATATTCCAGCGCATGCTGGTTGAGGAATTTTTTGCCTTCCGTCGGCGGTTCATTGTAGCGCATGATCAATCCCCTGCCGTTCGGGTGCTGCACCACCAGCGGCGAACAGACTTCACCGCCGTAGTGCACCACCTGCTTAATGCGGTAAGTGATCGACACCGACAGCCACTGATCCAGCAGCGCTTCGTCCGCGTTGGCCAACAGTCGCGTGGTATCGACGAAGGTGGTGCATCCGCCTTCATCCTGCGATGGCGCCGCCACGCAGTGGAACAGCTGGAACTCGGGGATGGTCGGCTTATACATGCCATCCCAATGCAGCGGAACGTAGCTGCTGTCGAAGATATGATCCTTGGCGTCCGGATGTTCTTTCACGTCCAGCACCGCGCCGAACGGCCACATCATGATCTCGCCCCAGCGTTCGGCATAGCGAGTCAGGACATCCGCGTCGCTGAAACCGGAGTCGAATCCGCGCAGCACCAGCAAGTGGTGCTCCTGCGCCAGCGCCCGCAGTGCCGCCACCGGCAGTTCGCCGATCTTTTGCCCCGGGTGCTGCGGCGTCAGGATCGCGCCGAACGGGGTATTCAGTTGAATGTGGCAATCAAGCGGTTGGTTGTTCATCGGTGATTCTCCTTGCATCGAATGTGCTGCTCACACGGCAACGTGCCGTCAAAAACGCGCCCGCCAGGATTTCGGGCGCAAGGCCTGCAGAGGCTCAGGCCATCTGCGGCTGTTCGATCAGGTAATGGCTCGGCGTGCCGCGGATTTCCACCAGTTCGCCGTCCAGGCTCTGCGCGTCTTTGCGCTTCATCAGCACGAACTGGCCGTTCACGTTGGCCGCCACGCCGTGCCACGGCGTCAACCAGTCGTCTTTGGTCGGCATCATGTGGATACCCATCTTCAGGCTGTCGACCGGCTGCGGGTGAATCGACAGGCGGATCGCCGCCGGGAAGTGCTGCGCCAGCAGGTTGCCCCAGGCCCAGCTGCGCTGAATAACCCCGCAGGCGCGCTGTTTGGCGTCTTTCTGCAGTGCGGCGTTGGAACCGCTGTAACCCGGCAGTTGGCTATCTTCATACAGGAAGCGCGTGATGGCGCGATAAAGCAGTAAGCCCTGTTCGTCCTGCATCAGCTGTTGCTTGATCGCCTCCTCCGGTTCGGCATAGCCTTCCACCAACAGTTGGCGCAGCAGATCGTAATCATCGGTATGTTCGGCCAGGCCTTTGACATCCCCGAGGTTGAATACGCTGAGATGCGTCGCGCCCACTTCATGCAGCAGGTTTTCAATTTCGCGCTGGTAGTGGTTGATCGCTTCGTCACTGACGCGGATCAGATCGCCGAACACGTGGCCGTCGGAGCAGATAACGATATGCGCGCCCGGCGGGTAGTAGAGTTGAATGCGCTGGCACAGCGAATTGAGGAAGATCAGCGACAGACGCTCCGCCATGTCCGGCACCGCGCCGATCACCTTGTTGGCATTAGGCGATTTGGTCGGAAAGGCGGGCAGCACGAACTCGATGCGCTGTTCGTTTTCAATGAATGCCCGAATGCGCGGCAATTGCACCTGGGTGACCCGCCGCTCTTCATCGGCAATCGAGGTGCCATCACCGCCGGGGAAGCGGCGACGGTATTGCAATAATTCACGTAGTATCTTTAACGATATTTCTTCTTTCTGAGCGCTGTCCACAATGAGCTCCTGTTGCGATGTGGCGCGGGTGTATTATTGATAAGCGCAATAAGATTTATCAAAAAGAGAAAAATCCCTGCGGAATAATAACCAGCCCGGCGTTTATATGCTTCAGGCAATATAGAAGAGATAGTGCTATATTATTAGCCCGTATAACTCACAATCTTGGTTAAGTTGTGCTTAACAAACTATGAGCAATATTTTAAGACGTATGGCCATTTTCTCAAAAGTGGTCGATTGCGGCGCATTCAGCATGGCGGCAAAAGAATTGGGCATGACGACTTCCGCCGTTAGCCAGCATATTCGCCAGTTGGAAGAACATCTGGGCATTCAATTACTGCTGCGCTCGACGCGCTCATTGAGTCTGACCGAAGCCGGGCTGTGCTTTTATGAAGATTGCCTGTTGATGATCCACGCCGCCGAACGAGGCCAACAACGGATCGCCGCGCTGCGCGGCGAACTGGTCGGTGAGCTGCGCGTCGCCACCTCCACCGAATTCGCCACTCACTACCTGGTGCCGGCGCTGCAAAGTTTTCTCGACGAACATCCCCGCCTCACGCTGCGGTTGGAAATCCATGATGAGAAGATAGATCTCATCACGCAGCGCATCGATCTGGCGATACGCGGCGGCGTGCTGGCGGACTCCAGCTACGTTTCCACGCGGCTGGCGCGCTGCCGCGAAGTGCTGTGCGCCTCGCCGGCTTACCTGGCGCATCACGGCGTGCCGGATTCGCCACAGGCGCTGACGCACCACCAATGGGTCACCTTTACACCGCTCGGCAACCCGCAGTTTGTTCGTCTGATCCACCGCGACGGCGGCGAGCACCGCATGCGCATGACCGGTCGCTTGTTCACCAACAGCGGCATGGCGATGAAGGAACTGGCGCTGACCGGCAAAGGCATCATTCGCAATTTCTTCGCCAACGTTGAGCGAGAATTGCGCAGCGGCGAACTGATAGAAATATTGCCCGACTGGCGATTACCGGAAATTAATTGCTATGCCATAATGCCGCGCAGGGAGATCCAGCCATTAAAAGTGCGACGATTACTGGAGCATATGAAGATCTATTTACAGAAGAAAGGATTAAACGCTCTAGAACAGATTCGCCAAGAATAAAATAAGAAACATCTGCAACACCACTATTGTAATTATTGTAATCGCGCTGCCAACACCAGGCTCATTTAGATTGCAGACTAATGATATTCTGATTAATGACTTTATTGTCAGACCATATAATTAATTACGCAGAAGCTATTTCAAATACTCAGAATAAATTTGGCTTTAGTTAGCAGAAAATTTGAATATTCGCAGGATTTTATTTTTAACGCCGCAGCCTGCCAAAAAAAAACGGGAAGCCTGAGCTCCCCGTGGTTATCGCTATTCACGCACCTTAATCGATCTGACGCACATCCACGCGCAGCTCTTTCGGCACTTCAAACACGATATTCTCTTCACGCCCGCTGATCTCATGCACGTCCAGGCCGCCCAGCGCTTTCAGGCGAGAGATCACCTCCTGCACCAGCACGTCCGGCGCTGAAGCACCGGCGGTGACGCCGATGTTGCGCGCTTCGCTCAGCCAGCTTTCCTGAATATCCGCCGCCGAGTCGATAAGATAAGCCGGTTTGCCGACGCGCTGCGCCAGCTCCGCCAGACGGTTGGAGTTGGAGGAGTTTTTCGACCCCACTACCAGCACCACGTCCGCATCGCCGGCCAGATTGCGCACCGCTTCCTGACGGTTGGTGGTGGCGTAACAGATATCATCCTTGCGCGGGCCGATAATACTCGGGAAACGCTGCCGCAGCGCGTCGATCACGTCCGAGGTATCATCTACCGACAGCGTGGTCTGCGTCATGAAGCACAGGTTATTTTCGTCCTTCACCTGCAGCTTCCACACGTCATCCGGCGACTCGACCAGGTACATGCCGCCCTGCGGGTTGCTGTACTGGCCCATGGTGCCTTCCACCTCCGGGTGCCCGGCGTGACCGATCAGAATAGCTTCGGTGCCGCGGCGGCTGGCGCGCGCCACTTCCATATGCACCTTGGTCACCAGCGGACAGGTGGCGTCGAACAGCATGGTCAGATCGCGCGCCTTGGCTTCGGCGCGCACCGCCTGAGAAACGCCGTGCGCCGAGAAGATCAGGATAGAACCGTCCGGCACTTCGGCGATCTCTTCGATAAACACCGCGCCGCGCTCACGCAGGCTGTCGACCACGTAGCGGTTGTGCACCACTTCATGCCGCACGTAGATCGGCGCGCCATACAGCTCCAGCGCGCGTTCCACGATGCTGATCGCACGATCGACCCCGGCGCAGAAGCCGCGCGGGTTAGCCAGCAATATTTGCATGCGTCTCCTCCTGCTGCGGATCGATCTCCAGCACTTCGATATCGAAGGTCACTGGATGACCCGCCAGCGGATGGTTGAAATCGACGGTGATCGAGTCTTCCGCCACCGCGCGCACCACGCCCGGCATTTCGCTGCCGTCGATGGCGGTAAACAGCATGATGGTGCCCACGTCCGGCACGCCGGTTTCCGCGAAGTCGCGGCGCGAGAAGAACTGGACCAGATCCGGGTTCTCCGCGCCGAACGCCGCTTCCGGCTGCAGGGTAAAGGCGCATTTGTCGCCCGCGCGCAGGCCGAGCAAATGCGCTTCCAGCGGCGCCGACAGGCTGCCGTCACCCAGACGGAACAGCGCCGGTTTGCCGCTGCTGCGGGTGGATTCGGCGGTCGAACCGTCTTCCAGTTTCAGCGTAAAGTGAACCAGCACCGCGCTGTCACTGATAACCTGAGCCGTCATATTACTCACCTTTACTCTTTGCGCCTTTGCTCGCCGGCGACAGGAAACCTTCCAGCACGATCATCGCCGCACCCACGCAGATAAAGCTGTCCGCCAGATTGAAGGTCGGGTAGTGCCAATCACCGACGTAGAAGTCGATGAAGTCGACCACGAAACCGTGCCACAGGCGATCAAACAGATTGCCCAACGCCCCGCCGATAATAAAGGCGTAGGCGATGTTGTTCAGCTTCTGCTGCGCAGTGCTGCGATACATCATCACCAGCAGCACCGCGACGATGGCGATGGCGATGCCGGCGAAGAACCAGCGCTGCCAGCCGCCATGGTCGGCCAGGAAGCTGAACGCAGCGCCGTAGTTGCGCGCGTAAAACAGGTTGAACGACGGGATCAACGGCTGGGACTGGCCCAGCGCAAAGTTAGCGAGGATCCACTGTTTGCTGCCGAAATCCAGCACCAGCACCGCCACCACAACCCACAGCCAACGCAGGCCGGTCGAACAAATTGGTTTACTCATCAGGCGCGAATTCTCAGGCAAAGTTACGTTTCTCGCCGTCACCGGCGACGTTGCTTACACAGCGGCCGCAGATGTCTGCATGCTCCGCCACCAGACCGATATCGGTGGTGTAATGCCAGCAGCGCGGGCACTTCTCACCCGGCGCCGTGCTGAAGGCGATCTTCAGCCCTTTCAGCAGCTCGGAAGCCTGTGCGTCGGCCGGCGCATCCGCCAATGGCGCAACGCTTGCCGCAGAGGTCAGCAGCACAAAGCGCAGCTCATCCTGCAGGCTGTTCAGACGCGCCGCCAACTCGCTGTCGGCATACAGCGTCACCGCCGCTTCCAGCGAACCGCCGAGGCGTTTGTCGGCACGCGCCTGCTCCAGCACCTTGTTCACTTCGCCGCGCACTTTCAGCAACTCGGCCCAGAAAGCGTCGTTCATCGGCTCGCCTTCCGCCAGCCCGAACAGGCCGTCGTACCACTCTTCAGTGAACACGTACTGCGCGCGTTTGCCCGGCATGAAGCCCCAGATCTCGTCCGCAGTGAACGACATGATCGGCGCCATCCAGCGCACCAGCGCTTCCACGATGTGATACAGCGCGGTCTGGCAGCTGCGGCGGGCGACGCTGTCGCTCTTGGCGGTGTACTGGCGATCCTTGATGATATCCAGATAGAACGAGCCCATCTCGACCGAACAAAACTGCATCAGACGCTGCACCACTTCGTGGAAATCGTAGTTGGCGTAAGCCTGCTCGATATCCCGCTGCGCCGCCAGCGCACGGCCGACCGCCCAACGATCCAGCACCACCATGTCTTCCGGCGCCACGCAATCGGTGCTCGGCTCGAACCCGTTCAGGTTGGCCAGCAGGAAGCGCGCGGTGTTGCGGATGCGGCGATAAGAGTCGGCGGAACGCTTGAGGATCTCGTCGGACACCGCGATCTCGCCAGTGTAGTCGGTCGACGCCACCCACAGACGCAGAATGTCGCCGCCCAGCTTGTTCATCACGTCCTGCGGGCTGACGGTGTTGCCGATCGACTTGGACATCTTGCGGCCCTGGCCGTCGACGGTGAAGCCGTGGGTCAGCACTTCCTTGTAAGGCGCTTTGCCCTTCATCGCGGTGGAGATCATCAGCGATGACATGAACCAGCCGCGATGCTGGTCGGAGCCTTCCAGATACATGTCGGCGCCGTGACCGTTAAACTCAGGGCGCACGTCAACCACCGAGGCGTGAGTGGAGCCGGAGTCGAACCATACGTCCAGCGTATCCGGCACTTTCACGTAGTCGGCGGCTTCCGCGCCGAGGATGTCGGCCGCGTCCAGATCCCACCAGGCCTGAATGCCGTCTTGCTCGACGCGCTTGGCCACTTCTTCCATCAGCTCGACGCTGCGCGGGTGCAGCTGCTCGGTCTCTTTATGCACGAACAGCGACATCGGCACGCCCCAGGTGCGCTGACGCGAGATGCACCAGTCCGGGCGGTTGGCGACCATCATTTCGATGCGCGCCTGGCCCCAATCCGGGATCCACTGCACGCCCTTGATCTCTTCCAGCGACTGCTGACGCAGGCCTTTCTGATCCATGCTGATGAACCACTGCGGCGTGGCGCGGAAGATGATCGGCGTCTTGTGGCGCCAGCAGCACGGATAGCTGTGCAGGAACTTCTCGACGTGCAGCAGCGCGCCTTTCTCACGCAACAGGTCGACGATCAGATCGTTGGCCTTGAAGACGAACTTGCCGTCCAGCAGTGGATAGGTGCCGGTCAGGTAGCAGCCGTTCGGCCCCACCGGGTTGGCCACTTCCAGACCGTATTTCTGACCGATCACGAAGTCGTCCGGGCCGTGGCCTGGCGCGGTGTGCACCGCACCGGTACCGGCGTCCAGCGTCACGTGCTCGCCGAGGATCGCCGGCACGTCGAAGTCCATGAACGGGTGTTTGAAGCGCAGAAGCTCCAGATCGGCGCCTTTGCAGCTGCCCAGCACCGTCCACTCGGTGATGCCGGCGCGTTTCATCACGCTTTCCACCAGCTCAGCCGCCAGGATCAGGCACTGGCCGTCAACCTGCACCAGCTGATAGGTGAAGTCCGGGTGCAGCGAGATCGCGCGGTTGGCCGGCAGGGTCCACGGGGTGGTGGTCCAGATAACCAGGGAGATGGAGCCGCTGAAGTTGCTCACGCCGAACTTGGCCGCTACGGCAGCCGCATCGGCCGCATGGAAGCTCACGTCGATCGACGGCGAAGTCTTGTCGTAGTACTCCACTTCCGCTTCCGCCAGCGACGATCCGCAGTCGGTGCACCAGTGAACCGGCTTGGCGCCTTTCAACAGGTGGCCGTTGCTGATGATCTTGCCCAGCGCGCGGATGATGTTGGCTTCTGTTTTGAAGTCCATGGTCAGGTAAGGACGATCCCAATCGCCCAGCACGCCCAGACGGATGAAGTCCTTCTTCTGGCCCTCAACCTGCTCGGCCGCGTATTCGCGGCACTTCTGGCGGAACTCGGCCGCCGTCAGCTTCTCGCCCGGCTTGCCATACAGCTGTTCAACCTTCAGTTCGATCGGCAGGCCGTGGCAGTCCCAACCCGGCACATAAGGCGAGTCGAAGCCGGCCATCCCTTTCGACTTGATGATAATGTCTTTGAGAATCTTGTTAACCGAGTGACCAATGTGAATGCTGCCGTTCGCATACGGAGGGCCGTCATGCAAAATGAAGGTTTTTTTGCCCTTTTTGGCAGTACGAATAATCCCGTACAGATCCTGTTCATACCAACGTTGCAGCATGCCAGGTTCACGCTTGGCGAGGTCGCCGCGCATCGGGAACCCTGTTTCCGGCAAGTTCAGGGTATTCTTGTAGTCACTCATTAGATTCTCGGTTCCGTTTTCGGCTATAGAGATTAAACCGGTGTCTGTAGCCCGAAGAACTTCCGGGCCGTCACCACATCATTGGCGATCTGCTGCTTCAGGGCATCGAGCGAAGCAAACCGCTGTTCATTGCGCAATTTTGCGCGGAGCACCACCTCAATATGGCGCCCGTAAAGATCCATTGTGACATCCAGCAGATGCACTTCCAGCTGCTGGCGCACGCCGGCGACGGTCGGGCGCGTGCCGATGTTGGCCACGCCCGGCAGCGGCTGCAGCCCCAGGCCGTACACCTCCACCGCATATACCCCTTTCACCGGCGCCACCAGGCGCTTGAGCGGCAGGTTGGCGGTCGGGAAGCCGATAGTGCGCCCCAGCTCGTCGCCATGCACCACCCGCCCTGAAATACTGTAAGGGTGGCCCAGCAGGGTCTCCGCCAGCGGCAGATCGTCCTCGCTCAGCGCGGTGCGGATCGCGGTGCTGCTGATGCGCCGCTCGCCCTCGCGGAAGGTCGGGGTGCTGACCACCTCGAAGCCGTACTCTTTTCCGGCCTGCTGCAATAGCGGGAAATCGCCCTGACGCCCGGCGCCAAAGCGAAAATCATCCCCCACCATCAGGAATTTGACGCCCAGTTTTTCCACCAGCAGCTCGGCGACGAACGCCTGCGCGGTGTTGGCGGCAAAACGCGGATCGAATTTGACGCACAGCAGGTAATCGACACCCGCGTGCGCCAGGTAGTTGGCCTTGTCGCGCAGGCGCGTCAAACGGGCCGGCGCCTTGTCTGCGGCGAACATCTCCAGCGGCTGCGGCTCAAAGATCATGACCATCACCGGCAGCCCGAGGCGTTTCCCCTGTTGCTTCAACTGTTCCAGCAACGCCTGATGGCCGCGATGCACGCCGTCAAAGTTGCCGATGGTGAGCACGCAACCATGGTGGCGCGCCCGGATATTGTGAATGCCGCGAATTAGCTCCATAGCTGGCTCAAAACAGTGGAAATCGGCGGATTATACCTTGTACAGCCGGTAAGGTTAACCCGCGATTGGTGCCTTTATGTAATAGACATACCATACCGGAGATAATCTGCGCGTGAAACGGCTTCGCCGCAGTTTATCCGGCGCCGCCGGGCCGATTCTCGACCGCGGCCAACGGCTTGCGCCCGGTGCGGCAAAACATTGGCGAATTTTCTCGCGAAACACTGTATTCCCAAGAGCGAAGCTGGTAAAATCCTGCGCCATCACAACGTAGCGAGTGCCGCCTGTACAAACGGCGCTTATTTGCACAAATCCATTGACAAACGAAGGCTAAAAGGGCATATTCCTCGGCCTTTGAATTGTCCTCAATAGAATATATTTGGGAGTTGGACCTTGGCTAATATCAAATCAGCTAAGAAACGCGCCGTACAGTCTGAGAAACGCCGCAAGCATAACGCAAGCCGTCGCTCAATGGTGCGTACCTTCATCAAGAAGGTAGACGCAGCTATCGCAGCTGGCGACAAAGAAGCAGCACAAAATGCATTCCTGGTAATGCAGCCACTGGTGGACCGTCAGGCAGCTAAAGGCCTGATCCACAAAAACAAAGCAGCGCGTCATAAGTCAAACCTGACTGCACGCATCAACGCAATGCAATAAGCATTTCGTTATCTGCTTGATAAAAAAACCGGCTCAGGCCGGTTTTTTTACGCCCTGCGTTCAGCGAACCGCTAGCAGGAAAATAGCGCCGAGAAATCTTTGTTGCACACGCGCTGCACCGCCGGGTGCTGGATCATGCGCTCGGCGAAGATGATGTAATACTCCTCCTGCACGCTGTCGATGCGTCCGATCTCCACCACGTTGTCATCGTTGTAGGTATCCTGCGCATACAGCGTCGGCGCCACGAAAATCGCATTGTGGTACATACCGAAGGCCTTCATCAGCGCCGCATCGTCGAACTCGCCCAGAATCTCCACCTGGATGCCCTGCGTATTGAACCAGTTGAGCAGCTTGCGCCCCAGCATCGAACGGCGGCCGGGGATCAGCAGCTTGCGCTGTTCCAGGCAGGCCGGGAACGGCAGCTCCGGCGCCGGCTGGCGGCAGAAGAAACTGATGCCGCACTCGCCCAGCTTCAGCGAAAACAGCCCTTCCTGCTGGCTGGAGTCCACCGGGCAATCCGACAGGATCATATCCAGTTTGTGCTGGCTGAGCTGCTCCAGCAGCATCTCGTGCGTCGATTCAAAACAGCGCAGGTGGATCTGCTCGTTGTCCACCACCACCGCCGCCTCCAATACCTGGCTGACCAGCCGCTTCGACAGCGCATCCGCCACGCCGACGTCGAACAGCAGGTTGGACTCTTTGCGGTAGTTGACGATATCCAGCATTTCCTGGCTGAGCATAAACATCTTGTCGGCATAGCGGAACACCAGTTGCCCCAGTTCCGAAGGCACCAAGCCGCGCCCCTGGCGCTTGAACAACTTGCCGTCCAGCCGCTCTTCCAGCGCTTTGATCTGGCCGGTGATGGTCTGCGGCGTCAGGAACAACGCTTCGGCGGCGCCGACCACGGAGCCGGCCTTGCAGACCTGCCAGAAATAGTAAAGGTGATTAAAGTTGATATGCGACATCCTCACGAGCGGCTCTCCTTAACAACGTTTCGCAGCGGCAAACGGTGTGCCGTGACGAGCGACAAACTTCCTTTCCCTGCTTCAGACAACGTATAACCCCATTAGTCCCAACGAAGAACGGTCGAAGCTGCACATATTTTATACCGCGCAGCTCCGACCAGCCATTTTTTATGCGCCCCTGTCGGGCGCATTCAGGATTAACGCACGCGCGGCAACGCCAAGCGCAGTAATCCGTACCCGACTACCGCCGCAGCGGTGGAGCCCAATAGGATCCCCAGACGGGAATAGGTGCTGAGCGCCGCATCCGCATCCCCGAACGCCAGCGAGGCGATGAAAATCGACATGGTGAAACCAATACCACAGAGCACCGAAACGGCAAACACCTGTTTGAAGCCGATGCCCTCAGGCAAGCGGGCGATACCCATCTTCACCGCCAGCAGGCTGAAGAGGAAAATACCCAGCGGCTTGCCGATAAACAGGCCGGCCGCAATCCCTACCGGCAGCAGCGACGTCAGCCCTTCCAGCGATACGCCCTGCAGAGAAACCCCGGCGTTGGCGAAGGCGAACAGCGGCAGGATCATAAACGCCACCCACGGGTGCAGCTCATGCTCCAGCGTCTCCGACGGCGATGGCCCCTTCTTCACGTTCAGCGGGATCATAAAGCCGACAATCACCCCGGCCAGCGTCGCATGCACCCCGGACTTGAGGATCGCCACCCACAGCACCAGGCCGACCATCATGTACAGCGAGGTCTTGCCGACGCCGCGCCAGTTCATCACCGCCAGCAGCGCGGTCGCCGCCGCCGCCACGCCCAGCGCCACCATCGACACTTCGTGGGTATAGAACAGCGCGATGATGATAATCACGCCCAGGTCATCGATGATCGCCAATGCCAGCAGGAACACTTTCAGGCTGGTCGGGACGCGATTGCCCAGCAACGCCATCACGCCCAAGGCGAAGGCGATGTCGGTCGCGGCCGGGATCGCCCAGCCCTGGCGGGTGACTTCGTCCGCGCCGTTGAACAGCAGGTAAATCAGCGCCGGCGCCAGCATGCCGCCCAGCGCGGCGATCGCCGGAAACACCGCCTTGTCGCGTCCGGACAGCGAACCTTGCATCAGCTCGCGCTTGACCTCAAGCCCCACCACCAGGAAGAAGATGGCCATCAGCCCGTCGTTGATCCACAGCAGCAGCGGCTTGGCGATCTCCAGCGAAGCGACCTTCACCATCACCGGCAGATTAAGAAAGGCCTGATAGATCCCTTGCGCCGGGGTGTTGGCCATAATCAGGGCGACGATCGCCGCCGCGATCAGGATGATGCCGCCCGCGGCTTCCTGACGTAAAAATTGACGAATAATGTTGGTCACAATACGTCTCTCCAAATCTGTGCAAGGCGCAGCGCCCTGCGAACCACAGTCATGAAGTGAGTATAGATGGCGTTTTAGTTCGAAAAAATAAGTTTATAAATGCTAAATAACTCGGAAAAACCGATCAAAAGCACGAATAAGTCACATTTATATTAGGGAATTAGCGGTTTGGCGCACAAATAAAAACCCCGGGACAAAAGCCCGGGGTTCGCACATAAGCCAAAAGAAACAGAAGGTTAGCGAGTCAGATCGTCAAAGAACTTTTTCACCCCGTCGAAGAAGCTCTTCGAACGCGGGCTGTTCTTGTCACCGGACGGGCCACCCAGGCTCTCTTCCAGCTCACGCAGCAGTTGCTTTTGCTTGTCGTTCAGATTGACCGGGGTTTCCACCACTACGCGGCACAGCAGGTCGCCCTGGCTGCCGCCACGCACCGATTTCACGCCCTTACCGCGCATGCGGAACAGCTTGCCGGTTTGGGTCTCCGAAGGCACCTTCAGTTTCACCCGGCCATCCAGCGTCGGCACTTCTATCTCGCCGCCCAACGCCGCCATGGCGAAGTTGATCGGCACTTCACAGTACAGGTTGTTGCCTTCACGCTCGAAGATCGGGTGCGCTTTCACCTGCACCTGAACGTACAGATCGCCCGCCGGTGCGCCGTGCTCGCCGGCTTCGCCTTCACCCGCCAGGCGGATGCGGTCACCGGTATCCACGCCGGCCGGAATTTTCACCGACAGCGTTTTGGATTTCTCTACCCGGCCATGACCGTGGCACTTGTTGCACGGATCTTTGATGATCTGACCGCGACCATGACAGTGCGGACACGCCTGCTGCACGGTGAAGAAGCCCTGGCGCATCTGCACCTGCCCCTGACCATGACAGGTTGGGCAGGTAACCGGTGAGCTGCCCGGCTTGGCGCCGCTGCCGTGGCAGACGTCGCACTCTTCGAGCGTCGGGATGCGGATCTCTTTGGTGACGCCACGTACCGCTTCCTCGAGGGTCAGCTCCATGTTATAGCGCAGATCGGAACCGCGGCTGGCGCGCTGACGGCGGCCTCCGCCGAAGATGTCGCCAAACACGTCGCCAAAGATATCGCTGAAGTCGGCACCGCCGCCAAAGCCGCCGCCGCCCATGCCGCCCTGTTCAAAGGCCGCGTGCCCATACTGGTCGTAGGCCGCGCGTTTCTGATCGTCGGTCAGGACTTCGTAAGCTTCTTTAACTTCTTTAAACTTGGTTTCGGCGTCTTGTTCCTGGTTGCGGTCAGGATGGTATTTCATCGCCAGGCGCTTGTACGCCTTTTTGATCTCACGTTCATCCGCCGTCTTACTGACGCCGAGAATCTCGTAATAGTCTTTCTTCGCCATTCTTTCGCTTACCCTTAACATGCGTGCACGGGCGCAGAGTTGCCTCGACGCCCGTGCTGGTTTCCGGGAGCGGCATCTCGCCGCCCCGTGCCCGCTTAAGGGCGATTATTTTTTGTCTTTAACTTCTTCGAACTCGGCGTCAACCACGTCGTCGTCTTTCTGCGCCGCGTTGTCCGCGCCGGCGTCAGCACCCTGCTGAGCCTGCTGCGCCTGAGCCATTTCCAGCAGTTTGCCGGAAACCTGCACCAGCGCCTGAGTCTTCGCTTCGATCTCGGCTTTGTCTTCGCCTTTCACCGCCGCTTCCAGATCTTTCAGCGCTGCTTCGATCGCCGTTTTGTCTTCCGCCGGCAGTTTGTCGCCCGCTTCTTCCAGCTGCTTGCGAGTGCCGTGGATCAGGTGATCCGCCTGGTTACGAGTCTGCACCAGCTCTTCGAACTTGCGGTCCGCTTCAGCATTCAGCTCGGCGTCGCGCACCATTTTCTGGATTTCGTCTTCGTTCAGGCCAGAAGATGCCTTGATGGTGATCTTCTGCTCACGGCCGGTGTTCTTGTCTTTGGCAGACACGTGCAGGATGCCGTCGGCATCGATATCGAAGGTCACTTCGATCTGCGCCATGCCGCGCGGTGCCGCCTGGATGCCGTCCAGGTTGAACTGGCCCAGAGATTTGTTATCGCTGGCGCGCTTACGCTCACCCTGCAGCACGTGGATGGTTACCGCAGACTGGTTGTCTTCAGCGGTAGAGAACACCTGGCTGTGCTTGGTCGGGATAGTGGTGTTTTTGGTGATCAGCGGTGTCATCACGCTGCCCATGGTTTCGATACCCAGCGACAGCGGGGTCACGTCCAGCAGCAGAACGTCCTTCACATCACCGGCCAACACGCCGCCCTGTACCGCAGCGCCCACGGCAACCGCTTCGTCCGGGTTCACGTCTTTACGCGGCTCTTTGCCGAAGAAGTCTGCAACTTTCTTCTGCACCATTGGCATACGGGTCTGGCCGCCCACCAGGATCACGTCCTGAATGTCGGAAACCGACAGGCCTGCGTCTTTCAGTGCCACTTTCAGCGGCTCGATGGAGCGCGCCACCAGATCTTCAACCAGCGACTCGAGTTTGGCGCGAGTCACTTTGATGTTCATGTGTTTTGGACCGGTCGCATCTGCGGTGATGTACGGCAGGTTGACGTCGGTCTGCTGCGCGGAAGACAGCTCGATCTTCGCTTTCTCAGCGGCTTCTTTCAGACGCTGCATCGCCAGCGGATCGTTGCGCAGATCGATGCCCTGATCTTTCTTGAACTCTTCCACCAGATAGTTGATCAGACGGCTGTCAAAGTCTTCGCCGCCCAGGTGGGTGTCACCGTTGGTCGCCAGCACTTCGAAGGTTTTTTCGCCGTCAACGTCGTCGATTTCGATGATGGAGATATCGAAAGTACCGCCGCCCAAGTCATAAACCGCGATGGTGCGGTTGCCGACTTCTTTGTCCAGACCGTAGGCCAGGGCCGCAGCGGTCGGTTCGTTGATGATGCGTTTTACTTCCAGACCCGCGATGCGGCCGGCGTCTTTGGTCGCCTGACGCTGGGCGTCGTTGAAGTAAGCCGGTACGGTGATAACCGCTTCAGTTACCGGTTCACCCAGGTAATCTTCCGCCGTTTTCTTCATTTTCTTCAGCACTTCCGCAGAGATCTGCGGCGGAGCCATTTTCTGGCCTTTCACTTCCAGCCAGGCGTCGCCGTTGTCGGCTTCGACGATTTTGTACGGCATGATCGCTTTGTCGCGCTGCGCTTCTTCATCCTGGAAGCGGCGACCGATCAGGCGCTTGATGGCGAACAGGGTGTTTTCAGGGTTGGTCACTGCCTGACGCTTAGCCGGCTGGCCAACCAGAGTTTCACCGTCCTGGGTATATGCGATAATAGAAGGAGTAGTGCGGTCGCCCTCGGCGTTTTCCAGCACGCGTGCCTTGGCACCATCCATAATTGCTACGCAAGAGTTGGTAGTACCCAGGTCGATACCAATAATTTTGCCCATCTAAACGTCTCCACTAAAAAATTCATAATCAGTCAGGTTGCTAACCTATATGCGGGCGATTTTTTACTTTTCAACTGCCCGATATCTCAGTGCGACCCGCGGTTAGCAACTGCGGTTGCAAATAAGATGGGGCCATACAATCCGGCATCAAGGGGCAAGGCGAAAAAAATTTCTTTTTTTATCGTCATTCAGATCATTGTTTCCGGCTGCGGGGATCATTATGATGCGCGCGCTCTGATGGAAAACTTCGATTTTTTGGCCATTCAGACCATTTATTATTTTACTTCGCTGTTTCCGTTAATTTTCTGTTATCGCAGAGGACTTATGCACACCAACAAGTTGGCGAATCCCGGCCCTCTCGGCCTGATGGGCTTCGGGATGACCACCGTCTTGCTGAACCTGCACAACGCGGGCTTTTTCCCACTGAACTCCGCCATCATCAGCATGGGAATTTTCTTCGGTGGCCTGGCCCAGATCCTGGCCGGTCTGCTGGAATACAAGAAGGGCAACACCTTCGGCATGACCGCGTTTACCGCCTACGGCAGCTTCTGGCTGAGCCTGGTCGGCCTGCTGCTGCTGCCGCGCCTGGGCCTGGCTGAAGCCACCGAGGCGCACGTGCTGGGCATCTACCTGGCGCTGTGGGGCGTCTTCACCCTGTTCATGTTCTTCGGTACTCTCGGCGCCAACCGCGTGCTGCAGTTCGTGTTCGCCAGCCTGACGCTGTTGTTCGCCCTGCTGGCCGTCGGCAACATCACCGGCAACCACGCGCTGCTGACCTTCGCCGGCTATGAAGGCATCATCTGCGGCGCCAGCGCCATCTACCTGGCGATGGCAGAAGTGCTCAACGAGCAGTATGGCCGCACCGTGCTGCCGATTGGCGAACCGGCTACGGCTCGCGTCGCGGCATCGCCGGTCACGGCGTAATCGCCCCCCTTAACGAAAAGCCCTGCGATGCAGGGCTTTTTTTTAGCTGTAAGAATCGGCTTGCCGCTCTCCGGCTTCGCTGTTGAGGTCGCGATGCAGGTAGACACCGAGCAGCAGCCCGATCAGCGACAGCGCCAGTACGTAGTAAGCGGGCGCTAACGGGGTTAATTTCATGATCAGCGTCACAAAAATAGGGGTTAAACCGCCGAAAATAGCGTACGAGACGTTATATGAGAACGAGATGCCGGTAAACCGCACTTCCGCCGGGAATGCCCGCACCATCACGTACGGCACAGCCCCCACCACGCCTACGCTGAACCCCACCAGGGCATAGCAGGCGAACAGCATTTCCGGGCGTACGCCCACCGTTTGATAAAACAGCCAGCTGCAGCCGGCCAGCAGCAAACTGCCGACCACCAGCGTTTTGCTGGCGCCGAAACGATCGGCCGACACGCCGGCGACGATGCAGCCGGCGATCAGCATGATGGTGGCGATGCTGTTAGCCTGCAGCGTCAACGCCGGCGCGATGCCGAACTGTTTTTGCAGATAGGTCGGGGTCATCAGGATCACCACCACGATGCCGGCGGAGAGCAGCCAGGTCAGCAGCATCGATACCGCCACTTCCCGTTTGTAGTTGAGCACCACCGATTTCAACGGCAGTTCTTCGGCCAGCGCTTTACGCGCCTGCATCTCGATGAAGATTGGCGTTTCCTGCAGCCAGCGGCGCAGGTACATCGCCACCAGGCCGAACATGCCGCCCAGCAGGAAAGGAATGCGCCAGCCGCCGCCGGCGATGCTCTGCGGGCTGAGCGTGGTGTTGATCACTGTCGCCACCACCGAACCCAGCAGGATGCCGACCGTCAGCCCGGCAGTCAGCGTGCCACAGGCGAAGCCGATGCGCCGGCGCGGCACATGTTCGGCGACGAAGACCCAGGCGCCTGGCACTTCCCCGCCGATCGCCGCCCCTTGCAGCACGCGCATCAACAGCAACAACAGCGGCGCGGCGATGCCGATGCTGGCGTAGGTCGGCAGCAGGCCCATCGCCAGCGTCGGCAACGCCATCAGCAGAATGCTCAGGGTAAACATCTTTTTGCGGCCGACCAGATCGCCGAAGTGCGCCATCACGATGCCGCCCAGCGGGCGGGCCAGATAGCCGGCGGCGAAAATGCCGAAGGTCTGCACCAGCCGCAGCCACTCCGGCATGTCCGCCGGGAAGAACAGATCGCCGACCACGGCGGCGAAGAACACGAAGATGATGAAGTCGTAAAACTCCAGCGCGCCGCCCAACGCGGCCAACGTCAGCGTTTTGTAGTCTTGCCGGTTCAGCCGGCGATTAGTGTCGTGAGGCATAGGGCACCGTCGGTAAAGGCTGTAAAAATAAAAGCCGCAGGCTTTTTGTAAAAGAATCCTTACTATAGCGGCAAATTATTTTCACACCAGACGGACTGAAGCCGATGTCGCAGAACGCTGAAATTTAGAGGTTTATCTCGCGGCGCGCGCTCTTTGGCCGAAATGCTGCTACCACCGCGGCGTGCGTTTCGACGTAAGGCCCGTCGAGCAGTTGAATGCAATAAGGCACGCTGGCGAAGATGCCGTGTACCACCGCATTGCCCTGCTCATCCTTCACCCCTTCCAGCGTCTCCTTGATCGACTTCGGCTGACCGGGCAGGTTGATGATCAGCGCCTGTTTACGGATCGCGCCCACCTGACGAGAAAGAATTGCCGTTGGCACATAGTGTAGGCTGATCTGACGCATTTGCTCGCCGAAGCCGGGCATCACGCGATCGGCGATCGCTAGCGTGGCGTCGGGGGTGACGTCGCGGCGCGCCGGCCCGGTGCCACCGGTAGTCAGCACCAGATGGCAGCCCATTTCATCCACCAGCTCACACAGCGTTTGTTCAATCTGCGTCTGCTCATCGGGGATCAGTCGGGTTTCCAGCTTGAACGGCGTTGCCAGCGCGCCGCTCAGCCACTCTTCCAGCGCCGGGATGCCTTTATCCTGGTAAACGCCGCCGGAAGCGCGGTCGGAAACGGAAACCAAACCAATACGTAAAATATCCATGCGTAACCTCTACTGCCTGATGGGGTCCGAACGGGTTCGTCCCCCGCTCTGTTGTCATTGCCGAGAGTATAAGGGCTTCCCCCGCCGGCGGGAGCGCCGGGCATAAAAAAAGGTGGCCTGAGCCACCTTTTTACTGTGCGATCTGCGGCGATTACAGCAGGTCGGCGATCATTTTTTCCAGTTTGCCCTGGTCTACGGCGAACTTGCGGATGCCGTCGGTCAGTTTTTCAACCGCCATCGGATCCTGGTTGTGCTGCCAGTAGAACTCAGGTTCAGTCAGTGCGGCAGGACGCGCCTTCACTTCACCGGTGTAAGACAGTTTGCGCTCCAGCGCGCCTTCGCTCTCCGCCAGCTCTTTCAGCAGCGCAGGGGCGATAGTCAGGCGGTCGCAGCCGGCCAGCTCGATGATTTCGCCGACGTTACGGAAGCTGGCGCCCATCACCACGGTGTTGTAACCGTGCTGTTTGTAGTACTGGTAAATCTCGGTCACGGAGATCACGCCCGGATCTTCATGCGGCGCAAACTCTTTCTTGTCGCCGTTGGCTTTGTACCAGTCGAGGATACGGCCGACGAACGGCGAGATCAGGTAAACGCCAGCTTCGGCGCAGGCGCGAGCCTGAGCGAAGGAGAACAGCAGGGTCAGGTTACAGTTGATGCCTTCTTTCTCCAGCTGCTCCGCCGCGCGGATGCCCTGCCAGGTAGAAGCCAGCTTGATCAGGATGCGATCGTTGCTGATGCCGGCTTCGTTGTACAGCTTGATCAGGCGCTTGGCCTTGGCCACGCTGGCCACGGTGTCGTAAGACAGACGCGCGTCCACCTCGGTGGAGATGCGGCCCGGAACCAGTTTGAGGATCTCCAGACCAATGTTGACCGCCAGCTTGTCGGCGGCGTCGGCGATCTGCTGCTCGCGATCGCTGCTCTGGCCGCGCGCCCAGGCGATGGCTTCGTCAATCAGTTTGCGGTATTCAGGAATTTGGGCTGCATTGAGGATCAGCGAAGGGTTGGTTGTGGCGTCCTGCGGTTGATACAGCTTCATTGCCGCGATATCACCCGTATCTGCAACCACCGTAGTCAGCTGGCGCAGGGAAGTTAATTTGTCGGTCATGTTGGCATTATCTCATCGTTTGTGCATGAACTTTTGGCATTGTTCAACCATGCCCTGCCCTGATAATAACATGCGCCAAGCCCGGTGCAAGGCTGGAAAACCGCGGCGCGCAAGCATCTGTTTTATCCTTGGGCGAGCAACCGTTTACGCCGATATCTTTCGCCATTACCGAGCGGATGAAAAGGCAATAACGTGCTATCACCCGAATAAATTATGTTAAATTCGAAAAAATTGATGCAATTCGTCCGCTAATCTGCGAAAAATCTTAATCGACTGACGCCGGACCGATTCCAGCTAAGCTCTTGTAAAAAATAGGCCAATGTTTTTCACCTGCGGTGGATGCTGCCAGGTGCGCATTAAATTTCGATAAGAGGAGGGATCCCTTGACGGACCTGATGAATTTTATAAACAACATTTTGTGGGGGTCGGTGCTGATTTATCTGCTGCTTGGCACCGGCATTTACTTCACGTTGCGCACCCGCTTTATTCAGCTCCGCCACTTCAGCCACATGTTCTCGGTGTTGAAAAACAGCAATAAAAGCGACAGCGCCGGCATCTCCTCTTTCCAGGCGCTGTGCACCACGCTGGCCGCGCGCGTCGGCACCGGCAATCTGACCGGCGTCGCCATCGCCCTGACCGCCGGCGGCCCCGGCGCCATCTTCTGGATGTGGGTGGTGGCGTTTATCGGCATGGCCACCTCATTTGTGGAAAGCTCGCTGGCGCAGCTCTACAAAACCAAGGACGATAACGGCAACTACCGCGGCGGCCCGGCCTACTACATGGAAAAAGGCCTTGGCATGCGCTGGATGGGCGTGCTGTTTTCCATTTTCCTGATCATCGCTTTCGGTCTGGTGTTCAACGCCGTACAGGCCAACTCCATCGCGCAGGCCTCCGCCGTCGCCTTCCACTTACAGCCGCTGCATGTCGGCATCGGCCTGGTGGTGCTGAGCGGCGTGGTGATCTTCGGCGGCATCCGCTCCATCGCCAAAGTGGCCGAGCTGGTGGTGCCACTGATGGCCGGCGCCTACCTGCTGCTGGCCCTCTGGGTGATTGGTCATAACATCGAACACATGCCGGCGATCCTGACGCTGATCTTCAAAAGTGCATTCGGCCTGCAGGAAGCCGCGGCAGGCGCGGTCGGTTACGGCATTTCTCAGGCGATGACTCAGGGCGTGCAGCGCGGTCTGTTCTCCAACGAAGCCGGCATGGGATCGGCGCCCAACGCCGCGGCGTCCGCCTCGCCTTATCCGCCGCATCCCGCCTCACAGGGCTACGTGCAGATGCTCGGGGTGTTTATCGATACCATCGTCATCTGCAGCGCCACCGCGGCGATCATCCTCTCCTCCGGCATTCTCGATCAGCCGACCGACAGCATCAGCGGCATCGATCTGACCCAGCGCGCGCTGTCGACCGCCGTCGGCAGTTGGGGCGCGCCGTTCGTCGCCATCGCCATCTTCTTCTTCGCCTTTACCTCGATCATCGCCAACTACGCCTATGCCGAGAGCAACCTGGTGTTCCTCGAGCACAACCACCCGGGCGGCCTGCTGATCTTCCGCTGCGTGGCGCTGGGCATGGTGATGTTCGGCGCGCTGGCGGAGCTGCCGCTGGTGTGGAAAATGGCGGATACCTCCATGGCATTGATGGCGATCACCAACCTGACGGCGATCCTGCTGCTGTCGCGGGTGGCGCTGAAGCTGGCCGACGATTACCACCGTCAGCGCCGCCTGGGCAAACTGCCGACCTTCGATGCCAACCGCTACCCGGAGCTGAAGTCGCAGCTGGAGCCGGGCGTGTGGGACGATCAACAGCCGCCGCGCTGAATTTTCCGGGGCGTGTGCGATGCGCGCCCCGCCTATTGGACCGATTGCCCCTTTTTTACGCGCTTTTTGCTACAGTATGCGCACTTGGATAAACAGGATCTGGCCATGCTCGTTATTATTTCCCCTGCAAAAACGCTCGATTACGAAAGCCCGCTGGCGACACAACGCTTCACGCAGCCCGAACTGCTGGACAAGTCTCAGCGGCTTATCAAAATTTGCCGCGAGCTGACGCCGGCGCAAATCGCCAGCCTGATGAGCATCAGCGACAAGCTGGCCGGGCTCAACGCCGCGCGCTTTAGCGAATGGCAGCCGAAATTTACCCCGGACAACGCCCGCCAGGCGCTGCTGGCCTTCAAGGGCGATGTTTATACCGGCCTGCAGGCGCAGGATTTCAACGAAGCCGATTTCGACTTCGCCCAACAGCATTTGCGCATGCTGTCCGGCCTGTATGGCGTGCTGCGCCCGCTCGATCTGATGATGCCGTACCGGCTGGAGATGGGCATCAAGCTGGAAAACCCGAAAGGCAAAGACCTGTACAGCTTCTGGGGCGATCAGATCACCCAAAAACTCAACGAAGCGCTGGAGCAGCAGGGCGACGACGTGGTGGTCAACCTGGCGTCCGACGAGTATTTCAAGGCGGTGAAGCAGGCCAAACTGCATGGCGCGCTGATCAAGCCGGTGTTCCTCGACGAGAAGAACGGCAAGTACAAGGTCATCAGCTTCTACGCCAAAAAAGCGCGCGGGTTGATGAGCCGCTTTATCATCAAAAACCGCCTGACGCGCAGCGAGCAGTTGGTGGACTTCAACCTGGAAGGCTACGCCTTCGACGAAGCCGCCTCGCAGGGCAACGAGCTGGTGTTCAAACGCCCGGAACAGGCATAAAAAAAGCCGTCGCAAGACGGCTTTTCGCATTTTAGCCGGCCGAACGTCAGGCCGGCAGCCCCATCAGGAATTTGCGCAGCTCGCCGAAATTGGCCGGCAGCGTGTGCGACAACAGCGGCAGATCGGCCCGCAGCGCCAGCGCTTTCGGCAACGGCAGTTCCTGGCCGAGGATCGCTTCCACGCTCTCTTTAAACTTGGCCGGATGCGCGGTGCCGAGGAACAGCCCGAACTCCCCTTCCTGCAGCTGATCGCGCAGCGCGCGGTAAGCGATGGCCGCATGCGGTTCGGAGATATAGCCCAGCTCAGCCAGTTCACGCATGGTGTCTTGGGTGGTCTCATCGCTGACCGCCGCGTGCCCCAGCTCTTTCAGTTGCCAGACCTTACGACGGAACAGTTCCTCCACGCGCGGCCAGTTGTTTGGCTGGCTCACGTCCATGGCGTTGGACAGCGTCGCTACCGTGGCGTGCGGCTGCCACTGGCCGCTGGTCAGGAAGCGCGGCACGGTGTCGTTGGCGTTGGTCGCGGCGATGAAGCGCTTCACCGGCAGGCCCAGCGATTTGGCCAGCAACCCGGCGGTCAGATCGCCGAAGTTGCCGCTCGGCACCGAAATCACCAGCTGATTGCGCGCTTCCTGCGGCAACTGCGCCACCGCTTCGAAGTAGTAGCAGATCTGCGCCAGCAAGCGGCTGATGTTGATCGAGTTGGCCGAGTTCAGGTGCAGCGCCTCTTTCAACTCCTGATCGTCGAACGCCTGCTTCACCAGCGCCTGGCAGGCGTCGAAATCGCCGTCGATCGCCACGGTGTGAATATTGCCGCCCAGGGTGCAGAACAGCTTTTCCTGCAGCGGGCTGATTTTGCCCTGCGGGTAGAGGATCACCACCCGAACGTTCTTCAGGCCATAGAAGGCGTGCGCCACGGCGGCGCCGGTGTCGCCGGAGGTGGCGGTCAAAATGGTCACCGGCTGATCGCCGGCCACTTCCGCCAGCATCTGCGCCATAAAGCGGCCGCCGAAGTCTTTGAACGCCAGCGTCGGGCCGTGGAACAGCTCCAGGCAAGAGACATCCTCGGTCACTTTCGCTACCGGTGCCGGAAACTCAAAGGCGGCCTGCACGCGTTTCTTCAGCGCCGCCTCCGGCACTTCTTCGCCGATAAAGGCCGACAGAATGCGGCTGCTACGGGTGACAAAGTCCTGCTCCAGCAGCTGGTCAATCTCGGTCAGTTCGAACTCCGGCAGCTCCAGCGGGAAAAACAGCCCCTGCTGCTTGCCCAGGCCTTGTTTGATCGCCTGCGCGAAGCTGACCTGCTCGTTGTGATCCTTAAGGTTGTACAGTTTCATGCGTTATCCCAGTAGTCGAGCGCCTGCGGTATCCAGACGGCAAATATGAACAAAACCTTCGTCGTTTTGCAGATAGTGTTGTTGCAGCCAGGCGGCCATGCGTTGCGCGGTGGCGCCGTCGTTGCAGACGGCGAACAGCGTCGGGCCGGAGCCGGAGATGCCGCAGGCCAGCGCGCCGATCTCCTGCGCCGCCTTGCGCGCTTCGGCGAAGCCCGGCAGCAGCCGGGTGCGGTACGGTTCGGCGATCACGTCCTTCATCAATTTGGCGGCCAGCTGCGGCTGCCGGGTGTGGCAGGCGTGAATAAAGCCGGCCAGATAACGGCCATGGCTGATGCAATCCTGGCGGCGGTACTGCGCGGGTAAAATAGCGCGCGCTTCGGCGGTGGAGACCTTGATGCCCGGATAGGCCATCACCCACAGCCAATCGTCGAAGCACGGCACTTCCTGGCTGATAATGCCGTCTTCTTCCAGCATCAGCTGCAGACCGCCCAGGTAGCAAGGCGCTACGTTGTCGTAATGCACGCTGCCGGAAATGCGCCCTTCCAGCTCGCCCATCAACCCGAGCATCGTGTTTTTGTCCAGCGGGCGATCGCAGTATTCGTTCATCGCCATCAGCCCGGCGACCACCGAACAGGCGCTGGAACCCAGCCCCGAACCGATCGGCATATTCTTTTCCAAACGCATCGCCACCGGTACTTCGCGGCCGATCTCCTGGCAGAAACGCTCCCAGCATTGATAGACGATGTTCTCTTTCGGATCGGCCGGCAGCTTGCTGACGAAGCGCCCGGCGTTTTGCAGACTGAACGTCTCGGCGGCTTCCACGCTGACGCAGTCGCCCAGCAGCGTGCCGTCGATCGGCGAAACCGCCGCGCCCAGCACATCAAAACCGACGCTGACGTTACCGATCGAGGCCGGTGCATACACCTTAACCATATTAAACTCCCAACTTCCATGACAGTGTGCGCAGCAGATCGGCGAACACGCCCGCTGCGGTCACATCGTTACCGGCGCCGTAGCCGCGCAGCACCAGCGGCAGCGGCTGATAGTAGCGGCTGTAGAAGGCCAGCGCGTTCTCGCCGTTCTTCACTTTATACAACGGATCGTTGCCGTCCACCGCCTCAATGCGCACCTTGCAGCGCCCTTCGTCGATCAGGCCGACATAGCGCAGCACCTTGCCTTGCTCGGCGGCGTTGGCCACGTTGCGCGCAAACTCTTTATCCAGTTCCGGCAACCGCGCCAGGAACTGATCCACGTCGCCCGAGGCGTCGAAGGACGGCGGCAGCACTGGCTCGACCTCGATATCGCTCAGCTCCAGTTTGTAACCGGCCTCGCGCGCCAGGATCAGCAGCTTGCGCGCCACGTCCATACCGGACAGATCGTCGCGCGGATCCGGCTCCGTGTAACCGTTGGCCCGGGCCTGCAGAGTCGCCGCCGACAGCGACAACCCTTCGTCCAGCTTGCCGAAGATAAAGGACAGCGAACCGGACAGGATGCCGGAGAAACGCACCAGCTCATCGCCGGCGTTCAGCAGGTTTTGCAGGTTCTCGATCACCGGCAGACCGGCGCCGACGTTGGTATCGTACAGGAACTTGCGATGCGAACCGGCGGCGGCCGCGCGCAGTTGCTGATAATAGTTCATCGACGAGGTGTTGGCCTTTTTGTTCGGCGTCACCACGTGGAAGCCGTCCGCCAGGAAGTCCGCGTATTGATCGGCCACCGCCTGGCTGGAGGTGCAATCGACGATCACCGGGTTCAGCAGGTGATATTCTTTCACCAGCCGGATCAGGCGGCCGAGATTGAACGGCTCCTGCGCGCCGGCCAGCTCGTCGCGCCAGCTGTCCAGCGCGATGCCGTGCACGTTGGTCAGCATCACGCGCGAGTTGGCGATGCCGCACACCCGCAGATCGATATGCTTTTGCTTCAGCCACGGCTGCTGGCGGTAGATCTGCTCGATCAACGCCCCGCCGACGCCGCCGACGCCGATGACGAACACTTCGATCACCTGATCGGTATTGAACAGCATCTGGTGGCTGACGCGCACGCCGGTGGTGGCGGAGTCATTGCTGACCACCACCGAGATTGAGCGCTCGGAAGACCCCTGGGCGATGGCGACGATATTGATGTTGGCGCGCGCCAGCGCGGAGAAGAAGCGCGCGGAGATGCCGCGCAGGGTGCGCATGCCGTCGCCGACCACCGAGATGATCGCCAGGCGTTCCATCACATCCAGCGGATCCAGTACGCCGTCTTTCAACTCCAGATAAAACTCCTCTTCCAGCGCCCGACGGGCGCGCTGCAGCTCGCCTTGCGGCACGCAGAAGCTGATGCTGTATTCGGAAGAGGACTGGGTGATCAGCACCACCGAAATGCCGGCGCGCGACATCACGGCGAACACTCGGGCGGCCATGCCGACCATGCCTTTCATGCCCGGCCCGGAGACGTTGATCATCGCCATGTTGTTCAGGTTGGTGATGCCTTTCACCGGCATCGCGTCATCGGTGCCGTCCTGACCGATCAGCGTGCCGGGGGCCTGCGGGTTGGAGGTGTTTTTAATCAGGCAAGGGATTTGGAACTGGGCAATCGGCGTGATGGTGCGGGGATGCAATACTTTGGCGCCGAAATAGGAGAGCTCCATCGCCTCTTGGTACGACATCGATTTCAGCAACCTGGCGTCTGGCACGGTGCGCGGATCGCAGGTATAAACGCCGTCGACGTCGGTCCAGATCTCGCAACAGTCGGCGCGCAGGCAGGCGGCCAACACCGCGGCGGAATAGTCGGAGCCGTTGCGGCCCAGCACTACCAGCTCGCCTTTGTCGTTACCGGCGGTGAAACCGGCCATCAGCACGATGTGGTCAGCCGGGATCGCCGCGGCGGCGATGCGCAGCGTGGATTCGGCGATGTCCACGGTGGACTCCAGGTAGTGGCCCTGCGCCAGCAGTTTCTCCACCGGATTGATTACCGTGACCGGGTAGCCCTTGGCGCGGAACACCCCTTCCATGATGGCGATGGAGAGCTTTTCGCCGCGGCAGATGATCGCCGCATTGACGCTATCCGGGCACTGCCCCAGCAGCGAGACGCCGTGCAGCACTTGCTTGAGCTGCGCGAATTCCTGCTCGACCATGCCTTTCAGGCGATCGTACTCAAAGCCCGGCAGCGCCTGCGCCAGGCCGCTCAGCAGGTCGGCAAAGATCCGCTCTGCGTCGCTGATATTCGGCAGAATGTCCTGACCCGCCACCGTTTTTTCGATCATCGCCACCAAATGGTTGGTGATCTTTGCGGGGGCGGACAAGACCGTGGCTACCTGTCCCTGACGCGCGTTACTCTCCATGATGTCGGCGACGCGCAGAAAACGTTCTGCATTCGCTACCGAGGTTCCGCCAAATTTCAGCACTCGCATTTGTGATCTCTCCGAATTTAAGCCGAAAAAAAAGCCCGCACTGATTAGGTGCGGGCTTTTTTCTGTGTTTCCTGTGCGCGTCAGCCCGCCCCGTTACCTGTGGTATCGGTGGTGGTAATAATTGTGGTATTCAGGCTGATGTTGCGCATGTTGTCTGTCTGTCTCATGAAATGTTCTGTCCCCTCTATTGGTTAAAGCAATCGCTATCCCAAGTCAAACGATTTCTTTTTTTTGCTTATTTTCCGTTCAACGGCATCGTTGCGCGATATCGCAGGTAAAAAGCAAGATGACAGAACAAAAACACGACTTAGCTGCAATTTACCAGTAGATCACACTGAGTAACCGCCTGATGGAGCCGCTATCACTTGGCGAGTTTTTTTTCGATGTCGTGCAGCAGCGTATGCAACATCGCCGTATCTCGCTGTTGCAGCGCACCGAGGCGCTGATGCAGCCAGTCGCGCAATTTTTGATCGTCGCCGACATCCAGGGTATTCAACAAAGCATCGGCGCGGCGGCGCAGCGCCTTGAGTTGCCCTTCCGACGCCGTGGTTTCCGGCGCCGTGCTGACGCCCATCAGGCTCGCCAGTTGGTAGCAGTACACCATCACCGCCTGCCCCAGGTTAAGCGACGGGTAATCCGCCTGCATCGGCACGCCGGTCAGCAAATCCGCCAGCGCCAGCTCTTCGTTGGTCAAGCCGGAATCCTCACGGCCAAACACCAACGCGGCCTGGCCGACCCATTGCCGGCGCTCGCTCAGCTGTTCCAGCAGTTCAGGCGGCGTGCAGTAGTAGTGAAAACGCGCGCGGCTGCGGGCGGTGGTGGCGACGGTGAAATCCACGTCCGCCAGCGCCTGTTCCAGCGTGGCGAACGTTTGCACGCCGTCGAGGATCTCGCCGGCCCCGTGTGCCACCCAGCGCGCCGCCGGCTGCAGATGTGCCTCGCTGTCGACGATGCGCAACGAAGCGAAGCCCATGGTTTTCATCGCGCGCGCCGCCGCGCCGACGTTTTCCGGCCGCGCCGGAGCCACTAAAACAATATGAAGCTGCATCACTCATCCACCGAAGGCGAGCCTGCGTTTTTGACGATGGCGCAGCGCCCGCTTATATTTACAATTGCGTAACAATAAACGCGTTAATAGCAACAAACAAGGTTAAACGGCTCGTTGAGCTAATAAACCCGTCGTAATAGTCATTATTCGTGCTTATGTTTTACCTCATTTATTTATCAATGAGTTAAAACAACACGATGATCAATAAGCGAATAATTGTATCCTATCGCACGAGATAATGCTGAATCGTTCACAGAATTTGAGGTTCTGTGACTTAAACTGGCATTTCTGTAAGTGTTTTTCACAAATCTGTTAACGTGCTACAATTGAATTTGATATATGTCAACAAAGCGTAGTTTTGTTGGGTGATGAATTCGGCACGCGCTGTTATATTGCTGTTAATGGGGTTAGGATATGCGCCGTTTTGGCACCTCAGGGGTTGTAGGGAACGGCATCCCCACCAAGCTAGCGATCTTGTTGACATGAGATGGAAAGTGCATCAAGAACGAGTTTACGTACTTTAGTCATTTGCTGAGAGGGAACGTGGCGCTATCTCTGCCCTCCTCTAAGAAAACAGAGACTTCTGTACTTCCGATTTTCTATTTTGTTGGCAATTTTAGGTAGCAAATATGCAGACCCCGCACATTCTGATTGTCGAAGACGAGTTAGTCACTCGTAACACCCTGAAGAGCATTTTCGAGGCGGAAGGCTACATTGTTCATGAAGCCAATGATGGTGCAGAGATGCACAATATCCTGTCCGAAAATGATATCAATCTGGTCATCATGGACATCAACCTGCCGGGCAAAAACGGCCTGCTGTTGGCGCGCGAACTGCGCGAACAGGCCAGCGTTGCCCTGATGTTCCTGACCGGTCGCGATAACGAAGTGGACAAAATCCTCGGCCTGGAAATCGGCGCCGACGATTACATCACTAAACCGTTCAACCCGCGTGAGCTGACTATCCGCGCGCGCAACCTGCTGTCGCGCACCATGAATCTGGGCAGCCTCGGTGAAGAGCGTCGCCTGGTCGAGAGCTACAAGTTCAACGGCTGGGAGCTGGACATCAACAGCCGCTCGCTGATCAGCCCGGCAGGCGAACAGTATAAGCTGCCGCGCAGCGAATTCCGCGCCATGCTGCACTTCTGCGAAAACCCGGGCAAGATCCAATCCCGTGGCGAACTGCTGAAGAAGATGACCGGTCGCGAGCTGAAGCCGCATGACCGCACCGTAGACGTCACCATCCGCCGCATTCGCAAGCACTTCGAATCGACGCCGGACACGCCGGAGATCATCGCCACCATTCACGGCGAAGGTTACCGCTTCTGCGGCGATCTGGAAGAGTAATTCCAGCCTGCCGTCATGAAAACGGGGTTCAGCATGCTGAACCCCGTTTTTTTATTTCGTCTCAGCCCACGGCATGATCGGCACCGCGCTCAGCGCGTTCTTCGGCGAACCGTCGATCACCTTGTCGGAGTAGCTCAGGTAAATCAGCGAATTGCGCTTGGCGTCGTAGAAACGCACCACCTGCAGCTTCTTGAATACCAGCGAAGTGCGTTTCTGGAATACCACATCACCTTCCGCCTTGCCGTTTTTGATCTTGTCGCTCAGCTCGATAGGCCCCACCTGCTGGCAGGAAATGGCCGCGTCGGCGGTATCTTCCGCCAGCCCCAGGCCGCCTTTGATGCCGCCGGTTTTGGCACGGCTGATATAACAAGTTACATTTTTAACATCAGGATCGTCGAACGCCTCCACCACGATTTTGTGGTCCGGCCCCAATAATTTAAACACCGTATCAACGGAACCTACCTGCTCCGCCTGTGCGCTACCCAGGGTTGCGCAAACCAAACCGAATAATAATATCCAGCTTTTTTTCATTTACTTAACTCCGATATAACCATGCCGCGAAAATAGGCTCGGCGATCACCATTATTTATGTCTAAGCTCACGGAATCGGGTTTTTACGGGTCCGCACCGTCCGTTTTAGCACAGAGCGTGACAAAAATCTTTGAGAGTCGCGGAGGAAAAAAATTGCTATGATGCGGCGTCGTTATTTCTTTGCGCCCACTACGGTGTACCCCAATCCAACTCTGGCGCGGCATGCGCAGCAGAGGCAAAGAGTGCAACGCATAATGGCTCATGGATCGGTCTGATAGCGCAGCACCAGCGTGACGAATCAACAGTTCGGGTTCCTACCCCCAAGCTTTACGAGGAAGATCTATGGATCAAGCCGGTATCATTCGTGATCTGCTTAGCTGGCTGGAAAGCCATTTGGACCAACCCTTGTCGCTGGATAACGTAGCGGCCAAGGCCGGCTACTCCAAATGGCACCTGCAACGGATGTTCAAAGATATTACCGGTAACGCCATCGGTGCTTACATCCGGGCAAGGAGGCTGTCCAAAGCCGCCGTCGCGCTGCGTCTGACCGGCCGGCCGATTTTGGATATCGCCCTGCAATATCGCTTCGACTCACAGCAGACCTTCACCCGCGCCTTCAAAAAACAGTTTGCGCAAACGCCGGCGCTGTACCGCCGTGCCGAGGACTGGAACGCGTTCGGCATCTGCCCGCCGATCCGTCTGGGGGCCTTCACCCTGCCGCAGCCGGAGTTCGTCTCGTTGCCGGATAAGCAGCTGGTCGGCCTGACCCAAAGCTACTCCTGTACGCTGGAACAGATCACCACCGTGCGCACCGAATTGCGCTCGCAGTTCTGGCGCCAGTTCCTCGGGGACGTAGAAACCCTGCCGCCGGTGCTGTACGGGCTGCATCACTCACGTCCGAGCCAGGAGAAGGACGACGAGCAGGAAGTGCTGTACACCACGGCGCTGGAGCCGGATCAGGTGCCGGAAAAGGTACAGGACGGCCAGCCACTGGTACTGCCGGGCGGCGAGTTTGCCATGTTCAGCTATGAAGGGCCTACCGAGGGTCTGCAAGATTTTATTCTGACGGTCTACGGCACCTGCCTGCCGGCGCTCAAACTGACGCGCCGCAAAGGGCACGACATCGAACGTTTCTATCCGAAAGGCGAGCGCCGTCCACATCAGGCGCCTATCGAGATCAAGTGCGATTACCTGATCCCGATTCGGCGTTAACGCTGCAGTTCGTCCAACGCGGGCATGTCCAGGTGCGTGACATCGCCCGCCGTTTCAACGATCCAGCCGGAAGCCAACCACGGGCTTTGCTGGTGGTCGACGCGCGACAGTGAGCAGTTGCGCAAGCGCAAACGGCGTTCCGCATAGGCCGGCAGCCCCAACACCGTACTGATCAAACACCCCAACGCGATGCCATGGCTGACGAGCAGCGGCTTGCTGCCTTCCGGCAGCATCAGGCAGCTCTCCAGCGCGGCGCGCATGCGCTCACCCAGCTCCTCCATGGATTCGCCTTGAGGGATGCGGCCGTCAGGAGTACCATCGACCATCTGTTTGCGCCACTGTTCTTCCTGCGGCGTCAAACTGTCGATCAGGCGTTCTTCCAGAACCCCCATGTGCAGCTCACGCAAACGCGGATCGCAAATCACTTCGCAGCCGCAGGCTTCGGCGATGATCTGCGCGGTGCGGCGCGTGCGCCCCAGATCGCTGGTAATGACGTGCGTGATGCCTTCCTTGCTGACGCGCCTGGCGACCAGGCGAGCCTGGTGCTCACCCATGGCGGTTAACGGGCTGTCGGACTGACCCTGGATGCGGCGAGCCGCGTTCCATTCCGTTTCGCCATGGCGAACGAGGTATACCTGTAACATTTTTGTTTTCCGTTATACTGCGTGAAATTTGCGTTTATCCCCGGCCCGGCGGCGCTGTTGCCGCTGCCCGGCGTATCGGCCAGAAGGATATCAAACCCGTTATGTACCATGTTGTCGCTGCAACTACCAACCCGGCAAAGATCAAGGCTATTCAGTTGGCCTTCGATGACGTCTTTGGCGCGGACCAGTACCGCATTGAATCCGTCGACGTCGCCAGCGGCGTCTCGCTGCAGCCGATAGGCAATCACGAAACCCGCACCGGCTCGCGTCAACGCGTGATGGAAGCGCGCCAGGTCAGGCCCGAGGCCGATTTTTGGGTCGGCGTGGAAGCCGGGATTGAAGAGAATATGACCTTCGCCTGGATGACCGTCGAGAACCCGCACATCCGCGGCGAATCCCGCTCGGCGAGCCTGATGCTGCCGGAAGTCATCTTACAGGGTATTCGCGACGGCCGCGAATTAGGCAGCGAAATGGCGGCGATCACCGGTAACGCCGAGGTGAAGCGTCAGGGCGGCGCCATCGGCGTCTTCACCGACGGCCGGCTGAGCCGCACCAGCGTTTACCATCAGGCGTTGCTGCTGGCGCTGGTGCCGTTCCACAACGCCATCTATCAGCAATAGCGCAGAGCCTGCTAGGGCGCATCGTGCAGCAGCTGCTGCTCAAGCCACTGTTTCAGCGCGGGCGACGCCGCTTTCAGGCTGTTCGAACCGCGGGTGATGGTGGCGATCCCCGCGCCCAGTTCATTTTTCAGCTCGCGTTGGCTCATCTCGCCGCGCATCAATTCCTGAATGATCCGTACCCGGGTGCCCAGCGCGGTGCGTTCGTCCGGCGTCAGCATCAGCTGCAACAGCGGTTGATGCAGTTCTTGCGCAAACGAATTCTGCAGCAACGCGACGAAGCGCAGCCAATCCTCATTGCCTTGTTCTGAAAGAGCGGGGTCGTTTAACGATAATTGCGTCATGGCAGCCACCATACTATTTAACTAGTACAGCAGCATACCATAGGGCCGTCAAAATCAATAACGTCTCTGCCACTCGGCGTCGGTCAGCACCTTGGCCGGCCGATGCGTCAGGTAGCGGTAAAACGCGTCGTAAGCCAGCACGTTCTTGACGTAGCCGCGGGTCTCCGAGAACGGGATGCTTTCGATGAACGCCACTGGATCGATCCGCCCCGCGCTGTTGCCCAGCCAGGTGTTCACCCGCGACGGGCCGGCGTTATAGGCGGCGCTCGACAGAATGCGGTTGCGACCGAACTGCTGATAGACCGACTCCAGATAGCTGGTGCCGATGGTGATGTTGGTCTGCGGGTCGAACAGCTGGCTCGGGCCGACATAGCCGGGAATATTGAACATCTGCACCGTATGCTGCGCGGTACGCGGCATGACCTGCATCAGGCCGGAAGCGCCGACCGGCGACTGCGCCTTCGGATTCCAGGCGCTCTCCTGGCGCGCGATCGCCATCGCATAGCTGCTGGTGATCCCCTTGTCATCGGTGGCGCGGCGGAACTCCTGCGGCCAGGCAACCGGGAAACGTTCCTCCAGGTGGTCCCACAGCTTGCCGACGATGGTCGCCTGCACACTCAGATCGGCCCATTTCTGCTCAAAGGCGTAACGCGCCAGCGCCTCTTGTTCAGGCCGGCTGCGGCTGGCGACGTAGGAGCCCCACTCGCTGCGGGCCAGGTTGTCCATGTTCCAGTACATCAGCTCGCGCACCCGGGCGACTTCAGGCCCGTCGGTCAGCGACGCGCGCGGCTTGGCCGCCACCGCCACCATCACCGGGTAAGTGGCGTTCAGCTTCTGCGCCGCCACCATCGGATAGAAGCCGCGTTCGGTCATCAGGTTGCGCAACATCTCCTCGCCTTCGGCGCGTTTGCCTTCGTCCATCAGCTGACTGGCGCGCCAGTAGCGCCACTCATCCTTGTTGCGCGACTCTTCCGGCAAGCGTGCCAGCCAGGTCGCCACCCCCTGCCGATCGCCGTTACCCAGCGCCATGCGCACCCGGCGCTCCAGCAGCGAAGGCGAACGGCTGCGCAGGATCACCTGATCGCGCCATTGCGCCTGCTCGTAGGTGGCATCGTTGCCCATCAGGCGCCAGGCCACCGCCTCTTCCAGCCCCAGCCGCTCGTCGTCGCTCATTTTCTGCAGCCGCGCGAGCGTCGGGATCATCGCCCGCGCGTTTTCCACATCCTGCCGCGCCAGGCGTTCAAAGGCGATGCCGGTGGCGGCGCGGGTAAAGTCGGTCGGCCCCACGCTGCGGGCGAAGGCTTCCACGGTGGTCGGATCGTTTTGCAAGCGCACCAGGGCGTTGCCCATGGTCTGATAATCGGCCGGCAGCTGGCTATAGAGGTTGCTGACCAGCGAGCTGTTGCCCTCTTTCAGCGCCAGCTTCATGCGCGCCAGAATATCCAGCGGGGTCTGCTTGCCTGCGCCGCGCCAGACGCTGAACAGCCGATCGCAGGCGCCCGGCAGCGTTTTGCCGTTCAGCCACAGCTCGTCAGCGCCGCTCCAGGCCGCCTGCTGATCGCCGGTAGCCCATTTGGCGTAGTAATAGTTGCAGCGTGCCGCCACCGGTTTGGGCGGCTGCGGGCTGAAAGCCAACAGGGTGCGCCAGTCTTCGCGACGCGCCAGTTCATTGACGAAGCGCGGCGCCAGTGATTTAGCCGGTGGCAACGTCGGATTACGCTTGATGAAGTCGTTCACCTCGGAGAATCCCGCCTGGCTCAAATCCTGAGTCAGCTCGCGGTATTCCAGATAAGGATAAAGCGGGTAATCGCGTAGCGTCGGCATCAACTGCGCCACCACGTCCATCTGATTGCCGTCCCACGCCTGCTTGATCTGCTGGTAGCGCTGACGCTGCGCATCCAGAGAATCCGCCAGCGCCGCGCCAGAAAACGCCGTCAGGCACAGCCCCATCGCCAACAGCCGTCGCTTGTCCACCTTGACCATCCTCGCTCTTTCCTCACAGGTTGTGCCGCAGGAGCCGCCCAGCTCCCCGGTGACCGCCGCGCCACGGCGCCGCGGGACAAAATAAAACCGGGCGCACGGCCCGGACGCGGATATCTACCATAGACAGCGCGATCGCCCATCCATTCAATACTGTAGAAGAAGAAGTGTATCGCCATGGCGGGAGCCAGGTAAAAAACGTTTACTTAGGCTGACAAATCAGGACGCCCGGCTATTTTCGTCAGCCGGATTTTTATTAGCCGACCTCGTAGCTCAGAGACAAGTAAAATACTTTTTAATTATTAGCTATCACATTATTGCATTTACAGGATGGCGCAACCGTTGCGCAAATCGCCTGACAGCTGGCCAAACGCACCAACTTTGCAGAAAAGCGGTGGCAAACCCGAGTGGGCATTTTTATACTATCAAAAATAAGTAGGATAATTCCGAGAAAACAGCACATAAAGCGCCCAACGAAGACATCTTATAATACAATCCGCGCCAATTATGGGTTAGATAGTGTTCATTAGGCAGTGCAACTGACAGCTTTCAGCAAAACGATTGTCCCTGCAAGCGGGCCGGATTTTCCCTTGTCGGGCCACGGCCTGCGGGCGGTGGATCAGACCGGAATGGCGGGTGAAGATGGCGAATAACACCGCGATAGTGATGCGTTGCGCAAAAAGCCCCGTGCCGGGCTTCCTTGCCGCACGTCTGCATATCGGCCGCCTGTTGCTGATCGTCCTGTTGGTTCTGCTGACGTTGCCCGGACCTGCGCACGCCGCCGATGATCCCTATCAAAAGCGCACGCACGCCGTGACGACCGTGGTGGTAGGCATCATCAGCTACGCCCGCTGGTCGCGTGAACCCAATCCTATCCGGTTGTGCGTGACCGCACCCACCCAGTATGCCGAGGGGCTGTTCGATCCGATTCTGCTGAGCGCGCCGCGTCCAATTAAAACTGAACGTGTGCCGTTCGACAGCCCAACGCTGAGTACCGGCTGTGATGTCATCTATCTAGGGAACATCAACGCCGCGCAGAGACAAAATTTCATGCAGCGCATTTCCGGCAACTCCATTCTCAGCATCAGCGAGAACGATAGCGAATGCTCCGCCGGCAGCGCATTCTGCCTGCAGATCGATGGGGATCAGGCCAGCTTCAAGGTCAACCTGGACGCCCTGGCGCGCAGCGGCGTACGCGTTCACCCCAACGTGCTGCAACTGGCGCGCAAACAGGCGCCGCCGCTATGAGACTGTTGCGTAAAAACCGTTCCGGCAATGCGCGCCCGACGCTGGGCCGGGTGCTGCAGCGGGTGCATCTTGGGCTGGCGCTGATCGCCGTCGGCACCGCCGGCATCTTTTTGACGCTGGTAGCGCTGTTTGCGCTGCGCGCTTACGCCAACCACAACCTGCATCTGATCGCGCGCTCCATCAGCTATACCGTTGAAGCGGCAGTGGTGTTTGAAGATCGCGCTGCCGCGCGCGAGGCGCTGATGCTGATCGCGTCCAACGAAGAGGTGTCGGACGCGCGGATCCTCGACAATAACGGCAAGATGCTGGCCAACTGGCGCCATCCCACCGACGGGCCGCTACACGGTCTGGAGCAGATCGTCGCGCACTGGGCGCTGCCCGAGCCGGTCATCCTGCCCATCACACATGAGGGCAAGCAGGTCGGTCAGGTCTGGCTGAGCGGCAACGGCGGCAGCCTGTTGCGTTTCCTGCTGCGCGGCCTGGTCGGCATGATCGCCTGTCTGGTGCTCAGTACCCTGTGCGCCCTGGTGCTGTCGCGCCGCATGCTGGTCGGCATCGTCAGTTCGCTGGACGACATCGCCAACGTGGCGCATGCGGTACGCCGCGATCGCACCTTCGGCCTGCGGGTGCCGTCGGCGCCGATCGCCGAACTGCACGAGCTCAGCAACGACTTCAACGGCTTGCTCGACGAGCTGGAGGCCTGGCAGGCCCACCTGAAACAGGAGAACGACTCGCTGGCCCACCGGGCGACGCACGACAGCCTGACCGGCTTGCCGAACCGCGCCTTCTTCGAAGGACGGCTGAGCCGCGCCCTGGGCGATATCGAGCCGTCGGCAAAATTGGCGGTGCTATTTATCGATGGCGATCGCTTCAAGGAAGTGAACGACAGTTACGGCCACGCCGCAGGCGATGCGGTGTTGACCACCATCGCCGGGCGCATTCGCGCGCAGCTGCGTGAAACCGATCTGGTCGCGCGCCTGGGAGGGGATGAGTTCGCCGTGCTGCTGGCACCGGTGCACAGCACGGAAGATGTCCTGCAGATCGCCGATAATATTATCGACTGCATGACGCAGCCGGTCATTTTGCCGAACGACGAGACGATCATCACCTCTCTGAGTATCGGTATTGCGCTGTACCCTGATCACGCGGCGACGCCTCAGGGTCTTTTGCACGAAGCTGACGATGCAATGTATCAGGCAAAGCATCGTTATCACGGAGGCTGGCGGCTGGCGATACACAAATAAGAGCCGCAGCTATAACACTTGAACTAGGGATTTTGACTATGATACAGCAACTGTTTAAAGGCCGTTTTTCACTGTTGACGATGGTGTTCGTCGCCCTGCTGGCGCTCGCCGGCTGCCAGAGCAAACCGCAGGGGCTGACGCCCGAGCAGGTCGCGCTGCTGCAGTCGCAGGGCTTCAAACTGACCGACAACGGCTGGGAGTTCGGCCTGTCGGATAAAGTGCTGTTCGGCAACAACATCGGCAAGCTGAACCCGGAAAGCACCGAGACGGTGCAGAAGATGGGGCGCGCGCTGCTGAGCGTCGGCATCACCAAATTCCGTCTGGACGGCCATACCGACAACTACGGCGAAGACAGCTATAACGACCAGCTCTCCCTGCGCCGCGCCGATGCGGTGGCCGATCTGCTGGCCAGCGTCGGCATTCCACGCGCCAATATCGAAACCCGCGGCATGGGCAAACGCGATCCCGTCGCCGACAACCGCACCTCCAGCGGCCGCGCGGAAAACCGCCGCGTCGCGATCGTCGTCACGCCATAAGCCACCAATATGCGCCTTTATCGGCGCATAAACGGTTATACTTGGCGATCGCTGAGCGATGTCTGGGATCCGAGATCGAAACGGGCTACACTCATGCCGCCAGACATCCTATAAATACTGATATAGAGAGGCTTAGAGCAACGTGGCTCAATACGTCTATACCATGCACCGCGTCGGCAAGGTGGTACCGCCGAAGCGTCATATTTTGAAAAACATCTCCCTGAGCTTCTTCCCTGGGGCAAAAATCGGCGTACTGGGCCTGAACGGCGCCGGTAAGTCCACTCTGCTGCGCATCATGGCCGGCATCGATACCGATATCGAAGGGGAAGCGCGCCCGCAGCCGGGCATCAAGATCGGTTACCTGCCGCAGGAGCCGCAGCTTAACCTCGAACACACCGTGCGTGAGTCGGTGGAAGAAGCGCTGGCGGAAGTGGTCGGCGCGCTGAAACGCCTGGACGAAGTGTACGCGCTGTACGCGGAAGAAGGCGCAGACTTCGACAAGCTGGCCGCCGAACAGGGCCGCCTGGAAGAGATCATTCAGGCGCACGACGGCCACAACCTCAACGCGCAGCTGGAGCGTGCCGCCGATGCGCTGCGCCTGCCGGACTGGGACGCCAAAATCGCCCATCTGTCCGGCGGTGAACGCCGCCGCGTGGCGCTGTGCCGCCTGCTGCTGGAAAAACCGGACATGCTGCTGCTGGACGAACCGACCAACCACCTGGACGCCGAGTCCGTGGCCTGGCTGGAACGTTTCCTACACGACTTCGAAGGCACCGTCGTCGCGATCACCCACGACCGTTACTTCCTGGACAACGTTGCCGGCTGGATCCTCGAGCTGGACCGTGGCGAGGGCATTCCGTGGGAAGGCAACTACTCATCCTGGCTGGAACAGAAAGATGCGCGTCTGGCGCAGGAAGCATCCGCCGAAGCCGCTCGCCGCAAGTCGATCGAGAAAGAGCTGGAGTGGGTGCGTCAGGGTGCCAAAGGCCGTCAGTCCAAAGGCAAGGCCCGTCTGGCCCGCTTTGAAGAGCTGAACAACACCGAATACCAAAAACGTAACGAAACCAACGAACTGTTCATTCCGCCTGGCGCACGTCTGGGCGATAAAGTGGTCGAAGTCAGCAACCTGCGTAAGTCCTATGGCGACCGCCTGTTGATCGACGACCTGTCGTTCTCGGTGCCGAAAGGCGCGATCGTCGGCATCATCGGCCCGAACGGCGCGGGTAAATCCACGCTGTTCCGCATGATGTCCGGCCAGGAGCAGCCAGATTCCGGCAGCATCGTGCTGGGCGACACCGTCAAGCTGGCGTCCGTCGATCAGTTCCGCGACAGCATGGACGGTTCGAAAACCGTCTGGGAAGAAGTCTCCGGCGGGCAGGACATCATGCGCATCGGCAACACCGAGATGCCAAGCCGTGCCTATGTCGGCCGCTTCAACTTCAAGGGAGTCGATCAGGGCAAACGCGTGGGCGAGCTGTCCGGCGGTGAGCGTGGCCGTCTGCACCTGGCCAAGCTGCTGCAGGTTGGCGGCAACGTACTGCTGCTCGATGAACCGACCAACGACCTGGATATCGAAACCCTGCGCGCGCTGGAAAACGCCCTGCTGGAATTCCCTGGCTGCGCCATGGTGATCTCGCACGACCGTTGGTTCCTCGACCGTATCGCCACCCACATCCTGGACTACCAGGATGAAGGCAAGGTGGAATTCTTCGAAGGTAACTTCACCGAGTACGAAGAGTACAAGAAGCGTACGCTGGGCGCCGACGCGCTCGAGCCGCACCGCATCAAGTACAAAAAGATCGCCAAGTGATCCGAAAGGCGCCGCATGCGGCGCCTTTTTTTATGCCCGTGTCCGGCGATACTCGCGCGGCGAGCACGCCATCATTCTCTTAAAGGCGTGGCTGAACGCGCTGTCTGAATCGTATCCCAAGCGCTGCGCGATGGCGGACACCGGTTCGCTGCCGGTACGCAAAGCCCGTGCAGCCAACAGCATGCGCCAGCGCGACACATACTCTAACGGCGCCATGCCGGCCTTCTGCTTAAAGCGCAACGCCAACGTCGAGCGGGAAACGCTCGCAGCGGCGGCCAGCGACGCCACCGTCCAGCGCCGGCCAGGATCGGCATGCACCGCCTGCATCGCGGCGCCGATGCGCGGATCGAACAAGGCGGGCAGCCAACCGGACGCCACGCTCTCTTCTCCCATCAGGTACATCCGCAGCGCCTGAGTCAACATGATCTGCCCCAGATGGTGTACCATCGAGGCACTGCCCGGTGAAGGCTTCAGCAGCTCGCCCGCCAGCCGCTGCAACGCCCATTGCAACACCGCGGCCTCTTCAGTGCCGCCTCGAATCACCATCAGCGCCGGCAAAGTACCCAATAACCGCTCCACCTCTTCGCCAAAGGTAAAACGCCCGCCGATAAACAGACAATCCTCCGCCTCGCCACAGCTCGCCACGCCGTTTTTTGCCTGCAGATAAAGTGCGTCAGCATCGAGTGCCGGCAGCGACAGATCGCTGCCAACGGTGACCGGCAAGCTGCGGGTCAGCAACAAACAGTCGCCGGCCGCCAGCCACAGCGGTTCGGCCAGCCCTTCCGCCGCCAGCCAACAGCCGCCACGCACCACAGCGTTGAACTTCCCGCTCTGCGGCGCAGGAAAATGAACGGCCCAGTCGCCGCCGGCCTTCAGGCCGCCGAAAAACGCATTCTGGCTGTTCAACGGCGCAAGCACTTCCGATAAAGGATCCATACCCTCTCCCCCTAAGGCCCTTTCAAGAGCATAGCCCGTGCGATGCCCCAGCCAAAGGTTTTAGGACGATGGCGACAGAAATTAGGTTTTTGTTGCATTCAGCCGCCGATAACGCCGACTTACACTCCCAGTGTCACAGTCAACTGCAGCGAGGAATTCCCAATGAACAGACAAGTGCCCCTCAACTCCGGCTTCAACGCTACCACCACCGCCGCCGACGTGCTCAAAGACCGTCAACTGGCCGGCATGACAGCGCTGGTGACCGGCGGTCATTCCGGCCTGGGGTTGGAAACGACTCGCGCTTTGACGCAGGCGGGGGCGAAGGTGATCGTCGCCGCCCGCGACCCCGTTATCGCCCACACGCGTCTGGCCATCGCCGGCATCAGCAACGCTGAGGTTTATGAGCTTGATTTGGCCGATCTGAGCAACATCAAAGGGTTCACGCAACAACTTCTGGCGACAGACGTCCACCTCGATATGTTGATCTGCGGCGCCGGCATCATGGCCTGTCCTGAAACCCGTATCGGCCCAGGCTGGGAGGCTCAATTCGCGATCAACCACCTGGGGCATTACGCTTTGGTGAACCACCTCTGGCCGGCGTTGATGGGCGACGCCCGCGTTGTCGTCATCTCCTCTTCCGGTCACCATGCCAGTGCCATACGCTGGAATGACGTCCAATTTCACAGCGGCTATGACAAGTGGCTGGCCTATGGCCAATCGAAAACCGCTAACGCGCTCTTCGCCCTGCAGCTTGACAAGCTGGGGAAAAACGCTGGCGTGCGCGCCTTCTCGCTGCATCCCGGCATGATCCCAACGCCGCTGCAGCGCTATCTCTCGCAGGAAGAGATGCTCGCGTTGGACTGGATCGACGCCGACGGCAAACCCGCCCACCCGGAAATGCTGAAAACCCCGCAACAAGGCGCGGCAACCCAGGTTTGGGCGGCGACATCGCCTCAACTCAATGGCCTTGGCGGATTGTATTGCGAAGATTGCGATGTCGCCCGGCGCAACGATGACAACGGCTTTTCCTTCAGCGGCGTAAAAAGCTACGCCGTCGATCCTGAACAAGCCCAACGCCTGTGGAAACTGTCGGCGCAACTCACCGGTGTCGATGCCTTCGGCAAGATTTAAATAGGGGACCTTCTATGCAGAATCGTCAAATCATCCTCGCTAAACTCCCGCAAGGAAAGCTGACCCTCGATTGTTTTCAGACTCGAGAGGCCCCCATGCCGCTCCCCGGCCCCGAAGAGGTGCTGTTGCGCACGCTTTACGTGCCACTGGATGCGGCCAGCAGAGCCTGGATGCAGGGCGTCACTTATCGTTCCGGATTGCAGGCGGGAGACGTCATGGCCGCAACCGCGCTGGCCGAAGTCGTCGAGTCGCGCTCTCCCCTGCTGGCCGCCGGTGATTTAGTGCTGGCGGAAACCGGCTGGCAAACCTTTGCGGCCGTACCGGCGGCTGGCGCGCTCAAGCAGTCGGGCATCGTTCCGCATACGCACTTGCTCAGCGTTTACGGCGTGCCTGGACTCACCGCTTACTTCGGTCTGCTGGAATGCGGACGCCCAGAGGCCGGTGAAACCGTCGTCGTATCTGCCGCCGCGGGGGCGGTAGGCATGTTCGCCGGACAAATCGCCCGGCTTCGCGGCTGCCGCACGGTGGGCATTGCCGGCGGCGGCGCCAAAACGGCTCTGCTGACGGACAGGTTGGGTTTCGACGCGGCGATAGATTATAAGAAGGAAAATCTGCATGACGCCCTGCGCCGCTCGTGTCCCAACGGCATCGATGTGCTGTTCGATAACGTCGGCGGCGATATTTTGGCGGCCAGCCTGCCGCATATGGCGAAGCATGGACGCATCGTTTGCTGCGGTGCGGTGTCGCAGTACGATACGGCCTCCCCGCCGGCAGCGCCTGCCGGGATACCCGGTTTGCTGATCGTCAACAGTTTGACGATGCGGGGATTCCTGTTGGCCGATTTCCTTCATCGGCAAGAACAGGCGCTGGCGGCACTCGCGGCCTGGGTCACTGAGGAAAAACTCGCAATTATCGAAGACCTGATCACCGGTTTCGAGCTGCTGCCCGCCGCACTGATCGGCCTGCTGGCGGGCGAAAATAGAGGGAAACGCATCGTTCAGGTGGCGCGGCGCGCCGCCTGAACCTAAAAGGCTCTGCGCGCGCCCGCCGTCACTCCCGCGCCAGCTCGCGCGCGTAGTCGTCGAACGCCGGGTGCTGCAGCACCACATCAATGAAACAGGCCAGCGCCGGGGAGTTCAGCTTGCGGCTCGGGTAGACCAGATACAGCTCGTTGCCCTCTGCACGCCACGCCGACAGCACTTCCACCAACAGCTTCTGCGCCACCACCTCACGGCTGAGAAACGCCGGCAGCAGCGTAATGCCGGCGCCGGCGATAGCGCATTCGCGCGCATACAGCAGGTTGTCGGTGGTGTGCGCCAGCGGCAACTGCCAGCGGTAGTAATCGTCGCCGCAACGCAGGTTCCAGGCCGTCCAGGCGCGATGGGCGATGCAGCGGTGCTGCTGCAGCTGTTGCGGATGTTCGATCGGCGGGTGCTGCGCCAGATAGGACGGCGCCGCCAGCAGATAGCGCGGCGCATAGCCGAGGCGGCGGCCGATCAGCGAAGAATCCTGTGGCTTGCCGGTGCGCAGCGCGGCGTCGAAACCTTCCTGCACCAGATCCACCATCGCGTCGGACACCGACACCTCCAGCGAAACGTCCGGGTACTGGCGTTGAAAATCCGCCGCCAGCCGCGCCACCAGGGTCGCGCCCAGCCCGGCCGGCGTCGAGATGCGCAGGCGCCCGCTCGGGTTATCGCGCAGCCGCTGCAGCGCCAGATCGGCCCGCTCGGCGGCGGACATCATCGCCTGACAATGCTCCAGATAGCGCTCGCCGGCGAAGGTGAGATTTAACTGGCGCGTGGTGCGATTGAGCAGCCGTAGCCCCAGCGTCTGCTCAAGCTGGCTGATACGCTGGCTGACGCTGGATTTCGGCAGCCCAACACGCTGCGCGGCGGCGGTGAAGCTGCCGCATTCCGCCACCAGCGCGAACAGCGCCATGTCCTGCAGCTGTTTGAATTCCATTGTTCACCTTAAACGAACACTCAGTTAGATATTGTCCATCTTATCACTCCACTATCGCGGGTCTACACTGTGGGCATCATTTGAAAGGAGTACAACCATGTCGATAAAAGCCATTGCCGTAGACCCGCAGAACCCTGCCGGTTTCATCGAAATCTCACCGGAGATGCCGATTCCCGGCCAGTACGATCTGCTGGTGGAAGTGAAAGCGGTGTCGGTTAACCCGGTGGATACTAAAGTGCACGCCGGCCTGCAGAAAAGCGGCCTGCAGCAGCCGCGCATTCTCGGCTGGGACGCCAGCGGCGTCGTGGTGAGCGCAGGCAGCAGCGTCAGCGGCTTCAAGCCCGGCGATGAAGTGTGGTACGCCGGCGACATCACCCGCCCCGGCAGCAACAGCAGCCACCAACTTATCGACTCACGCATCGCCGCGCACAAACCGCGCAGCCTGAACTGGGCCGAGTCCGCCGCCATGCCGCTGACCGCCCTCACCGCCTGGGAGGCGCTGTTCGAGCACCTGAACATTCAGGACGCGCCGGAGCACAAGACGTTGCTGATCATCGGCGGCGCCGGCGGCGTAGGCTCGTTGGCGATCCCGCTGGCCGCGCTGCGCAGCAAGGTGAAAGTGATCGCCACCGCCTCAAGGCCTGAATCCGCCGCCTGGTGCCTCGAACGCGGCGCCGATCTGGTGGTGGATTACCGCGATTTGAAGGGCAACCTGGCGCAGCACGGCATCGAGCAGGTGGATTACATCCTGTGTCTGAACGATACCGACGGCCATTGGCCGGCGATGGCCGAGCTGGTCGCGCCGCTGGGCCATATCTGCACCATCGTCGAGAACGCGCAGCCGCTGGACCAAAACGCGCTGAAGCTGAAGAGCGCCGCGCTGCACTGGGAGTTCATGTTCACCCGCAGCATGTTCAGCACCCCGGACATCGCCCAGCAGGGCAAGATCCTGCAGCAGGTGGCGCAGCTGCTGGACGACGGCAAGCTGAGCACCACGCTGAGCGAAACCCTGCACGGGCTGACGGTGGAAACGCTGACCGCCGCGCATCAACAACTGCTCGGCGGCCATATGCAAGGCAAGCTGGTCATCGCGTACTGAGCCAACTCGCGGTGGCGCACAGCGCCGCCGTTACTGCGGCCGCACGAACCCGACGCATAGCCGTTGCTCATCGGCGTTCGGATCGGAACGGAACGTCATGTTCTGCTGCCAGTCGAGGCGCATCTTCGGCCAGTGGGTCAGCTCCCCGCCGAAATCGCTGTGCGCGCAATCGTCACCCAACCGGCCGAACAGGGCGACGCCATGCTGGGCAATCTGCGGATAGCTGATGTTGGCGTTGTAGATATTTGGCCGCGCATGATTGGACCAGCGCGTAATGGTTTGTGGCCGGGAATCGGCATACACCGTCATCCATTGCGACAGATACTCACCGCCGACGTAGCGCAGATCGACGCCATAGCGCTCCCGCCAATGCTGTTCCACTTCACTGCTGAAGGCCTTGATGCCCACCATCTTCTGGCCGGCGTTGCGCACATTGCCCACCATCACTGCGGCATACCCCAAATAGACCGCCAGCGCCGCGCACATCAGCCCAATGGTCGCCGCGCGCAGCGAACGCACCGGCGGTTGACGCACGCAGCCGACCAGCAGCGCGGGCGCCAGCATGAAGAACGGCTGCAGCCACTCGGTCAGCCGGCCGCCGACGTTGAAGGAAAACCAGAAGGTGATGATGCCGAGCGGCAGCAGGTAGATCCACAGCAGCACCCGCATCGGCAACGCCTTCGGCCAGGCCAGCACCGCCCCGCTGCGGCGCAGGATCCACCACAGCACCAGCGACGGATAGAACACCAGCAGCAGCGACTGCAGCATGTCGAGATTGAGCTGCATCTTGATCTGTGAATCCACCCACTTGAAGGCGGCGAAGTCGTGATTCCACAGCCAGACCACGTTCGGCAGCACCAGCGCCAACCAGATCGCCACCGCCAGATAGAACTGCGGCTGGCGATAGCAGCGGCGAACCTGCGGCACGAACAACGTCGACAGCGCCGCGAAGTAAACGAAGGCGAAGGTCGAGTACTTGGCCATCATCGCCAGACCGGCGACCAACGCGAAGGCCGGCCACCAATTGGCCGAACGGGAGATCGCCATATGGAAGAACAACGCCATCCACGGCCATAGCATCACCAACAGGTAATTGTCGTTATAGGGAATGATGTCGAAATTGATGATGCCGGACAGGTTGAGCGTCAGCAGCGCCATCCAGGCCAGCGAGGTGCTGCCACTCAGGCGTCGCGCCAACAGCCAGACGCCCAACATGCCGATGGCGATGGCGATGAAGTGCCCGCCATACCAGTAAACGTTTAGCGGCAGCCACGACAGCCAAATCGCCGGATGCATCGCCGCACCGACCAGCCACGGGTTTTTCGGTGAACCCCACTCGCCGTTGAGGCCCCAGTTGAGCGCCTCGACGGCGTCGTAAGGCAGGGTAGGATCAAGATGAACCGTCAGCAGCGTCCAGGCTGCGGCATAGCAGACCAACCAGAGAGCAAGTAAGCGATAAGACATGTCTTCTTCTAAGCGTTATTGTAAAGAAAATCTTAACTTAGTCGCTGTCGAATGAACCATGTTTAAACAAGCCGTTAAATGTGCGCCCGGGTGGCGTTTCTGCCGCCGCGATCGCACATTCCGCTAATTCTGTTCAGCCTGCGGCGTGGCGAGAAGCGGGCGCGCTCAACCGGCCGGCGTCCGCCGCCAGCAGCTGTTGCACCAGCTCGACGCAGCGCAGGAAACGCTCCTCGTAATCGCTGGATTCAACGTGCACATACTCGATATTGTTGGCGCGCAGCATCTCCTCCAGAAGGCGCTGGAACGCCAGCCGATCGGCGGTGCTGCCGAGGCTGCGCAGGCCGTCCGCCACCCACGGCGTATTGTTTTCCAGCAGGATCACCAGATCGAAACGGTATTCGTCGATCAGCGCCTGCACGAAGGGGTGTTCACGCCCTTCGTACTTTTTGCAAAACGCCTGGGTGGTGACGAAATCGGTATCGATAAACGCCACCTTGTTGGCGTACTTGACCGCAAAATCCACGTATTGCGCCTGCCCGAGGGCGATTTTGTCATAGTCGGAGTACTGCAGCGCCATCTCGTCGCCGCCCAGATGCGAAAACACATAGTCGCGGCCATATTCCCAGGCGCTGGTGGTGTTGAAGATGTTGGCCAGTTTGTTGACCAGCGTCGACTTGCCGCTCGACTCGCCGCCGAGGATCGCCACGGTACGCACGAAGAACGGCTTCACCTCGGTCGGGATGTAATCCCAATAGCGGAACGGATCCTGGCGGATCTGATTGCCACTGATGTTCATGAACGAACGCTCGGGGTCGACCAGAATGGTTTCGATGCCCAGATGCTCGCGGTAACGCGGCGCATCCTGCGCTTCGCTGGAATAGATGAAGCTCGGCACGATGCCCTTCTGTTCCATAAAGGCCTTCATGCCATCGCTCCATACGTTCCAGCCGTGCGGGTAGGGTTCGATGCCCTGCTCGTCGAATGAGTGGATATGGATGTTTTTCTGGTACTTGAAGGTCTGCAGCAGCCAGCGCAGGCGATCGCTGACCGTCGGCTGTTGCGACATCGAACTGTTCTCGAACAGTTCGCGGTCGCGCGGCTCGTCGTGGCACAAAATGACGTGCAGCTCATCCACCTGGCTGCAGGCGCGCTGGATCAGATAGATGTGGCCGGTGTGCAGCGGGTAAAATTTACCAAACACCACACCGACTTTGACCTCTTTGCGCGGGAACTCAAGCCCGAGAAAACGGTGCAGCGCCTCCAGCTTTTGCGCGCTCGGGCTTTTGATCTTGTCGTTCAACAGCTGGCTGAGATAGCCTTTGGTCATGCCACTGGCATCCGCCACCTGCTGCAAAGTACAGCCTTTTTGCTTGATGGACGTCTTCAGGTAATCAAATTGCGGCATGGCCACCTCCGTTTAGTATGCTAAACAAAATAGCATATCTCTCTCGCCGCCGGCGACATTAATAAAACTCTTCCAGCACGTCCAGTGCGTCCGCCAGCTTCTTGACCCCGAACACCTGCATGTTGGCCGGCGGCTTTTTCGGCATATTGCCGTGCGGCACGATGGCGCGCTTAAAGCCGTGCTTGGCCGCTTCGGAGATGCGTTCCTGACCGCTCGGCACCGGACGAATCTCTCCCGCCAGCCCCACTTCGCCGAACACCACCAGATCGTTCGGCAATGGCCGATCGCGCAGGCTTGAAACCAACGACATCAGCAACGCCAGATCGGCGCTGGTCTCGCTGACCTTCACCCCGCCGACCACGTTGACGAACACGTCTTGATCCGACATCTGCAGCCCGCCGTGTCGATGCAGCACCGCCAGCAGGATCGCCAGGCGGTTCTGTTCCAGGCCCACCGCCACGCGGCGCGGGTTGGACATCATCGAGTGATCCACCAGCGCCTGGATCTCCACCAGCAGCGGCCGGGTGCCTTCCCACACCACCATCACCGAGCTGCCGGAGGTAACTTCATCGCCGCGGCTGAGGAAAATCGCCGAAGGGTTGCTGACTTCGCGCAGCCCCTGCTCGGTCATGGCGAACACCCCCAGCTCGTTGACCGCGCCAAAGCGGTTTTTGTGGCTGCGCAGGGTGCGGAAGCGGGAATCGGCGTCGCCGTCCAGCAATACCGAACAGTCGATACAGTGTTCCAGCACTTTCGGCCCGGCCAACGAGCCGTCTTTGGTGACGTGGCCGACCATCACGATCGCCACACCGCGCGTCTTGGCGAAGCGCGTCAGGTAGGCGGCGGTTTCACGCACCTGCGCCACGCTGCCCGGCGAGGACTGAATGTCCGCCATGTGCATCACCTGAATCGAGTCGATCACCATCAGCTTCGGCTGCTCCTGCTCGGCGATCAGGCAGATCTGCTCGATGCTGGTTTCCGACAGCATGTTCAGGCCGCCGGTCGGCAGCCCCAGACGGTGAGCGCGCATCGCCACCTGCTGCAGCGACTCCTCGCCGGTGACATACAGGGTTTTCATCTGTTCAGACAGCTTGCACAGCACCTGCAGCAACAGGGTGCTCTTGCCGGCGCCGGGGTTACCGCCGATCAGAATCGCGCTGCCGGGCACCACACCGCCGCCCAGCACGCGGTCGAACTCGAGAAAGCCGGTGGTGAAACGCGGCAGCGCCTCAAGGCTGATTTCCGACAGCTTCTGCACCTTGCTGACGCCGGCGTCGCCGGCATAGCCGCTGAGGCGATCGTTGCGCGCCGCTGCGGGCGACGCGGCCAAACGCACTTCCGTGATGGTGTTCCAGGCATGGCAGGCGCTGCACTGCCCCTGCCAACGCGGATAGTCCGCCCCGCACTCATTGCACACAAATGCCCGTTTTGCCGCTTTTGCCACGTCTTACCTCAATCTTTCGTTATCGCACTTCGTGTTTCAGGCTGCCGGTGAGAATGCACAGCACGCCCATCAGATCCGCATGCCGGATCGCCACCTGCGCTTTTTCATATACTTTCGGTTTGGCGTGGTAGGCGATGCCCAACCCCGCCGCCTGCATCATTTTCAAATCGTTGGCGCCGTCGCCGATGGCCACGGTTTGCGCCAGCGGGATCTCCAGCTTCTCCGCCAGCCGCAGCAGCGTATCGGCTTTGAACTGCGCGTCCACCACCGGCCCCAGCACTTCGCCGGTCAACTTGCCGTCGCGGATCTCCAGCTCATTGGCCGCCGCCGCCACCAGCCGCAGCCGGTTGCGCAGATGTTCGGCGTAGTAGGTGAAACCGCCGGAGGCGATCGCCACATGCCAGCCCATCGCCTGCAGTTTGCCCACCAGGCTGGTCAGCCCCGGCATCAGCGGCAGCTCGTCGCGCACCTGTTTGAGGATGTTGGCGTCGGCCCCTTTCAGCGTGCCGACGCGCTGACGCAGACTGGCGGTAAAGTCCAGCTCGCCGCGCATCGCGCGTTCGGTGACTTCCGCCACCTGCTCGCCGACGCCCGCCAGCTTGGCGATCTCATCGATGCATTCGATCTCGATCGCCGTCGAATCCATGTCCATCACCAGCAGCCCCGGCGTGCGCAGGTGCGGGATCTTGCCGAGCGGCGCCACGTCCAGCCCGTTCTCCGCCGCCAGCAGCTTGGCGCGCGGCGTCAGGGTGCCCGCCAACCGCACCACCTGATAGTCGTCCACGCCCCAGGCGGTGACGATCACCATCGCCGCGCCGAGCTTGCGTTGGAATTGGGTAATGCGCGCCTTGTCCAGTTTTCTGCCGTACAACAGCCACCCGGTATTGCCCGCCCGGTAATCGAGCGGCATCACTTCGTCGCCGCTAAGCGAAAGGGGAAGACCCGGCCATTGAGAGATCTCCGCCGGAAGATCGCAATAGGTCAGACTGTTTGACATCATTGACTCCTGAATGGACAAAAACGCTGCATGATAAAACGACGCATCAAGCTATCCTATCGCCAGCGGTTCTGGCAACATAAAGTGTCCCCGATGCCCAAGGAACCTGCATGGCCCGCGCTAAACTGAAATTTCGCCTGCACCGCACCGCTATTATCCTGATTTGCCTGGCTTTGCTGGTGTTGCTGATGCAGGGCGCCTCTTATTTTAGCCTGAGTCACCAAATGGCGCGATCCGAGCAGGTTGAAGAGCTGGCGCAGACGCTGACCAAACAGGTCGCCTACAGCCTGGCGCCGCTGCTGGACGACGACGGCAACAACCCGCGCATCGACGCCATCCTCAAGCAGCTCACCGATCACAGCCGCATTCTCGACGTCAGCGTTTATCAGCTGGACGGCACACTGGTCTCCCACGCCGGGGAACAGATAAGTATACGCGATCGCCTGTCGCTCGACGGCAAACGCGCCGGCAGCTACTTCAACCACCAGTTGGTCGAATCCATTCAGGGCAAAGACGGCCCGATCGGCTTTATCCGCATCACCCTCGACACCCACGTGCTGGCGACCGAATCCAAACAGGTGGACAACACCACCAACCTGCTGCGTCTGATGATCCTGCTGGCGCTGGCGATCGGCATCATTCTGGCACGCACCCTGCTGCAGCACCGCCGCAGCCGCTGGCAGCAGTCGCCGTACCTGTTGACCGCCAACACGCCGTTGGCAGAAGGCAATACCGTGGAAGACGACGAAGAGGATGCGCCGGAGAACAAGCAGGAAGCGCCGAAGAAAGAGTGACTCAGGCCAGGTGAAGTGAATAGATTGACAGGCGGGCGCCATAACGACGCCCGCCGGAGTATTAGGCTTTGTCGCCCAGCAGTACGGATTCCAGCGCGATAACGATCATTTCGTTAAAGGTGGTCTGGCGTTCCGCCGCCGTGGTCGCTTCGTGACGCAGGATGTGGTCAGACACGGTGCAGATGGTCAGCGCTTTACAGCCGAACTCTTCATACAGCTCCGCCGCCACGCCGTAGATGCCGGCCGCTTCCATTTCCACACCCAGGATGCCGTACTTCTTCATCACCTGGAACATGTCCGGATCCGGGGTATAGAACAGATCGGCGGAGAAGATGTTGCCCACGCGCGCCGGAATGCCCTGCGCCGCCGCGGCGTCGACCGCGTTGCGCACCATGTCGAAGTCGGCGATCGCCGCGTAGTCGTTGTCCTTGAAGCGCAGACGGTTAACCTTGGAATCGGTGCATGCGCCCATGCCGATCACCACGTCGCGCAGTTTGATATCGTCACGCACTGCGCCGCAGGAACCCACGCGAATGATTTTCTTCACGCCGAACTCGGCGATCAGCTCGCGCGCATAGATGGAGCAGGACGGGATGCCCATGCCGTGGCCCATTACGGAGATGCGGCGGCCTTTATAGGTGCCGGTGAAGCCCAACATGCCGCGCACGTTGTTCACTTCCACCGCGCCTTCCAGGAAGGTTTCGGCGATGTATTTTGCGCGCAGCGGATCGCCCGGCATCAGTACTACGTCAGCGAAATCACCCATCTCAGCATTAATGTGCGGCGTAGCCATAATTCTCTTCCTTTAAATCGTATTAAATAGCGTTAAACGTATAAACCGTGGCATGTCAGACGGCGGCCAGCTGCGCCGCCGTCTGAGACTCACGAATTAAAACATGCTCTTACCGTAATCCATCGGCGACAGGCCAAAATAATTGGCGACGGTCTGGCCGATGTCGGCGAAGGTCTCGCGGTGGCCCAACGAGCCCGGTTTCACTTTCGGGCCGTAGACCAGCACCGGGATATGTTCACGGGTGTGGTCGGTGCCTGGCCAGGTCGGATCGCAGCCGTGGTCGGCGGTGAAGATGATGATGTCTTCATCTTTCACCAGCTTCAGCAGCTCCGGCAGGCGGCGGTCGAACAGCTCCAGCGCGGCGGCGTAGCCCGCCACGTCGCGGCGGTGGCCGTAGGAAGAGTCGAAGTCCACGAAGTTGGTGAACACGATGGTGTTGTCGCCGGCCTTTTCCATTTCCGTCAGGGTCGCGTCGAACAGCGCATCGATGCCGGTCGCTTTCACCTTCTTGGTGATGCCGACGTTGGCGTAGATGTCGGCGATTTTACCGATTGACACCACTTCACCGCCTTTCTCGTCCACCAGCTTTTTCAGCACGGTCGGCGCCGGCGGCTCTACCGCCAGATCGTGACGGTTGCCGGTGCGCTGGAAGTGACCCGCTTTGTCGCCGACGAACGGACGCGCGATTACGCGGCCGATGTTGTAACCGCCTTCGGTCAACTCTTCACGCGCGATTTCGCACAGCTCGTACAGGCGCTCCAGGCCGAAGGTTTCTTCATGGCAGGCGATCTGGAACACCGAGTCGGCGGAGGTGTAGAAAATCGGCTTGCCGGTTTTCATGTGCTCTTCGCCCAGCTGATCGAGGATCACGGTGCCGGATGAGTGGCAGTTGCCCAGGTAGCCCGGCAGGTTGGCGCGCTCCACCAGCTTATCCAGCAGCTCCTGCGGGAAGCTGTTGTGCTCGTCCTTGAAGTAGCCCCAGTCGAACAGTACCGGCACGCCGGCGATTTCCCAGTGGCCCGACGGCGTGTCTTTACCGGAAGAGAGCTCGCTGGCGTAAGCATAAGCGCCGATGATATCGGCATTGCGATCCAGCCCCTGCGGGAAGTTGCCGGTGGACTCTTCCGCCGCTTTGCCGAGACCCAAACGGCTCAGGTTAGGCAGCGTCAGCGGGCCCTGACGGCCCACGTTGGCTTCACCGCGCGCGCAAACCTCGGCGATGTGGCCCAGAGTGTCGGAACCCTGGTCGCCAAAACGTTCGGCGTCTTCGCTGGCGCCGATGCCGAAGGAGTCCAATACCATAATAAATGTGCGTTTCATCTGTGCTCTCCTGCGTGTTCTCACGCTTTGGACGGCCGCGAAAAAGCCGCGGCCGTTCCTGATTCTTGGGTTATTCCGTGATGCGCTTATACACCACCGGCGTCGCTTCCGGCGCCTTATCGCTCAGCGTCATCGCGCTGCGCACCGCATCGGCCGCCTGCTGCCAGCTCTCTTCATCATTGGCGTGGATCATCGCCAGCGGCTGCTGGGCATCCACCTTATCGCCCAGGCGCGCCACCTCGGTCAGACCGACGCTGTAATCGATGGCGTCGCTCGCCCGGCGGCGGCCGCCACCCAGCGAAACCACCGCCATGCCCAGCGCGCGGGTATCCATAGCGCTGATGATGCCTGGCTTTTCAGCATACACCGGCTTGCTCAGCGTCGCCGCCGGCAGATAGCTATCATAGCGTTCGACGAAGTCTATCGGCCCCTGCTGCGCCGCCACCATGCGGCCAAACACCTCCGCCGCCTTGCCGTTGTCCAGCACCGCCTGCAGTTTGGCGCGCGCGTCGGCCTCGTCTTGCGCCAGGCCGCCGGACAGCAGCATCTCGACGCACAGCGCCAGCGTCACTTCCAGCAGACGCGGATTGCGGTATTCGCCGGTCAGGAAGCGCACCGCTTCGCGCACTTCCACCGCGTTACCGGCGCTGGAGGCCAGCACCTGGTTCATGTCGGTCAGCAGCGCGGTGGTCTTGCAGCCCGCGCCGTTGGCCACGCCGACGATCGCCTGCGCCAGATCTTGCGACAGGGCGTAGGTCGGCATAAAGGCGCCGGAACCGACCTTCACATCCATTACCAGCGCATCCAGCCCTTCCGCCAGCTTCTTGGCCAGAATGGAGGCGGTGATCAGCGGGATCGAATCCACGGTGGCGGTGATGTCGCGGGTGGCGTAAAAACGTTTGTCCGCCGGCGCCAGCGAGCTGGTCTGGCCGATGATCGCCACGCCGACGTCCTGAATGATTTTACGGAAGGCGTTATCGTCCGGGAAAATATTGAAGCCCGGAATGGCTTCCAGTTTGTCCAGCGTGCCGCCGGTATGCCCCAGGCCGCGGCCGGAGATCATCGGCACATAGCCGCCGCAGGCCGCCACCATCGGGCCGAGCATCAGCGACGTCACGTCGCCCACGCCGCCGGTCGAATGCTTGTCGACGATCGGGCCATTCAGCGCCAGGCTCTTCCAGTCCAGCACGGTGCCGGAATCGCGCATCGCCATGGTGAGCGCCACGCGCTCCGGCATGCTCATGTCGTGGAAATAAATGGTCATCGCCAGCGCGGCGATCTGCCCTTCCGACACCACGTTGTCGCGAATGCCGTTGATGAAAAAGCGGATTTCCGCTTCGCTTAACGGCTGGCCGTCGCGTTTTTTACGAATAATTTCTTGAGCCAGGAACAAGGCATCCCCCTGTGTCGCCGAGAGTCGGTGCAGACGGGCGCGCCTGGCGCCCGCCAACGAAATCGATCAGTAGCCGCCACCGGCGGTCTGGGTCTGGTGGCCCAGCGCGGTCAGCAAGCTGGCCAGCAGACTGGAAGCGCCAAAGCGGAAATGCCGCGCGTCGGCCCAGCCCTCGCCCAGAATACGATCGGCAAGTTGCAGATAATGCAGCGCGTCTTCCGCAGTGCGCACGCCGCCGGCCGGCTTGAAGCCCACCGTCTTCGCCACGCCCATATCGCGGATCACCGACATCATCAGCTCGGCGCTCTCCAGTGTGGCGTTAACCGGCACCTTGCCGGTGGAGGTCTTGATAAAGTCAGCCCCGGCCTTGATGGCGATCTCGGACGCCTTGCGGATCAAATCGGCCTGTTTCAGTTCGCCGGTTTCGATGATCACTTTCAGCAGCACGTTGGCCGCCTGGCAAGCCTGTTTGCACTGTTTCACCAGCTCGAAGCCAACCTGCTCGTTGCCGGCAATCAGCGCACGGTAAGGGAACACCACGTCCACTTCATCCGCACCATAGGCGATCGCCGCGCGGGTTTCCGCCAGCGCGATGTCGATATCGTCATTGCCATGCGGGAAGTTGGTCACGGTGGCGATACGAATGTCCGGCGTGCCTTGCTCGCGCAGCGCCTTACGCGCCACCGGGATAAAACGCGGGTAAATGCAGATGGCCGCCGTGTGACCGGCCGGGCTGTTGGCCTGACGACAGAGCGCGATCACTTTCTCATCGGTGTCGTCATCATTCAGCGTGGTTAAATCCATCAGGTTCAGCGCACGTTGCGCTGCTGCGGTTAATTCGGTCATAAAACTCTCCAACTGAGTACCTGGGTGTTGGCGAGCGGACTTGGTTCCATGAAGATAGCGCTGGGGAACGGCGTTCCCGCGGCGGCAACTGAGATCCTTCTCACCGCACATGGCCACCCGCCTTGCGGCCGGCCAGTAATAGCTATTTGAACACGAATGCCGGGGGCGATTCGCGTTCAGCGTCACACTATATGAAATAGCACTGTAACAGACCGGAATTATATGTGAAGAGCATCACAAAATAACGCGATATCGTTCACAAATTCGCTAAAGAAGCGGCTGAAGATCGCGGGTGCGGCAAGCACCCGCGTTGCTTAGAGTATAGGCGGAGTCCCGCGTTCGGTCGCACCGTCGCGGGCTCTGGGATGGCTTACAGCGCCAGGAAGAAGCCGGCGATGGTGGCGCTCATCAGGTTGGACAGCGTGCCCGCCGCCACGGCCTTCAGGCCGAAGCGCGCAATGTCATGGCGTCGGTTAGGCGCCATGCTGCCCAAACCGCCCAGCAGGATCGCCACCGAGGAGAGGTTGGCGAAACCGCACAGCGCAAAGGAGATGATCGCCTTGGTGTGGGCCGACAGCACCTGCAGGCCTTCCGCCGCCACCACGTCGTCCGGACGCAGATAGGCGCCGAAGTTCATGTAGGCGACGAACTCGTTGACGATGATCTTCTGGCCGATAAACGAACCGGCGGTCATCGCCTCGCTCCACGGCACGCCGATCAGGAAGGCGATCGGCGAGAACACCCAGCCGAGGATCAGTTCAAGCGACAGCTGCGGATAATCGAACCAGCCGCCGATACCGCCGAGAATGCCGTTAAGCAAGGCGATCAGCGCGATAAACGCCAGCAGCATCGCACCGACGTTCAGCGCCAACTGCATGCCGGAAGCCGCACCAGAAGCCGCCGCGTCGATCACGTTGGCCGGACGATCTTCTTCGGCGATCAGCTTCATCGCATCGTCTTTATCGTGGGTCTGCTCAGTTTCCGGCACCATCAGCTTGGCGAACAACAGCCCGCCCGGCGCCGCCATGAAGGACGCGGCGATCAGGTATTCCAGCGGCACGCCCATCTGCGCGTACCCCGCCAACACCGAACCGGCCACCGAGGCCAGGCCGCCGCACATCACGGCGAACAGTTCCGATTGGCTCATGGTGGCGATATACGGACGCACCACCAGCGGCGCTTCGGTCTGGCCGACGAAAATGTTGGCGGTCGCCGACAGCGATTCGGTGCGCGAAGTGCCCAGCAGCTTATGCAGGCCGCCGCCCAGAACGCGGATCACCAACTGCATGATGCCGAGGTAGTACAGCACCGCAATCAGCGAGGAGAAGAACACGATCACCGGCAGGACGCGCAGCGCGAACACGAAGCCACCGCCGCCGAACACCTCGAACATCTTGTCGGACACCAGCCCGCCGAAGATGAACGAAATGCCCTGATTGCCGTAGGCGATAACGTTTGCCACACCGTTAGACATACTGCCGAGGATGCTGCGGCCCAGCGGCACGTACAGCACCAGCGCACCGATGCCGACCTGAATGATGAACGCCCACACGACGGTGCGCAATTTGATGGCCCGGCGGTTGCTGGAGAGCAGCACCGCAATGGCGATCAGCACCGCCATGCCAACCAGACTCATGATGAGTTGCATGCAAAGTTTCCCTGTTGCAAAAAATAAAATACATCCCTGCTCATGAAGAGAGGTCTGCTATTGGAGAGTTTCGGGGGGGATTATACTGAGCGAGGTCACCCTCGCACCGATTTATGTCACAAATGTATACAACGAGACGCAAATGAAAATCTTATAACGTGACGCAGGTCACGTTATGGTCATCTCAGTTCGGCATGGCGAACAGCGCCTGAGTATTGCGTTGCAGGTGGGCGGCGATCTCGTCGGCCGGTTCCGGCCGCAGCGCGCACAGCGTTTGAAACACCTCGGCGGCGCGTTCGGGGCGATTCGGCTGCCCCTGATAGCCGGCCAGCGGCATATCCGGCGCATCGGTCTCCAGCAGCAGCGCCTCGAGCGGCAGCTGCGCCATCACGCCGCGCGTTTTCTGCGCCCGCTCATAGGTGATAGTGCCGCCCACGCCGATATAATAGCCAAGGCGAATAAACGCCTGTGCCTGCGACAGGCTGCCGGCGAAGCCGTGCATCACGCCGCGACGCGGCAGCTGTATGCGCCGCAGCGCCGCGGCCAGCTGATCGTGAGTGCGGCGCGAGTGCAGGATCACCGGCAGGTCATGCTGTTTCGCCAGCCTCAGTTGGGCCAGCAGCACGCTTTGCTGCCGCTCGAACTGCGGGTTGTCCATATACAGATCGAGCCCGATTTCCCCCACCGCCACCAGCTTGTGCGGCCGTTCGGCCAGCAACGCCGCCAGCTGTTCCAACTGCGGTTCATGATGCTGCGCGATATACAGCGGGTGCAGCCCCAGCGCGGCGAACAGCGGCGCGTGCTCCTGCGCCAGCCGCAGCACTCGCGCGAAGCGATCGGCGGTAACCGTCGGCACGATGATGCGCTGCACGCCGGCGCCGGCCGCCCGCGCCAGGCTCTCGGCCTCATGCCCGGTAAAGGGTGGGAAATCGAAATGGCAGTGGGTATCGGTAAAGGCGTAACTCACAGCGCGCCCCCTTCACCCGGCGGCAGATCGCCCGGCAGGATAATTTTCGGCGCCGCCACCGCGGCCTCCGGCTGCGCGCCCAGATCGGACGGCATGGCGATATCAGTCACGATCGGCGAAGGCATTCTGACGTTCTCCGGCTGGATCAGACGGCGCGACAGCGATTTCTTCACCTTCATGCCGTCCGGCTCCGGCTGCGCCATCCACTGGCCGACGGTGGCCAGGAAGTAACGGCCGCAGCGGCGCCCCAGATGATAATCCTGATTGAGCGAACCCAGTCGGCTGCCCAGCGCATTGCTGGCCAGCGGCTTCGGTGGAAAGATTTCGAAGATGCGCAGCTTGCCCGGCGGCTTCTCGATAAAGCGCTGGATGCGGTGGTAGCTTTGCTCGTGGTGCTGCAGGATGCGCACCATCTGCTGCAGGCTGCTGTCGCTCAGCCAGTGCTCCATGCGCTTCATCCACTGCGGGGTGTAGTACATCTGCGATGGGACGGTGCGGATCACCACGATGGTGTCGGCGCCGCGACGGTAGGCCTCTTCCACCGGGATCGCATCGCTGATGCCGCCGTCCTGATAGCTGACGCCATCCAGCTCCACGCCCTGACGATAAAAGCCGGGAATGGCACTGGACGCCTTGATGGCCGGCAGCCAGCGTTCACGCTGCGCCGGCAAATAGGTCGGTTCAAAATCATCGCTGCGGCAGGCGCACAGCAGGAACTCGCGCCCATCGGTGAGGTGTTGTTCCGCCACGTCCATCGCCAGCGGCATCTGTGCCGCCGCCGTGTCGACCAACCAATCGAGATCGATCAGATGCCCGCCGCGTACGAAACGCAGCGGATTGAAAAATTGCGCCGACGTAGTGTAACGGGTGATCACTCGACGCGCGTAGCCCATCTGGCCGCAGATGTAGGCGGACAGATTTTGCGCGCCGGCAGACGTGCCGATCAACAAATCGAAAGGGTTAAAGCCCGCGCGCTGAAACTCGTCCAGCACGCCGGCGGTGAAAATGCCGCGCTGGCCGCCGCCTTCGCAGACCAACGCCATTTTTCCTGGCCGAAAGGGTTTAGACGCCAGCGGTTCTATATTGCCGAGCGTGATGGGTATTCTGTATCCCAACTTGGCATCCTCAGTGAGACGTTTTTTCCGAGGATACCGCGTCTCGCTCTCTTCCGTAATCCTCTTGCAGCACGCCGGCGAGGAAATCATTGCTGCCAGCCAGCCAGGCGCAATCGCTGCCGGACCATTCGGCCCACGCCTGCCATACCTGGCCTTTCAGCTGTTTCCAGCGTCCGACGACGATATCGCTGTTCATGGCCGGCCCTCCCGACGTGAGAAAAGGAATTAAGCTTTGTTACAGTTTACAGGAAAATGCCGGCCGGCTAAGGGCGCCGGCGGCCGGTGAACAGGCTGACCAGGAACAGGATGATGCCGACGACGAACACCACCTTGGCGGCCCAGGCGGCGGTACCCGCCAGCGAACCGAACCCCAGCGCCGCAGCGATAAGCGCGATGACTAAAAAGATAATGCCCCAACGAAACATAAGCTTCTCCTTACCATTGTGAAAAAATCGCTGCTGTCTCCCGCCCCGACAACGGGGCATCGACGGCAAATCAGTTTCTTTTTTTGGTGGTACACGTCGGGCCGCCTTCACGGCCCGACAGATGCGGCTTGTTGTGACTTGTTACGGGCGCCTGGCGGGATTACTGCTTGACCACCAGGTCATTTTTCACGCTTTTCACGCCGTCGATGGCCTTGGCAATGCTTTCCGCACGCTCAGACTGCGCCTGCGTTTTCACTTCGCCGGAAAGCTGCACCACACCGTCGGTGGTTTCCACTTTCACATTGCGCGACGGCACGATGTCGTCGGCCAGCAACTTGGCTTTCAGCTCGCTGGTGGTGGCGGTGTCGCCGGCATACGATTTGATCGACGGGTTGGCTTCATCTTTCACGTGCAGCTTGTCGCTGACGGTCTTGACGCCTTCCACCTTACCGGCAACCGCGACCGCATGTTCCGCCTGCGCCTGGCTGCCGACGAACCCGCTCAGGGTCACCGTGCCTTTTTCGGTTTTCACCGAAATGTCAGAACTTTTGATGGTCTTATCTTCCACCAACGCACTTTTAACTTTAGCCGTTATCGCGCTGTCATCCATGTAACCGTCAACTTTTTTCATGGAGCTATCGATTTTGGCACCGGCACTATCCGCGGCGTTAGACGCCTTGTTGAGCAGACTGTCTTCGGCCAGCGCACTGCCGCTCACCAAAACAGAACCCAATACGACAGCCATCAGCGAGTGTGCAAATTTGGTCTTTTTCATCGATCTCTTCCTTTTGTTGGGGGCCCTCAGCGCCAGAGCGCCGGAACCCTGCGGCCGCCTTCACGCGGCCTGCTCGGTAAATACTTCATCATCGCTATACGATTAAGCGTTCACGACAGGAGTACTGCAACCGTCGTGCCAACTCAATAAATACATTTAAAATCAAATATATAAATCATTGCGTCGGATTTTTAATCAAAAAACTGTCGCCTATTGACGACAGACTAAGTGACACAAAACGGTAAAACAGCCATCTCATTGATATTCAAGGAAACACACTGTCTCCTATCGGCAACACATTGGAATAAGTCACCAAATAACCAACGCATTACAGTGATTTACTCTCAAGCAATGTGTGGGCATCTTGTTAAACATAGACCATCAGACGAAAAACGCAGGCCAAACGAACGCTGCCTGGCGACATCGGTTTGCGGCATAAAAGGTGAGGAAGTTTTATTAATTAGCGGAGTGAGGATGAGGGAGGTTGGCAGGGCGCACCGGGCGCCCTGCCGATTTATCAGTGTTCGCGCGTCTTGCGGAAGGTCACGTCAGGATAGCGTTCCTGCGTCAGGTTGAGGTTCACCATGGTCGGCGCGATGTAGGACAGGTTGTCCCCACCGTCCAGCGCCAGGTTGATCTCGTTCTTGCGCTTGAACTCTTCGAACTTTTTCACGTCGTCGCACTCGACCCAGCGCGCGGTCGACACGTTGACTGACTCATACAGCGCTTCCACGTTGTACTCGCTCTTCAAGCGCGCCACCACCACGTCGAACTGCAGCACACCGACCGCGCCGACGATCAGATCGTTGTTGGCGATCGGACGGAATACCTGCACCGCGCCCTCTTCGGACAGCTGCACCAGCCCTTTCAGCAGCTGTTTCTGCTTCAGCGGATCGCGCAGGCGAATGCGGCGGAACAGTTCAGGCGCGAAGTTCGGAATACCGGTGAACTTCATGTCTTCACCCTGGGTGAAGGTATCGCCGATCTGAATGGTGCCGTGGTTGTGCAGACCAATGATGTCGCCCGGGTAGGCTTCTTCCACGTGCGAGCGGTCACCAGCCATAAAGGTCAGCGCGTCGGAGATCACCACGTCTTTGCCGGTGCGTACCTGGCGCAGCTTCATGCCCTTCTCATAACGGCCGGACACGACGCGCATAAAGGCCACGCGGTCACGGTGCTTCGGATCCATGTTGGCCTGGATCTTGAACACGAAGCCGGTGAATTTCTCTTCCGCCGCCGTCACTTCGCGGGTATCGGTTTTGCGCGGCATCGGCGCCGGCGCCCAGGCCACCAGGCCGTCCAGCATGTGATCCACGCCGAAGTTGCCGAGTGCGGTACCGAAGAACACCGGGGTCAGTTCGCCGCTCAGGAAAGCCTCCTGATCGAACTCGTGGGAAGCACCCTGCACCAGTTCCAGCTCATCGCGCAGCTGCGCCGCCAGATCTTCGCCCACGGCGACATCCAGTTCCGGGTTATTCAGGCCTTTGACGATGCGCACTTCCTGAATGGTGTGGCCTTTACCGGTCTGATACAGGTAGGTTTCATCCTTGTACAGGTGGTAAACGCCTTTGAACAGCTTGCCGCAGCCGATCGGCCAGGTGATGGGCGAGCAGGCGATCTTCAGTTCACGCTCAACTTCGTCCATCACTTCCATCGGATCGCGGATGTCGCGGTCCAGTTTGTTCATGAAGGTCAGGATCGGCGTGTCGCGCAAACGGGTGACTTCCATCAGTTTGCGGGTGCGATCCTCAACGCCCTTGGCGGCGTCGATCACCATCAGACAGCAGTCGACGGCGGTCAGGGTACGGTAAGTATCTTCGGAGAAGTCTTCGTGCCCCGGGGTGTCCAGCAGGTTGACCAGGCTGTCGCGATACGGGAACTGCATCACCGAGGTGGTGATCGAGATCCCACGCTGCTTTTCCATTTCCATCCAGTCGGATTTGGCGTGCTGGCTGGAGCCGCGGCCTTTTACCGTACCGGCGGTCTGGATCGCCTGTCCGAACAGCAGCACTTTTTCGGTAATGGTGGTCTTACCGGCATCGGGGTGCGAGATGATGGCGAAAGTTCTTCTTTTGGAGACTTCGCGGGCAAATTCACTAGGAGACATGGTTTTCAGGTTCTACGGTTAGTCCGCCCTGCGACATCATCAGAACGCGCCGATCGCGGCGCCGGGCAAAGCGGTGAATAAAAGATAACAGCCGGGCATTTTCGCCGATTTGCCAACCGGTGACAATCAATGGATCCGATTTCCCGCTAACGCAGGCGGAAATCGGGGGACAAGGCGGCCCAATGCCGACGCAATACCGATTTGTGATCGTCCGCCATCGGCAGGTTTTCCAACAATGCCGGCCACAAAGCTCGCGCCTTGTCGATGGCATCCAAGAGATGCACCCGTATTGCAGGCCAGGGAATATCGACTCGATCAGACCAGCGCTCGAAGGTTCGCATTGAGATCCTATCCCAGCGTTTTTCCTTCGCCATATTGAGCGCAACCTCAGACTCACCAGGGATATAAGCCAATGTAGTGACGATGTCATAAGCGGGGGCAAGCCGCACATCGGCCTGGTTTGGATAGATCATGGACCAATTTTTTACGTGAGCATCGCCATTGGCGAGCAGAATATTCGCCAACAGACGGCGCGCCATTTGCTGCGTATCCGCTAAAGATTCACTGCCAAACTCATAGAGATAAGCCGCTATCTGATCGTAATTTTTGCCGCGGTATTTGTCGTGTGGATAGATCTCGAATATCTGGGCAAAATCTTCTGTATGCACTCGCCCACTTTCACTGCGGTCAAAACGACGAATGGCATAAGCATAGGGTTCATCCGCCAAGCGAATATCAGGCAAGTGTTCAAGCCGTGTCAGCTCAACCAGCTCAATATCGGGAATATCCACGCCGATGGCTTGCGCCAAGCGCATTGCCGTATATTCATTTTCGGGGAGATGACGATGAACGGTTGAAGGCGTTTTAATGATCCAGCTATCAGCACCCACCTGAGAAGAAATGTTGAAGCGGCCATCTTTGCGCACAGAGGAAAATTTCATTTGTACCCCTGCCAGAGAAAATTTCTGCGCCACCACTCCAACATCAATTTGCACGGCTTCCAGCTCTCCGCGCGACATTAACGCCCAAGCGGGAATATCACTTGCGGCCAGCGGCCGTGCTTCAAGCGCTCCCGGCAAGTTTTCCCCCGCCCAGGCAATTAAAGGAAACTCCTCATTCACATGGGTTTTCAACGACTGGGCCAACCAACTGCGCAGTGCGCCTTCGGGCAATAAATTGGATAAGACGGGCGGAAGGCGCTGCGATGACTGTAAAACTTGCTCAAGATACCCTGCGTGCGCCTTCTGCCTTAGCGTAAACAGGGGACGAACAGGCTCCGGCAAAGCGAGGTAGTGCGGATCAAACGTCAGGATGTTTCTGCCGCCGCTGTAGTGCGCCAGCACGCCCACCCGCACACCATGCAATATCAAGGCTAACGCCTGCACCGATTCAACCTGTCGCCGCCCTTTCATTCGCTAGTCCTCGAGATCTTTCAGTTTTTCTTCGAAATTCTGTAAGTTACTCACTTCTGGTGCATGACTCACTGTCTGTTGCAGCAAGCACTCCACATCACGGACAGACCTTTTCGGCACGATAACATATTCCAAATCCATCGCCGCCAATATCCGTAGCAGCGTGCTCATCCGCATATCGCTGCCCGATTCAACACGCTGATATTGCTGTTGAGTCATGCCAATCTTCATCAAAAAGTCTTTTTGGCTCCAGCCCAACTCAATGCGCTTTTCTTTCAGCAACGCTGATATTTCTGATAATTTTCTCATCCCCACCTCCAAACAACGCATTGATTGTTTCCTCAACAATAAACAACAAATTAGTTGTCGTCACAGCGAAAAACAACTTGTTTGATGTAAATTAATCAGGAAACAACTTTTAAGTTGTTAAAGGGAAGAAAACAATCAATAGGATGTTTTTAGATTACGCCAACGGCAGCGCCATCACGATCGCGTCTTCGCGGCCGTGGGCGCTCGGGTAATAATTGCGGCGCACGGTGACTTCGTTGAAGCCGAGATCTTCATACAGCGCGATCGCCGCCTGGTTGGAGACGCGCACCTCCAGCCACAGCGTGACCACGCCGCGGCTCTCCAGCTGTTCGATCAACCCGTTGAGCAGCAGGCGGCCAAAACCCCGGCGCTGCCACTGTGGATGGATGGCGATGTTGAACAGCGTGGCTTCATCCAGCACGATTTGCGTGATGGCGAATCCCGCCATCTCCCCGTCGGCGCTCAGCTTCAGGTTAAGGTAGCGATCGCCCTGATTGCTGGCGAAGGTGGTTTCCGTCCAGGGAAAGGCGTGGCTGGCTTGCTCAATGGTGAAGGCTGTGGCCAGGTCGGCCGCCGTCAGGGTAGAAATCGTGTTCATGATGACAAATCTGCTGCCAGAGGGCGCGTTTGGCCCCCGCGTCTTGGGAAAGCTCGGCCAGCGCCGGGCTGTGTAGCTGCGCGCCGGCGACCGCGAGCGGTTCCGCCACGCCCAGCCGCCAACTGTTGCATGTGGTCTCTTCAGGCAGCATCGCCGCCTGTTCCGGCGTCAGGCTGTAGGTTTGCGCCGGCGTCAGCCCCAGGCTGCGCAGCACGTCGCAAAACAGCGGATCGTCGGGCGCGGGCAACGTCTGCGCGACCACCAGCAGGCGCGCCTCGGGTGGCAGACTGACCGCCACTTCGCCCTGCAACACGCCCGGGCGGCGCAATGTCCACTGCGTAATACCCAGTTGTTGTAACAGCCAGTCGCGTTTTGATGCCATGCCGATTCCTACCCGTTGTGGTGCGCCATGCCTGCCATGCGCCGCGCTATGCTAACAAACCCGCGCAGCCCGCGCCAACAAACCCGTCGAACATATCGCCACAAAGCTCTATAATCCCCGGTCTCATTTCCAGGAGCCAATATCTGATGTCTGCATTAACCCCCGCCAGTGAAGTCATGCTGCGCCACAGTGATGAATTTATCGAACGCCGCGTGCTGTTTGCCGGCGACCTGCAGGACAGCCTGCCGGCCCAATTCGAGGCCGTGGACGTGCGCGTCCACACTCAGCATTACCATCACTGGCAGTTACTGAACCGGACGATGGGCGATAACGTGCAGTTCGGTTTGACCGTCGATCCCGCTTTCGTCGCCGACTGCGACACGCTGGTTTACTACTGGCCGAAGAGCAAGCAGGAGGCGCAATTCCAACTGTGCAACCTCCTGGCGCTGTTGCCGGTAGGCGTGGACGTGTTCGTGGTCGGTGAAAACCGCAGCGGCGTGCGCAGCGCCGAGCCAACGCTGGAAGGCCACGTTGCGCTGGTGAAAATCGACAGCGCACGGCGCTGCGGCCTGTATCACGGCCGCCTGGACGCGCAGACCGAGTTCGATCTGAACGACTGGTGGGACAGCTATCAGCTGCACGATCTGGAAGTGAAAACGCTGCCGGGCGTGTTCAGCCGCGATGGCCTGGACGTCGGCAGCTCGCTGCTGCTGTCGACGCTGGAAAAACACATGAAAGGCAAGGTGCTGGACATCGGCTGCGGCGCCGGCGTGATGGCCTCGGTGATGGCCAAGCTGTCGCCGAAGGTGAAACTGACCCTCAGCGACGTCAACGCCGCCGCGGTGGAATCCAGCCGTGCGACGCTGGCCGCCAACGGCATCGAAGGCGAAGTGATCGTCAGCAACGTTTACTCCGACATCACCGGCCGTTTCGACATGATCATCTCCAACCCGCCGTTCCACGACGGGCTGCAGACCAGCCTGACCGCCGCGGAAACCCTGATCCGCGGCGCGGTGAAGCATTTGCCGATCGGCGGCCAGCTGCGCATCGTCGCCAACGCCTTCCTGCCGTACCCGGACATTCTGGACGCCACCTTCGGCAGCCACGAAGTGCTGGCGCAGAACGGCCGCTTCAAGGTGTACCAGGCTACCGTCGGCCGCCCGCCGCGCGCGCCGAAGAAGAAATAAGTTCCCGTTGGCGGAAAACGACAGAGCGCGGCCCGAGGCCGCGCTTTTTTTTAGCCGTTGATATAGGTCATCGACTCCGCGCCGTAGCGATCGCCGGCCGCCGCGCTCAGCGGAAACACCGCTTCTATCGCCGCCAGTTCAGCCGCGCTCAGCGTTATCTCCGCCGCGGCGACGTTCTCTTCCAGATAGCGCCGACGTTTGGTACCGGGGATCGGCACGATGTGCTCGCCCTGCGCCAACACCCAGGCCAGCGCCAGCTGTGAAGGCTTGACGCCCTTCTGCGCCGCCAGCTCGCCCACCTTCTCCACCAGCGCCAGGTTGCGGGCGAAGTTTTCCCCCTGGAAGCGCGGGTTACTGCGGCGGAAATCGTCCTCGGCCAGATCCTCCGGCCGCCGAATAGCGCCGGTGAGAAAACCGCGCCCTAACGGGCTGTATGGCACAAAGCCGATGCCCTGACGCTCACAGGCCGCCAGCACGCCCTGTTCGGCGTCGCGCGTCCACAGCGAATACTCGGTCTGCAGCGCGGTGATCGGATGCACCTTGTGCGCCCGCTCCAGCGTGGCGACCGACGCCTCGCTCAGGCCGATATGGCGGATCTTGCCTTCGCGGATCAGATCCGCCATCGTGCCCACGACATCTTCGATCGGCACCTGCGGATCGACCCGGTGCTGATAATAGAGATCGATCTCCTCCACGCCCAAGCGCCGCAGACTGCCTTCCACCGAGCGCCGGATATACTCGGGCCGGCTGCTGACGCCGCGCGCCGACGGATCCGCCGGATCGCGCAGAATGCCGAACTTGGTGGCCAGGAATACCTGCCGCCGCTTGCCCTTGATCGCCTCCCCCACCAGCTGTTCGTTGGTGTGCGGCCCGTACATGTCGGCGGTGTCGAGCAGCGTGACGCCCAACTCCAGCGCCCGGTGCAGCGTGGCGATGGCTTCTTGCCGATCGGCGCCGGTGGAATAGAAGTCGCTCATGCCCATGCACCCCAGCCCCAGAGCGGAGACGACGGGACCGTTGGAACCGAGTTTACGTTGTTGCATTGTGCTGCCCTCATGCGGTGAATGGATAACGCAGCAAAGTCTGGTTGTTTACGCGGCAAAGATAAATAATGCAGATTGCACATCACTGTTTAAAAATCGCCAACAATCCGGAGTGAACATGGATCAGGTTCAAGCCATGCGCATTTTTACCCGCATCGTCGAACTGGGCAGCTTCAGCCGGGCGGCCGAACGCCTGCAGCTGCCGCGCGCCACGGTCAGCAACGCACTGAAACGGCTGGAACAGCGGCTGGGCGTGCGCCTGCTGATCCGCACTACCCGCCAGGTGCAGGTGACCAGCGAAGGCAGCCTCTATTACCAGCGCTGCGTGCAGTTGCTGGGGGCGCTGGAAGAGGCGGACACGCTGTTCAGCCAGCATAAGCTGCAGCCATCCGGCAAGGTGCGCATCGATATGCCCCATTCGCTGGCGCGCGAGGTGGTGATTCCGGCGCTGGACGACTTTTATCGGCGGTATCCCGACATCACGCTGGCGCTGGGCGCCAACGACACCCACGTCGATCTGTTGCGCGAAGGCGTAGACTGCGTGCTGCGCGCCTGGGAAACCGAAGACGACGGCCTCGCGGCGCGGCGCATCGCCCAGCTGCCGCAGGTGACCTGCGCGTCCCCCGCTTATCTGCAGGCTCACGGCACGCCGCTCGACATCGATAGCCTGGCGCCGCATCGCGCGGTGGGCTATTTTTCCCTGGCCAGCAACCGCGATTACCCGCTGGAATTCTGCCGCGGCGGCAAGCTGGAACTGCGCGAGCTGCCCGCGCGGCTCAGCGTCAGCGGCGCCGATGCCTACATCGCCGGCGCGCGCGCCGGCATGGGATTGATTCAGGCGGCGCGCTATTCGCTGGCACCCTGGCTGAAACAGGGGGAGCTGGTGGAAGTGTTGGCGGAAACGCCGCCTCCGCCGATGCCGATTTACATCATGTATCCACCCGGCCGTTTCCTGGCGCCGCGGGTCAGAGTGTTGATTGATTGGCTGATTTGGCTGTTTGACCAGCAGAAAAGCGGCGATATGGCTGTTTTTCCAGCAAACGCCCGCAAAGCGGGGAAATAACTATTGACGTGTCCGCCAAAATCTCTAGAATTCGCCTCCGTGGTAACGTTACTCCGGTAATGTTTCTGGTACGCGAAGGTGGCGGAATTGGTAGACGCGCTAGCTTCAGGTGTTAGTGTCCTTACGGACGTGAGGGTTCAAGTCCCTCTCTTCGCACCAATAACCACATGATTTATATTGCACTCAGCATCGATGCGAAGGTGGCGGAATTGGTAGACGCGCTAGCTTCAGGTGTTAGTGTTCTTACGGACGTGAGGGTTCAAGTCCCTCTCTTCGCACCAAGCTGGCGACGTAATATAAATCAAAGCAACAACATCGACTGTGCGAAGGTGGCGGAATTGGTAGACGCGCTAGCTTCAGGTGTTAGTGTCCTTACGGACGTGAGGGTTCAAGTCCCTCTCTTCGCACCAATTGATGATCTCTCCGGCAGTTCCCTCGAAAAAATCCCAACGCATTGATGATAAACACGCATAAGCGTGGTTTTGCCGTTTCCGGCGTTTAGCCGACGCTGAAGTTCAGACTGATGGCCGCCAGGCCGCCCGCCAACGCCATACAGGAAGGCAGCAGCAGATAGTGACGCAGCCGGCTGTTAAACAACATCACCAGCGTCGCCAACATCGCTATCACGATCAGGGTGCGCAACTGCATCATATCCAGGTCGATCAAGGCCAGCAGCGGCATCAGCGCGCACGGCAGCAAAACGCCCCAGGCGCTGGCCAGACGATCGCCGAGGCACCAACTGACGCCCCACAGCCCGCATGCGGCAATCATGGCAGTAAGCATGACAACCCCCTTCAAGTGATAATGATAACCAATATCATATAACACTTTTTTGGCCGCCGCATCATTTTCGCTACGGTGACCAAACCCAGATGACACCAGCATGAAAAAATGATAATTTGACATAAGAAAATTCCTAGTCCTGTTTGCATGATAATAATCACAACGGTCAACCATGCAATTCAAGTGGATATTTCGCGCCGAGGGAATGCTTCTCAACCTTAATTATTCGACAGTACGACTTTGCAAAGAGTGACCTCCGTATGAACGCCCGTTCTTATCAGGAATTACTGAACAGCAAGCAGCGCCTGGCATTATTTATTTTTCTAATGATGAATGCCGCCTCTTCCATATTTACGTTATTGTTCCCTTTTAGGGATGTCCCTTCTTTTACTCTGCCTTTATTATGCATACCGTTATTTTGTCTGGCGGCGGCGCTATTTTCGTTGTACACACCGCGGCAATACCAGTGCAAACTCAACCTGTTTGCCAGCGTGCTCGGCCTGCTGTGGGCCGCACATATCTATGTCAAAAGTCAGTATTGCCTACCGAATAACCAAGATTTTTTATTAATTAGTTTGTTCAGTATCTTTTTTATCAGCGCTATTTCTCTGACGGATAACTTCACCGCCTTTTGTTTGCACGCCGTGCCCTCTGCAATGATGATCCTGGCCCTGGACGGCATGCATAATACCCTGCGGATATTATTCACTACGGTATTACCTATTATTGCTTTTTCGCTCCATCATCTGATGTTGAAACGCAGCGAAATCTTCACCCATGCGTTGGTGGCCAATCTGTATAACGAACGGGACAGATTCAATAATTTGAGCATGCTCGATCCCCTGACCGGCCTTTATAACCGACGTGGGCTGGAGAATAAGATCAATATGCTGCTGGAGCCGCAAACCGGCCGCCACTACGTATTGCTGCTGGATATCGACCACTTTAAGGTCTACAACGACAGCTACGGCCATGCGATGGGCGATCGGGCGCTGGTACAAGTGGCGGTCGCCATCCGCGATGCGGTGCGTTCGCGCGATATCGTGGTGCGCTACGGCGGGGAAGAGTTTTTGGTGCTGCTGACCAACGTGCACGAAGGCTACGCGGCGCAACTGGCAGAACGGGTACGCCAGCGGGTGGCGGAACTGAACATCCCGCACGGCGCCAGCCCACAGCACAGCGGCACGCTGACGCTCAGCGCCGGCATCTCGGCATTGGAAAAGCTGGACGTCGAATCGGCGATCGGTGCAGCCGACGCTGCGCTCTACCTGGCGAAACACAGCGGCCGCAACAATATCCAGCTGGCGCAAAACGTCCAGCCCGCTCCCCTTCACTCCTAAGCCGCCGCCGCAACGCGCGGTGGCCGGCTTCAACATTTAAGCGACGGGAAAACGCAGCCCGTTCAGCAACAGGTTCAGACCGGCTAACGCCTGTTCCAACGCCGTTTCTTTTTCCGGCTGATGTGCGACCCACAGCGCAGCATCCATCAGGCCGCCATTGATTAAATGCGCCAGCGCTTCCGGTTCGGCGGTAGCGATACGCCGCTGCGCCATCAACGCCTGTAAGGCCCCCGTCATCCAGGTGATGCAACCCAACTTGCTGGCCTGCAGATAGTCGGCTCCCAGCACCGAAGGCGAATCGCGTAACAGAATGCGCTGCGCATGCGGCTCCGTCATCATGATCAGGTAACCGCGACAACGGCCCGCGAAGGCCTCCCAGTCATCTGGCGTGCTCGCGGTAATGTCGGCCAGGCGCGCATCCATTTCGGCGTCGATTTCCTGCACGACGGCCAAAAACAATCCCTTCTTGTCGCCAAAATGGTGATAGAGCGCACCGCGCGTCATACCGGCTTGCGCGGTAAGCTCATCCATCACCGTTTCGGCATACCCCACGCCGCCGAACTGCTGACGGGCGGCCGCCACCAGCTTACGCCGGGTTTCTTCAATCATTTCTGTGCGCGCTTTACGTGCCATGGATTCACTCCCGTCTCGCCATTGATGACGTTATAATTGACATACGCCATGTATGTCAATTAACGTAACATACGTGGCGTATGTCAATGATGGGCATTGCGCGAATACCGAGCCGCCAACATTCAGGAGCCCTTTTCATGGCAAATCCTTATTTCACACTGTTCAGCGCACCGGGCAGCAAGGCGTTTTCCTCTGCCGGGTTGATCGCACGCCTGCCGATCTCAATGACCGGTATCGGCATCATCACCATGCTTTCGCAGGTACGCGGCTCCTATTGGCTGGCGGGTGCGGTGGCGGCGACATTCGCCTTTTCCATGGCGCTGCTCGCGCCGCAAATCGCACGCGCGGCGGACCGCCACGGCCAAAACCGCGTGCTGCCCTACGCCACCGGGGTCAGCGCACTCGCCCTGTTGCTGCTGCTGATCTGCACCCACTATCGGGTGCCGGACTGGACGCTGTTCGTCTTCGCCGCGCTCGCGGGCGGCATGCCCAGCATCTCCGCGATGGTCAGAGCCCGCTGGAGCGAAATTTATCGCGGCACGCCGCAGCTGCACACGGCATTTTCATTCGAATCCGTACTGGATGAGGTCGCCTTTATCATCGGCCCGCCGATCGCCGTGGGGCTCAGCGTTTCACTCTTCCCTGAGGCCGGCCCTTTGGCGGCCGCGCTGCTTCTGGTGGCGGGCGTCACGGCGTTCGCCTGGCAAAAAAGCACTCAGCCTCCGGTTTACCCCCGCACTCGCCAGCGGCAGCGCGCCATCCTGGCGATGCCGTCGATGCAGATCCTGGTGCTGGCGCTGATCGCGCTGGGCACCATCGTCGGCACCGTGGACGTCATCAGCGTGGCCTTCGCCGAGCAGCAAGGGCAGCCGGCCGCCGCCAGCATCGTGCTGTCTGTTTATGCAGGCGGCTCCTGCCTCGCCGGGCTGATTTTCGGCGCAATAAAGCTGCCGTCTCCCTTGCCCCGGCAGTTCTTATACGCCGCCTTCGCCACCGCACTCACCACGCTGCCGCTGCTGTGGGTGCACAATGTCTTAACGCTGGCGGCGGCGATGTTTGTCGCCGGACTGTTTTTCGCGCCAACCATGATCGTCGCCATGGGGTTGGTTGAACGCCTCGTGCCGCCTTCACGCTTGACGGAAGGATTGACCTGGATGGTGACCGGCCTGGGGATTGGCGTGGCGCTCGGCGCCGCCCTGGCGGGGCTGGCGATCGATGCGGTGGGGATCAAGGCCGGCTTCGGCGTCACGCTCATTGCCGGCCTGGTGGTTATGGCGGTGGCGGCCGGCGGCTATCGCTTAATGCGGCGAACGCTGGCCGTGCAAGCGGCGTGAGCCGCCCGCGCTAAGCGGTTTCCCAAATCGCCTTGCCCTGCCAGCGCTGTTCGATCGCCGCGAGGAACAGCTTCACCTTGGGGGAGAGGTGGCGCCGGCTGGGATAGACGGCGCAGATCGGCGGCCCTGGGCGACAATAGCGCTCCAGCACCGGTACCAGCGTGCCGGCCGCAATCTGTTCGCCGACCAGAAACGCCCCCACCTGGCACAGGCCGGCCCCGGCGACGGCCGCATCCCGCAAGGCCTCGACGTTGTTGAAACGCATCCGGCCGCGCACCGGCTGTTCGTGCAGTTGACCGTTGACCCGATAGCGCCAGGGCGCCGGCAGCCCCTGATGGCTGAAGACCAGCGTCTGGTGATCGCCCAACGCCTCCGGTTTCGCAGGCGTACCGTGCCGCACCAGATAGTCCGGCGCAGCGCAGGTGATCAGACGATGCGGCGCGAGCACCCGCCGCACCAGCCGGCTGTCGTCGCTGCCGCCGACGCGGACAGCCACGTCGATGCCGTCGCGCACCAGATCGCTGTAATCATCGGAAAAGCTGACGTCGGCGTCCACCTCCGGCCACTGCGCCAAAAACTCCCGCAAAATCGGCAGAATATGCAACCGCCCCAACGCGACCGGCAAATCCAGCCGCAGCCGCCCGCGCGGGGTTTGCCGCCGCGTATTGAGCGCTGTTTCCGCCTCTTCGGCCTGCGACAGGATGCGCTGCGCATATTCGTAAAACACCGCGCCGTCTTCGGTCAGGCTGACGCTGCGCGTGGTGCGCTGCAGCAGCCGGGTGGCCAGTCGCTCCTCCAACCGGTTCACGCATTTGCCCGCCGCCGATCGGGAGATACCCAGCCTCTCGGCCGCCAGCGTGAAGCTACAGGCGTCGGCGACGCGAATGAACACCAGCAGATCGGTCAGGTTATCCAACGGCATAGACGGTAAATTAGCCACGTTTTGTCCCCAATATTGCGCATCAAGGCCAGTTTATCAGCCATTTTGGCGCGGATACACTGAGGTTATTCATCTGCTGGGAGGATCCTTATGAATGCCTTACACGCCGACGGCGGCGCAAAACCCTGGCTGGCGACCTTCGCCATCGGCCTGTCCACCTTCACCGTCGTTACCGCAGAAATGCTACCCGTCGGGCTGCTGACCCCGATCGTCAGCACGCTGAACGCGACGGTCGGCCGCGCGGGGCTGCTGATTTCTCTGCCAGCCCTGTTCGCCGCACTGTTCGCCCCGCTGGTGGTGCTGGGCGCCCGGCGCACGGATCGCCGCCGCCTGTTGGTGGGCTTTCTGCTGCTGCTGATCGCCGCCAACCTGCTGGCCGCCGCCGCCACCTCCATGGCCCTGCTGTTCGCCGCTCGCATCCTGCTGGGCTTTTGCATCGGCGGTATCTGGGTCATCGCCGGCGGGCTGGCGGAACGTCTGGTGCCGCCGGCCTCCGTCGGATTGGCGCTGTCGATCATCTTCGGCGGCGTGGCGGCGGCCTCGGTGTTCGGCGTGCCGTTCGGGGTGTTCCTCGGCGAAGCGCTGGGCTGGCGCCTGGCGTTTCTGGCCGTCGCCGTCCTGGCGGCGCTGACCCTGCTGCTGCTGCTGTGCGTGCTGCCACCGCTGCCGGTCACGCAGGCGGTGAGCTGGCGGTCGTTCACCGCGCAGCGCGCGAATCGCCGGCTGCTGACCGGGCTGCTGCTGACGTTTCTGCTGGTCGCCGGCCACTTTATGGCTTACACCTTTGTCCGCCCGCTGCTGCAGACGGTTGCCGGCATCGAGGGCCGCTGGATGGGGCCGTTGCTGTTCACCTACGGCGTCGCCGGCATCATCGGGAATTTCATCGCCGGCCAGGCCGCCGCCAAACGGCTGCGCCGCACCCTGGCGCTAATCACCCTCGGGCTGGCGCTCGCCGTCCTGCTGCTGCCACTGCTGGGTTACGCGCCGATGAGCGGCGGCGCCTTCCTCCTGCTGTGGGGCATCGCCTACGGCGGCGTTTCCGTTTCGCTGATGGCGTGGATGCTCAAGGCGGCGCCCGACGCGGTCGAGGTCGCCTCTTCGCTGTATATCGCGCTATTTAACCTGGCGATTTCCTGCGGTTCGCTGGCGGGCGGGCTGGTGGTGGACGCAGGAGGCTTGACGATAAACGGTGCGCTGTCCGGCATGGTGCTGCTGCTGGCGTTGGCGATCCTGATGCGAATGCGCCCACAGACGCTGACAACGGCGGCGAAGGCCGATTCGCCGCCGGGTTGAATCAGGCGCGGCGCTGCCGCAGGCCGTAAACCAGCACCACCGCGAAGCACAGTAGCGGCAGCAGATAAGAGAGCGCGGTGCTGTAGCGGTCGGCCAGCGCCCCCATAAAGTACGGCATGATGGCGCCGCCGACGATCGCCATGATCATGAAGGAACTGGCGCGTTTGGTGTGCTTGCCCAGATTTTTCACCCCCAGGGCGAAAATGGTTGGGAACATGATCGACATAAAGAAGAACACCGCGATCAGCGCCACCACCGACACCCCGTCGACGCTCAGCATCACCACGCCGCACAGCGCGATGTTGATCAGCGCATAGGCCGCCAGCAGCGTCGCCGGCTTGACCCGCCCCATCAGCCAGGTGCTGAAGAAGCGCCCGACCATAAAGCAGATCATGGCGATCGACAGCAGGTAAGAAGCGCTCTGGTTGGACACATCGCGCCAGTGCTCGGTGGCGTAGTTGATGAAGAATGCCCCCACGCCCACCTGCGCCGCCACGTAAAAGAACTGCGTGATAACCCCGCCGACGAAATGCGGATGCTGCCACAATCCCTGCGCTATCACGCCGTGCACCGGTTTCTCCTCCTCGCGGATCGCCGGCAGCCGGGTGCGGCTGAACAACAGCGCGATCAGCAGCACCAGCACGGCGATCGCCACATAGGTCATCTTCACCGCGCTCTGATCGCCGCCGCCGGCGGATTGGCTGGCGGAGAAGAACAGCGTGCCGCCGATCAGCGGGCCGATAAACTGCCCGAGGCCGTTGAACGACTGGGCCAGGTTCAGCCGCCGTTCGGCGCCCTGCGCGTCGCCCAGCACCGTGGCGTAAGGGTTGGCGGCCGTTTCCAGGCAGCCCAGGCCGCTGGCGATAACGAACAGCGCGAACAGGAACACGCCGAAGCTGTTGGCCGACGCCGCCGGCACGAACAGCAGCGCCCCCAGCGCATACAGGCACAGCCCGACCAGAATGCCCGCTTTATAGCCCTTGCGGTCCATGAAATAGCCGGCGGGCAGCGCCACCAGGAAATAGGCGCCGAAATAGGCCGCCTGCAGCAGCCCCGACTGCGCCTTGGTGACGTGCAGCGTCTCCTGAAAATGTTTGTTTAATACGTCCAGCAGGCCATAGGACAGCCCCCACATGAAGAACAGGCTGGTGACCAGGATAAAGGCCCAGCGCAGGTTGGCGGTCACGGGGACGCCCGGCTGCGCGGAGGCCGCGCTTTTTTCAGCAAGCATGGTGATATCCTCGTATCGGCTAGCGATGTTGATGTCGGCGTTATTGCTGTTGCAGAGAGAAAATCCGCGTCATTTCCACCCATTTTTCGCCCTGCGGCGTCCAGGGGGTGGCGGCCTGGTAGTGCCACATCAGCGCTTCCCATCGCTGTACTTCGGGGTTGTTCAGGCTGGCGGCGTCAAAGCGCGCGGCGTCGAAGTCGGCGCTGACCTCCACGATCATGAACAGCCGGGTGCCCAACCGGTAAATCTCCATCTCCAGAATGCCGTGCTCGCGCAAATGCGCGGCGATGCCCGGCCAAATGCGCTGGTGATGCTGCTGGTACTCCGCAATCAGCGCCGGTGAGTCGATCAGATCGAGCGCCTGGCAGAAACGGCGCCGCCCAGCCGCCGCGCCGCTCACGTCAGCGCCCGATCGAGATGCAGGTAGCCGCCGTCCACCGACAGCCATTGCCCGGTGGTGTGCGATGACCGCGATGACAGCAGAAACGCCACGGTATCGGCGATCTCCTGCGGCGTGGTCATGCGCTGTCCGAGCGGAATGCGCGCAGTGATTTTCTCCATCTGCCGCTGCGGCTCGGCGAAGGTGTTGAGCCAGCGCTGGTACTGCGGGGTGATCACCTCCGCCGGCACCACCGCGTTCACCCGCACCCCGTCATGGCGCAGCGACACCGCCCATTCGCGCGTCAGCGCCAGCACCGCGCCCTTGGCGGCGGTGTAACCGCTGGTCCCCCCCTGCCCGCTGAGCGCGGTCTTGGAGGCGATGTTGACGATGGAGCCTCGGCTCTCCCGCAGCGCCGCCTGGCACAGGTGCGCCATCAGGTAGTAGTGCACCAGATTCTTTTCCAGCGAGCCGACGAACGCCTCGCGCCCCGCCTCCAGCCCGACGCCATCGTTGACCCCGGCGTTATTCACCAGCCCGTCGATGCGGCCGAAGGTCGCCAGCGTCTGGCTAACCGCGCGGCGGCAGGCCGCCTCGTCGCACAATTCGGTGAGGATCACCTCGGTGCGCGGCTGCAGCCGCTGCAAATCGGCCAGCAGCGCCGCCTCCGGCGCGGCGTTGGTGACCAGCACCGGAATCGCTCCCTCTTCGGCCAGCACATGAGAAATCGCCGCGCCGATGCCGGAACCGCCGCCGGTAACCAACACCACCTTATCTTGCAGATACAGATCCATAACCAGACTCCGTTAAACCGTAAATTCGCCAGGCGGTGCCGCCCCAAATTGCCGCCTGTTCGGCGGCCCCCAGCGTCGACAGCGCCTGTTCGCACAGTTGCACCACCTGACGGTAGTCGCCGGCCAACAGGCACACCGGCCAGTCGGAGCCGAACATCAGCCGCTGCGGGCCGAAAGCCTCCAGCGCGGCGGCGAAGAACGGCAGTAGCTCCTCCGCCCGCCACCGGCCGCCCGGTGCCTCGGTGATCAGCCCCGAGAGCTTGCAGGCCACGTGCGGCAATGCCGCCAGCGGCCGGATTTGCTGCGCCCAGTGCCGCGCACCGCGCGCCACGTCCGGCTTACCGAGATGATCCAACACCAGCCAGTGTTGGTCGTGGCGGGCGGCGAACGCCGCCGCGGCCGCCAGATCCCGGTGCGTCACCAGGATCTCGTATACATACCCGGCGCGCTGCAGCGTCTGGATGCCGCGCTCCACCTCTGGCCGCGCCAGCCAGGCTGCCGGCTCCGCCTCGTCCTGCACCTGATGGCGCACCCCGCGCAGCGCGCGATAAGGCTGCAAGGCCTCCAGACGCTGCGCCAGCTGTGGCGAAGCGATATCCAGCCACCCCACCACGCCGCATACGCCCTCGCTCTGCTCAGCCAGCGCCAGCAGGGCCAGCGTCTCTTCCTCGCTGGGACGCGCCTGCACCGCCAGCGCGCCGTCGAAACCGTGCGCCTGCAACAGCGGCCGCAGCTGGGTCGGCCCAAAATCCTGCCGCAGCACGCGCATCTGCTCGTCGATCCACGGGTAGTGCTGCGGGTGGTAGCGCCAGTAGTGCTGGTGAGCGTCGATGCGCAGCATGGGATCCCCCTGCCTCACCCGCGGAACCGATACTGCTCGATCGACGCCGGATGCATCTCGATCGAATAGCCGGGCCGGCTCGGCGGCATGTAGGCCGCGCCCTTGATTACGCAAGGATCGACAAAGTGCTCATGCAGATGATCGACATACTCGATCACCCGGCCCTCGTGGGTGCCGGCGATGCACAGATAGTCGATCATCGACAGGTGCTGCACGTATTCGCACAGCCCGACGCCGCCGGCGTGCGGACAGACCGGCAACTGGTATTTGGCCGCCATCAGCATCACCGCCAACACTTCGTTGACGCCGCCGAGGCGACAGGCGTCGATCTGCACCACGTCCACCGCGCCGCGCATGATGAACTGCTTGAACATGATGCGGTTCTGGCACATCTCGCCGGTGGCCACCTTGACCGGCGCCACCCCTTCGCGGATGCGGCGATGCCCTTCCACGTCGTCCGGGCTGGTCGGCTCTTCGATAAACCAGGGCTTGGCGAACGCCAGATGCTTCACCCACGGAATGGCTTCATCGACTTCCCACACCTGGTTGGCATCGATCATCAGCCGGCGATCCGGGCCGATCACCTCGCGGGCGATGCGCACCCGGCGGATGTCGTCTTCCAGATCGCGCCCGACCTTCAGTTTCAGGTAGGAGAAACCGGCGTCGACCGCCTCCTGGCACAGGCGGCGCAGCTTGTCGTCCGGATAACCCAACCACCCTGCCGAAGTGGTGTAGCAGGGATACCCTTCCTGCAGCAGCCGTTCCAGGCGGCGTTCTTTGCCCTCGGCCCGCTGCTTGAGCAGCGCCAGCGCTTCCTGCGGCGTGATGCAGTCGGTGATGTAACGGAAGTCGATGCAGCGCACCAGCTCCTCCGGCGTCATCTCCGCCACCAGCCGCCACACCGGTTTGCCGACCGATTTGGCCCACAGATCCCACACCGCGTTAACCACCGCGCCGGTCGCCAGGTGAATAGCGCCTTTGTCCGGCCCGATCCAGCGCAGCTGGCTGTCGCTGGTGAAGCGCCGCCAGAAGGCGCCCATGTCGGCGGCGATCGTCTCCAGCCGTTCGCCGACGATCTGATGCTCCAGCGCGCGGATCGCCGCGCAGCAGATCTCGTTGCCGCGGCCGATGGTGAACGTCAGCCCGTGGCCGCTGAGATCCGCGCGATCGGTCTCCAAGATCACGTAAGCGGCAGAATAGTCGGGATCCGGATTCATGGCGTCGGATCCGTCCAGCCCCAGCGACGTGGGGAAACGAATGTCTTCAACCCGCAGTGCGGTAATGGTGGTCATGGCAGCGCTCCCGGTTAAGCCTGTACGGTTTGCTGGCGCTGTTCGCCCAGCCCTTCAATGCCCAGACGCATCGTCTGGCCCGCCCGCAGATAGATAGGCTGCGGTTTCTGCCCCATGCCGACGCCCGGCGGCGTGCCGGTGGAGATCACGTCGCCCGGCTGCAGGCTCATGAAGCGGCTGAGGTAACTGACGATCTGCGGAATGCGGAAGATCATGGTGCTGGTGTTGCCGTCCTGATAGCGCTTGCCGTCCACCTCCAGCCACAGATTCAGGCTGTGCGGATCGGCGATTTCGTCGGCGGTGACCAACCAGGGGCCGATCGGCCCGAAGGTGTCGCAGCCTTTGCCCTTGTCCCAGGTGCCGCCGCGCTCAATTTGATATTCGCGTTCAGAGACATCGTTGATCACGCAGTAGCCGGCGACGTGGCGCATCGCGTCCGCTTCGCTGATGTAGCGCCCGCCCTGGCCGATCACCACGCCCAGCTCCACTTCCCAGTCGGTTTTCTGCGAACCGCGCGGGATCTCCACCCGATCGTTGGGGCCGACCACCGCGCTGGTCCATTTGTTGAACACCACCGGCTCTTCAGGGATAGCCGCGCCGGTTTCCGCTGCGTGATCGGCGTAGTTCAGGCCAATACAGATAAACTTGCCGATGCCGCCGACACAGGCGCCGAGGCGCGGCTGCCCTTCGACCAGCGGCAGCGCGGCGCTGTCCAGCGCGCGCAGTTTGGCCAGCGACGCCGGCAATAACGCGGCGCCGCCCACGTCGGCGATATGCTGCGACAGATCGCGCAGGCGACCTTGCGCATCCAACATGCCGGGGCGTTCTTGCCCGGGTTGCCCGTAACGTAAAAGTTTCATGCCTTCCTCTCTCAAAAATGACGGTTCAGTTGCTCCAGCCGCCGTCGATGATCTGCACCGTGCCGGTGGTGTATGAGCTGGCGTCAGAGGCCAGATACAGCGCCAATTGGGCGATCTCCTCGGTGGTACCGATGCGCCCGATCGGCTGGCGGGCGACGAACGCCTGATACACCTCTTGCTCGCTGCGCCCCTGCTCGCGCGCCTGCTCGGCGATGCGCTGGCGCAGCGACGGCGATTCCACCGTACCGGGGCAGATGGCGTTGCAGCGGATGCCCTGGGTGACGTAATCCGCCGCCACCGAGCGCGTCAGGCCGATCACCGCCGCCTTGCTGGCGCCGTAGGCGAAGCGGTTCGGCACCCCTTTCACGCTCGAGGCCACCGAGGACATATTGATGATCGAGCCTTTGCCGCGCGCCAACATGCCCGGCAGGAAGGCGCGGATCATGCGGAACATCGCGGTCACGTTGAGATCGAGCGCGAACGCCCACTGATCTTCGCTGCAATCGAGGATCGATCCGCTGTGCACCACGCCGGCGCAGTTGAACAGCACATCGATCGGGCCGATCGCTTCCGCCGCCGCCGCGATGGCGGCCGGATCGGTGACGTTCAGCGTCAGCGCGCGGATCCCGGCGCAGCCCTGCAGGAGCTCGAGGTTAATGTCGCTGGCGATCACTTCGGCGCCGGCGGCAGCGAACAGCCTGGCGGTGGTGAATCCGATCCCTTGCCCAGCGGCGGTGATCAGTACGCGTTTCCCGGTTAAATCCATCTTGACTCCTCGGCCTAAAGGTCTAATGGTCAGGCCACTAAGGGCGATTAAAGGTCAGGCCTCTAACATGACAAAAGACGCTTTACGCGTTATCGTTGGGGGAAGAAGTTAATAAAACAGCCTTGAAACCGCATTTCAATTAACCATTTTTTTACACTTGAATAACGATTACTCAAGCGCCTTGTCGCATAATTGTGCGCCAAATCACTGAACGCCGAATCGTCAAAGGTCAAAAATGCCGATTACCCGACTGGAAAACCCACGAATTTACAGACAGATAGCTGATCAGCTCAAACGTCTTATCGAAAATAACGAATTTCCGCCGGGCAGCCGTCTGCCCTCGGAGCGCGATCTTGCCCAGCAGTTGCAGGTCAGCCGCGCGTCGGTGCGCGAGGCGCTGATCGCGCTGGAAGTGATCGGCCTGGTGGACGTTAAGGTCGGCAACGGGGTGATCGTGCGTTCGCCAACGCCGCTGGCGACGTCGAAGGAGCCGGTGATGGCCCAGGCCGGCCGCAACCAGTGGGCGGAGATCGACGACGAGTTGAACATCGAGCTGGATTTCAACGCCGAGCTGCCGCCGTTTTCTCTGCTGCAAACCCGCCTGCTGATCGAACCGGAAACCGCCGCGCTGGCCGCGCGCCACGCCACCGACGAAGAACTGGCGGGCATCCGCGCCGCCTATGAGCAGAACTGCCGCGATAACCGGGCCGGTTCCGCCACCCACCCCGGCGATCGGCTGTTCCACATCCGCATCGCCCAGGCCAGCGGCAACCCGGCCTATGCGTTCATCATCGGCCACCTGCTCGGCCACCGCTACGGCAGCATGTTCCGCGTGCTGCAGCGCCACTATACGCCGGACGATATGCCGCACCGCTCCGAACTGGAACACCGGGCGATCCTGGCAGCGATCGAAGCGCGCGACGTGCGCGGCGCCCGCAAGGCGATGAAGGCGCACCTGGACGAAGTGATCGCCATTTTCGCCCGCGCGCAGTAGGCCGCCGGCGGTTAAAAAATTTTATCGTCACCGCTCTTTTTTCTACATGCAGCCGGGGCCTGGGCGCATTACACTGGGCGACGAATGACGCCCTTTCCCGCTGCATTGTTAAATGGATAACGACCGTTGAAGAACTCTGTCTCCGCTTTATTGCTGGCGCTGGGCCTGTGCGCCGCGCCGCTGACCGTGCAGGCCGCGCCCCCGCAGCTGGCTTCGCAAATCGTCGACCAGTATGCCGAACATATTTTCTACAACAGCGGCGCCACCGGCATGGCGCTGGTAGTGATCGACGGCAATCAGGTGGTTAACCGCAGCTTTGGCGACACCAAACCCGGCAACAACCTGCGCCCGCGCCCGGATTCCCTGATCCGCATCGCCTCGATCACCAAGCTGATGACCAGCGAAGTGATGGTGAAAATGGCGGCGGATGGCCAGGTCAAGCTGACCGACCCGCTGCGCAAGTACGCCCCCAAAGGCGCCTATGTACCGGCTTACAACGCCGGTCAACCGATCACCCTGCTGAACCTGGCGACCCACACCAGTTCGCTGCCGCGCGAGCAGCCGGGCAAGAAGCCGCCGAAAACGCCGGTGTTCACCTGGCCGACCAAGGCCCAGCGCTGGCAGTGGCTGGCGCACGCCAACGTCACGGTGCCGCCGGGGGTGCACGCCGCCTACTCCAACCTGGCGTATGACCTGCTGGCCGATGCGCTGTCGCGCGCCGCGGGCAAGCCTTACAACGCGCTGCTGAAAGAGAAAATCACCGCGCCGCTCGGCATGGTCGACACCACGCTGACGCCAAGCCCCGAACAGTGCTCTCGCCTGATGGTGGCGGCGGCCGGCCCAAGCGCCTGCCGCGACACCACCGCCGCAGCCGGCAGCGGCGGCGTCTACTCGACCCCGCGCGACATGCAGCGCTGGATGCAGCAGTTCCTCTCTTCCAGCGCCAGCGGCCCGCGCAAAGCCACCGCCGCCAGCGAGCAAACCATGTACTTCCAGCGCCACGATCTGGTGTCGCTGAAGGGCATGGACGTGCCGGGGCAAGCGGATGCGCTGGGATTGGGTTGGGTGTATATGGCACCGAAAGACGGGCTGCCGGGCATCATTCAGAAGACCGGCGGCGGCGGCGGATTCATTACCTACATGGCGATGATTCCGGCGAAAAACGTCGGGGTGTTCGTGGTGGTGACACGCTCAGAGCTAAGCAAGTTCACCAACATGAGCGATCCGGTCAACCGCCTGGTGAGCGATCTGGCAGCCAACAAGAGTTGAAACGCGGGGCGCAGGCTGCTGCGCCCCAACGCCTCAGGCCGGCACCGCCATCGGGTGGATCACCGAATGGAAGTTGCGCTTGAAGTAGATCAGACCGTTGCCGGCTTCGCTCAGCGCGATCTGCTTGATCTGCACCAGGTACATCTGGTGGGTGCCGATGCTCTGGATCTGTTCGATCTCCCCTTCCAGGCTGGCCAGGGTATTGCGCAGCACCGGCTGCCCCAGCGCGCCAAGCTGCCACTCTTCCAGCCGGAAACGCTCCTCCATGCTGACGCCGGTCATGCCGGCGAAGTGGCGCGCCATCAGCTCCTGCTCGTGGTTGAGCACGTTGACGCACAGCCTGCCGTTTTCCTGAAACACCGGGTTCATCGCGCTGTTGCGATTGATGCACACCAGCAGCGTCGGCGGCGTATCGGTTACCGAGCACACCGCCGTGGCGGTAATGCCGCAGCGCCCCGCCGGGCCGTCGGTGGTGACGATATTCACCGCCGCCGACAGGCTGGCCATGGCATCGCGAAAGCGCAACCGCTGTTCATTTTCCTGAGACATACAACCTCCTCCTGAATTACTTCAGCAGATTATCCAACTGATTAATATCGTCATTGTTCCGCAGGTGCGGTACCTTCCAGCCGTGCTGATCGTAATCGGCCAGGCATTTGTCGACCATCTGCATCATGCGATCCATGTTGCCGGATCCCTGCGCGTGGCGCAGGCACTGCAGGCGGATCTCATCCTGGCTGCCGGCGTAGTTGATCTCATACAGCTCGTGACGGCCGCCGAATTCGCTGCCGATCGCATCCCACATCAGCTTGAGGATCTTGATGCGCTCGACGTGATCCATGCCGTCCGATCCGCGCACGTAGCGCGCCAGGTACTTGTCGATCTCCGGATTGTTCATGTCGCGCACGCTGGACGGCAGGTAGATCAGGCCGCTGGTGACGTTCTTCTCGATGATGTGTTTCACCTTGGTGTAGGCCATCGGCGCCATCACCCGGTAGGTTTGCAGCGCGGCGGAATCCGGCAGATAGGCGCCGTTTTCCCATTTAGTGGCTTCGGCGCACATCGCGTCGCTCAGCGACCAGAACAGGTTGCGCCAGGCCACCACTTCGCCCAGATCGGCCTGCACGCCGCGGAACTCCAGCACGCCGGTGCACGAGAGGCTCTTTTGCAGCAGCGCGGTGATGAAATCCATCTTCACCGCCAGGCGCACGCAGGCCTGCAGCGGGAACAGCCGGGCGAAACCGCCCTGGGTGCTCCAGCGGCGGCAGCGGTCAAAATCGCGGTAGATCAGCACGTTTTCCCACGGGATCAACACATGATCCATGATCAGGATCGCGTCGTTCTCGTCAAAGCGGCTGGTGAGCGGGTAGTCGAACGGCGATCCGGTGGCGCCGGCCACCAGCTCGTAGGAGGCGCGCGAAATCAGCTTCACCCCTTCGGCGTCCATCGGCGCCACGAACATCAGCGCGAAGTCCGGGTTATCGCCCATCACCTGCGCCGAACCGAAGCCGATGAAGTTGTAGTGGGTCAACGCCGAGTTGGTGGCCACCACTTTGGCGCCGCTGACGATGATGCCGGCGTCGGTCTCTTTTTCCACCTGAATGTAGACATCTTTCACCTCGTTGACCGGCTTATGGCGGTCGATCGGCGGGTTGACGATGGCGTGGTTGAAATAGAGCCCGGTTTCCTGAATGCGTTTGTACCAGTGGCGCGCGTTGTCGGCGAACTGGCCGTAGAACTCCGGATAAGCGCCCAGCGCGCAGCCGAAGGCCGCCTTGTAGTCCGGCGTGCGCCCCATCCAGCCATAGCTTTGGCGCGACCAGTCGGCGATGGCGTCGCGCTGTTGGCGCATCTCTTCCGGGCTGCGGGCATAGCGGAAGAATTTGTGGGTGTAACCGCCGTTGCCGGTGTCGGTGTTCCAGCACAGGCGATCCTGGCTGGCCGGATCGTGCAACGCGTCGTACAGCTGGCCGACAGACGCCGCGGCGTTGCGGAACGCAGGGTGCGTAGTGACGTCTTTCACGCGCTCGCCGTAAATGTAGATTTCGCGGCTGTCCTGCAAACTTTTCAGGTATTCGGCGCCGGTGAACGGGCGTTTGCTGTCGGCACGAAAGTCTTCTGGTTTCATCGGGTCTTCCTCGTCATCGGCATTTTTCAGGCCGTGGAGCCGGCCATTTGTTAAAATAATGTTTTCTTTTGGTTGCTTAATTGAAGCTGCCAAAGCCGGTTTCGAGAAGAGACTTTTGCGGCAATCGCCGGTACTTTTCAGGTCAGTTTGCCGCTTTCGCGGCAAACTGTGATCGCGGTTACGAAAGGGCGTGCTGCGCCGCGCGGTAGGTCGAAGGGGAACAGCCTTCCAGCCGATTGAAAAACCGGGCGAAATAGGCCGGATCCTTGAAGCCGAGGCTGTAGGCGGTTTCATGCACCGTGCAGGCGCTGAACAGCAGCATGCGCTTGGCCTCGCGCAGCAGCCGATCGAAGATCAGCCGCTTGGGCGGCCGATTGGCGAAGCGTCGGCACAGGTCGTTGAGCCGCGATTCGGTCACCCCCAGCGCCTGCGCATACTCCGGCACCGGCAGGTGCTCGCGGAAACGCTCGTCCACCATCTTGTTAAATCGTTGAAATAGTTTCAATTCCCCGCGCACGCCGCTGTTGGCGCTGTCTTCCAGCGCGGTGTTGCGCAGCAGCAGCGTGAACACCGCCTGCGCCAGCAGCGCCAGCGTCTGTTCGCGCCCGGCCAGGTTCTGCGCGAACTCGCGGCGGATCAGCGCCCAATAGTGGCTGAGCGCCGTCAGCTCCTGCGGCGCGTCGGCCAGCGACAGGCAGATGCCCGGCATGTCCAGCGCCAGATTGCTGCCGGGATAGAGGCGCTCCAGCAGCGGCCAAATCAGCTCCTGGCGCACCGTCAGCACGTGGCCGTCGCTGTCCGGTTCGGTGAAGAACGCATGCGGCACCGACGGCGGCGTGAGGATGAACAGCGGCGCCTGCACCGAATAGTGCTGATCGTCGAGCTGCAGCTCTATCTTGCCGGTCTCCAGGAAATGCACCTGGAAAAAGCAGTCGTGCCAATGCACCTGCATGTCGCGGCCGAAGAACGCCGCCAGCCCGGCGAAGGTTTCGTAATGCACCTCGTCGGCGGCGTAGCGCGCGTCATACTCTTTGCAAATATCGATGTTGGCGATAAAGCCGGTACTTTTCCGCACCTCATGACCTCCTGCAATCCTGCCTATCTGCGCATCAAGGCGTCGCTCTCGGGCGCGAATCCTTCATCGGGATGCGCCACACCAACACGGCGCCGACGATCAACAGCGCCGAGACGAAATACAGCCCGGAGTTGAAGCTGCCGGTCATGTCTTTGAACCAGCCGATCAACAGCGGGCTGAGCGCCGATCCGATGTTGCCGGTGGCGTTGATCACGGCGATCCCCACCGCCCGCGCTTCCAGGCTGATCGACTGATCCGGCGTGGTCCAGAAGATCGCCATGGCGGTAAAGGAGCCGACCGAAGCCATCACGATCCCCAGCAGTTGGATCAGGCTGTGATCGGTGGCCGACGCCAATAGCCAGCCGGCGGCGGCGAACAGGTACGGCAGCGCGGTGTGATGCTTGCGCTCCTGCAGCCGGTCGGATCGTTTGCTCCACCACACCATGCCGGCGATGGTGCAGATCTGCGGGATCGCCGCCAGGATGCCGATCGTCACGTTGCTGCTGCCCTGGTTAAAGCTCTGCAGGATCTGCGGCGTCCAGATATTGATCGCGCTCAGGGTGTTGGTCAGGCAGAAATAGGCCAGCGTGTACATCAGCACGATCGGCGTGCAGATCTCGCGCCACAGGCTGCGCTGCTGCAGCGCGCGGTGGCTGCTCGGCCCGTTGGGTTGCACCAGCTGCAGCTTGTCGGCCTCCATCATCGCCTTCAGGCTGGCTTTCTCCTCGTCGGTCAGCCACTTGGCCTTGGCCGGCGTATCGTCGAGATAGAACCACACCACCACGCCCAGCAGCACCGACGGAATGCCTTCCAGCAGGAACAGCCACTGCCAGCCCTTCAGGTTCATCACCCCGTCCAGCGCCAGAATATAGCCGGAGACCAGCGAGCCGATCGCCATGGTCACCGGCATGGCGATCATGAACAAGGCGTTGGCGCGGGCGCGGTAGAACGCCGGGAACCAGTAGGTGAGGTACACCAGAATGCCCGGCAGGAAGCCGGCCTCGGTGATACCGACGATCATACGCAGCACGTACAGGCTGGTGGGCCCGGTGGCGAACATGGTGCAGGTGGAGGCGATGCCCCACAGCACCATGATGGTGGCGATCCAGCGCCGCGCGCCGACCCGGCTCAGCATCATGTTGCTGGGAATGCCGAAGATCACGTAGGTGACATAGAACAACGTCGCCGCCAGCCCGAACATGGTCGAGCTGAGGCCGAGATCTTTGCCCATCGTCAACCCGGCGAAGCCGATGTTGATGCGGTCGAGGAAAGAGAAAACAAACAGCACGAACAGGAAAATGATCAGGCGCCGAAACAACTTTTTAATCACCGATTGCTCGGCGGCGGTTAACGCTTTATGTTGCTGCGCCGGGTTGGCCGGCTGCAGCGAATCGACGTGGTTCATGGTTCAGTAGACTCCCGATGAAGGTGCTGACGCCCCGCCCTGCTTGAACTCGTCCGCCAGGGCTTCCGCCGCCCGCGCCAGCAGGGTGGTGTCCACCCCTACCGCGACGAACAGCGCGCCGGCTTCCAGATAGCGCTGCGCCAGCGCCTTGTTGGCCATCAGAATGCCCGGCGCCTTGCCGGCGGCGCGGATGCGCGCGATGGCGTCGTCGATGGTGCGCTGCACCTCCGGGTGCTGCGGGTTGCCGGCGAAGCCCATGTCGGCGCTGAGATCCGCCGGGCCGATAAACACGCCGTCCACCCCTTCCACCTGTAAAATGGCGTCGAGGTTTTTCACCGCTTCGCGGGTTTCAATCTGCACCAGCACGCACATCTGCTCGTCGGCCTGCTGCAGGTAATCGGGCACCCGGTTCCAGCGTGAAGCGCGCGCCAGGGCGCTGCCGACGCCGCGCACCCCGTGCGGTGGATAGCGCGTCGCGCGCACCGCGTCACGCGCCTGTTCGGCGTTTTGAATCATCGGGATAAGCAAGGTTTGCGCGCCGACGTCCAGCAGCTGCTTGATGATCACCGCGTCGTTCCACGGCGGACGCACCACCGGCTGGCTGGGGTAAGGCGCGACCGCCTGCAGCTGCCCCAGCACCGTTTGCACGTTGTTGGGCGCATGTTCGCCGTCGATCAGCAGCCAGTCGAAACCGGCGCCGGCCAGCAGCTCGGCGCTGTAGCTGCTGCACAGCCCGAGCCACAGCCCGATCTGCGGGCGTTTTTCCTGCAGCGCACGTTTGAAGTGGTTGGTTAACATCGCATTCTCCCTGACAAGCGGGCGCGGCGCATGGCCCCCGCCCGGTTTAGTGCGGCCCGGTTCGCCGAGCCTGCTTATTAGACGAAGCGGCAGCTGATGCAGCCCATCGGGCCGTAGTCGACGTGGAAGGTATCGCCGCGCCGCGCCGGCACCGGCCGGGTGAAGGAGCCGCCGAGGATCACCTGCCCCGCCTCCAGCTCCACCTCATACGGCGCCAGCTTGTTGGCCAGCCAGGCCACGCCGTTGGCCGGGTGGTTGAGCACCGCCGCCGCCACGCCGGACTCTTCAATCACGCCGTTGCGGTACAGCAGCGCAGAGATCCAGCGCAGATCCAGCGCATCCGGCTTGATCGGCCGCCCGCCCATCACCACCCCGGCGTTAGCGGCGTTGTCGGAGATGGTGTCGAACACCTTGCGCGGCCGCTGAGTCTCGGGATCGACGTTATGGCTGCGCGCGTCGATAATCTCCAGCGCCGGAATGATGTAATCGGTGGCGTTGTAGACGTCGAACAGCGTACAGTTCGGCCCGCGCAGCGGCTTGGCCAGTATGAACGCCAGCTCCACCTCCACCCGCGGCACGATAAAGCGATCGATCGGAATATCGCTGCCGTCGTTGAAGAACATGTCGTCCAGCAGCGCGCCGTAATCCGGTTCGGTGATCTGCGAGCTCACCTGCATGGCGCGCGAGGTCAGGCCGATCTTGTGGCCTTTGAGCGTGCGCCCCTCGGCGATCTTCAGCTCCACCCACTGCCGCTGAATGGCGTAAGCGTCTTCGATGGTGATCTCGGGATGATCGAGCGACAGCGCGCGGATCTGCTCACGGCTCTTTTCCGCCTGATGCAGACGCTGCACGGCGCGGTTAACCTGCTCTTTATCCAGCATTTACGACCCCTTATTCACGCTTTGTTGAACAGCGCGTGGACATTGTTCTGTTTGTAATTCAGTACCGGATCCAGCTCTTCCATAGTGAAAGAGAGCGCCAGGTAACGCTGCGCCATCAGCGCGGCGAAGTGTTCCTTGATCAGCGCAAACAGCATCTCGCCCACCTGTTGCCGGCTTTCCAGACTGCGGCCGTGGCCGATCTTCAGCGTCATGTGCACGAAGGCGTAATCCTGCTTGCCGTCGGCCATCTGCCAGGTGTCGAGCCAGATGGCGCGGCTGCGCACGCCGGCCAACGGGAAGATGCCGGTCGCCGCCAGCGCTTCGTTGACCTTGGCGAACAGAGTCGGCAAATCCGCCTCGCGGCGGATGTTGTCGGTACATTCAGCGTAAAAATGGGGCATAGCGTTCTCCAGACGGCGAATATGCGCGGGCCAGGCCCGCGCAACGGCATTTACAGCGTATTGCCAAGTTTGAAACCTTTTTCCGTATCGCCCTCGCGGGTATAGGAAAAACCGTCTGCGCCGATGGTGACGGCCATTTCGCTGGGCGCGCTGCGTTCGATGACCGGCTGCGGCTGCCCATCGAGATCCAGCACCAGCGATCCTTCGGTGTACCAGCTCGGCACCACCGGATTGCCCCACCAGTCGCGGCGCTGGTTGTCATGCACGTCCCAGGTCACGGTCGGGTTGTCCGGATCGCCGGTGTAGTAATCCTGCGTGTAGATTTCCACGCGGTGGCCATCGGGATCGCGCAGGTAGAGATAGAACGCGTTGGAGACGCCGTGACGGCCAGGGCCGCGTTCGATCAAATCGGATTTGCGCAGCGCGCCGAGTTTGTCGCAGATGGCCAAAATGTTGTGTTTTTCATGGGTGGCGAAGGCGATGTGGTGCATGCGCGGCCCGGCGCCGCCGGTCATCGCGGTATCGTGCACCGTCGCCTTACGGCGCATCCAGGCGGCGTAAACCACGCCGTCTTCATCGCGGATGTCTTCCGTTACGCGGAAGCCCAGCCCCTGGATATATTCCACGGCGCGCGGCACGTCTGGGGTGATTTGGTTAAAGTGATCGAGGCGCACCAGCGCGCCCGGCGTATACAGATCGTAACGCCAGGCCAGACGCTCGACGTGCTGCACGTCGTAGAAAAATTCGTACGGGAAACCGAGCGGATCTTCTACCCGCACCGCATCGCCGATGCCTTTGGCGAACCCGTTCACCCGCCGCTCGGTGCGGCAGCCAAGCGCCTTGAAATACGCTTCGGCGCGATCGACGTCTTCCGGCGTGCGCACGCGGAAAGCAAACGCCGCCACGGCGGCCACCGGCCCTTCGCGCAGCACCAGGTTATGGTGAATGAACTCCTCCATCGAACGCAGGTAGAGGGTTTTGTCATCTTCGGCGGTCACGACCAGGCCGAGGATATCGACGTAAAATTCGCGTGCGGCTTTAAGGTTCGTGACCTGAATTTCCATGTAGGCACAGCGCACGACGTCGGGAGCAGGGACAGCATTAGTGGTCAGTTTTGTCGTCATTGTTCTCATCTCTCTCGTTATTATTGTGGTCTGAGGCTCAGACGCCCCATTTCGGGATCGGGTGGTCGCCCATGGAAATGCACACGTTCTTCATTTCGGCGAACACTTCGAAGCTGTATTCGCCGCCTTCGCGGCCGGTGCCGGAGGCTTTCACGCCGCCGAACGGTTGGCGCAGATCGCGCACGTTTTGGGTGTTGACGAAAACCATGCCGGCTTCGATGCCGCGGGCCAGGCGCAGAACCTTGCTCACATCCTGCGTCCAGATGTACGACGCCAGGCCGTACTCCACGTCGTTGGCCATGCGCAGGCCGTCTTCTTCCGACTTGAACGGCAGCAGGCAGGCCACCGGCCCGAAGATCTCCTCCTGCGCCACGCGCATCCGGTTATCGACATCCGCCAGCACCGTCGGGCGCAGGAAGTTGCCGTGGCTCAAACCAGCCGGTTTGTCCGGGCCGCCGGCCAGCAGGGTCGCCCCTTCTTCCACCCCGAGGCGGATATAGCCGGAGACTTTTTCCCAGTGCTGCGGGCTGATCAGCGCCCCCACCTGGGTGTTGGGATCTTGCGGATCACCCACGCGCAGACGGTTGGCGCGCTCGGCGAAGCGTTTGACGAATTCCGGGTAGATGCTCTCCTGAATGAAGATGCGCGAACCGGCGGTGCAGCGTTCGCCGTTGATCGAGAAGATGGTGAACAGCGCGGCGTCGAGCGCCCGCTCGATGTCGGCGTCTTCAAAGATCAGCACCGGCGACTTGCCGCCGAGCTCCATGGAGAATTTCTTCAGCCCGGCGCTTTCGATAATGCGGCGGCCGGTGGCGGTGCCGCCGGTGAACGAAACCGCGCGCACGTCTTTATGGCGCACCAGCGCGTCGCCGGCGGTGGCGCCGTAACCCTGCACCACGTTCAGCACCCCGGCGGGAATACCGGCCTCTAGCGCCAGCTCGCCCAGGCGATCGGCGCTCAGCGGCGACAGTTCGGACATCTTCAACACCGCAGTGTTACCCAACGCCAGGCAAGGTGCGGTTTTCCAGGTGGCGGTCATGAACGGCACGTTCCACGGCGACACCAGCGCGCAGACCCCCACTGGCTGCACCAGCGTGTAGTTGAGCATCTTGTCGTCCACCGGGTAGGTCTTGCCGTTCATCTGCTGGCACACCTCGGCGAAGAACTCGAAGTTGTGCGAGGCGCGCGGGATCAGCACGTTTTTGGTCTGATGGATCGGCAGGCCGGTATCGGCAGTTTCCATTTCGGCGATCTGCGGCACGTTCTGGTCGATCAGTTCACCCAGACGGCGCATCAGGCGCGCGCGCTCTTTCATCGGCGTGTTGGCCCATTTGGGGAAAGCCTCTTTCGCGGCCGCCACCGCCTGGTCGATCTCCAGCTGGCCGCCGGAGGCCACTTCCGCCAGCACTTCGCCGTTCGCCGGGTTGGTGGTGGTGAAATACTCTTTGCTGGCGACGTTCTTGCCGTTGATCCAGTGGTTGATGGTTTTCATCGCAGGCTCTCCTCGTAATCTTTTTCACTGATAATGTGGTTAACCAGACGGCCGATGCCCTCGATCTCCACCACCACTTCGTCGCCCGGCCGCACGTCGGCCAGCCCTTTCGGCGTGCCGGTGGCGATCATGTCGCCCGGCTGCAGCGTCATGAATTCGCTCAGGTAGGCGATCAGGAACGGAATGTCGAAAATCATGTCGGCGGTACTGCCGCGCTGGCGCAGCTCGCCGTTGACGTAGGTGCTGAGCGCCAGCCGGTGCGGATCGGCGACGTCGTCGCGATCGACGATGTACGGCCCGATCGGCGTCAGGGTATCGCGGCTCTTCACCCGCAGATTCGGCCGGTAGTAGTTTTCCAGGTAGTCGCGGATGGCGTAGTCGTTGCACAGGGTGTAGCCCGCCACATACTCCATGGCGCGCTCGCGGCTGACGTTGCGCGCGGTCTTGCCGATCACCGCCACCAGCTCGGCTTCGTAATGCATGTACTCCACGTCGGCAGGACGCACCGATACCTGACGATGGCCGGTCAGGGTGTTCGGTGCCTTGAGGAACACCAGCGGCTCTTCCGGCGCCTTGAATTCCAGTTCGCTGGCGTGGTCGGCATAGTTCAGCCCCAGGGCAAACACCGTGCCCTGCGCCGGCGGCAGCCATTCCACTTCGCGCTCCTGCAGCACCTCGCCGTTTGGCAGCGTGACGCGCAGCTGGTCGTCCACCTGAACGTTGACGATCTGGCCATGATGGCGAATACGGGCATGTTTCATGATGTGGCTCCTGCCTGGGTGACGCGGTTGCTCAGAGTGGGCAGGCCGGCGGCGCGCACCGTCACCTCATCCCCCGGTTTGATCTCCACCCGCTGGTGCGGGGTGCCGATCAGCACCGCATCGCCCGGCTGCAGGGTGATGAAATCGCTGATGGCGGCGATCAGCTCCGGCACCGAGCGCACCAGATCGGCGGTGGACCAGCGATCCTGCTCCACGCCGTTGATCTCGGTGACGATCTCCAGCCGATCCGCATTCTCCAGCTGGCCGATCTCTCCCAGCGGGCAGAACCCGTCGCGGCATTTGGCCTTGATCGCCGGGCGATAGAAGCTGCTCTCCGGCAGGCTGACGTCGTTGGCCAACGCGTAACCGGCCAGATAACGGCTCACCTGCGCCGCCGGCACCTTGCGCGCGGTGTCGCCGATGATCACCGCCAGCGTGCCGCCGCTCTGCACGGTTTCACCGGCCGGAAACGGGATCGCCCCGCCGTTGGCGAGGTGGGTATTGCGCGGTTTGATAAACCACACCGGGGTTTTGGGTGGGGTCTGATACGGCGGCTGGTGAAACGCCTGATCCCAGGCGTCCAGTTGGCTGCGGTGGTTCAGCGCAACGGAAAATACGGTGCCTTTCATGCGAACTCCTCCAATGGCAAAACATGACAACCGGCATTCATTAATATATTAATGATTACTTTTATACGCTGTGCAGCTTTTACGCAACGCGCTTGGAGTGATTTGTGATCGTGATAACAAAATATTCACAAAACAAGAACATTAGCGTGATTACTCAACGTATTAACCCTTTTTCACACCATTTTTCGCTGCGCCTTGCATTTTTGCTTTATCCCTACGGGTAACTTTGGCTACTATTAAGTTATTAACAAAATCGGGCTTTGTGGGGCAGGCGCCCCCATAACGAGCGCCGTAATAACGAACACCTTGATAGCTAAGGCCAAACTTATGCATGAATCGTTAACCATCGCCCTGCTGCAGGCGCGTGAAACCGCCATGGGGTTCTTCCGCCCGATCCTGAAAAGCCACAATCTCACCGAGCAGCAGTGGCGCATCATCCGCGTGCTGGCCAACAGCCGTTCGATCGAATTCCACGAGCTGGCGGCGGAAACCTGTATCCTGCGCCCCAGCCTGACCGGCATTCTGTCGCGCATGGAGCGCGACAAGCTGATCTTCCGCCTGAAACCCGTCAACGATCAGCGCAAGCTGTACGTGTCGCTGACCCAACAGGGTCAGGATCTGTATGAAGTGGCGCGCCACCAGGTGGAACAGGGCTACGCCGAGATTGAAGCCGCCTTTTCGCGGCAGAAAATGGACCAGTTGATGACGTTGCTGGACGAGCTGATCACCCTGGGCGACAGCCTGCCCGCCAACGTCACCGCGCATCCTGCCAAGCAGTGATTTAACCCACCGGAATTCTCAAATTAATTGGCGTCTGCAGCCAACAACGCTGCAGCGTCAAGCAAGCGGAGAATTCGTTTCCGGCAACAGCGCGCCGCCGTCCACCACCAGCGTCTGGCCGGTGATATAGGCCGCCGCCGGCGAGGCGAGAAACACCATCGCCGCGGCGATGTCTTCCGGTTCACCCAGCCGCCCGAGCGGCACCGCAGCGGCGATCGCCTGATTCACCTGCGCGTCGCCCAGGTTGGCCATCGCCGGCGTGCGGATCATCCCCGGCTCCACGCCGTTGACGCGAATTTTCTCCGCCGCCAGCTCCAGCGCCGCCGCGCGAATAAACCCGTTCACCCCGGCCTTGGAAGCGGCGTAGTGCGCCAGCCCCGGGTAGGCCACCCGCGGGCCGGTCACCGACGAGGTCACCAGCAGACTGCCGCCGCCGGAGCGGCGCATCCACGGCAGCGCTGCCTGCGCCAGAAAGAACGGCGCCATCAGATTGACGCTCAGCGTGCGTTGCAGCAGGGCCGCGTCGATGGCGGCGAACGGCGTCAGCGGAAAGTAAGCGGCGTTGTGGATCACCACATCCAGCCGTTGATGCCGCTCGCCCACCGCCGCCACCCCCTCGGCGATCTGCCCCGGCTCGGCCAGATCGCAGGCCAGCGCCTGCACGCTCAACCCTTCGTCCCGCAGCGCTTGCGCCGCCGCCTGTGCCTGCGGCAGCTGCACGTCCGCGATCGTCACCTCGGCGCCCAACCGGGCGAAGGCGCTGACGATCGCCAGCCCAATGCCCTGAGCGCCGCCGGTCACCAGCACCGCCTGCCCCGCGAAGGCGTCGGCCGCATAGGTTGCGTTCATCGGCCTATCCTCGCGGGTGGCGCGTGGTGTTCAGCACCTGCGCGTGGGCGCCGACCGCAAAGTTGCTCAGCGCGCTGAAATCGCTGCCCTGATAGCCGAGGATCTTGCCGTCGGTGCGCATGCCTTGCAGATCGATCATCACCACGCCCAGCGTCGGAATGATCTTCTCGCGCCAGACGAACAGATAAAGCTGCTCCGCCACCTTCACGTAGTGACAGCGATCGACGTCCGCCAGCCCTTTCTCCACCCCGTCCAGACACTGCCAGGCGTAGAAGTTGTCGTTCAGGTAGATATGCTCGTAGCGTTCGGTCGGGCTGTAGGTGTACATATTGCGCATGCCGATCAGCTCATCGGTAAAACCCGGCGGCGCCACGTCGGCGTCATCCAGCGTGCCGAAGCGGAATTCGGCCTCGACCGCGGTCAGCGGCAGCCCCTGTTCCACCCGGCTGAAGGCGTCGAGCCGCGCCTGCGCTTCGTCCGGCAGTTGGCCGTACACCGCGGTGAAGTTGCCCTGATTGCGGTCGCACACCAGCGTAATGCTGGCGTTGGCGCGTGCGGGGTCGAGAAAATCGATGAACAGCACGCCGGGGCGAATGCTGGTGGCGCGATAGGCGACGCCGCGCCGCTCTCCCCACTCCAGCGTCTGCTCGTCGGTGAACCGGCAGCGCTGTGTCGCACCGTCGCGAAAGCGCAGCGTCAGCGTGGTGCCCGCCAGGCCGTGCTGGCGTTCCAGCGTATTGCTGTGCGGCGCAAAGCCTTCCGCCAGCGCGCCAACCTGAATGAATACCGCTTCTGAACTCATGGAAATGCTCCTTACAGGGAAGTGAAAGCCAATGTCGGCACATCGACGATGGTGGAGCCGCCGTCGGCCACCAGCGCCGCGCCGGTAATGATTGAAGCCTCGCTGGAACAGAGGAAACGGCAGACGCGGGCGATCTCCTCGGCGCTGGCCGGCCGGCGCAGCGGCACATCGCGGCAGACCATCTGGTAAGCCTGCTCCAGCGAAATCTGATGGGCGTCCATCAGCAGCTGCATCTCTTCGTCCGCCATCGGCGTGGTCACCCAGCCGGGACACACCGCGTTGGCGCGCACGCCCAGCGGGCCATAGTCGCGGGCGATGGAGCGCATCAGTCCGATCAGCGCGTGCTTGGCGGTGACGTAACCGCAGACCTCCGGCCCGGCGGCCAGCGAGGCGATCGAGGCGACAAACAGCAGGTTGCCGCCGCTCTTGATCAGCTCCGGCAAGCAGGCGCGCGCGCTGGCGAAAGCGCTGTTGAGGTTGCTGTCCATCGCCCCTTGCCACTGCTCGTCGGTCATCTCGGTAATGCGCTTGAAGTCCATGCCACCGGCGCTGCCGATCAGGCAGTCGATGCGCCCGGCGTCGCGCAGAATGGCCGGCAGCAGCGTGTGGTTCCAGCTCTCGCCGCTGGCGGCGTCGCCCACCAGCGCCTGCGCGCCGATCTCATGCGCCAGCGCCGCCAGCGGTTCCGGGCGGCGGCCGATGATGAACACCCGATCGCCCTGCGCCGCCAGCAGACGGGCGCAGGCGGCGCCGACGCCGGTGCCGCCGCCGGTAATCACAACCACTCTATTCATGATTCAGCTTCTCCATCAGTTGGCCGATCATCAGCAGGCTGCTCAACAGCAGCCGCCGCTGTTCGGCGTCCAGCCGCAGATAGCGGCGGCCGGCCGGCAAACGGCTGACCACCTCCGATGCGGCGAAATGCTCGATATCCACCTGCCAGCGCCCGTCTTTGACCGTCAGCCGCACGCGGCGAAAATCCAGCTGCGCCAGCGTCTCGCCGATCTGCGGGTAGCGCAGCAGGCCATCCAGCACCCGCTGCGCGGCCGCATGGCGCTGGCGCAGCAGATAGCGCACGCCGCGCCGCCGCAGCCAACCGCCGGTCACCACGTCCAGCGTCAGCGGGGGCTGCGCCGCGCACGCGCCCTGCAACCGAAAACGATGGCTGACGATATGCGCCATAAACAGCCCCTGCACCTGTTCGCTGACCTCGATCTGCGGCCCCTGCGGCAGCGTCAGCCGCAGCAGTCCCGGCGCCAGACGTTCGCACGCGTAGGGTTCCAGGTTGCGCGCCAGACGATCCAGCGCGGCGCCCGGACGATAGCCCGACGGCGCTCGCCGCCAGGCGCGATTAAGTGAGGGAAGTAAGCCGATCAAACTGCGCCTCCTCGTTTTCGCCCTTGGCGAAGGCATTTTCCAGCACCTGCTCGACCGGCACCGGCTTGAATGGATTCACTTTCTGCACGCACAGCGTCCAGAACAGCGCATAGGCGGCGGTCAGGCCGATCATCCAGCCGAAGGGAATGTAAACGTCGCTCGGGTTCATCCCCGGCGGCGTGATGTAGACGATGGCCAGCACGATGCCGACGCTGGAGACGATTTGCGGCAGCGGGAACCACGGCGATTTATAAGCGCGCGGCAGATCGGGGCGACGCAGGCGCAGGATGACCACCGAGCAGGTCACCAGCAGGTAGGCCACGCCCCAGGCGCACACCGCCGCCAGCACCAACGGAATGATCTTGTCGAGGTTGCCCTGAATGGCGAAGGCGTGCACGCAGGGGATCAGAACCGCCACCAGAATGCCGACCACCGGCGTTTTAAAGCGCGGGTGCAGATACGCGAACATGCGCGGCAACGCGCCGTCCAGCGCCATGCCGTAAAGGATGCGCGGCACCGCCGCCATCAGCGTATTGATGGTCGCCGCGGCCGCCAGCAGCAGGCCGACGCCCAGCCAGTATTTGCCGAACTGGCCCATCACCTGGCCGGCGAAGGCCGGGATGGCCATCGGCGTTTCCAGCAGGCGCGTGCCGCTGGCGGCATCGACCACCACGTTTTCCACCTGGTGGCTGAGCGCCGCGCCGTACAGCGCCATGCACACCGCCACGCCGCACAGCCCGAGCGCCATGGCGCGCGGGATCACCCGATCGCAGCGTTTGATCTCCGGCGCCATCGGCGTCACCAGCTCACAGCCGACGAACATGAACATCGCCATGCCGATCAGGCTGAATACCGCGAAGGGATCGTTCAGGCTCAGCGTGCTGCCGAACCAACCCTCGAGCGGCACCGCATGCGGCGACAGCAGCCCGACGATGCCGAAGATCACCAGCGTGCTCCACATGGCGAAGGTCAGCACGATCTCCGCCTTGCCGAAGGCCTCGATGCCGAACGCATTGAGCAGGCCGAACACCACAACCAACCCGACGCCGACCATCCAGGAGGCGTTGTGGCTTTCCATCAGGGTGTTGAGGTGCTCGAAGTTCACCAGCGCCATGATGCCGGAGAGAATGGTCTCGGCGGTGCCGGCGAAGATATGCACGATCAGGTAGGCCGACAGCGCGCCGGTGATGGCGAAAAAGCGCCCCATGCCGCAGGAGATGTAGTCGTAAACCGAACCGGAGGTCGGCAGCAGCGCCGCCGCTTCGGAGAAGGTGGTGAGCTGCGCCTGCATCATGATGAAGGCGATCAGCATCGCCAGCGCGAAGGTGTCGCCGCCGATGCCGAAGCCGCTGGTGACCGTCAGGATCACCGGGCTGGCCATGATCACCCCGACCGAACTGGCCAGGGTGGTGGGAAAGCCGACCTTGCCTCGAGCCAGGTGGGCGTGCAACCGCGACGACAGGTTCATGGTTATTTCCTCTTATAGTTTTGGCCTGATGCATGCAGGTGCTTGCAGGTTTTTCACCGCCAGTGGCGGTCATCTCACTATAGAGAGGAAAGGAAAATGCTGACTATCGTCCTTAAGGACGAGACGCTTTCAACCTGCGGCCGCGCTCACGGCGGCGCGCCACTGCATCGCCCCCTGCGGGCTGCGCGGGTAGGCGAGCAGCGGCGCCAGCAACGCGGAGAAGAAGGCGTAATAGCCGGCGCACAACCGGTTGTAGCGATCTTCGCCCACATGCGCCGGGCAGCCGCCCTGGCAGACGCTTTTCACGCTGCAGCGTTGGCACTCGCGGCGCAGGCTTTTGTTCTTGCCGAACGGCATCTCCGCCGCCTTTGCCGCCAGGGTGGCGAGCGGCGTCTGCCGATCGGCATGGCCGAGCAGGTGCTGCGCATTGATCAGGTGATCGCAGGCGTAGAGGCGACCGTCCGGCTCCATCACCAGATTGCCGCCGCAGCGTTCGGCGTGCACGCAGCTGGGGCTGACGTGAGTGAAATACTGCGCGTAGACCTGTTCGATGTTCATCACAAACACCTGGCCGACGTGCCCGCGGCTGCGCCAGCGGCGGTACACCGCTAGCATGAAACGCCCCCAGTTGGCGGCGCTCAGCCCGTAACCCGCGGCGGGCGCGTCCCCTTCCAGCATCAGCGGCTGAAACTGCAGATAGCGCGCGCCGATCGCCACCGCATGATCGTAGATCGCCTCGGCGCGGTCCGCGACGCCGTCGTGCACCACCATCAGCAGGTTGAAATCGATCTGATGGCGCTGCAGCAGCGCGATGCCGCGCAGCGCGGCGTCATAGCTGGCGCCGCCGCGCTTGTCCGGCCGATGGGCGTCCTGCACCTCGCGATCGCCGTCCAGGCTGACGCCGATGATGAATTGATGCTGCCGGAACAGACGGCACCAGGCATCGTTCAGCAGGGTGCCATTGGTCTGCAGGCTGTTGCTGATCCGCACGCCCAGTGGCGCAAAGCGGCGCTGCAACGCCAGCGCCCGCTTGTAAAAACCGATCCCCGCCAACAGCGGCTCTCCGCCCTGCCAGACGAAGTTGATCTCGCGGCTGTAGCGCGGCTGGGCGGCAATGTAGCCGCGGATAAACTCCGCCAGCAGGTCGTCGTCCATCTTGCGCGTCCGCGCTTGCTGGCGCTGCGGGTAGTAGCAGTAGCGGCAGCCCAGGTTGCAGCCGGCACCGATCGGTTTCACCAGCAGGTGAAAAGGCGCCGCCGCGCGCGGTTCGCTCTCTACCGGGATCTGCTGCGCGCGCAGCTGGGCCAGGTTCATGGCGCCGCCTGCGGCAACGGTTTGTGGGTCTGCGGATCCAGGCCGATGTAGTCGCCGGTATTGGCGTCGACGCCGAGATAGTCGATCGCTGCACCTTTGGCTTCAATAACCATGCTCTGCTGCGCAAAGCGGCGATACGCCTCGCTCAGCCGTTTGACCCGCTCCGGGTCGGCGGCGGCCAGATCGCGCGTCTCCAGCGGATCGTCATGCAGGTTGAACAGCCCCCACGGCGCCATCTGCGCCGTCGGCCCGGCCTTCACCAACCGCCGCAGCTTCCAGACGCCATCCACGTAGGCGGCCTGGTTATGCAGCTCCACGCCGTAGGTCGCGCGCGGCACGCCGTCGGCCTCGCCGCTGAAATAGCGTTTGAAGCTGACGCCGACCATCGGCAGCGTCGGCTTGGCCTTCAGCGGTTTATTGGCGTCGATGCCGGCATAGTCGTACAGCGTCGGCGCGATGTCATACACCGCCATCGGCGTGCGATCGATACCGCCGCGGCCCTTCAACCCTGGCGCGGAAATGATGAAATCGGTGTTGATGCCGCCCTGCGCGCTGGTGGTCTTGTGGTAGTTGGCGTACGGCGCATTGCTGACGTTGGCCCAGTGCGGCCCGTAAGAGATGAACGATCCCTTGCGGCCGAGGTTGGCGTAGCTGTTGTCGAACTGCCGCCAATACTCCGGCTTCGAGCCGTAGTAAAAGCCGCTGGCGGGGTTGGCGCCGTTGTCGGTGGCGAACACGATCACCGTATTTTGGTCGCGGCCGGTCTGCTTCAGGGTGTTCAACACCGCGCCGACCTGATCGTCCATATAAGCGATCATCGCCGCATACACCTGCATGGTCTTGGCTTCATATCTTTGCTGTTCCGGCGTCAGCGCGTTCCAGGCCTTATCCAGCGCCAGCGTCGGCATCGGCGTGCGATCGGAAATCAATCCCAGCGCTTTCAGGCGCTGAATGCGCTGCTGATAGGCCAGCTGATAGCCGGCGTCGTATTTGCCGTCGAATTTGGCGATCCAGTCATCCGGCGCCTGCAGCGGATCGTGCGGCGCGGTAAAGGCCAGATAGGCGAAGATCGGCTTGCTCTGCGGCGTATCACGGATCCACCGTTCCAGCTGGTCGGCATAGGCCTTGCTGGAATAAAAATCTTTTGGCAGCGACACGCGTTTGCCGTTCAGGGTGTAGAAGGTATGGAATGCTTCCACGGTACCCAGCGGTTTCGCGTCGTCGAAATGGCTGGTGCCGCCGCCCATAAAGGCGAAGGCACGCTCAAAGCCACGATCTGTCGGTTTGGCGCCGTCGACATAGCCCAGATGCCATTTGCCCGCCATCATGGTGGCGTAGCCCGCGTCGCGAAAACGCTCCGGCAGCGTGGTCACGCGGTCGGTCAGGCGCATTTCATACCCCGGCTGCGCGGCGGTGCTCTCATACCACCACATGCCACCCATGCCGGCCTGCTGATTGGTGTTGCCGGTCATCAACATCGAACGCGCCGGCGCCGACATCGGCGAGGTGTAGTACTGGCTCATGCGCACGCCCCGTTCGGCCAGCGCCTGCAAGTTGGGCGTCGGTATCTCGCCGCCGAACGGGCTGATGTCGGAGTAGCCCATATCGTCCACCAGAATGATCAGCACATTGGGGCGATCGGCGTCCGCTCCTTGTGCCAGGCCCGATAAGGCGCCGCTCAACGCCACCGCCAACGTTTTTTTCTGCATCGTCCGTCCCCTGTATGGTCATGCGGACTGAACAACCCGACGCCTCAGCCCGAGAAAGGTCATCATTTTTTCGTCTTATACGTTTGGCGCCGCCTGGCGCTATCTTCAATTCGCAGTGTAGAAAGCGGCGGAAAAGCCTGGCTATCGTTCTTAAGAATGAGGGACGGCGACGACAGCAGCGGCTGTAGCACGCGCAGGGCGGCGAGGGCTGCACCCGGGCAGGCATTGAAAAGCGCTGTAAATTCAGCGAGAAAAGCGGTGAACTATTTCATTAACCTATTAATGAAAATCGCGATAAATCCGAATGAAAAAGCCCTGATTAACGCAGTGTCATCTTGTTATTTATGTGTTTTATTGCAATCAGCCTCACGTTGTTAATATGTTTTTATTGTGTTGCTAAATTGCTACAACTATGCTTGTATCGTTCATATATTGACCGCCAACATTCTCCAGATTGAACGATAAAGGGAGGAACACGAATCATGCACAGCACCGCATCCGATGCCTTTATCAACAGCTGTTTGGCGACCATTACGCACCTGATCCCGGTCTCCGCCGGGGTGTTTTATCTGGTCGATCGCAACCTGCGGCCGGATCACTACATCCTGCACGGCATGCCCGATAAAACGCATCAGCAGTACCTGAACCACTTCCAACAGATAGACCCGCTGCAGCCGGCCAATTTCCATCGCCAGGACATCACCATGGTCGGCATGAGCCCGGCGGCGATCGCCGGCAACCGCCGCTATTACCACGACTTTATGCTGCCGAACGACATGCGCGACATGACGGAGATTTTCATCCGCCAGCGTAAGCGCATCGTCGCCGGGGTGTCGTTGATCCGCGATACGCCGTTCACCGAAGTGGAGCGCGGCCGCCTGCGCGCGGTGCTGCCGCTGATCGAGCTGGCGACGCGCGATCTGCTGCCCGACAGCGAGGCGCAGATGCTGACCGCCAAAGAGCAAGAGATCGTCAATATGGTGCGCGAAGGCGCCAGCAATAAGCGCATCGCCCTGAAACTGGGCATTTCGCTGTCTACGGTGAAAACCCATATGCGCAATATTTTCGCCAAAACCGACGTGGTGAATCGCACCGAACTGGTCGCCAGCGGCTTTCTCGCCCACGGTTAACGCCCGATAACGGCCGCCGTCGCCGGCGTCCGGAAAATAACGTCAGAACGTATTCGCCATCTATGGCGCGGCCTCCCCCTGCCCGCAATCGGGCCTGGCGGGATATTTCATCGTCACTCAACGCTTGGGGAATAAGCTTTATGTCCAGTGATTCGGTTTCCGCGCCCGCCGTCGGCGCGGCGCTCCCCTGCCCGCCGCGGCTGTTGACCGCCATTATCGTCTTCGCCGCCATCGCGCCGGGCATTCTGATGACCGCCCCCGCCGTGGCCGCCCAGCTCGCCGCACAGTGGCAGCTCGGCCCGGCGCAGATTGGCCACCTGTTTTCCACCGAACTCGGCGCCATGAGCCTGGCCACGCTGCCGGCGTGGTGGTGGATCGGGCGCATCAACTGGCGACGGGTCGCTACGCTGTCGGCGCTGGTGTTTATCGCCGGCAACCTGGCCTCGGCGCTGGTGCAGGACTTCACCCTGCTGCTGCCGCTGCGCTTTATCGCCTCGCTGGCGGGCGGCACCCTGATGATCCTGTGCATCACCTGCGCCGCCGGCACCGCCAATCCCAGCCGGGTGTATGCCTTCTGGGTGCTCGGCCAGTTGGTGCTGGGCGCGGTCGGGCTGCTGGTGCTGCCGCCGCTGTTCGCGCACTTCGGCCTGATGGCGGTCTACCTGATTTTGGCGGCCATCATGCTGTGCTGCCTGCCGCTCATCCCGGCGTTTCCCAGCGGCTTCACCGCCGCCCGCGCCGACCGCAGCGGCCCCACGGCTTCGCTGGCGCGCAAGCTGTGCGCCGTAATGGCGGTGCTGACCTTTTACATCAGCCTGAGTGCGGTCTGGACCTTCATCGGCGGCATCGCCGCCGGCGCCGGGCTGTCGCCGGCCCACAGCGGCCAGGTGCTGGCCATCGCCACCTTGCTCGGCATCGTCGGCGCGGGGGCCGCGGCGATGATCGGCGCGCGCTTCGGCGGCGGACGCCTGATCGTGCTCGGTTACGCCCTGCTACTGGCCAGCGTGGCGCTGCTGACTGGCCAGCCCCTGCTGTTGCGCTTCGCCCTGGCGGCCCTGCTGTTCAAATTCACCTGGACCTTCGTGCTGCCATTCATTCTCGCGCGGGTCGCCGGGTTGGATAACGACGGCAAGCTGATGAACGGCATCAACCTGGTGATCGGCGGCGGCATGGCCATCGGCCCGACGCTGGCCGGCTATCTGATCGAATCTTCCGGCGGTTTCAACGCCTTGCTGTTCGGCGCGCTGGGCTGCGCGCTGCTGTCGCTGCTGTTGATTTCGCTGGCTTCACCGCGCACACCGCGCCGTATAACAGGAGGAGAAAGGTGAAAAGAACAACCGGTTTCTTGTTTGATGAACGCTGTTTCTGGCACAGCACCGGCCTGCACGCCACCACCCTGCCGGTCGGCGGCTGGGTGCAACCGCCTTCGGGCGCCGGCCACGCCGAATCGCCGGAAACCAAACGGCGCATGAAGAACCTGATGGACGTGTCCGGCCTGTCGCGCCAGCTCACCCTGCTGAGCGCCGAACCGGCGACGGAAGAAGACCTGCTGCGCATCCACCCCGCCCACTATCTGCAGCGCTTCAAACAGGTGAGCGACAGCGGCGGCGGCCTGCTGGGGGAAGAGGCGCCGCTGGGGCCGGGCAGCTATGAAATCGCCAAACTCTCCGCCGGGCTGGCCTGCGCGGCGGTGGAAGCGGTGCTGCAGGGCGAGCTGGATAACGCCTATGCGCTGTCGCGCCCGCCGGGCCACCACTGCCTGCCGGATCAATCGATGGGCTTCTGCTTCCTGGCCAATATTCCCATCGCCATCGAGCGCGCCAAGGCCCGCTACGGCCTGGGCAAGGTGGCGGTACTCGACTGGGACGTGCACCACGGCAACGGCACCCAGCACATCTATTGGCAGCGCGGCGACGTGCTAACGCTGTCGCTGCATCAGGACGGTTGCTTCCCGGCGGGCTATTCCGGCGAACAGGATCGCGGCGAAGGCGCCGGGGCGGGCTGCAACGTCAACGTGCCGATGCTGGCCGGCGCCGGCGACGACGGCTACCTGCACGCCATGCGGCGCATCGTCATCCCGGCGCTGGAAAAATTCGAGCCGGAGCTGATCATCGTCGCCTGCGGCTACGACGCCAACGCGCTCGATCCGCTGGCGCGCATGCAGCTGCACAGCGACAGCTTCCGCGCCATGACCGCGCTGGTGCAAGACGCCGCCGACCGGCTGTGCGGCGGCAAACTGGTGATGGTGCATGAAGGCGGCTACGCCGAATCCTACGTGCCGTTCTGCGGGCTGGCGGTGATGGAGCAGCTGAGCGGCGTGCGCACTGAAGTGCAGGATCCGCTGTTGGCGTTCATCCAGCAACAGCAGCCGCGCGACGCCTTCAATCGCTTCCAGCGCGAAGCGCTCGACGAACTGGCGCGCCAGTTCGGTCTGTAATGTCCTCTCTGCGGGCACCGCATCCGGCGCCCCTGACAACCTCGCCGCCAACCGCTACGCTGAAGGGCAACCCTACCACCATGAGAACAATAACATGCCCGAACAAACCGTCAGCTTTATCAAAGGCCGCCACGGCGACATCGCCTTGCATGACTGGGGAAACGACAAGCCGCGCTATCTGGCGCTGCTGGTGCACGGCTACGGCGAACATCTCGGCCGCTATCAATACGTGGCGCGCACGCTGCAGGCGCAGGGCGCGCGGGTATTCGGCCCCGATCATCTGGGCCACGGCCTGTCACAGGGCGAGCGCGTGCTGATCGAGGATTATGACGCCGTCGTCGACGACGTTCAGCGCGTGGTCGAGCATCTTCGCCAACAGTATCCGACGCTGCCGTTGGTGGTGATCGGCCACTCGATGGGCGGCATGATCGCCACCCGCTACGCGCAGCGCCACGCCGAGGAGGTGAGCGCGCTGGTGCTGTCCGGCCCGCTGCTCGGCGACAGAACGGCGATCTCCGATCTGGCAGAGTTGCCGACGATCCCCGACGCGCCGCTGGATACCGCCACCCTGGCACGCGATCCGGCGGTTGGCGCGGCGTATCAGGAAGATCCGCTGGTGTGGCACGGGCCGTTCAAACGCCCCACCCTGCGCGCCATGCAACGGATCCTCGCCGCCATCAACGCCGGGCCGGGGTTCGGCGCGCTGCCTACGCTGTGGATCCACGGCGACGACGATCGGCTGGTGCTGATGAGCGAAACGCAAACCGCGCTCGATCGCCTGCGGGGCGACGATTTCGAACGGATGATCAATGCGGGCGGGCGGCACGAGAGCTTTAACGAAACCAATAAGGATCAGATCCTCAAGCGGGTAAGCGACTTTATTGCGCGGGCGTTAGGTTAAGGCGCTCCCCCTCAGCGGGCTGAGGGGGGCATGGCGGCGTCAGCCCTCGACGATGGCGAGGTAGTGTTTGACGAAGCGATCCGAGGTGATGTCCCAGCGCACCGGGGTGCCCTTCTCGACGAACCAGGAGTCGCCGGCCTGGTACTGCACCGACTCGCCGGTGCGCTCGTTGGTCAGGGTGGCGCTGCCTTCCCACACCGTGGCGTGCTCGGCGAACGGATATTCCATCACGAAGCTGCCGCGGGTGCAGCTGAACACGCCACAGTTCAGATTGTCGGTCGGCTCGCCGAAGATGCTGGCCACGCCGACGGTCGGCGTGCCGGCGATCACCGTGGCGCCCAGGTTGCTGACGCTGCCGATCTCCAGCAGTTCCGGCAGCGGTTGTTTAAGCAGTAACGGTTTCATGTCATTCTCCTCTGAGGATTAACGGCGGCCTTTCCAATAGCCGGATGTCTGGTGCCAAACCTTACCGGCGGTGGTCATCACTCGCCGCAGCTTGTCCTTGCCGAAGATGTTGACGTGCGGGATCGAGCTCATCAGATCGTAACGATCGGATCCTTCACTCATGCCCTCCGCCAGCACCTTGCACACGATGTGGCTCGGCGTCACGCCGAAGCCGGAGTAGCCCTGCACGTAAAACACGTTGTCGCGATCCGGCAGCGTGCCGATCTGCGGGAACAGGTTGGCGCTGCAGCACAGCGGGCCGCCCCAGGCCAGATCGATCTTCACGTCTTTCAGGTACGGGAACACCTTCAGCATCAGGTTGCGATTCCAGGCCTTGAGATCCGACGGGAAATATTCGATCAGGCGAGTGGCGCTGCCGAACAGCAGCCGGTTTTCGTTGGTCACCCGGTAATAGTCGATCACCGGGCGAATGTCGCTGTAGGCGCCGCGGATCGGGCTGATCTGACGGATCAGATCGTCAGACAGCGGCTCGGTGGCCAGCTGGAAAGCGTAGGTGTTGATAGTCTTGCGGTAGATCTGCGGTTCCATGCCGTTGAGGAAGCCGTTGCAGGCCCACAGCATCTTGTTGGCGCGCACCGAGCCCATGGCGGTGCGCACCGTGATGCGCGGCCCGTATTCCACGTTGAGCACGCTGCTGTTTTCGAAGATTTTCACCCCGTAGCCGCTCAGCGCCCTGGCCTCGCCCAGCAACAGGTTGAGCGAATGCACATGGCCACCGCCCATGTGTTTCAGCGCGCAGGTATAGGCGTCGGAGCCCACCACCTGCTTCACCTCCGCGCCGGTGTAGAGCTCGATCTCTTCGTCCGGCGCCACCGCCCTGAACTCCTTCAGCCATCCGCGCAGGGTCTTCTCCTGGCGCGCGTTGCTGCCGAGATAGCCGTAGCCGAAGCAGAAGTCGGCGTCGATGTCATATTTCTTGATGCGCTCGCGGATAATGCCGGCGCCGAGGTTGCTGATCTTGAAGATGGTTTCCAGCCCAGACGGGCCGACGTGGCGTTTGATCTTCTCCAGATCGTGGCCGATGCCGGCCATCACCTGGCCGCCGTTGCGTCCGGTGCCGCCGTAGCCCAGATAGCGGCCTTCGAGGATGGCTATGTTGGTGATGCCCTTCTCTGCCAGCTCCAGTGCGGTGTTGATACCGGAGAAGCCGCCGCCGATGATCACCACGTCGACGTCCAGATCCTCTTCCAGCGTCGGGAAGCGCAGATCGTATTTTTTGGTCGCCGCGTAGTAGGTTAAGGACTCGATTTCGTTGTTCACTGCCGCACTCCCGATTGCCTATGCCATGACATCGGATTATCGGGAGGCAGCAGCCGTGCCGCTATGTCCCCTTAGGGACATTCGCTACAAAAAATTAACATTCACGCGCTGCGCCGCTGCGGTGCGGTCAGCAGCAGGCTGAACAGTTCGGCCTGCGAGCCGATGTTCAGCTTGCCGTAGATGTTCTTGCGGTGATTTTTTACCGTGCCGAGGCTGATGAACAGCCGGTCGGCGATCTGCTGCGAACCGCAGCCGGCGAGGATCAGATCGACGATCTCGCGCTCGCGCGGCGTCAGCAGATAGCGCGCCTGCGCGCCGTCGTCGTTCACCATCGCGGCATCGGCCGGCGCCGCCACCACCTCACCGTGCAGCCGCGCCACGCTTTTCACCAGCGTCAGCGCGCTGCGCAGATCCGCCCGCTGCGGGTAGCGCACCGCCACCGTGCGCCGCGCCGAGCCAAAGAACACGCCCAGCCCGCGCTCCGGCGTCAATTGCAGCAGCACCCCGGCCTCGTCGTGCCAGCCGGTCTTGCGATAAAAGTTACGGTAATAGTCGCTGTGATAAAACCCGCAGGGCGCCAGCTGGCGCAGCGTCAGCACCTCGCCTTCGCCGCCGTCGTTCAGCGCGCGGTAAAACGGATCCTGCAGGTAGGCGCCCTGCTGGTAGATCTGGTTGACCGCGTCGCTGTTTTCCCGCTCGGTTTTGATCAGGCAGCGCGGCGGCCGGCCGCGTTCGAAGGCATAGACGATGGCGTTGTCGAAGGCGAAAAACCCTTCCAGCCAGTTCAGCAGGCTGGGATAAAAACGCGGGCTGGCCACCGCATCGATCACCGCAGACAAGCGTTCAACCTGAATATCCATACCCGCCTCGCCATTATTAATACATTAACAATCTACCGATTTCGGATGGGGTTGGCCGCATGACGGCCGGTACTGTTAAAAAAAGCATCCGGCGCGCCGAAATGCAAGAACGAGATCGTTTACATGTTAAACAACTCACAGGTTGCCACGGCGGGGAAAGCGGTGGCCGCTCCGCGCCCGCTGGCTTATGCTGTGGCATCGCGCCCCGCAACGCCGTCAAGGAGACCTCATGTCCGTCAGCCACATCATCGCCAACCGCCAGACCTGGTTCGGCCACGGCAGCATCCAACAGCTGCCGCCGCTGCTGCTGGCCGATCCGCAGCCGACGCTGCTGTTCAGCTGCCGCTCTTTTCTCAACGGCCCGGTGTACGCCGGCCTGCGCGAGTCGCTGACGCCGCTGTTCATCGGCACTGAGATCGTCAGCCACGAGGCGTCGCCGCAGGAAATAGACGCCTGGGTGGCGCGCTGGCGCGGCCAGGTGCGGCGCGTGGTGGCCATCGGCGGCGGCAGCGTGCTGGACGCCGCCAAGGCGTTCTCCGCGCTGGTGGAGCACCCGCTGCCGACGCTGCGCTATATGGAAAAGGTGGGCGACAGTAAAATCAGCGGCGCCACCCTGCCGCTGATCGCCATTCCTACCACCGCCGGCACCGGCAGCGAGGTGACGCAGAACGCGGTGATCACCGACACCCAGGTCAGCAAAGTGAAGGCCTCGCTGCGCCATAACAACTTCGTGCCGCATACCGCCATTCTCGATCCGCAGTTGCTGGCGGGCGCCCCGGACAAGGTGCTGGCCTACTGCGCCATCGACGCCTTCACCCACCTGTTCGAGGCCTATCTGTCGAAAACCGCCGGTGCCATGACGCGCGACATGTCGTTAAGCGGCATCCGCCACTTCCTTGCGGCCTGGCCGGCGCTCAACCGCAGCGACGCGGCGCGCGAAGCGATTATGCAAGCTTCGTACCTCGGGGGGCTGACGCTGAGCGCCGCCGGGCTGGGGGTCATTCACGGCATCGCCGGCGAGATCGGCGCACTGCGCGACTACCATCACGGCCAGGTCTGCGGCCGCCTGCTGCTGCCGTTCCTCGCCCTGCTGGAAAGCAGCGAACAGCCGCAGCAGCGCGCGCTGATGGCCGAGCTGGCCGCGCGCTTGTATCCGCACTGGCAGGGCAGCCCGGAGAGCTACCTGACCGATTTCATCACCCGTCACGCCATCGCGCCGTTCTGGCAGGACGATTTGCCGATTTCCGGCCAGGAATTGGCGGTGGCGCTGGAGAAATCCAACAGCAAGAATTCCTGGATCGACTATGCGCCGGCGCAGCGGCAACGGATGATCGAAGAGGCGTTTCGCGTCGAATGATTATATAATCAGATCAACGCACTAGCAGGAGTAAGGAAATGGGCATCATCGGCTGGATCTTCGCCGGCATCGCGGTCGGCATCCTGGTCGGCGCGCTGATCAGAATCTTCGGCAAGAAGAAAGAGCAGTAAGCGTCACGCTGTTCCGTGGGCCGCCAGCAGGCACTCATGGAACAGCTTCACCACCCGCTGCGGCACCGGCGAGCGGCGCAGCACGCTGGAGTATTCGCAGTGATAGCGGAACAGCGCCGGTTTGATCGCCCGCATCAGGTTCTGCGCCACAAAAAACGCCGCGTAGTGATCCGGCAAAAAGCCGACGTATTTGCCGGACAGAATTAACGTCGCTATCGATTCCTGCGCAAATCCCGTCGCCTTGCGATGCAAATGTTGCTGCAGGCTCAGTTCCATATTCGGCGAATGATAGCCTAATCCGGCGAAGGCATAATTGTGCAGCAGATCCCAATTTAATGTTTCATGACTGGCGGAAAATAATTCATGCTGCGCGCCGCAATATAAGAACATCCTCTCACTGAATAACGAATGATAAGATAAACTTTCTGCGCTGCGGTGCATGGGAATAACCCCAACCTGAAATTGCCCGTCAATAACGCCGCGTTCAATGGTATTAATCGGCTCCACATACATTTGCAAAGAAACCTCCGGCGCGCGCTCGCTGAATAACGCAATGGCCCGGCCGATCTGCGCCTGCGGATTACTGACCGTATGGTCGAATATCGCCACGTGCAGCTGCCCGCCCATGCGCTGATGCACCTCGTCCACCCCGCGACGGAAGGCCTCGGTGGCCGCCAGCAGGTTGACCGTTTCCTGGTAGATCAACAGCCCCTCGTCGGTGACCGCAAAGCCCTCGCGCCCGCGCTGGCACAGCGTCAGGCCCAGCCGCTGCTCCAGGTCCTTGATGTGCTTGCTGATGGTCGACAGGCTGATATTCAGCTCCAGTTCGGCGGCGCTCATGCCGCCACAGTCGACCACGGCCTTGAATACCCGCAGCAAACGCAGATCCATATCCGACAATTGCCCTAACAACGCGCGCTTTTTTACTTGCATAAAACCTTAAGTAAGTTTCGACATATGATTATTCACAGTAGAGAACAAGCGGTACATAGTCAATTTCGCACAACAATTCGTTAACAACTCGTTTTATTTAATTAATCGCACTTATTTTCCTGTCCGGAGGAAAACATGGCCGCTGAAAATTACCCGCTGAATCGTCTCGATGCCGAAGGATTAGAGGCCCATTGGATGCCTTTTACCGGCAACCGCAATTTTAAAGCGCAGCCGCGCATCATTACTCAGGCCGCAGGGGCGTATTACACCAGCCACGACGGCAGAAAGATTTTCGATGGCCTGTCCGGATTGTGGTGCTGCGGATTGGGGCACGGCCGGCAGGAAATCACCGCCGCCGCCCAGCGCCAACTGGCGACGCTGGATTACTCGCCGGCGTTTCAGTTCGGCCATCCGCTGTCGTTCGAACTGGCCAACAAGATCAAGGCATTGACGCCGGCGGGGCTGGATTACGTGTTCTTCACCGGCTCCGGCTCGGAAGCGGCGGATACCTCGCTGAAAATGGCACGCGCTTACTGGCGCGCCAAAGGCCAGGCGGGAAAAACCTGCTTTATCGGCCGGGAAAAGGGCTACCACGGCGTTAACTTCGGCGGCATCTCGGTCGGCGGCATCGCCGGCAACCGCAAGGCGTTCGGCGCCGGCGCCGAGGCGGATCACCTGCCACACACCCTGCTGGCCGGCAACGCCTTTTCGCGCGGCATGCCGCAACAGGGGGCGGAGCTGGCGGATGAGCTCAGCCGCATCATCGCGCTGCGCGACGCCTCGACGATCGCCGCGGTGATCGTCGAACCTTTCTCCGGTTCCGCCGGGGTGATCGTGCCGCCGGTCGGCTACCTGCAGCGCCTGCGCGAGATCTGTACCCAACATGACATTCTGCTGATCTTCGACGAAGTGATCACCGCCTTCGGCCGCTGCGGCGCGATGACCGGTGCCGAGGCGTTCGGCGTCACGCCGGACATCATGAACATCGCCAAACAGGTGACCAACGGCGCGCAGCCGATGGGCGCGGTGGTGGTGCGGCCGGAGATCTACCGCACCTTCATGGACAGCGGTGAACCGGACTACCAGCTCGAATTCCCGCACGGCTACACCTACTCCGCCCATCCGGTCAGCTGCGCGGTCGCGCTGGCGACGCTAGACATCCTGCAGCGCGAACAGATGGTGGAACGCGTGCAGGCGCTGGCGCCCTATTTCGAGCGCGCGGTGCATAGTCTGCAGGGGGCCAAACACGTCGCCGACATTCGCAACATCGGCCTGGCGGCCGGCATCACGCTGGCGGCGCGGCCGGGCGAACCGGCGCGGCGCCCCTTCGAGGCGGCGATGCGCTGCTGGGAAAGCGGATTTTACGTGCGCTACGGCGGCGACACTCTGCAGCTGGCGCCGCCGTTCATCAGCAGCGAAGCGCAGATCGACGCGTTGATCAACGCCGTGGGCGACGCCCTCAACGCCACCGAATAAGGAGAGAACCATGACCATTACCCATTGGATCAACGGCGAGCCCGCCGCCGGCGGCGAACGCAGCCAGCCGGTTTACGACCCGGCCACCGGCCAATCGGCGCAGGAGGTGCAGCTGGCCGACCGCGCCACGGTGGAGCGCGCCATCGCCGCCGCCGAACAGGCCTATCCCGCCTGGCGCGACACCCCGCCGCTGAAACGCGCGCGCATCATGATGAAGCTCAAGGATCTGCTGGAGCAGCACGCCGACGCCGTCTGCCAGTTGATCACCGCCGAGCACGGCAAGGTGCTCAGCGACGCCCTGGGCGAACTGCAGCGCGGCATCGAGAATATCGAATACGCCAGCTATGTGCCGGAGCTGCTGAAGGGTGAACACAGCAAAGAGGCGGGGCCGGGCATCGACAGCTGGAGCGAGTTTCAACCGTTGGGGGTGGTGGCGGGCATCACGCCGTTCAACTTCCCGGCGATGGTGCCGCTGTGGATGTGGCCGATGGCGGTGGCATGCGGCAACACCTTCGTGCTGAAGCCGTCCGAGCGCGTGCCCTCCGCCGCGCTGTATATCGCGCGGCTGGCAGCGGAGGCCGGGCTGCCGCCGGGGGTGCTCAACGTGGTCAACGGCGATCGCGAAGCGGTGGAGACGCTGCTGCATGACGGGCGCGTCAAAGCGATCAGCTTCGTCGGTTCGACGCCGGTGGCGGAACACATTTATCACACCGGCTGCGCGCAGAACAAACGGGTACAGGCGCTGGGCGGTGCCAAGAACCACGCGGTGGTGCTGCCGGACGCCGATATCCCCGGCGCGGTCGGCGCGCTGATGGGCGCAGCCTTCGGCTCGTGCGGCCAGCGCTGCATGGCCATTCCGCTGGTAGTGGCGGTGGGTGAAGGCACCGCCGAGGCGCTGGTCGCCGGGCTGCGGCAACAGATGGCCGCCATGCGCGTCGGCCCCGGCAGCGATAATCGCAACGACATGGGGCCGCTGGTGACCCGGCAGCATTATCAGAAGGTGAAAGGCTATATCGATCAGGGCGTGGCCGAAGGCGCCGAGCTGCTGGTGGATGGCCGCGAGCTGAGCGTGACGGACGCCGACGGCCGCCCCAGCCAGGGGTACTTCCTCGGCCCGACGCTGTTCGACCGCGTGACGCCCGGCATGCGCATCTATCAGGAGGAGATTTTCGGCCCGGTGCTCGGCGTGGTGCGCGCGGCTTCGCTGCAGGAGGCGATGGCCTTGATCGACGCCCACGAATACGGCAACGGCACCTGCCTGTTCACCCGCGACGGCGAAGCGGCGCGCTACTTCTCCAGCCGCATTCAGGTCGGCATGGTGGGGATCAACGTGGCGCTGCCGGTGCCGGTGGCCTACCACTCGTTCGGCGGCTGGAAGCGCTCGCTGTTCGGCGATCTGCACGCCTACGGCCCGGACGCGGTCAGGTTCTACACCAAACGCAAGACCGTGACCCAGCGCTGGCCGGCTTCCGGCGACGCCCGGCGCGCCAGCTTCAGCTTCCCGTCGGGGCAGGGGTAACACATAAGAATAATAAACTTCCGGGGAGCAAAGCTCCCCGGCATTTCGCGCGCTCCATTTGATTCCTGCGTACAGCCTGTGCAGCAAAACAATAACTCACTCACACGTTAATGGAGTCGTTAACCATGCAAGAGTCCGCCCCTGAACACACCTTCAAAGGCAATCTCAGCGTCCTCGACGTGGTGATGATCACCGCGTCCGGCGTGACGCCGGCCAGTTCGATCTTCGTCATCGCCCCGCTGGCGATCGCCAGCGCCGGCAGCGGCGCCTTTCTGTCGTTCCTGATCGCCGCCTGCGTCGCCGCCACCATCGCGCTGTGCTATGCCGAGCTTGGCGCCGCACACCCCAGCGCCGGCGGCGAATACAGCATCATCAAACGCCTGTTCGGCACCCTGTGCGGGCTGCAGACCTACCTGTTTATCCTCAGCGCCTCGCTGTTCGTGCCGGCGGTGCTGGCCACCGGCGCGGTGCCCTACCTGAACACCGCGCTGGGCACCCAATTCGACGCCTCGACCGCCGGCATGCTCACCGTGCTGGTCGGCGGCATCTGCGCCATTTTCAACATCAAGGCCAACGCCCTGCTGACCGGCGCTTTCCTGGTGGTGGAAGTAGCGGTGCTGGCGCTGATCGCCTGGCTCGGCTTCAGCCACCCGCATCAGAGCACGGAGATCCTCACCGCGCCGGTGATGCTGGACGCGCAGGGCAGCCTGGCGCCGGTGTCGCTGCCGCTGATCGTCGCGATGGTCGGGGTCGCGCTGTTCTCCTACAACGGCTACGGCGCGGCGGTGTACATGGCGGAGGACATGCGCGAACAGGGCAGACCGATGGCGATGGCGATCATGCTGACGCTGGTCATCGTGGTGCTGGTGGAACTGGTGCCGTTCACCGCCCTGCTGATCGGCTCGCCGTCGCTGACGGAGATGGCCAAACAGGCCGACCCGGTCGGCTATGTGGTCACCCAGCTCGGCGGCCCGACGCTGGCGCGGGTAGTGAGTGGCGCGATTTACTTGTCGGTGTTCAACGCCATCATCGCCATCGTGGCGCAATTCAGCCGCATGATGTTCGCCAGCGGGCGCGACGGCTTCTGGCTGCCGGCGTTCAACCGGGCGCTGAAAATCATCCATCCGCGCTTCGGTACCCCCTGGATCGCCACCCTGCTGTTCGGCGTGCCGTCGGCGCTGCTGGCGTTTTGCTCCGATCTCGAATCGCTGACCTCCTTCACCGTGATCCTGCTGCTGCTGGTGTACATCATCATGGCGATCGCGGCGCTGATCAGCCGCCGCCGCCGCCACTTCCACCATCCTTACCTGATGCCGCTGTGGCCGCTGCCGGTGCTGGCGGCGCTGCTGTGCTGCCTGTACGTGCTGTGGACGATTTTGATCGCCAGCAGCCTGAAAGACTTTATTATCATTGCCGGCATCGTCGGCTTCGGGCTGGCGCTGAACCATCTGCGCGGCCGCCAGACGGCGCCCCTCGCCGCCCCCTCAATAGAAGGAGAATAACCATGACGCAGCGCGCTCAGGATCTGGGCATCACCATCGGCCAGGGCACGCCCGGCCCGCTGAACGCCATCACCGACGTGCCCGGCGTGCGCGTCGGCCATGCTAGCATTCATGCCGATTTGGCGGACGGGCGCAGCGTGCGCACCGGCGTGACGGTGATCGAACCGCGCCCCGGCTCCGCCCGCCACGCGCCCTGCTTCGCCGGCGTGCACGTGTTGAACGGCAACGGCGACGCCACCGGCCTGGAATGGGTGCGCGAAGCGGGCCTGCTGACCAGCCCGATCGCCTTCACCAACACCCACAGCGTGGGCGTAGTGCGCGATGCGCTGATCGCGCTGGAACGCGAAACGCTGCCCGCGGGCGACAACGCGGTGTACTGGAATATGCCGGTGGTGATGGAAACCTTCGATGGCCTGCTCAACGACATCAACGGCTTTCACGTCAAGGCCGAGCACGTGCGCCAGGCGCAGCAGGCGGCCCGGGGCGGCTTGCCGCAGGAAGGCGCGGTCGGCGGCGGCAGCGGCATGATCTGCCATGAATTCAAAGGCGGCAGCGGCACCGCGTCGCGCCGCCTGCCCGCCGATCAGGGCGGCTGGACGGTGGGCGCCATCGTGCAGGCCAACCACGGCAAGCGCGAGTCGCTGCTGGTGGGCGGTTACCCGGTGGGCCGCCATCTGGGGCATATCCCCTCGCCGTTCACGCCGCAGCTGCCGCATCCCGGCATGGGCTCCATCGTCGTTGCGCTGGCGACCGACGCGCCGCTGTTGCCGCACCAGTGCGCGCGCCTGGCGCAGCGCGCCAGCATCGGCATCGCCCGCACCGGCGGCGGCACAGAAGATTCGAGCGGCGATATATTTATCGCCTTCGCCACCGGCAACGACGGCCTGCCGCCCGCCGACTACGCCAATAAAGGCGCTTTCACCACGCCGCTGCGCATGGTGAACAACGACTATATTTCGGCGCTGTTCGCCGCGGCGGCGGAAGCGGTAGAGGAAGCGATCGTCAATGCGCTGCTGGCGGCCAATAGCGTCAGCGGCAACGGCCATCGGGCGGAAGGGCTGAGCGCCGAACAGCTGGTGACGGCGCTGGAGAAGGCCGGCTGGCGGCGATAAAAAAACGGGGCGCGGGGATTAACCGCGCCCTGCTTATCAGGATTCGCCGCCCGGCTTGGGCGTCGGGTAATCGTAATCCAGCTTCAACGGCTCGGCGTAGACGCTGTTCCACAGCTGTTGATACAGCTGGTCCAACCGCCCGCTCATCGTCGCATTGTGCAACACCAGCTCCAGATTGCGCGAGTTGTCCAGATAGCCGCCGGTCCAGTTGCTGGTGCCCACCCAGGCAATCTCATCGTCGATGGTCATCAGCTTGCTGTGGATCACCCGGGCAAACGGAATGAAACCGCTGCTGGCCGGGGGAATGGTCACCACTTTGATCTGCACGTTCGGCACCAGCGCCAGGCTCTTGAGCCAGGCGATGTCCGGCTTTTTGGTGTTCCAGTTGGCCACCATCAGCTCGATCTGCACCCCGCGCGCCGCCGCGCCGCGCAACGCGTTGTCGATCACCGCATAAAAGGGACGACTGCGCTCCGGACCGAAAGACAGCGGCGCGTAATCCATCACCTGCACCCGCACCCGCCGCTTGGCGCCGGCCAGCAGGCGCGGCAGCTCAGCCTGCGAGTCGATCACCCCTGCCGGGTTGTAGGCGCGCGGGCTGGCCACCAGATAGTCGCCCTGCGGGGGCGCGGTCGGCGGCGCATCGGGCAGCGCCGGCACCGGTTTATCCTGCGCCAGCAGCGCCTGCGCCTGCCAGTCCTGTTCGAAGATCGCCTGAATTTGCCCCACCACCTTGGCGTCGCTGATACGCAGCCCGGTTTCGTGAATATGCTCCAGCGCGCGCCAGTCGAAGTTCTGGCTGCCGACAAACGCCTGTTCGCCGTCCACCAGCAGATACTTGGCGTGCAGGATGCCGCCACTCAGCTTCTGGTAAGGAATGATGCGCAGCTCCAGATTGGGGATCGCCTTCAGCTGTTCCAGCGTCTCGGCGGTGGAGTTGCGGATGCCTTTCTCCTCCATCAGGAAACGGATTTTCACCCCGCGCTCACCGGCCGCCTTCAGGCGCTGCAGCACGCCGTCCAGCAAGGAGCCGTCCTGATTCGCCACGTAAAACTGCCCCAGATCGATGCGGGTTTTCGCCGCGTCGAACATCTCGCGCCACACCTCGGCGGTGTTGCGCAGGTCGTCGGCCTGCAGCGCAGTTTCTACCGGTGCGGTATACACCAGCTCATAACCGGGAATCGCAAAACGCGCCGCAGCGCTCTGGCTCAACATCAACAAACAACCGCCCCACAATGCCGTATAAAGGCGGCCGAACGGCCGCCGTGTTGGATGGCCATTAGGCATAGCGCGGCGCCCCGCTGTCAACCCATTGTTCACCGCTGCCGCTCTCCGGGCGGCTGGCCGGTTGACCGGCGCGGATCAGCAGCACCTTCAGCAGCTCGTTGATGCGCTCCATGCGGCTCTGCAGGAAGTTGTTGGCCACCAGGCACAGCAGCGCGATGGCGATACCGAGACCAGTGGCGTACAGCGCGGTGCCCATCCCGGCCGACACCAGGCTCGGCTCGGAGACGCCCGAGGCGGCCAGCGCCTTGAAGGTTTCGATGATCCCCATCACCGTGCCCAGCAGCCCCAGCAACGGCGCGGCGGTGACCACGGTTTCCAGCAGCCACAGGCCGCGCGCCATCGGCGGCTTGCTCAGCAGATACTGGGCGTCGATCAGATCGCCGATCGCCTCGCGATCGCCGGCGCGGTGTTTCTGCGCCAGCACCGGCGCGATCACCGCCATCGGCAGGCTGTTGCGCTGGGTCAGCTCGTCCGGCAGATCGGCCGCGCGGCGCACGTCCGGCGTCAGCGCCTGCTCCAGCCGGCGCGCCTGGCGCTGGGTATAGGCGAAGTACAGCGTGCGTTCGATGATGATCACCAGCGCGATCGCCAGCGCGGCGTACATCACGTAGAAAATAATGTCGTGCAACAGATTGGCGTCCATACAGGGCTCCTCTGCCCCGCCGCCCGGCAGGCGGCAGGGCGTTCAGTTAAAAGGTGGCTTCCAGCGAGACGCTGAAGGTGCGTTCTTCGCCGACGTTGTAATACGGGGTGCTGGCCTTCACGCCGCCGTAAGGCGCCGCGTTGAAGGTAGTGGTGCGCACCGAGGTCAGGTATTCCTTGTCAAACAGGTTGCTGATGCCAAAGCGCAGCGCGGCGCTTTTGACGATTTTTTTGTCCACCGGCAGATGCACCCCCGCCGCCAGATCGAACACCGTGCGGCCGCCGATCTTCTCGTCGTTGGTCAAGTCGCCGTAGAACGCGCTGACGTACTTGCCGCTGACGCTGCCGTAATACAGCCCGTCGTCATAACCCAGCGTCATGTTGAGCAGGTTTTTCGGCACGTTCGGCACCTCTTTGCCGGAGGTCGGCAGCGGCAGCCCGCCGTTGCTGACGATGTCGCTCTTCTGCTTCGATTGGGTATAGGTATAAGAGGTGTAGTAGTTGAAGTTATGCGGCAGCTGGCCGCTCCACTCCAGCTCCAGCCCTTTGTTCTCCACGTTGCCGATGTTCATCATCTCGTAGTCGCCCGACGAGTTGGTGGTGGAGATCTGGCGATCGCTGTAGCGCATGTAGAACAGCGTGGCGCTCAGCAGCATGTCTTCCTGTTGGAAACGCCAGCCCAGCTCGTGGTTCCAGCTCAGCTCCGGCTTGGTGCTGAGCGAATCGCCGACGTTGTACAGCACGTAGTTCGGTGGCGTGCGCATGTTGCGCGTCAGGTTATAGAACACCTGGTTTTCCTGGTTCACCTTATAGCTGGCGCTGAAGTTCGGCAGGAATTCATGATAGGTGGCTTTGCGCTTCTCCGGCACGTTGTACAGGCTACCGCGGTTGTCCCCTTTACGCTCCACGTACTGATAGGCCAGGCCGCCGACGAAGGTCCAGTCCGGCGTGGCGAACCAGGTGTCCTGCAGCCACACCTTTTGCGCCGGGGTGATGGTGTACTGGTTGCGCCCCTGCACGGTATTGCCGTTGGCGTCCTTCACCTGATCGGAACCGCCCGGCTGCCCCCAAATCTGCGACGGGTTGCCGTCGCCCTTGATGCTGATGAACGGCTGGGTCTGCAGCTGACGCGCGCGTTCATACCAGTAGCCGATATCCAGGCTGTGCTGATCGTTAATGTCCCACTTCAGTTTGGTGGTGATGCCCGGTCGCCAGGTCTGGGTCCACGACGGGCGGTAATAGGTGTTGGACTTCAGATTGCTGAGATCGTACTGCCCGGCCTTGCTGGAGGTGTTGGACAGCACCGACGCCGTCTGGCCGGTGAAGCTGCCGCCGTTGCCCCAGTAGTAATACGGCTGCAGGGTCAGCGACAGGTTGTCGCGCAGCTGCAGCTTCTGGGTGAACGACAGCGTAAAGTTCTCGAACGGGTTGCGTTCAATCTTGTAGTACTTGTTCAACTGCCCTTTGCTGTTGTATTCCGGCGTGGTGGCGTAGTCGGTGTCACGGCCGTCGTTTTGGAACTGCGCCTTGCTCAGGGTGTTGTAGTTGGTGTTGTTCTGGCGGTTGTACTTCATCACCAGATTGCTGCTGTTGCCGTTGCCGTCTTCGTACAGCGAATTCATCTCGAACTTGTCGGAGTACAGCCGGCCCTCGCCGCGCCATTTCTTCGCCTCGGTATGCGAATAGGAAAGCCAGTTGCTGAAGCCGTTGTACTCGCCGGTATCCAGGCGGGCGAAGGTTTTGCTCAGGCTGTTGCTGCCCAGCGTCTGCTTGAGAAAACCGCCGAAATCCTTCGCCGGGCGGCGCGTCACCAGGCCGATATTGCCGCCGCTGGAACCGATGTGCGGGCCGTCCGCTTCGGAGGAGCCCTGGGTAACGAACACCTCCTCCAGGTTTTCCGCGTCGCCCAGCAGGTTCGGGTACACCGCGTAGTTGCCGGAGTCGTTGATTGGAATGCCGTCCATCGACAGACCGATCTGATCCGAGTTCATGCCACGCATGGTGTAGTCCACGCCGCTCAGGCCGCTGGCGTCGTTGCTGTTGACGTTCAGACCCGGCGTGAATTTCAGCTTATCGATGGCGTTGGCCGCCGACGGCATTTTGTCCATCGCTTCTTTGGTGACGGTGGAGCGCGCCTTGGCGCTGTCGTCCTGCACCATCATGCCGCCGCCGAGCGACTGCCCCTTGACGCTGATGGTGCCGACATCGGTGGCGTCGGCCGCCAGCGCGGCGCCCGGCAGCATCGCCGACATCACCGCCAGATAGATCCCAGAACGATTGAAAGATTTCATGGTGTGCATCCCTTAAAAATCAAACGATTAACTCTTGCGCTAAGGCGCCTGATAATTGAACGTCGCGGTAAATCTTTTGGTTGTTTGCCCGGCGAACGCGTCGCTCGGGAATGGCTTCACTGAACTGATGCTTTGCAGGCTGCTCATCGCCGCGCGGTTCAGCAGCATGCTGGCGGCCTTGTTGGCGATGCCGGAAGAGAGCACCCGCCCGCTGCGATCGACCTCCAGCCACACCTCGACGTTGCCCTGCGGGCGCTCGAGCGAGGCCTGACGGCCGGTCGGGTAGCGCTTGCGCTGTTCCAGCTCGCGGCGCAAGGCCAGCAGATAGCCGTTTTCAATCGCCTGCGCGTTCACCTTCGGCGCCGCGGGGGCAGCCGGCGCGGGCTGCGCCGCCGGTTTGCTGACCAGCGCGCGCGGCGCGGCTGGCGCCGGCGTCGGTTTAGGCTTTTCCACCGGTTTGGCTTTCTCTTTTACCGGTTTCGGTTTGGGTTTCGGCTGCGGTTTCGGCACCGGCTTGGCTTCCACGATCGGTTCCGGCGCCGGCACCACCGGCTCGGGAATCGGCTCCGGCTCGGGCGGCGGCGGTTCGGGCTGGGGCTCCGGCGGCGTTTCCGGTTGAGGTTCAGGCGCCGGTTCAGGCTCCACCAGCGCCAGTTCGATGGCGGTTTCGTCGTAGCGCGGCTGGATCTTCAGCGCCGCCTGCTGGCTGGCGAACAGCAGGCAACCGGCGACAATCAGCGCCGGCAACCAGCTGAAAAGATGACGTGAGCGATAGAGCAGATACATGTCACAGCTTCCGTGTCGCGATGGAGACGGAGAAGAAACCGCCCTGGCGCAGGTTGTCCATGACCGCCACCAGCCGCTCGACCGCCACGCCTTTATCGCTGTTGACGATGATGGTGGTGGTCTGGTTGGCCTGCTGCTGTTGCTTCAGCGTGTTGACCAACGCGTCGAGCGCGATCGGCTGGCCATCCAGCTGCAGCTGCTCATCAGCCCCCAGCGTAATGATCGCCTTCTTCTGCGGTTTCAGCTGCTGCGCACTGCCGGCGGACGGCAGCTGCGTTTTCAACCCGAGCGCCGGAATGACGTTCAGGCTGATCAAGACGAAAAACACCAACAAGAACATCATCACGTCGATCATCGGGATCAGTTCGATGTGCGCTTTATTCTTTTTCGGTTCGTTCCAGTTACGCATGACACTCCCTCCCAAAAGCGAAGCAGCCAATATAGGAGGGCTTTGTTTACCTTTTGTTACGCTTGTGTGATCTTATTTTCACAGTGTGGATTTTTTGCGAGAATTTTTTCAATGGCAGGAGATAGCGGAAGAGATATAACTTATTAATTAGTTATAGTTTTTAATGGAATAATCACAATGCGGACGTACTCCCTGACCGGTAACAGAGCCTGAAATGTGAGAATAGTGACAGCCACAGCGGGCTGCGCGGCAAAGGCGGGAAAAAGCCCCCTTAGAGAAATCGCCTCAGCCCATCCACAATAAGGGCATGATGAGTTTTCCAGCGGCGTTTCCAGTGATATCGCCTTTTTTAACCAAGAATATTCTCAACATCTGTCATAAAAATATCGACAGGAAATAAATGCTCGCATATATAACCAAACAATATTCCTCATTGGATATATTATTGCCAACAGATTATCAGCTGTTATATTTTTAAAGTGGAGTAGCGCCACAGCGTTATTCTCGGTGTTAATTAAACCCACTAAGTCACCCTTTTATTTATAAGGAATGTATATGAAAGTACTTAGTCAATATGAAGAGCAGTACGTCAGCGGTGGCGATCTGAACGCGGCCTGGGATGGGTTGCTGGATGGCGCGATGACCGGCGCGCTGATTGCAGGCAAATCCGCAGGTGCAGGCGGCTTCATTGCCGGCGCCGTCGGCCAATTGGTCGGCACTATCATCGGCGGCGTTGCAGGCGGCGTGGGGCTGGGTCTTTATGGTCTGACGCATACGCAGCAGGAAGTGGCCGACTACGCCAAACATTTCCGCGAAACTATCGGCTCCACCTCGACCTCGGTCGGCGGCAGCCTGTAAGCATTAATAAATAGTCACCCTTGCGGTGGCTATTTATTTTATTGCCGTCCTTGCCCTACGTCGCCCGCTTAACGCTTTGTCACGATCGCATCCCGATATTCTTTCAAGCCTGAAATTATCGCGTCGGTATTCAATTGCGAAACCATCCACGGGCTGAAACCGAAAGGCGTTAATTTTACCGCCGCCATTAAATGGTTGAGCTCGACCCACGCATAATCCACCACTTCATCCGGATTAGCATAGAGAGCGCCTTTACTATGCGCGGCAAATACCGGGCAGACCTCATTCTCCATCACGCCGGACGCGTCGGTCGCCTGATAACTGAAGGCGTCGCTCAGCAACGTTATCTGCTCGGCTTCCGTGCCCAACTCAACCTGGGCACGGCGCATCACCGCCTGCGCCAGCGCTTCTTGCGGCAAAGGGTGGCCGCAAAAGGAATTGGTCCAGACTCCCGGCCAGGCGGTTTTGCTCAAGGCGCGTCTTGTGACCAGCACGTTGCCCTCTGGGGTGAACAGATAGCAGGAAAAGGCCAAATGCAGCGGCGTATGGCGCGTGTGGACCTGGTTTTTGGGCATCGTCCCGCAAGGCTGCCAGGCGGCATCAAGCAAAACGACGTCTTCATTTTTCATCATTGCCATATCCATGTACAGGCGGGCCTTTCCCCGCCTGCGGTTTCATTTTGTCAAAAGAGGAGGAATGGTCGGCACTTCCGGCGCATTATCGATATCCTGCTGAATCATACGAAACTCGGGCGGATAATGCTCCCGTTCCGTTCTGCGAGCGGGTTCGGTACTCCGCCAGGTATAAAGGCAGTGTTGACACTGGTATACCGTCCACACGCCCTTGACCGGAGAATGCGCCATGGCATCTATCTGTTTATCGGCACAACGAGGACAAATCATAGGAGCTCCTTAAGGACGGTTAGCCAACATGGCGATTAATTTATCCACCCACAGGGCGGTTTCGGGTAAATCCTTGACCGGCTGGCTGTAGTGGCCACGCGTATCCGGAGCCACCGGCGTTGTCGCATCGATGATTAATTTGTCCGTGATCCCCGCCGGGCTGGAGCCGGGATCCAGCTCGAGCACCGACATGTTCGGCAACTGCACCAGATCGCCGGCCGGGTTGACCTTGGCGGACAGCGCCCACATAACCTGCGGCAGGTTGAAGGGATCGACATCCTCATCGACCATGATCACCATTTTCACATAGCCCAGCCCATGCGGCGTGGTCATGGCCCGCATTCCCACCGCGCGCGCGAAACCGCCGTAACGCTTTTTGGTGGAGATGATGACGAGCAACCCGTGGGTATACATCGCATTGACCGCCTGCACTTCCGGAAACTCGGCTTTCAACTGCTGATACAGCGGCACGCAGGTAGCCGGCCCCATCAGATAGTCGATTTCTGTCCAGGGCATGCCCAGATAAAGGGATTCAAAAATTGGGCGTGTTCGATAAGAAACCTTATCGATACGCACCACCGTCATGTTGCGGCCGCCGGAATAATGGCCCGTAAACTCGCCGAACGGGCCTTCAATCTCGCGCTTGCGGCCCTCAATCACCCCTTCGATGATCACTTCGGAACCCCACGGCACATCAAAGCCGGTCAAAGGAGCCGTTGCTATCGGATACGGGCTTTCGCGCAGGGCGCCGGCCATCTCATACTCCGACTGATCGTATTTCAGCGGCGTCGCCCCCATCAGCGTAATGATCGGGTCATTACCCAACGTAATGGCAATAGGCAAATCTTCACCGCGCTCTTCCGCTTTATGCAGATGCAGCGCGATGTCGTGCATCGGTACCGGTTGCAGACCCAGCTTGCGCTTGCCCTTCACCTCCATACGATAGATGCCGACGTTTTGCTTGCCGAAGTGGGTCGGATCTTCAGGATCACGGGAAACGACACAGGCTTTATCCAGGTAGAATCCACCGTCGCCGTCGTTTAGGCGAAACAGCGGCAGGATATCAAACAGATTAATCTCCTCGCCGTTGACCTCATTCTCGGCCCAGGGCGGATTATCGCGGCGTTCCGCAGAGACAGGGAAATGATCCCAGCGGCGAATATACTCATCGATTTGCTGTTTCACCGGCGTGGTCGGCGGAAGCTCCAGGGCTATGGCGTGATTCTGCCATGACCCAAGGGTATTCATGACCACATGCGCATGTTCAAAGCCTTTAATGTTCCTGAATGCAATGGCGGGGGCGCCTTCACCGATTCTGCCGGTGGCGTTGGCCGCCGCGGCAATATCCGGTTCCGCCTGAACTTCCTCGGTGATATCGAGTAATTGTCCGGCCTTATCCAGCGCCGCTAAATAACTTCGCAGATCGTCATAAGCCATATTTAATCCTCCTCGGTGTCAGTGGTTTTTTGGCCATTCTTTTTTAATCCGGCCCAGCGCGTTGCCCGGCCGTAATCAATGCCAAATTGATCCAGAACCCGTGCGACAATATGATCGGTGACGTCATCGATATGAGTAGGATGGTTATAATAAGCGGGCATTGGCGGCACCAATGACACTCCTAATTTCGAGAGCGCGAGCATATTTTCCAAGTGAATGGTGCTCAGTGGCGTTTCTCTGGGAACCAGCACCAATTTCCGCCCTTCTTTGATAATCACATCCGCCGCTCGGCCAATAAGACCCTCGGCATAACCAGCTCGAATACCCGCCAACGTTTTCATGCTGCAGGGAATAATGATCATGCCGTCCGTATGAAAAGAACCTGAAGATATCGTGGCGGCCTGATCGGCAGAACTGTGTGTCACATCAGCCATCGCCATCACTTCATGCACGGTGAAGTTTGTTTCGAGTTCAATGGTCGTTTTGGCCCACTTACTCAAGATCAAATGCGTCTCTATCCCCTCGATGGCCTTCAGCGCCTGAAGCAGCGCCGTGCCTAGCGGCGCCCCGGTCGCCCCCGTCATCGCGATCACCAGTCTCATGCAACACCTCACAAAGTTCGTATACGAACGATATGTCAAATCTAGTCCCGAGATGGCGATAAAACAAGTGGGCGAGATGTAACCGTTCGTAAGCGAACGACCTATCAAGGCAAGTATCTCTTACCGGCCGGTTTTGTTATATTGATATTATTACTCGCTTTTTTCTCGCTGGGATAAACGTATGAACAGAACGCTGGCCAATACTTTTTTCCATCTCATCCGTGAGCTGCTTCAGGATCATAGTGCTCAATGGCAAAAATCGCTTCCTGAACTCAGCAAACAGCAATATTCCATTCTGGCCACCGTTTCAGAAACTCCGGGCATTGAACAAGTCGAATTAATGGAAGCGGCGATCAGCAGTAAAGCCGCGCTGGCCGAATTGCTCAGCCGCATGGAAGGGAAAGGTCTGTTAAAACGGGAAGCCGGCGAGCATGATAAGCGCCGCCGATTTATTTACCTGACGCCTGCAGGGCAGGCGCTGTTCGAATCCAGCCGCCCCATTGCCGACGCGATTGATAATAGATATCTCGAACGGGTCAATAAAGACCAACATGAATCGGCGCTTTTCGTTTTAAAGACGATGATAGGGAAGCAATAAATTCGCCGCGCCAACAGCGTGCGGCTGAAAGCATAAAAAAAGACGCCCGCGGGCGTCTTTTTTATCTCGTTCACAGCAGCCTGAGGGCGATCAGTTCACTTTCACCGGCATGCCGGAACGGGCCTTGATCGCCGCGTCCACTTCGCTCTGATTGACGCCGGCGTCCATCAGCACTTTGCCGACCGGGGCGGAGATAGTCAGCGGCACCGGATCTTTGGATTGCAGCTGCTCTTCGTTGGCCGACAGCGGGTTGTGCACTTCCACGTAGCGCGAGCCGTCCGGTTCCACGGTGGCTTTCATCGGTTCGTTGATGAACTGCACGCGGGTGCCGACCGGCACGTTCTGGAACAGGTACTTGATATCGTCGGCGCGCAGGCGCACGCAGCCGTGGCTCACGCGCAGGCCGATGCCGAAGTTGGCGTTGGTGCCGTGAATGGCGTACAGACGGCCGACATACAGCGCGTACAGCCCCATCGGGTTATCCGGGCCTGCCGGGAACACCGCCGGCAGGATTTCGCCTTCTGCCGCATATTCGGCGCGCATTTTGGCGGTCGGCGTCCAGGTCGGGCCATCTTTCTTGCGCTGAACGGTGGTGGTCCAGTTCAGCGGGGTGTCTTTACCAAGCTGGCCGATGCCGATCGGCAGCACCACCACGGTGTTGGAGCCTTTCGGGTAGTAGTACAGACGCATCTCGGCGCTGTTGATGATGATGCCGTCACGCGGCGCGTCCGGCAGGATCAGCTGCTGTGGGATGGTCAGGGTGCTGCCGGCCTTCGGCAGGAACGGATCCACGCCCGGGTTGGCTTCCAGCATGTTGCTCAGCCCCATCTGATACTGGGCGGCGAAGCTTTCCAGCGGCAGTTTGCTGTCTTCCGGTACAGTGATTTGGATATTCTCGCCCACCAAGCGGCTGTCTTTAGGCGGCAGCGGGTAAACGACGGCGAAGGCAGCCTGGCTGAATGCAACCAGTGCCGTAAACAGGGTTAATAACGCGCGAATGCTCATTTTCATCTTCGTGTTGGTCAAGGCCACTGGCGATTATGGGTATCGGTTTCTACGGCCACCTTGCCCCGATGAATTTCAGCCGGCAGCCAAGCGCGCTGCGGCCTGAAAGACCAGGGGGGATTTGACCGGATGCGCATTATATGTGCACATCAATCAAAGTGTGAACCATTACCGATGTAATATCGCAATTTTTTGTAACCTGACGCGCCACGAAGGCGATTTTCTGCGAGAACCGCCGCCTAACTGGCGGCGGCCAGCACCTCCACCCGCCGGATCGGGATCAGATACTCACAGCGGATCGCCGCGCCGCCGAGCGGGCTGCTGCCCTCCTGCGCCGGGTAGAAACGCTCGATATCCTGCCCTGGCCGGCGAATGGCATTCATCTGCGGCATCGCGGTGTCATAAAGCCGGACGATAAAGTTTTGTAACCCTTCGACCTGCCCCTGATAGGTAAAGCGAGCGTACTCCCCCTGTTCGATGAGCACCCGCTCCCCCACAGCCCCTTCGTCCGGCAACGCGGCGGTGTAGGCCATGCGCGGATTGCCGCGCCGCTGCCTGTCGATCTCCAGGCTGGTGAGGCCATACATCACCTCCGGCAGCGCCTGCGGCCGCAGCAGTTGCCGCCAGGCGTGGCGGCGCAGCTCGCACTTGGAGGCCGCCAGCTGCCCCAGCGTGCAGTGGCGGCGTTGAGTGTGCCCCACCAGCTGCATCGCGGGCAGCGTCACGATTTCCGCCTGCGGCAACGGCGCTTCGGTCAGCCGCAGCGGCGGCTGCAGGCCATAGCTCGACCAATCCTGACTGCGGCGATAGCTGGCCGGCGGCAGGCCGAACTGCTTGCGAAAACAACGGGTGAAGGTCTGCTGCGAATCGAACTGGTAAGTATCGGCGATGCAGGCCACGCTGGTGCCGGTCAGGCGCAATTCGCGCGCGGCGGCGGTCAACCTTCTGCGGCGCGCATAGGTGCCAAGGATATGGCCGGTTTGCTGTTTGAACATCCGCTGCAAATGCCACTTCGAGTAGCCGGAGCGGGCGGCGATATCGTCCAGCGTCAGCGGCTGATCCAGGCTCTGCTCGATCCAGGCCAGCAGTTGTTCAATCACCTGTTGCTGATGCATGGTATTCCCCTTATTTGATCAATAACGTCTGCGCCAGCACCCGGCCAGCGGCTTCGTCGGCGGCCACCAGCACCGGATAGCCCCAAAATTTGGCGCCATATTCGGCGAACTCTTCCGCCGCCGTGCGTTTGGCGTCGTCCGGCTCCAGCATGATCATGCCTTTCACCCATAGCTTCAGCGCCTCGCGGTTATCACGTTTCCACAGCGCCACCTGAGTGCGGGCATCGCGATCGTGCCCCTCTTCTTCTTCATCGCCGACGCTGCGGTCGGTCATCAGGACGAACGGCTCGGCGCGCGCCAGCAGCGCGCTGAATTCGGCCAAATCGGCCTGGGTATCGCGCCCGCTGCGGCGCATCCACACCAGCGGAAAATCGGCGGTATCCAATGACATAATCAGTTTCCTCACGAAAGGGTTTAGCACTGGCGCTTACTTTATCGGCAGCGGCGCTAGACCACATTGCGCAATCAGGACATAATACTTTTCAATTCCGCCAAATTGAGAATTGTTCTCATGAAAGTACAGATCCCCCGCCACTGTCTGGATATCGATCAGGTGCCGCGCCCGCTGTTTGCCTTGCAAGGTTCCACCCTCGAGCAGGACTGGGAAGTCGAGCCGCACCGTCATCAGAAGGCGCAGCTGATCTACACGGTACGCGGCATGATCCGCTGCGAAGTGGAAAACGGGCTATGGCTGGTGCCGCCGCAGTGCGCGCTGTGGATGCCGGGCAACGTGTTGCACAACGCCCAGGGCGCCGGCTCCACCGAGGCCTACTGCCTGTTCGTCGATCAACATGCCGCCGCCGGTCTGCCGCAAAACTGCTGCACGCTGTCGGTCTCGCCGCTGCTGCGCGAGCTGCTGCTGCAGGCCAGCACCTTCGAGCCGCTCTACGACGAACAGGGCGCCGAGGGGCGCCTGACGGCGGTATTGCTGGACCAGCTGGCGGCCGCGCCGATCGAGAACCTGCATCTGCCGGTGTCCGACGACGCGCGCATCCGGCAGTTGACCGAAGGCATGCTGAGCAGCCCGGCGGACAAATCCACCCTCGGGCAGTGGGCGCAGCGCATCGGCATGAGCGAGCGCTCCCTCAGCCGCACCTTGCAGCAGCAGATGGGCATGAGCTTCGGCCACTGGCGGCGCCAGCTGCACGTGATGCTGGCGCTGCAGCGCTTGACGCAGGGCGAGAGCGTACAGACGGTGGCGCTGGATTTGGGCTACGAGAGCGCCAGCGGCTTCGTCACCATGTTCAGAAAGGCGGTGGGCAAACCGCCGGCGCGCTACCTGGCGGAGCGCAACGCCTCTGGAGAAACCCTGGGCGGCGCGATAACCATGTGAAAAAGCCGGCGCAGGCGCCGGCTTGGAGCAGGTGAAAATCAGAAGTCGTAGAACACCGTAATCCAGGTGGAGTCCGGCTCATTGTCGCTGCTGTTGGCCAAGGTGCGCTCCACATACACCGACAGACCGTAACCGATGGTGGTGCCCGCGCCGAGGTAAACGTGGTTGGCGTGATACGCCTCGTCACCCTTCAGCCGCAGCGAGTCCGCCGCCACGTAAGGCTGGATCGATTTGAGAAACGGCTTGTCGATATTGAAGGTGTAACCGACGAAGCCTTCCAGCCCGTAGCCGTCGCCGGCGAAGAAATGCGACAGCGTGCGCTGGCGAGTGCTCGGCACATAGTCTTTGTAGTAGCTGGCGGTGCCGACGATATACCAGTTGTTCGGCTGCCAGGTTAACGCGGTGCCGGACAGCTGCTGGTGATAATCTTTTTCGCTGTACAGATTATCTTTGATCTTCGCATCGGTATAACTGTAGGCGGCGCTGAAGGTGAAGTCTTTCGTCACCTTATAATCGAAGCCCAGCCCGCCGCCGCCCTTGCGGCGATAAATCAGGTTATCCGCGGTGTGCAGATCGTCTTCCGGCAATAAATAGTTGGCGTACAGCGTCACCGGCCCAAAATCATTGGTGTACTTGATGCTGTTTTTCGGTTTATTGCCGCCGTCGTAGTCGCCGGAAATACCGATGCCGGTGCCGCCCGCATGGCCATCGTTATCCCAGACGTCGCTTTTGATGCCGACCACGGAATAATAGATGCCGTATTGATGGCCGTAGGTCAGGGTGCCGTAACGATCGTCTTTAAAACCGGCGTACAGCTGGCGCTGATAGTCGCGCTTGCCGTCTTCGTTATAGTGCCCGTCCCAGCTGAGCGCGTGCGCCAGATCGACGCCCCACTCGTAATAGCCGATGATCGAGGTGTCCCGCGTCAGCGCATAGTCGCCGCTGAAGCGAAAACGCGTGCCGCCGTCGTGGCCGTTTTTGTCATAGCCCGGCTCCGGGCCGTTATTGAAGATCCACTCGGGGCGAATGCTGCCGCCCACCTTTAAACTGAGCGGCGCCAGCAACACATTGCTCTGCGGGTTTTTATCCAGAATGGTGATCTCGGCCTGCGCGCCGGCGGAAATCGCCGACAGCAAGACGCCGCCAATGACGATTGGCGTTGTGGTTTTTCTCATTATTACCCCTGCCCTAAAAAGAATTATTTTTATAAATACGGTGGTCTTAAGCCACGCCAAAATAATTACCCGATGTGAACAGCGCACGCAAGATATAAAAATTCACGCCATAACCTGCCATTATTTCAGGTTGGATTTAATTTCAGCAAAAACGTGTTCACCTGTAACATGGAGAAAAACAATGTAATAACTGCAGCACGAAACAAACCAATCCGCACGTTTCATCCAAAATAACCCGGCGTGATTATCTGGGAATAATGATAGCAAATAACAAATAAATATTATTGCCGCAGGTAAACCGTCACGCGAGGGAATTAATTAAAGGCGGGAAATAACGACGGAGCGCATTGCGCGCTCCGGGGAAAATCTCACTACTGCGCCAGCCAGCCGCCGTCCATGTTCCAGGCGGCGCCGCGCACCTGCACCGCCGCATCGCTGCACAGGAACAGCGCCAGCTCACCGAGCTGCTCTGGCGTGACGAACTCTTGCGACGGTTGCTTCTCCGCCAACAGCTCATCGCGCGCCTGCTGCGGATCGGTACCGGCGGCGATGCGTTTGTCGATCTGCTGCTGCACCAGCGGCGTCAGCACCCAGCCGGGGCAGATGGCGTTGCAGGTGACGGGCGTGCGGGCCGTTTCCAGCGCCAGCGTCTTGGTCAGCCCCACCACGCCGTGCTTGGCCGCCACATAGGCCGACTTGTCTTTCGACGCCACCAGCCCGTGCACCGACGCCACGTTGATGATGCGCCCCCAGTGGCGCTCGCGCATGCCCGGCAGCGCCAATCGGCAGGTATGGAACACCGCCGACAGATTGATGGCGAGGATGGCATTCCATTTCTCCACCGGGAACTGATCCAGCGGCGCCACGTGCTGAATGCCGGCGTTGTTCACCAGAATATCCACGCCGCCGAACTCGCGTTCGGCATAGTGCATCATGTCCGCTATCTGGGCCGCATCGCCGAGGTCGGCACCGTGATACCCCGGCGCGCTGCCCAGCCGGGCGACCTGCGCTTGCGCCTGCTCCACCTCGCCGAAGCCGTTGAGGATCACGCGCGCGCCGGCGGCGGCCAACACGGACGCTATTCCGAGGCCGATGCCGCTGGTCGAGCCGGTCACCAGCGCGGTTTTGCCTTGTACACTCATGGTATCGCTCCTTTAAACAATGCCGGTCAGGTAGAACACGCCGATCACGAACAGCACCGCGGCGCTCTTGATAAGGGTGATGGCGAAGATGCCGCCATAGGCCTGCCTATGGCTGAGGCCGGTGATCGCCAGCAGGGTGATCACCGCGCCGTTGTGCGGCAAGGTGTCCATGCCGCCGCTGGCCATCGAGGCCACCCGGTGCAGCACTTCCAGCGGGATATGCGCGGCGTGGGCGGCGGCCACGAAATTATCGGCCATCGCCGCCAGCGCGATGCTCATGCCACCGGAGGCCGAGCCGGTGATACCGGCCAGCAAGGTGACGCTGATCGCTTCGTTCAGCAGCGGATTGGGGATCGCCGACAGCGCCTGCGACAGCACCAAAAAGCCCGGCAACGCCGCGATCACCGCGCCGAAGCCGTATTCGGAGGCAGTATTCATCGCCGCCAGAATTGCGCCGCCGACCGCCGTCTTGCTGCCCTCCGCCAGCCGGCCGCGAATATTGCCAAAGCCGAACACCACCACCAGCAGAATACCCGACACCAGCGCCGCTTCCACCGCCCAGATGGCGGTGATCTTCGCCACGTCGGTGGTGATCGGCTTGGCCAGCCCCGGCAGCGTCAGCTCGTGGCTGGCGCCGTACCACTGCGGGATCCAATGGGTGAAGGCAAGGTTGAATACCCCGACCAGAATCAACGGCAGGATGGCGATCAGCGGATTCGGCAGGTTGATATCGTCCGGGGTTTCCGGTTCGTTCAGCAGCTCGGTGCCATACCCTTCGCCTTTCAGCTGCGCCTTGCGCCGCTGGCGTTCAAGATACAGCAGACCGACCGCGATGATGAACAGCGAGCCAATCAGCCCCAGCCAGGGCGCGGCCCAGGCATTGGTGCCGAAGAAGCTGGTCGGGATGATGTTTTGGATCTGCGGCGTGCCGGGCAAGGCGTCCATGGTGAAGGAGAAGGCGCCGAGTGCCACGGTGGCCGGGATCAGCCGCTTGGGGATGCCGCTCTGGCGGAACAGCTCGGCGGCGAACGGATAGACCGCGAACGCCACCACGAACAGCGACACCCCGCCGTAGGTCAGCAGCGCGCACACCAGCACGATCACCGGAATGGCGTGACGCCGGCCGAGAATGCGGATCGCCGCCGCGACGATCGAACGGGAAAAACCGGACAGTTCGATCAGCTTGCCGAATACCGCCCCCAGCAGGAACACCGGGAAATAGAGCTTCACGAAGCCGACCATTTTCTCCATAAACAGCCCGGTGAAGGTCGGCGCCACCGCGCCGGGGTCGGTCAACAGCACCGCGCCCAGCGCGGCGATCGGGGCGAACAAAATCACGCTGTAGCCGCGGTAGGCGGCCAGCATCAGTAATCCCAGTGCTGCCAGGGCAATCAAAACGCTCATCGGACACCTCGCTATCGTTGTTATTGTCAGGTACGGAGTGCGAAATTACGGTTTCAGCGCAAAGCGCAGCTGATGCGCCCGGCGCCGTTGAATGCGTTCCCTGCGTGCTTCATCCCACAGATAAAATCCCCGGCCGCTGCGTTGGCCGCTATCGCCGCGCTGCAGCCGCTGTTCCACCAGCGCCATCATCTCGTCGCCGGTCGCCAGTTCCGGGAACAGGTGGCGGGCGATGTCCGCCACTGTCGCCAGCCCGGTCATGTCGGCGGCTTCGAGCGGGCCGACCATGGCGTAGCGCCGCCCCAGCGAGGCGCGCATCACCTGATCCACCACCTCGGCGCTGGCGATACCGCTGTGTACGATGTGCAGCGCCTCGCGCAGCACCGCAAACTGCAGCCGGTTGCCGACAAACCCCGGCGCGGCGCGCTCCAGCAGCACCGCCTCAAGATCCATCTCACCGAGCAGCGCCTGCACCGCCGCCAGATGACCCGGTTCGGTGGCGCTGCCGGGCACGATCTCCACCAGCGGGATCAGGTGCGGCGGGTGCCAGAAATGGGCGATCAATAGGCGCTGCGGATGGGTCATGCGCGCCGCCAGCTCATCCGGCGGCAGGCCGCTGGTGTTGCTGGCGATCACCGCGTCGTCGGCGATCAGCCCTTCCAACTGCTCATACAGCGCATGCTTCAGCTCGAGCCGTTCCGGGATCGCCTCGATAAGCAGCCGGGCGCGCGCCACCTCGTTCAGATCGCCGGTCACGCGCAGCCGCGCCAGCGCCGCGTCGCGCTCATCGTTATCAAACTGCCCGACGTCGCTCAGCTCGGCCAGAATGCCGCTCGCCACCACCGGCGCTTCCGCCAGGCGCTGCGGATCCGGGTCATACAGCAGCACCCCATGGCCGTGGCGGATAAAATGGGTGGCGATGCCCACCCCCATCAAGCCGGCGCCCAGCACCGCATAGTCAGATGACTGCATCGTGCCTCCTCGGTTGTTTACGGGCGCTCTACCGCCAGCGCCACGCCCTGCCCGCCGCCGATGCACAGCATCGCCAGCCCCTTGTTCACCCCGCGGCGCTGCATTTCGAACAGCAGCGACACCAAAATGCGGCAGCCGGACGCGCCGATCGGATGCCCCAGCGCGATTGCCCCGCCGTTGACGTTGACCCGCTCCGCATCCCAGCCCAGTTCTTTACCCACCGCCAGCGCCTGCGCGGCGAAGGCTTCGTTGGCTTCGATCAGATCGACCTCCTCCAGCCGCCAGCCGGCTTTTTCCAGGCAGCGGCGCGCGGCCGGCGCCGGGCCGATGCCCATGATCGCCGGATCGACGCCCGACGAGGCGTAACCGGCGATGCGCGCCAGCACCGGCAAGCGCAGCGCGGCGGCTTTTTCCGCGCTCATCAGCAGCACCACGGCGGCGCCGTCATTGAGCGACGAGGCGTTACCGGCGGTCACCGTACCCTCCTTGCGAAACGCCGGGCGCAGCCGCGCCAGCGCCTCAGGGCTGGTGTCGCGCAGCTGCTCGTCGTGCTCAACCCGCTGCGCCTCCCCCTTCGGCTTCGGCACCGTCACCGGCGTGATCTCCTGCGCGAAACGCCCGGCCTGCTGCGCCGCCTGCGCCTTCTGCTGCGAGCGCAGCGCGAACCTGTCTTGTTCTTCTCTGCTGATGGCGTATTTCTCCGCCAGGTTTTCGGCGGTGATGCCCATGTGATAGTCGTTGAACGCGTCCCACAGGCCATCGTGGATCACGCTGTCCACCATCTGCGCATGACCGAGACGCAGACCGGCGCGCGCACCAGCCATCAGGTAAGGCGACTGGCTCATGCTCTCCTGGCCGCCGGCGATCACCGCCTCGGCGTCGCCGCTGCGGATCGCCTGTACCGCCAGATGCACCGCCTTCAAACCGGAGCCGCACACCTTGTTGATGGTCAGCGCCGGCGTCGTAACGGGCAGCCCGGCGTTCAGCGCGGTCTGGCGCGCCGGATTCTGCCCGCAGCCGGCGGTCAGCACCTGGCCGAGGATCACTTCATCGATCTGCTGCGGCGCCACGCCGCTTTGCGCCAGCAGCCCCTGCACCGCCGCCGTGCCCAGTTCCACCGCCGTCAACGGCGCCAGCGCGCCGTGAAAACTGCCGACCGGCGTGCGCGTCGCCGCCACGATCACCACTTCACGTTGTTGCACATTCACCTCCCGTTTCAGAAACGCATTTCCGGCACTTGCTCCGGCACGATCAGCCGGCCGGCGGTTTTGGCGACAATCTCCGCCACGCTGACGCCCGGCGCGCGTTCGCGCAGCACGAAGGCGCCGTCTTCAATTTCCAGGTAGGCCAGATCGGTCAATACCTTGCGGATGCAGTTGGCGCCGGTCAGCGGCAGCGTGCAGCGCGGCAGCAGCTTGGACTCGCCGCCCTTTGCGGCGTGGGTCATCACCACGATGATGTTCTCCGCTCCCGCCACCAGATCCATCGCGCCGCCCATGCCCTTGACCATCTTGCCGGGGATCATCCACGAGGCGATGTTGCCCTCGACGTCCACTTCAAACGCCCCCAGTACGGTCAGATCGACGTGGCCGCCGCGGATCATGGCGAACGACTGCGCCGAATCGAAGATCGACGCGCCGAGGCGCGCGGTGACCGTCTGCTTGCCGGCGTTGATCATGTCGGCGTCCAGTTGCTGCTCGGTCGGGAACTCGCCCATTCCCAGCAGGCCGTTTTCCGACTGCAGCATCACGTCCATGCCCGCCGGCACGTAGTTGGCCACCAGCGTCGGGATACCGATGCCCAGGTTGACGTAGTAACCGTCTCTCAGCTCTTGCGCCACGCGCTGCGCCATTTGTTCACGGGTAAGCATGCGAATTCTCCTTATGCCCGCAGGGTGCGTTGTTCGATACGCTTCTCGAAGGTGCCCTGGATCAGCCGATCGACGTAGATGCCGGGGGTATGGATCGCCGCCGGATCCAGCTCGCCCGGCGCCACGATCTCTTCCACTTCCACCACCGTGATGCGCCCGGCGGTCGCCATCAGCGGATTGAAGTTCTGCGCGGTGTGGCGATAGATGACGTTGCCGAAGTGATCGGCCTTCCAGCCTTTAACGATGGCGAAATCGCCGGTGATGGCGGTTTCCATGATGTAAGGGCGGCCGTTGAACTCGCGCACCTCTTTGCCTTCGGCGATCGGCGTGCCGTAACCGGTGGCGGTGAAGAACGCCGGGATACCGGCGCCGCCGGCGCGGATCTTCTCAGCCAGCGTGCCCTGCGGCGTGAGATCCACCTCCAGCTCGCCGCTGAGCGCCTGCTGCTCGAACAGCGCGTTTTCGCCGACGTACGATCCCACCACCTTGCGGATCTGATGGGTTTCCAGCAGCCGCCCGAGGCCGAACCCGTCGACGCCGCAGTTGTTGGAAACCACCGTCAAGCCGCGCACGCCGCGCCGGCGGATCTCTTCGATCAGGTTTTCCGGGATGCCGCACAGGCCAAAGCCGCCCGCCAGCACCGTCATGTTGTCCGTCAGGCCTGCCAGCGCTTCCTGGTAGCTGCCGACGCGTTTGTCGAGCCCTGCCATATCGTTGCCCCTGCATGTTGCGGCGCAGGGCGAAATGCCCTGGCTTGCGTGAGGGCATCTTCAGGTCACAAAAATGATTTGTTAATTTTGTTTTTATGCCGCATTCATTTAGAATTTTTATTAATCAACCGTTAACCGACAATTAACAAAGAGTTAACGCCAGCCAAAATGAAAATGAGCATCAAACAGTTACGCGCGTTTTTAGCGGTAGCTCACACTCTGAACTTCGCCCAGGCCAGCGAGCGGCTGAATATTTCTCAGCCAGCGCTCAGCCTGGCGATTCGTGGGCTGGAAGACGCGCTGGGCGGGCCGCTGCTGCTGCGCACCACCCGCCGGGTGACGCTGACGCCGGAGGGGGAAACCTTCTTCCCGATGGCGCGCCAGCTGCTGGCGGATTGGGACAACGCGGAAGAGGCGATGCGCCAGCGCTTCACCCTGCAGATGGGCAAGGTGGCGATCGCCGCCATGCCGTCGTTCGCCGGCAACCCGCTGCCGCCGATCCTCAAGGCGTTTCGCGATCGTTACGCCGGCATCAACGTGGCGGTGCACGACGTCATCAACGAGCAGGTGTTTGAAATGATCCGCGAAGGCCGGGTGGAGATGGGCATCGCCTTCGAGCCGGAGCCGAGCGACACCCTGCACTTCACCCCGCTGTGCCGCGATCGCTTTATGGCGGTGGTGCCGAAGGATTCGGCGCTGGCGCGCAAGGCGCAGGTGAGCTGGAAGGAGCTGCTGACGCTGGATTTCATCACCCTGCAGCGGCCATCGGCGGTGCGGCTGCTGCTGGAGCAGGAGCTGGCCCGCAGCGGCCGCACGCTGGAGGTGGCGTTTGAAAGCCACCAGCTGGTAACGGTCGGGCGCATGGTGGCCAACGGCCTCGGCGCCAGCGCGGTACCGGCGCTGTGTGAGCAACAGATGGATGAGCTGGGAGCGGTCTGCGTGCCGCTGATCGGCCCGATCATCGAACGGCGCGTGGGCCTGATCCGCCTGGCGCAGCATCAGCTCTCTTCCGCCGCGCAGGCGCTGGCGACGGTGATCGAACGGGAGATGGCGGGAAGTGGCGCAGAACCTGCGTTTAAACCGTAAACCCGACGTGCTTGCCGCCCGGCAGCTCAACGTCCAGGCGCAGCGTGCCGCCCATCGCTTCCACGTAGCGTTTCAAGGTGGAAATCTTCAGCTCGTTGCCGCGCCCTTCGATGGCCGCGACTGAAGGCTGGGAAATGCCCAACGTTTTCGCCAGTTCCTGTTGGGAAATATTCAGCGCTTCCCGCAGCTGGTGAAGGTGCGCTTCAAACAGCATCTCTTCGGCCATTTCCTCGATACGCCGGCGGCTCTCCGGCGTGCGGGAGGCCAGCAGTTGTTTTAAGGTGCTCATGGGTTACTCCTTGAAATTACACATCAAATATTGGGTGAACTGCGCATCCGCGATGGGCAGCATCACTTTATAAAACCGCTTCTCATTACCCGTTTTGTCGCCCGCACACAGCACAATCGCCTGCTGCGCCGGATCGAAGGCGAAAAAAGCGCGAATCGGCCGCCCTTTGTGCTGAATACGCAGCTCTTTCATGTTGGGATGCAACGAGCCTTTCAGCACGTCGACAAAAGGCCGCCGAAGAGAAGGCCCGGCACGCTCGAGCATCACCAGCGCGGCCAGCACCTTTTCCTGCGTCGATTCATCCTGCTCACCGAGCCACCGATCAAACTCTTCCGTTGTCATTACCGTCCACATGGCATCTCCTGATTATAGAGTACAATCTATGACAAGACGATAGACCGGAATATATAATTTTATCCAGACCGCCATTGGCGTTTTGACTGGCGACTCGCAAAAGAAACCGATAGGACCATCGTCTATCAATTCAATCAAATAGAGGGAAGGAGAGGCAAATTTAGCGAAATACCGATGTTTTCAGATGATTCTCCGATCGAGAGCGTGAGCCAGAACCTGTTACCACCCTGTAGAAAATGTTAAGTTTCCTAAAAATAAGGAGGCTTTTTGACATGGAACAGAAGTCCAGCAGCATCGCACCGGGCTATTGCATCGCCTAACAAACCGGCCCGCTCGCCTTCCACGCCAACTACCTGTTCGGTGGCAGGCCATCGGAAGCGGCACGCTTTTTTATGCAGCTCAATGCCGATACGCCGCTGGTTCAACCGGGGCAAATGCTGATCGTCGCCGATCCGCGCAATCATAATCAATCTACGCAGATCGCCGCCCTGATGCAGGCCAAGAGACGTACCAGCAAAGCGGTGAAAGCCGGTGACAGCGATTTCTCCACCTTCTTGCACCGTAATTACGCCGCTATCGCCGCCTTCACCAGCTATGGGGAAACGGTCGTCGGGCTGGCTTCGGATGCCGGAGAACGCTACTTCAGCCAGATCAAAAATATCCTGGTTGAGATTGAAAAAACCTACCAAAATCAGTTCCGCACGAGTGGCGCGTTGATTGGCACCCAGTTTCAGGTGGAACGGGCGCGGCTGTTCGGTACATTAAAACCGTTACTGAATCGCCTTACTCGTGCTCAACTCAATATGAAAGAGTATGCGCATATCAAACACGCGCTGGGGCTCTCCAGTAAATCGCTGGTGCATGAATGGAGCACCGCCGGCGTCGGCGCCATTAGGGGTTATTCGAACTACGTCGACAGCGCCAGCCGTGCGGCCAAGTTTATGAAAGCCGGCGGCTGGATCGGCATCGGATTGAGTGGGCTGAATACCACCAACGACGTCTACAATGCCTGCACCACTGGCCGCGAACAGGAGTGCGCCAAGATCGCGGTAAAGGGATACAGTCATTTTGCGGCGAGTACTGCGGCGGGGATTTTGGGGGGTGAAGGCGGTGCAATGTTAGCAATGACGGCTTGCAGTATCGTCTTAGGCGCCTCCACGTTTGGTACCGGTATTTTAGCTTGTGGTATAGCAGGCGCTGCTCTGGGTGGCGCAGCTGGCAGTTGGGGTGGCGGTGTAGCCGCCGACAGCATTACTGGTTTCATTTTTGGTGAATAATGAAAATCGCTATCGTCCTGTTCTTCACTCTGACATTGATTAGCGCCTTGGTGCAGTATCTTTGCTATCGGCGCTATAAAGACGAATTTTCTGAATTCTATCAACGTTATGTGCAAAGCGCCCATCCCTTGCCTCCATTTGTCATCTTCGCGGATAACCTTGGTTTGCTCGGTGTGTCTATTAAAGCGCAATGGTTCCGTTGGGTATTGAATGGCAGAAAAATAAGGATAGGGAAAAACGCTTTTCTGAGCTCAAAAACCTACGAATTCGTGAATGAAAACACATCTCAACATCTGAAGAGTTGGATTCGAAAAGACTTCATCTTAAGCGTGCTGAAAATGGGGTGTTTGGCGTTAATGTGCATTTTTGCTTTTTTGAGTAAGGCATAACGCCCCTTGAACCTTAGCCGGTGGCTTATGAAAATAGCATCACTTACTGCAGCCGTGCTGCTCTTACTTTGTTGGCTTGCTCAATATATTTACTCTCGTCGCTATAAACACGAGTTCGATGTTTTTTATCAACGCTATACCCAACAGGGCCACTTTGTCCCTGCTCACGTCGCAATTGCCGATGGCCTTGGCTCTTTAGGTACTTCCATCAAAGTCCAATGGTTCAGAGGGATCCTTTTCGGCAAGAAAATCAAGGTGAAGAAAAACCAATATCTTCCCGCCAAGACCTATGAATTTTTTCGTCTTTCATCATCTGAACGCTTGCAGACCTGGATGAAAAACAACGGCACGCTTTTGGCGCTGGAAGGCTTGTTCTTCATCATGGCATTGATCTTTATGATGATAACGAGAATGTCGTGATTCAGGCTGCTCGATGAAAACCCTTGTCATATTATGCTTAACGCTGCTGGTTTTAAGCACCTTCATCCAGTTCATTGGTTACCGTCGCCATAAAAAAGAGTTTGATGCTTTCTATCAGCGTTACGCCGGCAGCGGACATTTTATTCCGCCCTACGTCGCCTTTGCCGATAGCCTCGGCATGCTTGGAACCTCATTGAAAGCACAGTGGTTTCTTTGGATCCTGAAAAGGAAAAAAATAAAAATAAGGGATCAGGTTTGGCTCGATGCGAAAACCTACGATTTCGTGCAAAAAACCGCCTCTCCTGAGCTACAAAAGTGGCTGGCGATGGATTTTATACTTTTGCTCGTAGAGGCCATGATTACCACCGTGGGCTGTATTTTTATTTACCTCATCAATCATCTAAGTTGAGCAGACGCGTTGCTCCCCTCCACCGCCTGCACCGCCGCCTTTTGCGTGGCACGCTGATATAAGCACAGCTCCCTGCCCGGCTGGTTTTTCATAAACGGCTGCGGGTAGCGCCCGCCGATAAACAGCGCCGAATAGCCGACGTCGTCACCGTAGTGAATAATCGCCCCTTCCACCCTGGCATTTTTTAGCCCGCTGGCTTGCAGGCAGGCGGCGCGCATCGCCCGTTCGCTCTTGGCCCACGCCTGGGGGGAAGACGCAGTGGCGTTGAACGCGGCCAGCGCGGCGATAAGCAGCCCTATTCTCTTCATCGTTATCTCTCCTTCTACGGCCCGTCTCGCCAGTATAGACCGTGCCGCCCCGGCCAACCCGCCACGTTCTTTACGGCATTTTTATTCCGCGCCCCGTTAACGTTACGGCGTTTTTACAGACAGTTTTTGCCGCCGCAGATACCCTTTTCACATCGCCGCTATGGCCTCACAAGAGAGTTGTCTCATGCGTTTATCCCTGCCTCTGGCCGTGACCGGTCTTCGTTCTGGAGCACGCCATGCATTCTAATATCATCGGCTTCAATCCCCTGCTGGCGGAGCTGCCCGCTTCGCCGACGCGCACCTTCCGTAAAGAGCTGGAGCACTATCTGCAGCGCTATCCGGATACCGAACAGCTGGATATTTATCTGCACGATCTGAACGGCCAGCTGCGCGGCAAACGGCTGCCGATCGCCGAAGCCTTTGGGCTGGAAAAAGGCTGCTACTTCCCGCTGTCGATCTACGCCATGGATCTGCACGGCCGGGTGATAGAAGAAAGCGGGCTGGGGCAGCGGGCGGGCGAGCCGGACCGGCTGTGCCTGCCGGTGCCCGGTACGCTGCGCCCCTGCGCGCGCGATCCCGAGCGCCACGCCCAGCTGCTGCTGACGATGCAAAACGCCGATGGCGACGCCTGCGAGCTGGAGCCGCGCGTGGTGCTGCAACGGGTGCTGAAGCGCCTGCACGAGCGCAACTGTTTCCCGGTGGTGGCGGCCGAACTGGAGTTCTACCTGCAGGATCCGCAGCACCCCGCCGAGGCGGAAACCTGCCCGACGCAGAGCTTCGCGGTGGATGCGCCGGAGCGCCACCATGCGCTGCTGAGCGACATCGAACGGCACGCGCGGCTGCAGAGCCTGCCATTGACCGGCGTGGTGGCCGAAGCCGCCTCCGGCCAGTACGAGCTGAACCTGCATCACAGCCGGCGCGTGCTGGAAGCCTGCGACCAGATCATGGCGCTAAAACGCCTGACGCGGCAAATTGCCGAGCAACATCACCAGCACGCCTGCTTTATGGCCAAGCCCTGCGCCCACGCCGCCGGCAGCGGACTGCACTTTCACATCAGCCTGCAGAACGAGCACGGCGAGAACCTGCTGACCGGCGCGCCGGGCGAACTGAACGACAACATGCAGCAGGCGATGGCGGGCATGCTGGCGCTGATGCCGGCGTCGATGGCGATCCTGGCGCCCAATATCAACGCGTTCCGCCGTTTCCGCCCCGGCATGCACGTGCCGCTGCGCGCCTCCTGGGGCCACAACAACCGCACGGTGGCGCTGCGCCTGCCCTGCGCCGACAGCGCCAACCAGCGCATCGAATACCGCCTGGCCGGCGCCGACGCCAACCCCTATCTGGCGCTGGCGGTGATGCTCGGCGGCCTGCTGCACGGGCTGGAACAGCCGCTACCGCTGCCGCCGGCCGCCAACGGCTGCGAGAGTGACAACGCCGCCCCCTTGCCGCTCGGCCAACAGGAGGCGCTGACGCTGTTCCGTCACAGCGATCCGCTGCGCGAGCTGCTCGGCCCGGCGTTCTGCACTCTGTGGCACACCTGCAAAAGCGCCGAACTGCGCCGCTTCGAGGAACAGGTCACCGCCGCCGAACTCGGCTGGATGCTGTAACCACCCGGTTCATTAACCTAAGGATAATCATGAAGATGCAACCGCAACCGGCGCCCGCGCAGCCGCTGCTCTGCTGGCGCAAAGGCGTTTTTCATATCAGCACCGACCGGCAGTTATTGGACATCGAGGCGATCCAGCGTTTCCTCAGCCTGCCGGATCGGGCGGCGGCGGAGCGCTTGGTGCACCACGGCCTGTGCTTCGGCCTGTACCGCAAGCGCCACCTGCTCGGTTTCGCCCGCATGGTGACCGATTACGCCACCTTCGCCTCGGTGAGCGAACTGTTCGTCAGCGCCGAATACCGCGGCGTCGGGCTGGGCAGCTGGCTGACGCGCTGCTGCCTGGCGCATCCGGCATTACGCGGCCTGCGCGTCACGCTGCCCGCTCTGCAAGCCCCCTGGCGCGCCGATTGTTCGGCGCATGCCCCGCGCGCCCTTCACTGATAAGGAGCTCCTGATGTCTCGTTTAGTGCTGATTTCGAACAAGCAGTGCGACGGCAAGGATCTGGCCTGCGCCGGCCAGACGCTGGCGGCCGACGCCGAACCGGGGCTGTGGCTGGGCTGGAACGGCGACGTGCAGAATTTTGCGCAGCGCCCGATCAGCTGCCGCCAACGCGCCGGTTACGATCAGGTAACCTTCCCGCTGTCGATCGAGGAGTTCCGCCGCCACTATCAGGGCTACTACCACGACGGCCTGTGGCCGGTGTTCCACAACCAGCCGGAGAAGGCGCACTTCACGCCGGAAAACTACCGCGCCTACCGGCAGCTGAACCGCCATTTTGCCGATATCGCCTGCGAGCACCTGTGCCCCGGCGACATCGTCTGCATCGATGACTACCAGCTGCTGCCCTGCGCCCAGGCGCTGAAGGAACAGGGGCTGCTGAACGCCTGCGCGTTCTTTTTCCACCTGCCGTTTCCGTCGGCGGCGCTGCTGCGACGCATCCCGGAACACCGCCAGCTGATCGCTTCGCTGCTGTTCTACGATCTGATCGGCTTTACCTGCACGGACGATCGCAACGCCTTTCTCAGTTGCCTGGCGGGCGAGTTCCCGCTGGAGATGCTGCCCGACGACCAGATCCAGGCCAACGGGCATCTGTTCGCCACCGGCATTTTCCCCGCCGGCATCAACGGCAGACAGGTTTATTGATTTACGGCGGCGTGCCCCCTTCAGGCGCGCCGTTTTATTTCGCCGTGATTTATTTTTACCGCCTTTATCGCCATCAGCATGCGTTATTTCACTTTATGAATATAGCGATTAAAAAATGAATATTCATCCTGTTACATATCATCCGTAAAAACCCTACGCCGCCAATTGCTTTTTATTAGTAAAAAACATTACCCTCTCCCTGCCATATTTAAACCGAGGAGGGCCCCATGGGCGATGAAAGTTTTAGTTTTACGCTAATACTATTGGGCGTCTTTCAGTAATGCCATCCGCGTTGCATTCTGAAAGACACGGAATGCGGCAACCGCTCCCCTTCTGACGGCCTTTCCCGCTCTGCCGGCCCACCCATCGCCCCGCTGCGAAAACAACGTCTGTCTCAACCGCTACGGCGGTATTTATCTGATGTCGCCGGGTATATTCCCCGAGCGCCGACGGATTTCTTATGGGAAAAATAAGGTATTGCGTTATGCAAAATAACCGGGGTACATCTGTTTTCAGAAAGTCTTATTTAAATGACTTTATCGTTATCGCCATCGGTGTTTTTTTCATTGCCTTTTTTATTCGTGCCTGGGGTGACATGCACGGTGACTTCAATGAACAAAACGTCTCTGCCATTAATCTCGACGCCTGGAACCTGCTTTATTATTCGCTCAGAACCAGCATGCGCTTTCTCCTCGGCATGGCCTGGTCACTGCTGTTTTCTGTGGTATTCGCCGTGCTGGCCGCGCGCTATGCGCCGCTGCGCCGGGTGATCCTGCCCTTCGTCAACTTTATGGAGTCGGTGCCGCTGGTAGGGTTCCTGACCTTCACAACCGTGTATTTTCTCAACCTCTACCCGCACAGCGTGATGGGGCTGGAGTGCACCGCCATCTTCGCGGTGTTTACCGGCCAGGCCTGGAACATGATGCTGACGCTGTATCAGACGCTGCGCATCGTGCCCAAGGAGCTGGATGAAGCCGCACGCAGCTTCAATTACAACCCGTGGCAACGCTTCTGGCGGCTGGAGTTCATCTATTCAGTGCCGGGCCTGCTGTGGAACGCCATGGTGTCGCAATCCGCCGCCTGGTTCGCCCTGGTGGCCTCCGAGGCCATTCCGGTCGGCGATCGCTCGGTCGAACTGCCCGGCGTCGGCTCCTATATCGCCGAAGCGCTGGCGCAGCAGAACGTGCCGGCGATCCTGTATGCGATCGTCGCGCTGGCCGCCAACATCGTGCTGCTCGATCAGCTGGTGTTCCGCCCGCTGGTGCGCTACACCGCGCGCTTCAAATACGAAGACGTTACCACCAACCGGCCGCTCGGCAATCCGTGGTTTTATAACAGCCTGGCCTTCTCGCACGTTGGCGCGGCGCTCGGCCGCACGCTGCGCACGCTGGCTGACCTGTGGCTGTTCAAGCTGCCGCGGCTGTGGTACGCCCTCGGCCTGCACCGCCTGTTCAGGATCGCCGCCAAAGGCAACTGGCTGTGGCGCAGCCTGTGGTATCTCGGCGTGGTGCTGGCTTGCGTGTGGTTCGGCTATCAGTTGTGGGAATATTTCCCCAAACAGTACTTCGCCATGTTGCCAGAGTGGATGTTGCTCACCACCGCGCGGGTGGCTGCGGCCATGCTGCTCAGCGTGGCGATCTTCACGCCGCTGGGCGTCTGGATCGGCATGAACCCGCGGCTGGTGAAGATCTTCCAGCCGATCATCCAGATCCTGGCGGCTATTCCGCCCAACATTTTCTACCCGCTGATCGCCGCCTTCATCGCCATTTATCACCAGGATCTCGGCTGGTGGGCCATTCCGATGATCATGCTGGGCACCCAGTGGTACGTGTTGTTTAACGTGATCGCCGGCGTTTCCGCCATTCCGACGCAGATCACCGAAGTCAGCGAAACCTTCGGGCTGCGCCGCCTCCGCTGGTGGCGCTACTACATGCTGCCGGCGATCTTCCCCTACATCGTGACGGGCATCATCTCCGCCGCCGGCGGCGCCTGGAACAGCGCCATCGCCGCCGAGGTGATCCAGTGGGGCAGCACCACCCTCAGCGCCACCGGGCTGGGCGCGTTCATTTCCGTCGTCACCGACGCCGGCAAGAACCCGGAGTCTGCGCTGGGCTGCGCCGCGATGTGCGCGCTGGTGGCGCTGTGCATCATCTTCATCTGGCAACCGCTGTATCGCATCGCGGAAACCAAATTCAAATATGACTGATCGAGGGGGAACCACATGGTGACTCAAGAGGTAATTATCAGCGCCCGCCGGCTGAACAAGACGTTTATCGGCGAAAACAAACGCCCCAAACCCGTGCTGCGCGACGTATCGCTGACCGTGCACGCCGGCGAGTTCGTTACCATTCTGGGGCAATCCGGCTCGGGCAAGTCCACGTTGCTGCGCATGCTGGCCGGGCTGATCCCACCGGACAGCGGCACGCTCACCCTGGCGGGCAAACCGGTCGATGGCCCGAGCGCCAACGCCGGCATGGTGTTTCAGTCCTACGCGCTCTATCCCTGGCTGGCGGTGTACGACAACATCGCCTTCGGGCTGCTGGCGCAAAAACTGCCGCCGCAGACGATCGCCGAACGGCTGGACGCGCTGCTGCGCCTGGTGGGCCTGAGCGGCTATGAGCACGCCTGGCCGCGCGAGCTTTCGGGCGGCATGCGCCAGCGTGTGGGCTTCGCCCGGGCGTTGGCGGTAGAGCCCGACGTCTTGCTGCTGGACGAGCCCTTCTCCGCTCTCGATATCTTTACCGCGCAAAAACTGCGGGGCGACCTGCTGGCGTTGTGGGGGGAAAACCGGCTGCGCACGCGCGCCATGGTGATGGTGACGCACGACGTCGAAGAGGCGGTGCTGATGTCCGATCGGGTGCTGATCCTGGACGCGACCAGCAAACGGATCGACGACGAATTCAGCGTCAACCTCCCGCGCGCGGCGCGCAACCGGGAAAGCCTGCGGCACCTCACCGATCGGATCCGCAGCTGCCTGTACAAAAAAATCGCGCAAGCGCAATCGGCCGGTTAACGGCCCTGTTTTCATCCACTTGGGGAATTGAAATGAACCATAAAAGCTTGCTGATGACGCTGGTCATCCTGCTGCCGGCCGCCGCCACCGGCGCGGAAATCGTCAATAAAGACGGCAATAAGCTGGATCTGTACGGCCAGCTGAACGGCGTGCATTACTTCAGCAGTGACGCCGACAATAACGGCGACCGCTCCTATACCCGCTTCGGTTTCAAAGGCGAGACGCAGATCGGCGACGGGCTGACGGGGTATGGCCAATGGGAATATCAGGCCGGGCTCAATCAGCCGGAAAGCGCCGGGCCGGGCGACAGCTATACCCGCCTCGGCTTCGCCGGATTGACGTTCGGCCGCTGGGGCAGCCTGGATTACGGCCGCAACTACGGCCTGCTGTATGACGTGGCCGGCTGGACCGACGTGCTGCCTGAATTCGGCAACGACAGCTACGAAGCGGCCGACAACTTTATGACCGGCCGCGCCAACGGCCTGCTGACCTACCATAATCGCAGCCTGGGCGGTCTGGTCGACGGCCTGGATCTCGGCCTGCAATATCAGGGGAAGAATCGGGGGGACGACGCTCACCGGGCGAAGGATATCCAAACGCAAAACGGCGATGGTTACGCCTTTTCCGCCACTTACGACACCGGCGCGGGGCTAAACTTTGGCGCCGCCTACGCCAACTCTGCGCGCACCCTGGCGCAGCAACGCTTCGGCCTGGCTGACGGCGATCGCGCCCGGGCCTGGACGCTGGGGCTGAAATACGACCAGGACAACCTCTACCTGGCGGCAAGCTACGCACGCACCGAGAACATGACCTACGTCGACGGCGATCGCTACGCCGGCTTCGCCCCGCGCGCAGACGCCGTCGAGGCGGTCGCGCAGTATCACTTCGATTCCGGCGTCACGCCCTCGGTAGCCTACCTGCAAACGCGCGGCCGCAACCTGCCCGGCATTGGCGACGCCGATCTGGTCAAATACCTGGATCTGGCGCTGAACTACAGCTTCAACGCCAACATGTCGACCTACGTGGAGTACAAACTCAACCTGCTGCAGCGGCAGAACGCCGCTGGCGCCAGCGCCGACGACATCGTCGAAACCGGCATCATGTATCAGTTCTGACCCCCATCCCGGCCAGAGGGCACCCTCCGGCCGGTTCATTATTCGACTTTCCGCCCGCCACTTATTCTCTCGTTTAATTCAGGTTTATATTTCCACAAAATGACGCCTATATTCATTCTCGCGCTTTCTGTTGACACCCCGTTTAATGAATAAAGAAAATTTTTCCCGCATTCATATTAAATTACATTTTGCCGCCATAATTCGGTGCATCCACATTGAACAATAGGCAATAGCACGCGTATTATGGCCACACGAAAAATAACGGGAGAATGATATGGACGGCGACAGTTGGTTGTTTATTTTATTGTTGGAGCCGCTGAGGTCACAGGAGCAATAGTCATCCCATTGCATCCTGAAAGTGTCAGGATATGAGTCAGTTACAGCATCCCTTCGCTTTACCCTTCAGCCTCTGGCCTACGCGCACGCCGCACTGGCGCGCCCGACGGGCTACCCCCTCCAGCATAGCGTATTAACAGCCCGATAACGGCCAGGCTTATTTGCACTCGCATTTATTTTACGCCTGCCCGGCGATAAATATCGGCCCTTTTTCCATGCTCATATTTTAATTGGGTGGAGACAGATCATGATGGTAAAAAAAACCACGCTGCTGACGGTCAATAACGTCAGCAAAAGCGTTCAGCCTACCGGTAAAGAAAAACGTCTGGTGCTGGATGAAATCAATTTGCGCCTCTATGACAACGAAGTCGTCAGCATTTTGGGGCAGTCCGGCTCGGGTAAATCCACCCTGCTGCGCATGCTTTCCGGCCTGATCGCGCCGGATCTGGGCAGCGTGATGCTGGGGGATAAAAAAGTCTCGGGGCCGAATCCGCAGATCAACATGGTGTTCCAGACCTTCGCCATTTTCCCGTGGCTGAACGTCTACCAAAATATCGCCTTCGGGCTGCAGGCGCAGGATCTGCCGCCGCAGGTAGTCGAAGCCCAGACGCTGAAAATGCTCGATCTGGTCGGGCTCGCGCCCTACCGCGACGCCTACCCGCGCGAGCTTTCCGGCGGCATGCGCCAGCGGGTCGGCTTCGCGCGCGCGCTGGCGGTTGAACCGATGCTGCTGTTGCTGGACGAGCCGTTTTCCGCGCTGGACGTCTATACCGGCGAGCACCTGCGCAGCGATCTGCTGCGTATCTGGAGCACGCGCCAGATCAAAACCCGCTCCATCGTGCTGGTCACCCACAGCGTAGAGGAGGCGGTGATGATGTCTGACCGCATCCTCCTGCTGGGCGCCGGCACCCTCGACGGCTGCTATCACATCACGCAGCGCCGCGAGGCGCGCACCCGCGAGGGGATGCAGCCGCTGACGGACAAAATCAGCGAGGCGCTCAGCCGGCAGATCGCCGCCGCGCACTGAGCGCCGCCCTGGCCTGGCGGGACGGAATCCCGCCAACTTAACTACCTGTTTATCAAGAGTTACCCCACCACGGGTGGCTCATGATAAGCGGATAATACATCGAGTTATTATCATGCATTTCATTCATACGCTGCTGACGCTGCTGACCGCGTCCGTCCTGGGCGCCGCCATCGGCTACGAAAGACAGTTCCGCCAGCGCACCGCCGGGCTGCGCACCAACACGCTGGTGGCCACCAGCGCGGCGATCTTCGTCCATCTGGCCATGACCATCGACGGCAGCGGCGGCGCGGTGCGCGTCATCTCCTACGTGGTCTCCGGCGTCGGCTTTCTCGGCGCCGGGGCCATCATGAAGGAAGGGATGAACATCCGCGGCCTGAACACCGCCGCCACGCTCTGGGGCTCCGCAGCGGTCGGCGCCTGCGCCGGCTGCGGCCTGTACGGTGACGCGCTGGCCGCCACGCTGTTCGTGCTCGCCGCCAACACCCTGTTGCGCCCGCTGGTCAATATGGTCAACAAACAGCCCTTCAATGACGTTAACGGCGAATCCACCTACCAGATTTGCGTCATTGCCTTCGAGCATGAACAGCGTGAAGCGCTGGCCAAATTCAAACAGGTGCTGCAAGGGGAAAACTGCTTTATCTCGCATCTGGATATCGAACCCTTCGGCGACGACGACGTGGAGATCACCGCCACCTTGATGCCGGCCTCCGTCACCACGCCGGTGCTCGACCAGACCATCAATAAATTGCTGAACGACAGCATGATGAAACAGGCCTATTACAGCCGCATCGCCGGCTCCGGCTGATGCCTTTCACTTCCAGGGAGATCAACCATGAAAACCATGCCAAAGCTGGCGCATCTGACGATGTTCAAAGACATTGTCCACTGTGGAAGTTTGCACGAGGCCGCGAAAAAGCTGGCCATCTCGCAACCGACGCTCAGCCGGGTGCTGAAAGAGCTGGAAATGACCATCGGCGCGCGGCTGCTGGAGCGCAGCAACCGCGGCGTGCGCCTGACGGTGGTCGGTGAGCTGTTTTACCGGCGGATAGACGCCGCCACCAATCAGTTGCTCAACGCGTTTGACGAGCTGCGCGGCCTGAGCGCTGACGGCGAGAAGCGCCTGCGGGTAGGGATGAGCGTCGATCCGCTGCTGTGCTACCTGCCGCAGGTGCTCGAAGGCTTCAACCGCCGCTACCCGCATACCCGGGTGACGGTGGTGGAGGACGGCCCGGAAGGCCTGCTGGCCCGGCTGAGAAACTGCGAGCTGGATTTGGCGGTCAGCAGCCTGAACGGCGCGGCGGGCGGCGCCGATCTGGCGATGCAGGCGCTGAAGAGCGAGCGCTTCTCGCTCTATCAGGGAGGCGACCTTACCGCAGCCGGGCAGCCGCCGGCCGAGGCCAAATGGGTGGTGCCGCGCTCCTGCTCGGTGGGGCATGCCGCCATCCGCGAGATCGCCGAACGCTACACGCCGCATGGCCAGATCGTCGAGACCGACTCCTTTCTGGCGACCTGGTGCCTGGTCAGGCAGCAGGGCTATATCGCGCTGCTGAGCGATCGGGTGGTCGCGCACTACGCCCCGCAGCTGCACCTGCAGAAAATCCCGACGCAAGAGATCGACATCAGCGCGCGCTTTTACGTCTTTACCCGCCATGAGCCGGCCACGCCGCCGCTCAGCGCCGCGTTTATCCACCTGCTGCAGGCCATGCAGACGGCCTGAGGAGGCAGGCCGCCGCCCGCCGGCGGCCGAATCCCTTCTCCAGGCCGCCAACCGCTTACCCCGCCAATCCAACCGTTCACCCGGCGGATCTGACCGCTGAGCGAAATACGCCTGTCTTCCCCCCTTACCCCCGGCGATGATGAGCTGTTCCTAAACCCGCCTTACCTCGGGAAAGACGCTACGGCTCACCGCGCCACTCTGACATCTCTTACAAGCGGATGAGTTCATTCATATTTTGCAGACTGGAATTAAGGATACCTCATGAAACGAGAGGGGATTTTAAAGCACATTCCGTGGATGCTGCTGGGGATACTCGGCGCAGCCTGCCTTGGCGTGGTGGCGCTGCGCCGCGGCGAACACATCAGCGCGCTGTGGATCGTCGTCGCTTCGGTGGCGGTGTATCTGGTGGCCTACCGCTACTACAGCCTGTACATCGCCACCAAGGTGATGAAGCTGGACGCCGGCCGCGCCACGCCGGCGGTGGTCAACAACGACGGCCTGAACTACGTGCCGACCAACAAGAACGTGCTGTTCGGCCACCACTTCGCCGCCATCGCCGGCGCTGGGCCGCTGGTGGGGCCGGTGCTGGCCGCGCAGGTCGGCTACCTGCCCGGCACGCTGTGGCTGCTGGGCGGCGTGGTGCTGGCGGGGGCGGTGCAGGACTTTATGGTGCTGTTCATCTCCTCGCGCCGCAACGGCGCCTCGCTCGGTGAGATCATCAAAAAAGAGATGGGGCCGATACCGGGCACCATCGCGCTGTTCGGCTGCTTCCTGATCATGATCATCATCCTGGCGGTGCTAGCGCTGATCGTGGTGAAAGCGCTGGCGGAAAGCCCGTGGGGCGTGTTCACCGTCTGCTCCACCGTACCGATCGCGCTGTTTATGGGCATCTACATGCGCTATCTGCGCCCCGGCCGCGTGGGTGAAGTGTCAGTCATCGGCATCGTGCTGCTGGTAGCCGCCATCTGGTTCGGCGGCGTGGTGGCGCACGACCCGTACTGGGGCCCGGCGCTGACCTTTAAAGACACCACCATCACCTTCACGCTGATCGGCTACGCGTTCGTCTCCGCCCTACTGCCGGTATGGCTGATCCTGGCGCCGCGCGACTACCTGGCCACCTTCCTGAAAATCGGCGTGATCGTCGGGCTGGCGATCGGCATCGTGATCCTCAACCCTGAGCTGAAAATGCCGGCGGTGACCCAGTTCGTCGACGGCACCGGCCCGGTGTGGAAAGGCACCCTGTTCCCGTTCCTGTTCATCACCATCGCCTGCGGCGCGGTCTCCGGCTTCCATGCGTTGATCGCCTCCGGCACCACGCCGAAGCTGCTGGCCAATGAGACCGACGCGCGCTTTATCGGCTACGGCGCAATGCTGATGGAGTCCTTCGTCGCCATCATGGCGCTGGTGGCGGCTTCCATCATCGAACCGGGCCTGTACTTCGCCATGAACACCCCGCCGGCGGCGCTGGGCATCACCATGCCGGATCTGCACCGCCTGGGCACCGAAGACGCGCCGATGATCATGGCTTCGCTGAAGGACGTGACCGTGCACGCGGCGGCGGCGGTCAGCTCCTGGGGCTTCGTCATCAGCCCGGAACAGATCCTGCAGACTGCCACCGACATCGGCGAACCTTCGGTGCTGAACCGCGCCGGCGGCGCGCCAACGCTGGCGGTGGGCATCGCCCACGTGTTCCACCAGATCATTCCGGGCGCCAACATGGGCTTCTGGTACCACTTCGGCATTCTGTTCGAGGCGCTGTTCATCCTGACCGCGCTGGACGCCGGCACCCGCTCCGGCCGCTTTATGCTGCAGGATCTGCTCGGCAACTTCGTGCCGTTCCTGAAGAAAACCGACTCGCTGGTGGCCGGCATCGTCGGTACCGCCGGCTGCGTCGGGCTGTGGGGCTACCTGCTGTATCAGGGCGTGGTGGATCCGCTCGGCGGCGTGAAGAGCCTGTGGCCGCTGTTCGGCATCTCCAACCAGATGCTGGCCGCCGTGGCGCTGGTGCTGGGCACCGTGGTGCTGATTAAGATGAAGCGCACCCAATACATCTGGGTGACCGTGCTACCGGCGGTGTGGCTGCTGATCTGCACCACCTACGCGCTGGGCCTGAAGCTGTTCAGCGACAACCCACAGCTGGAAGGCTTCTTCTTCCTGGCCGGCGAATACAAGCGCAAGATCGCCGAAGGCGGCGCCGAGCTGAGCGCCCAGCAGATCGCCAACATGAACCACATCGTGGTGAACAACTACACCAACGCCGGGCTGAGCATTCTGTTCCTGCTGGTGGTGTACAGCATCATCTTCTACGGGGTGAAAACCGCGATGGCGGCGCACAAGAACCCGAAACGCACCGACCAGGAAACGCCTTACGTGCCGGTGCCGCAGGCCGCGCCCGCCGACGGCGTAACTGAGGGGGAGGTCAAAGTTTCGACCCAGCATTGATGTGATTTAACGGATACCCTGCATAATAAACGTTAAGTAGTACCCAAAGCCGCACGGCCTGTGCATCGCAAGATGCCAGGCGTGCGGCGCGATGCAATCGAGATACCCGGGGCGACCCGGAGGTGGGGCATCCCTGCGGGAACCCCATCCCCCGGCTTCCCCTAATATCAGGCTTAAGCAACCGCTGTAGTGATGCAGGGTAAAGTTGGAGAAGGCTTATGTTCGGAAATCTCGGCCAGGCGGGGAAGTACCTCGGGCAGGCGGCGCGCATGTTGGTGGGCGTGCCTGACTACGATACCTACGTCCAGCACATGAAAGACAACCACCCGGACAAGCCGGTGATGACCTATAAAGAATTTTTCCGCGAGCGCCAGCAAGCGCGCTACGGCGGCGACGGCAAAGGCGGCATGCGCTGCTGTTAACCCGCAGTCACAAGGACCCGTATGAAACCCATTGCAGTCACCATCCTGACCGGCTTTTTGGGCGCCGGCAAAACCACCCTGCTGCGCCACATCCTGAACGCCGAACACGGCTATAAAATCGCGGTCATCGAGAACGAGTTCGGCGAAGTGCCGATCGACAACGCGCTGATCGGCGATCGCGCCAGCCGCATCACCACGTTGAGCAACGGCTGCATCTGCTGCAGCAAGTCCAACGAACTGGCAGACGCGCTGCTGGATCTGCTGGACGGCGTCGACAGCGGCCAGCTGGCGTTCGACCGGCTGATCATCGAATGCACCGGCATGGCCGATCCCGGCCCGATTACCCAGACCTTTTTCTCGCACGAGATCCTGTGCGAGCGCTTCCTGCTGGACGGCATCATCACCCTGGTGGACGCGGCACACGCCGAGCAGCAGCTGAGCCAGTTCAGCATCGCCCAGGCGCAGGTGGGTTACGCCGACCGCCTTCTGCTGACCAAAACCGACGTGGCGCCGGACTGCGAGGCGCTGATCCAGCGACTGCAGCGGATGAACGCCCGCGCGCCGGTCTACCAGGTGACGCACGGCGACATCGATCTGAGCGTGCTGTTCGACATCGAAGGCTTTACGCTGAACGACAAGCTCAACCTGACGCCGCCCGCCCCGCTGTTCCGCCGCATCCCACAGCCGCAGAGCGACATCCGCTCGATCGTAGTGACGCTGGAGCGCCCGCTGCCGCTGATGCAAATCTCCGAAGTAATGGAAGGCCTGCTGCTGGAATACGCCGATAACCTGCTGCGCTACAAAGGCATTCTGTCTATCGAAGACGAGCCGCGCCGCCTGCTATTCCAGGGCGTGCAGCGGCTGTATAACGCCGACTGGGATCGGGAGTGGCTGCCTGAGGAAGAGCGCAAGAGCACCTTGGTATTTATTGGTGTGGATCTGCCGGAGGAAGAGATTCGGGGCAGGATTGGGGGGTTGGGGTAATTAGTACTGTAAATCGAATGATAAAAGGATGGGTTTCCACTCATCCTCTTTGACAAATTAACTATGAAAGAGATTATAGCATTGAATTTAGTTTAAACTCAGAAAGCAAACATCAAACTTCAATTAAAAATCGATGATGACCGGCATTTCAACGTTGTTAAATTCATTATCCATGATACTATCATAGGTTAAACAACTCATTACTATAAAGTATAAGGAAGTGAAATGTTTCGAATCAATCAATTGTTATCAATTATTAAATCATTTTCCCCCTACAAGCCCCCACCAGCAAAAAGTAAAATTAGTAAAATCGTTAGCAAAATAACCCGCTGGTTATTTATCACCAGCTGTGTTTCTTTTTTTCTCACAATGTTAATTTGGCTTCCCAGTCTGCTTTCAAATGAAACAACCAATATAAGAACAGAAAAAATTGGTACCTTAGTAAGTATTGAACAATTGCTTGCTATTTTATGCGTGATATCAGGGCATCTGGCAATAATAATATCAATCACCAATGAAGCTTTTAATTTAAAAAACTGGAAAAAAGAAGAAATCAATAACCTAATAGCAGAAATAGACTACGACCAAGAATATGCAAAAAAATTGGCGCCTTATGAGGTAGATGAGTTAAATCATCTGTCTTTTTGGTTAAATAAAAAATCATCAAGAATTTCAAAAAGGATAAGTGCTTTTTTCGGGGAGAAAACAGCAGTTATATCTATGTTCGGGCTTATTTATACATACATAAAAGAAACAGGAGTCATTGATAAGTTACTAAACAATAACTCAATAACAAATCGAAACCACGGATACTCAGATGACATAACCATTTATGCACTGGCCATCTTACTTGGTTTATCACTTGGGGCAATGTTCTTAAAGAAAATCGCAGACCATTATAATTATTTATTAGAAATAGTAGATCTTGCAATCAAGCTGAAAACTCATCAATGCGCTAAAACAGATAAAAAATAGAATTAACAGGAAACTTAATTAAAATTATAAAAACCAAATTATAAATATGTGTATTTAATAGCATGAGCTACCCTCGGTATGCTCCAAAGGCAGATTAACATTCCGATGTGCGTTTATTTCAACATGGTGGAGTGCTCGATTATAAAATAACTCATTATACATCCCCCCAATACGGCCCCGCCGCCACCGACTCGCGCTCGATCAGGCTGGCCGGGAAGCTGGGGCGCTTGCTCAGTTCGCCGCCGTCCAGCATCGACAGCAGGCGGTTGACGGTCTCCTGGATCATCTCGGTGACCGGCATCTTCATGCTCGACAGCGACGGCACGGTATAGGGCGCCAATGGGATGTCGTCGAAGCCGATGACCGATACCGCCTCCGGCACCGCCACGCCGCGCTCCGCCAGCCGCTTCATCGCGCCGATGGCCATTTCGTCGTTGCCGGCGACGATGGCGCTGAACGGCTGCCCGCCGGCCAGCAGCGCATCGACCGCCGCCACGCCGCTTTGCGCGTGCCATTTCCCCTCGACGATCAACGCCTCATTAACCGCAATGCCCTGCTGCGCCAGCGCGGATTTATAGCCGGAAAGACGCTCCAGCCCGGTAGGGGAATCGAGCGAGCCGGTGATAAAGGCGATGTCGCGATGCCCGCGCGCGATCAGGTGCGCCACCGCCGCCGCGCCGGCGGCGTGCTGATCGCTGAAGATGCAGTAGCTGTCGTTCCGCCGCAGCCGCCGGTTGATCACCAGAATCGGCTGGCGGTGTTGGGAGACGATCTCGTCCATTTCCGCGATCGACAGAAAACGCGGGTAGATGATCACCCCGTCGCAGCGCAGATCCAGCAAAAACTGAATGGCGGCCCGCTCCTCTTCGGCAGTGTGCTTGCCGTCCGCCAGGATCAGTTGGCGGCCGTTCGCCTCCATGATGCGCGCCGACTGCGCCATCAGTTCGCTGAAATAGTTGCCGCTGTAGAGGGTGTTGGTGACCACCAGGCCGAGGGTTTGGGTGGTGTTGGTCGCCAGGCTGCGCGCCAGCAGGTTGGGCCGATAGCCGGTTTCCGCGATGGCTTTTTCCACCAACGCGCGTTTCTCCTCGCTGACATAGCCGCTGCCGGACAAAACGCGCGACACCGTCGCCTTTGAAACGCCGGCCTTTTTCGCCACCTCGAGTATCGTTGCCATCTGTGCGCCGCCAAAATCCATGGGTTCAGCGCAGTCTACCCAAGACGCCCGGCGTTTGGAACGTTTTCACGCCCCTGCACATCGGTGCGCACTTATCCCTGACGTTCCAGATCACGAAAACGCAACGCCAAAAACCATAGTTCTTGCCAACAACAAAACACCAATACATGATTTTGTGAAACCGGTTTCTTATGGGCGTTTCATACGGATGGAACGACGGATCGCCCAGGCAGTAAATATTCGCCTTTAGGCTATCCGAATTGCTATCTGAGAGACGACACGCCATGCCGAAGAACTACGCAGAGATTTCGCACACCATCGTGGCCGCCCTGGGCGGCGCGGGCAATATCGAGGCCGTGACCCACTGCATGACCCGCCTGAGATTCGTGGTGAAAGACAAAACGCGGATCGACACACCGGCGCTGAAGGCCATCGACGGCGTGCTGGGCGTGGTGCACAGCGGCGAGCAGTGCCAGGTGATCATCGGCAACGAGGTGGCCAAGGCCTATCAGGCGGTGCTGGCGCTCGGCATGCCGGGCGCGGCGGCCCCCGCCGCCCCGGTAAAACGCCAGCTCACCCTGAAGGGCATCGGCGCCGGCATTCTCGACGCGCTGGTGGGCACCATGTCGCCCCTGATCCCCGCCATCATCGGCGGCTCGATGGTGAAGCTGCTGGCGATGATCCTGGATATGGCCGGGGTATTCGAGAAAGGCTCCTCGACCCTCGTCATCCTCAACGTGATCGGCGACGGCGCGTTCTTCTTCCTGCCGGTGATGGTCGCCGCCTCGGCGGCGCTGAAGTTCAAAACCAACATGTCATTGGCGATCGCCATCGCCGGGGTGCTGGTGCATCCCAACTTTATCGATCTGATGGCCAAGGCGGCGCAGGGCCAGGCGGTGGAATTCGCCTTCATCCCGGTGACGGCGGTGAAATACACCTACACGGTGATCCCGGCGCTGGTGATGACCTGGATCCTGTCGCACATCGAACGCGGGGTGGATCGCATCACCCCGGCGGTGACCAAGAACTTCCTCAAGCCGATGCTGATCGTGCTGATCGCCGCGCCGATCGCCATTCTGCTTATCGGGCCGCTCGGCATCTGGATCGGCAGCGGCATCTCTGCGCTGGTGTACACCGTGCACGGCTACCTGGGCTGGCTTTCCGTGGCCATTATGGGGGCGATTTGGCCGCTGCTGGTGATCACCGGCATGCACCGGGTCTTCACCCCGACCATCATCCAGACCATCGCCGAGACCGGCAAAGAGGGCATGGTGATGCCTTCGGAGATCGGCGCCAACCTGTCGCTGGGCGGCGCTTCGCTGGCGGTGGCGCTGAAAACCAAGAACCGCGAACTGCGCCAGACCGCGCTGGCCGCCGCGGCCTCCGCCATCGTGGCGGGGATTTCCGAACCGGCACTGTACGGCGTGGCGGTGCGCCTGAAACGGCCGCTGATCGCCAGCCTGATCAGCGGCTTCGTCTGCGGTGCGGTCGCCGGCATCGGCGGGCTGGCCAGCCATTCGATGGCCTCGCCCGGGCTGTTCACCAGCGTGCAGTTCTTCGATCCGGCCAACCCGATGAGCATCGTATGGGTGGTGGCGGTGATGGCGCTCTCGGTGGTGCTGTCGTTCGCGCTCACGCTGATGCTGGGCTTCGAGGATCTGCCGGAAAACGCCGCCGCGCCCGGCCAAACCGCACCGGCGGCGAACGCCGCCAGCGCAACGCAATGAGACACCAGAGGATTGCATGTCCGATTCAACATTCCCTAAAGGATTTTTATGGGGCGGCGCTTTGGCCGCCAACCAGGCGGAAGGCGGCTATCGCGAGGGCGGCAAAGGGCTGACCACCGTCGATATGCTCCCGCACGGCACCAACCGCATGGCGGTCAAACTCGGGCTGGAGAAGCGCTTTAGCCTGCGCGACGACGAGTTTTATCCCAGCCACGACGCCATCGATTTCTACCACCGCTACCGCGACGACATCGCGCTGATGGCGGAGATGGGCTTTACCGTGTTCCGCACCTCCATCGCCTGGAGCCGGATTTACCCCAACGGCGACGAGCTGACGCCCAACCCCGAAGGCATCGCCTTCTACCGCAGCCTGTTCGAAGAGTGCCGCCAATACGGCATCGAGCCGCTGGTGACCCTGTGCCATTTCGACGTGCCGATGCACCTGGTGACCGAATACGGCTCCTGGCGCAGCCGTAGGATGGTGGAGTTCTTCACCCGCTACGCCCGCACCTGCTTCGAAGCCTTCGACGGGCTGGTGAAATACTGGCTCACCTTCAACGAGATCAACATCCTGCTGCACAGCCCGTTCTCCGGCGCGGGGCTGGTGTTTGAAGCGGGCGAAAACCCCGAACAGGTGAAATACCAGGCCGCGCACCACGAACTGGTGGCCAGCGCGCTGGCGACGCGCATCGCCCACGAAGTGAACCCCGGCAACCAAGTGGGCTGCATGCTGGCCGGCGGCAACTTCTACCCGTGGTCCAGCAAGCCGGAAGACGTGTGGGCCGCGCTGGAGAAAGACCGCGAGAACCTGTTCTTTATCGACGTGCAGGCGCGCGGCGCTTACCCCTCCTACGCTACCCGCGTCTTCCGCGAGAAAGGCGTCAGCATCGCAATGGCGCCAGAAGACGCCGACATCCTGAAGCACACCGTCGACTTCGTCTCCTTCAGCTACTACGCCTCGCGCTGCGCCTCCGCCGACATGAACGACCACAACAGCAGCGCCGCCAACGTGGTGAAATCGCTGGCGAACCCGCACCTGCCGCGCAGCGACTGGGGCTGGGGCATCGATCCGCTGGGGCTGCGCATCACCATGAACATGATGTACGACCGCTACCAAAAGCCGCTGTTCCTGGTGGAAAACGGCCTGGGCGCGCACGACGAGTTCAATGCAGCAGGCGAGATTGAGGACGACTACCGCATCAGCTACCTGCGCGAACACATCCGCGCCATGGCCGACGCCATCGCCGACGGCGTGCCGGTGCTGGGTTACACCACCTGGGGCTGCATCGACCTGGTGGCGGCCTCGACCGGCGAAATGAGCAAGCGCTACGGCTTTGTCTACGTCGACCGCGACGACCAGGGCAACGGCACCCTCGCCCGCACCCGCAAGAAATCGTTCTGGTGGTATAAAAAGGTGATCGCCAGCAATGGGGGGGATTTGGGGTAGGTTGGGTTTGTAAGTTCATTGAATAAGGCTGCAGATTTGCAGCCTTATTGATTTGGCGGGAAGTTGGCTCTAGTGTTTTGAGACAGAATGATCGCTCAACCTTGGCACAGATTACGTCGTAAGCTCAGACTCACCCCTTCTGCTGCTGGATCATTTCTTTGAGTTCATCAATAGAGAGGGTTCTATCTTTTTTACGATGGATGATACTGTGGCAATTAGCGCAGACCGGCACCAAATCTGTAGCTGGATTAACGGGTTTCTCACCGCCAAGCTCCGAGACCGGCAACAAATGATGGATGTGGATAAATCCCTCTGCATACTCACCATAAAATGCCTTGAAGTTGAAACCGCAGACGCAACATGTAGTGCCATGTAATTTCACTGCTTGGTTCTTTAACAGTGGCTTACGTTCGTATTTGGTCGTGAAGTAGCTGATTTTTGCACCTTCAAGATGGGTTGCTTCGGACTCAAAACTGTCGTTGTAATCCCCTTCCTCTTCCACCGCCTTCTCTTCCGGCACTACTACTGCACTAAGCTCTGCATGCTCTACTATCGTTTTAAATATTTCTTCGGTTATGAGACGTACACCATCGTACCAGTAGTTTGATTCGCGATTAGAAGGAATAGACTCAAAGTAGTTTTCACCCTTCTTTGCCAACACGGCCTCAGTGAATGGCTGAAAGTCAGTCACCACAGCATATAAATCGCCACGTTTTGCATTGGGGTCCGAATAGACACTGCCAATGGTAGCTATCGCAAAATAATGTGGTTTATCAGAAAGCCGCAGCGGCCGGTAACTCCTGTCCTTAATCTGGCCTTTGTAGTAGACCACGCGAGTTCCGGGTATGAGCATTTTTGCGTAACGCTTAGGGAAGTGATACTCCATACCGGGCTTATCATTCCATTTGGATTTGTCCATCTCTGCAATTACGGCATACAGCATACGAATACTCACAGAAAAAAAATAATCTTAATGAATATATCGTAACCTATCGACATTGCAAATGTTTTAACGGATTTCCATTGATTAAGATATTGAGACCATAGATAAATGGGGTATAGAAATTAATTACTGCGATCTCTATTCCAATATTGGCAGTAACTACCTGTAAATTTAGACAGGCTATTTTATCGCCAATGGCACAACGATATAATTTTCCTCGCTGCAACAAAATTCGTAGCCGGAGTTAGCGTTCCGAACACATACACTAAGCAGCATTATGTATATAATGCTGGGGCCTTGAACATCCAGAATTATGGTGGCCCAGGCGGAGGCTTCGCAAGAAGCGCCGGTTTCCTTAGTGTCCGGTAACGCTAACTCCGTTTGGGCTACCACCATGGGTTTAGCGTCTCATGTGGTAGCAGCGCACCACACTAAGGAGAACAGCCACATGGAAAACATTTTCACATCAGAACCCGCCACTAACACCATCACTCTCTACCGCGAACTGTTCAGCCAACTCGATCTTCATGAACTTACTTCCACACAGCTTCTCGACCTTGCTGCACTTTCAGCGGAACATGCGGAAGGTCTTTGCCATGGGCTGATGCTGTTCGATGATCTGCTGCAAAGGAGCCCTCAGCCCGATGACACCCAGTGGGCACAACTGAATCACTACCTCAATGCTATAGCTCACTTGGTGCCCGCCCTGTGCAACCTTTATGGCCGCGCACTGCGGCAGATGGAGTGCCAGAACTGATAAGGCAAAAAATAAATAATAAGAACGGTATTAGTTTTTTGCCGTTCTTATCACTCCGGCAAATCTAATAGTTCTGGCTTACATATAACTATAAACACATTCACCAAGGTAATAATTTTCTCCCCAGCCTGGCATAGTTAACGCATTCGATAACTCGATGAGTTAACTGCTGGATAACCTCACTATGTTATGCCGTGGCTTAAAAGCGCTTTCGTATTAAAAGCGCCTTCGACTAAAAACACCAACCAGTAACAACAAACGCTATTGCGATATTTTAACTCCGCTTAAGGTTCACCAGCGCACGCAGCGGTCGTCTTTCCAGTTCAAACGTATCAATGAATAGTAGTGGCGACTCCCCGCCAGCCAATCCAAAAGAGTCAATCAGAGCATCACGTTCGGCATCTCTCCATTGCCATAAAGGATGCGTTACGGCCGCTCTCCAAAGTTCTTTCCCATCCTGTATTTCGATAAGAACAGGTAACGAATACTCTTTTGACAATTTGATCGTTGCTGGTCGTAACGCCTCGACGTCTTCCGCTAACTCAAACGCTCTTTTTCGCCATCCTTTCATCTCTGGCTGACTCCAGTCGGCGGCGTTCAGACCACATGCGAATTCGGGCATAACCATCGCCCGTAAATAGGCCATACCTAAACGCCAGTCCAGCAAGCCGTGATACCGACGGTTGCCATAGCGCTGTATGCACTTGTAACAGGCCGTTTGACATTGAGCAGGATGAGCCTTCTTCAGAAAGTCAACCATTGGCCAGACGCACTTATCTTCCAGAATCTCATGCAATAATGTGACGATCAAAGGCGGACCGCCAGCGATGGCTGGCTCGGCAAGTCGTCTGCATAACCCTGAACCATTGATCAACGCGTCGGCGATTTGCAAGATGGGTTTACCAAGATGCAGTCGGGGTTCAAGCATTTCGAATTCATCTGGCGAAACATCCAGATAGAGCGCTGCCTTATGCGTCAATATCTGGGTCGCGCTAATAGCAGCAGCACGCGTAGGCAAATTCATGTACTCGCCGTATCTGGCGACCATGTCCAGATTAAGGCGCGCATCGAATTTAGTTAATTCGATATGAAGCGATTCTGTCTCTTTGCTTGATACAAGCCCAAAACTTTTTTTCTTGCCGCTACATTGCCAGCGCGGGTTATTGTGCGACTCCAACCAACCTGAATCGATAGCCTGTTCACCTTTAACTGACGGACAATAAGTAGAAAAGGGCATTGGTGCTTTTAGATCATTTACCAGGTCAATAGTAAATCGTTCACCTTCCTTTTCTCCATTAATGTGGCCATCATTGAGGCGAAGAATGGTCACTTCGCCGCGTCGTACAGTGAAAGAGTCGCATTTTGTTGGAACACCCTCATGCAAAACTGTCGCCGTGGTTTTCAACGACATACGGATAAAACTATCCATATCGTCTTTGGGTTTGAAATCCGTGCGAAAAGCTGCTGGCGTGATATAAAGCCTGAATTCTTCAGGACTGATCGGCGTTCGGCAATCCTCGCAATTAATGTCGTTGTCAGGTTTATGTAGCTCCAGCTTGGCGGAACCGCATGCAGGGCAAATTGCTACATGGCTGCACGACTCCTGCCATGAGCCTACCACCGAAAGATCCGATATTCGGTTGTTCTGGATCTGTGGTTCCTGGTAATTTCCTGTGAAGCCTATTACCTCATGCTTTTTCTTATCCTTGATCAAGACAGAACCAGGAGCATACTCGAAAACTGCGAGGTCAAGATCGCGATCCATCGTCGACCATTCGTATTCTTCTTGAGCGTTTATACCTTTTGTTTTACGTAATCCCAAATAAAGGTTTCGTACCCGCGTCGGCATTCCATACATCGGCAGTTTACCGTGTTCGGCCAGGAAACGTGCAAGCCCCATATCGTCTTCAGGGACGTAAAGTTTCAGTTTATCGATTTCATCAATTATGCCTTCCGCATTTAATGCGGAATAAAGACGTCGTTTTTGCTCTGGATCGAACGTTGCTGCCTCAATAAAGCGATCATGTATATTCTGAGTTGTTTTCAACGCTCCCAGCAATCGTTCAGCCCAATTCTTTTCATCGCTATGATAGTAATCATACGTAGAAACATATTCACCATGAATATCAGGCGGAATGAGTTTATCTCCAGGGAAAGTTGTTCCATTTTTATAATCCTCTTCGCGTAAAAGATTAAATGCAGCTCTAAGCCATACTTTCCGCATGAGTCTTAATGGAATGGCGTCGTGATCTACCGCCAGGAAAGGCGGCGGCGGCGAATCGCCGGTGATTGCATGAGGATGAGCAAAATAGTATGCATCATGAGTACGCCCACGACAAAATGTGATAACAAAAGAAAAAGCTTGGCCGCGTCGCCCAGCTCGACCGACGCGCTGCTGGTAGTTAAAGCGCTGAGGGGGCATGTTGGCCTGATAAACCGACTGAAGTGAACCGATATCAATTCCGACTTCCATTGTCGTGGTAACGGCAAGCATATCTATTTCCGCATCTAGCTTTTCAAGTTCACTCATCTTATCGACGAAAATCCCCTTGAACTTACGTAGACGATCGGAGAAATCATCCGTCTGCCCGGTCAATTCTTCAACATTCAGCCGAAAACGTTTAACTCCGTCTCGCTCTCCGCGTGCAATGCGTTTTCCAAGAAAATTTTCCTCCCACAACGTTTCAACAACTCCGCTGGGTTCGATATTAAGTGGGGTTAAACAGCGAGTACAATTTTTAAACCCTAAATGTAAGTGAATTCGTCCACATTTTCCGCATTGCCAGTAATTATCACCTGGTTTACTTATTTTGAGGAACAACTTACCGATATTTATTCGCCCTGCCTTATGCTCAAGCAAAGAAAATTGCTTCAAGATATTCGTTAAACCATCTTGATATCGGCCATCACCGAATAAAACTCTGGCCACGCGCTTAACCTTCTCTTTTTCGACATGGCTTCCTTCATACCAATCACGAGTACGGGTAGAGTCAAAATATTTATTATCCGTAACTCGATAAGCACTTGAAAATACTCTTAACCATGCATCTAATTCTGGCGAATCGTCTTTATCGGATATACATGGATATGCCAATCCAGTCTCTTCCAGCGCGAAGAATGTATTAGCAAAGATAACATCATCTATCAGCTCAAACTGATCTCCTGAGATTTTTGTTTTTATCTTCATTTTTTCATGAGAAGAAAGGGTTTCGCTATATTTAATATCCTTACCTTTCTTGATGAAATTAGAGTACCAAACGTTGCTATCATTCTCATCTGAACTAGAGCGATATTTGTAGGGTGATATTCCCAGTCCAACCAGTTCAGATGTAATTCTTCCGATTGAATCACCTTCAGATTCTAATAGTCTGTCTATTTTTATACGTTTATACTTACAAAGATTGGCAACCGCCCCTTGATGATTTCTGAGAGCATATAGCCGACCGTATTCATCATCATCACTAGCCAGCATGGCTTTGTTCATTTTATCGTTAATAATATCTTCTGATATGTAACTTTTTTCAGCTTCTTCAAGCATCGCTCTGGCTGCTGCTACCAATATTTCCCTGCGCAGATCGCGCAAGTGCAAACGTTCAATCTCCAGCGCCATCGAAGCCGCATCCTGTCGGCTGTCTGAGAAAACAATACTCTTTGCTTCCGCACCGATCGCATGCAGTAATTCAAATAGCTCCGTAGCTACCAGTTGGGATGATTTCGTCACACCAGTACGGAATGCACGAATGGGCGTTCTGGAACGATTGCTGGCAGGTCGACTGGAATAGTCAATGCCGCAATTAGGACAGCAGAAAGGTTGCGCAGAAGGTTTCTTCGCAGGCTCACCTTTTTTAGGTTTAACCGAATTCTGGAAATAGAGATACCCGCGAACTGTGTCAGTATTCGGCGTCGATATTTCCTCCCCAGTGGTCACAATGCCTGTAACAGGATTAAGCGCCGCTTTTTCCCAGACATCCCAACCTTTTTCGCAACCTACCGGAGGCCGGCCGGCTATATCGACAGGCCAGAAAACCGCAAACTCCTCTAGCGTCATATCATCGTAATATTCAGCACCAGGGCGTTCGGGAAGACTTTCCAAATTGGTCGCCGAAGGTAATAATTCGATGGTTTTACCGTGATTCTGTCCCTTCTGACCGCCGATCAGTAACTCACCGCACGCTTCACAATACAGCATTTCGAACAAACGGCGACCACGTTTTCCGTCTGGAGTTGATGGCGCATGCGACAAGCCTCGTTCCAGACAAAAATCGGAGAATTTCGCCTTTTGCTCTCCCGGCGATACTGAGGCGAAGAAACCCTCAATATTTCTGACGAATGTATGCACGCGAAAAGCTGGAGTGACGTTGGCAGGTTTCTCGCAATCTATCCCAGATTCCGGTAGCGCGCGTAACAGCATTAACCCGCGCAATGCTAATTCCAATTCATCTTGATTACCCGTGTCTTCCTTAATAAAAATCTTATCAATGATTAACCCCGGCGGCATCGCTCGCGGCGACTCGCTGCCTTCTTCTATGCAAGCATTGGTCAGCAGCGCAGCTGCTTTTTCCGCTGCTTGTTTAATGCCTTGCATGCCATTTTGCGCTTTCACGCCCAGAGCCAAGAAGACATTAGACAAAGCCTGATTAAGCACGTCCGTCATGTTCAGATTACGAACGACGTTTTCCTGCCCCTCAAGGGCAACCCGCATCAATGCGGCGAAAGGCCACACGGCGATTTTTCCTTCAGGTTTTAGTGGTATATATGGTTTTCCCTGAATAACGCAATTACGCCAGAAGTCAGGCTTATCGCTACCGGGATCCAGAGAGTCACGGCAAGTACCAAAGGGGGCAAAGAGATCCCGAAGGTATTTCCGTGATTGTTCTCCATCCGCACCATCCATCGGAAGGGATGCAGACGACGCCAGCAAACGCAGTTTGTAACGATGTTTCGGGTCATCAAGCCCGAGTCTGATAATCAGCGACTTAATCAACATTGCGGTTTCGGTTCCAGCAGAACCACGCATTAAATGCAGCTCGTCGAATACCAGATAGAAGTACGCATCGTTGTTATTCATCAGCCATTCACGCGTAGCATCAAAAATACCGTCTTCAACTTCTCGCGAAAGCATAGCCCCTAGCATTGAGGCGTTAGTGACGAGAACGTCAGGCGGGGCTGCCTGCATATCCCAGCGAGAAACCATTTCCCCACCGTCTGTCGAAGGAAATATATATCGGGTCTTTTCCGAAACGTTTCCTTTTTCTTCGTCGAATGCACGCGCAGCCTGCTGATCGCTATCAATTCGCTTCAACGCCTTACGTAATTTTTCAAGATTACGGGCACGGCGACTTTTTTCCGATTTGACTCCAGAAATACGAGGATGACTGGCGTAGCCGGTAACCGGTGTTGCGCTGGTATATTGCCCGAAGAAGATCCGATTTCCTGCGAAGTGATGCTCCATCACCTGCCGTGCGTCATCTGAATCCAACGTTTTACGTAAACGCGCCATTTGATCTTCAACCAGAGCGTTCATTGGGTAAAGCACCAGCGCCCTGACTGCAGCCTGACGTTTTTCTCCTTCACGACGAGAAACCCAGCTTGTTTTTTCGCCGTTCCACCATCGATTTTGCAGATAACCGTCGTAAGGTGCGGCCCAGCTGGCAGCCTCATTCGATAGTGCTGCCAGTATAGGCAACATAAAACTTTCCGTTTTTCCCGAACCTGTTCCCGATGTAACAATACCGGGGCAACCAGGAGAAAGACCTCGCTCCAGCATTTGAATCTGGTGGCTATATGGCGCATGGACTGAACGACGCGGCCAGACCTCATCACCAGGTTTCGCATCGAACAGACCAGATAACGCTAATTCAGCGAACGCCTTACGGCCTTTATGAGACAAACTATTCAGCGGCCCACCGTCCATTTCGGCAAGAACTTCTAGCGTTTTATCAGAAGATTCATACCGTAAAACAGGTTCAATGTATGGCTCTGCGGCAAATTCTCCGCTACTGTTCAACAGATTGCGTCTTGATGCCGCGACGGAAGGATCGGCAATTCGGAAGTTGGTTTCTATATATGAAATGAAGAAGTCCTGAATGCGGCGAAAACCGCCAATCGGATCTAACATGATTTCCTTCTCCTATAATTTATTTGGCGTACATATCGTTATTCTGTAAATCGGCATATAAATCGATTAAATACTTCTGATATATGGCTTTGTTTTTATCATCAAGAGGCGCGAATTCATGTGCAGTTCTCATCGCCCGTAGGGTATTTGCCAGATCCAGACGTCCAGCTGACATTTCATCCGCGATAGCGAGTTTGTCTGGGAGCGAACCTTCTGATGCAGGGCCAGGATCCAGCTCGCTATGATTTTCTAAAGAAAGATGTAAAGGAGACAGCGCAATCGCATCCCGAATGACGACGTTTTCCATCCGCAGGCGAAGATGTTTTTCCTTTATTTTCACCGCTTCTTCACAATCTTCGTTTTCAATGGTGCCGCAAATCAGAAAGCGTCGGGGAAAATCGCCGCCGTCTAATCGATCTTTCAGCGCTGGCAACCAGAAACGCGCAGCGGAACATTCCACACGTTCAATGACGGCGAGGATCGTTCGGGAGTGAGAAGCCTCGCTCAACAATAAACCCTGATAAAGCGGCGTAGCCATATTATTTCCCGCACGAACCCAAAGATCTTCACAGGAAATTATCGTCGGATCGGCAACCAGCCGGATGGAGCGGCCCGAAGAAATCAGCGATTCGGCAATAGCAAGGAAGTCTTGTGTTTCCGGTCCATATAGCAACGGACACTCGCCAGCCAACATCAACGCCAAAAATTGCGTCATCAGTATCTTTCCATCGGGCGTCAGCAACTTGTTCTTTCTAACGGTATGACCGAATTCTTCGCAGGATACGACTCTCGCTTGCGCCGGGAGGCGTACTTCGGGGATTGCTGAGTAAGCCATACGACGAGCCTTCTCAGCAATAGCGATATCCATTTTCTTGAGTTCATTTTTCGCCTGGGCAGTACGACCTTCGACATCTGTTAAAGACGCCAAACACACTTCACGTTCGCAGGTCAGGGAGGCCAGTATCTGATGCTGATTTTCGTTCTGAGCATATAAATCAGCGCTGGTGTCTTTCAGACGGCTAATTTCGCTTTCGAGATGTGCTTTTTCCTGTTTGAGCGTTCGTTCTATATCCGCTTGTTTTTCTGCGAAATCAATCTGCAATTTTTCTTCTTCGAGCTGGCGTAATTGTACGATCTCTTCTTCGATCTCGCTTTTCCTTGTCTTCTTCAAAACGGCCATTTCCGTTTCAATAGCTTCACGACGTCGCAGTCGTTCAGCTGAAAACTCTTTATCAAGCGCCTGATGCTGTTCGGCGCGCAACGCGACTCGCTCTTCTTCCGCAATGTTTTGTATCTGATGCTCGAGAAGGTAGGCAATCTGCTGGTCCTTCAACACTGATTCGGTAAACTGACGAGCCAGCGAATCCTCTTCCTCCAGTTTCTTAGCCAACTCTCCTGCCCGGAGCGTTTGAGCGGCAGCCAGCAGAGCATCGACGCCGGAAGTTAATTTTCCATTTTGCTCATTTGTGTGCACTCGGAGCCATGAAGCGATTTCGGCTGTCAAACCAGCGCAGGAAAGATGTTGAATAACGTTTTCGATGTACTGCTTATCCGGCGTCCAATCATGGATCCGAGCAGGTGATGCATCGACATCGGGCATATAAAATGACTTTCCACTTCCAGATATGCCGGATACGGAAATCACACTACCTTCATGGAAATCATATTCATAAACGTTCTGGCTTTTGGAAAGAATCAAATATCCTGATTTCGACTCAGCCATATTCGCCAGAATCAGACCATCCGGCCCAAAACGGATAGCCCATAATCCTGGTTCGCCATCTGTCGTTATGCCATTGAAAATCAATTGGCGACGCACTTCCAATAACGACTGGCCGGAAGATAAATCATAATAAGGATAAATACGGCGGGCATGTTTCGCCTGAGCTCTGTTGCGTATGCCGGGTCCAACATGAAAAGCAGCCCATTCATCCTTACGAAGTTGCAAAGCGTCAGTCTCGTTAAACTCAACTTCTCCCGTACGAGGGAACAATTTCTTAGGGTTTTCGATCGTGCGCCAACCAACAGGCGTTTCCTGCACGATAACTTTGAGATAAGACTGATAATTTCTGCGATCAAATTGACCAAGATACAAAGGGATTTTGCTCATCTTTAATTTTCCTTATCATCCCAGCGTCAGCGTTAGCCGACCGTTTCGCCAAATCGTACGTATTTTTCCGCCGGAATGACGGCTGGCGGAAACTAAGCGGTTAATATCACCCTCACCATGTGGAAAGAGGGAATTGAAGCATCCCGGAAGCAGCGATTCTAACCAGCGGAATGAGGCGTCATCGACAGGATAAGCATAACCGGAGTCCACCGGACCTCCGTTTCTGAGCGTGTGACGCCGTATTCCCGTGGCCAGCGCATCGGGTAGGCCGCAATCATTAATAAGGCATATCAGATGATTTTTGGCGACGCGTTCAAACACGGGTTCCCGGTTTTTCGCGCCAGCGGTGATAATAGCGGCAGTTCGGGAAAGAAAATGCATCGTTTTTCGCCCGGAAATCACCCGATAGATATCATGATCTCGCCCGCCAGGATGAATATGAAGTGACAGAGACACTGATTCTTTCTCTAGGGAGCCATCCTGCTGAAATATTCCCGAACGCCAGTTCCAGACTGCCGCTGGCTCGTGTAGTTCAGCGGTGCGTTCCGTCGTGACAAGTGAAAGCGGTGTTGTATTGGATGACGATGGGGCTTCGATAAGCGGCCATCCCAGACGCTGAGATAACGCAACAGGATTAGCGAGTACGGCTCCAAATACAGGGGGCGACCAGAAGCTTATGCCACGACGACGGAAACTTTCTCCGCCCAGCCCGGCAACCGCTTTTTGAAAATCATCCATCAGACTGGCGCAGACAGCACCTTCCACAACAACCAGAGAATTTTCTCCGTTGCAAATATGAAGCAACGAGGGTTTAACCAGCGTCCATGCCCGACCTTTCCACCCAGGACGTAGGCGTGGCTGGATCAGACCCGCATGATGTAAACAACGAATCAAATGCCACACGTTGATGTTGTCGGCCACATGCCTGAGAAGAGCAAATAATTCAGCTTCTTCCCAGCCGCTAGCTCCGCTGGCGTAAATCGCCTCTAGAAGATGATCGCAGCATACTTCGTTATCTTCCCACTGCAACAGTTCTTCGAAATTAAACGTCGGAGCCTGTAGAGCAGACATCGACCAGTCATAAAGCGGTTCAAATCGGTATCTTGCGCTTTCGCCCAAAGTCGGGTGTGGTACGGCGCGGGTGAAAAAGCGCGCACGACGCCTCCACGGCGGCATTTTTTCCCCCACTTCAAGCACCGGCTCGATAAAGAACTCACCACTAAGCGGCCCAGTAGAAATCAAACGGCCATCTATTACAGAAACATTGGTTCCCGCTCCATCATTTCCAGATGCATATATTTTGTAGCTTCGCGTATCTGACTCAACAGAAGGCAAAAACGCCGGTAATCCCAGCCATCCGCCAGGTACGCGTATTCCACCGTATAGTTGAGGGCGAGTAACGTCATCATCTTGAATACCCAAAGAGGATCTTAGTGAGCGGAATATATCCATCGCTGAAACCTGGTTCAGCGGCTGGGTCGTTAAAACCCACTCATCCTCTGCAATATACCCGTTGAGGCGTTTGCTCATCTGTACAGAATGTTTACTGGATAAGGCGATATGAAACCGTTGCGAATATACGTCAGGAGACGATTTCGCTCTCCAGCGCCCATTTCCGATCTCATAAAAAAATAATAATCCGGCCTGCGTCGCTTTCCCCAGATTTTCGCTGTTCTCAGCGTAGTGGGCGCTAAGGGCTTTGGATAACGTAGGATGAAAAACGCTTTCTCCTCTCTCGTCCGCGCTACTGAAATAACACCGCGAACCGTCGAAGTCGACATACATATCAATGATGGACTGATGCGTCGTTATACAGGACGATATCCCGACCGCCCGTTGACGCAGGCGCCAGAAAGGCATATCAAACAGTGCGCGACGCCCCAACAACCACGCATCTCTGAATTCGGCGAAAGCCTCCTTCAGCGCATGAGAAACGCTTTGTCTCTGAATAACAATCTGAAAGTATTCTATTAACTGGCGTGGGCTAGCGGCGGCTTGCGGATGGCTTTCAAGACATTCACTCATCAGGCGCAGATCGGCTCTATTCGGGAATGCCAACCGCAAGGTGTGACCGATCTGAACCCAGCCATCCCGCGGCGGCAAGACAAGGCGCCTGTAGGGTTCGCCTTCCTGAATACGTTGATTCAGCCATTCGGCTAATGCCTCCCACATCGCGTTGACGCCAGATAAGTTCTGAAAGCTATGCCCGGTTCCTAACCAGTTCTGTAACTTCAGACGAAAATCATTACGTTCTTCCTGTGCGTCGAATTGACTACTAATAAGCAAAGTCATGACAAGATACGTAAAATATCCGGGCGATCGACGAGTCGACTTTTCCATCATACCGCCTTCAAGGCGCTGCGGCAGATCTCGTATTTTAGACATACAGGTTCGAAATGCTTCTTCAATTTCATCCGCGGTAATGCCCCTGTCAGCGAACGCTGCCGCAAGCGTCACCGGCGTAACTTCAAACCAGCGAATATCTTGCGCGTCGCCGTCAGCACCGAACCGGAGAAAATAATCGATCAGTTTACTTTCCCAACCATCGGGCGTAACGAGCGACGTCCAGTTCATTCGCGAATATCCTCCATCTGTTGGGTATTAATTCGGACTGCCATCGCGAGTGGCTCTAGAATGCGTTCGGCCAGAAAACTAACAGAAGGAACGGCAAGGCCATCGCCGATCACTTTAAACGCAGAATGATACGCCACTGGGAGAATAAAATCGTCCGGCAACCCCATTAACGCCGCCGCTTCTTTGACCGACAACAAGCGCGTTTTCACCTGCTCGCCTTTGACAACGATAATACGAGGACGAGAAGCTCCGCCTTTTGGCGTTCTAAGACAACCAAGAACGGCTGAGAACGTAATTTCAGTCCGTTGCCTGTTGACGCCTTTTTCTTTGCGCATGCGTAAATAAAGGCTGCCAGTTTTTGCCGTACCGGATGCCTGCGCGCTCGCTAGACGCGCCAAGTTCGCCGGTGCCATCATACTGATAAGCCGTTGTGTTTCATCGACAGAATGCCATTGCGCATTTTCGTCTTCAAAATCGATTAAGTCGTCCAACTCCTTCGTTCTGGCGTCTGGTATATTGCCAGGCGACCACCAGATCCAGTCATTACGAACATCATCCGCCAGTGCATCGCAGGCGCGAAGAAGCGAAGGTGAATGCCATTGCGACAAAGGTTCTTCTGAAACCAAAATTTCGGGAATAGAAACATGGCGACTAATAGCCATAAGAAATACACGGGGCCTGGACTGTGGAAGAAAGTGCTTTGCATCAATGATTATTGCGCCATATCGGTAGCCCGTTTTACTTAACTGATGGCATATCGCAGCGAAATGGCTCCCCTGATCCAGCGTCAACAACCCAAGAACATTTTCAAGAACAAGAATCGGCGGTTTACGGTTTTCCTCGCCGAGCCTGCTTATCAAATCGAGGAACGGCCATACCGCGCCGGACCGCGTGGTTTCATCGCCGCTGGAGTCTCTTTCGCCGATCCCCAGTCCATTACCGGCCAACGATAAATCCTGGCAAGGGAATGAGGCCCAGCTTAAATCAGCATGGTGTGGCAGGTCATCAGGGTTAATTTCGCGTATATCGCGCATGTCGAAATGTTCATCTCCCCAGTTGTCGATGTAGGTCGATGCTTTTATCGGGTCCATGTCGTTGGCGAACAGACATTGCCACTGTTTTCCCAGCCCAGCTCTGGCCATACCGCCGCCCGCGAAAAACTCATAGAAACTGAACCCCGCCTCGCAAGGCTCCGTTAAATGATTGTTATCCGTGACAGTTTCAACGCTCATTATTTGACCATAAAATAATATTACTGAATCGGAGCATCACTCTACTTCCTGAAAAGATAATGTTAACTAGGTAGTTTATAAAATCATGAAGATAATATCCATATGAATAAATGTACGCACTTAAGCCGAAAAGTTTATAATCCAATTGAAAACAAAGATATTTTTCCTTCATCAAATTATGGCTATTGAAACGAGGAAGAAAAAGTGCAAATAGTCGGCACCTTCGCTGTAAAATGTCTTTTATTTAAAATACTCACTACTGGAGCTGATACCTAAAATGTCGTTTACCATTTCCCCTTGGTCTGAGCTAGCACCACGATACGATGGAACCATTTTACTGGGCAACGGTGCAAGCATCGCCGTCAGTCCTCGTTTTGCGTATGGATCCCTACTTGAATACGTCACGCAAAGAGAGAGTCTGGAGGAAGATGTACGCAGGCTTTTTGGCTTTTTTAAAACGAAAGATTTTGAACTTATTCTGCGTATCGTTTGGCAGGCATCTAACGTCAATAAATCTTTAGAAATTGAGGATGCCCGTACCCATGATGCCTATCTCCGAATCCGCGAATGCCTTATTCAGGCTGTACGAGATGTGCATCCTGAGCATGATGAAGTTAATGAACAACTGCCATATATTTACGAATTTCTGAAAAGATTCAATACTGTTATTTCACTTAACTATGACCTGATCGTTTACTGGACAATGACATATGGCCTGGATATCAATGATCAACACCGATTTAAGGATTGCTTTCTTAAAAGAGGTCTTTTTGAACAGGATTGGCAACGGTTAAGAGGGAGGCTTATAAATGAAAAATCTAATACGCTTGTTTTTTATCCGCATGGCAGCCTTATATTGTGTCGAAATCGTATCGAACAGGAGAGTAAAATTCATATTCAGAACACGGGGTTGCTTGAATCTATTTTGGAACGTTGGCAAAGCGAGGAAGTCGTTCCGCTGTTTGTGAGCGAAGGAACGTATGAACAGAAAGTTAATTCGATTCATAGCAGTTTTTATCTTTCAACGATTTACCGTGAAGTTCTCGCTGAACAGCGTGAAAATCTTGTGATTCTAGGTTGGGGAATGGGCGAGCATGATGTACATCTACTAAAACGAATGGCTAGGGCGGGCATAAAGCGAGTCGCGGTATCTGTTTTTAGAGGAGATCAGGCATATTGCAATAGAGCAAACCAATTGATCAAAGAAAATCTTGGGAAAAATATTATGATAGAGTTTTTCGACAGTGAAAGCCCGGGCTGTTGGAATCAGCGGCCATAAAATTTGACACAGGGGTTCTAACTGGTAACAGTGTAAGGACGTAACTAAGGCGGAACATTACCAGTCTGCGTTCCTTTATAGATTTAAGTAGAATAAAATTTTAATTTTTCCATTGGATAGTTCATTAATTCGTTGGGCTGTCGCCACAACCGTAGACATTATCTGTCCTCACAACGAGGCCTGTTCGAAGGCCTCATGGCTCATCGCCGTGTACTGATTCTGCAACCCAAACGGCAGGTAGCTGTCGCAGTGAACCAACACACTCTGATAGAAAATGGTGCTGCCAAACACCGAACGCGCCAGATTGACTTCGCCCGGCGTTAACGCCCGTGTGATCCCTTCCTGTTGTGGCTCCATCCTGGAACTCCTTGATCCGAAAGAGTTCAATGAAACGTCATTTTAACCTTTAAGGTCAATCAGATAGGTCTTAGGAAAGCATCAGGAAGATCCGGTTTTTAATGAAATAGGAAATACGTCAATACAGAGTGAAAATAGGCAGGTAGTGGTGGCGGGCAGATTCCAAGCACAAAAAAACCACCTTTCGGTGGCTTCTTGTTCGCACGGTACTTAATGGTGCCGAAGGCCGGACTCGAACCGGCACGTATCTCTACGGTTGATTTTGAATCAACTGCGTCTACCGATTTCGCCACTTCGGCACTGAAGTAGTATGCGGAAAACGGGTGAATTATACCTTCCCGCGACCAGCACGCAACACTTATCCGTTGTTCAATGAGTTAAGTGTCGAAAAAACCGCCGCAACGCGCGTTTGCACGCCCCCTCTTCCCGCTGTGCGCCCTTCCCAACCACGTTGATGATGAGCATACTGCATTGCAACGAGCATCCTGGCTCAGTCACCACGCTCACACGATGTCGTCCGATGCCAGGTTCCAGCATCGTTGCACAGAGCAATGATGGCTCCTGTGCCGTACGTCACTCACTCCCACCAGCCAGAACCGCTCGCCCAACTGGCGAAACAGGTTCAGGAGCCCGGTACGCCGCAGGCCGCAACCGCCTCCCCCATCACTACTGCCTCACCCAGCGCCTGGCAAAAACAATATAATCCCCAGCCGCAATGACAATGCTGCAAATAATTTCATACTCATGTGTCAGCCAATAAAGAATGAGGTTGCGTAACATTCCGAGAACACTATTTTTTCATTGGTAAATATCAGGCGGGAAATATAAATAGAGGAATAACGCCATCAAAAAAGAGACGTTATTTTTAGCTGGATGGGCTTCGGACTAAAAACACCAAGAAATAGCGTGCATACGTAACAAAATAGCAACTCAAGGCGTAAAAACCAGCTGAGAACACTTGCCTCTGCGGAGTTAATAGCTTTAAGATGGTGCAAGAAAATTTTCCCTGGTGTTGGCCAATATTGGCAACCTGGCCCTACGCGGTCAGGTTTTTTTTTGTATTTTTTATCAAAACATTACCGGGAAAGTGTATCGCCTTACGGGGTGAGAAACCAGTTAGACTAAAGTACAGCCCCTTACTAGACCTTTATAAGTTCAGTGTGGTGATTATTTCATATCGCAGAGATCGGAGCCGATACGCTATTGCGGCCTTCACGTTAATCGCCACGCGGCCAACTCAATACCGATTTAACGCCCGTCATTTCCCGAATCGAAAGACGCTGTTCGCCAGCCGATATTTTCTCCATTTAGACGTATCCCGGCTGATGAGTTCTGCGCAGTCGTTGCCTCAGTATTCCACAGGCTAGCTAGCCCATCACTCCACCGGTTTAATCAGCCGCAGCTCCATCCCCAGGCGCACGGCATGTCGGGCATTCGTGACCCCCAACTTTTTGACGACGTTGGACATATGAAACTTGATGGTGCCGGTCTTTATGCCCAGGATCATCGCCGTTTCCTGGTAGGTTTTACCCACGCTGGCCCAATAGAGGATCTCGTTTTCCCTGTCGGTAAAGCGGGCGTTTCTCTCCAGGGCTGCGGCGTTTTTTGCTGTCAGTGGGGACAGCGCCAGATAGGACTCATGGATTGAGGCCAGCAATACCGAAATATCACCTTTACGATCGGTGAGCGCCTGAATGGCTTCCGTTTTCTGTTCCGCATTGAAGGCAAAGGAAAGCGTGACGAGGTTGTCGTTGTAATCGTGCAGCACGAAGGTATAGCCGTGCGTCACGCCAAACTCGCGGGCCTGTTCGAACAGTTCGGGAAAGTGCAGCCCTGCGTCGGCCATGATTTGCTCGTCCCAGGCGAACGGGGTCAGGCGGTTGCGGGCGGTAAGCACTACCGGATCAATGTACTGCAACCCCTGCTCTTGATACTTTTTTACCCATTCACTCGGGTAGTTGGTGACGCCAAAGATGCAGGCAATGTCTTTTTTGGATAGCACCACATACGCCCACAGGAGATCGCCCAACTCCCCTAGTGCCGTTTCCAGGCGCTTGCCGATAATGTTGCTGAGATTATATTCATCTTCCATTGGCTGCCTGCTCCCTCTCCCTGCATTGCCGCTGAGGTGACTATAGCACGACAAAAACCGCAGGCGGGGGCATGCCACACCAACAAAAAAGGCGCGGCCCCGCGGCCACGCCTTTCTCCACTACCGCTCGCCCCGCTACTTGCGTTTGAGCAGCATATACACGCTGATCAGCAGGAACAGCATGCTCGGCAGCAGAGCGCCCAGCACCGGCGGCATGCTGTAGACCATGCTCAGCGGGCCGAAGATCTGATCCAGCACGTAGAACAGGAAGCCGAAGCTGATGCCGGTCACCACGCGGATACCCATCGGCACGCTGCGCAGCGGGCCGAAGATGAACGACAGCGCCATCAGCATCATCACCGCCACCGACAGCGGCGAGAAGATTTTGCTCCACATGTTGAGCTGGTAACGGTTGGATTCCTGGCCGCTCTGCTTCAGGTACTTCACGTAGTTGTGCAGCCCGCTGATGGAGAGCGAATCCGGATCCAGCGCCACCACGCCCAGTTTGTCAGGGGTCAGGTTGGTTTTCCATTCGCCGGTCAGCGTCTGGGTACCGGTCACCTGTTTCGGGTTGGTCAGATCCGAGGTATCCACCTGCGAAAGCTGCCACAGGCCGTTCTCGAAGCTGGCGGTAGCGGCATAGCGCACCGTCTCCAGGCGACGCTGATCGTTGAAGTGGTAGATGTTCACGCCGGAGAGTTCTTTATCGCCGGAGACGCGCTCGATGTAGATGAAGTCGTTGCCGTCCTTCGCCCACAGCCCGCTCTTGGTGGAGAGCAGCGAACCGCCGTACATCTGCTGGGCGCGGTAGTTGCGCGCCATTTGCTCGCCCTGCGGCGCCACCCACTCGCCGATCGCCATGGTCAGCAGCACCAACGGAATGGCGGTTTTCATCACCGAGCCGGCGATCTGCAGGCGGGTAAAGCCGGAAGCCTGCATCACCACCAGTTCGCTGCGCGTCGCCAGTTGGCCCAGGCCGAGCAGCGCGCCAAGCAGCGCCGCCATCGGGAAGAAGATCTCGATGTCTTTCGGCACGCTCAGCAGGGTATACATGCCGGCGCTTAGCGCGGTGTACTCGCCCTGGCCGACCTTGCGCAGCTGATCGACAAACTTGATGATGCCGGACAGCGACACCAGCATGAACAGCGTCATGATGATGGTGTTGAAAATCGTTTTACCGATATACCGGTCTAATACGCCAAACATCAGGCCGCTCCTCTCAGGCGTGCGCGCAGCTTGCGCATCGGCACGGTATCCCACAGGTTCAGCGCCAGCGCGATCGCGAAGTAAACGCCGTTAACCAGCCACAGCCACAGCATCGGATCCAGCTTGCCCTTGCCGGCGTTGGAGCGCAGCGAAGTCTGCAGCAGGAAGAAGATCAGATACAGCAGGATGGCCGGCAGCATGCTCAGCACGCGGCCCTGGCGCGGGTTCACCACGCTGAGCGGCACCACCAGCAGCGCCATCAGCGCCACCGAGACCACCAGCGTCAGGCGCCAGTGCAGCTCGGCGCGCGCGTCCGGATCGTCGGATTCCCACAGCGTCTGCATCGACATCTGTTCGGATTCGGTGTTGTCCGCCGCCACGGTGCGGTGGCCAATCACCGCCTTGTAGTCGGTGAAGTCGGTAATGCGGAAGTCGCGCAGCAGCGCGGTGCCTTCAAAGCGGGTGCCCTTGTCGAGCGTCACCACCTGCGAGCCGTCTTTCTGCTGCACGATGTTGCCGTGCTCAGCCACCACCACCGACGGGCGTTGGTTGCCGTTCGGCCGCAGCTGCGCCAGGAACACGTCGTTGAAGGTGCTGCCCTTCACGTTGCCGATAAACAGCACCGCGTTGCCGTCCTGCGAGGGTTTGAACTGCCCTTCCGCCAGCCCGGCGATGCTCGGGTTGGCCTTGGCTTCGTTCACCACCACGTCCTGATAGCGCGAGGCCCAAGGGCCGGCCCAAAATACGTTCACCGCCGCAACCGCAGAGGTAAGCAGCGCCAGGATCATGGCGGCGATAATCAGGGTGCGTTTGCCCAGCCCGCAGGCGTGCATGACGGTGATTTCGCTCTCGGTATACAACCGGCCAAGCGTCATCAGCAAGCCGAGAAACAGGCTCAAAGGCAGGATGAGCTGCGCCATTTTCGGCACGCCCAACGCGAGCAGAGAGAGAACTAAGTTTGTCGGGATATTGCCGTCCACCGCGTCGCCCAACACCCTGACCAAATTCTGACAAAAGAAGATCAGAAGCAGGATGAACAGGATGGCGATTTGGCTCTTGAGCGTTTCCCGTACCAGATATCTTATGATGATCACGCTTATTACGCCTGTGAAAACTTGTCTTTTTGCAGGAAAATCGATAATTTCATCGTTAATCCGCCATTTATTCTCATCATATGGCAACCTTCACAGCTAAAATAGTATTACAACATCAAGCCGTTTGGGTGTCCTATAGGAACTTGCTTATAGTCGCCAAAACAGAGCAATTTATGCCGTTCAGGTTAACATAATCCGTTAACTCAAATGGCAGGAGATCGTTACGGAGTCGGTTATTCTAGCCGTAGCGTCCGCCTTTGTCTTTAAGATTCAGGAGAGTGCATGGAGTTCAGTGTAAAAAGCGGTAGCCCGGAAAAACAGCGCAGTGCCTGTATTGTAGTCGGCGTTTTCGAACCGCGCCGCCTGTCCCCTATCGCAGAACAACTCGACAAAATCAGTGATGGTTATATCAGCGCATTGCTGCGCCGTGGCGAACTGGAAGGCAAGGTCGGGCAGACGCTGCTACTGCACCATGTGCCCAACATTCTCTCCGAGCGCATCCTGCTGATCGGCTGCGGCAAAGAGCGCGAGCTCGATGAGCGCCAATACAAGCAGGTGATCCAGAAAACCATCAATACCCTCAACGACACCGGCTCGATGGAAGCGGTCTGCTTCCTGACCGAGCTGCACGTGAAAGGCCGCAACACCTACTGGAAAGTGCGTCAGGCGGTAGAAACCGCCAAAGAGACGCTCTACACCTTCGATCAGCTGAAAAGCAACAAGGTGGAGCCGCGTCGTCCGCTGCGCAAAATGGTGTTCAACGTGCCGACCCGGCGTGAGCTCACCAGCGGCGAGCGCGCGATTCAGCACGGCCTGGCGGTGGCTTCCGGCATCAAGGCGGCCAAAGATCTCGGCAACATGCCGCCGAACATCTGTAACGCCGGCTATCTGGCCTCGCAGGCCCGTCAGCTGGCGGACGCCTTCAGCACCAACATCACCACCCGCGTCATCGGCGAACAGCAGATGAAAGAGCTGGGCATGAACGCCTATCTGGCGGTCGGTGCCGGTTCGCAGAACGAATCATTGATGTCGGTGATGGAATATAAGGGCAACCCAAATCCGGACGCTAAGCCGATCGTGCTGGTCGGTAAAGGACTGACCTTCGACTCCGGCGGCATCTCGATCAAACCGGCCGACGGCATGGACGAGATGAAATACGACATGTGCGGCGCGGCGACCGTGTACGGCGTGATGCGCGTGGTGGCAGAGTTGAACCTGCCGCTGAACGTGATCGGCGTGCTGGCCGGCTGTGAAAACATGCCGGGCGGCCGGGCGTATCGTCCGGGCGACGTGCTGACCACCATGTCCGGCCAGACCGTCGAGGTGCTGAACACCGACGCCGAAGGCCGTCTGGTGCTGTGCGACACCCTGACCTACGTCGAGCGCTTCGAGCCGGAGCTGGTGATCGACATCGCCACCCTGACCGGCGCCTGCGTGATCGCCTTGGGCCACCACATCACCGGCCTGATGTCGAACCACAACCCGCTGGCGCACGAGCTGCTGGGCGCTTCCGAGCAAGCCGGCGACCGCGCCTGGCGCCTGCCGATGGCCGACGAGTACTACGAGCAGTTGGACTCCAACTTCGCCGACATGGCGAACATCGGTGGCCGCCCTGGCGGCGCCATCACCGCTGCCTGCTTCCTGTCGCGCTTCACCCGCAAGTACACCTGGGCGCACCTGGATATCGCCGGCACCGCCTGGCGTTCCGGTAAAGCCAAGGGCGCGACTGGCCGCCCGGTGGCGCTGCTGTCGCAGTTCCTATTGAACCGTGCAGGCCTCAACGGCGACGATTAAATCTGAGCGGTAATTCAGGTATAATCCCAAGGGGCACAGCATGCTGTGCCCCTACATTTTTTTATCGGCAGCGGTGGATCCTTAATGAAACAGGCGACGTTTTATTTGCTCGACAACGCGGAACCGTCAGGCGCGCTCAGCGCCCATGAGGCCGTGGCCTGCGCCGTTGCCGCCGAACGCTGGCGCGCCGGCAAGCGGGTGCTGATCGCCTGCGAGAGCCAGGAGCAGGCCCAGCGGCTGGACGAAGCGCTGTGGCAGCGCGAGCCGCATGAATTCGTGCCGCACAACCTGGCCGGCGAAGGGCCGCACTACGGCGCGCCGGTGGAACTGTGCTGGCCCGGCAAGCGCGGCAACGCCCCGCGCGATCTGCTGATCGCCCTGCTGCCGCAGTTTGCCGATTTTGCTACCGCTTTCCATGAAGTGGTAGACTTCGTTCCTTACGAAGACACTCTGAAACAGTTGGCGCGCGACCGTTACAAGGCCTATCGCAGCGTCGGCTTCCATTTGACCACGGCTACGCCGCCAACTCACTGAATACGATAAAGAATGGAAAAGACAAACAGTCAGCTCGACACCGCATACGACCCAAAACAGATCGAACAGAAGCTGTACGATCATTGGGAGAATCAGGGTTACTTCAAGCCGAACGGCGACACCAGCCAGGAAAGCTTCTGCATCATGATCCCGCCGCCGAACGTCACCGGCAGCCTGCACATGGGCCACGCGTTCCAGCAGACCATCATGGACACCATGATTCGCTATCAGCGCATGCAGGGTAAAAACACCCTGTGGCAGGCGGGCACCGACCACGCCGGCATCGCCACCCAGATGGTGGTAGAGCGCAAGATCGCCGCGGAAGAAGGCAAAACCCGCCACGACTACGGCCGTGACGCGTTCATCGACAAGATCTGGCAGTGGAAGGCGGAATCCGGCGGCACCATCACCCGCCAGATGCGCCGTCTGGGCAACTCCGTGGACTGGGAGCGCGAGCGCTTCACCATGGACGAAGGCCTGTCGAACGCGGTGCGCGAAGTGTTTGTCCGTCTGCACAAAGAAGACCTGATCTACCGCGGCAAGCGCCTGGTGAACTGGGATCCGAAGCTGCGCACCGCCATCTCCGATCTGGAAGTGGAAAACCGCGAGTCCAAAGGTTCCATGTGGCACCTGCGCTACCCGCTGGCCGACGGCGCGAAAACCGCCGAGGGCAAAGACTATCTGGTGGTCGCCACCACCCGTCCGGAAACCGTGCTGGGCGATACCGGTGTGGCGGTCAACCCGGAAGATCCGCGCTATAAAGATCTGATCGGCAAAGAGATCATTCTGCCGCTGGTCGGCCGCCGCATCCGCATCGTCGGCGACGAGCACGCCGATATGGAAAAAGGCACCGGCTGCGTGAAAATCACCCCGGCGCACGATTTCAACGACTACGAAGTCGGCAAACGCCACGGCCTGCCGATGATCAACATTCTGACCTTCGACGGCGACATCCGTCAGGAAGCGGAAGTGTTCAACACCCTGGGCGAAGTCTGCACCGACTACTGCAACGAGATCCCGGCCGAGTTCCGTGGCCTGGAGCGCTTCGCGGCGCGTAAAGCGGTAGTGGCCGCCTTCGACCAGCTGGGCCTGCTGGACGAGATCAAACCGCACGACCTGACGGTGCCTTACGGCGATCGCGGCGGCGTGGTGATCGAGCCGATGCTGACCGACCAATGGTACGTGCGCACCGCGCCGCTGGCCAAAGTGGCGGTGGAAGCGGTCGAACAGGGCGAAATCCAGTTCGTACCGAAGCAGTACGAAAACATGTACTTCAGCTGGATGCGCGACATTCAGGACTGGTGCATCTCGCGTCAGCTGTGGTGGGGCCACCGCATCCCGGCCTGGTACGACGTGAACGGCAAAGTCTACGTGGGCCGCAGCGAAGAAGAAGTGCGCAGCGAGAACAACCTGGGCGCCGACGTGGTGCTGACCCAGGACGAAGACGTGCTGGACACCTGGTTCTCGTCCGGCCTGTGGACCTTCTCCACCCTGGGCTGGCCGGAGCAGACCGACGCGTTGAAAACCTTCCACCCGACCAGCGTGATGGTCAGCGGCTTCGACATCATCTTCTTCTGGATCGCGCGCATGATCATGCTGACCATGCACTTCATCAAGGATGAAAACGGCAAGCCGCAGGTGCCGTTCAAGACCGTCTACATGACTGGCCTTATCCGCGACGACGAAGGCCAGAAGATGTCCAAGTCCAAAGGCAACGTGATCGATCCGCTGGACATGGTCGACGGCATCTCGCCGGAAGATCTGCTGGAAAAACGCACCGGCAACATGATGCAGCCGCAGCTGGCGGAGAAGATCCGCAAGCGCACCGAGAAGCAGTTCCCGAACGGCATCGAGCCGCACGGCACCGACGCCCTGCGCTTCACCCTGGCGGCGCTGGCCTCGACCGGCCGCGACATCAACTGGGACATGAAGCGCCTGGAAGGCTACCGCAACTTCTGTAACAAGCTGTGGAACGCCAGCCGCTTCGTGCTGATGAACACCGAAGCGCACGACTGCGGCTTCAACGGCGGCGAGAAAGTGCTGTCGCTGGCGGATCGCTGGATCCTGGCCGAATTCAACCGCACGGTGAAAGCCTACCGCGAAGCGCTGGATACCTACCGCTTCGACCTGGCGGCCAACATCCTGTACGAATTCACCTGGAACCAGTTCTGCGACTGGTATCTGGAGCTGACCAAGCCTGTCGTAAGCAACGGCAGCGAAGCGGAACAGCGCGGCACCCGCCACACGCTGATCACCGTGCTGGAAGCGCTGCTGCGCCTGGCGCACCCGATCATTCCGTTCATCACTGAAACCATCTGGCAGCGCGTGAAGCCGTTGACCGGCACGACCGCAGACACCATCATGCTGCAGCCGTTCCCGGCCTACGACGCCGCGCTGGAAGACGAGCAGGCGCTGAACGATCTGGAGTGGATCAAGCAAACCATCATCGCCGTGCGCAACATTCGCGCCGAGATGAACATCGCGCCAAGCAAAGCGCTCGACGTGCTGCTGCGCAACTGCAGCGCCGACGCCCAACGCCGCGTGCAGGAGAACCAGAGCTTTATCGCCCGTCTGGCGCGCCTGGAATCCATCGCGCTGCTGCCGGCCGGTGAGAAAGGCCCGGTCTCCGTCACCAAGCTGGTGGACGGCGCCGAGCTGCTGATCCCGATGGCCGGTTTCATCGACAAGGATGCCGAGATCGCGCGCCTGGCGAAAGAGATGGGCAAGCTGGATGCGGAAATCGCTTCGATCGAAGGCAAGCTGGCGAACGAAGGCTTCGTGGCGCGCGCGCCGGAAGCGGTAGTTGCCAAAGAGCGCGATCGTCTGGCGGCCTGCAAAGAAGGCAAAGTGAAGCTGCAGGAACAGCAGGCGACCATCGCCGCGCTGTAATCCACCGGCTCACGCCAACGCCTGAAAAACAGCGGGGTCTTCCCCGCTGTTTTTTTATCGCCGTTGCATCCGGGTCGGGTTAGATGTTATTACAAGATATTACTGCCGCAAGGACGCCGCCGGGAAATAACCCCGGCGCGTTTCGCGCTGCGATAAAAATGAAAAACGAACGCGGTCTCTTTCAATGGCGAGTGTAAACATGACAACAGCAACCCCGGCGCGCCTGCTGGTGCGCCCCATCACGGCGGAAGACAATCCCGCCATTGCTCACGTCATTCGCGAAGTCTCCGCCGAGCACGGCCTGACGGCGGATAAAGGCTATACCGTCTCCGATCCCAACCTGGATGCCCTGTATCAGCTCTACAGCCTGCCGCGCAGCGCTTACTGGGTGATCGAGGTGGACGGCCAGGTCGCCGGCGGCGGCGGCATCGCGCCGCTGCAGGGTGGCGCAGACGATATTTGCGAATTGCAGAAGATGTATTTCCTGCCGGTGTTGCGCGGCAAGGGATTGGCGAAACGCCTGGCGCTGCAGGCGCTGGATTTCGCCCGCCAGCACGGCTTCCGCTGTTGTTACCTCGAGACCACCGCCAGCCTGACGCAGGCCGTTGCGCTGTACGAACACCTGGGCTTCGAACACATCGACCACGCGATGGGCGCCACCGGCCACGTCGATTGCGAAGTCACCATGCTGAAAACGCTGTAATCGCCCCCTGCCTCTTCATCAGGGCGCAGCTTGCTGCGCCTTTTTTATTAATATCGCAATCAATCAGTAAAACTCGCTATAACTCCGTTTTTCAAGCAGATAAACTGACGTTAAAAAGCACGACGTAAATTTAATGTGAAGTTCGTTAATAAATTAACGATCGTAAATTGACCGCCTTTTCCCCCGCGTTACTCTGCCAGTATCTCAATCGCGCACGGAGAGCTGTCATGTCGGAAAATACCTTTGATTACATCATTGTCGGCGCCGGTTCCGCCGGCTGCGTGCTGGCGGCGCAGCTTATCCGCCGCACCCAGGCGCGGGTGCTGCTGCTGGAAGCCGGCGGCGACGACAATAACCTGTTCATCAAGATGCCGGCCGGGGTGGCCAAGATCATCGCCAAAAAGAGCTGGCCCTATGAAACGGAGCCGGAACCGCACGCCAATAACCGCCGCATGCAGATCGCGCAGGGCAAGGTGCTGGGCGGCAGCAGTTCGGTCAACGGCATGATCTACCTGCGCGGCCAGCCGCAAGACTACGACGACTGGGCCGAACGCTACGGCTGCACCGGCTGGAGCTACCGCGAGGTGTTGCCCTACTTCAAACGCGCCGAGGCCAACGAAAGCCTGTCAGACGACTACCACGGCGCCGACGGGCTGCTGCCGGTCAGCGAGAATCGCTACCGCCACCCGCTCAGCATGGCGTTTATCCGCGCCGGCCAGGAGCTGAACCTGCCCTATCGCAACGACTTCAACGGCGACAGCCAGCACGGCGTCGGTTTCTACCAAACCACCACCCACAACGGCGAGCGCGCCAGCACCGCCCGCACCTACCTGAAGGCGGTGCGCGACGAACGGCGGCTGGTGGTGAAACTGAACGCCCTGGCACACCGGCTGACCTTCGAGGGCAACGTCGCCACCGGCGTGGTCTACAGCCAAAACGGCGGTGCGGAAGTCACCGCGCGCGCCACCAAAGAGGTGATCGTCAGCGCCGGCGCGGTCGGTTCGCCGAAGCTGCTGATGCTGTCCGGCATCGGCCCGCGCGACCACCTGCAGCAACTGGGCATCGAGGTGCGGGCGGATCTGCCGGTGGGCAAAAACTTCCACGACCACCTGCACATGTCGATCAACGTCAGCACCCGCGAGCCGATCAGCCTGTTCGGCGCCGATCGCGGTCTGCAGGCGCTGAGCCACGGTGCGCAGTGGCTGGCGTTTCGCAGCGGCGTGCTCTCGTCCAACGTGCTGGAAGGCGCCGCCTTTACCGACAGCCAGGGCGACGGCCGGCCGGACGTGCAGATCCACTTCCTGCCGCTGCTGGACAGCTGGGACGACGTGCCCGGCGAACCGCTGCCGAACATTCACGGTTTCACGCTCAAGGTCGGCTACCTGCAGCCGAAGGCGCGCGGCGAAGTGCGGCTGCGCAGCAGCAACCCGCGCGATCCGGTCAAGCTGCACGCCAACTACCTCGGCCACCCGGACGATCTGGCCGGCAGCGTGCGCGCGGTAAAGTTCGGCCTCGGCTTCCTGCAAACCGCGGCGCTGAAGCCGCTGATCAAAGATCTGCTGATGCCGCAGCCGGAGTGGACGCGCGATGAGGCGCAGCTGGAAGAGTTCGTGCGCAACTTCTGCAAGACGGTGTATCACCCGGTGGGCAGTTGCCGCATGGGGCCGTCGCCGCAGGACGCGGTGACCGATCCGCAGCTGCGGGTGCACGGTTTTGAACAGCTGCGGGTGATCGACTGCTCGGTGATGCCGCAACTCACCAGCGGCAACACCAATGCGCCGACCATCATGCTGGCGGAAAAGGCGGTGGATCTGTTGCTGGGCGCGCCGCAGTAAGGGCGCGCCTCAACCTCAGGCGGCGGCGGGCACGCCGCTGTGGAAGCGCAGTTCGCTGTCCGGCGACAGGATCAATTCAGCTTCGAGGCGGCCGAAATGTGCCACCCGTTCGCTGATGTCGCCGCCGGCGATCTGCTCGGCCAGCGTCAGGTAGTCCTGATAGTGGCGCGCTTCGGAGCGCAGCAGCGAGACGTAAAAGCGGTTCAGCTCGTCGTCCAGGTGCGGCGCCAATTTGGCGAAACGTTCGCAGGATCGCGCTTCGATGTAGGCGCCGCAGATCAGTTTGTCGATCAGCGTCGCCGGATCGTGGGTGCGGATCTCGCGGATCATGCCCTTAGCGTAGCGGCTGGCGGTGATCTTGCGATACGGGATCCCGCGCGCCTGCATGATCTCCAGCACCTGCGAGAAGTGATGCAACTCTTCCTTGATCAACAGCACCATGCGATCCGCCAGATCCTGGCCGTAGGCCGAGCCGTTTTTCGGCAGGATCTTGCGGGTGAACTGGCCCTGGCGGAACAGCGTGTCCGGCGCGCCCTGCGCTTCGTGCAGAAACGCCTCGTAAGGGCGCAGCAGCGCCAACAGCGCATCGCCGCTCTCTTTGTCCGCCACGTAGCGGCGGATCAGCCACATGCCGGTCTGCGCGGCTTTCAGCTCGCACACCAGATGGTCGGTCAGCAACAGCTGCAGGTTTTCCGGACGGCGCGCAGCGTCGATCCAGGCGTCGGGAGTTTCACAGTGCAGGAAGCTTAAAATCGGGGCTAACAGGGATTGGTATGTCATGGCGTCATTGCCCTATGTATTTCAAGTTGCAGCCAGGCGGCCAGCTCACTCATCCCCAGGAGCTTATTTAGGTAAGTAACTGGGGTGAAGGAGTGCAGCCAACAACACTGCAGCTTGAAAGACGACGGGGATATCAGGGGCCGGCGAAAGCCAGCCCACAGGTATTGATCGGAAAGGAATTAGTGGCGTTTGCCGTCGTCGTCTTCGTCGATGTAGTCGCCGTCTTCGTCATCCTCACCGTCTTCACCGTTCGGATCTTCGAAGTAGGTGCCCCAGCCGTCGTAGTTGACGCCGCAGCGTTCCGCCAGCGCCACCAGCTGCTCTACCTGGGCGTCGATCAGCTCGGCGTTCAGGCCGACTTCGCTGATCACGTCGCAGCACATCACCAGCGAACCGTCTTCCACTTCCAGCTCTTCGGCGTCGGTCACTTCGTAGCCCAGCTTGAAGGCTTCAACGGCGGCCTGCTCCAGAACCTCAAATTTCTCGGCGGACAGATGGTGCTCGATGGTGTAGAGCGCGTCCGGATCGCTGCCGTCTTCCAACAGTTCTTCGATGATCAGGCGGGTCTCTTCACGTTGTTCTTCCAGCAATTCGCGGTTTGCCATGCCTATATCCTCAAGTCAAATGGCCTTCATTCCTTCTATTTTCACACACCGCCGACGTTGCTTCCACGATAAACGTGAAAGATTTCCATGCTGGGGTTGAAATTGAATATTCATACATATAAAGTGAATTTTAATTCAATTACACAATCAGGGAATCGGACTATGAGCACCGGCAATGCGTTCTACCAACGTCACTTTCTGAGGTTAATGGATTTCACCCCCGCCGAACTGCAGGCGCTGCTGAAACTGGCGGCCGATCTGAAACAGGCCAAAAAGCTGGGGCAGGAACAGCGCCGGCTGCAGGGCAAAAACATTGCGCTCATCTTCGAAAAAGACTCGACTCGTACGCGATGCTCTTTCGAAGTTGCCGCATTCGATCAGGGCGCACAGGTGACCTATCTCGGCCCAAGCGGCAGCCAGATCGGCCATAAAGAGTCGATGAAAGACACCGCCCGGGTGCTGGGCCGCCTGTACGACGGTATTCAGTATCGCGGCTACGGCCAGGCGCTGGTGGAAACCCTGGCGCAGCACGCCGGCGTGCCGGTGTGGAACGGCCTGACCGACGAGTTCCACCCTACTCAGCTGCTGGCGGATCTGCTCACCGTGCAAGAGCATCTGCCGGGCAAGGCGCTGAGCGAGGTGAAACTGGCGTACGTCGGCGACGCGCGCAACAACATGGGCAACACGCTGCTGGAAGCCGCCGCGCTGGCGGGCATGGATCTGCGTTTGGTGGCGCCGAAGGCCTGCTGGCCGCAGCCGGAGCTGGTGGCCGAGTGCCAGGCGCTGGCGCAGCAAACCGGCGCGAAGCTCACCCTGACCGAAGACATCGCCGAAGGGGTGCAAGACGCCGACTTCCTCTACACCGACGTCTGGGTGTCGATGGGCGAACCGAAAGAGACCTGGCAGGAGCGTATCGCGCTGCTGCGGCCGTATCAGGTCAACATGGCGATGCTGAAGCTGACCGGCAACCCGAACGTGAAGTTCCTGCACTGCCTGCCGGCGTTCCACGACGACCAAACCACCCTCGGCAAGCAGATGGCGCAGCAGTACGATCTGCACGGCGGCATGGAAGTGACCGACGAGGTGTTCGAGTCGGCGCACAGCGTGGTGTTCGATCAGGCGGAAAACCGGCTGCACACCATCAAGGCGGTGCTGGTCGCTACGCTGAGCGAAACGCTCTGACAATCCCCCCCTCCGCCCTGGCGCCCCCGGCCAGGGCGGCTAATATATTCCTGGAATATCAAATAGCGGATTGACCTTTGCCCACCACCGGCAAAGGTTCTACCGTGACAGGCCGACGGCACCCGCGCCGTAAAAACCAACGATAACAAACCGTTCTCAGCGCCGCCTGGCGGCGCCTTCAGGGGATATACACCGATGAAAGCCAAACTCTTGCCGCTGTTCCTGCTCGCCGCCCTGCCCGCCGCCGCGTTAGCCGCCACGCCGCCGAATACGCTGGTGGTGGTGCAATCGCTGGATGACATCGTCAGCCTCGATCCGGCGGAAGCCAACGAACTCTCCAGCATCCAGACGGTGCCCAGCCTGTATCAACGATTGGTGCAGGCGGATCGCGACGATCCAGCCAAGGTGGCGCCGGTGCTGGCGGAAAGCTGGCAGAGCGATGCGGCGGCCAAAACGCTGACGGTGAAACTGCGGCCGCAGGCGGCGTTCGCCTCCGGCAACCCGCTGACCGCCGACGACGTGATCTTCTCCTACAGCCGCGCGGTCAAGATGAACAAATCGCCGGCGTTCATCCTCAACGTGCTCGGCTGGCAGCCGGACAACATCGACGCGCAGCTGAAGAAGATCGACGAACATACCGTGCAGCTGCGCTGGACGGCGGACGTCAGCCCGGCGGTGGCGCTGAATATCCTCTCGACGCCGATCGCTTCGATCGTCGACAGCAAGGAGGCACTGGCCAACGTCAAGGACGGCGACTTCGGCAACGCCTGGCTGAAAATGCACTCCGCCGGCAGCGGCCCGTTCAAGATGCGCGTCTATCAGCCGCACCAGGCGATCGTGCTGGACGCCAACCCCACCTCGCCGGGCGACAAGCCGCAGCTGAAAAACATCATCATTAAAAACGTGCCGGACCCGGCCACCCGCCGCCTGCTGATCCAGCAGGGCGACGCCGATATCGCCCGCGAACTGGGCGCCGACCAGACCGATACGTTGAAGAATCAGCCCGGCGTCAAGGTGCTGGAGATCCCGTCCGCCGAGCAAAACTACCTGGTGTTCAACGCCGGCAACGGCGCCAATCCGCTGCTGAGCAACCCGGCCTTCTGGGAAGCGGCGCGCTACCTGGTGGATTATCAAGGCATCACGAAAGATCTGCTGAAGGGCCAATATTTCGTGCACCAGAGCTTCCTGCCGGTCGGGCTGCCTGGCGCGCTGGAGACCAACCCGTTCAGCTACGATCCGGCCAAGGCGAAAGCCATCCTGACCAAGGCGGGGATCACCCACGCCGCCTTTACGCTGGACGTGGAGAACAAACCGCCGTTCATCACCATTGCGCAGGCGCTGCAGGGCAGCTTCGCCGCCGCCGGCGTGAAGGTCGAACTGCTGCCGGCCGCCGGCAGCCAGGTTTACTCCCGGGTGCGCGCCAGACAGCACCAGGCGGCGATCCGCCTGTGGATCCCGGATTACTTCGATGCCCACTCCAACGCCAGTGCTTTCGCCTACAACGACGGCAAGAGCAGCACGGTGGCCGGGCTGAACGGCTGGCAGATCCCGCAGTTGAATAAGCAGACGCAGGCGGCGCTGGCCGAAGCCGATCCGGCCAAGCGCCGTGCGCTATACACCGCCATGCAGCAGGAGCTGCAGCGCAGTTCGCCGTATGTGTTTATCGATCAGGCTAAAACCGAAGTGGTGCTGCGCGACAACGTCAAAGGCTATCAACAGGGGTTGAACGCCGACATGGTCTACTACGATCGCGTCAGCAAATAGCCAGCGGGCGGCCATCGCCGGCCAATCGATTGCGGGGCGGCAAAAAACGGCGTTTTAACGCTTGCAGTGGCGAAAAGCGCGAGTATAATGCGCCACAATTTGCCAGGAGAAAGCATGAAAAACGACGTTTGTTTTGTTAGCCGCAATCGACAAAACCGACTGCCTATCGGCGGCCAGCTGCCGTTGTTTCTCCTGTTGCTAAACCGATCGTTTCAAGCCCCTCATTGAGGGGCTTTTTTTTGCCTTGAGAATATCCCAAAGTCCCGCGCCACGGGCACGCGTCGAGGAGGAGTGAAAAATGGCCAACCCGCTGTATCACAAACACATCATCTCTATTAACGATCTCAGCCGCGAGGATCTGGAGCTGGTGCTGCGCACCGCCGCCGGTCTGAAAGCCAACCCGCAGCCGGAGCTGTTGAAACACAAGGTGATCGCCAGCTGCTTCTTTGAAGCCTCGACCCGTACCCGCCTGTCGTTCGAAACCTCGATGCACCGCCTCGGTGCCTCGGTGGTCGGTTTCGCCGACGGCAGCAACACCTCGCTCGGCAAGAAAGGCGAAACCCTGGCCGACACCATCTCGGTGATCAGCACCTACGTAGACGCCATCGTGATGCGCCACCCGCAGGAAGGCGCGGCGCGCATGGCTTCGGAGTTCTCCGGCAACGTGCCGGTACTCAACGCCGGCGACGGCGCCAATCAGCACCCGACCCAAACCCTGCTGGATCTGTTCACCATCCAGGAAACCCAGGGCCGCCTGAGCAACCTCAGCATCGCCATGGTCGGCGACCTGAAGTACGGCCGCACCGTGCACTCGCTCACCCAGGCGCTGGCCAAGTTCGAAGGCAACCGCTTCTACTTCATCGCCCCGGACGCGCTGGCGATGCCGGCCTACATCCTGAAAATGCTGGACGAGAAAGGCATCGAGTACAGCCTGCACGGCAGCATTGAAGAAGTGGTGCCGGAGCTGGATATTCTCTACATGACCCGGGTGCAGAAAGAGCGCCTCGATCCGTCCGAGTACGCCAACGTGAAGGCGCAGTTCGTGCTGCGCGCCGCGGATCTGGCCGGCGCGCGCGCCAACCTCAAGGTGCTGCACCCGCTGCCGCGCATCGACGAGATCGCCACCGACGTGGATAAAACGCCGCACGCTTACTACTTCCAGCAGGCAGGCAACGGCATCTTCGCCCGCCAGGCGCTGCTGGCGCTGGTGCTCAACGCAGATTTGGCTCTTTAAGGGGGAACCGCCATGACTCATGACAACAAACTGCAGGTCGAAGCGATCAAATGCGGCACGGTGATCGACCACATTCCGGCGCAGATCGGTTTCAAACTGCTGACGCTGTTCAAGCTGACCGCCACCGACCAGCGCATCACCATCGGCCTGAACCTGCCTTCCAACGAGCTGGGCCGCAAGGATCTCATCAAGATCGAGAACACCTTCCTGACCGAGCAGCAGGCCAACCAGCTGGCGATGTACGCGCCGAAGGCCACGGTGAACCGCATCGATAACTATGAAGTGGTGCGCAAGCTGACTCTCAGCCTGCCGGACCACATCGACGGCGTGCTGACCTGCCCGAACGGCAACTGCATCAGCCGCAGCGAGCCGGTGGCGTCGAGCTTCAGCGTGAAGCCGCGCGATGGCGAAGTGCACCTGAAGTGCCGCTACTGCGAAAAAGAGTTCGAGCATCAGGTGGTGCTGCAGGCGGACTGAATTCTGCCCCTTTGCGGGAGCGGCGCTGTTAATCTGCGCGTCACTCCCTATAATGGATGCCTGAAAATAACTCTACCCACGTTGCTACCCACCGAATTTTACGCTGCGGCCGACCGCGCGGCGGCGTGAAAAACAACGGGTCTATCAGGAGAAAACATGTCACGTAACATCAGCACTGAACTCGCCCCGGCAGCCATTGGTCCTTATGTACAGGGCGTTGATCTGGGCAGCATGATCATCACTTCCGGCCAGATCCCGGTCGATCCGAAAACCGGCGCCGTCGCCGACGACGTGGCCGCTCAGGCGCGCCAGTCGCTGGAAAACGTCAAAGCGATCGTCGAAGCCGCCGGCCTGAACGTTGCCGACATCGTGAAAACCACCGTGTTCGTGAAAGACCTGAACGACTTCGCCACCGTCAACGCCGCGTACGAAGCCTTCTTCACCGAGCACAGCGCGCCGTTCCCGGCTCGCTCCTGCGTGGAAGTGGCGCGTCTGCCGAAAGACGTGAAGATCGAAATCGAAGCCATCGCCGTGCGTCGTTAATCGACGCTCACGCGCATCACGGCCAGTGCAGACTGGCCGTTTTTATTTGTCCTCACTCTGTTTTAAGACCGCGCAGCAGCGCCTCCAGCGGGTATACCGCCGCAATCACCACTTCGTCGCGCGTCTGCGCCGCCGCATCCAGCTGGCGCTGCGCTTGCTCGGCCTCGGCCCGGCTCAGCGGTTTGCCCTGTTGATGGCGTTCCAGCAACGTTAAGCCCAGCGTGGCCAGGGTGCCGACGTCCTGCGCCACCGGCACCAGATCCCGCAGCGTGCGGTTGCCCGCGATCGCCGTCTGCAGCGCCGCGCCGTTCGCCTGCCAGCGCTGCAGCCGTTCGCGCAGCGCCTGCACCGCGGCCTTATCGCGTTTATCCTGCAACAAGGCCGCGACCTGGACATGCATGGCGCGCACCGCCTCGCTCTCCGGCGGCAGCGCATCGGCAAAGCGGTTCAGCGGTTCGAACTGGTGATAGTTGCCGGCCTGGAACTTCAAGTGCTGGCGGGTGTAATACTGCGCCGGTTCCACCGCCTCGGCCAGGATCTGCAGCGGCGCGATCTGCACGCTGTTGCTCAGGCGGGTGAATTCGCGCGCCGTTTCCGCATGTTGCTGCAGGCCGACCGACACCACCGACCAGGCGTCGATCGCCGACAGCCGCCGGTACATGTTGCTTTCATCGGTGACGTCCTGCGCCGACCACAGGCGCTCCGCCACCGCGAAGGCGCGCGGCCACAGCTTGAGATCGAGCAGCGGCGCGCGCACGTTTTCCGCCCACAGCGCCGCCTCGCCGCCGAGAATGTTGGCCTGCCCCTTCTCGTCCGGCACCACCGGCATCTTGCCCGCCGGCGCTGCCGCCAGTTTGTCGCCGCTGGTGGGGTAACGCACGTTGCCGACCAGCGTATAGCCGCTGAGCTTGTCCTGCTGCAGCGTGAACACCGGCCGCGTGTCGCCCATCCAGGTATCGACGCGGAACGTCACCTGCTGCGGCGTACGCCAGACGATGTCGTGCAGCGCGCGGCGCGACTTGCCGTTGAAATCGATAAAGCCACGCCAGCCCTGCTTGCCCTCGATCAGCGTGAAGCTGCCTTCCACCGCGCTGCCCTTCAGGCGCGGCATGCTGAAGTGCCAGCTTTGCGCCTGCTCGCCGGGCTGCACCGCCGTCTCGACCCCCAGCGGCTGCGGCAGAATTTCATTGCGGTAGTGATAGGCGGTGCTTTGCGGCTGATCGAGATAGAAACCGGTGGAAAGAATGCCCTGATAGCCGTCCTGCGCGCTGGCGCCCAGCGAGTCTTGCCCCTGCCAGGATTGAATGACGATCGAACGCGGCAGCGACGGGTGGTAGATCTCGTCCCAGCCAACCATCTGCCGCTGGTGCTTCTCGAGGATCTTTTCCAGCTTCTGGTTGAAGTAGGCCTGCAGCGCATGGGTATCCGCCAGCCCGTTCTTCTGCATAAACGCCTGAATCGACGGCGACGCCCGCCACTGGCTGGCGTCAACTTCATCGCCGCCAATGTGCAGATAAGGATCGGGAAAGATCGCCGCCAGTTCACCGACGATCGTGTCGACAAACTGATAAACCTCGTCACGGCTCGGATCGAGCGTCGGCTTATGCACACCCCACTCGCGCTCCATGCGATACGGCCCCGGCGCGCTCATCAGTTCGGGATAGGCCACCGCGATGCTGGAGGCGTGCCCCGGCATGTCGATCTCCGGCACCACGCGAATGCCGCGCGCCGTGGCGTAAGCCACCACCTGCTGCATTTGCTCGCGGGTGTAGAACTGGCCGTCGCTGGCCTGCTGCTGCAGTTTGGGGTAATGCTCGGAGGCGAAGCGCCAGCCCTGATCGTCGCTCAGGTGCCAATGGAACACGTTGAGCTTGGCCGCCGCCATGCCGTCAAGCTGGCGCAGAATGTCCGGCAGCGGCAGGAAATGGCGCGCCGAATCCAGCAGCACACCGCGCCACGGGAAGCGCGGCACGTCGCGGATGTCCACCAGCGGCAGGAAGGTATTTTGCCCGTCGGTCTGCAGCAGCTGCAGCAGGGTTTCCATGCCGCGCAGCGCGCCGAAGCGGGTGTTGGCGGTCAGCGTAGCGCCCTGCGGCGTAACCGCCAGCCGGTAGCTTTCGTCGCTGCCCGGCAGCGGCTGCGCCGCCACCCGGTCCTTGATCACCACCTTGATCGCCGCGCCGTTCGCTTCTTCCCTAGGCGCCAGCGTCCAGCCGGTCTGCAGTTCGATGCGCTGGCGCCAGCGCGGCAGCGCGTCACCCAGATCGTCGCCCTGGAGGCTTAACGCCAGCCGGTGATCCAGCACCAGCTTGCCCGCCGGTTGCGTCACTTCCACCTGCTGCGGCCAGGGCATCAGCGGCAGATCGCCCGCCGGCTGCGCCAGCGCGCCGCAAGAAAGCCATAACGATGAAGCCAGTAGCGTATAACGGAAAGGTCTGTGCATCGGAAATTCCTCAGAGGAAAAAAACAAAATATCCCCAATGAATTTCAAACCACCGCTAGGCGATAAACAACAACGCGGTGGCTTGAAAGGCGCAGGGGAAAACAGCCAACGCTGTAGATAAAGACTCAGCACAGAACAGATGTCCAACCGTTGCGGTGAAAAAGCGGACGGGATCACAATTGCCCCCTCCCGGCCGGAGGGGGCGAACGGGTTATTGCCAGCCGTAGCGGCGCACGAACCAGCCTTTCACGCACTGGGTCAGCACCATGTAACCGGCGAGGATCAGCACCAGCCACGGGAAGTAGGCGAGCGGCAGCGCCTGCAGCTGCAGGAAGCCGGCCAGCGGCGAGAACACCAGGCCGATGCCGGTGGCGATCACCGCCAGCGTCATGATGCACAGCGGCCAGGACGGGCGGCTCTGGATAAACGGAATTTTGCGCGTGCGGATCATGTGCACGATCAGCGTTTGCGACAGCAGCCCTTCAACGAACCAGCCGGACTGGAACAGCGTCTGCATTTCCGGCGTATTGGCCTTGAATACCCACCACATCAGGCTGAAGGTCAGCACGTCGAAGATTGAACTGATCGGCCCAAAGAACACCATAAACCGCCCCAAATCGGCGGAGTTCCAGCGCTGCGGCTGGGTGATCTGATCGTCGTCGACGTTATCGAACGGGATGGCGATCTGCGAGATGTCGTACATCAGGTTCTGAATCAACAGGTGCAGCGGCAACATCGGCAGGAACGGCAGGAAGGCGCTGGCGATCAGCACGCTGAACACGTTACCGAAGTTGGAGCTGGCGGTCATCTTGATGTATTTCAGCATGTTGGCGAAGGTGCGGCGCCCTTCTATCACCCCTTGCTCCAGCACCATCAAGCTTTTTTCCAGCAGAATGATGTCCGCCGCTTCCTTGGCGATATCCACCGCCGAATCGACGGAGATGCCGATATCGGCCGCGCGCAGCGCCGGCGCATCGTTGATGCCGTCGCCCATAAAGCCCACCACGTGCCCCTGACGGCGCAGCAGTTTGACGATGCGCTCCTTGTGCAGCGGCGTCAACTTGGCGAACACCGTGGTGCGCGCCGCCGCCTGCGCCAGCTGCTCGTCGTCCATCAGCTCGATCTCGCTGCCGCGCAGCAGGTGATCGGCCGCCAGCCCGACGTCTCGGCATACTTTGGCCGCCACCAGCTCGTTGTCGCCGGTGAGGATCTTCACCGTGACGCCGTTCTGTTTCAGCGCCGCCAGCGCCGGCGCGGTGCTCTCCTTCGGTGGATCGAGGAAGGCGACGTAACCTTCGAGGATCAGGTCCGATTCATCCGCCACGCTGTATTCATGGGTTTGTGCCGGCAGGATCTTGTTGGCCACCGCCACCACCCGCAGCCCCTGCTGGTTGAGATCGTCGGTGATGCGGCGAATGCGCGCCAGCAGCGCCTCGCTGAGCGGGATCACCTCGTCTTCGTGGCGCACGTGGCTGCAAATCGCCAACATCTCTTCCAGCGCGCCCTTGCACACCAGCTCGTGATACTCGTTGTCTTTGGCCACCACCACCGACATGCGGCGGCGCACGAAGTCGAACGGGATCTCATCCACCTTGCGGTAGTGCTGCAGCGCCTCCGGCTGCTGATTTTGCTCCGCACAGCTCAGCACCGCCACGTCGAGCAGGTTTTTCAGCCCGGTCTGGTAGAAGCTGTTCAGCCAGGCGTAGCGCAACACCCGCTCGCTGCTGGCGCCGAACACATCGGTGTGGCGCTCCAGCACGATCTTGTCCTGGGTCAGGGTGCCGGTCTTGTCGGTGCACAGAATATCCATGGCGCCGAAGTTCTGGATGGCGTCCAGTCGTTTGACGATCACCTTCTGGCGCGACAGTTTCACCGCCCCTTTGGCCAGCGTCGAGGTGACGATCATCGGCAGCATTTCCGGCGTCAGCCCGACCGCCACCGACAGCGCGAACAGCGCCGCTTCCCACCAGTCGCCCTTGGTGTAGCCGTTGATCAGCAGCACGATCGGCGTCATTACCAGCATAAAGCGGATCAGCAGCCAGCTGACCTTGCTGATACCGCTCTGGAAGGCGTTCGGCTGTTCATCCTGGCTGGTGACGCGCTGCGCCAGCTGGCCGAAATAGGTGCTGCCGCCGGTGCCGATCACCATCGCCAGCGCGGTGCCGCTGACCACGTTGGTGCCCATGAAGCACAGATTCTGGCAATCGAGCGGATCGGCCGCCAGCGCCTGCGGCGCCGCAGATTTCTCCACCGGCAGCGATTCGCCGGTCAACGCCGCCTGGCTGATGAACAGATCCTTGGCCGACAGCACGCGCAGATCCGCCGGGATCATGTCGCCGGCCGCCAGCTTGATGATATCGCCCGGCACCAGCTGCGCGATCGGCAGCTCCACATGCTCGCTCCTGCCGGTAAGCGCATCGCTGCGGATCACCGTGGCGGTGTTGCTCACCATCGCTTTCAGCGCATCGGCCGCCCGGTTGGAGCGCGCCTCCTGGATGAAGTTCAGCAGCGTGGAGATCAGCACCATCAGCGCGATCACCAACGCGCCGGTGAGATCTTCGGTGGCGTAAGAGATCATGCCGAGCGCGGTCAGCAGCAGGTTGAACGGGTTGCGGTAGCAGTGCCAGAGGTGTTGCCACCAGGCCTCTTTCTGCTGATCGTCGATGACGTTCTCGCCGCAGCGTTGGCGCACCTGTTCCGCCTCATGGGCGGTGATGCCTTCCGGGTGGCTGTGGAAACGCTCAAACAGCTGCATCGTCTCTGCGGCGGCACATTCCAGCCGCTGCTGCGCCAGGCCGGCCGGCATATCGCGCGCAGCGCCGCTGACGCTGTCCAGCAGGCTGTCGCGGCGCACCAAACGGCGCGGAAGGCCGCGGGCGAACAGGCCCAGCAGCTGACGGGGGAGTTTTTTCAGTTTCATGGTTCGCACCTCGTCGCCCGGTGCCTCACGGCAGCGGGTAAACGGGGATCGTCATCGGCCGGGCGGATGGCGGGCACGCCAAAAAGCCTCTGCCAATGCAGATCCTTATTCTTTTTTCAGCAGCAGGAGCGAACGACGAAGCGCGCGCCACCGGTTACCGTGATGTACTTCACCGGTAAAACAGCAGCGCCAGGCGGAGAGGTTTTACCGGAGAACCGAGTGAGTGTCTAAAGCAGTCGGGTCGGGGTCCATATGGGGTATAACCTCCGGTAAAGGGAAAAACAGAGCGGCAGGAGCGGCCGTTCATCGCAATGTCACAATCCCGTTTTGCATCAAGATCCGCGTCGGAAAATGAGCTATGCTGACGGGCATTCATTATTGGCCGTCAATTTACGCCTTACAACCTAAACGACAAGTAAACCATGCAAAACCGGCTGACCATCAAGGACATCGCACGCCTGAGCGGCGTAGGCAAATCCACCGTCTCACGCGTGCTGAACAATGAAGGCAGCGTGAGCCCGCAAACCCGTGAACGGGTGGAAGCGGTGATCCGTCAGCAAGGGTTTACCCCCTCCAAGTCGGCGCGCGCCATGCGCGGCCAGAGCGACAAGGTGGTGGGCATCATCGTTTCCCGTCTCGATTCGCCGTCGGAAAACCAGGCGGTGCGCACCATGCTACCGCTACTGTACCAGCAGGGCTTCGATCCGATCGTGATGGAGAGCCAGTTCGAAACCCGCCTGGTGCAGGAGCACCTGCACGTGCTGCACCAGCGCAACGTCGACGGCGTGATCCTGTTCGGCTTCACCGGCCTGACCGCGGCGATGCTCAAACCGTGGCAGGAAAAAATGGTGGTGATGGTGCGCGAATACGACGGCTTCTCGTCCGTCTGCTACGACGACGCCGGCGCGGTGAACCTGTTGATGGATCGTCTGTACCGGCAGGGGCATCGGCATATCGGCTATCTGGGGGTGCAGCTCAGCGACGCCACCACCGGCCAGCGCCGCTACCAGGCCTATCTCGACGCCTGTGAACGCCTCACGCTCACGCCGCGCGCCACGCTGGGCGAGCTGAGTTACCAGAGCGGTTTCCAGCACGCCGCCGAAGTGATCGATGCGCACACCAGCGCGCTGATCTGCGCCTCCGACAGCATCGCCCTCGGCGCGATCAAGTACCTGCAGCAGCAGCCGGCGCGCGCCATCCAGGTGTGCGCCATCGGCAACACCCCGCTGCTCAGCTTCCTGTTCCCCGACACTCTGTCGGTGGAGTTCGGCTACGGCAGCGCCGGCCTGCTGGCCGCGCAGCAGCTGCTGGCGCAGCTCAGCGGCGAACAGGGGATCCGCCGCCTGGTGGTGCCCAGCAAACTTTCCTGACTCCCTGATTAGAAGTTGACCATTTTTTGCCATTTTGTGATCCTCGCCCCAAACCGGGAACGTTCCCATTTCATTCAAAATGCCGAGTGGCTAAGCTTTGATCATTACTCAGTCAACACCTCTGCAGGTATCCCATAATGAGCAAAGTAAAACAGCAGGATATTGATCGCCTGATTGTTTTGGTCGGCGGCCGCGAGAACATCGCCACCGTCAGCCATTGCATCACCCGGCTGCGTTTCGTCCTCAATGACCCCAGCAAGGCCAGCCCAAAGGAAATCGAAGAGCTGCCGATGGTCAAAGGCTGCTTCACCAACGCCGGGCAGTTCCAGGTGGTGATCGGCACCGACGTCGGCGACTACTATCAGGCGCTGATCGCCAGCACCGGCGTCAACGAGGCCGACAAGGAGCAGGCCAAGGTAGCCGCCCGCCAGAACATGACCTGGACCGAGCGCACCATCTCCCACTTCGCCGAGATCTTCTTCCCGCTGCTGCCGGCGCTGATCAGCGGCGGTCTGATCCTCGGCTTCCGCAACGTGATCGGCGACATCCCGATGTCCGGCGGCCAAACGCTGGCGCAGATGCACCCGGCGTGGAAAACCGTTTACGACTTCCTGTGGCTGCTCGGTGAAGCGATCTTCATGTTCCTGCCGGTGGCCATCTGTTGGTCGACGGTGAAAAAGATGGGCGGCACCCCGGTGCTCGGCATCGTACTGGGCGTGACCCTGGTGTCGCCGCAGCTGATGAACTCCTACCTGCTCGGCCAGCAAACGCCGGAAGTGTGGAACTTCGGCTGGTTCGTGATCCAGAAAGTGGGTTATCAGGCGCAGGTGATCCCGTCAATCCTGGCGGGGATGGCGCTGGGCTGGATCGAAACCCGGCTGAAAAAGATCGTTCCCGACTATCTCTATCTGGTGGTGGTGCCGGTGGTCTCGCTGCTGCTGGCGGTGTTCCTGGCGCACGCGCTGATCGGGCCGTTCGGCCGCATGATCGGCGACGGCGTCGCCTGGGCGGTGAAAGCGGTGATGACCGGCAGCTTCGCGCCGGTGGGCGCCGCGCTGTTCGGCTTCCTGTATGCGCCGCTGGTGATCACCGGTGTGCACCAGACCACGCTGGCTATCGACATGCAGATGATCCAGAGCATGGGCGGCACCCCGGTATGGCCGCTGATTGCGCTGTCCAACATCGCACAGGCCTCGGCGGTGCTCGGCATCATCATCATCAGCCGCAAGGCCAACGAGCGTGAAATCTCGGTGCCGGCGGCGATCTCCGCCTATCTCGGCGTGACCGAACCGGCAATGTACGGCATCAACCTCAAATACCGCTTCCCAATGCTGTGCGCGATGATCGGCTCCGCGATCGCCGGCCTTATCTGCGGGCTGGACGGCGTGATGGCCAACGGCATCGGCGTCGGCGGTCTGCCGGGCATTCTGTCTATCAAGCCGCAGTTCTGGCTGATTTACTCGCTGGCGATTCTGGTGGCGATCGTCATCCCGCTGGTGCTGACCATCATGGTCTACAAACGCAAGGCCGCCCGCGGCGAGCTGCCGGTTTGATTGACGCAATATGAATGTAGGAGCCTGCTCGCGCAGGCTCGTTGTCACGATTCAAAGGTATTGATCTATGAGCAACCCAACCCCCTGGTGGCAGAACGGCGTCATCTACCAAATTTATCCGAAGAGTTTTCAGGACAGCACCGGCAACGGCTACGGCGATTTGGCCGGGGTGACCCGGCGGCTGGACTATCTGCAGGAACTGGGCGTCGATGCCATCTGGCTGACGCCGGTCTACGTATCGCCACAGGTGGACAATGGCTATGACGTGGCGGACTACTGCGCCATCGATCCGGCTTACGGCACGATGGCGGACTTCGAGCAGTTGGTCGCCGCCGCCCACCAGCGCGGCATTCGCATCGTGATGGACATGGTGTTCAACCACACCTCGACCGAGCACCCGTGGTTCAAGGCCGCACAGGACCGCCACAGCCCGTATCGCCAGTTCTACGTCTGGCGCGACGGCGAAGGCGATACGCCGCCGAACAACTGGCGTTCCAAGTTCGGCGGCAACGCCTGGCAGTGGCACGCCGACAGCGGCCAGTACTACCTGCACCTGTTCGCCGCCGAGCAGGCGGATCTCAACTGGGAACACCCGCCGGTGCGCGAAGAGCTGAAGAAAGTGTGCCAGTTCTGGGCGGACAAAGGCGTCGACGGCCTGCGCCTCGACGTGATCAACCTGGTGTCCAAGCAGCAGGACTTCCCGTCCGACAGCCAGGGCGACGGCCGCCGCTTCTACACCGACGGCCCGCGCATCCACGAGTTCCTGCAGGAGATGAGCCGCGACGTGTTTCAGCCGCGCGGCCTGATGACGGTGGGCGAGATGTCCTCCACCACGCTTGAGCATTGCCAGCGCTACGCGGCACAGAGCGGCGAAGAGCTGTCGATGACCTTCAACTTCCACCACCTGAAGGTGGACTACGCCGGCGGTGAAAAATGGACGCGGGCGGCGCCGGATTACGTGGAACTGAAGCAGATCTTCCGCCACTGGCAACAAGGGATGCATAACCGCGCCTGGAACGCGCTGTTCTGGTGCAACCACGATCAGCCGCGCATCGTGTCGCGCTTCGGCGATGAAGGCGCACTGCGGGCGCCGGCCGCCAAAATGCTGGCGATGGTGCTGCACGGCATGCAGGGCACGCCTTATATCTATCAGGGCGAAGAACTCGGCATGACCAACCCCGGCTTCCGCGCCATCGAGCAGTATCGCGACGTGGAAAGCCTGAACATGTACGCCGAACTGCGCGCCCAGGGCCGCAGCGACGCCGAGCTGCTGGCGATCCTGGCCGACAAATCACGCGACAACGGCCGCACGCCGATGCAGTGGAGCGCCGCGCCGCACGCCGGTTTCACCACCGGCACGCCGTGGATCGGCTGCGCCGAGAACTACCCGCAGATCAACGCCGAAGCGGCGCTGGCCGACCTCGACTCGGTGTTTTACGCCTACCGCCAGCTGATCACCCTGCGCAAGCAGTACCCGCTGCTGACCCACGGCGACTATCAGGATCTGGCGCCGGAACACCCGGCGCTGTGGTGCTATCAGCGCAGCTGGAACGGCCAGCGCCTGCTGGTGGCGGCCAACCTGAGCCGCGAGCCGCAGGCCTGGGCGGCGGCGGGCGTGGAACCTTCCGCCCAGTGGCGCCCGCTGATGAGCAACTACAGCGACTCGGCGGACCAGCCGCAGGCGCTGACGCTGCGGCCGTTCGAAGCGGTGTGGTGGCTGCTCGAAGACTAACCCCGCAGGGCGCGGCGAACGCTGCGCCCTACCATTTCCCCAGCAACGCCACCACCCCGGCGGCCTCTTGCGCCAGGCGTTCATCGCTCATGTCGAACACACCCTGCACCAGATGCGGCGGCAGATAATCCATGCCGGTCAGGTTGGCCATGGCGTGGAACGGCAGCAGCAGATCCTGCACCGGATAACGGTTGTACCCTTCCGCCGTATAGGCCTGCGCGTTGCCGCCAGTGCTCACCACCAGCTGCAGCGGCTTGCCGTGCAGTTGGGTGCCTTCGCTGCCGTAGGCGAAACCGTAGGTTAATACCGCATCCTGCCATTCGCTGAGGATCGCCGGCGAGCTGTACCAGTAAAACGGGAACAGCATCACTACCGCATCATGGCTCTGCAACAGCGCCTGTTCGCGCGCCACGTCGATGCGGTAATCCGGATACGCGCGGATCAGTTCGTGAACGGTGACGTTGGGCAACGGGCTCAGCGCCGCGATCAGCGCTTTGTTGATGCGCGACTCGTCGGGGGTGCGGTGGGCGGTTAACACTAAAATGCGCGACATAACGATTCCTCGGTCATAAGAAGATGAGGGCATTTTTCCATTTCCGCCGCTTCGGGTGTAGGCTGTTAAAGGTCACTTCAATTTCAACCAAAAGTATCAACCACTATGTCGCTGCCCTTTGACGTGCACCGCCTGTTGCCGGCCTTCCTCGCCGCCGCGCAGGCGCAAAATTTCTCCGCCGCCGCTCGCCAGCTGGGCGTGACGCCGGCGGCGGTCAGCAAAAACATCCGCGCGCTGGAAGAGAAGCTGGCGCTGCGGCTATTTCAGCGCAACACCCACAACGTGCTGCTGACCGACGAGGGCAAAGCGCTGCTGGCGCAGGTGGCGCCGCTGTGGCAGGCGTTGGCGGCGACGCTGGAGAGCGCCGGCGGCGAACGGCAGGCGCCTGCCGGCGTGGTACGCGTCACGATGATCCCCGGCTTCGGCCGCCGGATGCTGATGCCGTTGATCCCGCAATTTCTGGCGCGCTATCCGCAGATCGATCTCGATCTGTCGCTGGATGCCCGGGTGGTAAATCTGGTGGGCGAAGGTTTCGACGTCGGCATCGGCAGCCGGGTCGATCCCGACAGCCGGCTGGTGGCTCGCCCGCTCTACCCGATGCACATGGTGCTGGCGGCGTCGCCGGACTATCTGGCGCGGTGCGGTGAGCCGCAAACGCCGCACGATCTGCTGCGCCACGACTGCCTGCTGCACCGCAACCCGGCCAACGGCCGCCACGTCAAATGGCAGCTGCGCCATCAGGGCGAAACGCTGGCGCTGGATCTGAACGGGCGGCTGGTGGCCAGCCGCCCGGAGATGTTGCTGGATGCGGCGCTGGCCGGGCTGGGCATCGTCAACCTGGCGCGCTGGTACGTCGAGAAACACTTCGAGCAGGGCACGCTGCGGCCGGTGCTGGCGCAATGCTGGCCGCGCCCGGTGCAGCTGTGGCTCTATTACGCCTCGGCGGATCTGCCGCCGCGGGTACGCGTCTGGGTCGACTTTCTGCTGGAACATTTTCGCGATCGGCCAACGGGCGATTGACGTCTGTTCAGCTTGCACACGCTCTTCCGTTTTCCTTGTTCTACATCAAAAGAATCGCGCCAATATCTATATATAGTGCATTAAGAATTGCTAACACCTATATATAGTAGTTATCCACAAAATCATCCACACGTCGCCACAGCCCTTGCGCGCTGCGGCTTTGCCCTGTGGATAAGCGAAATTTGACGGTTGCTCGCCGCGTCAGGCGGGTATGAACGCTCCCTCGGGGAACAAGGAGTACAACGTGAAACCAGTAGTGATTAAGCGGGACGGTTGCCAGGTACCTTTTGACGAAGCGCGCATCGCGCAGGCCATCGAGCGCGCCGCGCTGGCGGTGGGCGTGGTCGACACCGACTACTGCGCCACCGTCGCCCGCGTGGTCGCTCAGCGCATGCAGCAACAGCCGCGCGTCGATATCCACGAGATCCAGCAGGCGGTGGAAAACCAGCTGATGGCCGGCGAATACAAGCAGCTGGCGCGCGCCTATATCGAATACCGCCACGATCGCGACGTGGCGCGCGAGCTACGCGGCCGCCTGAACCAGGAGATTCGCGGCCTGGTCGAGCAGAGCAACCGCGCGCTGCTGAACGAAAACGCCAATAAGGACAGCAAGGTGATCCCCACCCAGCGCGACCTGCTGGCGGGCATCGTCGCCAAACACTACGCCAAGCAGCACATCCTGCCGCGCGACGTGGTGCTGGCCCATGAACGCGGCGAAATTCACTACCACGATCTCGACTACTCACCGTTCTTCCCGATGTTCAACTGCATGCTGATCGATCTGAAAGGCATGCTGACCAACGGCTTCAAGATGGGCAACGCCGAAATCGAGCCGCCGAAGTCGATCTCCACCGCCACCGCCGTGACCGCGCAGATCATCGCCCAGGTCGCCAGCCATATTTATGGCGGCACCACCATCAACCGCATCGATGAAATTCTGGCGCCGTTCGTCGACGAGAGCTTCCGCAAGCACCTGCAGGTGGCGGAAGAATGGCAGATCCCGGACGCCAAAGGCTATGCCATGGCGCGCACCGAGAAAGAGTGTTACGACGCCTTCCAGTCGCTGGAGTACGAGGTCAACACCCTGCACACCGCCAACGGCCAGACGCCGTTCGTCACCTTCGGCTTCGGCCTCGGCACCAGCTGGGAGTCGCGCCTGATCCAGCGCTCGATATTGAAAAACCGCATCGCCGGGCTGGGCAAAAACCGCAAGACCGCCGTGTTCCCCAAACTGGTGTTCGCCATCCGCGACGGCCTCAACCACCAGTACGGCGATCCGAACTACGACATCAAGCAGCTGGCGCTGGAGTGCGCCAGCAAGCGCATGTACCCGGACATCCTCAACTACGATCAGGTAGTGAAGGTCACCGGCTCGTTCAAAACGCCGATGGGCTGCCGCAGCTTCCTTGGCACCTACGAGCAGGACGGCGAGCTGGTGCACGACGGCCGCAACAACATCGGCGTCATCAGCCTCAACCTGCCGCGCATCGCGCTGGAGGCGATGGGCGATGAGTCGCGCTTCTGGACGCTGCTGGATCAGCGCCTGCAGCTGGCGAAAAAGGCGCTGATGACGCGCATCGCCCGGCTGGAAGGCATCAAGGCGCGGGTGGCGCCAATCTTGTACATGGAAGGCGCCTGCGGCGTGCGGCTCAAGGCCGACGACAACATCGCCGAGATCTTCAAGCACGGCCGCGCTTCAATTTCGCTGGGCTACATCGGCCTGCACGAGACCATCAACGCACTGTTCGGCGGCGAAAACCACGTGTATGACGACGAAGCGCTGCGCGCCAAAGCGGTGGCGATCGTCGCGCGGCTGCGCGCCGCCGTCGACGCCTGGAAAGACGAAACCGGCTACGGCTTCAGCCTCTACAGCACGCCGAGCGAAAACCTGTGCGATCGCTTCTGCCGGCTGGACACCGCCGATTTCGGCGTAGTGCCGGGCGTCACCGACAAGGGCTATTACACCAACAGCTTCCACCTCGACGTGGAGAAGAAGGTCAATCCGTACGACAAGCTGGACTTCGAAGCGCCCTACCCACCGTTGGCCAGCGGCGGCTTCATCTGCTACGGCGAATACCCGAACCTGCAGCACAACCTGAAGGCGCTGGAAGACGTGTGGGACTACAGCTACAGCCGGGTGCCTTACTACGGCACCAACACGCCGATCGACGAGTGCTATGAGTGCGGCTTCACCGGTGAATTCTCTTGCACCAGCAAAGGCTTCACCTGCCCGAAATGCGGCAACCACGACTCGGCCAAGGTCTCGGTCACCCGCCGGGTGTGCGGCTATCTCGGCAGCCCCGATGCCCGGCCGTTCAACGCCGGCAAGCAGGAAGAGGTGAAACGCCGGGTGAAACACCTCGGTAATGGGCAGCTCGGCTGAAAAGCGCCGTGCAGCCTATGCAGAAGCCTGTTCATCAGGCGTGATTGTCGCCGCCAGTTTGCCTTCGGGCAGCGCGCACCAACCGCAGCGTACACGCAGTACGTGAGGATTGGCAGCACTGCCCGGAGGCAAAATGGCCAGTAAATTAGCCTGATGGGCAGGCCTCACATGAATTATCACCAGTACTATCCAATCGACGTCGTCAACGGCCCCGGCACCCGCTGCACGCTGTTTGTCGCCGGCTGCGTGCACCAGTGCCCCGGCTGCTACAACAAAAGCACCTGGCGGCTCAACTCCGGCCTGCCGTTTATCCCAGAGCTGGAAGATCGCATCATCGCCGATCTGAACGATACACGCGTGCCGCGCCAGGGGCTGTCGCTCTCCGGCGGCGATCCGCTGCACCCGGCCAACGTGCCGAGCATCTTGCAACTGGTGAAACGGGTGGGCGCCGAATGCCCCGGCAAGGATATCTGGCTGTGGACCGGCTACCGGCTGGCGGAACTGGACGCGCAGCAAATGCAGGTGGTTGACAGGATCAACGTGCTGATCGACGGCAAGTTCGTGCAGGATTTGAAAGACCCGGCGCTGATCTGGCGCGGCAGCAGCAACCAGGTGGTGCATAGGTTGCGCTGAGCTAGCTGCACAGACTTGAGCTGGCAGCGCTACGGCATGGCGTTAATCTGATGGGCTGCTTTGTGCCAGAAGCGGACTGTCATGTTAAAAGAGAGCGTCCGGGCCAATGTTCCCGAAATCTAAAGGAAGGATAAATCACGACTAGGAAGAATGAGTTCGCTGAAGGGAAAGCCATCTGCAATGAGATTGGCGGCAGGTCAGCCTCGTAACGTTCCATGCAGATGGTAACTGCTCGCGCCCATCTTCATACATCAGAGGGATGTTGTGAAACGTGCCGTCTTTTTCGAAGCAGTGAAGACCATAAGTCACTATAAATTTATAGTCCTGCTTCTGACCTTTGTACGTGATCTCGTGCACATCGAGATGTGAAAGCGAATAAGTTTCGCCGTCATGCTCAAAGGGTTCCCAATTTTGGATTGAGTCGATATGAAACTTTGCCACTATGCATTACCCGTTATCTATTCCATGAGAGCGCTACCCATCATCGAACGGTAACGATTGAGCAGGTATTACTTCGTTACGCACAAACTCCGCAGTATTATTTTTCTTTAAAAACAGCGAGTTAATTACTATCTAATTGCTATTTTTGCCCAAAAAACCTGTGCAAATATAGGCTTTCGCTTTTCTTCCATTTAGGCACTTTTTTCTCACTTCAACCGCGAAGCTGATGAAATTGAGCATTACCACATGTTTGAATCGTTGATTTGATGTTATCAATGCCAAGGTGTGAAGGATTGATGTTGGTGATGCATACAAACAAGTTCCAAATAGAAAAAGCCCTCTTTAAAGAGCTTCTCCAGACTTGAATTATTCCTCTTCCTCCTCGTAATCGTCATCAGCAGGCGCTATGTACACCTGCTCAACAAAACTCGCGGGGGGTTCTGGAAGGGTATCAACAGCACTGTCGTTACCATTTAATGGGCCTGCAGTTACGGAAACGCCGTTCCAACCATCAGAACCAATACCAAAAATTACCGTACCTTGATTTGGAAGCTCCATATGCAAGTCTACACCGATTGGGTCGTCACCTTCTTCATGGTGCTCGCCATATGCTGGTACCAAATCAGAGGAAGAAATTTCGACTTCCTCTCCTTCAAACACCATAGAATCTGGCACCGTATAGACCATTCCACCTGCTTTAATCTCTGGCATCGTAAACCTCTTTATGCTGTGTTCTAAAAGCCCATTTTTGAATTGGGCAACCCAATTAGATAGTAGTTTTATGACTTTAACTGCTATGGAAGCCCTCATTCTAAGGCGTATTGAGTTCAGGGCAAGTGTGGAATTTATCGGGCGTGCTCTAAATAGCTGCGCCTAATACCGCTACACCTGTCATTTATGGGAATCTGCCTGGCATTGGAGATACGTAACATGACAAGTCTGATGTAGCGCCACATGCCAGCGAAAACGTCCAATATCCTTGTCTCACAAGGGTTGGTAAAAAGTGGAGCACTATTCCGCGCAGCTATTTAGGATCGGGTTGTTGTATTTAATGTGGCATAAAATCCCTATCGCCATGATTTTGACGTCCGCTTCTCGCTCAAAGCCGCCTGGTAGATAACGCAGTCTTCTACCCACAAAACCTGCCAGCCCAGCCCCAGAGCTAAGCCCCCTCATCCCCCTCGCCAATCACGTCCCCGGATTTTCGCTTTAAATATAGCCATTCGTTTTTCTACCTCCGAATGGCTGAGATAAACCGCGGTGCCGTTTCTTAAGCGTGAAAGGGCAGCATCCACTCTTTCACGCAACGCTTGCTCCAACAATATCGCCCCTACGTCCATTTCAGGTTTATTCCGCTGTTCCATTTCCATCTCTTCCTTGAGACAGCCTCAAGCCACTCATCAGCAGCGGTAAGCTACACCAACCCCATCCCCACCACGCCGGTCAGTGCGCCGCACAGCGCCACCAGCGCCGCCGTCAGGCACAGCGCCCGGGCGGAGAAGGCCTTGTTGAGCATCAGCAGCGAAGGCAGGCTGACCGCCGGCAGGGTCATCAGCAGCGCCAGCGCCGGGCCGGCGCCCATGCCCGCCAGCATCATGGTCTGCACGATCGGGATTTCTGCTGCGGTGGGGATAACGAACAGGCAGCCGACGATCGCCAGCGCGATGATCCACAGCAGGCTATTGTCGACGGCGCCGTCGGCGTGCGGGAACAGCCAGACCCGCGCCGCGCCCAGCGCCAGCACCGCCAGCACGTAGATCGGGATGGTCGACCAAAACAGCGCCCACAGCGCTTTGCCCCAGCGGGCAAGGAACGGCCGCTCATCGCTCTGCGCCGTCATCACCGGCGGCTGCGGCGCGGCGGGCTGCGGGTCGTTGGCGGTCACGCGCTGCACCAGCCAGGCGATACCCAGCACCATCACCACGCCCGCCACCAGGCGGATGGCGGCGAACGGCCAACCGAGCACAAATCCCATGAACACCAGCGTCGCCGGGTTCAATACCGGGTTGGCGAGCCAAAAGGCCAGCGCGGCGCCGCTGGACACCGACTGGCGGCGCATGCCGGCGGCGACCGGCGCGGCGCAGCAGGTGCACATCATGCCCGGCAGCGCGATCAGCGCCCCCAGCACGGTGCCGGAAAAACGCCGGTGGCCGAGCGTGCGCGCCAGCCAGTCGCGCGGGATCAGCACCTGCACCAGCGAACCTAACAGCACTCCGAGCAGCGCCGCCTTCCATACCGCGGTGAAGTAGACCAGCGCGTACTGCCAGGCCGCCAGCCAGGGGCTCGCGGCACCGTCGGCCAGGATCGATTTGCCGATCGAATGGCTGTCCGCCGCCACGAACGCCTTGCCGTAGTAAGGCTGCCATTTGACGTAGTAGAGGCCGACGGCCACCACCAGCAGAAACAGGATCGGTTTCCACAGCGGCCAGGCGCGTGGGGCGTGTTCAGGGGCGTTCAGAGGTTGCGGCATGGTAGCGGCCAGAGTCAGTCAACAGTGGTGCCAGCATAGCGCGCCGCCGCCGCCCGTGCACGTTCGGGCTGTCCTAAATAGTTCATCTGTTCGCCACCGAGGCGTAACGCGATTGTCATCTGCGCCCGTCACCATGATGCCAACTTGAAAACCACAGGGTAGACGCACGATGAAACGCACCGCTTCCGCCTTCATCGCACAGCCATCGGTATGACGAGGTTTTTATTATGATGGAGTTATCTAGACATCCGACCACCTATCCCACCCGCTATCAGCAGATCGCCGCGCAGCTGGAACAGGAGCTGCGCACGCAGTACCGCTGCGGCGACTACCTGCCTTCGGAACAGCAGCTGGCCGAGCGTTATCAGGTCAATCGCCACACCCTGCGCCGCGCGGTGGATCAGCTGGTGGAACGCGGCTGGCTGCAGCGCCGCCACGGCGTCGGCATTCTGGTGCTGATGCGGCCTTACGACTACCCGCTGCACGCCAACACCCGCTTCAGCCAGAACCTGTTCGAGCAGGGCAGCCATCCCACCAGTGAGCGCTTACTCGCTGTCTTGCGCCCGTGCAATGGGCATGTTGCCAGCGCGCTCTCGCGTGAGGAAGGCGAAATGGTGATCCACCTGCGCACTCTGCGCCGGGTCAACGGCGTACCGATGAGCGTCATCGACCACTATCTGCCGGATCTGGACTGGTGGCCGGCGCTGCAGCAGTTCCACAGCGGTTCGCTGCACCAGTTTATCGAGCAGCACCTGCAGCAGCCGCTGACCCGCCGCCAGACGCGCATCAGCGCGCGCCGCGCGCAGGCCAAAGAGAGCCGGCTGCTGGAGATCGCCACCCACGCGCCGCTGCTGTGCGTGCGCACCCTTAACGTCCGCAGCGGCGGCGAAGACGTGGCGGAATACTCCGTCAGCCTGGCCCGTGCCGACATGATTGAACTGACGATGGAGCACTGAATGCACGCCTTAGAGTCGAGACAACGCTGGATGTCGGTGCTGGCGCACAGCCAGCCCGAGCAGCTGCGCAGCCACTGGCAGGCGCTGAACCTCAGCCCGGGTTACCGCAGCATCCGCGCGCCGGAGATCGGCCTGGCCCAGCTGCAGGGGCGCATGGGCGCCACCGGCCGCCGCTTCGTGCTGGGGGACATGACCGTCACCCGCGCGGTGGTGCTGCTGGACAACGGCGGTTACGGCTACAGCTATATCGCCGGGCGCGACAAGGCGCACGCCGAGCTGTGCGCGTTGGCCGATGCGCTGCTGCAACAGCCGGAACACGGCGAACGCCTGCAACAACAGCTGATCGCGCCGCTGGCTGCACTGCAGCACGAACAGCGCCAGCTGCGCGCCCGGGCGATCGCCGCCAGCCGGGTGGACTTCTTTACGCTGGTGCGAGGGGATTAAGCCATGAGTTTATTGACCGGTTTTGAGCAACCGATAGACCAATCGCAGCACGCTTTCCGTTTGATTCTTAAAGCCTTGAGCGAACCGGGCTACCGGGTGACGCTGCCGAACGGCCCGGCCTGGGCGCCGCTGAACGCCGCCAGCACCGCCGCGCTGCTGACGCTGGCCGATCAGGAAACGCCGCTGCAGCTGTGCGCTGCGCTCAATAGTGAGCAAGTGCTAACCAACATTCGTTTTCACAGCGGCGCGCCGCTGGCCGCCACGGCGCAGGAGGTCTGCTTTGCCCTGTTCGATGAGCACGTTAAGGCCGCCGATCTGCAGGTGTTGCCGCACGGCACTGAAATCTCGCCGGAATGCGGCACTACGGTCATCGTGCAGCTCGGCGAGCTGGAAAACGGCACCGCGCTGCGCCTGAGCGGCCCCGGCATCGAGAGCCAACGCCTGATCGCGCCGCGCCTGCCGCCGGCGCTGCTGGATTACCTGGTCAACCGCCCGCAGCGCTTCCCGCTGGGGCTGGATATTTTGCTGACCTGCGGCGATCGCCTGCTGGCGATCCCGCGGACCACCCGCGTGGAGGTGTGCTGATGTACGTAGCGGTAAAAGGGGGCGAAAAAGCCATTGAGGCCGCCCATCAGCTGCAGGAACAGCTGCGGCGCGGCGACGAGGCGCTTCCGGCGATCGGCGCGGAACAAATCGAACAGCAGCTGGGGCTGGCAGTGGATCGGGTGATGACCGAAGGCGGCATCTACGATCGCGAGCTGGCGGCGCTGGCCATCAAACAGGCCAGCGGCGATCTGGTGGAGGCGATTTTCCTGCTGCGCGCCTATCGCACCACCCTGCCGCGCCTGGCGGTCAGCGAGCCGCTGGCCAGCGAAAACATGCGGCTGGAGCGGCGCATCTCGGCGGTTTACAAGGACTTGCCCGGCGGGCAGGTGCTGGGGCCGACCTACGACTACACCCACCGGCTGCTGGACTTCGCGCTGCTGGCGGAAGGCGAAGCGCCGCGCGCGCCGCAGGCCGACGAACCGCTGCCGGACAACTGCAGCCACGTGTTCGATCTGTTGTGTCGCCAGCAGCTGGCGCGGGAGGAACAGGACGACGGCAGCACACCGGACGACATCACCCGCAACCCGCCGGTTTACCCCTGCTCGCGCTCGGCGCGCCTGCAGCAGCTGGTGCGTGGCGACGAAGGCTTCCTGCTGGCGCTCGGCTACGCCACCCAGCGCGGCTACGGCCGCAACCACCCGTTCGCCGGCGAGATCCGCACCGGCCACGTTTCGGTGGAGATCGTGCCTGAAGAGCTCGGTTTTGCCATCGATATCGGCGAGATCCTGCTGACCGAGTGCGAAATGGTCAACGGCTTCGTCGATCCCAAGGACCATCCGCCGCACTTCACCCGCGGTTACGGGCTGGTGTTCGGCCGCGCCGAACGCAAAGCGATGGCGATGGCGCTGGTGGACCGCGCATTGCAAAGCCCCGACTACGGCGAAGGCGTCGCCGGCCCGGCGCAGGACGAAGAGTTCGTGCTGGCCCACGCCGACAACGTCGAGGCCGCCGGCTTCGTCTCCCATCTCAAGCTGCCGCACTACGTCGACTTCCAGGCCGAACTGGAGCTGCTCAAGCGGCTGCGACAGGAATACAGCGAGCGTCAGGAGGCCCGCGATGAGTGAAGTATTGACCGGCTATAACCTCGGTTATCTGGACGAGCAGACCAAGCGCATGATCCGCCGCGCCATCCTGAAGGCGGTGGCGCTCCCCGGCTATCAGGTGCCGTTCGGCGGCCGCGAGATGCCGATGCCCTACGGCTGGGGCACCGGCGGCATTCAGCTCACCGCCAGCGTCATCGGCCGCGCCGACGTGTTGAAGGTGATCGACCAGGGCGCCGACGATACCACCAACGCGGTGTCGATCCGCCGCTTCTTCCAGCGCGTCGCCGGGGTGGAAACCACCGAACGCACGCCGGAGGCCACGCTGATCCAAACCCGTCACCGCATTCCGGAAACCGCGCTGCGCGAAGACCAGATCCTGATCTATCAGGTGCCGATCCCGGAGCCGCTGCGCTTTATCGAACCGCGCGAAACCGAGACCCGCAAAATGCACGCGCTGGAGGAGTACGGCGTGATGCAGGTGAAGCTGTATGAGGACATCGCGCGCTACGGCCATATCGCCACCACCTACGCCTACCCGGTGAAGGTCAACGATCGCTACGTGATGGATCCGTCACCGATCCCGAAATTCGACAACCCGAAAATGCACATGATGCCGGCGCTGCAGCTGTTCGGCGCCGGGCGCGAGAAACGCATCTACGCCCTGCCGCCATTCACCAAGGTGGAGAGCCTGGACTTCGACGATCATCCGTTCAGCGTGCAGCAGTGGGACGAACCCTGCGCGCTGTGCGGCTCGCGCCACAGCTACCTGGACGAGGTGGTGCTCGACGATCGGGGCAACCGCATGTTCGTCTGTTCGGACACCGACTACTGCCGGCAGCAGCTGGCGCAATCTTCGCAAGAGGCGCAGCACTGATGACTTCCACCCCTTTGAGCACCACCCCGCTGCTGTCGGTGAACCAGCTCACCCACCTGTACGCCCCCGGCAAGGGCTTCAGCGACGTGTCGTTCGACATCTACCCCGGTGAAGTGCTGGGCATCGTCGGCGAATCCGGCTCCGGCAAAACCACGCTGCTGAAATCGATCTCGGCGCGGCTGGCGCCGCAGCACGGGCAGATCCTTTACCGCCCGCAGGCGGACCAGGAGCACGACCTGTACGCCATGGCGGAGAGCGATCGCCGCCGCCTGCTGCGCACCGACTGGGGCGTGGTGCATCAGCATCCGCTCGACGGGCTACGGCCGCAGGTCTCCGCCGGCGGCAACATAGGCGAGCGGCTGATGGCTATCGGCCAGCGCCACTATGGCGACATTCGCCGCCAGGCCGGCCAGTGGCTGGAGGACGTCGAGATCCCGCTGTCGCGCCTCGACGATCTACCGACCACCTTCTCCGGCGGCATGCAGCAGCGGCTGCAGATCGCCCGCAACCTGGTCACCCACCCCAAGCTGGTGTTTATGGACGAGCCGACCGGCGGGCTGGACGTGTCGGTGCAGGCGCGCCTGCTCGATCTGCTGCGCAACCTGGTGGTGGAGATGCAGCTGGCGGCGGTGATCGTCACCCACGATCTTGGCGTGGCGCGGCTGCTGGCCCACCGCCTGCTGGTGATGAAACAGGGCGAAGTGGTGGAGAGCGGCCTGACCGATCGGGTGCTGGACGATCCGCACCACCCCTACACCCAGCTGCTGGTTTCTTCGGTACTGTCGTAACCCAAGGCGATAACAGATGACTATGCAAATCCGAGTTGAACATCTCAGTAAAACCTTTGTGCTGCATCAGCAATACGGCACCCGCCTGCCGGTGCTGCACGACGCCAATCTGACGGTCCACGGCGGCGAATGCGTGGTGCTGCACGGCCACTCCGGCAGCGGCAAATCCACCCTGCTGCGCTCGCTGTACGCCAACTACCTGCCGGACAGCGGCCATATCTGGATCAACCATCAGGGCGACTGGCTGGACATGGTCAGTGCCGACGCGCGCCAGATTCTGGCGGTGCGCCGCCATACGCTGGGCTGGGTCAGCCAGTTCCTGCGGGTGATCCCACGCATCAGCGCGCTGGAGGTGGTGATGCAGCCGCTGCTGGAACAGGGCGTCGAGCGCTCCGAGTGCCGTGAACGCGCCGAAGCGCTGCTCGCTGCGCTCAACGTGCCGCAGCGCCTGTGGCCGCTGGCGCCGTCCACCTTCTCCGGCGGCGAACAGCAGCGGGTGAACATCGCGCGCGGCTTTATCGTCGATTACCCCATTCTGTTGCTGGACGAACCGACCGCCTCGCTCGACAGCCGCAACAGCGCGGCGGTGGTGCAGCTTATCGAACGCGCCAAGGCGCGCGGCGCGGCGATCGTCGGCATTTTCCATGATGAAGGCGTCCGCCGACAGGTCGCCGACCGGCTTTATGACATGCAGGCGCCGCAGGCGCTGGAGGCCCTCTGATGATCGTCAATAACGTTAAGCTGGTGCTGGATGACCAGGTGGTGCAAGGCTCGCTGGAGATGCAGGACGGCGTGATCCGCAGCTTCGCCGACGGCCCAAGCCGGCTGCCGCAGGCGCTGGACGGCGACGGCGGCTGGCTGCTGCCGGGGCTGATCGAGCTGCATACCGACAACCTGGACAAGTTTTTCACCCCGCGCCCGAACGTCGACTGGCCGGCCCATTCGGCGATGAGCAGCCACGATGCGCTGATGGTGGCCAACGGCATCACCACGGTGCTGGACGCAGTGGCGATCGGCGACGTGCGCGACGGCGGCCACCGGCTGGAAAACCTGCAGAAGATGATCGACGCGGTGATCCACAGCCAGCGCGCCGGGGTGAACCGCGCTGAGCATCGGCTGCACCTGCGCTGCGAGCTGCCGCACGAGAGCACGCTGCCGCTGTTTGAACAGCTGATGGACAAGCCGGGCGTGTCGCTGGTGTCGCTGATGGACCACTCGCCGGGCCAGCGCCAGTTCGCCTCACGCGAAAAATACCGCGAATATTATCAGGGCAAATACCACCTCAACGACCAACAGATGAGCGAGTACGAGGAGCAGCAGGTCGCCCTGTCCGCCCGCTGGGCCGCACCGAACCGCGAGGCGATCGCCGCCCACTGCCGCGCGCGCCGCATCTCGCTGGCCAGCCATGACGACGCCACCGCCGCGCACGTGGCCGAATCCTGCGCGCTGGGCAGCGCGATTGCCGAGTTCCCCACCACCGAGGCGGCCGCCCGCGCCTCGCACCAGCAGGGCCTGCAGGTACTGATGGGCGCACCGAACATCGTGCGCGGCGGTTCCCACTCCGGCAACGTGGCGGCGCACCATCTGGCGGCGCTGGGCGTGCTGGACATTCTCTCTTCCGATTATTACCCGGCCAGCCTGCTGGACGCGGCGTTTCGCCTCGCAGCGGACGAGCGCAACGCCTACGATCTGCCCCAGGCGGTGCGCATGATCACCCGCAACCCGGCGCGGGCGCTGGATCTGCAGGATCGCGGCACCATCGCCGAAGGATTGCGGGCAGATCTGGTGCTGGCGCGGCCGCACGGCGAGCACGTTTATGTGCAGAACGTGTGGCGTCAGGGCAGGCAGGTGTTCTGATGGCGCGGCTCATCTATCTGATGGGGCCTTCCGGCGCAGGCAAGGACAGCCTGCTGGCCGCGCTGCGGGCCGACGCCGACCGCGCGCCGCTAGTGGCGCACCGTTATATCACCCGGCCGGCGGACGCCGGCTGCGAGAATCATATCGCGCTGAGCGAACCGGAATTTCTGCGCCGCCGCGCCAAGGGGCTGTTCGCGCTCGACTGGCAGGCCCACCAGCAGCGCTACGCGTTTGGGATCGAGGTGGATCTTTGGCTGCTGCAGGGGATCGACGTGGCGGTCAACGGTTCGCGCGCCCACCTGCCGCAGGCACAGCAGCGCTATGGGGCGCAGCTGCTGCCGGTGTGCCTGCAGGTCAGCGCCGCGATCCTGCGCCAGCGCCTGCAGGATCGCGGGCGAGAAGGCGCCGAGCAGATCGAGCAGCGGCTGGCGCGGGCGGCAGAATATCAGCAGAGCCTGCCCGCCGGCTGCCGGGTGCTGCACAACGACGGCCCACTCGACGACACCCTGGCGGCGCTGCTGGCGCTGCTGCCCACCACTACCCGACAAACTCAGGACGCGACGCCATGAACGACTTCGCCCAGCCGAAAATCGGCGACAACGTGACCCTTAACCGCACCCGGCTCGGTCAGTATGTGCACCTGGCCGACGATGCGATCCTGGAAGAGGTGGAGATGGGGGACTACTCCTACACCGCCGGGCACAACCAGATCTTTTACGCCACCATCGGCAAGTTCGTCTCCATCGCCTCCTATGCGCGCATCAATCCCGGCAACCACCCGACCTACCAGCGCATCGCGCAGCACCACTTCACCTACCGCGCTTCCGAATACGGGCTGGGGGAAGACGACGCGGCGTTCTTCGACTGGCGGCGCGAGCACCACGTCACCGTCGGCCACGACGTGTGGATCGGCCATAACGCCATCCTGATGCCGGGCGTCAGCGTCGGCAACGGCGCAGTGATCGGCAGCGCGGCGGTGGTCACCAAGGACGTGGAGCCCTACAGCATCGTCGCCGGCGTGGCGGCCAAAAAGATCGGCATGCGCTTTGACGACGCGTTGATAGAACGCATCGAACGCAGCCAGTGGTGGCACTGGGATCACGCTACGCTGCAGGCGCGGCTGGCGGATTTTCGCGACATCAACCGCTTTGCGCAGAAGTACCTTTAACGGAGGGGAGCAATGCAACTGACCTTTCTCGGCACCGGCGGCGCGCAGCAGGTGCCAGTGTTCGGCTGCGACTGCCCTATCTGCCAACGGGCGCGGCGCGAGCCGGCATTTCGGCGGCGAGCGTGCAGCGCCATGCTCAACTATCAGGGGGAAACGACCTTATTGGATGCGGGATTACCGGCTTTGGAGCGGCGATTTTCGGCGGGGCAAATTCAACGTTTTTTACTGACACATTACCACATGGATCACGTTCAGGGGTTATTTCCTTTGCGTTGGGGGTGCGGAAATTCCATTCCGGTATATGGCCCGCCGGATGAACAGGGCTGCGACGATCTGTTCAAACACCCCGGCATTCTGGCGTTTCAGCCGCCGCTGGCGCCCTTCGCCACCGTCGAACTGGGCGGCATGCGCATCACCCCGCTGCCGCTGCAACATTCCAAACTGACCCACGGCTATCTGATCCAGGCGGCGGGCGCTTCACTGGCCTACCTGACCGACACCGTCGGCCTGCCGCCGGCCACCGCCGACTATCTGCAGAACGTGGTACTGGATCTGCTGGTGCTCGATTGCAGCCTGCCGCCTCAGCCGCAGGCGCCGCGCAACCACAACGATCTGACCCGCGCGCAGGAGACGCAACGGTTGCTGCAGCCCAAACGCACGCTGCTGACGCACATCAGTCATCATCTCGATCGGTGGCTACTGGACCACGAACTGCCCGCCGGGCTGGAGCTGGCGTTCGATCACCTCAGCGTCAGCCTCGGTAGCAGTGCAGCCGATCCGACTCCAGCACCCTGACCCCTTCACCCGGCGTGAACGCCTGTTGCAGCAGCGTTTGCGCCACGTCTTTGGCGGCGACCGCCCGCCATTTGCCGGGCAACAGCCTGAACAGCGGCAGCGTGAGGCGCTCCATCAGGCGCGGCGCAGGGCGATCCCCCACCAGCATGGAAGGCCGCACCAGCGTCAGGCGCGGCCAGTGCTGTTCGCGCAGCGCCTGCTCCATCTCGCCTTTGGTGCGGTTATACAAGAAGGTGGAATCCGCATTGGCGCCCAATGCGCTCACCACCAGACAGTGCTGCGCCCCCAACCGGCGGCCGGTCAGCGCGCTCTCCACCACCAACTGGTAATCGACGTAGCGGAAGGCATCGGCGCTGCCCGCCGCCTGGCGGGTGGTGCCCAGGCAGCAGAAAACCAAATCGACCGGCTGTTGCAGGCTACTCAGCAACTCGAACAGCGCGTCGCCGACCGGATTGGTCAGCTTGCCGTGCGGCGGCAGCGGCGTGCGCGTCGGCGCCACGATGGCCGTTATCTGCGGATCGCTTTGCAACCGCTGCAACAACTCGCGCCCCACCAGCCCGGTTGCGCCGACTAACAGTGCTCGCGCCATGCGATCTCCCGTTGTAATCAATACGTCGACTTAAAGTATAGACCGCGCCCAGTGCAGCTTCTTGCCGAAGCCCAGGGTGTTGTCGGTCATCTTCACCTCGTGCAGATCCAGCCGCCAAACCGAGGCCTTCATCGCCCTGGCGATCGGGAAACGCTTGCAGTAACGCGCGCGCGCCGCCTCGGCTTCTTCGCCGCTCAGCAGCACCGCCTCGGCGCGGTACTGTACGCCGCGGATCAGCGCGATGCTTTTCGGTTTCGGCGCGATGGTACCGACCACCCGGCCGTTGTTCAGCATCAGCCCGCCGTGGCGGGTGTGCGGTTCGGTCATCAGCCACAGCGCCATCGTCGCGGCGTCGAACACGTAAAAACAATTGGCGCACCACATGTCGAGGCCGTCGCCGGCGCACAGCGTCAAGACGTGTTGCTTACCGATGAAATCCGCAATCTGCTGCCGTTGTTCTGGGGTATTCAAGGTCAATCGCCTCCCTGTTCACTCGCCTCATCTTACCCTGCGTTGTTGAAGCGAGTCACAAATAACGATAATCGCCAAAAAACAAAAATGAATATAAAAACACAGATAGTGAATTTTTATTTATTTGAGCATAAAGCAGGTTGATAACATAAATAACACAATACAGATTTATTTGATCGTTATGCAGCCGGTTATTTGACCGCTTTTTTTATTCCTTCCCGAGCGCCATTGAAATTAAGCGTTCAGGGCTCGCGAACATTAGCAATTCATTTACATGCCAACCTCTGCACCCGGATGATACTTATGCAACACATTGCATAACCGGTGAATAGTTATTTATCAAAACCGGCATTTATGTGATTCTCATCACGATTTTTAGCGAATCTTGCGCTAAAATAGCGCCATCTTTTCACTCAGCAAGGTGGATTAGAAAATGGAAAACAATAACCGAAAAATGGCACACATCAGGCGTACAACCCATATTATGATGATGGCTCATCGCAGCTGCTTTAGCTTCGCATTCTTCAACTACAGATAACCCTCCCCTTCGCTCTTACGCCGTTGATAAGAGTGTCTTTGCGTTTCACTTTATTCTCCGCACTCCGGTGATAATGTCTCTTTCTCGCTAACCGGGAAGGACACGCAATGCATTTTTAATTTCGGCCAAGCGCATCCAAGCCAAATAAAACAACGAACACAGTTAATGCCTTTCGGCATCACTGGGTTCTCGCACACCTTTATTTTCGTGAAGGCGTTAACGGCAAATGGAATTATTTGCCGGCGGACTGCCTTTGCCTGAAGAATGAGAAAAATGAAAAAATTAAAAATTGCCGCCAACACCCAAACCCTCGGCTGCTTTGAAACTGAACGCGACATCGTCGATGTGCATCACAGCGATTTCAATGACGTCGCCGCCATCGTGCTGTCGGTAGACGACGTCGCGCAAGGCATGGTGACGCGCATCGAAGAACACGGCCTGAACATCCCGCTGTTCGTCGCCGTCTGCTGCGAAGAAGAGCTGGATAACGCCGTCTTGCCGGCGCTGCACGGCGTGTTTGAACTGTGCGGCAAGAATACCCAGTTCTACGGCAAACAGCTGGAGGCCGCCGCCGCCAAATATGAGAGCGAGCTGCTGCCGCCGTTCTTCAACACGCTGACGCAATACGTAGAAATGGGCAACGCCACCTTCGCCTGCCCCGGCCACCAGGGCGGCGAGTTCTTCCGCAAACACCCGGCGGGCCGCCAGTTCTTCGACTTCTACGGCGAAACACTTTTCCGCTCCGACATGTGTAACGCCGACGTCAAACTGGGCGATTTGTTGATCCACGAAGGCGCACCTTGCGCCGCACAGCAGCACGCCGCCAAGGTGTTCAACGCCGACAAGACCTACTTCGTGCTCAACGGCACCTCGGCCTCGAACAAGGTGGCGACCAACGCCCTGCTGACGCGCGGCGACCTGGTGCTGTTCGACCGCAACAACCATAAATCCAACCACCACGGCGCGTTGATCCAGGCCGGTGCCACACCGGTATATCTGGAAACCGCCCGTAACCCGTTCGGCTTTATCGGCGGCATCGACGCGCACTGCTTCGACGAACGCTACCTGCGCCAGCAGATCCGCGAAGTGGCGCCGGAACGCGCCAACGAGGCTCGCCCGTTCCGCCTGGCGATCATCCAGCTCGGCACCTACGACGGCACCATCTACAACGCCCGTCAGGTGGTCGACAAGATTGGCCACCTCTGCGACTACATCCTGTTCGACTCCGCCTGGGTGGGCTATGAGCAGTTCATTCCGATGATGAAAGACTGCTCGCCGCTGCTGCTGGAACTGAACGAAAACGATCCCGGCATCATCGTCACCCAGTCGGTACACAAACAGCAGGCCGGTTTCTCGCAGACCTCGCAGATCCACAAAAAAGACAAGCATATCAAGGGACAGAGCCGCTACTGCAACCACAAGCGCTTCAACAACGCCTTTATGCTGCACGCCTCCACCAGCCCGTTCTACCCGCTGTTTGCCGCGCTGGACGTCAACGCCAAGATGCACGAGGGCAAAAGCGGCCAGCGCCTGTGGCAGGAGTGCGTGCGCGTGGGCATCGAAGCGCGCAAAATGCTGCTGGATACCTGCACGATGATCAAACCGTTCGTGCCGGATCAGATCGACGGCAAGCCGTGGCAGGCCTATGACACCGCGGCGATGGCCAACGATCTGCGCTTCTTCAACTTCGTGCCCGGCGAGAAATGGCACGCCTTTGAAGGCTATGCCGAATCGCAGTATTTCGTCGATCCGTGCAAACTGCTGCTCACCACGCCGGGCATCGATACCGCGACCGGCAGCTACAGCGAGTTCGGCATCCCGGCGACCATTCTGGCCAACTACCTGCGCGAAAACGGCATCGTGCCGGAAAAATGCGATCTCAACTCGATCCTGTTCCTGCTGACGCCGGCGGAAGACATCGCCAAGATGCAGCACCTGGTAGCCCTGATCGCCCGCTTCGAGAAGCACATCGAGCAAAACTCCCTGCTCAGCGAGGTGCTGCCGGCAGTCTATAAAAACCACCAGCAGCGCTACAAAAACTACACCATCCGCCAGCTGTGCCAGGAAATGCACGACCTTTACGTCAGCTATGACGTTAAAGAACTGCAAAAAGAGATGTTCCGCAAAAGCTATTTCCCACGCGTGGTGATGAACCCGCAGGACGCCAATACCGAGTTCGTGCGCGGCAATGTGGAATTGGTGTCGCTGGCCAAGGCCGAGGGCCGCATCGCCGCCGAAGGCGCCCTGCCTTACCCACCAGGCGTGCTGTGCGTGGTGCCTGGTGAAATTTGGGGCGGCGCCGCTCAGCGTTATTTCCTGGCACTGGAAGAAGGCATCAACTTATTGCCGGGATTCGCACCGGAATTGCAGGGCGTTTATATCCAACAGGATGAGGACGGCTGGAACCGCGCTTACGGCTACGTCATGAAAAATTAATCACCTTACGGGGCGGCGATTATTCTCGTCGCCCGGATCGCATCCTAAAAGAGAAAATGATCATGAGTAAGTCCAATAATAAAATGGGGGTCGTGCAATTAACGATCCTGACCGCCGTGAATATGATGGGTTCCGGCATAATTATGCTGCCGACCAAGCTGGCCGAAGTGGGCACGATTTCGATCGTTTCCTGGCTGGTGACCGCCGTCGGCTCGATGGCGCTGGCCTACGCCTTCGCCAAATGCGGCATGTTCAGCCGTAAATCCGGCGGCATGGGCGGCTACGCCGAGTATGCCTTCGGTAAATCAGGCAACTTTATGGCGAACTACACCTACGGCGTTTCGTTGCTGATCGCCAACATCGCCATCGCCATTTCCGCCGTCGGCTATGGCACCGAGCTGTTTGGCGCTACGCTCAGCCCGCTCGGGATCTGCATCGCCACCATCGGCGTACTGTGGCTGGCGACCGTCGCCAACTTCGGCGGCGCGCGCATCACCGGCAAAATCAGCGGCATCACCGTCTGGGGCGTGATCATTCCGGTGGTGGGCATCTCGATCGTCGGCTGGTACTGGTTCAGCGGCAGCGCCTACGTCGCCGCCTGGAACCCGCATCAGGTGCCGACCTTCGAAGCCATCGGCGCCTCCATCTCAATGACCCTGTGGGCGTTCCTGGGGCTGGAATCCGCCTGCGCCAACACCGACGTGGTGGAAAACCCGGAGCGCAACGTGCCGATCGCCGTACTGGGCGGCACCCTCAGCGCGGCGGTGATCTATATCGTTTCGACCAACGTGATCGCCGGCATCGTGCCGAACATGGATCTGGCCAACTCCACCGCCCCATTCGGGCTGGCGTTCTCCCACATGTTCAACCCGACGGTCGGCAAGATCATCATGGCGCTGATGGTGATGTCCTGCGTCGGCTCGCTGCTCGGCTGGCAGTTCACCATCGCGCAGGTGTTCAAATCCTCCGCCGACAGCGGCTTCTTCCCGAAAATCTTCTCCAAGCTGAGCAAGGCCGATGCGCCGGTTAAAGGCATGCTGACCATCGTCGTCATCCAGAGCGGTTTGTCGCTGATGACCATCAGCCCGTCGTTGAACAAACAGTTCAACGTGCTGGTGAACCTGGCGGTGGTGACCAACATCATCCCGTACATCCTGTCGATGGCGGCGTTGGTCATTATTCAGAAAGTGGCGAAGGTGCCGGACAACAAGGCGCGCATCGCCAATATCATCGCCGGCATCGGCGCGCTGTACAGCTTCTACGCGCTCTACAGCTCCGGTGAAGAAGCGATGATGTGGGGCGCCATCGCCACCTTCCTCGGCTGGACGCTGTACGGCATCGTTTCGCCGCGCTTCGAGCTGGCGGGAAAAAAGGGGTAAAGCGGTAAGGCACCGGCGGCCGGGGATGGGATTGTGATGGCGAACATGCCATCATACGCCGACCCTGGCCACCAAAACGGCGTACGATGACCGACACCTCCCCCACTCCCTGGCACCTCTATATGCTGCGTTTACCGAGCGGCATGCTGTATACCGGCATCACCACCGACGTGGCGCGCCGCCTGGCGCAGCATCAGGCCGGCAAAGGCGCCAAGGCGCTGCGCGGCAAAGGGGAGCTGACGCTGGCGTTTCACTGCCAGGTGGGGGATCGCTCAACGGCGCTGAAGCTGGAATACCGCGTCAAACAGCTGAGCAAAATACAAAAAGAGCGGCTGGTGAATCACCCGCCGCTGTCGCTTGAGTATTTGTTGCCGGTGGTTAAAAGCGATTAAACGGCGCCGAAAAAGCCACTTCGCCGCTGACGCCATTCAGGGCGTCTTCCGCCAGCGGATACACCTGGAACGCGTTTTCCGTGCCCGGCCAGCGGCAGTTCAGGCCATAGGCGGCGGCCGGTTTAAAGCCGAAGCGGCCGTAGTAGGCCGGATCGCCCAGCACCACCACCGCGGCATAGCTGAATTCGTTCAGCGAATCCAAGCCTTCGTACACCAGCTTTTCAGCCAGCCCCTGACGGCGCAGGCTTTCGTCTACCACCAGCGGCGCCAGCGCCACCCATTGGCGGTCTTCGCCGGCCACGTCCACCGGGCTGAACGCGGCGTAACCCACTACGCCACCTTCGTCGTCAGTGGCGACCACGCCCAGCGTCAGCAGGCCGTCTTCGCGCAGCTGCTGCACCAGTTCGGCTTCGTCGTCGCGGCCAAAGGCGCGGCGCAGCAAGGCATCGATGCCCGCCGCATCTACCGGGATCTCTACGCGGATCAGCATGATACCGCCACACGGGAAGCCGACGCCGTGCCCTCCTGCAGCCCTGCTTCGACAAAATCAGCCAACTGCAGCAGCCCCATGCGCAGCGGCGCAGGCATGCTTTCCAGCTCGATGGCGTCCATCAAATTTTTCACATACAGGCCCAATTCGGTATCCCCTTCAATCTGCAGCCGACGCTGAAAGAACAGCGTATCCGGATCTTGCTTGCGCGCCGCGATCAGGATCAGATCGTTGGCGTCGCCGCTGAAGCTGACGTCCGCTTCGGCGTGCTGGCTGACTACCAGTTTGTCGTTTTCTACCGTCATAAACCAGTGTAGAGCCAGATCGCGAACTTCGATCTTCAACCAGCGCGATTCGAGAAATTCCAGATCGCCATCCGCCAACGCCTGGCGGAACTGCCAGCTCAGCACCTGCTGCAGCAGTTGGCGCTGCAGAGCGAACGGCGTGAATTTCAGCGGGACGCGCAGCAGCGACGGCCCCTGGCGCACAAGGCGTGCTCGTAGTTGTTCCAACACGGTCATCCACTCCTTTCAATACGGACTACCGCTATTTTGCCACACTGGCGCGCGGCTTCAGCGGTCTATATCAACAAATAGTGCATTTCACCGCCATGTTTATCAATACGCCATAAGCTGCCCCAAATCAAAACCTGTGTGTGCCCCTTTGCCTAAAATGGCCTCCCCAAATCGCGTTTGCCGGCGGAACACCGCCGTCGGCAACCTTTAAAGACAGCGTGCGCCCGGCCGGGCGTACGGCTAAGCCAGGATAAATCTATGGAGCTGCTTTGTCCCGCCGGCAACCTGCCGGCCCTGAAGGCCGCGGTGGATAACGGCGCCGACGCCGTTTACATCGGTCTGAAAGACGATACCAACGCGCGCCACTTCGCCGGCCTCAACTTCACCGAGAAAAAGCTGCAGGAAGCGGTTGATTACGTGCATCGCCACGGCCGCAAACTGCATATCGCCATCAACACCTTCGCCCATCCCGACGGCTACGCCCGCTGGCAGCGCGCGGTGGATATGGCGGCCCAACTGGGCGCCGACGCGCTGATTCTGGCGGATCTGGCGATGCTGGAATACGCCGCCCAGCGCTACCCGCAGCTGGAGCGCCACGTTTCGGTGCAGGCTTCCGCCACCAACGAGGAGGCGATCCGTTTTTACCAGCGCAACTTCGAGGTGGGCCGGGTGGTGCTGCCGCGCGTGCTGTCGATGCATCAGGTGAAACAGCTGGCGCGCACCAGCCCGGTGCCGCTGGAAGTGTTTGCCTTCGGCAGCCTGTGCATCATGGCCGAGGGGCGCTGCTATCTCTCTTCCTACCTGACCGGCGAGTCGCCGAACACCGTCGGTGCCTGCTCGCCAGCGCGTTTCGTGCGCTGGCAGCAAACCCCGCAGGGTATGGAGTCGCGCCTGAACGACGTGCTGATCGATCGTTACCAGGACCATGAAAACGCCGGTTACCCGACGCTGTGCAAGGGCCGCTATCTGGTGGACGACGTGCGCTACCACGCGCTGGAAGAACCCACCAGCCTCAATACGCTGGAGCTGCTGCCGGAGCTGCTGGCCGCCAACATCGCCTCGGTGAAGATCGAAGGCCGCCAGCGTAGCCCGGCTTACGTCAGCCAGGTGGCACGCGTCTGGCGCCAGGCGATCGACCGCTGCCAGGCCAATCCCACCGCCTACCGCGCCGACGCCGCCTGGATGGAGACGCTGGGCGCGATGTCAGAAGGCACCCAGACCACGCTGGGCGCCTATCACCGCAAATGGCAGTAGCCGGAGGAAACATGAAATACGCACTGGGGCCGGTACTCTACTACTGGCCGAAAACCGACATCGCGGCGTTCTATCAACAGGCGGCGGAGAGCAGCGCCGACATCATTTACCTCGGCGAGAGCGTCTGCACCAAACGGCGCGAGATGAAGGTCGGCGATTGGCTGGCGCTGGCGCGCGACATAGCCCGCAGCGGCAAGCAGGTGGTGATCTCCACGCTGGCGCTGCTGCAGGCGCCGTCCGAGCTGAATGAGCTGAAACGCTATGTGGAGAACGGCGAGTTCCTGCTTGAAGCCAACGATCTGGGCGCGGTGAACATGGCGGCGGAACGCGGTTTGCCGTTCGTCGCCGGCCATGCACTGAACTGCTACAACGCCTATACCCTGCGCCTGCTGCGCCGCCAGGGCATGGTGCGCTGGTGCATGCCGGTCGAGCTGTCGCGCGACTGGCTGGCCAACCTGCTGACGCAGTGCGACGAGCTGGGCTTCCGCCACGACTTCGAGGTGGAGGTGCTGAGCTACGGCCACCTGCCGCTGGCCTATTCGGCGCGCTGCTTCACCGCCCGCTCGGAGAACCGCGGCAAGGACGAGTGCGAAACCTGCTGCATCAAATATCCGCAGGGCCGCATGATGCGCTCCCAGGAGCAACAGCAGGTGTTCGTGCTCAACGGCATCCAGACCATGAGCGGCTACTGCTACAACCTCGGCAACGAGCTGCCGAGCATGCAGGGGTTGGTGGACATCGTGCGGCTATCGCCGCAGGGCACCGAGACGCTGGCGCAAATCGACGCCTTCCGCGCCAACGAGCACGGCGAGCAGCCGCTGGCCTTGACCGATCACGCCGACTGCAACGGCTACTGGCGCCGCGTGGCGGGGTTGGAGTTGGTGTCTTAGCAAAGACCATGCCGGCGGCGGACGCTGCCGGCATGGTTTATTTATCAAGAGGAGTGCGATTATTCCCACCGTGGAACCACTGGAATAAGCTTACCCCCATCAGACAGCAGCTTCTGATACCAAAATATGTGAAAACCGCAATGGCTGCATCTGCCAAATGTTCTCCGTATGAAATAATATGCAGTGAGGAAAACGAAATAAGAAACATGCTCAATGTTAAGGCCACCATATTGCAAAGCAGGTTGACCAGACGTTTATTGGCCATTATTCAAGCCTCTATTTTGATGCCCCAAAAACGACACTCACATCACCGGCGACACTGCCCATTAATACTATTGGCATTTTTATTCCCCCCCAAAGCACCATCGTTATTCTTATTGTTTCTTGCTGGGCTGTTATCTGCGCAAGAAACTGCCCCCATCAAGCCGCCGGCAACTGCCATGCCTATCATCCCTGGCGGGCCGCCGGAAAAACCGGTAAATGCGCCAATGATAATGCCCATTCTAACCTGATTGGCACAAGAGTTTGGTGCACCTCTGCTTGGGCTGTCACGATCGCCGCCGTTATGCCCATCGCCACAACCGCCAATCAGTTTCATCTCGTCAAATGTAAGCGTTCTTATTGTTGACATATTATTCCATCCTTTAAATAACACGTTACAGATAAAATTAACGCCGACCATTAATTCCCTAAATCTATCGGCAATTATAATTACCAAAGGAAAGATAAAAAATCAAAAAAAAACCAGCAACCAACTAAACAAAACAAATTAAATACATCGATAATATGAAATAATAAAGGCGCCGAAAATGGCGCCTTTATTTATCCCCTACACTCGCCGCTTCCTGAACATCCCGCGCAGCGCCACGCTGTTGCGCAAGAAACCCACGCCGAAGCCCAGCAGGGTATAGACCACGCCGAGTATCAACATCATCACCACGTCGCCCCACACTTCATTCAGCGACAGCCCCATCTGGTTGACGCCGGCGATCGCCTTGGTGCCCCAGGTGGAGGGAATGCTGTACGAAATGGCGCGCACCCAAGCCGGCATCGACTGCAGCGGCCAGATGGTGCCGGACAGGTAGAAGATCGGCGTGGTGATGAACGCCAGCGTCAGGTAGATCATCTCGACGCTGCGCAGGCACTCGGTTACCAGCTTGCCCAGCCCCAATACCGCCAGCAGGAACGGGAAGGTCAGCAGCAGCAGTTCGGCGATGTTCGCCGTCTGCCGATAGCCCAAGACCCACGGCCACAGCACGAACAGCACGATCGACAGGAACAGCCAGATCGGCAGCAGCGCCGTCAGCCCGCCGAGGTGCGCCGCCAGCGGCGCCTTGCCGCCGGGCATGCTCTTCATGGCGATATTGACGCGGATACAGGCGATCAGCAGCGAGTGCTGCAACAGCATCACCAGCAGGCCGGGGAAGATGATCGCCGCGAAGCTGATGCCGGGGTTGAACACGTCCAGCGTTTGTCCCAGTATCGGCGTCAGCAATATCTGCGCCTGCCGTTCGCTGAAGCCGCTGCGCAGCAGCAGCCCGTTGTTGTACTCCGTCAGCAGCTGCTGGTAGGCCGCCACCACGTCCTGTTGGATCTGGCCGTTAGCCAGGCGGTTGGTGGCGTCACCGTACATCGGCACCACGATGTTCTGCCCGCTGAGAATTTTCTTCTCCAGATCCACCGGCATGATGAGCACCGCAAACAGCTTGCGCCAGCCGAGATCGCGCTGCGCCTGCTCCAGGCTGTCGTAAGTTTCAATGGCGATCTTGGAGGTGGCGTCCAGTTGGCGGATCAGCTGGCGGCTGGCGGCGCTGTGATCCTGATCGATCACCCCCACCGGCAGATCCCACACCGTGCGGTTGGCGTACACCATGCTCATGATACACAGCGACAGGATCAGCATCAGCCACACCGGCCGCTCCAGCATGCCGAGCAGCACCTTAACGAAGGTTTGCCAATAAAGCTTCATCCGGCGTTCCCCTCTTTTGCCAGCCGCGCCGGCAGGCGGTTGCGCACCAGCAGCGCGGCCACCAGCGGATAGACCGCCAGCAGCGCGCACACGCTGAAGATGGCGCTAGCGTGCACCTGGCGCAGGAACACGTCGAACATCGCGTACAGCGCGTGGGTCAACGGTTCGATGTTGGAAATGATGCGCGCCGGCAGCGGCATCGACAGCTCAGGCACCGCCATGCCGGAGAAAGTCATTGCGATACTGACCAAAATACCGATCAGGCTGTACGCGGTGATGGTGCTGCCGGTAAAGGTATACAGCAGCAGGCCGATGCTCTGCGCCGCCATCACGTAGAACAGGCCGATCATCAGCATAAACAGCGGATTGCCGCTGACGCGGGCGTCAAAGATGCCCACCAGCGCCGCGATCTCCACCATCAGCAGGGTGGTGAAACACAGCGTGTAGGGCGCCAGCTTGCCGAGCAGCGCCAGGCTGAACGGCTTGGCCTGCAGCAGCGACTTGCTGCGCGCCAGCACGTAGATCATACAGGTCACCACGAACAGCTGCAGCAGGTGGATAGTGGCGGCGAACTGTTGGTAGTAGATATAGCTGCCGCTGGCGTTGAACAGGCTGCCGTAGGAGAGCGTCACGTCCGCCAGCGGCGGCAGCGATTTGCCCATCTCGGTGGCGATGATGCTGCGGGTGCTGGCGTTGATTTCGTTCATCAGGCCGCCGAAGTCCTGGGTGGAGTACAGCCCGGCGCCGTAGAACAGCGCGTTGTAGTACATCACCACGCTCGGCTGCTTGCCCGACAGCGCGTTGGCCTCAAAGTCCGGCGGGATGTACAGCAACGCGTAATCCTGTGCGCTGCGCAGGCGGTTCAGCGACTCCGGCAATCCGCCGCCGTAAGCCTCGACGTGGGCGTGCGAACCCGCATCCAGCCGGCGCGTCAGCGATTTGGACAGCGGGCTGTGATCGCTATCCACCACCGAGACCGGCAGATCGAGCAGCGTGCCTTCGGAGAAGTTGCTGCTGATCAGCACAAACAGGATCAGCGGAAAGATCCAGCTCAGCCAGTGCACCACCGGGCTGCGAAAGGCGACGCGGCACTCTTTGTCGAACGCGTGACTGAAGCAGCGCCAGCCGGCCCTTACTCTTTCCATTGCCATAAGGTGCTCATCCCCGGACGCAGGCCGTCCACCGGCTGTGACGGATACAGGCGCACTTCGAAGGTTTTCAGGTCGAAGTCGCCGGTGGCGCGGGTGGCGCGTTTAGTGGCGTAATCCCCCAGCGGCGCGATGTAGCGCACCTCGGTGTCGATCATTTTGTCCTTCAGCGCCGGCACCCGCAGCTTGACCTTGTCGCCTTTGCGCACGTGGGCCAGGATGTCTTCGCGCAGGTTAAACACGAAGTAAGCGTCCGGCACCCGGATCAGCGTCACCAGCGGGCTGCCGGCGTTCAGCAGTTCACCCACTTCGGCCGGGATCGGCCCCACTTCGCCATCCACCGGCGCTTTTACCTGCAGGTCGTCGGTCTGCGCCTGGATCTGCAGCAGGTTCTCTTCCGCCGCCCGCAGCGCCGCCGCATATTGTTGCCGCAGCTCGACGCGATCGCCGTTGATGCCTTCATCCAGATTGGCTTTGGCCGCCTGTACCTGTTGGAAGGCGGTGTCGCGCGCGCGGCGCGAAGCGTCCAGCTCGGACTTCGAGATATAGCCTTTGCCGGCCACGCTCAGGTTGCGATTGTAGTCATTTTGCGCATTGCGGTACTGCGCTTCGGCCTGCGCCAGGTTGGCGCGCAGGTTGCGGATACTCTCTTCACGGGTGCCGTTCAGCGACTGGTCGAGCTGCGCCTTGGCTTCGTCGCGCGTCGCCTGTGCGGAACGCAGTTGCGCTATCAGTTCAGGGCTGTCGAGCTGGATGATCAGCTGACCGCTTTTCACGTCGTCGCCGCGCTCAATCAGGCGTTCAACCACCCGGCCTTTCGCTTTGGAAGCGACGATCACTTCAGGCGCATCCACTTCACCCTGCAGCAACAAATCCTGGTTGTGCGCGCGGAACAGGATCGCCAATGCGATCGCCACCATCATCAGCAATAGGGTAAACAACGTCTTTTTTTTCATTATGTCAGTTCCCGGAACGGTAAGCGGCGGGCGAGTATCATCATTTCCATATTTCAAATTGCTCCAAAAAACACCATTGCTCTCATGAGGATATCACAAGCACATATCTCCTCTTTTATAACTATAAATTGGATTATGCTTTTAACACTAAAAAGCATCATTTTCGGCTTTTTGGTATGCAGACCTCTGCAATCGCCCTTTAAGCGATCCACTCTCTGATGGACGATGCCATGACTGAAAACACTGCCGTACCGCTGTCGGTACTGGATTTATCGCCAATCCCGCAAGGGGCCAAAGCGCGCGACGCTTTCCACTGTTCGCTGGATCTGGCGCAACACGCCGAACGCTGGGGCTACCAGCGCTACTGGCTGGCCGAGCACCACAACATGACCGGCATCGGCAGCGCCGCCACCTCGGTGCTGCTGGGCTATCTGGCCGCCGGCACCCAAAGCATTCGCCTCGGCTCCGGCGGCGTAATGCTGCCGAACCATGCGCCGCTGGTGATCGCCGAGCAGTTCGGCACGCTGGAATCGCTCTACCCCGGCCGCATCGATCTGGGGCTGGGCCGCGCGCCTGGCACCGATCAGCGCACCATGATGGCCTTGCGCCGCCACCTGTCCGGCGACGTGGATACCTTCCCGCGCGACGTGCAGGAACTGCAAAACTACTTCTGCGATGCGCAGCCCGGCCAGCCGGTGCAGGCGGTGCCGGGCCAGGGGCTGCATGTGCCGCTCTGGCTGCTCGGCTCCAGCCTCTACAGCGCGCAGCTGGCGGCACAGCTCGGCCTGCCGTTCGCCTTCGCTTCGCACTTCGCCCCGGATATGCTGTTCCAGGCGCTGCAGCTGTACCGCGAGAACTTCAAACCCTCCAAACAGCTGGCGCAACCGCACTCCATGGTGTGCGTCAACGTGATCGCCGCCGACAGCGACCGCGACGCGCGCTTCCTGTTCAGCTCGATGCAACAGCAGTTCATCAATCTGCGCCGCGGTTCGCCCGGCCCGCTGCCGCCGCCGGTGGATAACATCCACGCGCTGTGGACCGCAGGTGAGCAATACGGCGTCGAGCAGGCGCTGCGGATGTCGATCGTCGGCGACGAAAATACGGTGCGCCACGGGCTGCAAACGCTGCTGCGTGAAACCGATGCTGACGAGATCATGGTCAACGGCCAGATTTTCGATCATCAGGCGCGGCTGCGTTCGTTCGAGATTGTCGCCGGGGTAAAAGGCGACATCGTGAAGGGCTAAAAAGCGAAAAGGCGGTGGAAACCCCACCGCCTTGGCGTTAACGCTGAATCAGATAGCGGATGGTCGGCCCATCCTGCTGAATATCCAGCACCTTGTAGCCGTGGTTGCGCGCATCGAGCGGGATGTTGTTGATCGACTGCGGGCAATCGCTGATCACCTCCAGGATCTCCCCCGGCTTCAGCTGCGGCATCGCCTCCAGCGTCGCCACCGCCGGGTACGGGCAAGGCTCGCCCAGCATGTCCAGCCGGTAGTCCGGCACTATCGTCGTCTCTTTCATGGCATGCTCCTCAAATTCACCACCTGCGCCTCAGGCCGGGCGCGGAAAAAGCGTTTCTCCCACCACAGCATGGCGGCGAAGGCCAGCGCCAGCAGCAGGTAAGTCACCAGCAGGCCGCCGATCGGGCCGAAGGTATCGAGCAGGTTAATCTTGTCGTAGTCGGTCGCCAGCGCCGGCGCCAGGTCGTCCCAGTAATAGGCCAGCAGCGTAGCGCCGATGATGTTGCCCAGCCCCACCCACCAGTAGTGCACCTGCCCTTCCACGGCGCGGTACATCCAGCCGGTCTCGCAACCGCCGGCCAGCACGATGCCGAAGCCGAACAGCAAACCGCCGAGCACCGCATTCGGGCCGGCCCACATGATCTTCGGCGCCACGCCCAGCTGCACATAGCTGAAGATACCGATGGCGCTCACCGCCATGCCGATGATGATGGCTTTCGCCATGTGGGTGCGCCCGGTGATCCACAGATCGCGGAACGCCGAAGTGAAGCAGATCTGCGCGCGCTCGATCAGCAGGCCAAAGCCGATGCCGAACAGCATGGCGATGCCGAGCTTCGGCGCATCGAACAGCGTCCACAGCGACCAGGCCACCGCCAGGCCGAAGATCGCCATGCCCAGCCGGAAACGGCGACGCGCCTGCTCAGGCTTCTGCGTCAGCGGCGCGGCGGCCTTCACCTTTTGCAACTTGATCGGAATGCGGAACATCGGCAGCAGCGTGAATTTGGCGCCGAAGTAGGAGCCGGCGGCGGTCGCCAGCGCGAAGAACCAGGCGTGCAACGAGAACTGCGGAATGCCGGTGAAAAATGCCGCCAGGTTGCAGCCCATCGCCAGGCGTGCGCCGAAGCCGGCGATGATGCCGCCCAGCAGCGCCTGCACGATGCGAATGCGGTGCTGCGGCTGACGCAGTTTGATGTTGTTGGCCCACAGCGCGGCGGCGATGCAGCCGGCGAACATGCCGATGATCATCCGCCCGTCGATGCGCTCCAGCGGCGTGCCCTGCAGGCCGATGACCTTGAAATAGCCCCACTGCTCGGGGTGCAGGCCGAACCACTGCAGCACATGGCCGCCCCAGCGGGTGAACTCGCCGGTCACCGCCCAGAAGGTGCCGGTCATGCCGAAGTAGTAGGTAGAAAGGATCCCGGCGGCGATCACCGCCGGCAGCGGCGCCCAAAAGCGCACCAGGTATTGAGATTTAAACTGCTGCCAACTCATGGCATCTCCCGTGCATATCATCCGTAAGAAAAAACCTTATGAATGATACGCCATTCAGGGACGTTTGACGGCAACTTTCAGGCATAAAAAAACCAGCCCGCAGGCTGGTTTTTCAGAGCGCTTCACCGCGAACGGCGAATCAGCGATTACGCGTCGCCGAAACGACGACGTGGTGCTGCCGGTGCGCCGTCATCACGGCGTGGCGCCGGCTTGCCGTCACGGTTGTAGTTACCGCCACGACGCTCGCCGCCGTTACCGCCTTCACGACGTTCGCCGAAGGAGCGACGTGGGCCGCCTTCGCGACGTTCGCCGTTGAACGGACGACCGTTGCCGCGACGCTCGCCACCGTTGCCACCGTTGCCACCGTCACGACGCTCGCGACGTTCGAACGGCTGTGCATCGCCCAGCAGTTGCATGTTCATCGGCTTGTTCAGAATGCGAGTGCGAGTGAAGTGATTCAGGATCTCGCCCGGCATACCTTTTGGCAGCTCGATGGTGGAGTGGGAAGCGAACAGCTTGATGTTACCGATGTAACGGCTGCTGATGTCGCCTTCGTTAGCGATAGCGCCAACGATGTGACGAACTTCAACGCCATCGTCACGGCCCACTTCGATGCGGTACAGCTGCATTTCGCCAACGTCACGACGTTCGCGACGCGGACGATCGCCGTCACGGCTGTCACGACGGTCGCCACGATCACCGCGACGATCGTCACGGTCGTTGAACTCGCGGCGCTGACGCGGCTTGAAGACCGGATCCGGCGGCAGGATCAGCGGACGTTCGCCCTGTGCCATTTTCAGCAGCGCTGCGGCCAGAGTTTCCATATCCAGCTCTTCTTCCGGCTGCAGTTTGGTCAGCAGTGCGCGGTACAGGTCCAGATCGCTGCTTTCCAGCTGCTGCTGAACTTTCGCGGCGAACTTGGCCAGACGACGCTCGCCCAGCAGTTCTGCGTTCGGCAGTTCCACTTCAGGGATGGTCAGCTTCATGGTGCGTTCGATGTTGCGCAGCAGGCGGCGTTCGCGGTTTTCCACGAACAGCAGCGCGCGGCCGGCGCGGCCCGCACGACCGGTACGGCCGATACGGTGAACGTAAGACTCGGAGTCCATCGGGATGTCGTAGTTGACAACCAGGCTGATGCGCTCAACGTCCAGGCCACGGGCCGCAACGTCGGTCGCGATCAGGATATCCAGACGACCGTCTTTCAGACGCTCCAGAGTCTGCTCACGCAGCGCCTGGTTCATGTCGCCGTTCAGCGCGGCGCTGCTGTAACCGCTGCGCTCCAGCGCTTCGGCCACTTCCAGGGTCGCGTTCTTGGTACGAACGAAGATGATCGCCGCGTCAAAGTCTTCGGCTTCCAAGAAACGCACCAGCGCTTCGTTTTTACGCATGCCGTAGACCGACCAGTAGCTCTGGCTGATGTCCGGACGGGTGGTCACGCTGGACTGGATGCGCACTTCCTGCGGCTCTTTCATGAAGCGGCGGGTGATGCGACGGATCGCTTCCGGCATGGTGGCGGAGAACAGCGCGGTCTGATGTTCAGCCGGGATCTCAGCCATGATGGTTTCTACGTCTTCGATAAAGCCCATGCGCAGCATTTCGTCGGCTTCATCCAGCACCAGGCCGCTCAGGTTAGAGAGGTTCAGGGTGCCGCGTTTCAGGTGGTCCAGCAGACGGCCTGGGGTACCCACAACGATTTGCGGGCCCTGGCGCAGAGCGCGCAGCTGCACGTCGTAACGCTGGCCGCCGTACAGGGCTACCACGTTGACGCCGTTCATGTGTTTGGAGAAATCGGTCATCGCTTCAGCAACCTGAACCGCCAGTTCGCGGGTCGGTGCCAGCACCAGGATCTGAGGTGCTTTCAGGTCTGCCTGCAGGTTGTGCAGCAGCGGCAGCGAGAACGCTGCAGTTTTACCACTACCGGTCTGTGCCATGCCCAGCACGTCGCGGCCGTTCAACAGGTGAGGAATACACTCAGCCTGGATCGGAGATGGTTTTTCATAGCCCAGATCGTTCAGGGCGGAAATGATTGGAGCAGACAGCCCCAGATCAGCAAAAGAGGTTTCAAACTCAGTCGTCATGTACACGTGCCTCATTAATAATGGCAGCCAGTCTACATAACTCGTCGAGAAAATTTTCAGTCATTTTCATTGAAAAGTGTGAACCGGCTCAAATTAGATTATAAAACGAACAAAAAAGCCCTCGCCCGTTAAGGCGATAACTTTGGTTAAAAACCAATGTCCATCAGGCTGATAGGTGTTCGTCAGCTATTGCTGGTCCGATTCCGATAGGTCGTCTTGCTCTTGGCCCAAAAGCGCCAATTCCAACAATGCATAGCGGTGCTCAACGAAGTTGTGAACGTTGTTAGACACCGTCAGTTTGAACAGCGCCGAAGCGGTGTCCTTGTCCCCCAGACTCAGGTAGTGTTTACCCAAATAGAAGTCAGTTTCACTGAGATGCTCAGCGAGCGAAGTGTTATCCGTTGCATCTGCCTTGAGGCGTTCCATCAGCGTTTTTTCGCTGATCTTGCCCAGGTAGAATTCGACAATATTCCATCCCCATTGCCCTCTGTCCGCTTTGTCATAGCGCTGCTGAAGCGCTACCTCGGCCTTCTTGGGATCGATTTCTCGCTCCACCAGATACAGCCATAACGAACGGAAGGGATCGTTTGGGTCGTCTTGATAAAACGCCTGCAGATCATCCTGCGCCAACGGGAAGCGGCCGCCATAATACAGTGCGATGCCCCGGTTTAAACGCGCGTAATTGTAAGTTGGATCAAGCTCTAGTACAGAATCAAACGCTTCATAGGCAGCATCAAAATTGCCTGCCTGCGTTAAGTAAATGCCCAGGTAGTTGAAAACTTCCGGCATGTCGGGACGTATCGCCAGCGCCTGCGAGAAATCATTGCGCGCTAATGCACGTAACCCGAGGCTATCATACAGCACACCGCGCTCATATAAAAGCTGTGCGCGTTCGTCATCCGTCAGTGCCCGGCTGGCAAGAATTTGTTCCATGCGCGCCAGGATCACTTCCTGCTGCAACGTTGGCTGCAACGGGATTGCCAAAACTTCGTCTTTACGCCAATCATGGTTGCTGCATCCTGCCAGCATGAGTGCTGTCGCAACGTAACACCAGCGCAAGAAAGGCTTCATTTCCCACTCCCGAAGACAAACATTGGATGAACGTCCTGTCCTCCGTTTGCTAAAACGCGGGCATCCTACCCGCGCGATACGAACAGCTCCCAACCCCATGGCGGGGAGCTGTAAAACTATCTATACAGTTATTCTGCTTCAGGCGCAGGTGAACCTGCTTCCGGCGCCATCGCTTCTTTGATGCTCAGACGCACGCGGCCCTGACGGTCAACTTCCAGTACCTTAACCGGCACTTCCTGACCCATCTGCAGATAGTCGGTCACTTTCTCGACGCGCTTGTCGGCGATCTGAGAAATGTGCACCAGACCTTCTTTACCACCGCCGATAGCGACGAACGCGCCGAAATCAACGATACGGGTCACTTTACCCTGGTAAATACGGCCCACTTCGATCTCTGCAGTGATCTCTTCGATACGACGGATAGCGAATTTCGCCTTCTCACCGTCGGTCGCTGCGATTTTAACTGTACCATCATCTTCAATTTCGATGGTAGTGCCAGTCTCTTCGGTCAGCGCGCGGATAACGGAACCGCCCTTACCGATCACGTCTTTAATCTTATCCGGGTTGATGCGGATAGTATGAATACGCGGTGCGAATTCGGAGATATCGCCGCGTGGGGTGCTGATAGCCTGTTCCATTACGCCCAGGATGTGCAGACGCGCGCCCTTGGCCTGGTTCAGAGCCACCTGCATGATTTCGCGGGTGATGCCTTCGATTTTGATGTCCATCTGCAGCGCGGTGATACCGTCGCGGCTACCGGCCACTTTGAAGTCCATGTCGCCCAGGTGATCTTCGTCACCCAGAATGTCGGACAGAACCACAAAGTTATCGGCTTCTTTCACCAGGCCCATCGCGATACCCGCAACGGCGGCCTTGATTGGCACACCGGCGTCCATCAGCGCCAGAGACGCGCCGCACACGGAAGCCATGGAAGAAGAACCGTTGGATTCGGTGATTTCAGACACCACGCGAACCGTGTACGGGAAATCTTCCGGTTTAGGCATCATAGCCAATACGCCGCGTTTCGCCAGGCGACCGTGACCGATTTCACGACGCTTAGGAGAACCGACCATGCCGGTTTCGCCTACGGAGTACGGAGGGAAGTTGTAGTGGAACAGGAAGCTGTCGGTCTTCTCGCCCATCAGCTCGTCCAGGTTCTGGGCGTCGCGCGCGGTGCCCAGGGTCGCGGTAACCAGCGCCTGAGTTTCGCCACGGGTGAACAGCGCAGAACCGTGGGTGCGCGGCAGTACGCCGGTGCGCACGTCCAGGCCACGGATCATGTCTTTTTCACGGCCGTCGATACGCGGCTCGCCACGCAGTACGCGGCTGCGCACCACGTTCTTCTCGACGTTGCCCAGGATGTCCTGGATTTCGCCGGCGTCCAGCGTTTCGTCCTGCGCCAGCAGGGTTTCAACTACGCTGTCTTTGATCGCGTCAACCTGAGCGTAACGCTCTTGTTTTTCGGTGATGTGGTAAGCGTCGCCCAGGCGAGCTTCGGCCAGTTCAGCCACGCGCGCGTGCAGCGCTTCGTTGACCGCAGGCGCCTGCCAATCCCACTTCGGTTTGCCGGCTTCGGCAACCAGAGCGTTGATGTTCTCGATAACCACTTGCTGCTGGTCGTGGCCGAATACCACGGCACCCAGCATCTGATCTTCGCTCAGCACGTCCGCTTCGGATTCAACCATCAGCACCGCACCGGCAGTACCAGCAACCACCAGGTCCAGACGGCTTTCTTTCAGCTCGTCGGTCGTCGGGTTCAGCACGTACTGATCGTTGATGTAACCTACGCGCGCTGCGCCGATTGGGCCGTTGAACGGAATACCGGACAGGCTCAGGGCGGCAGAGGCACCGATCATCGCAACGATGTCCGGGTTCACCTGCGGGTTAACGGAAACCACGGTCGCGATCACCTGAACTTCGTTCAGGAAGTTGTCCGGGAACAGTGGACGGATCGGACGGTCAATCAGACGGGAAGTCAGGGTCTCGCCTTCGCTCGGACGGCCTTCGCGACGGAAGAAGCTGCCCGGGATACGACCAGCGGCGTAGGTACGCTCTTGGTAGTTAACGGTCAGCGGGAAGAAGCTCTGGCCCGGCTTGGCTTTTTTCTGGCCAACAACGGTAACGAAGACGGCGGTGTCATCCATGCTCACCATAACGGCGGCGGTGGCCTGACGAGCCATCATACCGGTTTCGATGGTGACGGTATGCTGGCCATACTGGAATTTGCGAATGATCGGTGTCAGCAAAATTATATCCTTGATTAGCGGCGCGCAATCGCATTGACGACTCGACACGCCTGTGACTCGATTTGCCTTCTCACTACATCCTCGCGACTAATGACAATCCTTATCTCAGGCGGGAGATAAAGCCTCTCATTAGCCGCGCGAACCTCTGTAACGGAAGAGCCTGTTTGGAAACATCAGTAATACATTAACCTGATTTGCTTATGCTTCCTAGAAGAAAGGGGCCAAAATAGGCCCCTTTCCACTGAAACTTGCTAGATTAGCGACGCAGACCCAGACGCTCGATCAGGCTGGTGTAACGTGCTACATCTTTACGCTTCAGGTAGTCCAGCAGCTTACGACGCTGAGAAACCATACGCAGCAGACCACGACGGCTGTGGTGATCTTTTTTGTGCTCGGAGAAGTGGCCTTGCAGATGGTTGATCTGCGCAGTCAGCAGGGCAACCTGAACTTCGGTAGAACCGCTGTCGTTAGTACCACGACCGAAATCAGCTACGATTTGAGCTTTAGCTTCAACACTTAGAGACATTGTAATACTCCAGATTATAGATAATAAAAACAGGCGCCGATCTCTAATTCAGCAACCCAATGCATAAGCTGCGCCATTCTACTCTTAGCGCAGTGCGATCGCAAGGCGACGCAGTGCCCCGCCGTCAGTCGAAATGTTCGACCACCAGGCGGCGCGGCGCCACGCGACCATCCTCGGCGATGTCGCCAACGCCGATGAATTTCCGCTCTTCACCCTCGGTGATACGCACCATACCGGAGGCCGGCGCACCGGCCACCTGCACCGGCTGCCCCTGCTTGACGTAGCCCGCCACCACCGGCAGCAAATTCACTTCCGGATAGTTCTCAACCGGGCTGTCCATCGGCATCAGCAGCGGATCGAGCAGCTCGCCGGGGGCGATCGCTTGTTCCTGCGCCTGCGCCAGCAAGGCGTTCAGCTGTTCCAGCGTCACCATGCGCGCGATCGGGTAAGTCGCCACCTGCAGGCGACGCAGATAGATCACGTGCGCGCCGCAGCCCAGCAGCTCGCCGAGATCGTCGGTGATGGTGCGGATGTAAGTGCCTTTCGAGCAGTGAATCTCCAGCTCCAGCTCATCCCCTTCCCAGCGGATAAACTGCAGCTCGTACACCGTGATGCTGCGCGCTTCGCGCGGCACTTCAATCCCCTGGCGCGCATACTCGTAGAGTTTCTTGCCCTGGTATTTCAGCGCCGAATACATCGACGGCACCTGCTGGATGTCGCCGCGGAAGGTGTCCAGCGCCGCGTCGAGCTGCGCCTGGGTGAAGTTCACCGGGCGCTCCTGCACGATCTGACCGTCGGCGTCCGAGGTATCGGTACGCTGCCCCAGCTTGGCGATCACCCGATAGCGCTTGTCGGAATCGAGCAGATATTGCGAAAACTTGGTCGCTTCACCCAGGCAGATAGGCAGCATGCCGGTCGCCAGCGGATCGAGCGCGCCGGTGTGACCCGCCCGGTTGGCGTTGTACAGGCGCTTTACTTTTTGCAGCGCATCGTTGGACGACAAACCCTGCGGCTTGTCCAGCAACAGCACGCCGTGGATATCACGGCCGCGGCGACGAGGGCGACTCATCAGTCCTCCTTGTCATCGCCTGAGGCGGAACGGCGCTCGGCGTCGTTCTTCACCACGTTGGTCACCAGGTTGGACATGCGCATGCCTTCCACCAGGGAGTTATCGTAGGCGAAGGTCAGCTCCGGCACCACGCGCAGGCGCATCGCTTTGCCCAGCAGGGTGCGGATGTAACCGGAAGCGTCTTGCAACGCTTTGATGCCGTTGTTGACCAGATCCGGATCGTGGTTCTCGGTCAGCACGTTCAGGAAGGTGACGTAAACCTTGGCGTACGCCAGATCACGGGACACTTCCACGCCGGAAACGGTCGCCATGCCGACGCGCGGATCTTTCACTTCACGCTGCAGAATGATCGCAATCTCTTTCTGCATCTCTTGCGCCACGCGTTGACCGCGGCTGAATTCTTTTGCCATTTTGGATTCTCCAGACAAATCGGGGGGCACAAAGGCCCCCCGTAAACAGATATAAGCAGATGTGCAATCGTTAAGCGATGGTGCGTTGGATCTCAATGATCTCGAACACTTCGATCATGTCGCCGACGCGCACGTCGTTATAGTTCTTAACGCCGATACCACATTCCATGCCGTTACGGACTTCGTTAACGTCATCTTTGAAGCGGCGCAGGGATTCCAGCTCGCCTTCATAGATAACCACGTTGTCGCGCAGTACGCGGATTGGGTTGTGACGCTTGATGGTCCCTTCGGTAACCATACAGCCGGCGATAGCGCCGAACTTAGGCGATTTGAACACGTCGCGCACTTCGGCCAGGCCGATGATCTGCTGCTTGTATTCCGGCGCCAGCATACCGCTCATCGCCTGCTTCACTTCGTCGATCAGGTTATAGATCACGGAGTAGTAACGCAGATCCAGGCTTTCCGCTTCGATCACGCGGCGCGCAGAAGCGTCGGCACGCACGTTGAAGCCCAGGATGATGGCGTTGGAAGCCGCAGCCAGCGTCGCGTCAGTTTCGGTGATACCACCTACGCCGGAGCCGACAATCTTCACCTTCACTTCGTCGGTGGAGAGTTTCAGCAGCGAGTCGCTGATCGCTTCGCAAGAACCCTGAACGTCGGATTTCAGTACGATGTTCAGCTCGGACACTTCGCCGTCGGTCATGTTGGCGAACATGTTTTCCAGCTTGGACTTCTGCTGACGCGCCAGTTTGACTTCGCGGAACTTGCCCTGACGATACAGCGCCACTTCACGCGCTTTCTTCTCGTCACGCACTACGGTCGCTTCGTCACCCGCTGCAGGCACGCTGGACAGACCCAGGATTTCCACAGGGATAGACGGACCGGCGGAGGTCACTTCACGGCCCAATTCGTCGCGCATCGCACGCACACGGCCGTATTCGAAGCCACACAGGACGATGTCGCCCTTGTTCAGCGTACCTTCCTGAACCAGCACGGTAGCCACTGGGCCACGGCCTTTATCCAGGAAGGACTCGATCACTACGCCGCTCGCCATGCCGCTGCGTACCGCTTTCAGTTCCAGAACTTCGGCCTGCAGCAGGATAGCCTGCAGCAGTTCGTCGATACCGGTACCGGCTTTCGCGGACACGTGGACGAACTGCGCTTCGCCGCCCCACTCTTCCGGCATAACGCCGTACTGAGACAGTTCCTGCTTAACGCGGTCCGGATCGGCTTCCGGTTTGTCGATTTTGTTAACCGCAACCACCAATGGCACCTGCGCCGCTTTCGCGTGCTGGATAGCTTCGATGGTCTGTGGCATCACGCCGTCATCAGCCGCCACCACCAGAACCACGATGTCAGTTGCCTGAGCACCGCGAGCACGCATCGAGGTAAACGCGGCGTGGCCCGGGGTATCCAGGAAGGTGATCATGCCGTTCTCGGTTTCTACGTGGTAGGCACCGATGTGCTGGGTAATGCCGCCGGCTTCGCCCGCCGCCACTTTAGTGGAGCGGATGTAGTCCAGCAGAGAGGTTTTACCGTGGTCAACGTGGCCCATGATGGTCACGACCGGCGCACGCGGTTCAGCCGCAGCGCCCGTATCACGGTCGCTCATCAGCGCTTCTTCCAGCTCGTTTTCACGACGCAGGATAACTTTGTGGCCCATCTCTTCGGCAACCAGCTGTGCGGTTTCCTGGTCGATAACCTGGTTGATGGTGGCCATGGCGCCCAGCTTCATCATCACTTTGATGACCTGAGAACCTTTTACCGCCATCTTGTTGGCCAGCTCGGCTACGGTGATGGTTTCACCGATCACCACGTCGCGGTTAACCACCTGCGCCGGCTTGTTGAAGCCCTGCTGCAGAGCGCTAGGCTTGCGTTTGCCGCCTTTACCGCCACGGGTAACGGCGCGCGCTTCTTCGCGATCCGCTTTGGATTCGGACAGCTTGTTGCCTTTCTTCTGCTTGGTGGCTTTGCCGCCGCGGGTGCGGCTGCGACGATCGCCTTCAACTTTGGCGTCGTTTTCGTCTTCAGCAGCACGGGCGTGCTGAGAGGTGGTCACGTGATAGTCGGCGCTTTCAACCGCAGCGCTTGCCGCGTCGGCTTGGGCCCACTTCTCGCCGTTCTCTTCGGCCATGCGGCGGGCTTCTTCCGCCACGCGCTTGGCTTCCTCTTCAACCTTGCGGCGCACTTCCTCTTCCGCTTTGCGTTTCAGTTCAGCGGCTTCGGCTTCACGGCGTGCTTTTTCCGCCTGAGCTGGCTTGGTCATTTCGTCGGTATGTTGATTGGTCACTTTTTCTTTTTCCGCTGAATTACGCTTAGCAATCTCCGCGGCCTCACGTTTGGCTTGCTCTTCGGCTGCGCGCTTCGCTTCCGCTTCGCGTTTTGCGAGCTCTTCCGCTTCGCGCCGTGCCTGCTCTTCCGCTTCACGCTGTGCCTGCTCTGCCGCTTCAGCCAACTGGGCTTCCTGCGTATCGCGATTTACATAAGTGCGTTTCTTGCGGACCTCAATTTGCACCGATTTACTTTTACCGCCGGTGCTCGGGATATTCAAGGTGCTGCGCGTTTTGCGCTGCAAAGTGAGTTTACCCGGCGCGCTGCCGTGTTCACGGTTCAGGTGCGCCAGCAATGTTTCTTTTTCTTGCTGGGTAACAGAGTCCGACTCGGACTTGTTGATCCCTGCATCAGCAAACTGCTGTACCAGGCGATCAACCGGAGTCTGAATCTCTGCTGCCAGCGATTTTACGGTTACATCTGTCGTCATGCTGTTCCTTCCTGCTACAGTTATTACGCGTTGTCGCCAAACCAACAGATATTGCGTGCAGCCATGATCAGCTCGCCGGCTTGCTCATCGCTAAGCCCTTCAATATCAGCCAGATCGTCAACACCCTGCTCGGCAAGATCTTCCAGCGTACAAACCCCACGCGCGGCCAGTTTAAAGGCCATGCTGCGCTCAAGACCCGGCAGGTTGAGCAAATCGTCGGCCGGTTTGTTGTCGCCCAGGCTTTCTTCTTGTGCCAGGGCCAGCGTGGTCAATGCAGCTTTGGCGCGTTCGCGCAATGCTTCAACCGTATCTTCATCCAGACCGTCGATTTCCAACAGCTCTTTGATCGGCACGTAGGCCAGCTCTTCCAGCGTGGAGAAGCCTTCTTCAACCAGTACGGTGGCGAAATCTTCGTCGATATCAAGATACTTGGTGAAGGTATCAATAGCGGCATGAGCCTCGGCCTGGTGCTTGGCCTGCAGGTCGTCCGCCGTCATCACGTTCAGTTCCCAACGATCGTCGCCGCGGTGTTGTTTCAGCAGCTGGGAAGCCAAACGCACGTTTTGGCCGTTACGGCCGATCGCCTGCGCCAGGTTGCTGGCTTCAACGGCGATATCCATGGTGCAGTTATCTTCGTCTACCACGATCGACGCGACGTCGGCCGGCGCCATGGCGTTGATGACGAATTGCGCAGGGTTGTCATCCCACAGGATGATGTCGATACGTTCGCCGCCGAGCTCGCTCGACACGGCCTGAACGCGCGCACCGCGCATGCCTACGCAAGCGCCGACCGGGTCGATGCGCTTGTCGTTGGTTTTCACTGCAATTTTCGCGCGGGAGCCAGGATCGCGGGCTGCCGCTTTAATTTCAATCACTTCTTCGCCGATTTCCGGCACTTCGATGCGGAACAGTTCTTTCAGCATTTCCGAGCTGGAACGGCTGACGAACAGCTGCGCGCCGCGAGCTTCAGGACGCACGGCGTACAATACGCCGCGAATGCGGTCGCCCGGACGGAAGTTTTCGCGCGGCAGCATGTCTTCACGGCCAATCACCGCTTCGGCGTTGTTGCCCAGATCCAGCGCGATGCTGTCGCGGTTCACTTTCTTCACCACGCCGGTGACGATCTCGCCTTCGTGTTCACGGAAAGCGTCGACCACCATCGCACGCTCGGCTTCGCGCACTTTCTGCACGATAACCTGTTTGGCGGTTTGGGTGGTGATACGGTCGAAGGTCACGGATTCGATCTGATCTTCGACGTAGCCGCCGAGCTCGATGCTCGGATCTTCAAACTGAGCGGCTTCCAGCGTGATTTCACGCGTTGGCTGAGTCACTTCGTCTACGGCGACCCAACGGCGGAAGGTATCGAAATCGCCGGTTCTACGGTCAATGCTGACGCGCACGTCGATTTCCTGCTCGTATTTTTTCTTGGTTGCGGTGGCTAATGCAGTTTCCAGCGCTTCGAAAATCTTCTCGCGCGGAAGGGATTTTTCATTGGAAACTGCTTCAACAACAGCCAGAATCTCTTTGTTCATCCTAGTTGCCTCTTCCAAACTTTAAAAGTGGGGTACCAGGTTCGCTTTCTGGATGTTGCTCAGCGCGAACACTTCATCTTTCCCTTCCACAGTAACCGTGATCATCTCGCCTTCGACAGACTTGATAATACCCTGCCACTTGCGACGGTTCTGTACCGCCATGCGCAGGACCAGGCTGACTTCTTCACCGAGGTAACGCGTATAGTGTTCTGCGGTGAACATCGGGCGATCAAGGCCAGGAGAGGAGACTTCCAAGTTGTAAGCGACCGTGATTGGATCTTCGACGTCCAATACAGCGCTGACCTGGTGGCTGACATCAGCGCAATCATCAACATTGATGCCGTTGTCACTATCAATATAGATGCGGAGCGTCGATTGGCGCGCACGAATGAATTCGATGCCTACAAGCTCAAAGCCCAACGCTTCTACGGGTGCCGAAAGCATCTCTGTTAACTGTTGCTCTAATGTGGACAAGCCCACCCCCAAGACATAAAAAAAGGGCTAAATAGCCCAGTGATTCTGTTGCCAAATAACAAAAAACCCCGAAAAATCGGGGCTTTATGCAACTGGACCCTGTTTGCCGCTAGGCGGCCTCGGTACAACTTTCGAGCAAGTGTCATTTTCAAATGTTGATCGAGAAAAGCGGGTTTCAATCGAAAAGTGTATTTGAAAATAAACACTTAAAGGAAAGTGGTTGCGGGGGCCGGATTTGAACCGACGACCTTCGGGTTATGAGCCCGACGAGCTACCAGGCTGCTCCACCCCGCGTCCGAAAACGTGGCAAATACTACGCCGATAATCGCAAAATTGCAAGTTATCTCTGGGATTTGGTACCGAGGATGGGACTCGAACCCACAAGCCCGTTAGGGCACTACCACCTCAAGGTAGCGTGTCTACCAATTCCACCACCTCGGTACTGATTCTTACTGCTAACGGCCGTTGTTCTTTCGAGTTCACAACCACCGTTTTCAAACTCTGTTGCGGCTTACTGCGGGATATCGCTGCTCGGTTTGGCTGGTGCCGCCGGCGCGGTTGTCTGCTCAGTTTTCACTGGCTGACCCAGGTTTTCCCACTCGCTGCCTTTCTTGCTTTGGTTGCTGCTGAGGTTGCCCAGAATCAGGCTGATGACGAAGAACAGCGTCGCCAGCACAGCAGTCATGCGGGTCATAAAGTTACCGGAACCACTCGAACCGAACAGCGTGCCTGATGCACCTGCTCCGAAAGAGGCTCCCATATCAGCGCCTTTACCTTGCTGCAGCATAATCAGAGCAACCAGCCCGATTGAGATCAGCAGGAAAATTACCAGAAGAGCTTCGTACATAGTAGTACCCGTATCCTTGCGGCCTAACCGCATGCCAAATGCTTCACACTCATCAAGCAGGCGCTTTTAAAAACTGCCTACTGAAGCGGGTGTGAATACTAACCAAAGCCGCCAACCCGCGCAAGGGCAATTTGCAGCCGCCGGCGCGTTTGCGGAAAAAAACGCCAACAATCGCCTGTTCGGGCTCAGCGTTGCCGAGCCCGGCGGCTAACTGTCTGTTTTAACCTGCGGATTTCACCGCGTCGGCGATGCGATGCGCCAGCGCGGTCACCTGCTGCTCGTCCTCGCCTTCCACCATCACGCGGATCAGCGGTTCGGTGCCCGATTTGCGCAGCAGCACCCGGCCGCGACCGGCCAGCTCGGCTTCCACCTGCTCGGTGACTTTACGCACCGCTTCGGATTCCAGCGGATTATGCTCGCCGGCGAAGCGCACATTGACCAGGATCTGCGGCAACAGCTTCATGCCGCTGCACAAATCGTGCAGGCTCATGTGGTTGCGCACTATGGCGGTCAGCACCTGCAGCCCGGCCACGATGCCGTCGCCGGTGGTGGTTTTGTCCAGCAGGATCACATGGCCGGAGTTTTCCGCGCCGATGCGCCAGCCCAACTCCTGCAGCTTCTCCAGCACATAGCGGTCGCCCACCTTGGCGCGGGCGAACGGAATGCCCAGCTGCTTCAGCGCCAGCTCCAGCCCCATGTTGCTCATCAGGGTGCCGACCGCGCCGCCGCGCAGCTGGCCTTGACGCAGGCCTTCACGCGCGATGATGTACAGGATCTGATCGCCGTCCACCTTGTTGCCCAAATTGTCCACCATCATCACGCGATCGCCGTCGCCGTCGAACGCCAGGCCCACGTGCGCTTTTTCTTTGAGTACGCGCTCCTGCAGCTGACGCACGTCGGTGGCGCCGCATTTTTCGTTGATATTCATGCCGTCCGGCTCAACGCCGATGGCGATCACCGTGGCGCCCAATTCGCGCAGCACGCTCGGCGCAATGTGGTAAGTGGCGCCGTTGGCGCAGTCGACCACGATCTTCAGCCCTTTCAGGCTCAGCTCGCTCGGGAAGGTGCCTTTACAGAATTCGATATAGCGGCCGGCGGCGTCGATGATGCGGCTGGCTTTACCCAGTTCGGCGGACTCCACGCAGGTCAGCGGTTTTTCCATCTCGGCTTCAATCGCCTCTTCGACGTTGTCCGGCAGTTTGGCGCCGTCTATCGAGAAGAATTTGATGCCGTTGTCGTAAAACGGGTTATGTGAGGCGGAGATGACGATGCCCGCTTCGGCGCGGAAGGTGCGCGTCAGATAGGCTACCGCCGGCGTCGGCATCGGCCCGGTGAAAGAGGCAGAAAGCCCCGCGGCCGCCAGGCCGGCTTCCAACGCGGACTCCAGCATGTAACCGGAGATGCGCGTGTCCTTGCCGATGATGATCTTGCGCGAACCGTGGCGCGCCAGCACCTTGCCGGCCGCCCAACCCAGCTTCAGCACGAAGTCGGGGGTGATGGGGCTGTCCCCGACTTTGCCGCGGATGCCGTCGGTACCGAAATATTTGCGCTCGCTCATGTCTTACTATTCCTTTGCTGAAAGTGTTGCCTCGACGACACGCATCGCCTCGACGGTTTCTTTAACGTCATGCACTCTGACAATCTGCGCGCCCTGCATCGCCGCGATCACTGCGCAGGCCACGCTGCCGATAACCCGTTGATCCGGCGGCACGTTCAGCAGTTGTCCAATCATCGATTTGCGCGACATGCCGACCAGCAGCGGCAAACCGAACCGATGAAACTCCGACAACCGAGCCAGAAGCTGATAGTTGTGCGCCAAATTTTTACCGAAACCGAAGCCGGGGTCGAGCAGCAATTTCTGATTTGTTATCCCCGCCTCATTGCAGCGCCGGATATGGTGTTCAAAAAACGTCTGAACGTCGGCGATCAGATCGTCGTAGTGCGGCGCCTGCTGCATGGTGCGCGGCTGCCCCTGCATGTGCATCAGGCAGACCGGCAGGCCGCTTTCCGCCGCCGCCGCCAGGGCGCCCGGCTCCTGCAGCGAACGGATGTCGTTGATCAGATGGGCGCCGGCCTGCGCCGATTCGCGGATCACGCCCGCCTTCGAAGTATCGACCGAGATAAAGACCTCGAAGCGCTGCGCCAGCGCTTCCACCACCGGCACGACCCGTTCCAATTCTTCCTCTTCGCTCACCTCCGCCGCCCCCGGCCTTGTCGATTCGCCGCCGACGTCGATCATCGTGGCGCCAGCCGAAATCAGCGCGTGCGCGTGCAGCAGAGCCTGGTTCAGGGTGTTGTGACGGCCGCCGTCTGAAAACGAATCCGGCGTCACGTTGAGGATACCCATCACCTGCGGATGGGAGAGATTGAGCGTCATGTCGCGCACGGTTAACTGCATGGTTGATCCACCTTACTGTTGCCTGGTTCACTGCCCGCCGGGCAAAAAAAAACCCCGGCGTACCGGGGTTTGATGTTATTACACAGCCGTTGTTACTTGTCGAGCTGTTCGGACATGGTGTTGCCCGGCGTTGGGGTGCGCGGCTCATCTACCGGCGTCGGGGCTTTCGGGGTGCCGCCGTTGTCGGAACTGTTGCCTTTGTTCGCATCGTCCCAGCCAGCCGGCGGACGCACGTCTTTGCGGTTCATCAGATCGTCGATCTGCGGCGCATCGATGGTTTCATACTTCATCAGCGCATCCTTCATCGAGTGCAGGATGTCCATGTTTTCCATCAGCAGCGAGCGAGCACGCGTGTAGTTGCGTTCGATCAGCGACTTCACTTCCTGGTCGATGATACGCGCGGTCTCATCCGACATGTGCTTCGCCTTGGCCACGGAACGGCCCAGGAACACTTCACCCTCTTCTTCCGCATACAGCAGCGGCCCCAGCTTCTCGGAGAAGCCCCATTGGGTCACCATGTTGCGGGCGATGGAGGTCGCCACTTTGATGTCGTTCGACGCGCCGGTAGACACTTTTTCCGGCCCGTAGATGATCTCTTCCGCCAGACGGCCGCCGTACAGGGTGGAGATTTGGCTCTCCAGCTTCTGACGGCTGGCGCTGATCGCATCCCCTTCCGGCAGGAAGAAGGTCACGCCAAGCGCACGGCCACGAGGAATGATGGTGACCTTGTGTACCGGATCGTGTTCAGGAACCAGGCGGCCAATGATGGCGTGGCCCGCTTCGTGATACGCGGTCGACTCTTTCTGCGCTTCGGTCATCACCATGGAGCGACGTTCCGCACCCATCATGATCTTGTCTTTGGCTTTCTCGAACTCCACCATCGACACCACGCGCTTGTTGCCGCGGGCGGCGAACAGCGCCGCTTCGTTGACCAGGTTAGCCAGGTCAGCACCGGAGAAGCCCGGCGTACCGCGCGCAATGACGGAAGCGTCGATGTCGGCGGCCAACGGCACGCGGCGCATGTGCACCTTCAGGATCTGCTCACGGCCACGCACATCCGGCAGCCCGACCACGACCTGACGGTCGAAACGGCCCGGACGCAGCAGCGCAGGGTCAAGCACGTCCGGACGGTTGGTAGCCGCGATGACGATGATGCCCTCGTTGCCTTCGAAACCGTCCATCTCAACCAGCATCTGGTTCAGGGTTTGCTCGCGCTCATCGTGACCGCCACCCAGGCCGGCGCCACGCTGGCGGCCGACGGCGTCGATTTCATCGATGAAGATGATGCACGGCGCGGCTTTTTTCGCTTGTTCGAACATGTCACGCACGCGGGATGCACCCACGCCGACGAACATTTCGACGAAGTCGGAACCGGAAATGGTGAAGAACGGCACCTTCGCTTCGCCGGCGATCGCTTTCGCCAACAGCGTTTTACCGGTCCCCGGCGGGCCAACCATCAGCACGCCTTTCGGGATCTTGCCGCCCAGCTTCTGGAAACGGCTCGGTTCGCGCAGGTATTCCACCAGTTCGCTCACCTCTTCTTTCGCTTCGTCACAACCGGCAACGTCGGCGAAAGTAGTCTTGATCTGGTCTTCCGTCAGCATGCGGGCCTTGCTCTTGCCGAAGGACATCGCGCCCTTGCCGCCGCCGCCCTGCATTTGCCGCATAAAGAAGATCCAGACCCCGATCAGCAACAGCATCGGGAACCACGAGATAAAGATAGAAGCCAGCAGGCTCGGCTCTTCAGGCGGCTCGCCGACAACTTTTACGTTCTTCGTTAACAACGTATCCAGCAACTTCGGATCGTTGACAGGGATGTAGGTCGTGTATTTGTTACTGTCTTTCTTGGTAACGTTAATTTCACGCCCGTTGATTCGCGCTTCGCGAACCTGGTCCTGGGTCAGTTCGGACATGAAGGTAGAGTAATCCACCCTACGGCCATTCGACTCGCTGGGCCCAAAGCTCTGGAATACAGACATCAACACTACTGCGATGACTAACCAGAGAATTAGGTTTTTCGCCATGTCACTCAAGGGATTAACCTCATCTTACAACTGTGTTAACAAACAGCGTTAGGGTACTACAGTTTGCGCCCTGTCGCTACAATGTACACTTCGCGCGAACGGGCGCGGGAAGCGTCTGGCTTACGAATCTTAACCTTCGTAAACAGGGAGCGAATTTCCCGTAGGTACTCGTCAAAGCCATCTCCCTGGAACACCTTCACCAGGAAACTTCCGCCTGGTGCGAGGACATCACGACACATATCCAGCGCCAACTCCACCAGATACATCGACCTTGGAATATCGACGGCCGGGGTGCCACTCATATTCGGGGCCATATCGGACATGACCACCTGAACCTTACTCTCGCCTACTCGTTCCAACAGTGCCTTCAGCACCAGTTCATCACGAAAATCGCCCTGAAGGAAATCGACGCCAACGATAGGATCCATTGGCAAAATATCACAGGCGATGATGCGACCGGTACCGCCGATTTGGGTGACCACATACTGCGACCAACCGCCCGGCGCGGCGCCCAGGTCAACCACAGTCATGCCCGGCTTGAACAGTTTGTCGCTCTGCTGTATTTCATCAAGTTTAAACCAGGCGCGGGATCGCAGTCCCTTTTTCTGCGCCTGCTGCACATATTTATCGCTAAAGTGTTCTTGTAACCAGCGACTGGAGCTAGCCGAACGCTTTTTATTAGCCATCTCGTTTTCCAACTATCATAAAAAGAGTCTTATGTCAGGGTCGCTGCTCACGTAGACTCACACCGGTGAAGACCGATTTGGTGATATACATGAGATGGCGGTAGAATGTACCGTTTTCAATCCCAACTTAAGCAAAAAAGACAATGAATCTGAATAATAAACAAAAACAGCACCTGAAAGGCCTGGCGCATCCGTTAAAACCGGTGGTGATGCTGGGCAATAACGGTCTTACCGAAGGGGTGCTGGCTGAAATTGAACAGGCTCTGGAGCATCATGAGCTGATCAAGGTAAAAATCGCCGCTGAAGATCGCGAAACCAAGACCCTGATCGCCGACGCTATCGTGCGCGAAACGGGCGCCTGCAATGTGCAGGTTATCGGCAGTACGCTTATTCTTTACCGCCCTTCGAAAGAGCGCAAGATCAGTCTACCGCGTTAATAACCATCAGGTTAAAGAAAAGGTGCCATGCGCCTGACGAAGATAAAAGGCCGCTTGCGGCCTTTTTCCTATCTTTACAAAACGTTGGCGCATTAATGACCAACGGCCTCGATCAGAGATACTCGACCTTCAGGATCTCGTATTCCACGTCGCCGCCTGGGGTTTTGATCACCACCACATCGTCTTGCTCTTTGCCGATCAGACCGCGCGCCATCGGCGAGTTTACCGAAATCAGATTTTTCTTGAAATCGGCCTCATCGTCGCCAACGATGCGGTAAGTCACTTCTTCTTCACTGTCCAGATTCATCACCGATACGGTGGCGCCGAAGATCACCCGGCCGGTGTTCGGCATTTTGGTGATGTCGATCACCTGAGCATTGGACAGCTTGGCTTCGATTTCCTGAATGCGGCCTTCGCAGAAACCCTGCTGTTCGCGGGCGGCGTGGTACTCGGCGTTCTCTTTCAGATCGCCGTGTTCGCGCGCTTCAGCGATATCCGCAATGATTTTCGGGCGGCGCACGCTTTTCAGATATTCGAGCTCTTCGCGCAGTTTTTCAGCGCCAAACAAGGTCATCGGAATTTGGTTCATCGTATAAATACCTCTAAATCTTTCCTGTTCAAATAACCGTCATCCTGACGTATTCGTATGAAAACACGGTTGGCATAGCGCCACCCGCCTCCAGGCGACAAACAAAAGAAACCTGACTCGGAACGGGGCCCAAGCCAAGATTGGTTTTGCATTTTGATACGCATTTTAGCCTAGAGTTCCTTGAGGGTCATCGTTTACTTTTTCCCTGATTGCACCGTAGTATGACGGCACGTTATCCAGCTGTTATCCCGAGATTATGCGTTTTTCACGAATTGTCAGTGCATTGGCTTGCGCATTTGTTCTGAATGCGAATGCGGCCCCGGTTGAAGAGTACACACAATATCTGCCTGATGGGGCCAACCTTGCCCTGGTCGTTCAGAAGATCGGCGCCGGCTCGCCGACGATCGATTACCACTCTCAGCAAATGGCGCTGCCGGCCAGTACCCAAAAAGTGCTGACGGCGCTGGCGGCATTGCTGCAGCTCGGGCCCGATTACCGTTTCACCACCACGCTGGAGAGCCAGGGTGATATCCGCGACGGCGTGCTGCGCGGCAACCTGATCGCCCGCTTCAGCGGCGATCCGACCTTCAAACGTCAGAGCCTGCGCAATATGGTGGCCGTCCTGAAGAAACAGGGCGTGCGCCAAATCAGCGGCGACGTGCTGGTCGATACTTCGGTCTTCGCCAGCCATGACAAAGCGCCCGGCTGGCCGTGGAACGATCTGACGCAGTGCTTCAGCGCGCCGCCGGCCGCCGCCATCGTCGATCGCAACTGTTTCTCGGTCTCGCTGTACAGCGCGCCGAACCCGGGCGACATGGCGTTTATCCGCGTCGCCTCCTATTATCCGGTCAATATGTTCAGCCAGGTGCGCACTCTGGCGCGCGGTTCCGCAGACGCGCAGTACTGCGAGCTGGACGTGGTGCCGGGCGAACTGAACCGCTTTACCCTGACCGGCTGCCTGACGCAGCGCAGCGAACCGCTGCCGTTGGCCTTCGCCATCCAGGACGGCGCCAGCTATGCGGGCGCGATCCTGAAAGACGAACTGACGCAGGCCGGCATCCAGATCGACGGGCATTTGAAACGCCAGACGCGTCCCGGTATCACCGGCACGGTGATCGCGCAAACCCAGTCGGCGCCGCTGCACGATCTGTTGAAGATCATGTTGAAGAAATCGGACAACATGATCGCCGATACCGTCTTCCGCACCATCGGCCACGAACGCTTCGGCGTGCCGGGCACCTGGCGAGCGGGGTCCGACGCGGTTCGGCAGGTGCTGCGCCAGAAGGCCGGTATCGATCTGGGCAACACCATCATCGCCGATGGCTCCGGCCTGTCGCGCCACAACCTGCTGGCGCCGGCGACCATGATGCAGGCGCTGCAGTACATCGCGCAGCACGATAACGAGCTGAACTTCATCTCGATGCTGCCGCTGTCCGGTTATGACGGCACGCTGCGCTACCGCGGCGGCCTGCACGAAGCCGGCGTCGACGGCAAAGTGTCGGCCAAGACCGGCGCGCTGCAGGGCGTGTACAACCTGGCAGGCTTCATCACCACCGCCAGCGGCCAGCGCATGGCCTTCGTGCAGTATCTCTCCGGCTACGCCGTGCCGCCGGAAGATCAGAAGCAGCGCCGCGCACCGCTGGTGCGCTTCGAAAGCCGCCTGTATCGGGATATTTACCAAAACAACTAAGGATCGTCATGAAGCTGCTGGTCGTTGAGGATGATGAACTGCTGCAACAGGGGCTGGCGCTGGCGCTGACCGGCGAAGGCTATGTCTGCGACTGCGCCGCCACGGCGGCGGAGGCCAACAGCCTGCTCATCACCAGCCAATACAGCATGGTGATCCTGGATCTCGGCCTGCCGGACATGGACGGCGCCGCACTGCTGCGGCAGTGGCGCCGCCAGCAGATCGATCTGCCGGTGCTGATCCTGACCGCCCGCGACGCCTTGGAAGACCGGGTCGACGGGCTGGACGCCGGCGCCGACGACTACCTGGTCAAACCCTTCGCATTGGTTGAGCTGCAGGCACGCGTGCGCGCCCTCCTGCGCCGCTACCAGGGCCACAGCGACAATCTGATGCAGGTGGACGACCTGCAGCTGAACCTGTCCAGCCAGCAAGTCTACCTGCAACAGCAGCCGGTGGAGGTCACGCCGAAAGAGTTCGCCATCCTGGCGCGCCTGATCATGCGCGCCGGGCAGACGGTTAACCGTGAGCTCCTGCAGCAAGATCTCTACACCTGGCAAGACGATTTGGGTTCCAACACGCTGGAAGTGCACATCCACAACCTGCGCCGCAAACTGGGCAAGGATCGCATCCGCACCGTGCGCGGCATCGGCTACCGTTTGGAACCTTCGTCATGATCAGCATGCGCCGCCGCCTGCTGTTGATGCTGGCGCTGATCCTGCTGGTCACGCAACTCATCAGCGCCTTCTGGCTGTGGCACGAAAGCCAGGAACAGATCAGTTTCCTGGTGGACGAAACCCTGTCTGCCAAAGTGCGCAGCGAACGCGTCGATACCGAGATCGCCGAGGCCATCGCGTCGCTGTTGGCGCCTTCGCTGATCATGATGATCGTCACGCTGCTGGCGTCGTTCTGGGCCATCAGCTGGATCACCCGTCCGCTCAACCAATTGCAGCAGCGGCTGGAAAAGCGCTCTGCCGATAACCTGACGCCGCTGCCGATCAACAGCGACAGTCTGGAGATGGTGGCGGTCACCAATGCGCTCAATCAGCTGTTCTCACGGCTGGACAACACCATTCAACAGGAACGCCTGTTTACCGCCGACGCCGCCCATGAGCTGCGCACGCCGCTGGCCGGCATTCGCCTGCATCTGGAACTGATGGAAAAACAGGGGGTCAAGGGCAGCCAGGCGCTGATCGCCCGCATCGATCTGCTGATGCACACCGTCGAGCAACTGTTGATGCTGTCGCGCGCCGGGCAAGACTTCGCCAGCGGCCATTACCAGCATTTCGATTGGGTGGCCGATGTGATCCAGCCGCTGCGCGAAGAGCTCGGCGAAATGACCGCTCAACGCGGGCAGACGTTGGACTGGCGATTGCCGGCCGCCGCAGCGGTGAACGGCGATCCGGTGCTGCTGCGGCTGCTGCTGCGCAACCTGGTCGAAAACGCCCACCGCTACGGCCCGGAAGGCGGCGCGATACTGGTACAGTTAACGCCACAGGACAACGGCTATCTGCTGCAGGTCATCGACGATGGCCCGGGGATCAAGGAAGAGATGGTCGGGGAGCTGACGCAGGCGTTTCGCCGCATGGATCAACGCTACGGCGGCAGCGGGCTGGGGTTGAATATCGTGATCCGCATCGTGCAGCTGCACCAGGGGCGTTTGACGCTGGAAAACCGCCGCGATGCACGCGGCCTGAACGCCCAGTGCTGGCTGCCGGAAAAAGCGCTCAAATAACAAGGGCCCAGCGTTGCTGAGCCCTTGATCACCGAATTACTTCTGGTAAATGATTTCGACGCCTTCGTCGTCGTCCTCGTCCCAGTCGTCATCCCAGTCATCTTCCGCTTCGGCTTCCACTTCCGCGATTTGCTCACGGTGGTAGTCATCCCACATGAATTCGACTTTTTCCGGTGCGCTTTCTTCGATCGCCATCGCTTTCGGCTGGGTGTTGATGAAGTTCATCACGTCCCAGCACAGCGCGTTGACGCCTTCGAGGTTGGCGGCGGAGATCATGTAGTACTTCCCTTCCCAGCCCATGCCTTCCACAATCGCCTTGGCGCGTTCGGCGGCTTCTTCCTCACCAATCACATCAATTTTGTTGAACACCAGCCAGCGTGGCTTCTGCGCCAGATTTTCGCTGTATTGGTTCAACTCGTTGATGATGACTTTGGCGTTTTCCACCGGATCGGATTCGTCGATCGGCGCGATGTCCACCAGGTGCAGCAGCACGCGGCAACGCTCCAGGTGTTTCAGGAAGCGAATGCCCAGGCCCGCGCCTTCGGATGCGCCCTCGATCAGCCCCGGGATGTCGGCGACCACAAAGCTCTGCTCGTGGTCCATGCGCACCACGCCCAGGCTCGGCACCAGGGTGGTGAACGGATAGTCGGCCACCTTCGGTTTGGCGGCGGACACCGCGCGGATGAAGGTCGATTTGCCGGCGTTCGGCAGACCCAGCATGCCCACGTCGGCCAGCAGCAACAGTTCCAGCAGCAGATCGCGCGCTTCGCCGGCGGTGCCCAGCGTCTTCTGACGCGGCGCACGGTTGACCGAAGATTTGAAACGGGTGTTGCCCAGACCGTGCCAGCCGCCCTTGGCGACCATCAGCTTCTGCTCGTGACGGGTCATGTCGCCGAGGATCTCGCCGGTGCCCTGATCCTTCACGCGCGTGCCGACCGGCACCTTGATGATGACGTCTTTACCGCGTTTACCGGTACAGTCGCGGCTCTGGCCGTTCTGGCCACGCTCGGCGCGGAAAGACTTCTCAAAACGGTAGTCGATCAGGGTGTTGAGGTTTTCGTCCGCCAGCAGGTAGACGTCGCCGCCGTCGCCGCCGTCGCCGCCGTCAGGCCCACCGTTGGGGATATATTTTTCGCGGCGGAAGCTGACGCATCCGTTGCCGCCGTCGCCTGCAACGACCAAAATCGCTGCTTCATCTACAAACTTCATTTACCGTCTCCGTAAATCATTCACCGGGCTGCTTCAAAGGAGCAACCTGGGGGGGTTCTGCCCGTCGCGGCCACCACCGGTGACCAATTGCGGAAAACATAGCGCCCGCCACAACCACAAACGCGCCAACATAGCCGACGAGGTTCAACGTCGGCGCGGCGAACGCCTGAGGCCAGGCCATCGCCAATAAATCTGAAAACAGCAGGGTAAACAGCGGGGTCAGCGTCACCAACGCGCTCACCTGCGCCGCCTGCCATCGCGCCATCGCTTCCGCCAGCGCGCCATAGCCGATCAGCGTATTGGCGCCGCAAAACAGCAGGCACGCCAATTGCCAGCCGCTAAGCTGGAAAATCACCTCGGGCTTGGCCAGAGGAAACAACGCTATCGCACATAAAGTGTACAACATAACCAGGATCTGCGGCGACGCCAGCCGGCGCAACAACACCTTCTGCGCCACGCCGTAGCTCACCCAGACCATCGCCGCGCACACGCCCAGCATGACGCCCAGCGTATAGTCCGTCAGCCGGGTGAAGATCTCAACCAGGCTGACGTTGAAGAACAGCATCAAGCCGCCGATCAGCATCAGCGCGCCGATCGCCTGGGTAACCCGCATGCGCTCTTTTAAGATCAGCACGCTGGCGAACATCATGCCGACTGGCGACAGCTGGCCAATCACCTGCGACGCCGTCGGGCTCAGGTATTGCAGCGATGAACTGAACAACACGAAGTTGCCCAGCAGCCCTGCCGTGGCGATCGCCAACAGCAGCAGCCAGCGCGGCTGGCGGAACATCGTCAGCGGCGGCAGCTTGCCGCGCACCGCGAGGATGACGCCCAAACCGATCGCGGCCATGGTAAAGCGGTACCAGACGACGGTAAACGGCTCCATTACCGCCAGCACTTCTTTCATCGCGATCGGCAACGCGCCCCAGCAAACCGCCGTAGTTAACGCCAGGGAAATGCCAACGCCGACCTGCTGCTTCGTATCCATATCACCTTCGCCAACGCTGACGGGGCCGCACCTGAGCAGCCCATAAATGTAAAAAGCCCCGCAACGAATTGCGGGGCTTACATCTATTTCGTAAGGCTCGAAAAATTATTCAGCTTCGATGCTGATGAATTTACGATTGCTCGGGCCTTTAACTTCGAATTTGACTTTACCGTCTTTCAAAGCAAACAGAGTGTGGTCTTTGCCGCAACCCACGTTGGTACCAGCGTGGAATTTGGTGCCGCGCTGACGAACGATGATGCTGCCTGCCAGTACTGCTTCGCCGCCAAAGCGTTTTACGCCCAGACGTTTAGCTTCTGAATCGCGACCGTTACGAGTCGAGCCGCCAGCCTTTTTGTGTGCCATTAATCCGCTCTCCTAACTTAAGCGCTGATGCCGGTGATTTTAACGTCAGTGAACCACTGACGGTGGCCCTGCTGCTTACGGTGGTGTTTACGACGACGAAACTTAACAATCTTAATTTTCTCGCCACGACCGTGAGCAACGACTTCAGCTTTGATCTTGCCGCCATCGACGAAAGGAACGCCGATTTTGATATCTTCGCCATTAGCGATCATCAGAATCTGGTCAAACTCAACCGCTTCACCAGTTGCGATGTCCAGCTTTTCCAAGCGAACGGTCTGACCTTCGCTTACTCGGTGTTGTTTACCACCACTTTGGAAAACCGCGTACATATAAAACTCCGCTTTCCGCGTGCCCGACTGTGTTAGTTCAGAGCGCGCTATAAATATTCACAATAGGGCGCGAATTCTACGCAAAAAAGCGGCGCATGACAAGAGCAGAATAAGACCAGATGAACAAAAAAGAAGAAAAAAAACACAGTTTCTTTCGTGGCGTTTATCTGAACCGTTTTTCAAGTACAATCATAGGGACAGTTACCGCCATGTACCGATGTGAGCAGCGATCTCAACGCGGTGAAGAGAAACACAGCTGAAAAAAATACAATGAACCTAGAGCAAATTACCGAGTTAACCGCGCAAGATATGGCGGCCGTGAACGCAACAATTCTCGAACAGCTGAATTCCGATGTCACGCTCATCAATCAGCTTGGCTATTACATTATCAGCGGTGGCGGTAAGCGCATCCGGCCGATGATCGCCGTCCTGGCGGCGCGAGCGTTGGGGTATGAAGGCAACAAGCACGTCACCGTCGCCGCCCTGATCGAGTTCATTCATACCGCCACGCTGCTGCATGACGACGTCGTCGACGAATCGGACATGCGCCGCGGCAAAGCCACCGCCAATGCCGCGTTCGGCAATGCGGCCAGCGTGCTGGTCGGCGACTTTATCTACACCCGCGCCTTCCAGATGATGACCAGCCTGGAATCACTGCGCGTGCTGGCGTTGATGTCGGAGGCGGTCAACGTCATCGCCGAAGGTGAAGTGCTGCAGTTGATGAACGTGCACGATCCTGACATCAGCGAAGAAAACTATATGCGGGTGATCTACAGCAAAACCGCCCGTCTGTTTGAAGCGGCGGCGCAATCGTCGGCGATCCTGTCCGGCGCCAGCGCCGAGCAAGAGCAGGCGCTGCAAGATTATGGCCGCTACCTCGGCACCGCTTTCCAGCTGATCGACGATCTGCTCGATTACAGCGCCGACGGCAGCACCCTCGGTAAAAACACCGGCGACGATCTGAACGAAGGGAAACCGACCCTGCCGCTGCTGCACGCGATGCACAACGGCGACGACGCGCAGCGTGAGATGATCCGAGGCGCGATTGAGCAAGGCAACGGCCGCCACCTGCTGGAGCCGGTATTGCAGGCGATGCAGCAATGCGGTTCGCTGGAATACACCCGCCAACGCGCCGAAGAGGAAGCCGACAAGGCGATCGCCGCGCTGCAGGTCTTGCCGGCCTCGGAGCACCGCACGGCGCTGGAAGGCCTGGCCCATCTGGCGGTACAGCGCGAATTTTAAGAAATCTGGGTTTCTTAACGTTCTCATCAGGCCCGCGCCCACGGGCCTGACTACCTCTTGTTTTCTTCGTCGATGCGTGCCAGCAGGCCGCCGATCCCTTCCCGCATCAGGAAAGCCACCATTTTTTCGCGCTCGCTTTCCGTCAGATGGTAGTAATACTCGATCCAAACCGCCAACGGATCCTGGCGCTCCAGGTCATATGCCGCCCCGTCTTCCCTCAGCATCAGCAGATTGCGCGCGCCTGCCGGCAGGCTGTCGATATGATACTCCAACGCTTTTCCCTGCACGCCTTGGCGCCTGCGGCTGATCCAGCCTTCGCGCCGGGCCATCAGATTGATTCCCTGTGGTGAGGAAGGTAATCCTGCGATGCCTGTCAGCTCCTTGGCGGCAAACCACTCGTTTTTCATAGCCATTATCTCTGGGCAGTAGTGGGCAAAGTCATTTATTTGGAAACTGATTGGGTCATTTTTTGGAAATTTAATGGTATTCTGATTTCCGAATAAGCGTTTCACGTTGTTCAAACGCCTAACCTCGACCCGTTAGTTATACCACTAACGCAACTTTGGCTAATCAGAAAAGGAATGTAAACATGAATTCAAGGAAGCAGGACTGGCACACGGCAGATATCATCGCGGCGTTACGCAAGCAGGGCACCACGCTGGCGGCGGTATCACGCAAGGCAGGATTAAGCTCATCAACGCTGGCCAACGCGCTGTCGCGCCCATGGCCGAAAGGAGAATGGCTGATCGCCGAAGCGATAGGCGTTCACCCCTCGGAGATCTGGCCAAGCCGCTATTATGATCCGCACAGCGATTGCCTGCTGGATCGCAAAGCGCGCATCAAGTCGTGAACGCAGGGCAAAAAAAACCGCCGGAACAGCGTCCGGCGGCGTTTATCGGCTGACTCGCGGCGACGATCAGTTATTGATGAACTTCTCGCCCAGCTCGATATCTTTGTGCAGCACGTCCAGCATCTCATTCAGCGCTTTTTGTTCAAAGGCGCTCAGGGTGCCGATATCTTTGCGTTCTTCAACGCCGTTTTTGCCCAGCACCAGCGGCTGCGCGAAGAAGCGAGCGTATTTGCCGTCGCCTTCAACGTAAGCGCATTCCACCACGCCTTTCTCACCCTGCAGCGCACGCACCAGAGACAGGCCGAAACGTGCGGCCGCCTGGCCCATGGACAGCGTTGCAGATCCGCCACCGGCTTTAGCTTCCACCACTTCGGTGCCGGCGTTCTGAATGCGTTTGGTCAGATCCGCCACTTCCTGATCGGTGAAGCTCACGCCTGGGATCTGCGACAGCAGAGGCAGGATGGTCACGCCAGAGTGGCCGCCGATCACCGGCACGTTCAGTTCTTCAGGCTGCTTGCCTTTCAGCTCGGCCACGAAGGTGTTGGAACGAATGATATCCAGCGAGGTCACGCCGAACAGTTTGTTTTTGTCGTAAACGCCGGCTTTTTTCAGCACTTCCGCCGCGATGGCGACCGTGGTGTTTACCGGGTTGGTGATGATGCCGATGCAGGCTTTCGGGCAGGTTTTCGCCACTTGCTCAATCAGGTTACGCACGATGCCGGCGTTAACGTTGAACAGGTCGGAGCGATCCATGCCTGGCTTACGGGCCACGCCTGCGGAAATCAGCACCACGTCCGCGCCGTGCAGAGCCGGGGTCGCGTCTTCGCCGCTGAAGCCTTTGATTTTAACTGCGGTTGGGATGTGGCTTAAGTCGACGGCAACGCCTGGGGTAACGGGGGCAATGTCGTAGAGAGAGAGTTCAGAACCTGAAGGAAGCTGGGTTTTGAGTAGAAGGGCGAGGGCCTGGCCGATACCGCCAGCAGCACCGAGAACTGCAACTTTCATCCTATACTCCTTTATTATCTTAAATATATAAAGCGCCGTGAATGTGTTGGTTACGGACCTTAAATTATTACACCTTTAAAAACAATAAATTAGCCAATTCTTGCCTGCCAGTGTAATAAAATGGCCGCTGTCGCGCCCATTTTAGATTAAATCGCTTACGCATGAAGGGCATAGCGCACACTAATCAAAAATAATGCGAGGTTATTCACGAGCAAGTTAACCGGCCGTTACATTACACCCTTACGCAACATCAGAACAACATCATTTTAATAACATTTTATTTACTACTGCGGGCCGATTTTCCGTCGTCAAAAGGGCATATTCATCGCGGCCGGATTTTGTTAAAATGCCGCCCTTTCCTCGCCGCCCGGTCATGTTTATTTTCTTTGGGTCGGCCTCTGTTGCATAAAAATTCATCTATATGCATAATCATGACTTCCACTATCAACTTTCCACGGTGCAAAATGCGTAATCCCGCAAAACAGGAAGATCTGATCAAGACGTTCAAAGCGTTATTGAAAGAAGAAAAATTCAGTTCTCAAGGCGAGATCGTTTTGGCGCTGCAAGAAGAAGGCTTCGAAAACATTAACCAATCCAAAGTATCGCGCATGCTGACCAAGTTCGGTGCGGTACGTACGCGTAATGCCAAAATGGAAATGGTGTATTGCCTTCCGGCCGAACTCGGCGTGCCGACCACTACCAGCCCGCTAAAGAACCTGGTGCTGGACGTCGACCATAACGACGCCGTCGTGGTGATCCACACCAGCCCCGGCGCCGCACAGCTGATCGCCCGCCTGCTCGACTCATTGGGCAAATCCCAGGGCATCCTTGGCACTATCGCCGGCGACGACACTATTTTCGTCACCCCGTCCAGCGGCTTTACCGCTCAGAAGCTGCATGAAGCGATCCTGGGCGTGTTCGAGCAAGAGCTGTGAAACCTGGCGCTAACAAAGTGCGGCTACCGTTCGCATTTTGTTAGCGCTTCTTTAACCCCTGCGTTACCTTCTCGGCCCTCAACCGCGTTTAACACTGCTTTTTTATCCCGCCACAACACATTTCCATGACATCTCCATGTAGCCAGCAGTACCCACTGTGATCTTCCGCACTTTTGGTCAAAAGCACTTACCTCATTGAAATTACATAAAATTAACATCGAAAGATCGTTTTATAAGCGTTTTTTATTCCTTACGGTTATAAAAAAGAAGGTTCATCGGTTTAAAGTTTCACTAGCAACTGTTAGCGAACTATTAATTTTTCGCGTTACTAGCTGTATACTCATTTCCGTGAACTAAGTCACAGTTCGTTGGAACTGATAAAAGAATACGATGAGGTGAGATGATGAAAATTAAAGCTACCGTTGCAACCCTGAGCGTTCTGTCCATGCTTTCCTTCGGCGCATTCGCAGCACAATCTGTTGATGCAACCCAGGCCGCAAAACTGCAGCCCGCCGGCGTGATCACCGTGAGCGGCGTCGCCGCTGCACCTTCCGACATTCGTCAGGCGCTGTCCGATAAAGCCGACGCCAAAGGGGCGACCGCTTACCGTGTGATCGAAGCGCGTAACGACGGCAACTTCCACGCGACCGCTGAAATCTACAAATAAGTACCGGCATTACCCGGCAACGGGCAATACATCTCTGGAACCAAACGCTGTCATAACGGCCTTCAAGAATAAAAATCGCTGCCAAGCCCTTCCAGGCTGTTATGACCAAGGATCGCTATCATGAACATGAAAACTACTGTTGCTGCACTCGGTTTGCTGTCCGTCATCTCCTTCGGCGCCTCCGCCGCCCAGTTGGTGACTAACGATCAGACCGCCAATCTGCAATCTATCGGCACCATTACCGTCAGCGGCATCGACGGCGCGCCGACCGACATTCGCCAGGCGTTGTCGGAGAAAGCCGACGCGAAAGGCGCGACCGCCTACCGCGTAATAGAAGCGCGTAACGAAGGCAACTACCACGCCACCGCCGAGATTTACAAATAACAACTCTGGGAACGGCTTTGCAGAGCTGATTACCCTCGTCACTGCCACTGCCGAGTTCTGACGCAAACGCCGATTTCCCAGAGACCCTCTCGTCGTCCTATCCGACGAACCCCGTTGCCCTCGCTCGCGAGGGCTTTTTTATGGGCGTAAAAAAGGCCGCGAATGCGGCCCTTGTGTTGGCTGATGCGGCTAAGCGATCAGTAGGTCACCTTCGGTTCCTGCTTTTTCGCCAGCGCGTCCAGCAGGCGATCGTGAATGCCGCCAAAACCGCCGTTGCTCATCACCAGAATGTGATCGCCCGGCTGTGCGGTTTTCACCACCATGTCCACCAGCGCGTCGAGATCCGCACTCCAGTGCGCCGGTTGCACACAGGCATCCGCCACTTCCGCCACCTGCCACGGAATGTGATGCGGCTGGAACAGGAACACCTCGTCGGCGCGGCCGAGCGAAGGCGCCAGATCGTTTTTGCTGATGCCCATTTTCATGGTGTTGGAGCGCGGTTCCAGCACCGCCAGAATGCGCGCCGTGCCGCCTACCTTGCCGCGCAGCGCGGCCAGAGTGGCCAGGATCGCCGTCGGGTGGTGCGCGAAGTCGTCGTAAACGGTGACGCCGTTGGCTTCGCCGCGCAACTCCAGGCGGCGGCGGGCATTGATGAAATCGCCCAATGCGCGGCAGGCGTCCGCCGGCTGTACGCCGACGTGGCGGGTAGCGGCGATGGCCATCAGGCCGTTATGCATGTTGTGCTCGCCCACCAGCGCCCAGTTCACTTCGCCGACCTGCTCGCCGTCGAGGAACACCGCGTAATGGCTGGCGTCCGGCGTCAGCTTCTGCGCGCGCCAGGTGCCCTCTTCCCCCACCAGCTCCTGCTCGCTCCAGCAGCCCATCGCCATCACCTGTTTCAGGTGGCTGTCGTTGTCCGGCAGAATGATCTTGCCTTTGCCCGGCACCAGACGCACCAGATGGTGGAACTGTTTCTGGATGGCTTTCAGATCGTCGAAGATGTCGGCATGGTCGAACTCCAGGTTATTCATGATCAGCGTACGTGGGCTGTAATGCACGAATTTGGAGCGCTTGTCGAAGAACGCGCAGTCATACTCGTCGGCTTCAATGACGAAGAACGGGCTGCCGCCGAGGCGGGCCGAAACGTCGAAGTTGCCCGGCACGCCGCCGATGACGAAGCCGGGCTGGTAGCCGCAGGCCTCGAGGATCCAGGTCGCCATGCCGGCGGTGGTGGTTTTGCCGTGGGTGCCGGCGACCGCCAATACCCAGCGATCGCGCAACACGGCGTCGTGCAGCCACTGCGGACCGGAAACGTAAGGGATGCCACGCTCCAGCACCGCCTCCACGCACGGGTTGCCGCGCGTCATGGCGTTGCCGATGATCACCAGATCCGGCGCCGGATCCAGCTGGGCTGGATCATAACCCTGAATAAGATCGATCCCCTGGTTCTCCAGCAGCGTGCTCATCGGCGGATAGACGTTAGCGTCCGAACCGGTGACGTCATGCCCCAGTGAGCGCGCCAGCATCGCCAACCCGCCCATAAAGGTGCCACAGATCCCAAGAATGTGAATGCGCATAGGTTTCTCATGTGAGTGCATCGAATGTCGGCATATTCTAACGCTCAGAATCGTCCAGAAGAAATGGATTTGCCTATGAATGGCGCGCATCTTTGGGCTACACTGCACGCGAAAACGTTGGCGGTTTGTTAACAGGCCGCTATCCATCCGTAGATTCAGGGATTGTGTCATGAAAACGTTAGGCGAATTTATCGTCGAGAAACAGCACGACTTCTCGCACGCCACCGGCGAGCTGACCGCGTTACTTTCTGCCATTAAACTGGGCGCCAAAATCATCCACCGCGACATCAACAAGGCCGGCCTGGTTGATATTCTGGGAACCAGCGGGGTGTCCAACGTACAGGGCGAAGTTCAGATGAAACTGGACCTGTACGCGAACGAAAAACTGAAAGCGGCGTTGAAAGCGCGCGGTGAAGTTGCGGGTATCGCTTCCGAAGAAGAAGATGAAATCGTGATATTCGACGGCGAGCGTGCTGAAAATGCCAAGTATGTCGTATTGATGGATCCGTTGGACGGTTCGTCCAACATCGATGTCAACGTCTCGGTCGGTACGATTTTCTCTATCTACCGTCGCATCACGCCGGTCGGCACGCCGGTGACCGAAGAAGACTTCCTGCAGCCGGGCAGCGCCCAGGTCGCAGCGGGTTATGTGGTTTACGGTTCGTCCACCATGCTGGTGTACACCACCGGTTACGGCGTCCACGCCTTCACTTACGACCCGTCTCTGGGCGTGTTCTGTCTCTCTCACGAGAAAGTGCGCTTCCCGGCGAGCGGCAACATGTATTCCATCAACGAAGGCAACTACATCAAGTTCCCTCTCGGCGTGAAGAAATACATCAAGTACTGCCAGGAGCAGGACGAAGCGACGCAGCGCCCTTATACCTCGCGCTACATCGGTTCTCTGGTGGCGGACTTCCACCGCAACCTGCTGAAAGGCGGCATCTACATCTACCCAAGCACCGCCAGCCACCCACAGGGCAAGCTGCGCCTGCTGTACGAATGCAACCCGATGGCGTTCCTGGCCGAACAGGCCGGCGGTAAGGCCAGCGACGGTAAAAACCGCATTCTGGACATCACGCCGGTGAAACTGCACCAGCGCGCGCCATTCTTCGTCGGCACCAAGTCGATGGTAGAAGACGCAGAACGCTTCATCGCCGAAAACCCGGACGAGTAACGCGTTTTTTGCCAGGGTTCGGCGCCTTGCCGAACCCTTGTCGCCTTACAGCTTGAACGCCGCCATGCTCTGCGCCAGCAGCTGAGCCTGATCTTCCAGCGAGCGCGTCGCCGCCGCAGACTCCTCCACCAGCGCCGCATTCTGTTGCGCCACCTGATCCATCTGCGCCACCGCCAGGTTCACCTGTTCGATACCGCTGCTTTGTTCGCGTGTCGCCGCCGAGATCTCACGCATCAACGCCGTCACCCGGCCCACTTCGCCGGTGATGCCGCTCATGGTCTGCGCCGCCGACTCCACCATCTGCTCGCCTTCCTGCACCCGGTTCTGCGACGCTTCGATCAGCCCTTTGATCTCTTTCGCCGACTGGGCGCTGCGCTGCGCCAGATTGCGTACTTCGCCGGCCACCACCGCGAAGCCGCGGCCCTGTTCACCGGCGCGCGCCGCTTCCACCGCCGCATTCAGCGCCAGGATATTGGTCTGGAAGGCGATGCCGTCCATCACGCTGATGATATCGGCGATGCGGCGTGAACTGTCGGTGATCGCCTGCATCTTGCTCATCACCTGGCTGACCACGTCGCTGCCCTGGTTGGCGATATCGGACACGCTCAGCGCCAGTTGGTTGGCCTGTTCGCAGTTCTCGGCGTTCATTTTCACCGTCGAGGTCAGTTGCTCCATGCTGGCGGCGGTCTCTTCCAGCGAGGCGGCCGATTCTTCGGTGCGCTGCGCCAGGTGCAGGTTGCCGGCCGCCAGTTCGCGTGAACCGGTGTCGATCTGGCTGCTGGCATCGCGCACTTTGCTGACCGAACTGGCCAACGCCCGCTGCATGCGCTGCATAGCACGTATCAGGCGCCCCATTTCGGTATCACCCTCGCCGCGGATCTCATGGGTCAGATCGCCGCCGGCGATGTGCTCCAGCTGCGCGATGGACTCGTCCAACGGGCGCAGAATGATCACGCGCAGCGCGAACCAGGCCAGCACCGCCAGCAGCACACTCAGCAGGCCCGCCACCACGATCAGCGAGATCTTGGTGTTGGCGTTGCTTTCCGCGTCATGCACCTGCTGGGCGCCGAGCTTCATGGCGAAGCTGCGGAAATCGGTGAGATCCTTTTCAAACGCGATGCTCAATGCGGAGATGCGCGTCTCCTGGATATGATAATACTCATCAATCTTGCCGGCCTTGATGGCGGCGGCCATCGGCTTCACGCCCTGTTCCAGATAGGCGCGATAGCTGTTTTGCAGGCGGTTGGAGAGTTCGCGGCCGCGATCGGTCACGGTGCCGACGCCGACAAAGCGCGCCATTTCCTTGTTCGACTGCTCGAGGTAGCCGTAGATGCGGCCGACGGTCGCGTCGGAGACATCAGTCTGGCCGATCTCCCGTTGGCGCACCGCCAGCGAGGCAGCGGTTCGGGCGCGCAGCGTCAGGTTGGAGCTGTTGGCCAGCGAGCCCAGCTCTTCGCCAAGGATCTGGTTTAAGGTATGGATCGAGCGCGATCCTTCGTTAATCGCGTTGACGCCAATAATGCTGACCATAATCAGCAGCATGGTCATCAGGCTCAGCAGGGCGATCAGCCCAGCCTTCACCGTAATCTTTTTTAGCATGAGTTCTTCCCGGCTTCAGAATAGTGAGATCAGACGTAGTAGGGGTGGCAAAACGCGGAGCCAGCTTTGCTGGCTCATTATTGTTTGTTGAAGTTATCGGCAGCCGCAGGCAAAACTTCATGCCGTGGCGGGATTAATCTGGAAATTCTCCGCGCGCAGAGGCACTGGGTTTTCGACGATGAAAAGGGCAGGAAATCGCAAAAGAGTCCGCTATAATAGCCGCCACTCCATTTCTGGTTTGATGATTAAAGGAAACCGACATGAGCTTGAATCTGGTCCCTGCTGGCAAAGACCTGCCGGAAGACATCTACGTAGTAATCGAAATCCCGGCCAACGCCGATCCAATCAAATACGAAATCGACAAAGAAACCGGCGCGCTGTTCGTTGACCGTTTCATGTCCACCGCAATGTTCTACCCGTGCAACTACGGCTACATCAACCACACCCTGTCTCTGGACGGCGACCCGGTTGACGTGCTGGTCCCAACGCCATATCCGCTGCAGCCGGGTTCCGTGATCCGCTGCCGTCCGGTTGGCGTGCTGAAGATGACCGACGAAGCCGGTGAAGACGCCAAGCTGGTTGCGGTACCGCACAGCAAGCTGACCAAAGAGTACGATCACGTGAAAGACGTGAACGACCTGCCGGAGCTGCTGAAAGCTCAGATCGCTCACTTCTTCGAGCACTACAAAGATCTGGAAAAAGGCAAATGGGTGAAAGTGGAAGGCTGGGCAGACGCTGCCGCGGCTAAAGCGGAAATCATCGCCTCCTTCGAACGCGCCGCCAAGAAGTAATTCTCGCCGCCGTCCGATGAAAAAACACCGCTCAATGAGCGGTGTTTTTTTTCTTACTGTTCTTCGAGACGCTTCAGCCAGTCACCGCTGGTAATTCGCGGGTAACCGTCCACGCTGTGTTTGTACAGGTAGATCCACGCACTCCCATAAGGCGTCTGAATCAGCTCGCGCTTATAGTCCTTGGTGTTGCTTTTCAGTTCGTCCAGCTCTGCCAGAATCGATGAGTTAATACGATACACCTCGCAATGTATCGTGCCCTCTCCAGGGATCGCCGCCGGGTAATGGCCCAGATTATAAATCTGATAGCCTTCGAGCTCGTGCTCGCCGAGCCATTGGGCGTTGGTCATCCAATGGCTGTTTCCCTGTTTGCGTCGTAAACTGCCGTAGACAATTATTCGCATCGCTAAAACTCAAACTGATAGAGCAAATCTAATGCCTGGTCGAGACCAGACACCGCTTCAAGATACAACTTAGGCATCAGGCGATAACGCAACGTCAGCGTGGCCAGCGAGTCGAAAATACCCACCCCATATTTTACTTGTAAGCCTGGGAGGACATAGCCGCTCACGACAACCTGGGAATTGTCGCCAACCCCCTGAGTGTCCAGGGCCAAATTACTCACGCCGAATGCCTCGCCGATTTTACCCACAAGTTGACCACTTTGTGCAACCCCCATGCCGATTAACATCGACGTCATGGCGTTGCCGTCGGCGCCGGAACTGCTCAAACCCTGGCCGCGCAGCAGATAAGACAAGGCTTCCTGCTGCGATTTGGCCGGATCGGAGAACACTTCCAGCTTCGGCGCATCCGCCAGGCCGGTCACGCGCACGCCGGCGGTCACGTCGTCCTCGGTGGATTCCGGGTTGCGGATCGCCTCGATGTTGAGCAGTGGCTGATCCGGCGGACCGGAGAACATCAGCTGCCCTTTACGCACGATCAAATCCTGACCATAAGCATGGAATCGACCGGAAGGGATGTCAATCTGGCCGTTGAGGCCCAGCCCTTTCTTGTCCTGCACCACCTTCAGGTCGCCCTTCAGGCGGGCTTTGAGGCCGAAAGCGTCCAGCCGCACGTCGTTGCCGACGTGAATCATCAGGTTGCTGTTAATGGGGATCGATGCCGTCTTCGGTTGAATCGGCTTCAGCTGATCGTCCAGCATCACCTCGTCGGAAGAGACGCCCACCGCGCTTTCCGGCAGCTCCTGCACCGTGATGCGCGCCCAGGGAATATCGACCTTGCCGTTGAGCGAGAACAGCTGCGGCGTGGCTTCGAACACCAGATCCGGCGACACGTCGATGCGGATCATCGGCGGCACCGTCACCCGCAGCTTGTCGCCCTTGGCGGCGATGCGCGCACGCCAGGCATTGATGTCACGCCAGTCGGCGTCGCCCGCCAGATTCAGCTGACCGCGCGTGGTGCTGAGCAGCCCCTCGAGCGTCGAGGTCATGCCGTTGAAATTCACCGCCAGCCGCGCATCGGTCATGTCGAACGGCATCCAGTGCCCCTGCACCTTCGCCCGATCCAACGCCAGGCGGCCGAACACCAGCGGCTTCTGCGCGCTGCCGCCCAGGCGCAGGTTGGCGTTCAGCATGCCCGCCGCGCTTTCGCCCTTCATCAGCGCCGGGTTGATCAGCGCCAGCGAGATGTTGGTGATATTGACGTTGCCGCTGATGGTGCGCCGCACCTGCGGATCCGCCACCTGGATGTTGCCGTCGAACTGGCCGTTGTTGGTCAGTTTGATCCGCCAGTCGGCCTGCGCGCGGCCGTTGTTCAGCCCGGCGTTGAGGGTCAGCGTATCGAAGGCGATCGGCAGCGCGTTGCCCTGTACCTGCTGCACGACTTTGACGCCGTTGCCGGCCAGCGTGACTTTCGCCTCCGGCAGCGCGCCGCCTGGTTTCCAGCTGACGTCGGCCCGGCCGGTGAACACGCCACTGAGGGCGGTTTCCGGACCGAGGAACGGTTTGATCATCGCCAGGTCGAACCGGTTAAGCACCACGCTGGCCTGGCCGCTCTGGCCGGCTTCAATGGTCTTCGGCACACACAGTTCGGCATTCGGGTTCTGCCAGCAGTGCGGCCCGACGCTGATCTTCTGCTCAGTGTTCAGGTAGTCCAGCGCGATGGCGCGCGTCAGGCGCCACTCCCCGACCGGCGTATCGAAGCGGGTGTTGTTCAGATTGCCGCGCCAGCGCTGCTGTTGACGATCGAAGCTGCCCTGCAGCGCCAGCTGGCCGGAGACCGGTTTGCCGTCGATCTTCAACTGCAGCTGATGCTGTTTCTCGCTGCCTTTGGCGTCGAGGGTCAGCAGGCTGACCTCCAGCGCGTCCTGCTTCAGCTGCTCGACGCGTACCGCCAACTGCCCCTGGATCTGATCCGTGGAGCGCACATCACCATCGATCTTCACGCGGTTGATGCGCAGCGCCTGCCACTGCAAGCCGGAGGCGGTCAAATCCGCCAGCAGCTGCGGTGCCTGCAGATTGCCGCGCAGTTTCAGCAGCCCTTTGGCGGTGCCGCCCAGGCCCGGCAGCGCGCCGTCCAGACGCGGCGCGTCGATGTTAGCGTCCAGATTCCAGCTCTTCTCGTCCAACTGCCCTTTGACGTTCAGCTGGTTACGCCCCAGCGTCAGATCGATGCCGGGGATTTTCCACTGCCCGGCGGCGTTGCCGCTCAGCGTGCCGCGCGCCGTGACCTTGTTCTGCTTCACGTTGCCGTCCAGCTGCAACACCGGCACCTGCAACTGCCAGCTGCCGCCGTGCAGGCTGCCGCGCGTAGCTATCTTGCCGTCGAGCTTCGCCGGCCATTCCGGCCACTGCTTGGCGGTATTGATGCCGCTCAGCGTCAATTGCGAGTTCCAACTGATGGCCTTGCTCCAGTCCACCAGCGCGGTGAGGTCGGTATTGCCCTGCAGCGCCGCCAGGCGCAGGCGCTCCAGCTTGAACTGCTCGACGTTGCCTTTGCCGTCCAGCGTCAACACCGCCGGCGGCAGATCCTGGCCTTTCAGATTGGCGCGCGTCGACAGCGCGTAGTCGGTCGCCTTGCCGTTAAAGCGCAGGCGGAAATCGTTGACCTGATACTGCGCCTCGCCGCTCAGCGGCCATTTCAGCTGCTTGCTCTGCAGCGTCAGCGCCAGCGGCAGGCCGGCTTCGGCCAGCCGGGTTTGCACATCGAGTTGGGCCCCGACCGGGCCGGACAGGTTCAGCGCCACCTTCAGCTCGTCACGCAGTCCGCCGCCGATGTTCAGCTTCACTTTCTCGCCCTTCAGCGGCTCGATATTCAACGCGCTGTTGGCGGTCAGGGCCACCGGCCAGTCGCCAGTCAGGGTCGCCTGTCCCTGCACCGACAGCGTGCCCTGCGGCGATTTCACGTCGAAGTTGTCCAGCTGGATATGCTGGTCCTGCGTGCTGGCCTGCAGCAACAGGCTCGTGATCAGCACGTCGGTATCGCCGGTCAAGCGCAGCTGCTCGCCGCTGATCTCTTTGACGGTGATATCCAGCGGCAGGCGGATGTCCGGCAGATCCGGCAACAGCGGTTTGGCGAACAGTTCCTTCAGCGTTTCGCCGAGCGGCTTCTCTTCCGGCTGCGGCGCCGGTTTCGCCGCTTCGGTAACCTGCTCGCCGACCTTTTTCGCCACCTCTACCGCCGGTTGCACCGCTTCCGGCAACGGGTTTTGCGGGGTTTTCGGCAACGCGATCAGCAGCGAGCCGATCTTGGTGGGCATCAGCGTCAGCGCGCGCTCCTGCCAGTGTGCACCGGTGCGGAACTCGGCCAGAGAGATGGCGGTGTCGTCGACGGTGACCTTGACGTTATTCAGCGCCAACAGGCGCAGCGTGATCGGATAAGGCGTGCTGAGATTGGTGGTCGGCTCACTGCTCTCCTCCACCGGCGCGGCAGGCGCCATCTCTTTGGTGTTCACCGCCACGTCCACGTCCTGAGCGGTCAAGGCGTTGACGCACAGCGAACTGCGTTTAAAGCAGGACAGATCGAGGGAGAGGTGGAACTGCCCGGCGTTGACCGTCACGCCCGGCATCTGATACTTCACGCCCTTCAGCGTCAAATCGCGCCAACCGCCGCTGACGCCGGCGATCTCCAGCCCAGGCACCCAGCGCGCCGCGCCGTTGATGACCATATGCAAACCGGTGGTGGTGCCCACCAGGAAGGCCAGACCGCCGATCAGCAACAGCAAGACGACCAGAAATCCGAGACAAATCTTTTTAACCAGGCTCATAGTTCAGGCCCCAAACCGATGTAGAACTGCATCCCGTGGGTGTCCTTGTCCCCCACGGGCGCGGCGATATCCAGCTTCACCGGCCCCACCGGCGACTGCCAGCGCACGCCGACACCGGCGCCGGTTTTGAAGTTGCTCTGCTTGATATCGTTCACCGCTTCACCGGAGTCGACGAACATCGCCCCCCACCATTTGCCGGTCACGTTGTATTGGTACTCCAGCGATCCGGTCAGCATCTTGGAGGCACCGGTCAGCTTGCCGTCGTTATCACGCGGCGAAATGTCTTTGTACTTGTAGCCGCGAATGCTGCGGTCGCCACCGGCGAAGAAACGCAGATCCGGCGGCACCTTGTCGAAATCGTTGGTTTCAATCCATCCCACCTGCCCGCGCGCCACGAAACGGTGCTTGTCGGCCAGGGTGCGGATCCAGACGTTCTGCGCCTGCATCAGCGCGAAGTCCACGCCGGAGCCCCAAGTGGTGTCGGACACGTCGATGGAGTAGCGCTGGCTGTCGCCCCAGGTCGGCATCAGGCCGCCGCGCGAACGGGTGCGGTTGAAGCTGACGCCGGGATACAACAGCATGGTGGTGTTGCTGACGTTACCCTGGGTAAAGTTATCCCAGCGCCAGGTCAGGTTGATCGCCCGCTGCCAGCCGCTGGAGAGATCCCAGTTGCGCGAGGCCACCACTTTGGAGGTGACGGATTTGGTGTCGTTGAGATTGACGTTCTTGAGCCCGCCCTGCAGCAGGTAATACTGCTCCAGCGGATTCTTCAGCAGCGGGATCTTGTAGGTCAGATCCAGCTGCTGCTCCGGCGCCGACACGCTGGCGCTGGTTTCCAGGCTATGCCCGCGATCGTTGAGCCAGGGCTTTTTCCAGGTGCCTTTCACCCGTGGGCCGACGTCGGTGGAGTAACCGATACCGGTTTCGACGGTGTTGCGCGTGCGCGGCGTCACCAGCGCGTCCAACGGCAAAATCTTGTTCTCTTTGGCATCGTTGAAATCAGGGGACACCACCACCGAGTTAAACCAGTTGGTGGCGGACAAACGGCGGTTCAGCTCGGCCAAATCCTCCGAACTGTAGTAATCCCCCTGATGAAAGGGCACCAGATTTTGCAGATAGTCTTCGCGGATTTGCGAACCGGTGAATTTCACCTTGCCGAAGCGATAACGTTCGCCGCTGTTGAAATCGATATCCCAAAACGCCTTGTGCAGATCTTCGGCCACACCGAGCTGGCTTTTGGTCATGTCGGCATCGAAGTAGCCTTTGCGCAGCGCCAGGCCGGTGAGCGAGCCTTTGAAACTGTCATACTTGCCGTGGTTGAGGATCTCGCCGATGGTCGGCCGGTCCTTCTTTACCAGCGCCAGGTAGTCCTCATCGGTCTTTGCGCCGCCTTCCAGCACGATGTTGGCGCCGGCGATGCGCACCGGTTCGCCCGGATTGACCTTGGCATGCAGCACCGGGCGCGACATCCCCGGCCTGTCGTCCAGCGTAAACTCGATGGTCGGCTGGTAATAGCCGAGCGCGCGCAGCCCCTGGCGCACCGCCTCATCCACCCGCGCGCGAAAACGGCCGTCGGTGCCGACTTCTTCAGGCGTGATCGACGACAGCCGCACCCGGACGTTTTTTTCCAATTCTCCGCTTAACCCTTCCACCTGCAACCGCACGTTCGCCGCGTAGGCTGCAGGTGTTGCAAGCAACACAGCTATCAAGCACATGACCGGGTACTTTGGCACGTGTTCTCCTTATTGATTTTACTTTCCTGTTATGGTGTTCGCTCCGGGGCCAGGGCAGACTCCGCGCTATCATGACGGCAGCCCTCTTCAGCCTCGTTCCGGACGCCGCCCGCCGCGCTTTGCCACCGCCGCGCAACAGGCGAATTCTTCACTTTTGGCGCTCAAAATACTGCGTTAAGCTTATACAAAATCCCACTTGCCACTTATTGTGGGCAAAGACGCGGTGAGATACAACCGAACCGCCGCCATGTAGGGTCAATTCTTACTGTGACAACAGGAGTCAACCGTGGTGCCATTTTTTGATAAATCACAAACCGTCGATAAGGCAAGCGCGCTGCCTGGCCGCACCACGCCAATGCCTGTCGCAACGCTCAACGTGGTCACCGAACACTCGATGACCCAGGTGCCGGCAGGCATGGAAGTGGCGATCTTCGCCATGGGCTGTTTCTGGGGCGTAGAGCGCCTGTTCTGGCAACAGCCGGGCGTCTACAGCACCGCCGCCGGCTACAGCGGCGGCTACACGCCGAACCCGACCTACCGTGAAGTATGCAGCGGCCAGACCGGCCATGCCGAAGTGGTGCGCGTGGTGTTCGATCCGCAGGTCGTCAGCTACAAACAGCTGCTGCAGCTGTTCTGGGAAAATCACGATCCGGCGCAGGGCATGCGCCAGGGCGGCGACGTCGGCACGCAGTACCGCTCGGCGATCTATACGCTGAGCCCTGAACAGCAGGCCGAAGCCGAAAGCAGCCTGCAGCGCTTCCAGCAGGCGATGGACGCGGCGGGAGACAAGCGTGTCATCACCACCGAGATCGCGCCGGCGCTGCCGTTCTATTACGCAGAAGACGATCACCAGCAGTACCTGTTCAAGAACCCGGAAGGCTACTGCGGGCTGGGCGGCATCGGCGTTTGCCTGCCGCCGCAGGGCTGATCCGATGCAGGCCGGCGGCACTTTTTTAACCGCTGGCGGCCCCTGTGGGGCAACTGCTATACTATGCGGGCCGCTTCTGCGGCCCGATAGCTTCCCTTCTGGTTGTTATCGCTGCTTTTTTTACTATGTACTACCCTTCCTCAAGAGCGCCGGCATCCCGTCGGCACGTATGGATAGATTATGTTAAACAGTATTTTACTGATTCTTTTTCTGATCGCGGTGAGTGCGTTCTTCTCACTGTCGGAAATCTCTCTGGCCGCCTCGCGCAAGATCAAACTGAAGCTGATGGCGGACGAAGGCAACGTCAACGCCGCCAGAGTGCTTAAACTGCAAGAAACTCCGGGCATCTTCTTCACCGTGGTGCAGATCGGCCTGAACGCCGTGGCCATCCTCGGCGGTATCGTCGGCGACGCGGCTTTTTCCGGCACCTTCCAACAATTCTTTATTAAATTCCTGTCCCCCGAACTGGCGGAACAGGTCAGCTTCATCTGCTCCTTCGTGCTGGTGACCAGCCTGTTTATCCTGTTCGCCGATTTGACCCCGAAGCGCATCGGTATGATTGCACCAGAGACGGTCGCCGTCCGGATCATCAACCCGATGCGTTTCTCCATCATGATCTTCCGCCCGCTGGTGTGGTTCTTCAACGGCATGGCCAACCTGATCTTCCGCATGTTCAAACTGCCGATGGTGCGCAAGGACGACATCACTTCCGATGATATTTACGCGGTGGTGGAAGCCGGCGCCCTGGCGGGCGTGCTGCGCAAGCAGGAGCACGAGCTGATTGAAAACGTGTTCGAACTGGAATCGCGTACCGTGCCGTCTTCGATGACCTCGCGCGAAAGCGTGGTGTACTTCGATCTGCGCGAAAGCGAAGAGAGCATTAAGGAGAAAGTCTCGACCCACCCGCACTCCAAGTTCCTGGTGTGCGACGGCCATATCGATCAGGTGGTCGGCTACGTCGACTCCAAAGACCTGCTGAACCGCGTGCTGGGCAACCAGAGCCTGGTGCTGAGCAGCGGCGTGCAGATCCGTTCGGCGCTGATCGTGCCGGACACCCTCACGCTGTCTGAAGCGCTGGAAAGCTTCAAGACCGCCGGTGAAGACTTCGCGGTGATCCTCAATGAATATGCGTTGGTGGTGGGCATCATCACCCTTAACGACGTGATGACCACGCTGATGGGCGACCTGGTCGGCCAGGGTCAGGAAGAGCAGATCGTAGCGCGTGACGAAAGCTCATGGCTGATTGAAGGCGGCACGCCGATCGACGACGTGATGCGCGTGCTGGATATCGACGAATTCCCGCAGGCGGGTAACTACGAGACCATCGGCGGCTTTATGATGTATATGCTGCGCAAGATCCCGAAACGCACCGACTTCGTCAAATACGCCGGCTACAAGTTTGAAGTGGTGGATATCGACAGCTACAAGATAGACCAGCTGCTGGTCACCCGGCTGAGCGACAAACCGGCGGCGGTACTGCCGAAAGCCCCGGAAGACACCCCGGCGGCTTGATGCCAGCCGGCAAAAACATCAGCGGCCCCATCGGGGCCGCATTTTTTTCAGCTGCCAGCATGGTGTTCAACCGAACTCGGCCTGCAACAGCAGCACCTGGCGGTTCACTTCAGACATCACGCTGAAATGGCGCTTGTCGCGAATCTTCGGCGGCAGGATTTTCCCCTCGTCGAATTCAAATGCGCCTACGTCCTTGATATATAGCCTTCCGCGAAACAGGGTCTTAACGTACTTTGCCACTTTCAAAGGGTTATAACGCTGGAAGATTCTCATTCTTTTACGCTCCTCCCGTTGATCCATGCGCTCAGCGAGCCGCCAAAGGTGGCAGCCTCGAAATTCAGAACGCAACTTGATTGCATGTAGTAGACCCAGTAAAGACCAGAACGTTCACTTTCGCCCGGTGATCTACGCTGGATTTACACTTTTTGACAGAATTGTATATGATAATTTATAACGTTTTCAGGATATCCCTTCAAAATCTGATGATTAGCGAACCAAGGGAAAATCTGCGATCCGGTTAACAGGACAGACCTCTTATCACATCCTATGCTTTAGGCTGTCGAAGTGCTGTCGCACAAATTCCCCCCATTACAAGGAGAAAGCATGAAAACAAGTCGCATGCTGATGGTATCCCTGCTGCTCGCCCCGCTTTTCGCTTCCGCACACAACTTCCAGCTCCAGCAGCGCGTGGCGCCGGTCGGCGTCAGCGACAAAGGAGAGCTCAATTACGCTGACGGTAATTTTAGCTACCAAAACTGGAACAGCGCGCAGCTCAGTGGAAAAGTGCGGGTGATACAACATATTGCCGGCCGCAGCTCCGCCAAAGACATGAACGACCCACTGATTGAAGCGATCAAGAAGGCGAAGCTACCACACGATCGTTACCAAACGACGACAATCGTCAACACCGACGATGCCCTGATGGGCACCGCGATGTTCGTGCGCAGCAGCATTGAAGACAGCAAGAAGGAGTTCCCATGGTCGCAGTTCATCGTCGACAGCGACGGCAACGTGCGCAAAGCCTGGGATCTGCAGCCGAAAGGCTCCGCTATTGTGGTGCTGGATAAGCAAGGGCGCATCCAGTTCGCCAAAGACGGCGCGCTGACGCCGGAAGAGGTGCAGCAGGTGATGTCCAAGCTGCACCAGCTGTTGGCGAACTAACTCAGAACAGCGAAACCCGGAAGCCGGGGTTGAGGAAGGATTCACGCGGGGTGTAAAGCAACGGCTTGCCCTGCCAATCGTGAATCTGCGCCCCGGCAGCCACCGCCACCGCATGCCCTGCGGCGGTATCCCAAATGTTGGTCGGCCCGAAGCGGGGATAGAGCTGCGCCTTGCCTTCCGCCACCAGGCAGAATTTCAGCGAGGAGCCGACGGACACGGTCTGGTGCTCGCCCAGCTGCTGCAGATAGTCTTTCAGTTCGTCGTCGATATGCGAGCGGCTCACCACCACCAGCGGCGGATGCGCGTTGCTGACGCCGATCGCCTGCCGCACGCCCTTCTCTTCTTTCCAGGCCTTGCCGCGCTCCGCCAGATACAACACGTCGATCGCCGGGGCATACACCACGCCCATCACCGCCTGCCCGTCTTCAATCAGGGCGATATTGACCGTGAACTCGCCATTGCGATGTAAAAACTCTTTAGTGCCGTCCAACGGATCGACCAGCCAGTAGCGCGTCCAGTTGCGGCGCTCTTCCCACGCCGGCGGATCCTCTTCCGACAGCAGCGGCACCTCCGGCGTCAGCGCCGCCAGGCCGCGCTTGATGATATGGTGCGCCGCCAGATCGGCCGCCGTCACCGGTGAATCATCTTTTTTCTGTGCGACATCAAGCGGTTGTTCACCATCGTACACCGCCATGATCGCCGCCCCCGCCTCGCGGGACAGTTGGCAAATTCGCTCTAACATCATGCACCTCAACTCCGCATCTCCGTGGGAAATTTCCCTCTGTCTCTGCTAGCAGACTAGTTTTTTTTGCGCCGAATATCCATCTCAACCGCCTAAGCCCCGGGAATTGCTCAGATCTTGTAGGGCGCAACTGTGAACTTCCCCGCGTTACCTGCCGCCGTTTTCTGTCAAACTTCACAGTTTGCTGTGGCAAGCAATGTTAATTACATTTCCCTCTGCGATAACACTCGAATAATGGAATGGAGAGACCCCCCAATGATGAAGCATCCACTGAGGCTGTCCGCGCTTGCGCTGCTGGTGTGCGCCTCGGCGCAGGCGGCGACCGTCGATCTGCGCGTGCTGGAAACCACCGATCTGCACAGCAATATGATGGACTTCGATTACTACAAGGACACCCCGACCGACAAATTCGGCCTGGTGCGCACCGCCAGTCTGATCCAACAGGCGCGCCAGCAGGCCACCAACGCGGTGTTAGTGGACAACGGCGACATCATTCAGGGCAGCCCGCTCGGCGACTACATGGCGGCCAAGGGGTTGAAGCCGGGCGACGTGCACCCGGTCTACAAGGCGATGAACACGCTGGACTATGTGGTCGGCAACATCGGCAACCATGAGTTCAACTACGGGCTGGATTACCTGAAGAACGCCATCGCCGGCGCCAAATTCCCGTATATCAACGCCAACGTCCTCGACGCCAAAACGCAAAAACCGCTGTTCACGCCGTACATCATCGTCGATACGCCGGTGAAAGACCGCGACGGCAAGGCGCATACGCTGCGCATCGGCTACATCGGCTTCGTGCCGCCGCAGATCCTGGTATGGGACAAAGCCAACCTGCAGGGCAAAGTGACGGTGGACGACATCACCGCCACCGCCAAGCGCTACGTGCCGGAAATGCGTAAACAGGGCGCCGATCTGGTGGTGGCGATCCCGCATTCCGGGCTGTCCAGCGAGCCTTACAAGGCGATGGCGGAAAACTCGGTCTATTACCTCAGCCAGGTGCCGGGCATCGACGCCATCATGTTCGGTCACGCCCATGCGGTGTTCCCAAGCAAGGACTTCGCCAACATCAAAGGCGCGGATATCGATAAGGGCCTGCTGAACGGCATACCGGCGGTCATGCCGGGCCAGTGGGGCGATCATCTCGGCGTGGTCGACCTGCAGCTCAACAACGATGGCGGCAGTTGGAAAGTGACCGCCGCCAAAGCGGAAGCGCGGCCGATCTACGACAAAGAGAACAAGAAATCGCTGGCGGCTGAAGACGCCGCGCTGGTGAAAGTATTGGCGGACGATCACAAGGGCACGCGCGAGTTCGTCAGCCAGCCGATCGGCAAATCCGACGGCAACATGTACAGCTATCTGGCGCTGGTGCAGGACGATCCGACGGTGCAAATCGTCAACAATGCGCAGAAGGCCTACGTCGAACATTACATCCAGGGCGACCCGGATCTGGCCGATCTGCCGGTGCTGTCGGCGGCGGCGCCGTTCAAGGTCGGCGGCCGCAAGAACGATCCCGCCAGCTTCGTCGAAGTGGAAAAGGGCCAGCTCACCTTCCGCAACGCCGCCGATCTCTATCTCTATCCAAATACGCTGGTGGTGGTGAAGGCCAGCGGCAAAGAGGTGAAAGAGTGGCTGGAGTGCTCCGCCGGTCAGTTCAACCAGATAGACGTCAATAACGCCAAGCCGCAAGGTTTGATCAACTGGGATGGCTTCCGCACCTATAATTTCGACGTGATCGACGGCGTCAATTACCAGATCGACGTCAGCCAGCCGGCGCGCTATGACGGCGAATGCCAGTTGATCAACGATAAGGCGGAGCGTATCAAGCAGCTGACCTTCAACGGCAAGCCGATCGATCCGAACGCCACTTTCCTGGTCGCCACCAACAACTACCGCGCCTACGGCGGCAAATTTGCCGGTACCGGCGACCAACATATCGCCTTCGCTTCGCCGGATGAGAACCGTTCGGTACTGGCGGCCTACATCAGCGCCGAAACCAAACGGCGCGGCGCAGTACATCCGCAGGCAGACAACAACTGGCGTTTGGCGACCTTCAGCAGCAAGCAGCCGCTGGATATCCGCTTCGAGACCTCGCCATCGGACAAAGCAACGGCGTTTATCAAAGAGCACGCCCAATACCCGATGACCGCCGAAGGCAATGACCGCATCGGTTTCGCGGTCTATCGCATCGATTTAAGCGCAAAATAATCGTCAGGCCGGGGCAATCCCCCGGCCATCTTCGCTATTTTCCCGCTGGCGCGCCCTTTAAATTGCATTTAAAATGCATTTTATAGAATTCCTTCGTTTAAAGAGGCACTACCATGGATTACCGCAATCAATCCCTTGGCGCGCTCGCTATCGCCATTCCCCGGGCATCCCGTCTTTTTCGCCAACACCAGCTGGATTTCTGCTGCGGCGGCCGACAGTCGCTGGAACGCGCCGCCGAGCGTAAAGGCCTGGATATCGACAGATTGGAGAACGAACTGGCCGCTCTGGCCGCCACGCCGGTACAAAACCGTGACTGGCGCACGGCCCCGCTCGATGAGGTGATCGACTACATTCTACCGCGCTTTCATCAGCGGCACCGAGAACAGCTGGCCGAACTGGTGCTGATGGCGGAAAAAGTTGAACGCGTGCACGGCGACAAACCCGCCTGCCCGCGCGGGTTGGCGAAGCAGCTGAACCTGATCCGCCTGGATCTGGAGAATCACATGATGAAAGAGGAGCAGATCCTGTTCCCGCTGATCAAACAGGGGATGGGGCCTCAGGCCGCCGGACCTATTTCGGTGATGGAACATGAACATGACGAGGCGGGCGAGCAACTGGAGGTGGTGAAGTTCCTCACCGATAACGTCACGCCGCCGGAGGGTGCCTGCACCACCTGGCGAGCGCTGTACAACGGCATCGACGAGTTCATCGGCGATCTGATGGAACACATCAGTCTGGAGAACAATCTGCTGTTCCCGCGCGCGCTGCGCGGCGCATAAAACAAGGGCGCCGCGAAGGCGCCCAGAGCAATCCTCGGTGGGATTACAGGATTTCCAGCAGCTCGACGTCGAACACCAGCGCGCTGAACGGCGGGATGGACGCGCCAGCACCACGCTCGCCGTAGGCCAGGTTGTGCGGGATATACAGCTGCCATTTGGAGCCGACCGGCATCAGGGTCAGCGCTTCGATCCAGCCTGGGATCACGCCGCTGACCGGGAATTCCGCCGGCTGGCCGCGCTCAACCGAGCTGTCGAACACGTCGCCGTTGATCAGACGACCGGTGTAGTGCACACGCACGCGATCCTGACGGGACGGGATTGGGCCGTTGCCCTGCTCCAGCACGGAGAACTGCAGGCCGGACTCGGTCAGCGTCACGTCGTCGCGTTTGGCGTTGTCGTCCAGGAACTTCTGGCCTTCAACGGCCATCGCCTGCTGGCGCTCGCGGCGCACCGCGTCCGCACGCTCGTGGATTTCACGCAGCGCACGGTGCACCACGTCTACCGGAACCGCCGGGGCATTCCCTTCCAGCGCGTCGCGCAGACCCGCCAGCAAAGCTTCCGGTTGCAAACCTTCCAGCCCGGACTCTTGCAGCTGCTGGCCGACCTGTAAACCAATCCCGTAACTTGCTTGCGCTTCAACGCTGTCAAAAGAAGGGGTTGTCATGGGGTTTTCCTTAAGTCTGTAAAAAGTCGAAAGCGCAGCATAACAGCGCGTCAATGCCGGGTAAAATCTTGTGTGGAGAATGATGACTTTTGTCGTAGAAAAAGAAACAATAACCTTCTGTTAACGCCCGCAGCCGCAAACCTCGGCTCTGCCGCTCAGCCGCCTTTCACTTCAATCAGTTAGCGGACTATACTGAAAGCAGGATACCGGGCAGGCGACGCGTTTGTCGCGCCGCGCTAATTATTACGCCGTCGAAGAGAGGTCACCATGGGCAGAATCGCGCCCAGGAGAAGGAAAACCACCCGCATCTACCAGCCGCTGCTGCGCACCTGGCTGAACGTCAGCCAGCGCCTGAAACCGGGCGCCGCACCTGCGTCTGAAGGCGCGGAGCCGCCATCGGAACCGCCGTCGGCCAACGACAAAATGCAGCAGGTCAAAGCGCTGCTGGCCAAAGTCTGGCATCTGCCGGACGGTTTCCATTGGATGGAGCCGCTGCCCTACTTCCACCGCCGCTGGGTGCTGATCTTCGGCATCATTCTGCTGTTGGCGTTGCTGTGGCCTTACTCGCCCGAAAGACAGCCGTTCCCGGTATCTCAGCAGGAAACCAGCGTGCCGCTGCAGGCCGAACTGCAAAACGGCGGCACCACGTCTGCCAACGAAACTGCGCCGGCGGGCAACTGGCAGCGTTATCAGATCCAGCCCGGCCAGACGCTGGCCCAGCTGTTTCGCGACAACAACCTGCCGGTGAATGAAGTGTTCGCCATGGCGCAGGTGGAAGGCGGCGACAAGCCGCTGAGCAACATGAAAGCCGGCCAGGAAGTGCGTATCGAACGCGACGCCAACGGCGTGATTAACGCGCTGTCGGTCACCACCGCAGACAACAGCCAGGTGCTGTTCCGCCGCCAGGCCGACGGCAGCTACCGCCGGGAACGCTAATCCCTACAGCTGCGCCAGCAGAAACTCGCGCAGCACCACGCCCTGATTGTGCTCGGTATCCTTGCTGCCATACAGCAGCGTCAGCGCCTCCCCCTGCCGCAACAGCGCCACCAGCGGCCGCCAGGCATCGTTGGCCACCAGCTGTTGGCGGTAACGCGCCTCAAAGACCGCCCACTGGTCGGTATGCTGATGGAACCACTTGCGCAGCTCGTCATCCGGCGCCACCTGTTTCAGCCACTGCACGCCCGCCAGCCTTTCCTTGCTGACGCCGCGCGGCCATAGCCGATCTATCAGATAACAATGCGCCGGCGCCGGCGCGCTGAAGTCGTAAACCCGTTGCAGAGTAATCTTTGCCATCGCACGCTCTCCTTTTCATCCCGAGTTCAAGCGTAGCGCGTTTTGCCGGGCGCAGAAAAGCAAAACGCCAGCGCGAGGCTGGCGTTTTAACCGGGTTAACAGCAGCGTAAATTACGCTTCTGCAACCACAACTACATTCAGCTGTGCGAACACGTCGCTGTGTACCTGGAAGTGCACTTCGTGCTCACCAGTGGTACGCAGAACGCCGTTCGGCAGACGAACTTCGCTCTTGGCAACTTCAACGCCTGCCGCAGTCACTGCGTCAGCGATGTCGCGGGTGCCGATAGAGCCGAACAGTTTACCTTCGTCGCCAGATTTGGAAGCGATGGTCACTGAACCCAGTTCGTTGATCTTGGTTGCGCGAGCTTCAGCAGCAGCCAGAACGTCAGCCAGTTTGGCTTCCAGTTCAGCACGGCGTGCTTCGAAGAACTCAACGTTTTTCTTGGTAGCAGGAACAGCTTTGCCCTGTGGTACCAGGAAGTTACGAGCGTAGCCCGCTTTAACGTTAACTTGATCACCCAGGCTGCCCAGGTTTGCTACTTTATCAAGCAGAATAACTTGCATTACCTTATCCTCTCAAAGTCGTTAATGGACAGTGGCCGATTACTGATGACGATCAGTGTACGGCAACAAAGACAGGTAGCGCGCGCGCTTGATAGCACGGGCCAGCTGGCGCTGATATTTTGCACGAGTACCGGTGATACGGCTCGGTACAATTTTACCACTTTCGGTGATGTAGTTTTTCAGCGTAGCGATGTCTTTATAGTCAATCTCTTGAACGCCTTCCGCGGTGAAACGGCAGAACTTGCGACGACGGAAATAACGTGCCATTTGGCTAGTCTCCAGAATCTATCAATTCAATCTGCTCGGCATGCAGAACCAATTTGCTCAGCCCGTTGCGCCCTTGATGGCAGCTTACAAAGCCTTGCACGGTAATCTGACTGCCGACCGTTAATCTTTGAGTTAGTGCTTGTGACTGTTGTCCGCTGACAACCACGGGCATTCGGCACCATGCTTGTCTGCTGAATCCGGCTTCCATCTGCTGCGAACGGTGCTCTAGCACAAATTGGCAGTGTGGTATCCCGGAAGGACTCACTTTTCGAACCGGCGCCTTGCACACAGTGCCCGACAAAACCAGACGATTAGCCGTCACGGCGGCAATTACTCTTCAGAATCCCCAGCATCTGCATCATCTGCGGTTTCGTTAGCGAAGTCTTCGCGGCGATCGCCACGACGTTCGTCTTTCGCTTTAACCATCGGAGATGCTTCAGTTACCGCGTGCTTAACGCGCATAACCATGCTGCGGATAACGGCGTCGTTGAAGCGGAAGTTAGTTTCCAGCTCATCGATCGCTTCCTGCGGCGCTTCAACGTTCAGCAGAACGTAGTGAGCCTTGTGCAGTTTGTTGATCGGATAAGCCAGCTGACGGCGGCCCCAGTCTTCCAGACGGTGAATCTGACCTTGCGCGTTAGTGATGGTAGCACTGTAACGCTCGATCATGCCCGGAACCTGTTCGCTTTGGTCAGGATGGACCATAAAAACGATTTCGTAATGACGCATCGAATTGCTCCTTACGGATTATTCAGCCTCCTGTCAGGGTCAACCGCGGCCCATGGAAGCAAGGAACGTGTTTAGTGTGCGGCTGAAAAATGACGCGTAATCATACTGACGCAGGGCGGGAAACTCAAGGACTGCGTGGGTTTTATTCGCGTTAATGCGAGGCGCTATGGGAAATAGCACGATTTGCTCGTGGGTGAACCTATGTACGCCGATCCATCGGTTTCAAAAATCTTTCAATGAAATCAGCGCTGAGTCACAAATCTATTTCATTTTTTTTGAAAAAGGTCATCAAAACGCCCCGCTTTTTAATCCGCCGAAACGGACTAAAATTAACCATATCCGCCGCAGACAGCGCGACGAAAAAGATTCCAGGTTATTCAATGCAGATAAATGACTTTTTGCCGCAGCGACACTCGCTGTCAGGCCGTAACGGCAAGAAGTTAAGAGAGGCACTATGAAACGCATCATGCTCGCGACGGCGCTGGCCGCCCTGTTCTCCGCCAACGTAATGGCCGCGACGGAGATCACCTCGCACCAGGCCGATCAACGCCAGAGCGTCGGCTTCGTCACCCTGAACCAGAACGTGGTTTCGCCGGATGACGCCAGCAGCCAGGTCAGTAAAATCGCCGATCAACGCGGCGCAACCTCTTATCGCATCATCGCCCTGCACGAACCGGGCGACAACAGCACGATGCACGTCAGCGCCGAGCTGTACCGCTAAAGAGACACGCCACGCCAGGGAAATCCCCAGGGCTTCACCAGAGAGCCCGTTAAGTCCACTCAGGAGCGCCGCACGTTGGGCGCTCCACTACTTCCCACGCCAATCAGAGCTTGAGCAACGCCGGCGCGCTGAGCGCCTTGCCCGGATTGTGCAACTGCAACGCCATCCGCAGATAGTGGGTGCGCGTTTGCAGCAGTTCGGTACTTTCCGCCAGGGTCGCCCGCTGCTCGAAAGAGAGCGCCCCTGCCGCCGCAGTGTGAGTGGCCGCCGCTTTCGGCGCGAAAGAGAACAGTGCCGTCATGTTTTGCACCGTATGCGCGGTAATTCGCGACAGCGGATTAGCCTTGTTTTGCCGCGCTTTGCCGTCGGCGGCGCCCAACAGCTCGCTGAAGGCCGCTGATTTAACCTCGGTGCGCGCTTTTATCGTTCCCATCAAACTGCGATCGGCCTCGGCCGTCTTGCTGATACCCTTTATCATGCTCTGTTCCTTGCTGCCCCAGAAAGAATTCACGCTGACATTCTCCCCTTAAGGCGGCCAAACAATGGCCGAAACAGCCTGCGCAGAGCGCTGTAATTCCCTGCATCGCGCCCGGATGCGCATTACAACTCGCGGCGGAAGAAATCGGTGGTGGCGGACAGCGCCAACGGCGTGATGCGATGCTTCACCCCCGGCTCGACGAGCGACGTCAAACGGCCGTCCGCGCCTTGCCGCCGCAGTTCGGCCGCCAAACGCAGGCTGTCCGCCGCCGGCACCACGTCGTCCGTCTCGCCGTGCCACAGCAGCAGCGGCCGCCCGGCGATCTGCGCCAAACGCCCCTCCAGTTCATACTCCGCCAGCACGGCGGTACGCGCGGCATACGCCGCCGGCGAGAGCGCCTCGCCCCGTTCGCCCAACGGCGGATACAGCGTTTGCGCCAGCGAACGGTAATAACCGGAGCCCATCAGGCTGGCGGCCGCCCGGATCCACGGGAAGCGCGCGAAGGCGCCGAGCGCGGTCATGCCGCCCATTGAGGCGCCGGCGACGCCGATGTGTCCGTCGGCAATCAGGCCGAGCCGCTCAAAATGCGCTTTGACCTGCGGCAGTTCGTCGATATTGCTGCGCAAGATCTCCCAGAACGACGCCAGGCGCCGCGTCTCATCGCCGTCGAACCGCTCGCCGTGCCGATCGGCATCCGGCAGCACCGCCCGAAAACCGGCGCGCGCCAGCGCATAGGCGAAGTAGGCGTACACCTCTTTCGACGAGGTATAGCCATGGCAGAAGAACACCGTCGGCAGCGGCCGATGATACTGCCCCGCCGGCACCGCATGGATCACCGCAATATCGCCCGCCCGCTCGTCATGAATTTCGATCATCCGCTCATCCTCAATCACCTGTTGGCCTTAATCATGACAAACTTGCACGAAGCAGCGATAGCTCAATCTGTTACAGCTTATATTGCGTTACACTGAAGCCATCGCACCGGCGCTTCCGAGGTCACCATGACGATTGTTCGTACACTCATTAGCCTGACTCTGGCCACACAGCTTTCCGCCTGCGGCATCATGACCACCACGCCGAAACCGCCGCCGCCGCCCACCGCACAGGCGCAGGAGATCGTTCGCGCGCAAACCGCCGAACTGGTGAAAATCGGCACCGTCACCGCCGTAGTACGCGGCAGCCCGATGGACGTGGAGGCGGAGATCCAGCGCAAGGCCACCGCCGCCGGCGCCCGTTATTACATGATCATCATGAACAGCGAGACCGTCGTGCCGGGCCAATGGTATTCCCAGGCGATCCTGTATCGCTAAGGTGAGGATTTTTTAAGCAGATTTACACTGGCTTTGCACTGGCTGAAGCAGGGTGTTGCACACTGAGGGACAGCATGCCGCATATTGCGGGTGTCGAATCAGGATCTGACGAAGGGGAACGCCATGAAACGCTCCACCGCACTCACCTCCCTCTTGCTTTCCATGGGGTTGCTCAGCACCGGCGCACAGTCCGCCGAGCTGGCGCCCGCCGATCGCGTGACGCCGCTCAGTGAAATCGCCGAGATCACCTTCAACGATCTGCCCGGCTCACCGCAGGAGGCGGAACTGGCCATCGCCCGCACCGCCGACCAACACGGCGCCAGCTATTACCGCATCCTGCGGATGGAAGAGCAGGCGCACCCGCCTGGCTGGCGCGCCTCGGCGATCTTATACCTTTAGTAGCTCATGCAAGCCGCATTCAACACGCCGCCGCTGACGGAGACGCCCCCCAGGAAAATCCCGGCGGCCAGATGGTTGGCTTCGATCTTGTCGCTGATGCGCGGCATGTAGATCTTCACGGCCGCGAATAGCAGCAGTTGCACCACCAGCGCCACCACGCCCCACAGCAGGTAATCCAGCAGGCTGATCGAGTTGATCGCCGCGCTGGCCAACGGGATCACATACCCCAGGCAGGCACCGATGAAAGCAAAGGCGGCGGATTGATTATCGGCCTTGATCAGTGCCCATTCGTCGTGCGGAGTGATACGGGTATAGACGAACAGAAACACCAAAATCATGGCGAAACCGCTAAAGAAGTAAGAGGCGAACGCCGCCAACGCGCTGAGAATATCCATGTGCATTTTCCTGTCAGAGTGAGGCTGAATTAAAAAGGTTTTCGCCGCCGCGCGCCACCCTTTTCCCTAGCCGCCGATGGCGCGGTTCAACAGCAGCTCGCACACCTCGGCCGACAGCAGGCTCTCACCGCGGTGATCCAGCGTCAGGTGACACCAGGCGTCGGCGATCTGCGGGCTGGCGTGCTGCAACAGCTGCGCGGCGCAGCACAGATCGAACAGCTGCTGGGTCAGCAACCGCCCCATCTCCTCGCTCGGTTGCCGGGCACGCTGCTGCCACTGCCGCCAGGCATGATCGAACAGCCGATTCTGACCGCGCACCGGCTGCAGTTCGAACTGCAACATCTCGAGCGCGCCCGGCAGCTTGTGCAAGCTGCGCAGCACGTCCAGGCACATGATGTTGCCGGAACCCTCCCAGATGCTGTTGACCGGCATCTCGCGGTACAGACGCGGCAGTTCGCTCTCTTCGCAGTAGCCGATCCCCCCCAGCACCTCCATCGCCTCGGCGATGAACGGCATGCCCTGCCGGCAGATGCTGTATTTGGCCGCTGGCGTCAGCAGGCGGCTGTAGATCAGTTCGCCCTCATTGCTGCGGCTTTCCCAGGCGCGGGCCAGCCGGAACAGCAACGCGGTATGCCCTTCCAATCGCAGCGCCATGCGTGCCAGAACCTGGCGCATCAGCGGTTGTTCGATCAACAGCTTGCCGAACGCCTGCCGCTGCAGCGCATGATACAGCGCCACCGACAGCCCGCGGCGCATCAGGCCGTGGCTGCCGAGCGAGCAGTCGAAACGGGTCAGGCCGCCCATCTTCAGGATATGCCGCACGCCGTCGCCCTCATCGCCCAGCAGCCAGGCGGTGGCGTCCTGAAACTCCACTTCGCTGCTGGCGTTGGAACGGTTGCCCAGCTTGTCTTTCAGCCGCTCCAGGCGAATGGCGTTGCGACTGCCGTCCGGCAAAATGCGCGGCAGGAAGAAACAGGACAACCCGCCTTCGGCCTGCGCCAGCACCAGGTGCGCATCGCTCTGCGGCACCGAGAAGAACCACTTGTGCCCCACCAGCCGGTAGGCTTCGCCCGGCCCGCGCGCGCCGAGCGGCACGGCGGTGGTGGTATTGCTCAAGACATCGGAGCCGCCCTGCTTCTCTGTCATACCCATGCCGATCAGCAGACCGCGCTTTTGCCCGCCCGGCAACAGGTGAGCGTCATAACGATCCGACAGCAACGGCGTCAGCCAGGAGCGAAACTCGGCCGGTAACGCCTGCTGCAGTAGCGGCGTGGCGCCGAAGGTCATGGTCACCGGGCACAGCGTGCCGGCCTCGACCTGAGCATGCAGCATAAAGCGCGCGGCGCGCGCCACGAAGGAACCGATGCGCGCATCCTCCTGCCAGGGCAGGTTGTGCACCCGGTTGGCGATCAGCCCCTGCATCAGGATATGCCAGGCCGGGTGAAAGCGGACGTCGTCCAGTCGCTGGCCGGTGGCGTCGTAGCGCAGCAGCTCCGGCGGGTTGGCGTTGGCCAGCCGCCCCAGCTCCAGCGACTCCTGCGTGCCGAGCTGCTGGCCCAGCGAAGCCAATACCTCGGCGTCCCAACCGCCTTGCTCGCGCTGCAACGCTTCACGCAGCGGCGTATCGGAGAGAAACAGGTTGCTGTTGCCGAGCGGCTTGGGTTGGTTAAAAACGGTGTGCGTAGTCCAGACCATGAGAGTGCTCCCTGAAAAAAGCGTCAGGAGTAAGTATGGTCGGCGCAGGGATTTCTGCCGCAGGCGGGATCACAAGAGGGGGAATTAACGGGGGCACTGCGCCCCCGTCAGGAGAATCAGCCGCGCTGACGCACCGCTTCGAACAGGCAGATGCCGGTGGCGACCGACACGTTCAGCGAAGAGACGGTACCGGCCATCGGGATGCTGATCAGCTCGTCGCAGTGTTCGCGGGTCAGGCGGCGCATGCCTTCGCCTTCCGCGCCCATCACCAGCGCCATCGGGCCGGTCATTTTGCTCTGATACAGCGTATGGTCGGCTTCGCCGGCGGTGCCCACCACCCAGACATTCATTTCCTGCAACAGACGCAGCGTGCGCGCCAGGTTGGTCACGCGGATCAACGGCACGTTTTCGGCGGCGCCGCAGGCCACTTTCTTGGCGGTGGCGTTCAACTGGGCGGAACGGTCACGCGGCACGATCACCGCGTGCACGCCGGCGGCGTCGGCACTGCGCAGGCAGGCACCGAGGTTATGCGGGTCGGTCACGCCGTCCAGCACCAGCAGGAACGGCGTCTCCACGCTTTCCAGCAGGCCCGGCAGATCGTTCTCCTGATACTGACGCCCTTCGCGCACCCGGGCGACGATCCCCTGGTGCACCGCGCCTTCAACCTTGTCATCCAGCCATTGGCGGTTCGCCACCTGAATAACGATACCGGTCGCTTCCAGCTCGGCGATCAGCGGTTGCAGGCGGCGATCTTCGCGGCCTTTCAGGATAAACACTTCCAGGAAGCGTTGCGGATCGCGCTCTAACAGGGCTTTGACGGCGTGGATGCCGTAAATAATTTCGCTCATGATGCTCTTTTAAATTCGTGCGGCCGGCGATAACCGGCCGATGGTAACGATGTGCGGCAGGTTAGGCCTGCTCGGCACCTTTCTTCTTGGCTGCGCGTTTGGCTTTGGTCGCCGCCGCGATTTTCCGCGTTTTGTCGGACGCCTTCTTGGCCTTCTTCTTCGCCTTCTTCACCTTGTCGGCGGGCTTGGCGTCATCCTGCTTGCGGAAGGCGCTGTCCGGCTCGAAGTTGGCCGGCGGTTTGCCACCGCGGCGCTTGCCGCGCCCTGCGCTACCGTTGTCGCGCAGCGTACGCTGACCGCCATTCTTGGCGCGATCGCGCTCGGTTTTGCCTTCACCGCGCGCTTTGCGGGTGCTGGATACCAGCGCGAAGTCAATCTTGCGCTCGTCCATATGCACCGCGTCCACGCGGATCTCCACCGTATCCCCCAGACGATAGACCGTGCCGGAAGACTCGCCGATCAGGCGCTGGCCGATATTATCGTAGCGATAGTAATCATTATCCAGCGTTGATACGTGCACCAGCCCGTCGATGAACAGATCGTTCAGGCGCACGAAGAAGCCGAAGCCGGTCACGCTGGAGATGATGCCGCTGAACACTTCACCGACGTGATCCTGCATGAAGTCGCACTTCAGCCAGTCGGCGACGTTGCGCGTCGCTTCGTCCGCGCGGCGCTCGGTCATCGAGCAGTGTTCGCCCAGCTGCAGCATCTCTTCGAATTCGCTGTGCCAGCCGCCGGTCGGCGTCCAGCGCTCTTTCGGCTCGCCGTGTTCCTTGGCCAGCTGATATTTGATCGCGCGGTGCAGCGCCAGATCCGGATAACGGCGGATCGGCGAGGTGAAGTGGCCGTAAGACGCCAACGCCAGGCCGAAGTGGCCGCGGTTTTCCGGATCGTAAATCGCCTGCTTCATCGAGCGCAGCAACATGGTTTGCAGCATTTCGTGATCAGGGCGCTCGGACACTTCATCCATCAGCACCGCATAGTCTTTCGGCTGCGGCTTGTTACCGCCGCCCAGCGTCAGCCCCAGCTCGCTCAGCACGCTGCGCAGCGCGGAGATATGGTCGTCGCTTGGACGATCGTGCACGCGGTACAACGCCGGCTCGTTGCGTTTCTCGACGAAGCGCGCGGCCGCCACGTTGGCCATGATCATGCACTCTTCGATCAGCTTGTGGGCGTCGTTGCGCACCGTCGGTTCCACGCGCTCGATGCGACGTTCGGCGTTGAAGATGAATTTGGCTTCTTCGGTTTCAAACGCGATGCCGCCGCGCTCGGCGCGCGCCTTATCCAGCACCTTGTACATGGCGTGCAGCTCTTCCAGGTGCTTGACCAGCGGGTGGTAATGCTCGCGCAGCTCCTGATCGCCCTGCAGAATGTGCCACACCTTGTTGTAGGTCAGGCGGGCGTGAGAGCTCATTACCGCCTCGTAGAACTTGGCCGTCGACAGGCGCCCCTGGGCGGAGATGGTCATCTCGCACACCATGCACAGGCGATCGACCTGCGGGTTCAGGGAGCACAGCCCGTTGGACAGCACTTCCGGCAGCATCGGGATCACCTGCGACGGGAAATAGACCGAGTTGCCGCGGCTACGCGCTTCATCGTCCAGCGCGGTGCGCGGACGCACGTAGTAGCTGACGTCGGCGATCGCCACCCACAGGCGCCAGCCGCCGCCGCGTTTCTTCTCGCAGTACACAGCATCATCGAAGTCGCGCGCGTCTTCACCGTCGATGGTGACCAACGGCAGCTTGCGCAGATCGACGCGGCCCTTCTTGGCCGCTTCCGGCACCTGCTCGCTGAGATCGGCCACCTGTTTTTCCACCTGCGGCGGCCAGGTATGCGGGATCTCATGGGTGCGCAGCGCGATGTCCACCGCCATGCTGGTGCCCATTTTGTCGCCGAGGATCTCGACGATCTTGCCGACCGCCTTGGTGCGGCGGGTCGGACGCTGAGTCAGCTCCACCACCACCATAAAGCCCATGCGCGCGCCGCTGACGTTGTCCGCCGGGATCAGAATATCAAAGCTCAGACGGCTGTCGTCCGGCACCACAAAGCCGGTACCGGCGTCCATGAAGAAACGGCCGACGATCTGACTGGTTTTCGGCACCAGCACGCGCACGATGCGCGCCTCGCGACGCCCTTTACGGTCTGCGCCCAGCGCCTGCGCCAGCACCACGTCGCCGTGGATCGCCATTTTCATCTGTTCGGCGGACAGGTACAGATCGTCTTTGCTGCCCTCAACGCGCAGGAAGCCGTAGCCGTCGCGGTGGCCGATCACCGTGCCGCGCAGCAGATCCAAACGTTCCGGCAGCGCGTAGCACTGGCGGCGGGTAAACACTAACTGGCCATCGCGCTCCATGGCGCGCAGGCGGCGGCGCAGCGCTTCCAGCTGCTCTTCGCCGCTGAGGCCCAGTTCGTTGCCCAGTTCTTCGCGGCTGGCCGGCGTTTCTCGTTTCGCCAAATGGGCCAGGATATATTCACGGCTGGGGATGGGGGATTCGTATTTTTCTGCTTCTCGTTCCAGGAATGGATCTTGTGACATTGCGGTTCCTCCGTTGTCATCAGCAGGATGACGTTGAGCCTTGTCTTCTCAACGTCGTTTTATTCGACAAGCAATAGCTTGTAGAGCGGCGGATTGTCTTCGACCATGTCGGCCAACGTATGCTTATCCAGCTCTTCAAGGAAATTCTGTACGCCCTGCTGGAGCACCTGCTTCAGTCGGCAGGCAGGGGTGATGTGGCAAAACTCGCTGCTGCAGTTAACCAGCGCAAGCGGCTCCAGCGCCCGCACTACGTCGCCGAGGCGAATGCTCTCGGCCGGTTTGCCCAAACGGATGCCGCCATGCTTGCCGCGCACCGCCGTGACAAAACCCACCCGGCTCAACTGATTGATGATCTTCACCATATGGTTGCGAGACACGCCGTAAACCTCGGTCACTTCCGAGATGCTGGTCATCTTGTCCTGCGGCAACGAAGCCATGTAGATCAACGCCCGCAGGCCATAATCAGTAAAACTTGTTAACTGCACATCTTACCTCTGGGTATCACTTTACCCGTCTGATACGCCGCTTTTCGGCGCTATTCAAAAGATTACTCATTGGATAATAAACCAGCCGGAGAGTTCGTCGCTAATTATTTAGCGAATCCCGCACCCTAAGGCGGGTTTATGAAAGGATTTTTTGACGTGAAGCCGCAATCGGAGGGAGTCAGGATAAAAACAAACCGGGACGCGCCCGGTTTGTTTAGTGCCGCAAAGCCTGATTATGCGTCGAACGGGTCGCGCAGGATCATGGTTTCGCTGCGATCCGGGCCGGTAGAGATGATGTCTACCGGTACGCCGGTCACTTCTTCGATGCGCTTGATGTAGTTCAGCGCAGCCTGAGGCAGCTTGCTGTGCTCTTTCACGCCAAAGGTGGTTTCGCTCCAGCCCGGCATGGTTTCGTAGATAGGCTCAATGCCTTCCCAGCCTTCTGCCGCCAGCGGAGTGGTGTCCACTTCGCGGCCGTCCGGCATGCGGTAACCCACGCAGATCTTCACTTCTTTCAGGCCGTCCAGGACGTCCAGTTTGGTCAGGCAGAAGCCGGACAGTGAGTTGATCTGCACCGCACGACGCACCGCTACGGCATCCAGCCAGCCGGTACGACGACGACGGCCGGTGGTGGCGCCGAACTCGTTACCCTGCTTGCACAGGTACTCGCCGGTTTCATCGAACAGTTCGGTTGGGAACGGACCTGCACCCACGCGAGTAGAGTAAGCTTTCACGATGCCCAGCACGTAGTCCACATAACGTGGGCCAATGCCGGAACCGGTAGCTACGCCGCCTGCGGTGGTGTTGGAAGAGGTCACGTACGGATAGGTGCCGTGGTCGATATCCAGCAGGGTGCCCTGAGCGCCTTCGAACATGATCAGATCGCCACGCTTGCGCGCGCCGTCCAGCAGTTCGGAAACGTCAACCACCATGGCGGTCAGGATGTCGGCGATAGACAGCACATAGTCCAGCGTCGCCTGATAATCGACGGCTTCAACTTTGTAGTAGTTGACCAGCTGGAAGTTGTGGTAATCGACGATCTCTTTCAGCTTAACGGCGAAGGTTTCTTTGTTGAACAGGTCGCCGACGCGCAGGCCGCGACGAGCCACTTTATCTTCGTAAGCCGGGCCGATGCCGCGACCGGTGGTGCCGATCGCTTTCGCGCCGCGCGCTTTCTCACGCGCGTTATCCAACGCAACGTGGTAAGGCAGGATCAACGGGCAAGCTTCAGACAGTAACAGACGTTCGCGTACCGGGATGCCACGCGCTTCGAGTTCACCCATTTCTTTCATCAACGCGTCCGGCGCCAGAACAACACCGTTGCCGATGATGCTGGTGACGTTTTCACGCAGAATACCTGAAGGAATTAAATGAAGGACGGTTTTTTCACCGTTGATTACCAGAGTGTGGCCAGCGTTATGGCCACCTTGGTAGCGCACAACATATTGAGCCCGTTCAGTCAGCAGGTCTACAACCTTGCCTTTACCTTCGTCACCCCATTGGGTGCCCAGTACGACGACGTTCTTACCCATTTTTCAAAATCACCGATTGCTTAAAAATGGATTCTACCACCGTAATTTTCGATTTTCAGCACTTTTAGCATACGATTGCATAAATTTTGGGCTAGACTTTAAAGACCCGTGCGGCCGCTCAACATGTAGTAGATCACGCAGCCCGCAACCACTATTCCACCGCCAAATCGCCGCAGCGTCGCGTCCGGCAGCTGCGACATCGCCACAATCATTTTGCGCCAGGCCTGCGGAAACAGCATCGGCCCCAATCCTTCCAGTACCAGAACCAGCCCAAGCGCCAGCCAAATCGTTGAGTTCATGCATCCCCCAAAAACGAGAAAGGGCCCGCGTAAACGGGCCCTCGATCAGATTGCCTGCCGCGCTTATTTGCGCAGGGTATCAGGCGACTTCATGTAGCGGAAGAAATCGCTGTCCGGGCTCAGTACCAGCACATCCTGGTTGTCCTTGAAGCTGGCTTCATAGGCGCGCAGGCTGCGGATAAAGGCATAGAAGTCCGGATCCTGGCTGAACGCATTGGCGAACAGTTTGGCCGCTTCGGCATCGCCTTCACCGCGGGTGATACGCGCCTGACGCTCGGCTTCCGCCAGGGTACGGGTCACTTCGTAGTCCGCGCTGGCGCGCAGCTTCTCGGCTTCTTCCTGGCCTTGCGAGCGCAGACGACGGGCTACCGCTTCACGCTCGGCGCGCATACGCTGGTAGATGGCGTCGGACACTTCGGCCGGCAGGTTGATCTGCTTGATACGCACGTCGATCACTTCGATGCCCAGCGCCGCCATGCTGTTCGGGTTCACCTGCGGCTGTTTGCCGGTGGTTTCCCGCTCAACGCGCGCCGCCGCAGAGGCGATAGCGTCATCGGCTTCGGTGGTCGCCACTTCCTCGCCGTCGCCCACGGTGCCGGTGTTCAGCGCGTCACGCACGTCGGACATCAGCTTGCCGCGCGAGTCGGTCACGATGTCTTTCACGTCCAGGCGGCCGATTTCGGAACGCAGACGGTCGCTGAACTTACGTTTCAGCAGCACTTCAGCCTGGGAGACGTCGCCGCCGCCGGTCGCCAGATAGTAACGGCTGAAATCGCTGATGCGCCACTTCAGATAGGAGTCGACGATCAGGTCTTTCTTCTCGCTGGTCACGAAGCGATCGGCCTGGTTGTCCATGGTCTGGATACGCGCATCCAGGTTCTTCACGGTTTCAATGAACGGGATCTTGAGGTGCAGACCCGGCGCATACACCAGCGGCTTGTTTTCGCCGTCGCGCAGAACCTTGCCGAAGCGCAGCACGATGCCGCGCTGGCCTTCCTGCACCACGAACAGCGAAGCGTACAGCACCACCAGCACCGCGAGGACAATAACTACAAAAGACTTACGCATTGATTACTCTCTCCCTACGCGAGTGGTGTCGTCACGCTGCGCATTCGCCCGGCGCTGATCCATAATCGAACCGCCGCTGGTGCGCGGAGCGCTGCTGTTGGCAGCCGGCGCAGGATTCGGATTGAGGCGAATCAGGCTGGTATCCTTGTTGCCGCTCTCCGGTGCCGCGCCTTGGCCGCGCAGCATCTGATCCAACGGCAGCACCATCAGGTTGTTGCCTTTGTCGCTCACCAACACCTTACGGGTATGGCCCAGCACTTTTTCCATGGTTTCGATATACAGACGCTCACGGGTGATCTGCGGAGCGGACTTGTATTCCGGCAACAGTTTGGCAAAGCGCGCCACCTCACCCTGAGCCTCCAGGATGGTGCGGTCTTTATAAGCCTTGGAGTCTTCCAGCAGACGCTGCGCCTGGCCGTTCGCACGCGGCTGAACTTCGTTGGCGTAAGCTTCCGCTTCACGGATGTATTGCTGCTCGTTCTCACGCGCGGCGATCGCATCGTCGAACGACGCCTTCACCTCTTCCGGTGGACGCGCCGCCTGGAAGTTGACGTCCAGCAGCGTGATGCCCATGTTGTAAGGACGAATGGTCTCTTCCAGCATGCGCTGCGTGTCGTTACGCACCACGGTACGGCCTTCGGTCAGGATGCGGTCCATCGAGTATTTACCGATCACGCCGCGCAGGGCGCTGTCGGTCGCCTGGCTCAGGCTGTCGTCGGCATTGACGACGCTGAACAGGTACGCTTCCGGGTTGGTCACGCGGTACTGCACGTTCATTTCCACGCGCACCACGTTTTCATCGGAGGTCAGCATCACGCCGGACGCCGCCAGCTCGCGCACGGATTCCACGTTTACCGGACGCACGTCGTCGATGAAGGTCGGTTTCCAGTTCAGGCCCGGCTGCACCAGGTGGCTGAACTTGCCGAAACGCGTCACGACGCCGCGCTCGGCTTCCTTGATGGTGTAGAAGCCGCTGGCGGCCCAGATCACCACCACGGCGACCGCCGCGATACCGATAATGCGGCCGCTGAAGCCCGGACCAGAGGTGCCGGTGCCGCCGCTATTGCTGTTGGAGCCTTTGCCCCCGCCGAAACCGCTCAATTTCTTGCTCAGTTTGCGGAAGATATCGTCCAAATCAGGTGGCCCTTGATCACGACCGCCTTTGTTGTTACCGCCAGAGTTGCCGCCATTGTTATTGCTGCTCCCCCACGGGTCGCGGTCCTGTCCGTTATTACCGGGCTGATTCCACGCCATGTTTTAGCTCCATATTCTGTGATTGGGTACTTCAGGCTTTCGCGAAGCATAAATGTAACAGGATATGATCATACGATAAAGTCAATCAGGTCCTGTTCTTGCTTGCAGAGACGACGCCATTCGACGATCGGCATTCGCACCACCACGCCAATGCTGCCGTCCTCCTCGTTCCACTCTTTTTCAATCGCCTGAAGCTGGTAAAAACGGCTGCGAAGACGGCCTGCCCGTGGCGGTAAGCGCAATTCGTAATGCGCGATCTCCCCCGATAAGCGCTCCGTCAACGCCTGATACAGCAACGGAATACCCTCTCCGCTGGCGGCGGACAGCCACACCCGGATCGGCAGGTTTTCGTCGTTGCGGTCGATACGCGGCACAAAATCGTCCAGCATATCTATTTTGTTCATCACTAACAGTGTAGGGATTTCATCCGAGTCGATCTCCGCCAGCACGGTGTTCACCGCTTCGATGTTCTCATCGACGCGCGGATCCGCCGCGTCGATGACGTGCAGCAGCAGCGATGCCTGGCGCGTCTCCTGCAGCGTCGCCTTGAAGGCGGCCACCAGATCGTGCGGCAGGTGCCGGATAAAGCCTACGGTATCCGCCAACACGGTATCTCCCACGTCCGGCACATCAATGCGCCGCAACGTAGGATCCAGGGTGGCAAATAGCTGGTCCGCCGCATACACCTCGGCAGACGTTATTCGGTTAAACAGGGTGGATTTGCCGGCGTTGGTGTAGCCCACCAGCGATACGGTCGGCACATCGGCGCGGGTCCGCGCGCGTCGGCCTTGTTCACGCTGCTTCTCTACCCGCTCCAGGCGGCGCAGAATCAAGCTGATGCGATCGCGCAACAGGCGACGGTCGGTCTCAAGCTGGGTTTCCCCCGGCCCGCGCAGGCCTATCCCCCCTTTTTGCCGCTCCAGGTGCGTCCAGCCGCGCACCAGACGCGTGGCGATGTGACGCAACTGCGCCAGCTCCACCTGCAGCTTACCTTCATGGGTGCGGGCACGCTGGGCAAAGATGTCTAAAATCAACCCGGTGCGGTCGATCACCCGGCATTCGCACAGGCGCTCAAGGTTTCTTTCCTGCGCCGGGGAAAGGGAATGATCAAACAGGACAACAGACGCGCCGCTGGCTTTCACCGCATCTGCAATTTCTTCGGCCTTTCCTTCGCCGACAAAGTACTTCGGATGCGGGGCTTTGCGGCTACCAGTCACCACTTGCAAAGCTTCGACACCGGCTGAGGAAACCAACGATTCGAACTCGTTGAGGTCTTCCGTATCTTTGTCTTGCGAGAAATAGATATGAACCAGTACGGCCTGCTCACCGGCTTCATAACGGTCAAACAAGCGTGCAACCTCTCAAACGGACACTCACCGTGAGTTTGGGGGACATAAACAGCGCGCGGCTGCTTATGCTCCCCGTCATGGTTGACTTGCAACGCGCTTTATTCAGCGTCATCGCTTTCCTGCTGCGACTGTTGCTGCGCAGACGGATTGTTGCCATGGTGATAGTTGCTTGAACCGCCGCTCGGGTTGTTGCTGTGATGCGAAACCGGACGTGACGGGACAACGGTAGAGATAGCGTGCTTGTACACCATCTGGCTAACCGTGTTCTTCAACAGGATGACAAACTGGTCAAAAGACTCAATCTGGCCTTGCAGCTTAATACCATTCACCAAATAAATAGAAACCGGAACACGTTCACGACGCAATGCGTTCAGGAACGGATCTTGCAAAGATTGCCCCTTAGCCATTCTATCTTTTCCTTATTTGCTTGTTGTTTGTAACTAAGAACCTGTCGGCTCTAAAATAAACGACGTAAAAATTTGCGCGCTGAATACTCAGCAATTGTACACAATCACCCAACCTATGCACTAACAACCTGTGTCACCGAGTCCAAAGCCTCTCCCGGCTTTTCACTGTCCAACCAATGGACCGACTCCCAACCCCGTAACCAGGTCATCTGGCGTTTAGCCAACTGACGTGTTGCGCAAATACCACGATAAACCATCTCATCGTAACTAATTTCACCAGACAAGTATGACCACATCTGGCGGTAACCGACACAGCGAATGGAGGGCAAGTCCGTATGCAAATCACCCCGTGCGAAAAGTGCACGCGCTTCCGTCTCAAAACCCGCCGCCAACATTTGATGGTACCGCAGCTCGATGCGTTGATGGATCAACTCACGGCTGGTCGGCGCTATCGCAAATTGGTGAACTTGATACGGTAACGATTCACCCGAAATTTGAGTCAGTTCCGTTAAAGTTTTACCCGAAATAAAAAAAACTTCCAGTGCTCTGGACAGTCTCTGCGGATCATTCGGATGAATTCTCAATGCCGCGACCGGATCGATCGCCTGCAACTGCCGGTGCAACGCCTCCCAACCCAGCTCCGCCGCTTGCCGTTCGATGCGCTCGCGCACTGCGGGATCGGCGGACGGCAGCGGCGACAATCCTTCCAGCAACGCCTTGAAATACAACATGGTACCGCCCACCAGCAGCGGAATGCGCCCGGCGGCGGTGATGTCGGCCATCTCTTTCAGCGCGTCGGCGCGGAACTCCGCCGCCGAATAAGCTTCGGCGGGATCGCGGATATCGATCAGCCGGTGCGGCGCCTGCGCCAATTCTTCGGCGTTCGGCTTGGCGGTGCCGATATCCATGCCGCGATAAATCAGCGCGGAATCGACGCTGATCAGCTCCACCGGCAGGCGTTCGCGCAGCGCGATCGCCAGCGCGGTCTTGCCCGAGGCGGTCGGCCCCATGATGAAAATAGCCGGGGGACGTGGTGTCATTTCAGTTTCAGTCATGCTTGAGGGCCGCCAGTGCGGCCTGTAAATCAACGGGTTGTAAAAGTCCGCTCGGTGGCGATTTGACCAGCTGCGGGCAAAGTCGTTCAACGTCGGTCAGCAATTGTATCGCTTGCGAGGTGTTCCACTGTTCATGTTCGCTGCCAAGGCGACGAGCGAGCCAGGTAGCCAGCACCGCGGGCGACATCTCCTGATGTTCGGCCAGATAGCCTAACAGTTCGGGTATCAGTTTTTGTAAATTTTGTTGGCGTAATGGTAAAGGCACTGCGCGCAACGTCACACGGCCATGATCTGTCTGCAGATCCAGCCCCATCGCCGCCAACAGCGTCTGATGCCGCGCAATGGCCGCCGCTTCGTTTTTACTCAGCGTCAGCTTGATCGGGATCAGCAGCGGTTGCGGCCGCAGCCCCTCCGCCGACGGGTTGAGCTGCGCCTGACGCAGCCAGCGTTCGGCCACCGTCAGATTGAGCAGTGCCGGCAGTTGGCGCTGCTCAATCAACGCATAGCATGGCGGATAAATCATCAGCACCCGGCCAAAACTGTGCTGCCCGCCCGCCAGCGGTACTTCCGCTGCGGCTTTCACCGGCGGGAACAGCGGTGGCTTGCTCGGGGTTTCCGACTCGGCGTCGGCCGGCGGCTCTGCGGCGGGCTGGATCAGTTTGCCGTACAGCTCGCCTTCGCGTTTCTGGTAACCGCCCGCCGTTTGCCAACCCGGCTGCGGTGCACGCTCGCGGGCGACGCCGGCCTGCGGCGGCGTTTCGCGGCGCGGCGCAGGCTGAGAAAAATGGTTGCCGCCGGCGGCGACGCGGTTTTCCTGCTGCCAGACCGGCGCTGGTTCTTCGTCAGGCGTTTCCGTCAGCGGCAGCAGCGGCGTTTGGCCGGCCTGCTGCAGCACGGTGGTCACCGCCTGATAAATAAAATCGTGCACCAGCCGCGCCTGATGGAAACGCACCTCGTGCTTGGCTGGATGAACGTTGACATCCACCTGGTGCGGATCGACCTCCAGGTACAGCACGTAAGCGGGCTGCTGATCGTCTTTCAACTGATCCTGATAGGCCTGACGAATGGCGTGATTGATCAGCCGATCGCGCATCATGCGGCGGTTGACGTAGCAATACTGCATTTCACCCAGCTGACGCGCGCCGGCCGGATCCGCCACCCAGCCGCGGATGCTCAGATCGCCGTGCTGCCAGTCGATGTTCAGCGCATGCTGCAAAAACGCCGGGCCGCAGATGCTGCCCAAACGGCGCTCGTGTTGGCTTTCTTCCTTCGCCGCCCGGTATTGGCGGATCAATTTGCCGTTATGGCTGAGGTTGATCGCCACATCGAAACGCGCCAGCGCGATGCGCCGCACCACTTCATCGATATGGCCGAATTCGGTTTTCTCGGTGCGCATGAACTTGCGACGCGCCGGGGTGTTGTAAAACAGATCCAGCACTTCCAGCGTGCTGCCGACCGGATGCGCGGCGGGTTTGACCGTCACCGCCTGCTCACGCCCTTCGGCGTAGGCTTGCCACGCTTCGCTCTGCTCGGCGGTGCGCGACGTCAGGGTTAAACGGGAAACCGAGCTGATACTGGCCAGCGCTTCGCCGCGAAAACCGAGGCTGACGATCGCCTCCAGGTCATCGAGCGTGCTGATTTTACTGGTGGCATGCCGCGCCAGCGCCAACGCCAGGTCGTCCTTGCCGATGCCGCAGCCGTTGTCGCGAATGCGGATCAGCTTGGCGCCGCCGCGTTCAATATCGATGTCGATACGCGTCGCGCCGGCGTCCAGGCTGTTTTCCACCAGCTCCTTGACCACCGACGCGGGGCGTTCAACCACCTCTCCGGCGGCGATCTGGTTGGCGAGCTGTGGCGGTAACACCTGGATAGGCATGCTGACTCCTGTAGCGATGGCGCTAGGCCTGCGGAATGGTCAGCGTCCGATCCAGCGGCGCGACGTCCGACTTCAGATTATTGACCCGTTTCAGATCGCCGACGCTGACGCCGTAACGAGAAGCGATGGAGGAGAGCGTATCCCCACGGGCCACTTTATGTTTGGACGGCTTCTTCGCCGGCGTTTTCGCCTTGGCGACGGTAGTGATGGCGGCGTTTTTCCCCGCCGGCACCTTCAGGCGTTGCCCGACCCATACGCCGTCTTTCTTCAGTTTGTTCAGATCCCGCAGCGCCGCCATGGTCGTACCGTAGCTGTCGGCGATGCCGGACAGCGTCTCCGCCCGCTTCACCACGTGGATCTGGGTTTTGCCGCTTTGGCTGCGGCTCGCGCCGGCCGAGCTGACGATAGGCTCCGGCTGGCGCACGTCTGGTGTTGAGGTGTTAACCGCCGCTGCGACGTCCAGCGGTCGGTTTTCCACCTTTGGGTCGGCTTGCAGCGGATGCGCCAGGAAGTAGCTGCGCAGACCGTTATGGATGGCCTTGGCAATCTTCTCCTGATACGCGCTGCTGCCCAGCAGCCGCTCCTCCGTGCTATTACTGATAAATCCGGTTTCCACCAGCAGCGATGGGATATCCGGCGAACGCAGCACGCCCAGGCTGGCGTGTTCCGGCCGGCGTTTATGCAGCGATCCGACGCTCTGCAGCTGCTGCAGCACTTTCACCGCCACATCGTACCCCACGCGCTGCGAGTGGCCGAACTGCAGGTCCAGCACCGCCTGGCTCAGATAAGGGTCGGCCTGGCTGTTGGCCAGCAGATCGCCGGCGCCGCCGAGCAGCTCGGACTGCTTCTCATGCTGTTCGAGCCAGCCGGCCATTTCGCTGTTGGCGCGGCGGTTGGACAGCACCCAAACAGAAGCGCCGCTGGCGCTGCGGTTCGGCGCGGCGTCGGCGTGGATGGAAACCAGCACGTTGGCGCCCTGCTTACGCGCGACGTCGGAACGCCCCATCACCGAAATGAAATAGTCGCCGTTACGCGTCAGCACCGGCTTGAACTGCGGATCGGCGTCCAGCATCGCCTGCAGACGGCGCGCGATGGCGATGGTGACATTCTTCTCTTTCAGGCCGGTCGGGCCGATGGCACCCGGATCCTGACCGCCGTGGCCGGCGTCGATCGCCACCACCACCCGATCGCCGGAACCGGCGGAAACGCGGCTGCTGCGCGGCGTCACCTCGGTGGCGGTGCCTGCGACCACGCTCTGTTTATTGGTAAAGGGGTTTGAACCCGGCGGCGCTTTGCGCAGCGGCGGCTCCGGCGCTTCACGCACCGCGACCGGCGCCTGACGCGGCGGTTGGCTGACCGCCACCGGCGCAGGCGTTTGCACCGGCGCTTTACGCGCCACGGCATTGGCGCCGCCTTCGGCCGTAATGGTGAAGACCACGGTGTGTACGCTGCCGTTCTGACGGGTGGAAACTCGGGTTTTGGCGCGCTGGGTCAGATCAAACACCAGGCGCACGCTCTGGGCGTCTTTCGGCGCGCTGGAGCGAATGCTTTTCACTAGGTTTTGGCCGCTGAAATTGAGCGGCAGGCCGCCGACCTTGCCTTTCTGGTTGACGTCCAACACCACGCGATCCGGGCCGTGCAGCGGGAAAAACGCGTAGTCCGGCGGGCCATTGAAACTCACCGACACCGTCGCTTCGCGCTGGGCGTTAGAGACTTTGATATCGGACAGCGAAGACGCCGCCAGCGCGTTCAGCGCGCCGAGCGGCCCCAGCACGGCGATCAACATGACGATCGCAAATTTTTTCAACGCATGCGTCATTGCAGCATCATCCCTGTGATCCATGGATACGGTCTAACAATTGGCCGCCGTAAGCGGAAATCGCCTCGATCTGCGCCTCTCGTCCTTCGCCCTGATAGCGCAGATGTAACGCCAGATCCGGCTCCGGCAGCACGCCGGTGCCCTGCTGCGGCCATTCGACCAGGCAGATGGCGTCTTGCGCGAAGTAATCGCGAATGCCCATAAACTCAAGCTCTTCCGGATCGGCCAGGCGATACAGATCGAAGTGATACACCGCCAGCGGCTGCAGGGCATAAGGCTCCACCAGCGTGTAGGTCGGGCTTTTGACGTTGCCCCGATGCCCCAACGCCTGCAGGAAGCCACGGCTGAAGGTGGTTTTACCGGCGCCCAGGTCGCCGTACAGATAGATGACGCTGGCGCGATCGCAAGCCTTGGCCAAAGTGGTGCCCAAAGCGACAGTCGCTGCCTCGTCCGGCAGAGGTAAAACGAGTTCTTTCATTCGATAAAGTCTATTTTGCCCACTCAGGGTTAACGAAATGAAGGATGTCCGGCAGTAAATCGGTCGCCAACATGCCTCTTGTACCTTGTCTTTCCGCTACGCGATCGCCGGCCGCGCCGTGTACGACGCAGCCCGCACAGGCAGCATCATACAGCGAGAGCTTTTGCGCCAGCAAACCGCCGATGATGCCCGACAGCACATCGCCCATGCCGCCCGAGGCCATGCCGGCGTTGCCGACGTCGGCGATCGCCATCTGCCCCCGCTCATCGGCGATCAGCGTTCCGGCGCCTTTCAGCACCGCCACGCCGCCATAACGCGCCGTCAGGTTACGCACGGCAAGTAAGCGATCACTCTCGATGTCGGCGGTGCTGCAGCTCAACAGCCGCGCCGCCTCCCCGGGATGCGGAGTCATCACGCGATTCTGCCGTTTCTCGGGATTTAATGCCAGCAAGTTCAGCGCATCGGCGTCCCACAAAGCCGGTTTATCGCTGGTTTGCAGCACGTTCAACGCGTTTTTGCCCCACTCAGTCTGGCCCAACCCCGGGCCAATCACCAGCACATCCGCCCACTGCATCGCCTGCCGCAGCGTCGCTTCGTCCAACGCCTGTGCCATCAACTCCGGTCGGGCCGCCAACAGCGGCGCAACGTGTTCAATGTGAGTGAGCACTCGCACCAATCCCGCCCCGCTGCGCAGCGCCGCTTCCGCCGCCATGCGAATGGCGCCGCCGAATCCGCGGTCGCCGCCCACCAACAGCAGACGGCCATGTTCGCCCTTGTGGGCGCAGGGACGGCGCGGATGCAGCCAGCGCGGCAGCACTTCGGCGGTAAGCCGCTGAATCTGCTCCGGTTGCTTTGCCAACCAACCCGATAAGCCTAGCGTATTCTGATGAAGTTGCCCGACCCAATCGCGCGCCTGGCCGGTCAGCAACCCCGGCTTAAGACCGATAAACGTGACGGTGTGTGCGGCACGCACCACCGCCCCCGGCGCCGCACCGCTTTCTGCCAGCAGGCCGGACGGGATATCGAGCGCCACCACCGGCGCCGAATGGCGGTTGGCGGCTTCGATCAGCGCATCGTAAGGCGCACGCGGCGCACTGCCTAAACCGGTGCCTAACAGAGCGTCGATGATCAGATCGACTCGTTCAGGCCAGCGGCTGTGCGCCGGCAGAATATCGCCGCCGGCGGCCAGCCAGGCCAGGCGGGCTTCAGCGGCCTCCGGCGGCAACGGCCGTGCGCCTTCACAGGCGATCACCGTCACCTGCACGCCCGCCGCCTTCGCCAGGCGCGCCGTCACATAGCCATCGCCGCCGTTGTTGCCGTGGCCGCAGAGCACCAGCCAGTGGTCGCGTGAGGGGTAAGCGTTGCGCGCCAGCGCGTAGGCCGCCTGACCGGCGCGCTGCATCAAATCGTAAAGAGAAATACCGAGCGAGGCCGCCGCCGCAGGTTCCGAACGCCGGATCCAGTCCGCAGGCCAGACAGAGTGTGGTAAACTGTCAACGTATGCTTTTTCACTGTGGCCCGTCATGACGCACCCCCTCGATCTCCATCAACTCGCCCAACATATCAAGCAATGGGGGCAATCGCTAGGATTCCAGCAGGTTGGCATCTGCGATACCGATCTGAGCCTTGAAGAGCCGAAGCTGCAGGCCTGGCTCGACAAACAGTACCACGGCGAGATGGAATGGATGGCGCGCCACGGCATGTTGCGCGCGCGCCCTCACGAGCTGTTGCCGGGCACGCTGCGGGTGATCAGCGTGCGCATGAACTACCTGCCGGCCAAGGCGGCGTTCGCCAGCACCTTGCAAAACCCGCAGTTGGGTTACGTCAGCCGCTACGCGCTGGGGCGCGATTATCACAAGCTGTTGCGCCAGCGCCTGAAAAAGCTGGGCGATCAAATCCAGGAATACTGCGGCGAGCTGAATTTCCGTCCCTTTGTCGATTCGGCGCCGGTGATGGAGCGCGCGCTGGCCGCCAAAGCGGGTATTGGCTGGGTTGGTAAACACTCACTAATTCTCAACCGCGAAGCCGGATCCTGGTTTTTCCTCGGTGAACTGCTGATCGATCTGCCGCTGCCGGTGGATCAGCCGCAGGAAGAGCAGTGCGGCCGCTGCGTCGCCTGCATCACCACCTGCCCGACCGGTGCCATCGTCGCGCCCTATACCGTCGACGCCCGGCGCTGCATCTCCTACCTGACCATCGAGCTGGAAGGCGCGATCCCGGAAGAGTTCCGCCCGCTGCTCGGCAACCGCATCTACGGCTGCGACGATTGCCAGCTGATCTGCCCGTGGAACCGCTTTTCGCAACTCACCGATGAAGACGACTTCAGCCCGCGCGCCGCGCTGCATGCGCCGCAGCTGATCGATCTGTTCAATTGGACGGAAGAAAAATTCCTGCGCATCACCGAAGGCTCGGCGATACGCCGCATCGGCCACCTGCGCTGGCTGCGCAATATCGCGGTGGCGCTGGGCAACGCGCCTTATGAGGACAGCATCGTACTCGCACTGCGCGCGCGTTTGGAGCAGGACGCCATGCTGGACGAACATATCCACTGGGCGCTGGCGCAACAGCTCGCCCGCCGCGAAGCGCAGGGCATTGAGGTGCAGACGGCGCAGAAAAAACGGTTGATACGGGCTGTGGAAAAAGGCCTGCCGCGCGACGCCTGAGGGCGTACATCGCACAGTCATGCCGCCCGAGCGACTCACTCTGTGGATTTGTGTATAAAAATAAAAACACGTTGTCTTTCAACTGCAACAAAAAGAGCAAGTGATCGGCATAACGTTTCGGCATAAATAAATAAGCTTATAAATCAAAGCAATAAATATTTAATTTGTATGACGTTGATTTTTCAGGCAGGCGGGTTTATGTACAGAGGCTGTGGATAACTCTGTTCACAACGTTTTTACCGGGTGTGTAAAACGGGACAAAAATCCGCGCCCGACAAGGCGTTGGATTTGAGTTTGAAACGAAGAGAAAATTGGAGCGGGAAACGAGACTCGAACTCGCGACCCCGACCTTGGCAAGGTCGTGCTCTACCAACTGAGCTATTCCCGCATTGAGATGCTTTTGGCATCCGGCCACCAAATACTGGCGTGACCTTTGAATTTTTGGAGCGGGAAACGAGGCTCGAACTCGCGACCTCAACCTTGGCAAGGTTGCGCTCTACCAACTGAGCTATTCCCGCGTCGCATAGATACTGCTTGATACTGCTTTATTTATTCATCATGCCGCATCGCGACATTGTTGAATTTGGAGCGGGAAACGAGACTCGAACTCGCGACCCCGACCTTGGCAAGGTCGTGCTCTACCAACTGAGCTATTCCCGCCCGGCGTATCGATGGTGGAACGTTACGAAATTCTTCATCGGTACGGGGTGCGCATTATACGAGAAATCCTTTTTGTCGCAAGCCCCTGAAAGCAAAAAAACGCGATTTTTGTTTGATTGCCGATTAAAGCGCCAGATTGGCGAATTAAGCGGCTAAAAACGGCGTTTTTTCTCCACAGGGGCTGCTATCGCCTTAAAGCTGAATGAAATGTTCGCGGTAATAAGCCAGTTCGGCCACCGATTCGCGGATGTCACCCAGCGCCTGATGGGTGCCCTGCTTCTTAAAGCCGCCGAGAATTTCCGGCTTCCAGCGGCGCGCCAGCTCCTTCAGCGTGCTGACATCCAGATAGCGGTAATGGAAGTAGGCCTCCAGTTCCGGCATATAGCGGAACAGGAAACGGCGATCCTGGCCTACGCTGTTGCCGCAGATCGGCGATTTGCCGGCCGGCACCCATTGCTGCAGGAAGGCGATGGTTTCCAGCTCGGCGGCGCGATCGTCCTGACGGCTGGCTTTCACTCGCTCCACCAATCCGCTGCCGGTATGGGTGCGCACGTTCCACTCGTCCATCAGGGCCAGCTGCTCATCGGTTTGATGCACGGCGATCACCGGCCCTTCCGCCAGGATGTTCAGGTTGGCGTCGGTGACCAGCGTGGCGATTTCGATAATGCGGTCACGCTCGGGATCCAGACCGGTCATCTCCAAATCGATCCAAATCAGGTTATTTTCGTTTCCTGTCATGATGTTTCCTGCCTAAAAGCCGAGAGAAAAACGCTGCGCGGACGAGACGGCGGGCGCCGCCGGTGGCGACGCGCCGCAGCCGGCGGCTAACAACGGTTATTTAATATAAAATAGCGTGTATCATAGTCTTTTTGGTCGCCCTGGGCGACATATACCCTGACGGGTTCAAGGCTGCGCCCGGGGAAAGTCCCCCGCCGCAGCTGTGCGTATACGTAAAGGTATAAAACCGATTCAAGTGAGGCGCAGTGAGTAAGAACAAACTGTCCAAAGGCCAGCAACGCCGCGTGCAGGCGAACCATCAGCGCCGTCTGAAGCGCGCTGACAACAAACCGGAACCTGATGATTCCCAACTGGGCGAGCCGCAGGAAGGCGTCGTCATCAGCCGTTTCGGCATGCACGCCGACGTTGAGGCGCCGGATGGCACTCAGCACCGCTGCAACATCCGCCGCACGCTGCGTTCGCTGGTGACCGGCGATCGCGTGGTGTGGCGCCCCGGCCTGGGCGCCCATGAAGGGGTAAAAGGCATTGTGGAAGCAGTGCACGAACGCACCTCGGTGCTGACGCGCCCGGATTTCTACGACGGCGTGAAGCCGATCGCCGCCAATATCAATCAGATAGTCATCGTGTCGGCGATCCTGCCCGAGCTGTCGCTGAACATCATCGACCGTTATCTGGTGGCCTGCGAAACGCTCGAAGTCGAGCCGCTGATCGTGCTCAACAAGATTGACCTGCTGGACGCCGAAGCGCGCAAGCTGGTCGACGGCATGATGGATATCTATCGCAAGATTGGCTACCGGGTGCTGGAAGTCTCCAGCCAGACGCGGGAAGGCATGGAGGAATTCGAACAGGCGCTGGCCGGGCGCATCAGCATCTTCGCCGGTCAGTCCGGGGTCGGCAAGTCCAGCCTGCTGAACGCGCTGCTGCCGCCGTCCGAAGAGCAAATTCTGGTAAATCAGGTTTCCGACGTATCGGGCCTCGGGCAACATACCACCACCGCCGCGCGGCTGTACCATTTCCAGCACGGCGGCGATGTGATCGACTCTCCAGGGGTGCGCGAGTTTGGCCTGTGGCACCTGGAGCCGGAACAAATCACCCGTGGCTTTGTCGAATTCCGTGATTATTTAGGCGGTTGCAAATTCCGCGACTGCCGCCACGATACCGATCCCGGCTGCGCCATTCGCGAGGCGATGGAGAAAGGCGATATCGCGGAAGAGCGTTTCGACAACTATCACCGCATTCTGGAAAGCATGGCGCAGGTGAAGGTTCGCAAGAACTTCACGGACGCCGCAGACTGACACTGACGGGCGGGATTGACGACGGCGGAGCCCTCGTTACAATGCGCGCCCTTTACCCTGATTCACGAGGTTAACGTGCTGGATAGCATCAAGATTAAATTGCAATATTGGCTGCCTAAGCTGGCGCTGACCCGCCTGGCGGGCTGGGGCGCGGACAAACAGGCCGGCTGGCTGACCCAACTGGTGGTCAAGACCTTCGCCCGCTACTACCGCGTAGAGATGCAGGAAGCGCAAAATCCGGACCTGGCGTCTTACGCCACTTTCAACGACTTCTTCGTGCGCCCGCTGCGCGACGGCGCACGCCCTATCATCGCCGACGCCAACTGGCTGGCGCTGCCCGCCGACGGCGCCATCAGCCAGCTCGGTCCGATCCGCGACGATCAAATCTTCCAGGCTAAAGGCCACCATTACAGTCTGGAAGCGCTGCTGGCCGGCAACTATCTGCTGGCCGAGCCGTTCCGCAACGGCCTGTTCGCCACCACCTATCTGGCGCCGCGCGATTACCACCGCGTACACATGCCGTGCGCCGGCGTGCTGCGCGAGATGATCTATGTGCCGGGCGATCTGTTCTCGGTCAACCCGCTCACCGCCGCCAACGTGCCTAACCTGTTCGCGCGCAACGAGCGCGTGATCTGCGTGTTCGACACCGACATCGGGCCGATGGTGCAAATCCTGGTCGGCGCCACCATCGTCGGCAGCATCGAAACCGTCTGGGCCGGCACCGTCACGCCGCCGCGCGAAGGCATCATCAAGCGCTGGACCTACCCGGCCGCCGGTGAAGAAGGTGCCATCGCGCTGGAAAAAGGCGCCGAGATGGGCCGTTTCAAGCTCGGCTCCACGGTGATCAACCTGTTTACCGCAGGCAGCGTACAGTTCGCGCCGCAGCTGCATAACGGCACCGTCACCCGCATGGGTGAGGCCTTCGCCGAAATTCCGGCCGCCGCTGAAACACCACAGACCCCGCTCTAAAGGAATCGACGCCGTGCGCCTGATCATCACGCTTTTGCTCGGTTGCCTGCTGTGGCAACCGGCGCTGGCCGCCCCCGTGCCGACCGAGAACCAGCTCAAACAGGAGCTGAAGCAGGCGGAAAGCAGCAAAAACGCGCCGAATCAGGCGGAGACCACCGAAGCGCTGCAAAGCGCTCTCAACTGGCTGACGGAGCGTAAAGAGTCGCAGACTCGCTCCGAGCAGTATCAGAGGGTGATCGACGATTTCCCGAAGATGACGCAGGAGTTGCGCCGGCAGCTGGTGCTGGAAAGCAACAAGATCCTGCCGAACGGCGACGATCTCCCGGCGGCCGATCTGGAGCAGCAGATCCTGCAAACCAGCAGCCTGCTACTGGAACAGGCACGCCTGCTGCAGCAAGAGCAGGATCGCACCCGGGAAATCAGCGACTCGCTCGGCCAGTTGCCGCAGCAGCAGACCGACGCCCGCCGCGCGCTGACCGAAGTGCAGCGCCGTTTGCAGGCGCAGCCCGCCAACCCGACCACGCCGTACGCGCAGGCCGCCCTGGCCCTGCTGCAGACCGAAGCCGCGGCGCGCAAGGCCAAAGTAGACGAACTGGAGCTGGCGCAGCTGTCGGCCAACAATCGCCAGGAGCTGGCGCGCATGCGCGCCGAAGTCTATAAAAAGCGCCACGAGAAAATAGACGTTCAGCTGCAGGCGCTGCGCAACAACCTCAACGCCCAGCGCCAACGCGAAGCGGAACTGGCGCTGGAAAAAACCGAGCAGTTGGCCGAGCAGAACGGCGATCTGCCGAAGAGCATCAGCCAACAGCTGCAGATCAACCGCGAACTGTCCGCCGCGCTGAACAACCAGGCGCAGCGCATGGATCTGATTTCATCGCAGCAGCGGCAGGCGGCGGCGCAGACACTGCAGGTGCGCCAGGCGCTGAGCACCATCATCGAACAGGCCCAGTGGCTCGGTTCGTCGTCGGCGCTGGGGGAAACCCTGCGCGCCCAGGTGGCGACATTGCCGGAAATGCCCAAACCGCAACAGCTGGACGGCGACATGGCCCAGCTGCGCGTGCAACGCCTGCAGTTTGAAAGCCAGCTGGAAAAACTGTCGCAGCGCGAGTTCAAACGCGACGACGGCAGCGCACTGACCAACCAGGAGCAGCGCATCGTCGATGCCCAGCTGCGCACCCAGCGCGAGCTGCTGAACTCGCTGTTGTCCGGTTGCGACACCCAAATTCTCGAGCTGACCAAGCTGAAGGTGGCCAACACCCAGCTGATCGAAGCGTTGAACGAAATTCGCGACGCCACCCACCGCTACCTGTTCTGGGTGCCGGACGTCAATCCGATCAACTTCTCTTACCCGCTCAACGTGGCGCACGATCTGACGCGCGTCCTGTCGCTGGATACGCTGTCGCAGCTCGGCGGCGCCTTCATGATGATGGTGACCAGCCGCGAAACGCTGATCCCGATCTTCGGCGCCCTGCTGCTGGTGATTTTCAGCATCAGTTCGCGCAAGCACTATCACGCCTTCCTCGAGCGCGCCAGCAGCCGCGTCGGCAAGGTGACGCAGGATGAATTCTTCCTGACGGTGCGCACCGTGTTCTGGTCGATTCTGGTGGCGATGCCGCTGCCGGTACTGTGGGCCGCACTCGGCTACGGCCTGCAAAGCGCCTGGAACTACCCGGTGGCGGAAGCGATCGGCAAAGGGGTGACCGCCACATTGCCGATCCTGTGGATCTGTATGATCTGCGCCGCCTTCGCCCACCCGCAGGGGCTGTTCATCGTGCACTTCCGCTGGCCGGCGAAGCAGGTCTCGCGCGCCATGCGCTACTACAAAATGTCGATCTGGCTGATCGTGCCGCTGATCATGGCGCTGATCACCTTCGATAGCCTGAAAGAGCGCGAGTTCGCCAATACGCTGGGGCGGCTGTGCTTCATCCTGCTGTGTCTGGCGCTGGCGCTGGTCACCCACAGCCTGAAACGCGCCGGCATCCCGCTGTATCTGGATAAAAACGGCTCCGGCGACAACATGCTCAACAGCGCCTTTTGGGGGCTGCTGCTGTCGGCGCCGCTGCTGGCGGCGCTGGCGTCGACCGTCGGTTACCTCACCACCGCGCAGGCGCTGTTGGCGCGCCTGGAAACCTCGGTGGCGATTTGGTTCCTGCTGCTGGTCATCTACCACATCATTCGCCGTTGGATGTTGATCCAGCGGCGGCGCATCGCCTTCGATCGCGCCAAACAGCGCCGCGCCGACATTCTGGCCCAGCGCGCCCGCGGCGAAGACGAAACTTCGCATACCCCGAACAGTACCGAAGGATCCATCGATCCGGACGATTCAGACTTCGATCTGGACACCATCAGCGCCCAGTCGCTGCGGCTGGTGCGTTCGATCCTGACGCTGATCGCGCTGGTGTCGGTGATCGTGCTGTGGTCGGAGATCCACTCCGCGTTCGCCTTCCTGGAAAACATCTCGCTGTGGGACGTCACCTCGACGGTGAACGGCGTGGAAACCGCCCATCCGATCACCCTCGGCGCGGTTCTGATCGCCATTCTGGTGTTGATCATCACCATGCAGCTGGTGCGCAACCTGCCGGCGCTGCTGGAGCTGGCGGTGCTGCAGCACCTCGATCTGTCGCCAGGCACCGGCTACGCCATCACCACCATCACCAAGTACCTGCTGCTGCTGTTTGGCGCAGTGCTCAGCTTCGCCTGGATCGGCATCGAATGGTCGAAACTGCAATGGGTGGTCACCGCGCTCAGTCTGGGGTTGGGCTTCGGCATGCAGGAGATCTTCTCCAACTTCATCTCCGGCCTGATCATCCTGTTCGAGAAGCCGATCCGCATCGGCGATACCGTGACGATCCGCAACCTGACCGGCACCGTCACCAAGATCAACACCCGCGCCACCACCATCTCGGACTGGGACCGCAAAGAGATCATCGTGCCGAACAAAGCCTTCATCACCGAGCAGTTCGTCAACTGGTCGCTGTCGGATAACCTGACTCGTGTGGTGCTGACCGTACCGGCGCCGGGCGAAGCCAACAGTGAAGAGGTGACCAAGATCCTGATGAACGCCGCCGAGCGCTGCTCGCTGGTGCTGGATAACCCGGCGCCGGAGGTCTACCTGGTCGACCTGCAGCAAGGCATCCAGATCTTCGAGATGCGTATTTACGCCGCCGAGATGGGCCACCGCATGCCGCTGCGCCACGAGATCCACCAGCTGATCCTGGCAGGCTACCGTGAGCACGGCATCACGCTGCCGTACCCACCGTTCCAGGTGCGTACCGAGACGCTGTCGCGGCTGACCAACAACGGCCGTACGCCGCCGTCCACGCCGGCACCGAATACCAAGCGCGACGCCGGAGGGCTGTAAGGGACTCTCGCGATAAAAAAAGGGCCGGCATTTGCCGACCCTTTTTGCTTTTCTCACCGCCTGAAACGTCAGGCGATCCCGACCGGGAAGGCCAACACGTCGCTCAGGCTCTCGGCGCCCAACGCCAGCATCACCAGACGATCCACGCCCAGCGCCACGCCGGAACATTCCGGCATGCCGTGCTGCAACGCCGCCAACAGGTTGTAGTCGATCGGCTGCTGCGGCAGGCCGCGCTCCGCGCGTTTGCGATTGTCCTGCTCGAAGCGTTGCTGTTGTTCACGGCCGTCGGTCAGCTCGCGGAAACCGTTCGCCAGCTCAATGCCCTTGAAGTACACCTCGAAACGCTCCGCCACGCGGTGGTCCTCGGTGCTGATCTCCGCCAACGCCGCCTGGCTGGCCGGGAAGTGGTAAACGAACGCCGGCTTTTCACGACCGATATGTGGCTCCACGCCCACGGTGAACAGCAGCTGCAGCAGCGTATCGCGGTCTTCTTCGGTATCGGCGATGTTGCTCAGATCGAGTTTGGCCGCCGCTTCACGCAGCTGCGCCTTCTCCGCCGACAGCGGATCGATGTCCAGATGACGCAGGAACGCCTGCTGATAAGACAGGGTCTCCGCGCTCTCGCAGTCCAGCACCTGTTGCAGCAGATCGTCCACCTCATTCATCAGGCGGTACATGTCGTAGTGCGGACGGTACCACTCCAGCATGGTGAATTCCGGGTTGTGATGCCGCCCGGCTTCTTCATTGCGGAAGCTGCGCCCCATTTGGTAGATCGGGCCGCTGCCCGCCGCCAGCAGGCGCTTCATGTGATATTCCGGGCTGGTCATCATGTATAGCGTCAGGCCCTCTGCCGCCCCCGGCCCGACGAAACGCGTCTCGAACGGGAACAGGTGAACGTCGGTGACCGTTGCCTGGCTCATGGTGGGCGTCTCAACTTCCAGCACGCCACGATCGGCGAAGAAACGCCGGATCTCAGCCAGAATCGCTGCGCGTTTCAACAAATTGGCGATGGGTGCACTAGGCTGCCAGCTTGCCGTTTCGCTCATGGTAATTAACTCCGAAATCAAACAGGGGATGCAGTCTACTCGCATCCTTGCAGCCAAACAAATTCTTCACGATGCGCAACCGGCGATAACGCCAATTTCCGATAAATAGGCGGCAAAAGCGCGCTAAAAAGGGTAAAGCACGCCGAACACGCGAAAAGGCAGGCAAGCCTGTTGGTCGAGCGTTAATCGACAAAACAATCGATCACATCAAATTTCCACTACTTAACTTTAGGTATAGTTAATTCCCCATTATTGGTGGGAGATATCTATCCTTAACCTTTAAGCAACATTAATCGGTTCAATTAGTTAGCACCCGAAGAGTTCGCTAAATTTTAAGCATAGATATTTAACTTGCCGTTCTTAATAAGAACATTGGAGGAATGCAGTGCAAACCTTTAACGCCGATCTTGCCATTATTGGGGCCGGGGGCGCTGGTTTACGTGCAGCAATAGCCGCAGCGGAAGCCAATCCCCAACTGAAAATCGCGCTGATCTCTAAGGTCTACCCGATGCGCAGCCACACGGTCGCCGCCGAGGGGGGCTCCGCCGCCGTCACTCAGGATCACGATACCTTCGACTACCACTTCCACGACACCGTTGCCGGCGGCGACTGGCTGTGCGAGCAGGACGTGGTCGATCACTTCGTGCATCAGTGCCCGCGCGAGATGACCCAGCTCGAACAGTGGGGTTGCCCGTGGAGCCGCAAACCGGACGGTTCGGTCAACGTGCGGCGCTTCGGCGGCATGAAGATCGAACGCACCTGGTTCGCCGCCGACAAGACCGGCTTCCACATGCTGCACACCCTGTTCCAAACCTCGCTGAAATACCCGCAAATCCAACGCTTCGACGAGCACTTCGTGCTGGATATCCTGGTGGATGACGGCCAGGCGCGCGGCCTGGTGGCGCTTAACATGATGGAAGGCACCCGCGTGCAGATCCGCGCCAACGCGGTGGTGATGGCCACCGGCGGCGCCGGGCGCGTCTATCGCTACAACACCAACGGCGGCATCGTCACCGGCGACGGCATGGGCATGGCGTTCCACCACGGCGTACCGCTGCGCGACATGGAGTTCGTGCAGTATCACCCGACCGGCCTGCCCGGTTCCGGCATCCTGATGACCGAGGGCTGCCGCGGCGAAGGCGGCATCCTGGTGAACAAGGACGGCTACCGTTACCTGCAAGACTACGGCATGGGCCCGGAAACCCCGCTGGGCGAGCCGAAGAACAAATACATGGAGCTGGGCCCGCGCGACAAGGTGTCCCAGGCCTTCTGGCACGAATGGCGCGCCGGCCGCACCATCGCCACCCCGCGCGGCGACGTGGTCTACCTCGATCTGCGCCACCTGGGCGAGAAAAAGCTGCTGGAGCGGCTGCCGTTCATCTGCGAACTGGCCAAGGCCTATGTCGGCGTCGATCCGGTGAAAGATCCGATTCCGGTGCGCCCTACCGCGCACTACACCATGGGCGGCATTGAAACCGACCAAAACTGCGAAACCCGCATCAAGGGGCTGTTCGCAGTCGGCGAATGCTCCTCCGTCGGCCTGCACGGCGCCAACCGTCTCGGCTCCAACTCGCTGGCGGAACTGGTGGTGTTCGGCCGCGTCGCCGGTGAACACGCGGCGCGCCGCGCGCTGGAAACCGCACCGGCCAACGGCGCCGCGCTGGATGCGCAAACCCGCGACGTCGAAACCCGCCTGAGCAACCTGATGAAACAGGAAGGCAACGAGAACTGGGCGAAGATCCGCGACGAAATGGGGCTGTCGATGGAAGAAGGCTGCGGTATCTACCGCACGCCGGAGTTGATGCAAAAAACCATCGATAAGCTGGCCGAGCTGAAAGAGCGCTTCAAGCGCGTCAAAATCACCGACAACTCCAGCGTGTTCAACACCGATCTGCTGTACACCATCGAGCTGGGTTACGGCCTGGACGTCGCCGAGTGCATGGCGCACTCCGCGCTTAACCGCAAAGAGTCGCGCGGCGCCCACCAGCGCCTGGACGAAGGCTGCACCGAGCGCGACGACGTCAACTTCCTCAAACATACGCTGGCGTTCCATAACCCGCAGGGCGCGCCGCGTCTCGAATACAGCGACGTGAAAATCACCAAGCTGCCGCCGGCCAAACGCGTCTACGGCGCAGAAGCCGAAGCGCAGGAGAAAAAGAATAAGGAGCAGGCAAATGGCTGAGATGCAAACCCTGAAGATCGACGTCATGCGCTATAACCCGGAAACCGACGCCGAGCCGCATTTCGTCACCTACGCCGTGCCTTACGATGAACAAACCTCGCTGCTCGACGCGCTGGGCTACATCAAGGATAACCTGGCGCCGGATCTCTCCTACCGCTGGTCATGCCGCATGGCGATCTGCGGCTCCTGCGGCATGATGGTCAACCGCGTGCCGAAGCTGGCGTGCAAAACCTTCCTGCGCGACTACGTCGGCGGCATGAAGGTCGAAGCGTTGGGCAACTTCCCGATCGAGCGCGATCTGGTGGTAGACATGACCCACTTCATCGAAAGCCTGGAGGCAATCAAGCCGTACATCATCGGTAACGATCGCAAACCGGAAGATGGCCCGAACGTGCAGACCCCGGCGCAGATGGCCAAGTACCACCAGTTCTCCGGCTGTATCAACTGCGGCCTGTGCTACGCCGCGTGCCCGCAGTTCGGCCTCAACCCCGAGTTTATCGGCCCGGCGGCGATCACGCTGGCACACCGCTATAACCTGGACAACCGCGACCACGGCAAGAAACAGCGCATGCCGCAGCTCAACGGCCAAAACGGCGTCTGGAGCTGCACCTTCGTCGGCTATTGCTCTGAAGTCTGCCCGAAACACGTCGATCCCGCCGCCGCCATCCAGCAGGGCAAGGTGGAGAGCGCCAAAGACTTCATGATCGCCATGTTGAAGCCGCAATAAGGGAGAAAAATTGCCATGACAACTCAACGTAAGCCCTATGTGCGCACCATGACGCCCACCTGGTGGCAAAAGCTCGGCTTCTACCGTTTCTATATGCTGCGCGAAGGCACCTCGGTGCTTGCGGTGTGGTTCAGCATCGTGCTGCTCTACGGCGTATTTGCGCTGAAGGGCGGCGCCGAGAGCTGGGCCGGTTTCGTCGGTTTCTTGCAGAATCCGCTGGTGCTGTTGATCAACGTCGTCGCCCTGCTGGCGGCGGCGCTGCATACCAAAACCTGGTTCGATCTGGCGCCGAAGGCCGCCAATATCGTGGTCAACAGCGAGAAAATGGGGCCGGGCCCCATCGTGAAAGGACTGTGGGCCGTCACCATCGTCGTCAGCGTGGTCATCCTGGCCGTGGCCCTGATCTAATCCGGAGGAAACATGATAAATCAAGCACCTAAACGCTCCGACGAGCCGGTTTTCTGGGGATTGTTCGGCGCCGGCGGCATGTGGGGCGCGATCGTCGCGCCGGCCATCGTGCTGCTGGTCGGCATTCTGCTGCCGCTGGGGCTGTTCCCCGGTGAGGCGCTGGGTTACGAGCGCGTGCTGGCGTTCTGCCAGAGCCTGATCGGCCGCCTGTTCCTGCTGCTGATGATCATTCTGCCGCTGTGGTGCGGCCTGCACCGCATCCACCATGCGATGCACGATCTGAAGATCCACGTGCCGGCCGGCAAGTGGGTATTCTACGGTCTGGCGGCGATCCTCAGCGTAGTCACCGTCATCGGCGTCGTCACGCTGTAAACCGCTCAGGCGGCCAACGCCCGTTGGCCGCCCTTTTCTCATCGGCTACACTGTCTACTCGCCCCCGGTAAACAGGAGCCACCGATGCGTTTATGGTCAAAGCTTAGCGTCATGCTTTCCGCCCTGCTCTCCGTCGCTTGCAGCGTCTCCCCGCCCAAAGACATCAAGGTCGTGAACAATTTCGACAGCCAGCGCTATCTCGGCACCTGGTACGAAATCGCGCGTCTGGATCATCGTTTTGAACGCGGTTTGCAGCAGGTGACCGCCCACTACAGCCCACGCGCCGACGGCGGGCTGAAAGTCATCAATCGCGGCTTCAATCCGCAGAAACAGCAATGGCAAGAAAGCGAAGGCAAAGCCTACTTTATCGGTTCACCGCAGGTCGCGGCGCTGAAAGTGTCGTTCTTCGGCCCCTTCTACGGCGGCTATAACGTGATTGCCCTGGACCCGGACTACCGCTACGCGCTGGTTTGCGGCCCTAACCGCGACTATCTGTGGATCCTGTCGCGCACCCCGACGCTTGACGCCAACGCACGCGACAGCTTATTACAGACGGCCAAGGGCTACGGTTTCGCCACCGATGCGCTGATCTGGGTGCAACAGTCCGCCGATCAGTGACTGCTGAACTTCAACCCTAGGATGCCGACCACAATCAGGCACAGACTGATGATGCGCGCGATATTGGTCGACTCGCCCAACAGCACCATGCCCATGATCGCCGCGCCCACCGCGCCGATGCCGGTCCACACCGCATAAGCGGTGCCGGCGGGCAGCGTTTTCATGGCGTTGGCCAACAGCAACATGCTGACCACCATCGCGGCGATGGTGATGATGCTCGGCGTCAATCGGGTAAAACCATGGGTATATTTCAGACCGATAGCCCAAACCACTTCGAGCAAACCGGCGACAAGCAGAATAATCCAGGCCATGAGACGGCCTCCCTACCACTGGGGTCGTCCCCGATGAAATGACGCGTAAACGGGTCGTCCCGTTCAGCCAGGTGATGAACGGCGGGCAACCTCGCCCGCACCGCGGCAGCATAGCAACAGCGCAAACAGATAGGCAAGGACAAGTAGTGCGGCGGCCTCCGCTGGCGAAGCGCCGCCGGATGAGAACGGATTATTCCGCGCTGCGCTGAATGGCCTTGCCGCCGGCCTGAATGTCTTCACCCACGCCGCGGGTGGTATTGCAGGCGGTCAGCGAGGCCAAAATCATCAAAGAGAAGATCGCGATAATACTTTTCTTCAGCATAAGAAAGTCCTTATTTGTCGTTGATGAAAAAGTACGGCTTTCTAAGCGTAGTCAAAATTGACGGAAGGCGTGGGATCACAACCGGCTTTGTAGCGCAAATACATCGATTTAAAGGCGGGTTCAGCTGGCCGTGCGGGAGATGGCGCCGCCGAGATGCTGAACGTCTTCGCCGAAACCGCGAAACGTATTGCAACCGCTAAGGGAGAAAAGGAACAACAGGGAGAGCACGGCCAACAGCGTTTTCTTGAACATGCGGATTTTCTGCCAACGAACGGGGAAGGGATAAAGCAGAGGAACCGCTGGGGTTCCTCTGTTTTGAAACTTACTTAACGCGAGAGACGTATTCGCCAGAGCGAGTGTCAACTTTGATCACTTCGCCGATCTGGACGAACAACGGCACTTTAACCACGGCGCCGGTGCTCAGGGTAGCCGGCTTGCCGCCAGTCCCTGCGGTATCGCCTTTCAGGCCAGGATCGGTCTCGGTGATTTCCGCTTCGATGAAGTTCGGCGGCTGAACGGCGATTGGACGGCCATCCCACAGGGTGATGATGCACTCTGCGTTATCCTGCAGCCATTTGGCCGCGTCGCCGACGGTTTTGCCGTCAACCTGATGCTGTTCGAAAGACTCAGGGTGCATGAAGTGGTAGAACTCACCGTCGCTGTACAGGTAGTTCATGTTGGTGTCCATCACGTCCGCGCCTTCGCAAGAATCGGTAGACTTGAAGGTTTTTTCCACGCGGGTGCCGGTCAGCAGACGGCGCATTTTCACGCGCGCGAACGCCTGGCCTTTGCCCGGCTTAACGAACTCACTGGCTTCGACGGCGTAAGGTTCGCCCTCGAACATGATTTTAAGACCCGGACGGAAATCGTTGCTAGAATAAGTCGCCATGATGGCCCTCTGAATATTTGAACTGGTAGCTTAGCCAAAAAAATGGCACACATTATAACCCAAAGTACGGCACATAGAGAAGATTGGTTGCATCAACTCGCCGATGTTATTACCGATCCTGATGAATTACTGCAGCTTTTGTCACTGAATACGCACCCGGAACTGCCGCAGGGGCGCGATGCCCGTCGGCTGTTTGCCCTGCGCGTGCCGCGCGCCTTCGCTGCGCGCATGCGCCCCGGGGACGCCAACGACCCGCTGCTGCGCCAGGTGCTGACCGCCAGAGAGGAGTTCATCAACGCCCCAGGGTTCACCACCGATCCGCTGGATGAGCAGCGCAGCGTGGTGCCGGGCCTGCTGCACAAATACCGCAATCGCGCGTTGCTGCTGGTCAAGGGCGGCTGTGCGGTCAACTGCCGTTACTGCTTCCGCCGCCACTTCCCCTATCAGGACAACCAGGGCAATAAGAACAACTGGCGGCAGGCGCTGGATTATATCCGCCAACACCCGGAACTGGACGAGATCATTTTTTCCGGCGGCGATCCGCTGATGGCCAAAGACAGCGAGCTTGAGTGGCTGGTCGGCGAGCTGGAGACCATCCCGCACCTGAAACGCCTGCGCATTCACACCCGTTTGCCGGTGGTGATCCCGGCGCGCATTACGCCGGCGCTGTGCCGCCTGCTGTCGGCCTCGCGCCTGCAGGTGCTGATGGTCACGCACATCAACCACGCCAACGAAATTGACCGCGAGCTGCAGAGCGCCATGGCCCAGCTGCGCCTCGCCGGTGTCACTCTGCTCAATCAAAGCGTGCTGCTGCGCGATGTCAACGATGACGCCGATACGCTGGCGGCGCTCAGCAACGCGCTGTTCGACGCCGGCATCCTGCCCTATTACATCCACGTGCTGGACAAAGTGCAGGGCGCGGCGCACTTCATGGTCAGCGACGATGAAGCGCGCGCCATCATGCAGGCGCTGCTGAGCAAGGTGTCCGGTTATCTGGTGCCGCGCCTGACGCGTGAGGTGGGCGGCGAACCAAGCAAAACGCCGATCGACCTGCGTCTGATGCAGGAGTGAGGCGCGTCAAACACCCCAACGAAAAGAGGAATGCCGTGGCATTCCTCTTTTTTTATCTCTCTGCGGCGATTGGCCTCAGCGCCTTACGGGCACTTGTAAACCTGGCCGACCATTTTGCTGTCCAACGGCGCGAAGCTGGAGAGCAGATTCTGGCTTGGGCTGTTGGCGCCGTAAATGACGTTGCCGCCCATCTCCGCAGCCTTGTTGCGCAGATCGTTGGCCGCACCGCGCATGGAGCTGCCTTCACCGCCGTTGCCGGACAGCCAGTTGCTCTGGGTGCCGGTCACTTCACCCAGCAGCTGGCATTCCGCCGCCGGCTTGCTGTCGGTGAACTTGATCTGCTGACCCGCAGCGGTCAGTTCATGAGTGGTGCTGCAACCCGCCAGCAGCATCGCTGCCGAAAGACCCAGTAAGGCTTTAATCCGCATCTTGTTCCCCATTCGATGTTGAGAATTACGCAAAATCTTATCCCCGTCGCCTTTCAAGCTGTAGCGTTGTTGACTGCACTCGCTCCCCCCAGTTACTTACTCAAGTAAGCGCCTGGGGACTCACGAGCTGGCCGCCTAGCTACAACTTGAAACTCATAGGGTATATCAGAAAGCGATGCCATCTCTTAAGCATCCGTTGCCACGCTAGCGGGCCAACGTCTTGAGCGACAGCTGATAACTAACCAGTCTACCAGCTAAATCGCCCCGGGCGGCAAAAATATCATCAAATACAGTGCGGCGGCGTTATGCCCAACCGGCAGCGGCCGCTGATGCCTGAGCCTCCACTTCGCCCTGACGCGGTTCCTCCTCCGCCAGTTGGAATACCGCCACCGCCTGCGCCAGCAGCGCCGCCTGCTCCTCCACGCCGACGGCGGTGGTCGCCACCTCCTCCACCAGCGCGGCGTTCTGCTGGGTCACCTGATCCATCTGGGTCACCGCCACCCCGACCTGCTCAACGCCCTTGCTTTGCTCTTGCGACGCGTACGAAATGTTATCCATCAGCGACATCACCTGATTCACCGAACCGGCGATGGCATTCATCGTTTCGCCCGCCTGTTCCACCAGCCGCACGCCGGCGGCGATATCGCCGGTCACGCCGTCGACCAGGCCGCTGATCTCCTTGGCCGAAGTCGCGCAGCGCTGCGCCAGGTTGCGCACCTCGCCGGCCACCACCGCAAAACCCCGCCCCTGCTCACCGGCGCGCGCGGCCTCCACGGCGGCGTTCAACGCCAGGATATTGGTCTGGAAGGCGATGCCGTCGATCACGCTGGTGATGTCCCCCACCTGACGCGCGCTGTCGTTGATCGCCCGCATTTTGTCGACCGCGCTGGCCATCATCGTTTCGCCGTTGCGGGCAATATCGACGGTCTGGCTGACCATTCCGGCGGCCTGGTTGGCGTTATCGGCGTTTTGCCGCACCATGGCGGTGATCTGTTCCATGCTGGCGGCGGTTTCCGTCAGCGCGCTGGCCTGCTCTTCGGTGCGGCTGGAGAGATCGGCGTTGCCGACGGCGATCTCATGCGTGCCGTGGTTGATCGACTCCACGCCGTCACGCACCTGCTGCACGGTGGCGCTCAGCTCCTGCTGCATCGCCTGCAGGCTGGCGAACAACATGCCAATCTCATCGTTGCTGCGCGCCACGATCTTGCTGCGCAGATCGCCGCGCCCAACCTTTTGCAAGTGTTCAGCAATTTGGCGCAGCGGCAGGATCAGGCGCCGACGGAAGTCGCGCTGTACGGCGACCAGCAGCAGCAGGATCGCCGCCAGGGTACCGCTCAGCAGGCGAGCGAACACTTTCTGAGTCTGTTCCGCCTCCTCCACCGCCAGACGGTGGGCGGCGACCGTCGCCCGCATATAGTCGGCAAACTGGCTGTCCAACCGTTGGCGCACCTGACGCTTCTCGGCCGCCATGGCGTGCAGCCGCTCGATCAATGCCACCTGAGGCGTGTCGGCCAGCAGCGTCAACTCTTGCTTCAGCACCGCCTGCTGCGCCAGGTAAACCTTTTTCATCGCCTCGCCCAGCTCCGGGCGCGATACCGTCAAACCCGGCGTATCCCAGAACAGGTTGAAAGCGACATCGGCGCCGCGCAGCTCGCCGCGCGCCTCATCAATGCCCTGCTGAATATCGGCTCTGCTGGTCTGCGCCATACGCTCGAACGCCATGTTGTCGATCAGCGTCTGCGTTTGCAGCAAAGCACGCCAACTGCGGTTCAGCGCCGCTTCCTCGTCGGAGAAAGTGCTCATCCTGCCGATGCTGTTGCCGTTTTGCTGCATGAAATAGAAGGCGATGGCGCCGGTTCCCATGGGCATCAAGCCCAGCAGCAACAGCATTAACATCAGCCAGGTGGCTATTTTCATATTTTTCAGCATAAGTCGTCTCCGTTGACAGTCACCCCGGCGGGGGAAAATTCCCCGCCCGGTAGGGGCTATATCGGTACGAAACGACAACGGTTTAGGGTAAAAACAAAATAATGCAATAATTCATTCAGTGAACTAATAACGCGCTAAACAAACATTCTTTTTATTGATTTTTAAGATAAAAAAAACCCCGATCACTTGACCGGGGTTCTCAGCACACAAGCGTGTGGGGGATGATTACATCATGCCGCCCATGCCGCCCATGCCACCCATACCGCCTGCTGCGCCCAGATCCGGTGCGTCAGCCTTCGGCAGGTCGGTGACCATGCATTCGGTGGTGATCATCAGGCCAGCCACGGACGCCGCGTACTGCAGAGCAGAACGGGTGACTTTGGTTGGATCCAGGATACCCATCGCGATCATGTCGCCGTATTCTTCAGAGTAAGCGTTGTAGCCGTAGCTGCCTTCGCCCGCTTTCACCTGGTTGGCGATAACGGAAGCTTCTTCACCGGCGTTGACCACGATCTGACGCAGAGGGGCTTCCATTGCGCGCAGCGCAACTTTGATACCCACGTTCTGGTCTTCGTTGTCGCCTTTCAGCGCGGCGATTTTGCCTGCAACGCGGATCAGCGCTACGCCGCCGCCTGCAACCACGCCTTCTTCCACTGCGGCGCGGGTCGCGTGCAGGGCGTCTTCAACGCGGGCTTTCTTCTCTTTCATTTCAACTTCAGTGGCTGCGCCAACCTTGATAACGGCAACGCCGCCGGCCAGTTTCGCTACGCGCTCCTGCAGTTTTTCACGATCGTAATCAGAGGTCGCTTCTTCGATCTGCTGACGGATCTGAGCAACGCGGCCCTGGATGGTCGCTTCGTCGCCCACGCCATCGATGATGATGGTGGTGTCTTTGTTGATGACAACGCGCTTCGCCTGGCCCAGATCTTCCAGGGTGGCTTTTTCCAGCTCCAGACCGATCTCTTCAGAGATAACGGTACCGGCAGTCAGGGTAGCGATGTCCTGCAGCATGGCTTTACGACGGTCGCCGAAGCCAGGCGCCTTAACGGCGGCGACTTTCACGATGCCGCGCATGGTGTTGACCACCAGGGTCGCCAGCGCTTCGCCTTCAACGTCTTCAGCGATGATCAGCAGCGGTTTGCCTGCTTTGGCAACGGCTTCCAGCACCGGCAGCATTTCGCGGATGTTGGAGATCTTCTTGTCAGCCAGCAGGATGAACGGGCTTTCCAGCTCAACAGAACCGGTTTCCGGCTTGTTGATGAAGTATGGGGACAGGTAACCGCGGTCGAACTGCATACCTTCAACCACGTCCAGCTCGTCTTGCAGGCCGGTGCCTTCTTCAACGGTGATAACGCCTTCTTTGCCCACTTTCTCCATCGCTTCCGCGATCAGTTTACCCACGGTTTCGTCGGAGTTGGCGGAGATGGTGCCTACCTGAGCGATAGCTTTGGAATCGGAGCAAGGTACGGACAGTTTTTTCAGTTCTTCAACCGCAGCGACAACCGCTTTGTCGATGCCGCGCTTCAGATCCATCGGGTTCATGCCTGCAGCAACCGCTTTCAGACCTTCGGTGATGATGGATTGAGCCAGTACGGTTGCAGTGGTGGTGCCGTCGCCCGCCGCGTCGTTCGCTTTGGAGGCCACTTCTTTCACCATCTGAGCGCCCATGTTCTCGAACTTGTCTTCCAGTTCGATTTCACGCGCAACGGAAACGCCATCTTTGGTGATGGTTGGTGCGCCGAAAGATTTATCCAGCACTACGTTGCGGCCTTTCGGGCCCAGGGTCACTTTTACTGCATCAGCGAGAACATTCACGCCGCGGAGCATTTTCACGCGAGCGTCATTGCCGAATTTTACGTCTTTAGCTGCCATTGGTATTTCCCTTCAACTCGTTCAGTTCAGAAGATAAAGCGCAATTACGCTTCAACAATTGCCAGAATGTCGCTTTCGGACATGATCAACACTTCTTCATTGTCGATCTTCTCTGCTTTCACGCCGTAGCCGTCGTTGAAAATCACGATATCGCCAACTTTCACATCCAGCGGTTGGATGTTGCCGCTTTCCAGCACACGCCCTTTACCCACTGCAACCACTTCACCGCGAGTGGATTTACCCGCCGCAGAGCCAGTCAGGACGATGCCGCCAGCAGATTTTGATTCAACTTCTTTGCGCTTGACGATAACGCGGTCATGCAATGGACGAATACTCATTGAACGCTCTCCTGTAAGAAGGTCTCTATCAGATTTAGGGTTGTACACCGGATGGTTGTTATTACCGGCCTCGTGGCATTTGAGATGGGGGCGTTCCAGCCCCCTTCAAGGGGGCTAACGAAAAAAATTTCGCATTTTTGGCCGAACGGAGGCTACAGAGATGAAAAACGCGGCCTGGGCCGCGTTTTGTTAACGATCGTGAGGCTTGCGCTCCTCGTCCGGGCGGTGTTCCAGCACCGGGCGTTCGTCGTCCTTGCGCTGGAATTCGCCGTCGAAGGTGTTGCCGTTGGCGGCGTCGCCGCCCGTCCAACCGCCGGGGCGATACACCGACAGATGCGGCATCAGCTTCAGCGTCAACGATTTTTGCACCGGCGGCAGCAGCAGCAGCAGGCCGAGGAAGTCGGTGAAGAAGCCCGGAATCAGCAGCAGGAAGCCTGCCAACACCAGCGAAACGCTTTTCACCATTTCCGCCGCCGGGCTTTCGCCGGCCGCCAGTTTTTGCTGCATCTGCACGAAGGTTTTCATACCCTGATTGCGCACCAGCGAAATGCCGACGCAGGAACTGAACACCACCAGCAGCAGGGTGACAGCGACGCCGAGCACGGCGGCGACTTTGATAAAGATCGATATTTCTATGTAAGCCAGCAGAAATATCAGCAGTAGCGGTAACCAGCGCACCTGGTTCTCCTATCGGTAGGTAAAGCGCGGCCGCCACGGGGCGACGGCGCGAAAAAAGAGGCCGTAAACGGCCGACACCACTACAATGGGGACATCACCCTTTCATTTCAACCGAGAGCCGGTTTTTATTGCTAAAGTTCACAAACGTGAAAGAAGTCACAGAACCGGAAAAGGGCATATCCTTAAACACCATAAGGTGATCTGGATTCAGTCATTTCTTACCAACCAGCATATGATCTGGGCAGCAACGGGCGATTTGGTTAATCGTTTCACGCCCCAAGCCTTCGGCAATATTAATTTAGGCTGTGCCCTTTAGCCTTGACCTGACAAATTATTAATTCGGCAGCAACACATAGAGATAGAGAAGGTTCTCATGTCAAACAACATTCGTATCGAAGAAGACCTGTTAGGAACACGTGAAGTCCCCGCAGACGCTTACTACGGAGTTCATACTCTGCGTGCGATTGAAAACTTCTACATCAGCAACAGCAAAATCAGCGATGTCCCCGAGTTCGTTCGCGGCATGGTGATGGTGAAAAAGGCCGCGGCGATGGCCAACAAAGAACTTAAAACCATCCCGCGCAAAATCGCCGACGTGATCATCCAGGCCTGCGACGAGGTGCTGGATAAAGGCAAATGCATGGATCAGTTCCCGGTGGACGTGTTCCAGGGCGGCGCAGGCACCTCGCTGAACATGAACACCAACGAAGTGCTGGCGAACATCGGCCTCGAGCTGATGGGCCACCAAAAAGGCGAATACCAATACCTGAACCCGAACGATCACCTCAATAAATGCCAATCCACCAACGACGCCTACCCGACCGGGTTCCGCATCGCGGTGTACGCCTCCAACCAGAAGCTGATCGACGCCATCAACCAACTGCGCGAAGGCTTCGATCGCAAGGCGAAAGAGTTCGAAACCATCCTGAAGATGGGCCGCACCCAGCTGCAGGACGCGGTGCCGATGACTCTCGGCCAGGAATTCCACGCCTTCAGCGTGCTGCTGAACGAAGAAACCCGCAACCTGCACCGCACCGCGGAGCTGCTGCTGGAAGTGAACCTGGGCGCCACCGCCATCGGCACCGCGCTCAACACCCCGGAAGGCTATCAGCCGCTGGCGGTGCAAAAACTGGCGGAAGTCAGCGGCCTGCCGGTCGTGCCGGCGGAAGACCTGATCGAAGCCACCTCCGACTGCGGCGCCTACGTGATGGTGCACAGCGCGCTCAAACGCCTGGCGGTGAAACTGTCCAAAATCTGTAACGACCTGCGCCTGCTCTCCTCCGGCCCGCGCGCCGGCCTGAACGAAATCAACCTGCCGGAGCTGCAGGCGGGGTCGTCCATCATGCCGGCCAAAGTGAACCCGGTGGTGCCGGAAGTGGTCAATCAGGTGTGTTTCAAGGTGATTGGCAACGACACTTGCGTTACCATGGCGGCCGAAGCGGGCCAGCTGCAGTTGAACGTGATGGAGCCGGTGATCGGCCAGGCGATGTTCGAGTCGATCCACATCCTGACCAACGCGTGCTACAACCTGCTGGAAAAATGCATTAACGGCATCACCGCGAATAAAGAAGTCTGCGAACACTACGTCTTCAACTCGATCGGTATCGTCACCTATCTGAACCCGTTCATCGGCCACCATAACGGTGACATCGTCGGGAAGATCTGCGCCGAAACCGGCAAGAGCGTGCGTGAAGTGGTGCTGGAACGCGGCCTGCTGACCGAAGCCGAGCTGGATGACATCTTCTCCGTGGAGAACCTGATGCACCCGGCCTATAAAGCCAAACGCTATACGGATGAAAATGAACAATAACAGACCTACCCGGTAGCCCTGAAAGGCACGCTAAATCCTCTGGATAGCGTGCCTTTTTACTTTCCGGCGCCCACAAAATTTTAACGTTTTATTTTCAATTTACACCCTAAATCATTGGGACTGCATCAAGGCGGCAAGAGCGCAAGTCCCCAGGAGCTTACTCAAGTAAGTGACTGGGGTCAGTGATCGCAGCCAACACCGATGCAGTTTCAAGGACGACGGGAAATCTCATTTTAAGGAGTAAACACTATGCTAGCCTTGGAATTGGTTATCGTTCTGCTGGCCATCTTTTTAGGGGCCAGGTTGGGCGGTATCGGTATCGGGTTCGCGGGGGGATTGGGCGTTCTGGTCCTGGCGCTGATCGGCGTTAAGCCGGGCAGCATTCCCTTCGACGTGATTTCCATCATCATGGCGGTGATCGCGGCGATCTCCGCCATGCAGGTCGCCGGGGGGATGGACTATCTGGTACAGCAGACCGAAAAGCTGCTGCGCAAGAACCCCAAGCACATCACCATTCTCGCCCCTATCGTCACCTACTTCCTGACCATCTTCGCCGGCACCGGCAACATCTCGCTCTCGGCGCTGCCGGTGATCGCCGAAGTGGCGAAAGAACAGGGCATCAAGCCTTGCCGGCCGCTGTCGACCGCCGTGGTGTCCGCCCAGATCGCCATCACCGCCTCGCCGATCTCTGCCGCGGTGGTGTACATGTCTTCGGTGATGGAAGGCCACGGCGTCAGCTACCTGCACCTGCTGATGGTGGTGATCCCGTCCACCTTCTGCGCCGTGCTGGTGATGTCGCTGCTGGTGACCTGGCTGTTCGACTCCAAGCTGTCTAACGATCCGGTCTACCTGAAACGCCTGGAAGAAGGCCTGATCACCCTGCGCGGCAACAACGCGCTGGAGATCAAACCGCGCGCCAAAGCCTCGGTGCTGCTGTTCCTGCTGGGCGTACTGTGCGTGGTAGCCTACGCCATCATCAACAGCCCGGGCCTGGGCCTGGTGGCCAAGCCGCTGATGAACACCACCAACGCCATCCTGATCATCATGCTGAGCGTCGCCACGCTGACCACCCTGCTGTGCCGCGTCGACACCGACATGGTGCTGAACTCCAGCACCTTCAAGGCCGGCATGAGCGCCTGTATCTGTATCCTCGGCGTCGCCTGGCTGGGCGACACCTTCGTGCAGGCCAACATCGACTGGATCAAAGAGACGGCAGGCAGCGTCATTCAGGCGCACCCGTGGCTGCTGGCGGTGATCTTCTTCTTCTGCTCGGCGCTGCTGTACTCGCAGGCCGCCACCGCCAAGGCGCTGATGCCGATGGCGCTGGCGCTGAACGTGTCGCCGCTGACCGCCGTCGCCTCCTTCGCCGCCGTATCCGGCCTGTTCATCCTGCCGACCTACCCGACGCTGGTCGCCGCGGTGCAGATGGACGATACCGGCACCACGCGCATCGGCCGCTTCGTATTCAACCATCCGTTCTTCATTCCCGGCACCATGGGCGTGATTTTCGCGGTGGTATTCGGCTTCCTGCTCGGCAGCATCATGCTGTAACTCTTCGACCGGGGCTGCGGCCCCGGTTTTCCTTCTGGCGATAAACTCGCCTTCTAGCCAATCCGCCTTCAGGGTATAGTGCCCATTCGAACCGAAGAGAGGGCTGAAGATGTCTGATTGCGAAGCTGTCGTCATACTCTGTACCGCACCCGATGAAGCCAGCGCCCAGGAACTGGCGGCGCGGGTCTTGGGCGATAAGCTGGCGGCCTGCGCCACGCTGCTGCCCGGCGCCACCTCGCTGTATTACTGGGAAGGGAAGCTGGAACAGGAATACGAGGTGCAGATGCTGTTCAAAAGCGATCGCCGCCGTCAGCAGGCCCTGCTCGACACCCTGAAACAACATCACCCCTACCAGACGCCCGAGCTGCTGGTATTGCCGGTGATGGCCGGAGATAAAGACTACCTGTCATGGATCAACGCTTCATTAAACTGATTTTGCTGCTGTGCAGCCTGTTCTTCCTGCCGCAGGCGGCGCAGGCCTCGCTGTTCGCACCGACGGGCGGCAGCCAGTTCGTGCCCGTCGATCGGGCTTTTGCTTTCGATTTCAAACAGCAAGGCAGCCAGGTGACGCTGAACTGGCAGATCCGCCCCGGCTATTACCTGTATCGTCAGCAGATCAAACTGGTGCCGCAACAGGCGACGCTCGGCGCCTTTACCCTGCCGGAAGGTTTGAGCCACAAGGACGAGTTCTTCGGCGAAGTCGCCATCTTCAAGCAGCAGCTTAATCTGCAGGTGCCGCTGCAACAGGCGGCGGCCAACGCCAGCCTCAGCGTCACCTATCAGGGCTGCGCCGAGGCCGGCTTCTGCTATCCGCCGGAAACCCGGGTGATCCCGTTGGACGCGGTCAGCGCAGCAGCAGCCGCACCGCTTTCGGCCTCTGCACCGGCTGAAGCGCCCGCCGCACCGGCCAGCCTGCCGTTTTCGCCGCTGTGGGCATTGCTGATCGGCATCGGTATCGCCTTCACCCCGTGCGTGCTGCCGATGTACCCGCTGATCTCCGGCATCATTCTCGGCCGCGACCGGCCGCAAAGCAGCGGCCGCATTCTGGCGCTGGCGGTAGTTTACGTACAGGGCATGGCGCTCACCTACACCCTGCTCGGGTTGGTGGTGGCCGCCGCCGGGCTGCAGTTCCAGGCGGCGCTGCAACATCCTTATGTCTTGATCGGCCTGTCGGTACTGTTCATCGCCCTGGCGCTGTCGATGTTCGGCCTCTATTCCCTGCAGCTGCCTTCCGCACTGCAAACCCGGCTGGCTAACTGGAGCAACACCCAGCGCGGCGGCTCGCTGACCGGCGTATTCCTGATGGGCGCCCTGGCCGGGCTGATTTGCTCGCCCTGCACCACCGCGCCGCTCAGCGCCATCCTGCTGTATATCGCCCAGAGCGGCAATCTGTGGGCCGGCGGCGGCACGCTGTACCTGTACGCGCTGGGGATGGGCATTCCGCTGGTGATCGTCACCCTGTTCGGCAACCGCCTGCTGCCGCGCAGCGGCCCGTGGATGCAGTACGTGAAGGAGGCCTTCGGCTTCGTCATTCTGGCGCTGCCGGTGTTCCTGCTGGAGCGAGTGATCGGCGATCTGTGGGGCATGCGTTTGTGGAGCCTGCTCGGCCTGGCATTCTTCGGTTGGGCCTTCGCCCTGAGCCTGAGAAGCGCGCGCGGCTGGGCTCGCGCCTTGCAACTGCTGCTGCTGGCGGCGGCGGTGATCGCCGCACGGCCGCTGCAAGATTGGGCTTTCGGCGCCGACCAGGCGCAGCAGGCCGCTCAGCCGCACCTGGCCTTTACACGTATCAACAACGTCGAACAGCTCGATCTGGCGCTGCAACAGGCGCGGGGCAAGCCGGTGATGCTCGATCTGTACGCCGACTGGTGCGTGGCCTGTAAAGAGTTCGAGAAATACACCTTCAGCGATGCGGCGGTACAGGCGAGCCTGGCCAACGCGGTGCTGCTGCAAGCGGACGTGACCGCCAACAGCGCAGAACAGGCTGCGCTGTTGAAGCATCTGCAGGTGTTGGGGCTGCCGACGATCCTGTTCTTCGATCCGGCAAGCCGCGAGCTGACGGCCGAGCGGGTCACCGGCTTTATGAAGGCGGAAGCCTTCAACGCGCATTTGCAGAAAGTGATGCGATAAATAACACTGAGGTTCTGAACCGAAGAGGAGGAAGCACAAGTGCAACGTGAACACGTCCTTGATACCGCGCTGGGCCTGTTGGAACAACAGGGCCTGGCGACCGCCACATTAGAGATGCTGGCGGAAAAACTCGACGTTCAACCCGGCGATCTCAAACGGTTCTGGCCGGATCGCGAAGCGCTACTGTACGACTGCCTGCGCTATCATGGCCAGCAGATAGACACCTGGCGCCGCCAGCTGTTGCTGGACGAGAATCTGAGCCCGCAGCAAAAGCTGCTGGCGCGCTATGACGTGCTGGCGGAATACGTGCAGCAAGACCGCTACCCCGGTTGCCTGTTTATCGCCGCCTGCAGCTTCTTCCCGGAAACGGATCACCCGATCCACCAACTGGCGGAGCAGCAAAAGCTGACTTCGCTGGAGCTGACCCGCGAACTGCTGCGCGACATGGACGCCGACGACGCCGACATGGTGGCGCAGCAAATGGAGCTGATTCAGGAAGGTTGCCTGAGCAAACTGCTGGTAAAACGCCAGCTCCAGGACGTATCGGTCGCCAAACGGCTGGCGGAAGACATCTTGCAGGTGGCGCAATGCCGCCGTAACGGGGCGCTGAGCTGAATCTGCAGGGTCGGCGGCGCAGCCAACCCAAGGTGCTCTCTCTGACAGGCGCATTTTTTGCGCCCTTTGCCTGAAAAGCCAGCAACCGGACGCATTTTAGCGTCTTTCACGCATAAAGCCGTTGACGGCTTTATGCCAATACGGTTTAATGCTGCCCGTTGCCCGGATAGCTCAGTCGGTAGAGCAGGGGATTGAAAATCCCCGTGTCCTTGGTTCGATTCCGAGTCCGGGCACCATATTCAGAAGAACCCGCCTATGGCGGGTTTTTCGCTTTCTGAGGTACGGACTCTCCATCGAACTGCGTTCGATTATTCGGCCAGAGGCCTCACCCTGCGGGCCGGCGCTAAAGCGCTGTTCAACACGGCGCCAGCGCCGGTTGTCCGAGTCCGGGCACCATATTCAGAAGAACCCGCCTATGGCGGGTTTTTCGCTTTCTGAGGTACGGACTCTCCATCGAACTGCGTTCGATTATTCGGCCAGAGGCCTCACCCTGCGGGCCGGCGCTAAAGCGCTGTTCAACACGGCGCCAGCGCCGGTTGTCCGAGTCCGGGCACCATATTCAGAAGAACCCGCCTATGGCGGGTTTTTCGCTTTCTGAGGTACGGACTCTCCATCGAACTGCGTTCGATTATTCGGACTTTCGTTGGCTCGGCGGAATCAGCCCAATCAGCGCCAGTACGCAAGATTTGGCGGCTAATACCAGATTGAGATGCCCGGGGAAAGCGACGTTGATGAACCAAAAGGCCAGGAAGATCGCCAGAGAAACCGGCCAGGCGAGCACGAAGAACCGGGTATCGCATAACCGCTGGGCGCAAAACAGCAGCGTCAGCACGATCGCCAACACGCCGAAAGGAAGATACAGAATCAGCCTCAGGTAAGAGGCGATGACATCGGCGAACGAAACGTTATTGATGACGGAAATCGTCAATTTCTGAAAGAATAATGCGTCGTTGTTATAGAGCTCTAAAAGATTTAACCACGCAAAGCTGAACCCTATCGTTAACGACATCCATACTGCGTATTCTTTGCGGGATAGGGGATTGGTGATCAAACTCAGTCTCTCGTTCAGCCAGCGGTTCCGAACAAAGGATATAGCATAAAAACGCTGAACCGGCGGTAAACGGCAGTTCAGCGTTGTTGTTCAACTCGTCTGAACAGACGCTCTTTTTCTCACTCCGCCATCGTCTCCGTACGCGCGAAATGAATAAACTCAGGCGCCGCAATACGCAGATAATCCTGCGCATTGAGCACCACGGAGCGTTGCAGATCGCCGGCGTTAAACGCAATGTCATCGTAACGCTCAAACAGCTCCGGATCGGCGACCAGTCTGAGCTGCGGGTGGAAGCTGAACGGCGGGATCGCCCCCGGCACGCAGGCCGTCAGGGTCGTGATTTCCGCCGGGCTGACCAACGACGCCTTTTTACCGCCCAACTCGGCCGCCAACCGCTGCAGATCCGCCTGACGGTCCGCCGCCAGCACCGCCAAAATGTAATGCTTGGCTCCGTCGATGCGCGTTTGGCACACCAGTGCCTTGGCGCCCTGCCCCTGTTCGGTGCCGCGCAATGCCGCTACCGCTTCGCAGCGCCCCTCCGCCGGATGTTCTATCACCCGGAATGCGGCCTCTCCGGCGCTCAGCAGCGCCACGACCTGCTCAAATACCGTCTTGTCTGTCACCATGGTTCTCTCTCGTCATCCGCCTGTTTCTATTGACCTGCCAGCAACTCGCCGTAGCGGCGAATGTCGACGTTGCCACCGCTGATGATCACACCGACGCGTTTTCCCCGCAGCATCGATTTCTGCGCGCAGGCGGCGGCGAACCCCAGGCAGCCGGTTGGCTCCACCACCATTTTCATCCGTTCAGCGAAAAAGCGCATGGCGGTAATCAGCTCATCGTCGGTCACCGTCAGAACGTCGTCAACGTCCCGGCGGATAATCGGGAAAGTATGTTGGCCCAGATGCTGCGTCTGTGCGCCATCGGCGAGGGTCTGCGGCGTCTCAATGTGAACGATGCGGCCGGTACGGAATGATTGCTGCCCGTCATTGCCCGCCAAAGGCTCTACGCCATAGACTCGGCAACCCGGCGACAGCCGACGCGCGGCGAGTGCAGAGCCGGCCAGCAACCCGCCGCCGCCCTGGCAAACGAACAGCGCGTCCAGTTCGCCGACCTCGTCGAACAGCTCTTTAGCCGCGGTACCCTGCCCGGCGATCACCTGCGGATGATCGTAAGGCGGGATCAGCGTTAATCCCTGTTGCTGCGCCAGATCCCGGCCGATCTGCTCGCGATCCTCATGATAACGGTTGTACTCCACCACTTTGCCGCCATAGCCGCGCGTCGCAGCCACTTTGGCCGCCGGCGCGTCGTGCGGCATAACGATCGTGGCGGGAATGTCGAGCAGCCTGGCAGCCAGCGCGATCGCCTGTGCATGATTGCCGGAAGAAAAGGCCACTACCCCGGCCTTGCGCTGCGCCGGAGAAAACTGCAGCAAGGCATTCATCGCACCGCGAAATTTAAAGGCGCCCATGCGCTGCAGGTTCTCGCATTTGAAAAATACGCTGGCGCCGAAATCGTCGTCAACCGTGCGTGAAGTCTGCACCGGCGTGCGGTGAGCATAATCCTTGATGCGCGCGGCTGCGGCGGCCACGTCGTCATAAACGGGTAAAATCAAATCGGTCATAGCGTTACCTGTCAGTAAGGGTTAAAGGGCGGCCAACGCGACAGCTTCCACTTCCACGGCGGCGCCATAATGCAGCTGCGATACGCCGGCCACCGCGCGCGCAGGGCGAAACTCGCCGATCCATTCGGCATACAGCGCATTGAAGGTCGGCCACAAATCGATATCCGTCAGATAGACGCGCACCTGAACCAGCTGCGCGCGGCCGACGCCGGCCCCTGCCAGGCAGGCATCCAGATTGTCGAGCACCTGGCGGACTTGCCGCGCGAAAGGTTCGCCGGCAAGACTCTCCCCGGAAAAGGCGATCGGCAATTGGCCAGAGATATAGACCGTCCCATTGGCCGTGCAACTGGGTGAGTAATGACCGGCGGGAGGAAAGCCGCCGGATCCGTTGTAAACCACATCATGCTTCATATTTAATCCTTGCACAGGTTCGAAAAGCCCTGCGGCAACCGCGCAGGGCGGCATTCAGACGGGTTTGCGCACGGCAGCTTCAGGCAGCCTCGCTTGAAAACCCACACGCTCTTTCTGCCAGTAAGAAATCGCCATGGTCGCCACGCCGTTGCCGGCCACGTTGGTCAACGTACGCATGGTATCCATCAAGCGATCCACGCCAAGAATCAGCGCCAGCCCCTCCATCGGTATCTCTGGAAACATCAACAGCGAAGCGGACAGCGTGACGAAAGCGCCGCCCGTCACGCCGGCTACGCCTTTCGAGGTCAGCAGAAACACCATCAATAGGCCGGCCTGTTGCGCCAGGCTCAGCTCCAAACCGGCGGCCTGAGCGATAAACAGCGCCGCTAACGTCATGTAGATTGAAGAGCCGTCCAGATTCAAGGAGTAACCGGTCGGCACGACAAAACCGACGGTGGCTTTACTACAGCCGGCCAATTCAAGTTTTTTCATCAGGCCCGGCAAGGCGGCTTCCGATGAGGTGGTGGTAAAGGCGATGATCAGCTCTTCCCTGATGAGTTTTAAGAAACCGAACAGGCTAAAACGGGTCAACCAGGCCACCACGGAAAACACCACCACAATGAGGAACAGACACCCCAGATAGACCAGCCCCACCAATTTCATCACCGGCATCAGCGCGCCAATGCCGTATTTGCCCAGCATGAACGCCGCCGCGCCAAATACGCCAACGGGCGCCAGCTTGAGGATGATATTGACCACTTTGAAGGTGGCTTCGGTAAGCAGATTCACCAAATCAACCACCGGCTTGCCTTTATCGCCCATTGCGTACAGCGCATAGCCAAACAGCAGAGCCACCAACAAGATTTGCAGCATGATGCCGCTGGCTAACGCATCAACCACCGTTTTCGGGATAATGCTCATCACGAAGTCCACGCCTTGCAGGGGCTCCGCCGGTTTAAGCACCGTGGCGGCATCAGCATGCAAGGCCAGCCCCTTGCCCGGCTCAAACAGATTGCCCATCACCAGGCCGATCAGCAGTGCCAACGTGCTGACCGCTTCGAAATAACAGACCGAGATCATGCCCAGGCGACCAACGCCGGCACCGCGTTTAACCTGCGCAAAACCGGCCACCACGGTGAGAAACACAATCAGGCCGGCCACCATTTTGATCAGCTTGACGAAGGCCGCCGCCAGCGGATTGAGCTGAGCGCCAATTTGCGGCCACAGCACTCCCAGCGCGCCACCGGCCGCCAGCCCTACCACTAACTGAAAGGTCAGCGTGGAGTAAAAAGGTTTTCGTGCAGAACCGACGACTGAAGTTGCAGACATTATTGTTCTCCATGCCCTTGCGGGCCGTTGAAGCTAGCGCTGAAAAACCCCGGTGTGTGCGATACGGCTTTTAACGCACGAACATTGTCATACTCAAAACAAATAATCTAAAATTAGAAAATAAGTCCAATGATAATGTTATATACCTGCGCGACAGTCAAATGCTAATCGGGAAGTGCAGAATTGGGAGCAGGATCATTTTTAGTGTCGCCAGGCGCCAGATGAAAACCGCCGTGCGCCGCACTTGTGGTATGTTCTTCATCTGGATCTGGCTCGAAATGAGCCAACGCCGCCAAGAGAGTGATCGGAGTGCCCTATGCCTGAAGTGCCGGAAAATTTACTGTTATCCCAGTTGAATGTGATTGCCGAGGGGCTGAGCGCCACCTTCGCGCCGTTTTGCGAAGTGGTGGTTCACGATCTGCAAAATCCCGAACACGCCATTTTGGCGATCCACAACAACCTGTCCGGACGAGAAGTCGGCCAAGCGGCGACGGAACTTGGCCTGGCTCGCATCGCTTCGGCGGAGTTTCCCAGCGTGATCGCCAACTACGGCAACCAGTTCGCCGACGGTCGCCCGGCGAAAAGCACCTCGATCGGCATCAAGAATGCGCAGGGCGACTACGTCGCCGCACTCTGTTTGAACGTTGATATGACGCTGTTCCGCGGCATGCAAAGCGCGCTGGCGCAGTTCACGCAAACGGCGGCCGGCGCGGTGACGGAACACCTGGAGCCCAGCGGCGCGGAGGCCATCCGCAACCGTATCGATCGCTTCGCCGCACGCCACGCCACCACGCCGCGCGCGCTGAAAACGCCGGACAGAAAGCGGTTGATTCAGGAACTGAGGGAGCAAGGTCTGCTCGAGGTGAAAAAGGCGATGGAAATCGTGGCGCAGCACCTCGGCGTTTCCCGCGCTTCGGTGTATCTCTATGCGAAAGAAGAGTGAAAAGGCGGCGCCTTTCAGCCCCGCCTGGTTACTTTACGTTTTTTCATAGAAAACCCGCCATACGGCGGGCTATTGCGATGTGATCATTTGAGGTTTATCAGCCTAAGCGAACAATTTGCCGATCCTGCCAGCGCCCGAACAGCAACAGGCCGCATATCGCCCCAAGCAGCGCGCAGAACATGTCGGACTGGGTGTCCCACGGGTCGCCCTGGGTGCCGAGAAACTCGTCGGCGCCCTGGCCCAGCGCCAGCGCCGCCCACCATTCGATCAACTCATACAGGGCGCTGATCGCCAGCGCGATGCAGCACACCACGAAGCCCAGCATCTTGCGCCCCTGTACATAGCCGCCGCGCAGCAGGATCTCGCGCGCCGCCAGCGCCGGCACCAATCCCTGAAAGAAATGCCCCAGTTTGTCGTACGGGTTGCGGCCAAGATCCAGCCACTGCTGCACCTCAAACCCCAGCGGCACGCGGGCATAGCTGTACATACCGCCGAAAATCAGAATCAGCGCGTGGAAGAAAATCAGCGTGTAGAGCAGCGGCGTCAGCGGGTAGCGGCGGTGGGTCAGCCACAGCAGCGGCAAAACAATCAAGACCGGCGCCACTTCCATCAGCCAGGTGGTGCGATCGTAAGGATGAATGCCGCTGTGGATCAGCGCCGCCAGCAGCAGCAGGGTGATCACAGACAACAACAGCGGAGAGCGTGAGACGGGCATATCCAACGTTCCTTCGGGTGAATAAGACAATCCCCTCTTTATACCGCAGATCGCACGGCGAAAAAAAACAGGCGGAGCGTCGCCGCTTCGCCTGTTCGAGGTGTGCTTACCTGGGTGAGATTATTTCAGCGCTACGCGGATCACGTCGTCCGGCGCGGTCGCTTCTTTCTCGCGGCTGGAAGCCTGTTTGACGCTGACATACAGCGTTTGGCCATCCGGCGACAGCGCCAGGCTGTTCGGATGAGTCGGCGTCTTGATGGTGTTCAGCACCTTGTAGCTCTTGGCATCGATCACGCTCACTTCGCCCGCCTGGCGGTGGGTGACGTAAACTTCATTGCGCGCCGGGTTGAACAGCACCGCCAGCGATTCCGGCACGTCGATCTTGCTCAGGATGTTGCCGTTGCGGGTATCCACCACCAGCACCTGCGGCTGTTTGGAATCGGTGATGAAGGCGCGGTGCGTGGCGGTATCCAGGCTGATGTTCAGGAAGAAGTGCTCTTTAGACTCATCCAGCTTCTTGCGCGACAGCACCTTGTTGCTCTGGGTGTCGATGGTCACCAGCTCGCCGTCGGCGTTGGTGACGTACAGGCGTTTGGCGGCGGCGTCCAGCGCCAGGCCGGTGCCGTATTTGCCGGTGTCGGTCACGGTGGCGCGCAGGGTCAGATCCTTGCCGTCCACCACCCACACCACGCTGGAATCCCCCAGCCCGGTGATGTACAGCGTGTCGCTGTCGGCATCCACCACCAGTTCACGCGGCGCCAGCGGCTTGACGGTTTCGGAGCGCTGGCGCGCGTCCAGCACCAGGCGGCCTTTCACGTCGCCGGTTTTGGCGTCGATCGCGGTTACCGAGTTATTGACGGTGTTGCCGAAGAACAGCGTGCCGGTCTTGGCATTGACGGCGGCGCCAAACGGCTTGATGTCGTTATGGATAATCTGGGTCACGTCCAGCGTGGTCGGATCCAGACGGTAGACGATGCCGCCCTTGTCCAGCTTGCGGCTCTGCGAGGTGGCCAGGTATAGCGCGTTTTCGCTCGGGCTGTAAGCCATTTCATAAGCGCCTTTGCCGACCGGCTTGCGCAGCACTTCCGGCGCGGTTTGCGCCTGCAAGGTGTTGGAGAACAGCAGCGTAGACAGCAGCATCAGCGGAAATGCCGCACGTTTTCCCTTGGTGATCAAAGTATTCATCAAAATCTCCTTATAAAGCCAACAGGGTGGCCGAACGGCCGCCCTCTGCTCGTGATTAAAATCAGGCTTTCTCTTCGGAAAGCAGCGCCCACCAGCTGTCGATGGTCGGGTTGCGCGCCAGCGCGATAAAGTCGATGTCGCCGCGGATCTTGCGCCAGCGGGTCGCCAGCTCCATGATGCGCACCGAATCCAGCCCGTAATCGATCAGGTTTTCATCGTTGCCCATGTCTTCGCTGTCTTCGTCCAGCAGCGGCAGGATCTGCTGACGCAGCGCATCGATGCTGGCGATACCGGCCGCCGGCAGCAGAGACGCGGTGGTCACCACCCGGCCGCAGCGGCCGGCGGTGTAGCGCAACGCCATCAGGTGTTCGTCGCGCGAGAAGTCCGCCAGGCCATCGGCCACCATGAACGGCTGGATATTGCGCATGAAGGCGTCGATGGCGGTGGTCAGGCAGCCGATGTGCGCATACACGCCACAGATGATCAGCTGATCGCGGCCGGACTCCTGCAGGATCTCCTGCAGCGGCGAGCGATGGAAGGCGCTGTAGCGCCATTTCACCAGCACCGTATCGTCTTCGTCCGGCGCCAGCGCGGCGGTCACCGCCTGCTGCTCGGGGTGCTTGTTCAGGCCCGGCCCCCACATGTCGTTCAACAGCGCGCGATCTTCATCGCTCTGCTGGTTCGGCTGCGCGGTATAGAACACCGGAATACCCTGCTGCTTGCAGTAGCGGCGCAGGTTGGCGATGTTCTCCACCACCTGTTTAATCAGCGCGCTGTCCTCGCCCCAGAAGTTGAGGAAATACTGCTGCATATCGTGGATCAACAGCGCGGCGCGCTGCGGCTCCACCTGCCAGGTGACTTTATTTTGCGGCAGTTCGTCCGCCGTCGGCAGCGCGTAATCATTAAGTTTTGGAATGGCCATCGATTAATCTCCCTGAGCCTGAGTCTGTAATTGCGCTTCGAGCTGCTGGCGCAGCCGTTTTTTGTCCACTTTGCCGACCGGGGTCAGCGGCAGGCTGTCCACCTGAATAAAGCGATCCGGCAGTTTGAAGTCCGCCACGCCCTGTTCACGCAGGTGACGGCGCAGCACCACCGGTTTCAGCGGCGCGTTGGCGATGATATAGGCGCAGCTCTTCTCCCCCATCAGCGCGTCCGGCATAGATACCAGCGCGGCATTGATCACGTCCGGATGGCGCAGCAGCAGGTTCTCGATCTCCTCGGCGGCGATCTTCTCCCCGCCGCGGTTGATCTGGTCTTTTTGCCGCCCCTGCACGGTGATGTAACCGTCTTCGCTGATGCTGATCAGATCGCCGGAGCAGTAGAAACCGTCGGCGTCGAAAGCATCGGCGTTGTGCGCCGGGCTCTGGTAGTAACCGCGGAAGGTGTAAGGCCCGCGCGTCATCAACCGCCCGACCTCGCCCGCCGGCAACGGATTGCCGTCGTCATCCGCCACCCATACCTCGTCGTCCGGCGACATCGGCCGCCCTTGCGTCGCCAGGATGTGGCGCTCGTCGTCGTCCAGTCGGGTGTAGTTCACCAGCCCTTCCGCCATGCCGAACACCTGCTGCAGTTGGCAGCCGATTTCGTTCTGAATGCGCGCCGCCAGCGTTTCGCCCAGCTTGGCACCGCCCACCTGCAGCAGTTTCAGGCTGACGAGCTGGGCATTGCCGCCCCACTCTTCGATCGCCTGCAGCCACAGCGTGACCGCCGGCGGCACCAGCGCCGTCACGTTGATTTGGTGCTGTTCGATCAGGCGGAAACATTGCCCGGCGTCCGGATCGGCGGCGAACACCACCAGCCCGGCGCCATAAAACACACCCAGCACGCCCGGCGAACTCATCGGATAGTTGTGCGCCACCGGCAGCGCGCACAGATAGCGGGTCTGCGCATCGAAACGGCAGATCTCCACGCTGCGGCGAATGCTGTAGTAGTAGTCATTGTGGGTGCGCGGGATCAGCTTCGGCGTACCGGTGCTGCCGCCGGAAAGCTGGAAGAACGCCACCTGATCGGCCGCGGAAGGCTGCGCGACGAAATCGTCGCTCGCTTCGCCCAGCCAGGCGGCCAGCGCCAGCTCTCCCTCGGCCTGGCTGCGCAGCGCCACGACCCGCAGCGAAGGATGCGCATCGCGGAAGGCGCTCAGGAATTGATCGTCGGCAAACAGTGCGTGCTGACGATCGGCGATCAGCAGCGCCGGTTTGATCTGCTCGGCATAGGCGTTCAGCTCGCTGCGCTGATGGCTGAACAGCGCGTTGACCGGCGCCACGCCAATTTTCAGCAGCGCGAAGAACACGATATAGAACTCCGCCACGTTGCCCAGCTGCACCAGTGCGGTGTCGCCGGATTTCACGCCGCGGCGCAGCAAAGCGGCCGCCAGGCGATCGGAGCGCTGCTGCAGTTCGCGGTAGGACAGGCTGCCCTGGGCGTCGATGATCGCCGGAGCGTCGTTGTTGGCCTGGCGTTCGAGGATCTCGGTCAGCGGCTTGTCAATCCAGTAGCCGCGCTCGCGATAGCGGCTGGCGAACTCCACCGGCCAGGGGGTAAAGGCAATGCTCATCTTGTCGTTATCCTTGATTCATACCAAAGGCACGCAGAATGGTGCTGAGTTTGGTGCCTGTTTCATGCCATTCAGATTCGGGTGAAGAGTCTTCCACGATGCCGGCGCCGGCGAACAGCCGTACCCGGTTGCCGTCAACGGTGCCGCAGCGGATAGTCACTACCCACTCGCCGTTGCCTTCGTCGTCGCACCAGCCGACGATGCCGCCGAACAGGCCGCGATCGAACGGCTCCAGCTTGCCGATCAGGGCGTGCGCCTGGGCCGTCGGCATGCCGCACAGCGCCGGCGTCGGGTGCAACAGGCAGGCCAGCGACAGGGCGTTTTCGTCGGGAGATGCCGCCTCGCCGTCGATCGGCGTGGAGAGATGCCACAGCGTGGTGGTGGTCAATAATTCAGGGGTTTGCGGCACGTTCAGGTAGCGGCAGCGGCCGGCCAGCACGTCACGCATGCTTTCGGTGACGATGCGATGCTCGTGGCGATCTTTCGCCGAGGCCATCAGCCGCTCTCCCACTTCGCGATCGCGCTGCGGGTCGGCCTCGCGCCGGGCGGAACCGGCCAGCGGGTTGGAATAGAAACGGCCGCCGTCCTGACGCAGCAGCAATTCGGGGCTGGCGCCCAACAGTGCGCCCTGCTCCAGCGGCACATGGAAATGGAAACCGTGTGGGTTCTGGGCAATCACGCGCGCCATCAGCGCATGGCGATCCACCGGCTGACGTGTTTCGATCTCCAGCAGGCGCGACAAGACCACTTTGTCCAACTCACCGGCCTTCATCGCGTCGACGGCGTCGCTGACCATGTTCATGAACGGCTGCTGTGGCGGCAGCTCCGTTACCCCGGCCAGCTCCGGCCCGTCCGCCGCCGGCCTAACGCCGGCCATAAAGGCGGCGCGATCGAACCAGCGGCTCTGCTGCGGAATAAAAAGCGCCGAAGGCTGCCGGGTATCGAACGGGATGGCGCCGCACAGCAGCGGCTTTTTGATGCCGGCCTGTCGGGCCTCGGCAAACGCCTGCCGTACGCTGCGCTGGAACTCGCCGTTCAGATCGGCGCCGTCTGCGGCCGGCAGGCGAATGCGGCTGAAACAACCGGTGGTGGTCAGACTGCGGAAAGGAGAAGTAAAGAAGAAGCCCGACGCCGGAGAAAAATCAGCGGCAAATCGCTGCTCTTCGCACTCCTGCACTTCCTTTCGATTGATGTCGTTCACGGCAGTATCCATCGCTTCGCCCTCAAGAATTTGAAGTGATAACCAATATAATAATGATTATCATTTGAGTTAATTCCGCGCTAAATTACTCGCCGATATTTGCTATGTCAATAAACGTAAGCACTTCTTTCATTTCGAAATCATGACATAAACGCTGTGGGTTTTACGCATGCCGATGATAAGCATTGCTATTTGATCCCACAGCGTCGAATTAACGCATCGAGTTACTTTTCACTGGCCGGCTGAGGCTCGTTCTGCGGCTCCGGTTTGTGCATCGTGACCTGACGCAAACCGGTCATGGCGAACAACAGCAGGATGCCGAGCGCCGCCGCGCCGAAGCCAAAGCCGCTGGCGCTCATCGCCGGCAGCATAAAGGCGCCCATCGCCCCCAGCAGCAACGCGCCCAGCGCATCGCCCACCACGTTCTGCGCCGTCCACAGGCCATTGATGCGGCCGAGGAAGTTGTCCGGCGTCAGGCTCTGGATCAGACCGTATTGCAACAGCGAGTTCAGCGCGCTCAGGTAGCCGAACGCCACCAGACACAGCAACGCCAGGCTGTACCACGGCATCAGGCCGAACAGGCCAATGGCGGCGAACGCCGCGATCGCCGTCAGCAGCATCACCCAGCCGGGGCGCGCCACGTGCGCCACGCGCCCGCTGGTGAACGCGCCGATGGCCGCGCCGAGCGGCACGGCGGCGTACATATAACCGAGGTGGGCAGCGTCGATGTGCCAACCTTCCGCCATCGCCGGGTACAGCACGCGCACCGCGCTGGCCATGGTCAGCAGCGCGCCGATCAGCGCCACCATGCCGATCACCTTGTTCTGGAACAGGAAGGCGAAACCGCCCGCCAGCGCGCGCAGCGGGTGTTCACGCGGCTGCGGCGGCGGCATCAGCTGCGGCAGGCTCAGCAGCGGCAGCAACGTCAGCAGGGTGCCGAACGCCGCCAGACCGTAGTTCCAGGCGATGCCCATATGGGCGATCACCAGGCCGCCGATCGCCGGAGAAAGAATCGAGCCGAAGCGCACCGTCAGCATGCTGATGGCGCCCGCCTGCACGATGTTTTCGCGGCCCACCAGCGCCGGCGTGGCCGCCAGCAGCGCCGTCACCCCCACCGCGCCGAAGAAGCCGTCCCACACCGCCAGCAGATAAATGGCCGCCAGCGAAGGCGACGGCAGCAGGGCGTTGAGACACAGGCCGACAAAACCGACGCCGCAGGTGGAACGCGCAAACAGAATCAGCCGGCGTCGCTCATAGCGATCGGCCAATACCCCTCCCATCAGCAGCCCAGCGAACATGCCGCCGCCGGCCAGCGTCACCGCCAGCCCGACCTGCAGGGTGGAACCGGTCAACGCCTGGATCTGCACCGGGATGGCGATCGCCATCAACCCCAGCGCCACAATGGAGATAAAGCGCGCGCAGAACACCGCGCGGAAAGCCCGGTTGGTTTTCAGCAGGCTAAAATCAAGCAGGATGGAGGGTTTGCTACTCATCGGTTGTTCACCACATCTTTAAACGGGGATTCTGCAGTTGCGGGGCGCTATGCTAGCACAGATGACGAAATCAATAATGATAATAAAACTCATTGATATTCAATTGTGAGCGACCGCAAGAAACGCCGCCAAACGCGGGATAATCCCCGTGTCTGGCGGCGGGATGAGGGAGTCATTACAGCGTGCGCAAGATCCGGTTCAGCAGCGGCCCCAGCACTTTGAACGACGCCGGCGAAACGATATCGACGTGCGCACAGTCCAGCTCGTGCGCCTGCAGCGCATCAACGTACTGCGACCAGGTTTGCTGCACGTCCATCCCTTCCTGCAGCGTGCGTTTAGCGACGAACAGCGTCGCCTGGCCGTGGAAACGGGCGGTGCGGGTACGCGACAGCAACCGCACCGAATCGGCGTAGTTGGCTTCGATGTTGTCGAACATCGCCGTGCGCGTCTCGCCTAGCGCCGGATCGAGCGTGTCCTGCGACACCGCCAGGAACTGCTCGCGCTCGCGCTGCACTTCCTTCAACACGTTGTCGTCCAGCATCACGTCCCAGTTTTGGGTCTCCGGCGGATAGGTATCCAGCAGGCCGAGGAACGCCACCTGCTCGCCGCGCGCCTGCAGCCGGGCGGCGATGCCCTGCGCCAGCGTGCCGCCAAGCGAATAACCGATGAAGTGGTACGGCCCGTGCGGCTGCACCTGCAACACCGTCTGCAAGTGGGCATCCACTACCTGATCCATGTCTTCGCTCAGCGCCAGCGGGCCATCCGGCCGCGGCGACTGGATGCCGACCAGCGACCAGTGTTGGTCGAGATAGCGCGGCAATACGCTGAACTGCCAGGAGAAGCCGGATGCCGGATGCAGACAGAACAGCGTCGGCCCCTCGGTGACGCGCAGCGGCAACACGCTGTCGAAGCCACTGCGATCGGCCTCTTCCTGCGTGCGATCTTCCGCCAGCAAGGCGGCCAGTTGCTCAACGCGCGACGCCACCATCACCTGGCCGACGGACACCGCCTTGCCCAGATCGCGGCGCAGCTCCGCCGCCAGGCGCATCGCCAGCAGCGAATGGCCGCCGAGCGCGAAGAAATCGTCGTCGGCGAACACCTGCTCGCGCTGCAGCAAACGGGCGAATACCGCCGCGATCTCGCTTTCCAACCCGGCCTGCGGCTGCCGTCCTGCCTTGCGTTCACCGCCCTGCGGCTGCGGCAACGCCTTGCGATCCAGCTTGCCGTTGGCGCTCAGCGGCAAATCCTGCATTTCCACCAACGCCACCGGCACCATGTGCGGCGGCAGGCGGTCGGCCAGCGCCGCACGCAAAACTTCCGCATCCCAGCTCGCGCCGGGTTGCATCACCAGATAACCCACCAGCTGGCGCGCATCGCCGCCGGCGTCCACCGGCGTACCCTGCAACACCAGCGCGTGCGTCACCGCCTGGCGCACGCCCGGCAGCGACAGCAAGGCGTGGTCGATTTCACTCAGCTCGATACGCTGCCCGCGGATCTTCAGCTGATCGTCGCTGCGGCCCAAATATTCCACCGCGCCGTCCGGCAGCCAGCGCGCCACGTCGCCGGTGCGGTACATCCGTCCGCCCTCGCCGAACGGATCGGCGACAAAGCGGCTGGCGGTCAGATCCGGCCGGCCAAGGTAGCCGTGCGCCAGCTGCACGCCGGTCAGATACAGATCGCCCGCCACGCCCGGCGGCACCGGCCGCAGGCGCGCGTCCAGAATGCGCAACCCGGTGTTCCATACCGGCAGGCCGATCGGCACGTTGGCGCCGGTCACCTTCGCCAGCGCGTCGCCGTAGGCCGGATGCCAGGTCACGTCCACCGCCGCCTCGGTCGGGCCGTAGAGGTTGTGCAACGGCACCGCCGTGCGGCTTTGCCACAGGCGGCACAGCTCCGCCGGCAGCGCTTCGCCGCTGCAGAACACCTGGCGCAGCGCGGCGCAGCTCGCCACCGCCGCGTCGTCGTCCAGGGCAGCGACGAAGGCCGCCAGCATCGACGGCACGAAGTGCAGCGTGGTAATGCGATGTTGTGCGATCAGCTGTTGCAGCTGCTGCGGGTCGCGGTGCGCCTCCGGCGGCGCCATCACCAGCCGGGCGCCGACCATCAGCGGCCAGAAGAATTCCCACACCGAGACGTCGAAACTGCACGGCGTTTTCTGCAGCACCGCGTCGTCCGCCCCCAGCGGATACTGATGCTGCATCCACAGCAAGCGGTTGACGATCGCCTGATGGCCGACCAGCACGCCTTTCGGGCGCCCGGTGGAGCCGGAGGTAAAGATGATATAGGCCGCATGATCCGGCGTCGGGCCCGCGATCGCCACCCCGGCGGCGTGATCGGCCGCCAGCGGTGCGTCATACAGCAAAATTTCGCCCTTGTCGGCGAAACGCGCCTGCTGCGCCGGGCTGGTGATGACCAGCCGGGGCGCAGCGTCTTCCAGCATCATCGCCAGCCGCTCGTCCGGATAACCGGTGTCCAGCGGCAGGTAGGCGGCGCCCGCTTCCACGATCGCCATCAACGCCAGCGACAGGAACACCGAGCGCGGCAGCGCCACCGCCACGATGTCGCCCGGCCGTACGCCCTGCACAACCAGCTGGCGCGCTAGCGCCGTGACCTGTTCGCGCGTTTCGCGGTAGGTGAAGCTGAAATGCGCATCCGCCAGCGCCGGCGCGTTCGGCGTGCTTTGCGCCTGCTGCGCCAGCAGTTGGCTCAGCGTGGTCGCCGGCACCGGATGCGCCGTGTCGTTGACCCGCGCCAGCAGAGCGCGATCGTCGGCGGTCAGCATGTCGGCTTCGCCGATCGGCAACGTTGCCTGCGCGGCGAACTGCGCCAGCAGCAGCGGCAACCGCTGCAGATGCGCCAGCAGTTCCTGACGGCTGTAACGCTCGGCGTTGGCCAGCAGCTCCACCTTCAGCTGATGGTGTTCGTCGATAAACAGCGCAATCTCCAGATCGCGCACCGGCCCGGAGGCCAGATCGTGGGTAATGCCTTCGATACCGGCGAAGTCCAGCTGGTAATCGAACATTTTGAAGTTGAAGACCGTACCGTACAGCGGTTCACCGTCGCCGATGCGCCCCAGATCGCGCTGCACCTGTTCAGCGTCGTAGCGCTGATGGCGGCGCACCGTTTTCAGCTCGCGGCTGATGCGAGCGGCGGCCTCATACAGCGTGGCCTGCGGCTCGAGGTGCATCTCCATCGGCAGCACGTTGATCACCGGGCCGGCGGCGCACAGGGCGGCCGATCCGGTACGGCGCATGAAGATAAAACCGGCGCTGAAGCTCGGTTGGCCGCTCAGACGCGACACCCACAGCGCCACCAGCGCCACCGCCATATCGGCGGCGTTCAGCTTCTGCTGCGCGCCGCACTGCACCAGTTCGGCGAAGGCCTGCGGATCGCAGCGCTGTTCCAGCCGGTGGATGCGCGGTGTGGGCGTTTGCCCGGCCAGCGGCTGCGGACAGAGCGTGGCCGGCGGCGGCAGCTGCCGTGCTTTTTCGCGCCAGAAATCGGCGTCGCGTTGCCAGGCCGGGGCCTGCCGGTAAGCCTGGTATTCCGCCACCACGTCGCTGAACGCCGTGAAAGGCGTCGGTTCCAGCGCGTCGCCGCGGCAAAGATGGGTGTAAATCGCCGCCACGCGGCGCGCGATGGCGGTGAAGCTGAAACCGTCCACCAGCAGATGGTGATAGCGCTGATACCAGAACCAGCGGTCATCCGCCAGACGCATCACCACATGACGATACAGCGGCGCGCCGCTGCCGGCGCGCAGATCGCTCGCCAGATCGATGTCCATCAGCGCGCGCGCGGCGGCTTCAGGATCCGGCGACGTCGTCAGATCGACAAGTTCCGGCGCGTGCACCACCAGCGTGTCATCCAGCCATTGCACCGGCACGCCGTCGCGTTCCGCAAAACGCAGGCGCAGCATGTCCACCTCGCCCAGACCCTGGATGATGGCCTGCAGCAGAGGCTCCACGGCGACAGGGCCGTTGAGTTCGATGGCGTGAGCCACCGCGTAGGCATTGCGATGCGGGGAGATTTGATCGGCGACCCAGATGCCGGGTTGTGCCGCGACCAGCGGCCATTCGCCCGCAAGCGCCGGGCCGCTGAGAGAGTTAGGGGTGTGTGACACTGCTTATTGCTCCCGTGATTACCTGGCGCCGGTCACGCCTCGCGTGCTGCGACCGGCAGAATGTCTTGCCAATGCTGTTCCAGCCATTCGGCGCACTCGGTGCGCGCCGCCGGGCCGAAGACGATCGTCCACTCGGACGGAATGGCGCGGAAATCCGGCCACAAACTGTATTGTTGTTGTACGTTGCGCAGCACCAGGCTGCGCTGCTGTAGATCATCGAACGGATTCAGGCTTTCCATCATGTGTTCCTCGTGCCGTTGCCGTCGCCGATGCCGGATAAGCGGTGGCGAAAGCGGAAGCCCATACCGCCTGCAGCCCGTCGGTCAGGCCGCTGCGCCAGCACAGCGCGTCATGCCCGCCTTCCACCACCCGGTAGTGCACCCGATGGCCGGCGTCGCTCAGGCGTGCCGCCATTTCGCCGCTGACCCGATGCACCAGCTTTTCCTGCGAACCGGCTTCCATAAAGACCTTCAGCGCGCCGTGGTTGCCCAGGCCGTGACGTTCTACCTGCTGCATCAGCCAGCAGGCGTCGTCGGGAATGCTCGGCAGCTGCAGCATGTCGCGCCGCGGCCACCAGTAGGAACCGGACTGGGTGATCACCGCGCCGAAGCGCTGCGGCCAGCGCAGCCCGGCATACAGGGAGGCCAGGCCGCCAAAGCTTTGCCCCGCCACCACCGTATCGGCCGGTTTGTCGCTGTGCGGCGCCCAGTCGGCCAGCTGCGGCATCAGTTCTTCCTGCACCGCCAGCCAGAAGTCGTCTTTGCAGGTCAGTTCGCGCGACCGGTGCGGCAGATCGATGATATCGATCAGCACATACACCGCTTCCGGCAACGCCCCTTCGCGGGTCAGCTGCATCAGCGGCTCCCAGACCGGCATCTGCTTCGCCCAGAATTGGCCGTCGAGCAGGATAGCCAACGGGCGCTCGGCCGGCTTGCTGTCGCCGGTGGTGTAAATCCAGACGTCGCGGCTGTTGCCGAGACGCTCGCTCTGCCAGGTATGGCGCTGCAAACGCGCCGGCAGCGGCGGCGTGCAGCGCCCGCTGGCTATTTCATACTCATCGAACGAACGCCATACCGGCTGCGGCGGCGCATCCGGCATGTGCAGGCCGGAGACGCTGTGGCCGCTGGCGCTTTGCCAGGAGCGGTACGGGTTGAGCAGATCGGGGGTGGCGCTGGCGAACACCTGGTGCCACCAGTGCCGCAGGTTGTGCATGTTGGCGTGCGCATCGTCGCCGCTGAACGCCGGCGGCCGCTCGTCAAAGCAGGGGATAAAGCAGTAGCTGCCGCGCCAGGCGCCGCTCAGCTCGGTCTGCCAGTACCACACGTCGGTGCCGGCCAAACGCTGCAGGCTTTGCGGCGGATTCGGCTGATGATGGTCGGTCAGGCAGTTGATGTTGATCCACACGCGACGGTAGGCGGAGGTCAATTCGCATCCCTGAGGATCGCGCCAGAAAAAGGTGGTTCGCCACCGGCCGTTACCCGCCGGTTCTACCCATGGCGTACCGCGTCGTGCCACCGTCAACCACCACCCTGGACTGCCCGCATTGCTGCTGGCCAATAATCTGCTGCTTTCTGACTGTAGTTCTGTATTCACAACGCCTACCCATTTTGTAGTTGGCGGCACCGGGAACGTCGACTTTTCCCTATCGCCGGCCACCGCCCGAACGCACTGTACGCCAAATACTATTGATAATAATTTGCATTTGCAATAGTGTGTAAGGCTTGGAGATCGTGCTGGTATTGCGCGCAACGGACAGGGATCGGGGATACATCAATGGCATCCCTTGCCGCAGCCGATTTTCTATTTCCGACTACACAAAAAACTACAACCGCCCTTCCCCCCATTCGGCGAGGGATGGCAGCAAGGTAGGACACTCAAATGAAAAGCAAGCTATCACGTTATTCTTTAGCCACTCTTATCGGCTTGGGATTGGGCGCGTCCGCGTTCGCCAACGCCGCACAGCAGGCTGATACCACCACCACGGAAGAAAACAGCGGCGCCACGGATAAAAAACCGCGCGGCGAAGACACCATCGTCGTCACCGCCGCCCGGCAGAACCTGCAGGCGCCGGGGGTGTCCACCATCACCGCCGACGAGATCAAGAAACGCCCGCCGGCGCGCGACATCAGCGAACTGATCCGCACCATGCCGGGGGTTAACCTGACCGGCAACTCCACCAGCGGCCAGCGCGGCAACAACCGCCAGATCGATATCCGCGGCATGGGCCCGGAAAACACCCTGGTGCTGATCGACGGCAAACCGGCCTCCAGCCGCAACTCGGTGCGCCAGGGCTGGCGCGGCGAGCGCGACTCGCGCGGTGATACCGCCTGGGTACCGCCGGAAATGATTGAACGCATCGAAGTGCTGCGCGGCCCGGCCGCGGCGCGCTACGGCAACGGCGCGGCGGGCGGCGTGGTCAACATCATCACCAAGAAGGCCGGCGATGCGCTGCATGGCTCGCTGAACGGCTACTTCAACGTGCCGCAGCACAAGCAGGAGGGCGCCACCAAGCGCACCGACTTCAGCCTGTCCGGCCCGCTGAGCGATTCCCTGAGCTTCCGCCTGTTCGGCGGCTACAGCAAAACGCAGGCCGACGCCTGGGACATTAACGAATCACATAAATCCGAACGCGTAGGCGCCTACGCCAGCAGCCTGCCCGCCGGGCGCGAAGGGGTGGTCGATAAAAACATCGACGCCTTGCTGCACTGGGACTTCGCCCATCTGCAGTCATTGGAGTTCGAGTATGCCTATGGCCGTCAGGGCAACCTGTATTCCGGCGATACCCAGAACACCAACACCAATGCCCTGGTGCAGAGCAACTACGGCAAAGAGACCAACCGCATCTACCGTGAAACCTTCGGCCTGACCCATCGCGGTGCCTGGGACAACGGCGTGAGCACCAACAACTACGTGCAGTTCGAGCGCACCCGCAACACCCGTCTGAACGAAGGACTGGCCGGCGGCACCGAAGGCATCTTCGACACCAAAAATACCGGGTTCGGCACCACCAAGCTGGACGACTTCCTGGCGCACAGCGAAGTCAGCGTGCCGTTTGAGCTGGGCGTTTCACAGACCGCCACGCTGGGTACCGAGTGGACCCAACAGCGGATGAAAGACGGTACTTCCACCAGCCAAACGCTGATGGGCGGCACCATTCCCGGCATGGGCAACGGCACGCGCAGCCCTTACGCTTCCGCGCATATCTTCTCGCTGTTCGCCGAAGACAATATCGAGCTGACCGACACCACCATGCTGACGCCGGGCCTGCGCTACGATCTGCATTCAGAATCCGGCAACAACTGGAGCCCGGCGCTGAACCTGTCGCAGGAACTGGGCGACTACTTCACGCTGAAAATGGGCATCGCGCGTTCCTATAAGGCACCGACCCTGTACCAGACCAACGGCAACTACCTGCTGTACAGCAAAGGCCAGGGGTGTGCGGGCAGCGATGTCAGAAACGGCTGCTACCTGCTGGGCAACGACGATCTGAAGGCGGAAACCAGCGTCAACAAAGAGATCGGGCTGGAGTTCCATAACGAAGGCTGGCTGGCCGGCGTAACCTACTTCCGCAACGATTACCACAACAAGATTGAAGCGGGTAACTCGCGCATCGCCACCAGCAGCACCGGCACGGCGGTTTATCAGTGGGAGAACGTACCGAAAGCGGTCGTACAAGGGCTGGAAGGCTCGCTGAACGTGCCGGTCAGCGAGACCGTCACCTGGAGCAACAACGCCACCTACATGATCGAGAACAAGAACAAGACCACCGGCGATTACCTGTCGGTGATCCCGAAGTTCACCGTCAACTCGACTCTCAGCTGGCAGGCCACGCAGGATCTGTCGATGCAGTCCACCCTGACCTGGTACGGCCGTCAGAAGCCGAAGAAGTACAACTACCAGGGTAAACCGGCCACCGGCGGCGAAACCCGCGAGGTCAGCCCTTATGCCGTCGTCGGCGCCAGCGCGACCTATGACCTGACCAAAAACGTCAGCGTCACCGCCGGTATCGACAACCTGTTCGATAAACGCCAGTTCCGCGCCGGTAACGCGCAGAACGTGGGCGACCCGATTACCGGCGCGGTCAACATCGCCGGCGCGGGCGCGGCCACCTACAACGAACCGGGCCGTACCTACTACATGAGCATCAACACCCACTTCTGATGACATGACCCAACGACAAAGGGGCGCCGCGGCGCCCCTTTTTTTATCTTTCCATTGCGTTATTTGGTATGCAGCTGAATGCGCACCACGCTTTCCGGCTTGCCGGCCTTGGTGGAAGCGCCGTCGTTTTTCACCGTCACGAACAGCGCGTCGCCTTTCGGATCCAACGCCAGGCTGTTAGGGTGCGGCGGCAGGTCTACGGTTTGCAGGCGCTTGAGCGTCTTGGCGTCGAACACCGTCAGCGTGCCGGCACCGTGATCCACGCGCACGCCTTTGCGATTGGCGACATACAGCCGCTGGCTGCGCTCATCGAGCAGCAGGCCGATCGGCACCTCATCCGTCAGCTCGCTGGCCAGCACCTTGCCGCTGTCCGCATCCAGCGCAAACACCCGGTGACCGCTGCTGCGCTTCACGTAGTCGTGCCCCAGATGATGGTTGCGGTAGTCGTCGCGATCGATGCCCTGATCGACGCCCAGCAGGCGATTGCTCGCCGGGTCATACACCAGATTCAGCAGCTGATCGGCCTGCACTTCGTGCGTGGCGGTGATGGCCAGCGTGTCGGCGTTCAGGGTGATCACCTGCCCCTGCATGTTGGAAACGAATACCCTGCGGCCCTTCTCATCCAGCGTGATGCCCACCGCGTTGTAGCCGAAGCCCGGGATCACTTTCTCCAGCTTGCCGGCTTTGGTATCGACCACGTACAGCACGCTGTCGACGCCGAAGCCCAGGCCCGGCAGGAACAGACGGCCGCTTTGCGCGTCATACTTGAGCTCGCGGAGGCGGTACAGGTAGTCCTCGGTGATTTTGAATTTCTTCAGCTCCGCCAGCAGGAAATCCAGGCGCTTGCCGCTGATGCCCGCCTGCTTGTAAGCCTGCTCCAGCACCGCTTTGTCCAGCAGCTTGATGCTGCCCAGCGCGTGGTTGGTGGTGGTGTCTACCACCCCGACTTCACCGTTGAAGGCCTGCGTCAGGTACAAGCGATTGCCCGCATCGTTCAGCGCCACGCCGAAGCCTTTCACCTGCAGCGGGATCTCCGCCTTGATCGCCAGGGTGTTGGGATCCAGCCGCAGCACGCGGGAGCGCGCCTCTTCCTTCCAGTCCGGCGCGCTGACGAACAGCGCCTGTTGCGAGGTGCTGTAGGCCATCTCCACCACCGTCGACGACAGCGCCTCGCGCTTGATGTCCTGCGGTTTGATGCCGACATCGTTCGCCTGCGCGGCGCCGGCGACCACCAGAGAGGCCGCCACCAGCAGCGACAGTAACGCGCGCGGGGTTGCTAGGGTTCCAGACATCCTTTTATCTCCTTGAAAATCATGCTTTCGGTTAGAGTGAAACAACGTCATGCCTGCGGCCCGGGCGGCAGCGCCGCCAGAGCGATATCGCCAGCGATGTGCTGCGCAAACTGGGTAAAGACGTGCTGAACGCCATCGGCGATCAAATCAGCCTGTTCCTTGCTGTAGTGATCCTGACGGTAGGTCATCATCACCCGCAGGGATTTCTTCCCGGCCAGATCGTCTTCCATCACCTCAAACTGCAGGCCGAGCAGCGATTCTGCTTTCTCCGGCTCCACCTGCCGGTAGGCGATCGCACTGCCGTCCTGCAGCCGGAACTCGCCGTTCAGCTTGATGCGGCTGTGGATCTGGATAAACACTTCGAACATATGGTTCTTGCGGTCGGCGTCCACGCCGAACAGCCCTTCCTCCACCAGATCGATCGGAATATCGGTGTACGGCAGCGAGCCGTTGATGGTGTTTTTCACCTGGCTGACCAAGCCGGCCACCGTCAGCCCTTCGTCGAAGCGCACGCGGTGCACCACCACGGTGGTGAAGTAGCCGACGGTATCGAAGAACTCGGCGTCGTTACGGCCGGAGGTCGAGGTGCCCACCAGCAGATCCGCCGGGCCGCCGAGCAGGCGCAGCGCCGAGGTAATACCGGCATACACCACGTTGAACAGCGAAGCGTTGTTGCGGCGAGCGAGCTGATACAGGCCCTCCGCCACGGCCGGATCGACCTCGAACTCCAGCCAGCCGCCGTTGACGTCCGCCGGCGCCGGCACCGCCGGATGGGTAGAGGGTTCTTGCCGGAAGATCGGCTGGCCGACCGGCGCGCCGCGCAGCGCGTCGAGCCAGTAGTCCAGATGCTGCTGCTGCACCCCGGAGGCTCGCTGCTGCCGGGCGAAGGTGTGGAACTGCGGCGGCTGCCCGCGCCACTGCGGCGCCTGGCCAGCGACGCGATGGCGGTAAGCGACGCCCAGCTCGTCCATCATCAGGTTGAGCGACCATTCATCCAGCACCACATGGTGGAACAGCAGCGACAGCAACTGCTGGCCATTGTCCGCATCGCGCAGCATCGTGACGCGCAGCGGCAGCTCGGCGGCCAGATCGAACCGGTGCTGGCCGGCATCGGCCAACAGGGCGGCGGCGTTGCCCGCCGGCGTCTCGTGAGAGAAGCGGAACCACGAGTAGTCCGCGAGTTCGGCAGCCGGCACCACCACCTGCGCCACCTCGCCCTGCTGCTCAACAAAGCGTGAACGCAGCACGGTATGGCGAGTCATGACGTCGATAAACGCCTGACGCAGCGCCGTTTCATCCACTGCATCGAAGAAACGCAAAGAGAACGGCAGGTTGAAGATCTCGTCATGGCCAAAGGCTTCATACACCTTCCACAGCGATTCCTGCGCCAACGACAGCGGCGCCTGCGCCCGATCATGATCGTCGGCGGTCACCACCGCGGCATTCGGCTGCGCGACGTTCAGGCGTTTGGCATACCCCGCCAGCCCACGCGCCGTCGGATGGCTGAACAGGTCGTTAATGTTGATTTCGATCTGATGCAGGCTCAGCAAGCGGCCGATCACCCGGGTGGCGACCAGCGAATGACCGCCGCGATCGAAGAAGTCTTCATCCAGGGTCATTTCCGGCGCCACCAGCGCCTCACGGAACTCCTGCAAAATCAGCGGCGCAACGCTTTCGTCCGCGTCGCCGTTCGCCGCCGGCGCGGTAATCGCCGGGGAGGCGGCCTCAGCCGCCGGCAATGCGACGGCAATTTGCTGCCCGGCCAGGAAGGCGCTGAACTGTTCCAGCAGGAAAGGCGCGGCATGTGGGGACAAACGCGGATCGGTAACCAGCTCCAGCGTCAGCGCCTCCGCTTCCGGCAAGCCCAGCAGCAGCGCCAGTTCAAACGGCGTATGCAGCGGCGGCAGCAGCAGGCGCTCGGCGTGAACGCCTTCCAGCCGCCACTCTGCAGCCAGATCGTCGCGCCAGGCCACCAGCAGCTGTGCCCGCTGCGGGTCCGGCTGTTCAGCCACGGTCTGCGCCAGCAGCCGCTGCCCGACGTCGTGCTCGCCATGCTGCACGGTCAGACGCATCAGCGGCGCCGCCGTCAGGCCCAGTTCCAGACCGACGAATTCCGCCGTTTCGGCTACCGGCACGCACAGCTGCACCGTTTGGCCGCCGGCCTGTGCGGCGACGAACTCGGCAAACCGTGCCGCCACCGCCGCCAGCAATGCTCGCGGCGTATTGTTGGCGGGCAGCAACGTGCGCGCAATGCGAGTGACCACGCGCGAACCCACCGGCGGCAAGGCTTCAGCACGCTGCGCCGGGCTGCGGTAATCCTGTAGCGAGACCGCCTGGCGCAGCCAAGGCAGCTGCGGCTCCGGGCTTTCCGGCAGCTCGACCGGCTCAGCGGCGAAAGGCAGAGGCACTGGGTCCCCGTTATAACGGGCGGACAGCATCGGCGGCAGATGGCGCCACGGCAGCGCTTCCGCCAGGATGTCATGCAATACTGCGCCCAAAATCACCTCGCCGTCCGGCGTGAGCAACAGCAAGCCGCGCAGCGGCGCTTCGCCTTCCAGTTCAAACGGTGCCGCCTGCGCCTGCAGCAGGCAGCCAATGGCGTGCTGTTCGTCCGCCACCTGACGAAGGCTCACCGGCAACGGCGCCGAACCGGCGGCGCGTTTAACCAGCCCGTTTTCGTCATCAAAAACGTAGCGCACGTCCACGCCCGGCGTCTCCCGCACCAGCGCCTGCAGTGCCGCCGTCAGCCGGGCGATATCCACTTCCCCCGTCAGGCGCCAGGCCAACGCCCGCTGCCCGCGTGCGTCACCCTGCTGCAGATGGGCAAACCATGCCCGCTCTTCGGCTTCGCTCACCGGCCGCTCGCCGTTCGCCGATTCCGCGCCCAGCGCCTGAAACGCGCTCTCCAGCCGCTGGGCCTCTTCATCGCTCAGAATGCTGTCAAAATCACCGATCACTGCGTTATCTCCTTTGCCCGGCCATGCCGGGATAGCGCACAAAACGGGGGACATTCGTCCCCCGTCATTGCGATAGCGTTAGAAATTCAGCTCAACCGCCGCGCCGATCAGGCGGCCGCGCTGGAGCGTCGCCGTGTAGATGTCATTGCTTCGGATCATCTCGCGGCGGTCGGAGTCAAACAGGTTCTTCGCATACAGCGTGGCGCGGCCGTAGTCGAAGGTGTAAGCCAGCTGGGCGTTGGCCGTCCAATAGGAGCCGATGCGCCCGCGCGAGTCGTTGTCGTATTGCGAATAGTAGGAGTCGGTGAACGCCACGTTGCTGCTCAGCTCCCACCCTTTCAGGAACTGATACTTGGCACCCATGTTGGCGGTGTAAGCCGGCGCGCGCGCCAGTTCATGCCCTTCCACGCCACTGCCCGAGAACTTTTTGATGTCGGTTTTCAGCAGGCCGAGGTTGCCGAACAGCTCGAAGTCCCAGCGCGGCTGCCAGGTGGCGCCGATTTCCGCCCCGTAGGTTTCCACCTTGTCGGCGTTGCGGATCACGCTGGAGTTCTCACCCAGCGAGTACGGCAGCTGCATATCTTTGTAATCGTTGTAGAAGATGTTACCCGTCAGCACCACGTTGGCGTCTTTCAGGTGATGGCGGGTGTACAGCTCGTAGTTCCAGACATACTCGGAACCGTAGGTGTAACTGACCACCGGCGTGCCGATCGTGATGCCGCCGCCGCCGGCGTTATAACCGCGGGCGATCTTGGCGCCGTAGGTTTGGGTATCCGTCGGTTTCCAGGCCACGTCCAGTTTCGGCAGGAACACGGTGTAGGTTTCATCGAAGTCGATGCGCACCGCCTGACTGCCGCCGTCGCGGCGACGGTGTTCGCGTTCCAGACGGCTGGCGGCGGTCACGTCCACCTGCGGCGTCAGCGCATAGGTCAACTCGGCGAACGCCGAATGGGTATCGGTTTTATCCTTGAAGGTCGAGCCGCCGAAAATGTTGACGAACTCATCCTGCGTGCCGTGGAAATAACGCAACCCCGCCAGCCCGTGCAGGCGGCTGTCCGCGCCGCCGAAGCGCACCACCGGCTCCACGTGAACTTCCTGGCCGTCGATCTCGGCGTATTGGATGTTGTAAGCGGTCGGACGGTTGATGTTGAAATCGGTGTAGATAACGCGGTTTTCAAACGTCAGCGCATCGGAGGACTCCCAGGCCAGATCCCAGATAGTGCTGTTCATGTTGCTTTTGAACACGGCGCGGCGCGGATCGTGACGCGGATTGGTCGGATGCGGCTGCGGGTTGAGGCTTTCGTTTTGCGGCGCGGTGCTGCCGAAGTGGTTAAAGGTCAGCTTGGTGGTCAGATCGCGCAGGCCGGCCGGGTTGAACAGCAGCTTGGCGCGGGCGGTGGTGGCTTCCACTTCACGCGGATCACCCACTGGCGCATAGGCCGGCAGGTCAGCCTCGCTGCGGCGGCGCTGGCGATCGACGCTGACGCGGAACGCCAGCTGATCCTCCACCAGCGGGCCGGACGCCATGGCGGCCAACTGTGACGAGTGCTGGTTGCCTGCCCCGCCCTTGAAGGCGCTTTCCCATTCGAAGGTCGGGTCTTTACTGGCCATGACGATGGCGCCGGCGATGGCGTTGCGCCCCTGGATGTAGCTTTGCGGGCCGAGGAACACTTCGACGCGATCCAGATCCCACAGCGACTGCGGGCCGAACGCCTGTTCGTTATAGGTCAGCGAACGGCCGTCCAACGACAGATTGAGGCGCGGGCGGGTGCCGCTGAGGAAAGCATTGGCGCCGACGTTCGGGCCGGAACCGTCGATACCGCGCACGGTCGGCAGTTCGTTGCCGATGCCCAGATCCACCACGTTGGGGGTCATGCGCAGCAGATCGGGGATCTGCACCGCGTCGGGCATCGAGGCGATGCGGTTGCTGTCGAACACCTGCACGCTGGAGCCGGTGTCGAAAATGGAACGTTTGATCTTCTCACCGGTGACCAGCAGCGTTTCCGCGTCCTGGTAGGTTTCGTTGCTCTTAGTTTCCGCCGCGTTGACGTTACCGATCGCCAGTGAACACACGCCTAAAAATACGGAGGAAAATGCCCCAATGGCTCTTAACCCCGCCTTTTCCCCGTTTCCTACGCTTTCATGCCGTTGAGCCGCAAAATGCTTGCCCATAGATGTCTTCTCCTTTCATCCCAGAGGTGCACAAAATTTGATTTTTTTTACACAACCTACATCGACACTCACACAGACTATGACGCTGCGGCCTTCCCGACCTTTCTGTTGCTTATCCCTGCGGCAAACCTATGCCTTGCGCGGCCGAACGGGCGCGGCCCGTCCACGGCCAAGCCGCCGGCGGAGCGGCCGACGGCTTGTATAAAAACGTAAAATAATGTTAAGAATGATAATATTTTGCATTTTCTAATGCAAATCATTATCAATAAAGGTGTGAGAGCGGCCACGATAACCGCCAGAAAACCTTATACTTTCGCAGGTAAAACAAGCGCTGCAATAACAGACAATAATTACAATGCTAAGAATAATATGAATAAATTATTCATACCCAACCCCATGCCTGCCCGTTACAGCTAAAACCCCTTATAGATAGCACCCTCGCGTCAAATGGATCAAATAATAATAATTTTCATTCCTATTAACATTTGGATATATTCTTGCAGTCTCGTTGGCTGAATCAAAATGGATACCCGATGAAAGCTTTAACCACGATGCAGGCCGCCTATTGGGTTGGCCGACAGTCCGCTCCTCCTCTGGGCGGCATGGCCGCCCATCTGTATGCGGAGTTCGACGGCGGCGAGCTGGATATCGCTCGGCTACGCCAGGCCGTCGAGGCGTTGTACCTGCGTCATCCGCTGTTGCGCCTGCGCATTACCGACGATGGCCGGCAGACGATCGCGCCTCCCGGCCCCCGACATACCTTGCATCTCGACGACTGGCGACACGCCGATGAAACGACGCTGGCGGCCGCGCTCGCCGCCAAACGCCAGGCGAAAAGCACTCAATTGCTGCCGCTGGAGCAGGGCGTTCCCTGCGATATCAGCCTGAGCCTGTTGCCGGCGGGGCGCAGCCGCCTGCATGTCGATCTCGACATGATCGCCGGCGATGCCATGAGTTTTCGCCTGTTGATGGAAGATCTGACGGCGTTTTATCACCAGTGCCCGCCGCCCCCTGCCCATGACGCGCCGCCGGCCTATTTCGATCACCTCGCGCAACGCGACGCCGACGACGCGCTGCGCCAGCGGCGCGAACGCGGCCAACGTTGGTGGCGCGAACGCCTGGCGCAGGTGCCGCCGGCGCCGCGCCTGCTGCGCACGCCGGACCGCTGCCGCAGCGATCGCCTGGCCGTACAGCTGAATGCAGAAGAGAGCCGCGCGCTGGAGAACGTCGCCAAACGGCACCACACCTCCCTCTCGACGCTGTTTCTCGCATTGTTCGCCCTGGCCGTCGGCCAGGGTTGGAACATGACGCGCTTTCGGCTCAACGTGCCGCTGTTCCACCGCGAGAGCGAGCGGGAGGACGCGCAGCGCCTCATCGGCGACTTCTCTAACCTGGTGCTGCTCGGCGTGGAACTGAATCCGACGGAAAACCTGAACGCCTTCTGCCAACGCCTGATGACGCAGCTGGCGGAGCTGATCGAGCATGCGGATTACCCCGGCGTCAGTGTGATGCGCGATCTGTCGCGCCTGCACGGCAGCCTGCAGCCTTCGCCGGTGGTGTTTACCGCCGGCTTCGGCATCCGCGGCAAGACGCTGTTTTCCGAACGGGTCGCCGACACCTTCGGCCGTCTCGGCTGGGTGATCTCTCAGGGGCCGCAGGTGGCGCTGGATGCGCAGGTCGCCCACGTCGACGACGGCATTTTGATCAACTGGGACGTGCGGCTGGACGCGTTTCCCGAGCACGTGCTGCCGCGCCTGCTGGCCTGTTACCGGGCGCTGCTGCACCTGGCTGCGCGGCAAGCGGGGGCATTCGATCGCCCGCTGTCGCAGCTGCTGGCGCAATGTACGCCCGACGCGCTGGCGCAGCAGGCACCGGTGCGCCAGGTGCTGCATCGGCTGTTGGCGCGGGTGGCCCTCGAGGCCGACTTACGCGACCACGACGATATCCACCGGTTGGCCTTGCCGGATGCCGGGGTGAATGCGCTGTTGACGGTGCTCAACAAGTATCTGACGGCGGCGCTGACGGCGCAGGATCTGGCGGCGCATCCCTCCCCGGCGGCGCTGGCGGCGCTGATTTGCCAACGTTCGCCCGAGGCGGGGCGAAATGCAAAAACGCTGCTCGCCGCCCTGGCGCCGCAGCACTGAGATCGGTTTCCGGGCGCGTGGCGCCCGACTCGTTTTAATCGGTTAGCGACTATAGGGAAGTATCATGGAGACAGCATTAACCGCACTGCAGCAGGCCTATCTTCTTGGCCGCAGCGATCGATGGCCGCTCGGCGGCGTGGCGATGCACGACTTTCGCGAATACCGCGCCCGGCAGCTGGATGTGCCGCGCCTTGAAGCGCGTCTGACCGAGCTGGTACAGCACTACCCGGCGCTTCGCACCTGCATCGATGTGCAGCGCGGCACGCAGCACGTGCGCCCGGAGGTTGCGCTGCACCTGGATCGCCACGACTTGCGCTCTCTTGACGGCGCAGCAGCGCAGCGCCAGCTCGAACAGCTGCGCGAGCACTACTCCCACCAGCGCCACGATCCGAGCCAGCCGCTGTGGCGCATCGCCGTGATCCAGCTTGCCGAACAGCAGGATCCGACGGGATCGCCGTACGATACGCTGATCTTCACCAGCTTCGATGCCTTGATCCTCGACGGCCAGGGGATCTCCAGCGTGATCGCGCGCCTGTTCGACGATCGCCCTCTGGCGCCGACCGCCGCCGCGCTGCCGCCCCCGGCCGCCCCGGCGGCGCAGCGTCAGGCCGATGCGGCCTACTGGCGCGACAAGCTGCAGGATGTCACCACCCCGTCGGCATTGCCGTGGCGCGCCCCGCTCGCCAATCTCACCTCATCACGCTATCGCCGCGCCACCCTGACGCTGCCGCACGACACGCTAAAACGGCTCGGCCGCCTGGGATCGCCGCATGCGCTGCTGCGCAACAGCCTGCTGTCGGCGCTGATCCTCGATACGCTGGCCCACTGGACCACCGACGGCGAGCTGTGCGTCGGCGTACCGGTGGCGTTCCCCGCCGCCGACGGCGCGCTGGGCAACGCCTCCAGCTTCGTGGCGGTGCGTTATTCCCGCTACGGCGAAGACTTTATCCAGCGTGCGCAAGCCTTGCAGGACGACGTGCTTGGCGCGCTCGACCACCTGACATTTTCCGGCGTCGATCTGGCGCGACAGTTGCTCGGCCAAAGCCAGGGCGGCCCGGCGCTGCCGGTGATCCTGACCAACTGTCTGGGCTGGGAAACGCTGCCGGCCGAGGCGCCAGTGCGCTTCCACGACGGCCTGACCCAAACGCCGCAGGTCGCCATCGACATTCGCCTGACGCTGGACAGTGAAAAGAACCTGCAGCTGTGCGTGGACTACGCCGAACAGGCGCTGCACGGCGAGCAGGTCGAGGCCATGCTGGCGGCCTTGCAGCAGCGCATCCTGCACAGTTGCCAACGCGCCGACCTGACAATCGCGCCGCGAGACTTCATCGATCTGGCGCATTACCGCCACAACGACAGCGAAGCGAATTACGCGCCTTATCCTTATCTGGCGCAGCTGGCCGAGCGGCTGTTTGGCGCGCAGAACGGCGGCAACGCGCTGATCTGCGGCGAGCAGACGCTGACCTATAATGAGCTGGGCCAGCGGATCGCCACGGCGATCGCCAACCTGCAGAGCCGCGGCGTGCAGCCGGGCAATGTGGTGGCGCTGTATCTACCGCGCAGCCCGGAACAGGTCATCTTCAGCCTCGCCTGCGCCCTGCAGGGCGTGATCTGGGTGCCTATCGATATCAACTCGCCGCCGGAACGTACCGCCTACCTGCTGGAGAACTGCCGGCCAACGCTGGTGGTGCACGGCGGCGATCTGGAGACGCCGATCGGCGTCACGCCGGCGATCCTGCTGGCGCCGACGGATCGCGCGCCTGCGCTGGCGGATGAACAGACGCTGGCGGAACGCAGCGCCAGCCTGACCGCGAGCTACTACCTGTACACCTCCGGCACCACCGGCAAGCCTAAATGCGTGGTGCTCAACAACCGCGCCACCTCCAACGTCGTCCACCAGACCCAGCAGCGCTGGGCGGTCACCGCCGACGACGTGTTCATTTCCGTCACGCCGCCGCACCATGACATGTCGATGTTCGATCTGTTCGGTTCGCTGTGCGCCGGTGCTACGCTGGTGCTGCCGGCGCCGCATCAGGAAAAAGACGCCATCAGCTGGAATCAGCTGGTGGAAAAACATCGGGTCACCCTGTGGTGTTCGGTGCCTGCCATTCTGGAGATGCTGCTCACCTGCAAGACGGCCGACAGCCTGCGTTCGCTGCGTCTGGTGGCGCAAGGCGGCGACTACATCAAGCCGGCGACGGTGCAAACCCTGCGCACCCTGCGCCCGGATCTCGCGCTGTTCTCGCTCGGCGGGCCGACCGAAACCACCATCTGGAGCATCTGGCACCCGATCGCCCCGCAGGAGAGCGGCACCGTGCCTTACGGCCGCCCGCTGCCGGCCAACCGTTATTTCATCTGTCATGACGACGGCAGCCACTGCCCGGCCGGCGTGGTCGGCCGCATCCATACCGCCGGGGTCAACCTGGCGTTGGGCTATCTGGAACAGGGGGAGCTGAAGCAGCATGATTTCATCACCCTCGAAGGGCCGGATGGGCAGCCGCTACGCGCTTTCCGCACTGGCGATCAGGGTTACTATCGCGCGGACGGCAACATCATGTTCGCGACCCGAGTGAACGGCTATGTGAAGATCCGCGGCGTACGCGTCTCACTGCCGGAAATCGAAAACGTGCTGCGCCGTCATCCGGCGATTCAGGATATGGTGGTGGTGGATTATCCCAGCGGAGAGAACAACGAGGCGGCGCTCGGCGCCCTGTATCTGACTCGTGACGGCAAACCGCTGCCGCTGTCCGAGATCCGTGCCTTCGCCACCGGCTATCTGCCCTGTACCCATATTCCCACGCGCTTTATCCATGCCGAGGCGCTGCCGTTGTCTGCCAACGGTAAAACCGACCGCCATCGCATCCGCGCCGACCTGAGCCACCAGCAAACCGCGCCGGCGTTGAACGCCTGCGCGGCACCGCCGCCGCACGCGCCTTTGGCGCGCAGCGCAGAGATCCTGACCATTTACTGGCAGGCGATCGGCGTGACGCCGCGCCCGGAATGGGGAGAAGAGACGGCGTTTATCGCCATGGGGCTGAAACTGCCGCATATCAAACAGGTGGCGGAGCGCCTCAATGACGCTTTCGGCACCCGGTTGGTGAGCAGTTCGCTCCTGCCGTGCAAGAACGCGCGTGAAGTGGCGGCGTTACTGACCAACTGAAGCCATGCCACTTGGGCGGGGACATCCCCCGCCCGTATTTTATCAGGCGGGTAGCGCCGTCAGACCCGCCAGCGGCTGTTCCCACGCATCCCGTTGCAGCGCACGCAACAGGAATTCTTGCAGTGCCTCGCCATAGTTCAGCGCATCCTCCGTCGGGAACTGCTCCAGATAGATATCGATATCCACCTGCAGATCTCGGGCGTCGGTGCGGCCGCGATAAGTCAGGTTGAAACCGTCACCCGAACCGCCGGCCAGCACGCGCCGGGCACCGCTGCAGCCGGTGAAACGGGGCGCATCGAAGGGCTGCACATTAATGAAAGGGGAAATAAAGAAACGCGAGTCCGGAGCCACTCCGCGATCGACGGCCAGTTGCCGCAGACGATAGCCGGCGTGGCCGCGTAGCTCGCGCAGCTGCTGCGTCAGAGCGGTCAGAAAGCCCCCCAGCGTCTCCGCTTGCGACGGTGACACCAGCAGCGGCAGGGTATTGACCGCCAGCGCAGGCACATTGGTGGCGGCCTGCCCGCGGCGATTCATCGCCGGCATCCACATCGGCAGCGTATCGCCCTGCCGGGTGTGCTGCGGCATCACTTGAAACAGCCAGACCGCCGACAACGCCACCAGCAAGTCGGGCCAATTGATGCCGCTGCGCTCCGCCAGCTGCGTTAAACGTTGCGACACCGCCGCCGGCAGCCGGTGGTTGGCGCTCAAACGCCGCACGCCGTACGCCGCGCCGCCCTTGCGCACCGTCGGCAACGCCTGCGACGACGGCAGGTAGGCTTGCCAAAAGCGCCGATCGCGCTCGCAGCGCTCGGAGTCGGCATAGGCCAGCTCGGCCTGTTGAAAGGGGCCAAAGGCGCCCAGAGGGATGCCTGCGTTGCCCTGGCCGAGGTAGTGCGCATATAACGCGGCGCAGCGGTGTTCGATAAGCGCCATGCCGAAACCGTCGACCAAGATATGGTGCGCGCGCACGTACCAGAGGTAGCGCTCCGGTGCCAGCTTCAGCAGCCAGGTTGCGGCTAACGCTTCGCTGTGCAGCGCCCGGTGCTGCGCTATATCCTCGCGCATGAGGCTTTGCGCCGCCTGCCAGGGATCGCGATGCGCTTGCAGATCGATGCGTTGCAATGACGGTATGCGCTGAGGATCGTGCCGTAACGGCGGAGGATGGTCGCCACGCCGTTCGCCAAAGCGCAGGGCAAACGCCTGCGTTTCGGCAAGCGTGACGGCGATCGCCCGACACAGCGCCTCTTCCTCTACCGCGCCGCACAGTTCGGTGCAATGCGCGACGGTGGATAAGGTCTGCCCGGGGTGCAAGGTGTATTCTTCCCAGAAATCAAGCTGCGCTGGCGCCAGCGGCAACCATTCAGAGGCCAAAGCGGTGTCCGACATGTTACCTACCTTTGATAAGCCTGAATAAAAGCGCCGCACGGACGACATTCCGCCGTTCAACCGCTTTTGCGTGTTTCCATACATCATCAAATGAAAATGATAATAACATCTATTATCATTTCCAATAATTTGGTAACACTTTAGATTCTGTTAAGCGGGGATGCAAGTCACGTAGCGGGGGCAGAGAAAAGAAAGTGGCAAGCTGAAAGGACATAAAAGCAAAACGCCCCAGGCGCGGGGCCCGGGGCGTTTTTAACGTAGGCGATACTCGGTGGTTAGGCCTGATTGGCCGGCTTCACCTTTTGCGCCAGGAACTCCGTTTCGTAAGCCAGCGCTTTCTTGCGATCGAACTGGTGTTCCCACTTGGCGATCACCAGCACCGCCAGCGCGTTGCCCACAACGTTCAGCGCGGTGCGTGCCATATCCAGGATACGGTCCACGCCGGCGATGAACGCCAGGCCTTCCAACGGAATGCCGACGCTGCCCAGCGTGGCCAGCAACACCACGAACGAAACGCCCGGCACGCCGGCGATCCCTTTCGAGGTGACCATCAGCGTCAGCACCAGCACAATCTCCTGCCCCAGCGACAGCTCGATGCCGTACAGCTGGGCGATAAAGATAGCGGCGATGCTCTGATACAGCGTCGAGCCGTCCAGGTTAAAGGAGTAACCGGTCGGCACCACGAAGCTGGTGATCGACTTGGGCGCGCCGTAAGCCTCCATCTTTTCGATAATGCGCGGCAGCACCGTTTCCGAGCTGGCGGTGGAATAGGCCAGGATCAGTTCGTCTTTCAGGATGCGGATCAGCGTCCAGATGCGCAGGTTGCACAGCCGGGCGACCGCCCCCAGCACCACCAGGGCGAAGAAGGCGATGGCGAAGTACACCAGCACCACCAGCTTGGCCAACGGCAGCAGCGAAGCGAAACCGAAGTTGGCTACCGTGACCGCAATCAGGCCAAACACCCCGATCGGCGCATAGCGCATGATCATGTGGGTGACTTTGAACATGCTCTCGGACACCGCCTTGAACACCTTCAGCAACGGCTCTTTGGTCTCTTTCGGCAACGACGACAAGCCCAGACCGAACAGCACCGAGAAGAAGATAATCGGCAGCATGTCGCCCTTGGCCATCGACGAGAAGACGTTCGACGGGATCAACGACAGAATGGTCGCCACCAGGCTGTGCGAACCGCTTTGCACCTGTTCAGTGGTTTTCTCATACTGCGAAATGTCCACCGTGGTCAGCGTCGACATATCGATGCCGTGGCCGGGTTGGAATACGTTGGCTAACGTCAGCCCCACCACGATGGCAACGGTGGTGATCACTTCGAAGTAAATAATGGTTTTCAATCCGATGCGGCCCAGCTTTTTCGCATCGCCCACGCCGGCAATGCCGACGATCAGCGTGGAAATAACGATCGGCACCACAATCATCTTGATCAAACGAATAAAGATATCACCCGCCGGGCTGAGAATATTGCTTACCAGCCACTCACGAGATTCGGTCTGGTTGTGCAATACCGCGCCAACAATAATACCCAGTACCAACGCGATCAGGATTTGCCAAGCCAGGCTAATTTTTACACTTTTCATACCCAAAAAGTCCTCAAAGACTCTTTCCGCCGTACAAAGTCGCAACACAGCGAAAAGAATACTTAATCATTTATTACAGGCTTATGTTAATTCAGTGGAAGCGTTCACCTGCCCTGGGTGCGACGCAGTATAAATCTGTATCATCCGGGCGGCATGCTCTGCAAGCCTTGATTTGTCAGGGTTGAGCGCTGAATCGAATCACAAAAATTTCGCGTTACTATTTCAAATGGCATAATTGCTTGTTATTAAAAACATAATTTTTCATATAATGAAGTACATAACCGTGCCGACGACGTTTTTTTGAACGCCATTAAAATGCGTTATTTTTCGTCCATTCTGCATATTTAGTCCACGACAAATGTTTATATTTTGTTACTCAAAAGTCAATTAAATGAGAATTTACCGAGTGACACTTTCCCTCATAAATGCAGCGCCACTTTATATTTAGCTTAAAAATCGAGCGATGCCGCAGAGTGAATACCCTCGGGTATCACCCGACTTTTCATCAGGAATTAAAGGTTAATAAAACGTTATTTCAGGATGTGCCGTCTATCGTTATATCGCGTTAATACCAACTTCGAATATTAATAGCGAAAAATAATCCAAAAAGATTTATAGCGCGGAATAATGCCAATACTTCCCCACGCTATTAAGCACGAGGCAAATAGTCTCGGCGTTGTTTATTCTTTTTTGTTCTTTAGATAAGTATTTTTGGCTAAAAACGCGGGTTTATGATGATTTAAACGCCAAAGAGATAGATACGCCCTGCAAATGCGACAGAACTATTACAAATCAATATCTTTGTTGCGTGATCTGCCGCGCAAAAAAGAAACAAAGAATCGTAGCAAACTATACTTAACCTTCAGTTGACATATCATTAACAACTTCAAGGAGAAAAGCTATGAGCCAACTGCATAAACACGCTATTCCTTCTGCAATTGCAGAACGCGCCCTGATTAATCCGGCACAATACCAACAGTATTATCAACAGTCGGTTCAAGACCCAGAGGCTTTCTGGGGTGAGCATGGCAAAATCCTGGACTGGATCAAACCCTATACCAAAGTTAAAAACACTTCGTTCGATCCGGGCCACGTCAGCATTCGTTGGTTTGAAGACGGCACGTTGAACCTGTCGGCCAACTGTCTGGACCGCCATCTGGCCGAGCGCGGCGACCAAACCGCCATCATCTGGGAAGGCGATGATCCGACCCAATCCAAGAAAGTGACTTACAAACAGTTGCATCATGATGTCTGCCAGTTCGCCAACGTGCTGAAAAAGCTCGGCGTGAAAAAAGGGGACGTGGTGGCTATCTATATGCCGATGGTGCCGGAGGCGGCGGTCGCCATGCTGGCCTGCGCGCGCATCGGCGCCGTCCATTCGGTGATCTTCGGCGGCTTCTCGCCGGAAGCGGTCGCCGGACGCATTATCGATTCCAACGCCAAACTGGTGATCACCGCCGATGAAGGCCTGCGCGCCGGCCGCGCCGTGCCGCTGAAAAAGAACGTCGACGACGCGCTGAAAAATCCCGGCGTGGTCAGCGTGGCGAACGTGGTGGTGTTCAAACGCACCGGTAAACCGGGGTATTGGCAGGAAGGGCGAGATCTGTGGTGGCATGAGCTGACTCAGGACGTTTCCGCCGACTGCCCGCCAGAAGAAGTGAGCGCCGAAGATCCGCTATTTATCCTGTACACCTCCGGCTCGACCGGCAAGCCGAAGGGCGTGCTGCACACCACCGGCGGCTACCTGGTGTACGCCGCGATGACCTTCAAGTATGTCTTCGACTATCACGATGGCGACGTTTACTGGTGCACCGCCGACGTGGGTTGGGTCACCGGTCACAGCTATCTGTTGTATGGCCCGCTGGCCTGCGGCGCCATCACCCTGATGTTCGAAGGCGTGCCTAACTACCCGGGCGTCAACCGCCTGTCGCAGGTGATCGACAAGCATCAGGTCAACATTCTGTATACCGCGCCAACCGCCATTCGCGCCCTGATGGCCGAAGGCGACAAGGCGATCGAGGGCACCCGGCGCGATTCGTTGCGCATCATGGGCTCGGTCGGCGAACCGATCAACCCGGAAGCCTGGGAGTGGTACTACAACAAGATAGGCAACGCGAAATGCCCGATCGTCGACACCTGGTGGCAAACCGAAACCGGCGGCTTCATGATTACCCCGCTGCCGGGCGCCACTGAGCTGAAGGCCGGTTCCGCCACGCGGCCTTTCTTCGGCGTACAGCCGGCGCTGGTCGATAACGTCGGCACACCGCAGGAGGGCGCCTGCGAAGGCAACCTGGTGATCGTCGACTCCTGGCCGGGCCAGGCGCGCACCCTGTTCGGTGATCATGAGCGCTTCGAGCAGACCTACTTTTCGACCTTCAAAGGCATGTACTTCAGCGGCGACGGCGCCCGCCGCGACGAGGACGGTTATTACTGGATCACCGGCCGCGTCGACGACGTGCTGAATGTCTCTGGCCACCGTCTGGGCACCGCCGAGATCGAATCCGCGCTAGTGTCGCATCCGAAAATCGCCGAAGCGGCGGTGGTCGGCATTCCTCATAACATCAAAGGCCAGGCGATCTACGCCTATATCACGCTGAACCACGGCGAAGAACCAACGCCGGAGCTCTATGCCGAAGTGCGCAACTGGGTGCGCAAAGAGATAGGGCCGATCGCCACGCCGGACGTGCTGCATTGGACAGATTCGCTGCCCAAAACGCGTTCCGGCAAGATCATGCGGCGTATCCTGCGCAAAATTGCCGCCGGTGACACCAGCAACCTGGGGGATACCTCCACGCTGGCGGATCCGGCCGTAGTCGACAAGCTGTTGGAAGAAAAACAATCAATGAAAGTACCGTCATAATTTACGCCGCTTCAGGCCGCTCATTCGGATAACGCGCCGTTGAGCGGCCCTGGCGCGGCGTACTCTCTCAATACCGACTGGAGACACACTGATGAATGACACCATTTATCAAGGGATTGAAGAAAACCCGCGCTTTAAAGAGCTGGTAAGAAAACGCGGCCGGTTCGCCTGGCTGCTTTCGCTGATTACGCTGGCGCTGTATGTCGGCTTTATTCTATTGATCGCCTTCGATCCTCAGTGGCTCGGCACGCCGATCGCCGTCGGATCGACCATCACCCGCGGGATCCCGGTCGGCGTCGGGCTGATCGTGATCTCTTTCGTCTTGACCGGAATCTACGTGTTTCGCGCCAACGGCGAGTTTGACCGCCTCACCGCAGAAATTCTGCGCGAGGTGAAACAATGAAACGCTTATGTTCCGCCCTCTCCGCCGCCGCGCTGCTGCTGTTGCCCGGCCTGGCCCGCGCCGACGCCATCGGCGGCGAAGTGCATCGTCAGCCGTTGAACATCCAGGCGATCGTGATGTTTATCCTGTTTGTCGGCGCCACCCTGTACATCACCTACTGGGCGTCCAAACGCACCCGTTCCCGTCAGGACTACTACACCGCAGGCGGGCGTATCACCGGCCTGCAAAACGGCCTGGCGATCGCCGGCGACTTCATGTCCGCCGCCTCGTTCCTCGGCATCTCCGCTCTGGTTTACACCTCGGGCTATGATGGCCTGATCTACTCCATCGGCTTCCTCATCGGCTGGCCGATCATTCTGTTTCTGATCGCGGAGCGCCTGCGCAACCTCGGCCGCTATACCTTTGCCGACGTCGCCTCTTACCGCCTGCAGCAGAAACCGATCCGCACCCTGTCGGCCTGCGGCTCGTTGGTGGTGGTGGCGCTGTATCTGATCGCGCAGATGGTCGGCGCCGGCAAACTGATCCAGTTGCTGTTCGGGCTCAACTACCACGTGGCGGTGATCCTGGTCGGCATTCTGATGGTGCTGTATGTGCTGTTCGGCGGCATGTTGGCCACCACCTGGGTGCAGATCATCAAAGCGGTGCTGCTGCTGGCAGGCGCCAGCTTTATGGCGCTGATGGTGATGAAGTCGGTTAACTTCGACTTCAATACCCTGTTCGCCGAAGCGGTGAAGGTGCACCCGAAAGGCATCGCCATCATGAGCCCCGGCGGCCTGGTCTCCGATCCGATCTCCGCGCTGTCGCTCGGTTTGGCGCTGATGTTCGGCACCGCCGGCCTGCCGCACATCCTGATGCGCTTCTTCACCGTCAGCGACGCCAAGGAAGCGCGCAAGAGCGTGTTCTACGCCACCGGCTTTATCGGTTACTTCTATATCCTGACCTTTATCATCGGCTTCGGCGCCATCTTGCTGGTCAGCGCCAATCCGGCGTTCAAAGACGCCACCGGCGCGCTGCTGGGCGGCACCAACATGGCGGCGGTGCACCTGGCCAATGCCGTTGGTGGCAACTTCTTCCTCGGCTTTATCTCGGCGGTAGCCTTCGCCACCATTCTGGCGGTGGTTGCGGGCCTGACGCTGGCCGGCGCCTCGGCAGTGTCCCACGATCTCTACGCCAGCGTGATGAAAAACGGCAAGGCGACCGAGCGCGATGAGCTGAAGGTCTCCAAGATCACCGTCGTGGTGCTGGGACTGGTCGCCATTGCGCTGGGGATTTTGTTCGAGAAGCAGAACATCGCCTTTATGGTCGGGTTGGCGTTCTCCATCGCCGCCAGCTGTAACTTCCCTATCATCATCCTGTCGATGTACTGGTCGCGTTTGACTACCCGTGGCGCGATGATTGGCGGCTGGCTGGGCCTGCTGACGGCGGTGATACTGATGATCCTCGGCCCGACGATCTGGGTGCAGATCCTCGGCCATGAAAAACCGATTTATCCGTATGAATATCCGGCGCTGTTCTCGATGATCGTGGCCTTTGTCGGCACCTGGCTGTTCTCGATAACCGACGGCTCGCTGGCTGGACAGCAAGAAAGGGAACGCTTCCGGGCCCAGTTTGTCCGTTCGCAAACCGGGCTGGGCATCTCTCAGGGCAGCTCGCATTAACCGAATAATAAGTGAAAAAAGCAAACACACCCTAATCAAAGGCCCTTCGGGGCCTTTTCTCTGGCTGCCTGTCGGAGAGAAGTTGGGTAAAGCAGCGCAGCGTAGCTGCGCTTTTTTGTTTTTTACGCATAGCAAAAAGCCCTGAACGTCAGTTCAGGGCTTTCGGCTTTGTTTGATGCCTGGCAGTTTATGGCGGGCGTCCTG